>CAVVPV010000028.1:0-184372 GCA_963750185.1 uncultured Verrucomicrobiae bacterium
AGCTTATGGTCCTGCGGATGGGGCGCCAGCCTGGAGGACGATTACGGCGATTCGGACAAAAAAGAGTCGGTCTCTCAAAAAATAGCGCTTGTTAGCGTCTGGGCATTTTGGAAGGCACCTCGATTTAGGGGCAGCCCATCCGTGATGCTAAGAGAAAACATGGAAACATTAATATTCGCGTTAATCGCACCATACAATGCGCACCGACAACAAGAGTGGGTGGTCGCTGAACCGGAAGAATTTCAGCCCTTTGATCTCCAAGCGCTGAGAAACTCCGCGGATAACAAACCGAGCCAGTCGTCCTGTCGGCGGGAGGCATACGTGCCACAAACCGCCTGACTTCTTCGAAAGGAATCATTATGACTATCATTTCCGGACCGGTTATATCCCATCCTGATGTGAGCGAAGCAACAGCGGCTTATTCAGCCTCCGTGATCGATGTTTTCGAGGCGCGCCGTCGGCTATCATCAGAATCTGAAGGGACTGCCAAAGAAGGGAAAAAAGAAAAGGGACATCGCAAAGCCGTATATTGGCTGGTCGCATTGGCGGGACTCGTATGCCTGCTCGTTGGGATTCTCTGCCTCGTGGAGTCCGCTACACCGCGAACGGCCAGCACCGATCAACTCCGTCTTGCAGCTGGAGGTGAACCGAGTCAAGGCGAAGTCACCTTTGGTCAAGCCCTCCAGGCGCTCAGTGTTCGACATTAGTAGTAGGCTTGCAGTCATTATCACAACCGGACTTAAGTCGATCGCAGATGTCGTAGTCCCATACTGGCCAATCATGTTATTGCCGGTCAGTCCTTCGACGGTCGGCCAGGCTATTTCAGCTTCAAAGAAGCGGGTTGCGAAGAAACCGTACTGCGACATTCTGTTTTAGGACTATCAAGTCATCATCTCATCTAAAATGGGTAATGCGAACTGAAAGATGGCGCCTCGGGACGCACATGGCGTCGCCCAGAGCCGTCCTCCGTGAGCTTCGATAATGGAACGGCTGATCGCCAGCCCCATGCCCAGGCCCTGAGGCTTCGTCGTATAGAAGGGATCGAAAAGACGATCAAGACTCTTCGGATCCAGCCCTGGACCCGAATCTCGAACCGCAATCAATACGTGGGTCGGTTCAGCTCCGGCCAAGGCTTTATTCTCTAGCGTGTCTTCCTTCGATTCACCGGGGATCTCAGTGATTTTCTGCGAACTTACCCAGAGCCCTCGCGGACCCTCGTCCACTCCACTCATGGCTTGGATGGCGTTGACCAGCAGATTGAGAACCACTTGTTGCAATTGAATTCTATCTCCCAATATGAGCGGTAAGTCGTTTGCGAGCTGGGTCTGGAGTAACACGCGATTCCGTTGCACTTGGCTTTGTGCAAGGATGACGACTTCTTCAATGGCCTCGTTTATATCCAACCGTTCCTTCGTCGAGCTAGCCTTCTTAAAGAGGGCACGCATCCGTGAGATCACCTCGCCGGCCCGATTTCCATCGCGAATAATGCGGCGAATCGCTTCGCAGGCTTCGGCGAGGTCAGGCGAATCCCGAGACAGCCAGCGCAGGCCGGCGTTGGCATTAGTAACTACTGCGGCCAGCGGCTGATTGATTTCGTGCGCGATAGAGGCGGTCAACTCTCCGAGCGTGGCCACCCGCGTGACGTGGGCCAGTTCCCCCTGCGCTTCGAGCAACGCTTCTTCGGCCCGCTTGCGCTCAGTGATGTCCATGACCGTGCCAATGAATTCAAGCTCGCCGGACGGGTTAACCTGGGCTTGACCCACGCTCCTTAGAAACTTTATCGATCTATCCGGTAGCACGATTCGATAATCGTATTCAAAATCACTCTTGTCCCGAACTGCCCGATTGAGGATCTCTTCGAACGAGAAACGATCCTCTGGATGAATCCTTTCCACGAACAGCGAATAGGAGGTCTTGGTGGTTTCCGGATCATAGGCAAAAATCCGATAATGTTCCTTCGACCAGTAGACCGAGCCCGTGACAACCTCCCAACCCCAACTGCCGGTGTGGCCTATCCTCTGTCCTTGGGCCAAGTAAGCCTCGCTGCGGCGCAACTCCTCCTCCGCCCGCTTGCGCTCGGTGATGTCTACCACGACGGTCGCGAAAAATGCCGGCGCGTCGCCTGTCGCCGGGACCAGGGTACTGCTGACGTCTACCCAAATCACATCGCCGTCCTTGCGCCGGTAGCGTTTCTCGATTCGGTAATCTCGCCGCCCCTCTTCGGCGGACTCTGCTAGAATGACTTCGGTGGCGGCACGGTCTTCTTCTTGGGTCACTTCCAGAGTGGTGAGCCTGTGGAGTTCCTCCTCCGTGTAGCCGAGCATTTTCTGGAGAGCTAAGTTTGCCGCGATGTAGCGGCCGTCTGGAGCGACTAACGCAATGCCGGCCGACGAGGTCTCGAACAGCTTACGCCAGCGTTCCTCACTGGCTCTGAGAGCTTCTTCGGCCTTCCTTCGATCGCTGTTTTCTTGCGTCAGCTCTGCATTCAATCGACCGAGGCCGGCATAGAGTCGGGCGTGCTCGAGCGAGATCGCTGCTTGCGAGGCCATCAGCTCAAGCATCGCCAGCCGCTTGGGTGTGAACACTCGGGGCGCCAATTTATTCTCTAGATAGAGGATGCCGACTAACTTGACCTGCTTCACCAGCGGCAAGCAGAGCACTGACCTGGGGCTCCGCTGACGAACATATTCGTCCTGCGAAAACAGGTTCTCGGTCGAGGCGTCATCCAGAATTACGCTCTCCTGAGTTCGAATCACGTAGTGAAGGAGCGAGTCGGGTAAGGCGGAGGGTGTCACCAATGCTTGTTGCAGTTCGACCTCGACCCCGTCACGGCCGGTCGTGGCTTCCGCAGCGATTCGCTGCTCTTCGCCATCCGGCAGGATCAGAAGGCCGCGCTCGGCACCCGCGTGCTCAATCGCTGTGCGCATGAGCGTGTCGATCAGTTTCTCCAAGACCATCTCGCCCGACACGGCTTGCGAAACTTTGATAACCGTCGCGAGATCAAGGTGTTCGACCCGCGCGCCGATCGTGCCAGCCGGAGCAGGTATTGGCGCTTCTTCCCTCAGGTATGGATATAACTCTTCAAGTTGGCGAACCTTACCTGTGGCTCCCCAACGGAGATAACAGTGCCAGGCGTTTCGCATGTACGCATGGGCGATCGTATCAAAACCGCGCGTCGCGTAGAAGCGCGCAGCCAGCTCTTTGGCGAGCGCCTCATTGTGGACAAAGCCATTTGCGCGGGACGAGCGGATGGCCTGTTCGTAGAGGCGCTCGGCATCAACTTCGCGACCCTGAATGCGTGCAATCTCCGCACCAAGCAGCGCGGCGCGGTTCGCGAAATTCTCCGGACAATTTTCTGCCCATACTTCCAGTTGTCCGTGGTGCGCGGTCAGAGCCTCGAAATGCTTCTGTCGTTGGTCGGCCGCTGCGGAGTCCCAGGATGCGGCGTGGGACAGCGCGCCGTAAAAGTGATATTCCGCGGTTTCAAAACAGGATGGGGATGTCCAAAGCAGCCGTTGTGCCTTCAAGGAGCAATCGACGGCCGCCGCATAGTCCCCGGCAAAAAAGCGTGCCTGCAGCTTGCGGGTCCAATACCAGCATTCGGGCAGCGCCAAAGCCGGGTTACCGGACAAATGGCCCTCGAACCGCAGCTCATCAAACTGCCCATCGTCAAAGGAACCAAATTTCTGCGTCAAGCCACGCAGGGTTCGGATTAACCCGAGTTGCGCGGTAATGCGGTCAATGACGAGACCGAACCGCATCTTATGGGCAAACTCGAGGCCGTGCTCGGTTTCGCGTTGCACCTCAACGAGCGGATCGCCCGCCGCGAGCAAGTTCGTGTTCAGGTCCAGGCGGCTGTACGCCGCAAATGTGAGATCGCCGATCTTGTTCGCGGCCTCGAACTCCCGACGCAGCAGATCGCGGCCAGTCTTGACATGTTTCGTCCAGGGCATGACAAGATTTCCAAAGCTCACATATGTCCTAGCCTGGAAGCGCCTCAAGCCGCGTTTCTCGACCAGTTCATAGCCAAGCCGGCCGAATCGAAATCCGGCCTTGTAGTTGTCAAAATGTGGGCCGGCGATCACGCCAAGCCATACATAGGCGAAGCACGAACCGTCGCTGTTGCCATGCTCGAGGCTGAGGTTAACCGCCCTGCAGATAACCAGGGAAAGAAGGTTCGCATCCGTAAACAATGCGGGTGGTAAGACCTTGGTCAGCACATCCAGAGTCGCGAGGGATACTGGATCGCTCATCAAGGGCAGCTTAATAAGCTCCTCAATCGCGCGGCTCCCGAGCTGTGACCAGATTCGCTCGTATTCGCGTCGCCCTTCCTCTTCTGTCGGATGGGGCGGCCATTCCACGCCCATACTTCGGAGGTAGTCGAGACAGACGGCGACCGCGCGGTCGCTCTGATTGAGGGTCGTGTATAGATCCACGCGCAAGCATGCGACGGTAGCTCGCTCAACCGTGTTTGCGGCGCGGGATGAAAGCATAGTCAAGCGCTCCGCCGCAGCCGCCAACTCGCCGGTCAGGAACTCGCATTCGGCCCGGTGCAATTCCAGGGCGAAGGCTAGCTCATGCCGGCGCTCCCAACAGTCATCTCCTAACAGTGCCGCGCCAGCGAATAGATATTTGAGCGCTGCGGCGAAGGCGGTGGAGGCCTTGGCGCGCTCGCCCGCGTGCAGGTTGAGCTCAGCCAATTGCTCCCGTTCCTCTCGTGAGGTGATCAAGGCCGCGCCACGGTTGAACTGATTAACGATCTCGAAGATCGCTTCCTCCCGCTTCTGTGGGGGAGTGTGCGCCGCAAGCCGCCTCCCCATTCGCAGATGGGTCTCGGTGCGCATTTCTTCCGGAATCAATGAATAGGCTGCTTCCTGGATCCGGTCGTGGACGAACTTGTAGGAGTCCTTCAAACGCACAATGAACTCCAGACGTATCGCCTCCCACAAATCCGAGTGGACCTCCTCCTCCGATGTTCCGTGAACAATGGAAAGCGTGCTGATCTCGGTGCTGTTTCCAAGGCAGGCAAGCTCTTGGAGTGCCTTCTGCGTTTGCAGGGGTAGGCGGTTCAATTTCCCAACCATGAGCTCTACCACATTATCGGTGTAACCCTTGGCGTGAATGCGATTAGGGTCCCAAGACCATCTTCCACCGCCATGATCGAAAGCGAGTAACCCTTCCTCGGCCAGCGCAGAAATAAACTGAATGGCGAAAAATGGATTACCGCCCGTCTTCTGGTGCACCACCTGCGCCAGCGGGGCAGCCCGCGCCGGCTCGCAGCGCAGCGACTCGGCAACCAACTGACCCACGTCTTCCCGGGCCAGGGGTGCAAGGATGATCTCCTGCACTCTCGCCCCAGCTTTGCCGATCGCTTCGAGCTTCCGGATCAGCGGATGGTCGGAATTAACTTCGTTGCCTCGGTAGGCGCCGATCAACATCAGGTGCTGCACATCCGGCCGGGTCAACAGATCCTCGAGCAAATCGAGTGTTGCCGCGTCGAGCCATTGCAAATCGTCGAGAAACAGGGCAAGCGTATGTTCCGGCCGTGCGAATACGCCAATGAACCGCCGAAACACCAGCTGGAATCGCCCCTGCGCCTGCTGCGGCGGGAGTTCGGGAACGGGGGGCTGTTCTCCGATAATGAGCTTCAGTTCGGGGACGAGGTCGACGATGAGCCGTCCGTTCGGGCCTAGCGCCTCCAGCAGGGCGTGGCGCCAACGCGCCAACTCAGCCTCGCTCTTGCCAAGAAGAGGTCGCGCAAGGCTCTGAAAAGCCTGCGCCAGCGTCGAATAGGGGATATCGCGTTTGTACTGGTCGAACTTGCCTGATGCGAAGAGCCCGCGCGGTGGAACCAGCACTCTATGCAGTTCATTGACGACGGAGGATTTGCCAATGCCGGAATATCCGGAAACCAGCACCAACTCCGGCGTGCCGCTCTCGACGATGCGATTAAAGGAGGCGAGCAAGGTATCAACCTCGCGCGCCCTTCCGTACAGCTTCTCGGGGATCAGCAGCCGGTCGGGCGCGTCATGTTCGCCAAACGCAAATGGGTCGATGCGCCCCTGACGTTCCCATTCGGCAAGGCAGCGTCGAAGATCACTCTCAAGGCCGGATGCGGTCTGGTACCGCTCCTCGGCCGTCTTGGCGAGCAGCTTCATGATGATTTGGGAGACCGGGGCCGGGAAATTCTCCAACCGCTCGCCGGGCGCCAACGGCTTTCTGGCGATATGGCAGTGCACCCAGCCCATCGGGTCGGAAGCCGTGAACGGCACTGAGCCCGTCAGCATCTGGTAAAGCGTGACACCGAGCGAGTAGAGGTCGCTGCGGGAATCGATAGAGCGGTTCATCCGTCCGGTCTGTTCGGGCGCCATGTAGGCGAGCGTCCCCGCAATCGACTCGGGCGGATCGGGGGCCTGCCGCTCGCGGGGCAGGCGCGAGGCGAGGCCGAACCCGCTAAGCCAGCACTCGCCAGTGTCGGAGTTCGCCAGAACATTGGCCGGCTTGATGTCCTTGTGGATGACGCCCCGCTCATGCAAGCGACCAATCGCGGCCGAAAGGCTAATGGCTAGACGCAACGAGAACGCTACGTTCAATGGTTGACCGAGCAATCGATCAAGGGGAACACCGCCGGGATCCTCCAACACAAGTACTGCACGGTCCCAGTGCCGAGCCATTGCAATCGGTCGGGCAGCCCAGCTGGGGTTCAACTCTTCTCTCAGAGAATTTGCGCGCTCCAGTCGTTTCAGACTTTCCGGCGTGGGATACTCCACGACCGGCGAAAGCACCAGAACTTTTACTGGAGCGTCCTCACTTCGCCCGCGATAAAGGATAAACTCTTCATCCTTCCGCAGCGCCTCGAAGACATATCGAGATAGGTCAATCACAGGAGGGGCTCCAGCCCCCCAATTTACACCATTCTTTTCGTGATCAGCCAGCAAAAGGCGGAATGAGGCTCTCAAGTGATTCGACGGTGGGGACCTGGGTCATCGTTGGTCCATTCCACTTCAGCCGCGGGTGTTGTGATTGTTTTGCTCATGGTAGCGCATGGCGTGACTAAAATATTTGCATAAGAAGCTTTTGCGGCCATCATCTCAGTTCGTCCGAGTCCGCGGCACCTCGATGTCGATAGAAGCTACAATCGAAGAGAAAAAACCGAGAAGGAAGTCTTTGCTTCTCCGAGCATTGTGGTTGCTTCTGGCCGGCCTGTTATTCGTCATAGGACTGCTTCTCGTTGCCTGGGCTGCGGGTGCCATATATTTTGATTTGCCGGCTTCAGCTCCGGTGCGCAACGCTGCTGCAATCTTCTGGGTTGTTGCCGCAGCACTCCTCGGGCTGTTCGGCGGTTCTCGCGGAAGAATCCTAATTTTGGTGGCCTTTGCTGGAATTCTAGCCTGGTGGCTAACGCTCCGTCCAACGCAGGATGCTGATTGGCAGCGGGATGTCGCCCGGCTTGCGTACGCTACCCTTCAAGGGGACCAGCTCACAGTGCACGAAATTCGCGATTTCGACTATCGTAGCGCTACCGATTTTACTCCGCAGTACGATACCCGGGTCTTCAATCTGACCAACTTGCGGGGTGTGGATCTCTTCATCGACTACTGGGGTTCACCGTATATTGCGCATCCCATTGTTTCGTTCGATTTCGGACCGGACGGTCATCTCTGTTTTTCGATCGAGATCCGCCCCAAAGTCGGACAACCGTACTCAGTGCTGGCCGGACTGTATCGCAGATACGAGCTCATCTACATTGCGGCGGATGAGCGGGATGTCATCCGGCTGCGAACCAACTGCAAACATGAAGATCTTTACCTCTATCGCCTGACGCTGCCGTTGCGTGATGTCCGAACGCGTTTAATGGAATATCTAGACCGGTTGAACGAGCTCCATCAACGCGCGAAATGGTACAATGAGGTGACCGAAAATTGTACGACAAGTATTCGAGCGCAGCATCCGAGTTCACACCGGATGCCTTTCGATTGGCGCATGCTGGTGAATGGGTTTATGGACCAGATGCTGTATGAGAAACACCTTCTGGCGGGAAATCTCCCGTTCGCAGAGCTCAAGCAACGAGCGTTGATCAACGAACGCGCGCTAGGAGCCGGAGATGCTCCCGATTTTTCAGAAAAAATTCGTGCAGGAGCTCCGGGATTTTAGCGCGGCGTCGGGGGAAGGGTGTCGGAGTAAGCGGAAGGCGAGTAGCCCTCATTCTTAGCAAATTCCCGATATAGGAAGGCGCCGGGTTAAACGGATATTCGACGATAGCTCTGGATAGTACTGCTTCACGGTCGGCATCACCTTCACAATTGGGCGGGAAGTGAGCTCTTCGCGGAACGCGAAATCTAAAGTAGCATACCCGTCCCGCGTGTATTCCGAATCTTCATGGTCGCAGTCTGCAGGGATGTTCTCGCGCTAGGCAAAGGAGCATAGACTTCCAGTCTGTGTTGGGCGTAACGCTGCGAGTCCGCCCGACGTGGCCGTAAACCGGCGCCGAAAGTATCATAGGCGTCCCGCCTGCTCCTTCGGCAGTGCAGGTTATTAGCTTCGAGTATTCTGGCACCTCACCAGCACGTTCCTTAAAAAAGAATGAAACTCTCGCCTCGATTTTCTTTTGTACCTTGTAGCGAACGATCAATCGGACGCCAACCGTTACATTATCATGGGAGCCCCACTTGGTTCTGGAGGACAAAGAGGGCAACGACCATAATAGTTCCCGGTTAACAGTGATTCAGGCTGGCGACTGGCCCACGTTTAACGCGGACCGTCTAATTCAACACCGTCGATATAGCAAACTGTCCGAACTGAGTACCCGTGAACGCTACACAAGTATATATATGCCTAGAGTAAAGATCAGTATTATCAATGAAAGCACTGCTGTCAGCGACAATGAAGTTAGTGCTGCGACTGCAGACTTGCAGACCCAGGTTTCACGCGATTTCGCTGCAGCCTGGGGGATAGACGCGGATTTGACTTTTGTGCCGTCAGGTTCGCAACCAGCGGATGGAACCTGGTGGTTGTCCATTTTAGACAATGCAGATCAAGCGGGAGCGCTGGGTTACCATGACACGACAAATGAAGGCCTGCCGCTCGGCAAGGTTTTTGCCGCCACCGACAAAGAATTCGGAGCACACTGGACCGTTACGGCTAGTCATGAACTTTTGGAGATGCTCCGAGATCCGGACATCAATCTGACAGCTTTGGTCCAGGAAAACGATACAACCGTGAAGCTATACGCCTACGAGGTTGCGGACGCGTGTGAGGCCGACACCTACGGTTATACGATTGGCAATACGCTTGTGTCTGACTTCGTATATCCCGCATGGTTCGAGTCGTTCTCTCCGGCCGGCACGAAACTGGATCAGCAGGGTCAAATCCACAAACCATTCGAGATCTTGCCTGGCGGCTATATCAGCGTGCTCGACATAACCAGCAGTACCGGATGGCAGCAAGTGACGGGGCAAAAAGCTCTCTCCAGTTACAGCTCGCGGGCTCATGTCGGAAGCCGTCGCGAGCGTCGCCGTATTCCGCGGTACGCCTGGCTACGGAGCGAAAGGCCTTACTCACTCTTGGTCCCCCGCGGAAGAGCGGTGACGGTTGACGTCGCAAGCGCTCCCGAACAGGTGATTTTCCGTGTTGAAGGTAAGATGTCCACTTTCGGCGGCCCGTACGACCTAGGCGTCGGTCCGAATGAGGGATTGGCGCTTTTCGATAAATCCGATTTAAAGAATCCGGATTATGCGAGCTTGTTTCTGCCCGCTCCACCACCGGGAACGAGCGGGCTTGCCCGCCGGCTGAACCCGGACGCGAACTACCTGGCCTGTCGGTGGGACTATGGAACGACTCCCAGGGCTCTTCTTAGAAACACGAAAGCGTTGGTCGTAAATTCTCAAACGGGTGCAAAAGCCTTCGCAAGCCCCGTCGACTGGGGACCAGATGCTTCTACAGGCCGCGCAGCGGATCTCTCGCCAGGATTGGCCGGGGTTCTCGGCCTCGACACTAACGATCATGTTCTTGTTACGATAGTTTCCGCTCACGGAAAGCTAACAAACCTCGCAATGGTCATTCCGCATTCTGATAGAGACGGCCATGGAAGCGCGAACCCGAATACGAAACCGGAGATTAAGGACTTCATTCCCAGCCCGAATCATTCTTCACGAAACGGAGCAAAAATCGAGATGATTGTGCTCCATTGTACCGAAGCAACTCTGGAGAGCACCATCGCAGAGTTTAAAAATCCCAACGGGCGTCAGGTTTCAGCCCACTATGTTGTTGATACCAACGGTGATATCTATCAGATGGTCCAAGACAGCGAGCGAGCAAATCATGCCCGAGGGGCGAATCAGAACTCCATCGGTATTGAGCACGTTCGCGAGGCCAATCAGGCAATTGCCGATGATCAAGGGAAAGCTTCTGCCGCCCTGGTACGCTGGCTGCTCGCGGAATACGACATCCCTCGCTCCCAAATTTACGGACACGATTTTGCTCCTGGATATGATCGAAGTCGGGGCGGTACGAGTTGTCCGGACAACTTATACGGATCGAGGCACGATCAGCAGGAGGTCGCAAACTGGGTAGCGAATAATGTGTAGCGATACTTACTAGACCAATGTTCCGATTAAACTAACGCACGTAATATGGATACTACCACATTGTCATCACTTGTGACTTTACTCGTTGCCCTGAGTGTAGCTTCGGAGCGACTCGTTGAAATCGTTAAAGGGTTTATTCCCTTCCTAAATCAAAAGAACGCCGATCCAAATAAAGAAGGCCGCAGAACGGCCATGTTACAGGTTCTTGCGGTTATAGCCGGAGTACTTACTTCATTCGTTGCGAATCCGTCTCTACCGCCTGCTCTTCACTTTGGTAATGAGTTTACAGTCAAATTATTTCTCGGTTTGCTCGCCAGTGGAGGTTCCGGCTTTTGGAACTCGATTTTGACTTACGTAAGCAAGGCCAAGGATGTCAAGAACCTAGAGGTTCAGGAAAAAAGGAAGGCGCTCGCCTAAGGCATTCAGGACGATGATTGATTTCGCGCTTGTCCGCGACACCTTGGCCGACTGTACTTAACCCAAATTCCGAAGTTTCTCTTTTACTTCGTCGTCGTCCTCGTCCTCGATGAGTCGCCGATTTCTGCAGCGAAAAGAGCCCGGTTGTACCGCAACTATTTTGTTCCGTTATTCTGATTGTGAAACATCAGGTTTCGAGGACGAGGACGAGCGACGAGCACGAGGACGAGGTCTCAATTTCGGAGTTTAGGTTTATTTCGTCTGGTGTCCATCCGTCGATTCGATCAGCCGAAAGCTCTTTGAGTGGGGTGGGGATGAGCGCCGTCGGCCTGAGCTTACAATCGGGCCTTTCGTCTTTGTAAAGCCACCAGGTCTTCTTCTGCGATGCTGACCATGAATCTGCGACCGTGGCCTGACGTCTGGGGCTGCGAGTCCACCCGAGCTGGCCATAAACCGGCGCCGAAAGTATCATAGGCGTCCCGCCTGTGTCCGGAGACCATCCTGCGACCTTTCAAGGGAAGGGTAGCGCTGGAATGAATCTATCCGACTTACCGCTATTCCCTATTGACGACCGTCCCCGGTTAGAAGAACGGTTTTACGAGTCGGAACCTCTAAATGAATTATTGGCAGCGATCATTCACAAAGACAGCAGCTTATTCAGTTGCGGGGTGATAAAGCCGAGGTCGAACCCTTCCCGCAGGGGCAAGGGTACCCCAAGTTCCGCCATGAGAAGGTGTGCCCGATCGGTCAGGCGATCTTTGAAACGCTTGCGCTGATCGCGCGGCACGTTTGCCAAACCGAGGCCATCGAGAGTTTTATCGATGGTGTGGATGTCTGAATTGTCTTGGGGCGGGTCGTACCGAATGGGGCCCAGATTAGGGGCAGTGCCGGTAGAATGGCTCGGATCGTTGATGTTTTTAATCACCTCGCGGGCTCGCTTCCTTCCGACATCATAATCGTGATCGCGATACGCTTGATCGAAAAACCCGAGAAAGGATTCGAACTTCGAACTGGCGAGTTCATCTTCGCTCGCAGTAATCCCGTAGATGACCATTTCATCCCTCTCCCCGAGATCCGCGGCGGTCTCGAACGCCATAATGCAGTCGATCCAGGTGTTGGCGGCTGTCTCGTCACCCTGATGAGCATTCACCAAGTCATTGTATTCTTTTTGAAACTGTTGCTGCAAGCGGTGCCAAGCCTTTCCTTGGGCGTCTCCATCATAATTAAAGAGCGGCGGCAGGAGTTCTCTCGCAGCCGGCTCCATTTTCACGAAATCGATCGCACCCGGTGTCCCGGGAGGAGCCAGAAATGCTCTCTGCAGGTCCAGAGAACGCTGATCAAAGAGCCTGACTTTCGCGTTCAAATCCTCGGCTGTGATCCAGTCTTGGAATCGCGCCTGCTGGAAAATCGCTGCGATCAGTTCCTTCCCCGTAGCTGCAAGATTGGCGATTTTCTCTCGAAATTGTGAGCTCGAAGTTCCGCCGCGCGCGCCGGGAGCCACAAACAGATAAAACCTATTTTCAGTATCGAGATGGCCCGGATCTATCTCGTCGACAAGATTCTTTGCGAGACCAAGCGGTTCGTTATGGAACACCCCGCCGTCGGTATAGGTGAAGGCACGTACCGCGGACGCGAAGGGAACCAGGAACTCACCTGCGTACTCTGACTCGTTACGCGCGAGGTCTTTCGTGCGAAAGGCAAAAGGAAAAGCACCGCAGGCGACCACAGCATTGCGCAGAATTTCCCAGACATCAAGCGAGTCATCGGCGGAATTTTCTGAATCAAGCAGTTTTGTCAATTCATCCTGGTAACGCGTATACCGGAACTCGCCGGTCGGAGAAATAGTCCGTTTATAGTCGACCCCATTCATATTGGAAAGCGCCAAGCCCAAATAGATCTTATTTGCGGCGGCAGCATGTTTTTTCGGTTTGGGAGTTACATGGCTGGTGTAGCGCAAGGTGAGGTGCTTCCGTGAGATTTCCTCGACAAGTCCCGAAGACAGGATCGAATGCGCAGGGTCCTCATCCGGCTGCAAGGCGAGCAGTCCATCGAGACTAACATCCTTCACCCAAGGCCGATAAAAAGAATTGTTATAAGGCTGCGTTAAAGAGTCAGCCTCAAAGAGCAGCTTCTGGGCGGCTATGGCGGACGTCATTCCGCCGGCCGATGCCCCAGTGAGGACATCGATCTCTATCCTTTCTTCGGGTTTGGCTTTGGTGTCGGGATGGTCGTTGTGCCGGCCGATAGCCGTGATGACCTCATAAAGGACCCCTGCTTCGTAGCTGCCAAGCGAGACAGCCCCGGCGACAGTGATGGCAAGTTTTTTTGACATAGATCTTGGAACTCTTCCGTCTTGTTGTTTAACTTTTCAGCTTAAGAAATTAATTACCGCCGATCTCCTTGTCACCGAAAGTATCATGGGGCCATACGCTGAGCGAGACTTCTTTGCGTTGTGGGCAACGGGAGAACTGACCCAATTGATTGAGTTCTCCGCTGGAAACATATCACTCTAATCATGACTCCGATATTTACAGATCCCGAGTTAATGCTGTAGACTTGGCAGTCTATGAGTGATAGCAATAGCTGTTGTTCATGGTTCGAATCCATGTGCGCTAGATTTTGCGGAACGCGAAATCGAAAGTAGCAAACGCTGCCTGGCCAACGGAGCCTGGCGAAGTTGGCTCCCGCCCGTATTCTGTATGTCCATGGTCTCGGTCTGGAGTGGCGTTTTCGCGCAAGGCAAAGGAGCATAGACTTCCAGTCTGTGTTGGGTGTACGGCTGCGAGTCCACCCGACGTGACCCCAAAACCAGCCCCGAAAGTATCATAGGCGTCCCGCCTGTGTCCGGAACCCAACCTGCCTCCAGTATCGACGGTCAAAATTGGCGACGAATGGATTCGTTCAGGTAGGTTTGAACAATTAACACTCTTTTTAACTGTTTTGCCCTTGCCGCAAAAGGTTGACTCTGCGCGGGGTTACGCTTCGAGACCTTGCCCAGGCGGTCAAACTGGCGGCATGAATGTTGATTGTTGAGATGTGGACCCATAGCCGGGGACGGCTTCAAGCTCGTATTGAGCTTCTGAATAAAGCAGGTATTCTGTGACGTTTTGAGCGATCCGGAAATCATCAGCGAGAAGACGCGTAGCGAATTTCGCGAGTACTTTTCGGGCAACTCAGTGCTTCGACAACAAGATCAATTTTTTTTATGAAACGGTCCGCATCATGTATCGCTGATACCGAAATCCAGGCCGATGCCATCGTCGGAAAGCTTAGAAGTGCGGGTGTCTCCGATAATGATATTTCCGTGCTGTTCCCGGATAAGAGAAGCACCCGTGATTTCGCGCACGAAAAGGAAACAACGGTGCCCGAATGTGCGACCATTGGTGTCGGAACCGCGGGTATTATTGGCGGGACAATTGGATTGCTCGCCGGTATCGGTGAATTAGCCATTCTTGGCTTAGGCACTTTCATCGCGGCCGGACCTATCATAGCGGCGTTGAGCAGCGGGGCCATCGGTGCCGGAGTCAGCGGACTCACGGGAGCACTAATCGGATTGGGAATACCTGAGTACGAAGCCAAAAGTTATGAGGGAAAAGTGAAGGAAGGGGGAATCCTTATCTCGGTTCATTCCGAAAGCGATGATGAGACGACCAGCGCAAAAAGTGTCTTCGAAGAAGAAGGCGCACATGACATTTCTGGTACAGGAGAAGCTCACGCCGATGTGAAGACTCAAGATCTTTCCGAATTGAAAGAGATCAGTGCCAATGAAGCCTCGCCTGTACAGGATATTGCAACATCTCAGCCGACGGCGGCGCAAGAGAGCGCTCCGAAAAAGGAGGCCCAGGTGACAGCAACGACGGAACAGATACAGGTCCGAGCTTATTTTATTGCGGAACGGCGGAGAGCTTTGGGACTCAGCGGCGACGAAACTGGGGACTGGGCACAAGCAGAACGCGAGCTTCGAGCAGAAGGAATTGGAAAATAAATAGGTAGGGAATTGCAGGGCTGCGGCAATGGGTTCCACTGCTGCGGATTTACGCTCGTGTAATCGTGTAATGAATGGAGATCTTACCATCTTCCACACTCCATGTGATGCCGGGAACGAGGCCAAAGAACCAACTGATGAAACAAGAAAATGTCCTTAAAAAGGAGACTCCGTCGAGGCCAACGGCCTGCCTGCCTTCAATTTTCGTACGAATTGACAGTTGGCATAAGGAGATACGACGATGAATATCGGCTGGTGTGCGGATTTGCGGGAGGCTGCCCTGCTGCATAGGCTCGGCTTTGATTTCGTCGAGGTTCCGCTGGCGGCGTTTGGACTTGACAGCCGGGCGAGTATCGACACCGCCAAAGCGGCCGTCGCAGCCGCTCCGCTGCCCACCACGGCGTTTAACAACTTCTTTCCCCGCGACTTGCACGTGGTTGGTCAGGAAATTGATTCTGACCGCGTCCAAACCTACCTCGCGGGCGCAGCCGAGTTGCTGCACCATGCGCAGGCCGACGTGGCTGTGCTGGGAAGCGCTAGGTCTCGCAATGTCCCGGATGGGTTCGATCGGATCGAGGCCGAGGACCAGTTCCTTCGTGCCCTGTCGTGGTGCGCGGACGCGATGAAGGGCACTGGAATCACGGTGGTCATCGAGCCGCTGAATCGCGGAGAATCTAACCTCATCAACAGCGTGGCCGAAGGCGTGCGCTTCGCCGAACAGATTAACCGACCGGAGATTCGCGTGCTGGCCGATTTTTACCATATGGACGAGGAAAACGAGCCGCTGGAGACCCTGCGCGACTGCGCGCCATGGCTTGCGCATATCCATCTCGCCGATACCGGGCGTCGCAATCCGGGCAGCGGCTCTTACAATTACGACCGGTTCATGGGCTTGTTAAAGGAGATCCGGTACACTGGCGCGATATCCTCTGAGTGCAAGCTGGAGAATCCTGAGCCCGAGATGCGACACAGCCTGGCATTCCTTCGTCGCTACTGGACTGAGACGACCCGTCAGACAGCGCACCCCGGCTGTTAGATTTCGCTTCGCGAAATCTAGTCTGCAGTTTGGACATTTCCAACGCTTCATAACAGCGCGGATTGTTGATATATTAGGCCGCGGCGGTTTGAACCATGGAGGGGTAGCCAACGACGTTGGTCGGGGTGCCTTGGCCGAAGGACTGGGCCTCAATCTGTTTGCGCAGGAGTGTTACCAGGTCCTGGCAGGAGGGACGCCGAGCGGCACTGCGCCACTTGGGTAGAGGTTCATAGGCAGTGGTACGCGTGGGTCCGTAGGTCTCTAAGGCGCTTAAGAGCATTAAGCTGTAGGTCGCTACGATCATAGCCGGGACACGCGGCAAGCTCAATTCGGCCCAGACCTGTGCATGACCCACTCCAAGGATATTCTTTTCGTCGCGATGGTTGATTTCAATTTGCCAACGATCGAAGTAGGCTTGCAAAAGTTCTTTGGCAGCCAACTGGTTGTCGTCGCACAACAGGTATGCCTTTTGCCGGTAATAGCGCCGCCCCTCCTTAGTCTTGCGATAGGGCGTGGGCGCGAGCACAAAGAGCCGCAAAAGCCGTCGACCACCTCCCCGTTGCCAGAGCACTTGACTGACTTCCTTGAAGCGAATCTTACGGTATTTAGAGCCGTGAAAGATTTTGGTCTCTTTCCAGGGGATGGCAGGGTCATTATAGACCTTTTCGGGACTGAAGAGCTCTGTCCCATAATAGCGAGGGCCTTGACCCTGGTGGGGAAAACAGAGTCGTAGGTCTTTGCGAGCCCGAGTGATGAGGATGGTGCGATCCAAAGGTTGGCGGAATGTCGTTTTGTTGCAGAAGGAGCCATCGCCTACGGCAATGAAGGTCTTGCGCTCAAGACCCTGGGAGTCAAAGTCTTGGCGCAGTTCGCGCAGCATATCCACAAAGGCCGTCGAGAGATTATGCGTCTTTTTGGCCTGGCGGTAAGCGGCCTTCTGTGCAGTGGTCGCGTTTTTGCCCGGTTTGCGCACTGGGGTGACTTCTTCAAAGCGTAGGGGCAGGCCGCGCGGTGAACTTTCTCCATCGAAGTAGTAGAGGGGCGTTAGCAGCGAGGCCTGGAGAAAGCGCTGACCCAACATCAGGTTAGTATGGAAGGGTGGACTGAGCGGATCACGCTGCCAGTAGGCGGTCTTAACTTTTTTACCCGAGCGTTTGATCCCGGTGTCGTCTAAGCCGACCACAATGTGTTTTGGGCAGTATTGGCCGATGGCTGTCTGGATGATCGGCTCAAAAAGGGCGTGTGCATCCCATCGACTGCGGTTGAAGAGCTTGTAATCGGCGCTCCAGTCCTGATGCTGGCGGTTGTTAAAGCAGATCGAGCGCGTGACGGTGCGACGCCCTAAGCCGCAGAGTAAGCCTAGCGCCAGCGCGACAGCCCGCGCACGGGTGCGCTGTTGGCGGAAGACCGGCGCCCACCCTCCAAGCAAATGGAGTAAGTTCTCTAAGAGCATAGTCCAAAGCTCTGGGTTAGACGCTGGCGAAAGTCCTTGCACAGCGCCCGCACATAAATGTCTTTGATCGGCACACACAGTTGGCGAGAGCGGTCGTTACGGCCGCGGCCCTGAGTTTGACCCAGCCAGCTCCAGTTTGCCGCTCGATAGCAGGTCCCGCGGAAACGCTCGCAATCGACAAATGTCTCGGCCAGGTAGATCGGGTGACCATATTTGAGTTGCCAATGCCCGGAGAGCATCGAAAGCGAAGCGCTTAACAAATAGGAAGCCAGATTTTTGACCCGCACCCAGGGCAGGATCAGAAAACGCAGGTTGTTTGCCAAGTAGCACAGGTTAGCTTCGCGCTGCTGCTTACTCCAGCCGATGAACTGGTCGCGAACGGAGAGCTTCCACGCCGCTGCCCCATAAAGCAGGCAGGCCAACGGACGAGCGCGACAATCATAAACCAAATACTTGATGTTCTCACCAGCTGCTCCGCTGTAAGGCAGATAGTGATAACGCCACAAAAGCCAGTCAAAGAGAGCGAGCTCTGCGCGGCTCTGCGCCGGCACTATGGAGAGCGGCTCCAATATACCGAGCTGGCTTTGGATTGGCTCAACGAGCGCCTCGGCCATGGGCGGAACCACCGGGCGGAAAGCGCAGCCGTTATTGGAGGGCCTCTGGGGGGCCGGCAAGCAGATCAAGCCTTTTTGCTCCAGTTTTAGGAGCATTGAGCGGCAGGCCATATCCTTGAGCTGCCCCGCTTGATTTCGCCACTCCCACCTCTGCGCAATGTGCCGGGAGAGCTTGGTGCGGTTCCAGCCGGGATGGGCATCAATAAGTCGGCGGATCCATTTTAGATCCTTTGCTTCTAACGTGCGGCTCTGAACATATAATGACTCCATTTTCGGAAGTCATTACACCGAACGAAATTCCGAGACCAGCAAAAAATCTCGCCTAGCGAAAAATCTTGAATTTTACCCGGCGTTACCTTCTCGAAATGTCCAAACTGCAGGTTAGATTTCGCTTCGCGAAATCTAGTGGACAAGCCTTCCACTTGTCTTTTGCACCTGGGTGGTAAGCAAGCAACAAAAAACGGAATACACGCGCTAACCATTAAAGTCTGCAGTGTTGATCTCGCGTCTGGCAAAGAAGCATAGACTTCCAGTGTGTGTTAGGTATAACGCTGCGAGTCGACCCGATGTGGCAGTAAGCCGGCGCCGAAAGTATCATACCGGCAAAATGTCCCGGAGGGACTGCATGATCGTAGCCTGGCACGAAGTGCCTGGGACAGGTGCGCCTGAAGATAAGAAGAGTATTTAACCTTCCTCAAGAAACACGGCGTACATCTCGACGAAAAATACCTCCGGGATTAGGTGCGCCCGATCATACCGTACCCTACGGGACGGCTTCTTTCTAGACACGCTTTCCCAGGCACTGCGTGCCAGGCTACGATCGGTGTGTCCCTACGGGACGCGGCTCCCCTTAAAGCCGGTGGTCGAAATAACCGGATTTGCTAATCGCGGATAACGGCCAACTGTCTCGCAATTGAGCCCAAGCCCGCACACGATTCGCCGCCGGGACCAGCCTCAATCAAGAGGGCTACGCCGCGGAACCAATCGTTTCTACGTGAAAGCAAAGAGTTCGGCAAAATGCGGTTCATCGGTCTTAATTTTCCAAATCCCTAGATAACCTGAAACGCGCGTCCTGAAATTCGTTTTTACCTAGTAGGAATCATCGATTCGGTTCAGCGCAGATTGCAGTGCGCAGAACGCGCACTGAACCGTGACACATTATATGATCAATAAAGCCAGAAATTACGGCATGGCACGGAACGCTCCTTTTGAATAGGTTTTGACGAGCCAAATAGAGAAGCGCGTTAGTACGGCTGGTCGAAGACAGCGGAACTCTTGTTAGGGAGTGGGTCGTTGAGACAATTGCCAGTTGAGGCGAAAGAGATCCTTAAAGATCCAGGCATCTCCTACTGGCTTAAGGATGCCATTAAAACGGCGTATGAGCGAGACCCCGTTGACGCACTGCACGACGCTCGCCGGTTGCTCAAAATGCTCGGCGAACGGTACACACAAATAGTTAGCCGAGCCGGGAAAAGTAAGAACTAAAAAGGCAAAAGGCAGAAGTGCGAATCGAGGTACTTCGTCCCAGATTGCAGGGGCGTTCTCGCGTTAGGCACAGGAGCATATACTTCCAGTCTTAAGAACGCTAATGGAAACAGGTGGCACGACATCCTCGGATTGAGTTTGCAAACCCATCGGCCGCGCCGAAATGACAAATAGCGCGTCACAAGTGTGACATTTAGCGGGCAAGGTGACAGGAAAATCGTGTCATTTAGCAAGTACCTCGTCGAGGGTGAAGCGGAGACGACCAGCGCCGATGCGCACGCGCAGGTAACGGTGCTTCCTGAGGTAACAAATCGCCTCGATCGCCGCGGCAAAACCTGAGGCGGCGCCGACGCCAAGCGCCCAGCGCGGGCCGAATATGTCGGCCACCCAACCGATCAAGGGTGCGCCGATGGGCATGCAGCCCAATGCTATGGCAAGGAGGATTGCCATCACACGCCCACGCATGGCGGGCTCGGTCGACAGTTGCACCAAACTGATCGTTGAGGTGGTGAAGGTTTGAGAGGATACGCCGATGATGATGAGTGCAACGCCGAAAAGCCAATAGTTGGGCATGACCGCGGCAAGCACGAAACCGAATCCGAAGATTGCGGCGGCAGCCAGCAGAAGTGCGATGCTGGGTTTTTCCCGTCTGGCGGCAAGGAGCGCGCCGGCGACTGTTCCGATCGCCATGATCGACGTCAAGAGTCCGAATTGGCGCGCTCCTGCGTGGAAGACGGTGACCGACATGGTTGAAATGAAGATCGGGAAGTTAAGTCCGAACGTGCCAATCAGGAAAATCATGAGAAGAATTGTTTTCAGGTCGGGGCGTCTCCAGATATAGCGAAACCCTTCGGCGATACTTCCACGGCTGCGGACAGCTCTGTTCGTCCGGTGAAGTTCATCGACGCGCAGGAGGCGTAGCGAGGCGATCACGGCAACAAACGAGGCTGCGTTAATCAGGAATAGCCAACCTGAGCCTGCGGCGGTGATGAGGATACCCGCGAGGGCAGGACCGATCAGCCGCGCGGCGTTGAACGATGTGGAGTTCAGCGCCACGGCGTTCGACAGGTCAGCTTCACCGACCAGCTCCGCGACAAATGTCTGGCGCGCCGGTGAGTCGAATGCTGCGACGCAGCCGAGCAGAAACGCAAACACGTACACATGCCATAACTGGACGAGCCCGGCGACGGTGAGGAGACCCAATCCCAAGGCCAATGCTCCCATCGTCGCCTGAGTCGCCAACAGGAGTTTCCGCCGGTCGAGATGATCGGCCGCAAAACCAGTGAAGGGCAGCAAGAGAACCTGGGGCGCGAACTGGAGCGCGATCACCACGCCAACAGCGGTCGCATTATGGTGGGTCAGTTGGGTGAGGACGATCCAGTCCTGGGCGGTCCGCTGCATCCATGTTCCCACATTGGACACGATCGCCCCGGCAGCCCACATCCGATAGTTAAAGCCGTTCAGCGAACGGAAGGTGCCTTTCATCGGACCGCTCACGAGTCGCTGGGAGAATTGCCACCGTGAGACCGCCCGAACGCGAGCGGCGGCGTGTCAGCGGATCGGCGTATTGGCGTATCGGCGCCTGGGGAAGTAAGACTGCTTTTTGGACACGGCTATATTGACCGGAGGTCTCGACGAAGTTGATGATGCTTTGCAAACGCCGACACGCCGACACACCGATACGTTCCTCTCGCCATCATCAGGGGCTCCTGTTTTCTTTGAGGAGATCGATGATTAGCTGGGTCGTGCCGGTTTCGCCGAGACGCGGGAAGATCCGCGTGACGCTGTTGATGTGAGCGTCAGAGTTCGTGTCGGTCATGGCGTCGACGGCGAGTGTGACATTGAATCCGAGCTCGTACGCCTGGCGCGCGGTCGACTCGACACCGGCGCTGGTTGAGACGCCGGCGATCACGACCTGCGTGACACCCAGCCTCTTCAGGTGCTCACCCAGGCCCGTGTTTGTAAACGCCCCCCACGTCCGCTTCGTCACAGTGTGGTCTCCCGGCTGCTGGTTCAGCTCGGGAACGAGATCGGTCCATCCGGCCGGAATCTCACGAATTCTGGGAGCCTGTTCCGTTCGCCCCAATGCTACACCGTCAACGTTAACGAGCACAACCGGCAGACCGTGGTGGCGGAATGCGGCAGCCAATGCGCTGGCGCGGTTCACGAGTTCCCCAACAGGGTGGATGGTGGGCAAACCGACAATGCCTTTTTGCAAGTCAATCACAATCAAGGCAGTGGTGGCATCGAGTTTTGTGAGCGGCATTGTTATTCCTCCGGTTATTATTTTTCCGCCAGGCGTTTGATGATCTCGCCCGCCCTAAATAGGGTTTCCCGTTCCTGTTCATCGAGCTGCGCGATAGCCTCCGCCAGCCATGTCCGCTTCGCATCCTTGGCGCTCTTCCGCATGGCAGCGCCCTTGGCGGTCAGCTCGATATTCACCTGCCGGCCATCGGTCGGATGCGGTTTGCGCTCGACGATACCCATTTCCTCAAGCGCCGCCACTGTGGCTCCCATCGATTGCGGTTTCATGCCTTCCGCGCGCGCCAGGTCGGCGGTCGTTGCGGGCCCGTCTTTAGCGAGGCGCGCCATGACGAGAGATTCGGTCCAGGAAAGCTCATGCGAGGCGCTCGCCGCGCGTACGCGGCGCACCAAAAGCCCGATTGCCTGAGCAAAATCGGTCACGGCGGTGTCGAAGGTCTTTCGCGGAATCACAATGACAACATACACGATACACAGTCAATCTTGCAAGATAAACTTGCAAGTTTAGCTTCTCTATTGGCCGTGAGAGCTGTCGACAGCGTACACATGGCGACCCATTTGATGCATTTGCGATCACCGGGGTGAGCAACCAAGATTCGAGCGAGCTCTTCGACGGCGAGGCTGCTGCGGCCTTCTGCAGCTGTGTTGCTTCTGTTAATCCTTTGAACTAGGTGTAATATGGAGTGCACTTGGGAGCGACGGAGGTGCAGTGTATGTGTAATACCAATTTGGGACCGACGGAAGGAACGTAAGCCATGAACAATCTCAATAGGATGTTAGAGCAAAAGGGACTTCAGTTGCTCGACCTGGCCTCGCGAAGTTATCTGCCTGGGCATCTAGTCAAAATTCATTACTTCTGGCAGCCGGGCGATTTTCGCCCGGAAATTCGACTCGACGAAGATCGAGGGTTAGCGACCGATGTGCTTAAGACTGACGCGCTGGCCTTGGCTCCCCGGGTCCCGGCAGACATCGTTGTCCGAAACGTAACCGATCAATTCGCTATTTCAGCAGGGGCAGGTCTCCCACAATTGGGTCTGATCGCAAGCGGAGATATAACGCAAGGGGTGACTGTTACGTGGAATATATCTGCGGTGGAAACGGTCGCCTTTGGTCCACAAGACCTGCAGGTTTATTTTAGCACTGTTCTGCCGAACTTGAGGAGGCAAGCTGATTCAAATCGAGAGAAATACGGATGGGTTCGAGAATGCTTTCTACTAAAGCAGGTGTTTTTCGCGCAGACAATATCGGGGACCATCCACACCAGCGGAACCAGTGGTGGCAAAGCAGCCTTCGCACGGGCTGGAGTCACAGTGAGTGGCAATCTTTCGATCAGTTGGTCGGAGGACGAAACAACATTTGTAGTTCAAGGAACGAATGAAGTGCCCTTCGCGGCTCGGGGTGACGCCGTAGGGTAAATCAAATCATGCCTTTAAAGCTGGGGATAGGCGAACACTGGACTGCCAATGCAAACATTGGCGCACCCCTAAACAGGGGTATGCTAGCGAAGAGAGGTTTCCGGAGAAAATATAGGAGCTTGCTCAGATATTTATCTATGACTCGCGCCGCCCTTTGGAGGCGTTATTCATTGTTCGAACGATGCGCGGTAGATTTCACTTCGCGAAATCTAAAATAGCATACGTGTCGCTCCCCAAACACAGGCGGGATGCCTATGATACTTTCGGCGCCGGTTTACGGCCGCGTCGGGTGGACTCGCAGCATTACACCCAACACAGACTGGAAGTCTATGCTCCTTCGCCTGGCGCGAGAACGACCCTGCAGACTGCGACCACGGAGATACAGAACTTTTTACATGCACTCGGGCGGAATCGGCAAGTATTCCGGCGGAAGCGTCCAGGACTGATACCCCGTCGGCTTGGCCCCGGCCGGGTGGGCGCCCACGGCGGGTCCCAGAAGCGACTCCGGGTAGGCGTAGGTGTACGGAATGAAGGTCCGGTCGTTTGCGTAAAGGCCAAACTTCTCGTGCCAATCGTGCGGCAACTCAAACCAAGTCGCGGTGTACCACAGCTTGATGATGTTTCGGGCGATGGGCCCGAATTCGTCGTGGCTGAGGATTTCGGCGCGCAGGGCTTCGTTTGACGCAGGGTCCGTGGGTAGTGCGGCGAACATATCCAGCAGGCGCTGGAGCGAGCCAGGTCCCACGATGCTCTCCACTGTCTGATAGTAGGCCTTGGTGTAACCGGTACCCAGCAAGTCGAAGCTGGAGACGCCGCAGAGCTGGACCGAGAGCAGGATGAAATTGTCAAAGGGTGCGGGCATAGGTGGTTTCAAGCGGTTGGTGCCGGCGCAGGTTACTTGGAATTATTCATCTCAAAGGTCGGGGACGCGTTCTCATCGGTTCCCGGAATCGGGTTGCGAATGAGCCGCTCCATGGTTGCCTTGATGCGAAACATTTCGGCCGCAAACGTATTCCTCAGGAGCTCGGGCTTTCCGTTGAAGGCTTGGTGCAGCTTCTGCAGGAACTGCTTGTACTGCTCGTTGAAGAGGAGAGCCTGGTCCTTGATGTCCGGATAGGCGTCGTAGTCGGCGATTTTGGCGTCCGTTTTGATCGGATAGACGGCCTTCATATCCACGGGGAAGGGCCCACCTCGAGGCTCAAAAGGCTTATCGCCGCCCTGCTCGTCGTAACGCCGGTAGTACCGGCGCTTTTGGATTTGATCGAACCGGAACAAATGGGCGAGTTCACCTTCTTCGTCGTAAATACGGTCATGGCTGCCTTCGCCTTGACCCGCGATCAGGTCGATAGCGGCAAGGGCGGTATTGAGGTCGATAATCTTGGTCAACTCGCCTCCAGCGGAATAGTAGTACTCGGGGCCGACCTGCTTGTTCAGATTGCCGGTGAAAAGATTCCGCTCTCCCATCGTTTGCGTCAGATGCACAAAGCCGAGGTGAATCGCTTCGTAAAAGTCGCCAATACTCCAATAGTGAAGCTCGAGATCATTGCCGCTGGCGTCCTTGGTTTTGACCACGGGGAGGATGGAGGCTCGTCGAGTCGCCCTCGTCTCGGGACGCAGGTGCTGATCCGCGATGAAGGCTATGTCGTACTGGAGGCCATATTCATCCTGCGTGGCATCCGTGGCGTCAGAGCAGGGGATGAAAGCACGGCCAGTTCCGCGGATTGCCTGATCGAGATGCTTGCTTTGAACGCGAACAGCTCTGCGAATGCGCTTAATGATGGGCGCATGCTCTTTCTCCGGCCGGGAGGGGCGTTCGATTTTGAGAAAGGTCTGGATAGCTTTATCCGAAAGTTTCTCGATGCTGACGGTAAAGTCGGTTTCCCCAGACGGGAGCGGGATCGGGTAATTGGGCACAAAGGCGGGGTGCACCAGATCGGGCGAGCCGCCAACGGCATTGAGGAGATTGCCAGCCAGGGTCAGGTGCAGCATCTCTTCTTTGGCCACCGCTTTTATGATGTCACTCGAGCACTTGTTGGCCTCGATCTTAGCGGTATACGCGCCCGTCAGGTAGACTGGGATGGTGGCGTGCTCGAGTTGCAGCGCAACCTGCAGGTATTCCTTTAACTGTTGGACGTTTTCGATCGGGGTGCTGGGTGGGTTGGTTGCATTCATTGGGTCAGGTTGTGATCGCAGAACGCAGGCTCTCGAGGTGTTTGAGCACAGCTCCGGCCGTTTTGAAGCAGAGCGCGGCTGTGGTGAGGGTGGTGTTGGAGGAACCGATAGAGGGCAGGCTGCCCGGACCGACGAGGTAGAGGTTGGGGTGTTCCCACGATTTTTGGTCGGAGTTGACCACGGAGTTGGAAAGGCTCGTACCCATGATGTGGGTGCCGGAGAGGTGGTTGCCACCGCGGATGGCATAACCCTGACCGTTGTAAGTCACGTAGCCGTAATCGCTGGGGTCGTAGTTGGTGTAGTCTTCCGCGCCCAGCCGTTGGAAGATCTGGCGCGAAAGTTTGCGGGTGTATTCGGCCGCGGCCATGCTGTAGTCCGGCAGTTTAAATCTGACCACCGGACGCATGTTGCCCAGGGCGTCGGTATACTTCGTGTCGACCGTGACGCGGTTGTTGGGATCGGCGGGAATTTCGATCATGTAGGCTAAAAGCAGTTGACGGGAGATTCGCCGGGTCAGTTCCTCGCGCAGGGCTCGGCCGTGCTTGTTCATGTTGTCCACTACTTCGACGAGATCGGTCACTGGCGAACCGGTCGCCCAGCCCCAACCATCATTGTGAATGTCGGCGGCAAAGGATGCGAATTTCCGGCGGAATTTGCCGCGGCGGAAATTGCAAAGCCCGGAGGTACAAGAAGGACCCCGGCCCACGCCGGCATTCACAGGGAGAAGCGCCCAGGAGAGCAGGTAGGGGTGATCCATGAGATTGCGACCGAGCAGATCGTTGAGCGGTCGGTTGTTCTGTAAGGCGGAAGCCAGCATCAAGCGGGCATTCTCCACGGCGTTGGCCGCGAGGATGAATAGCTTGCCCCGCACGCGGATAGGGGTGTGGGCGGACGATTCACGGCTTTTATAGACCTTGACTTCGATCTCCGTGACGGCCCCGCTGGCGGGATCAAACTGCACGCGGCTGGCCACAGCTTGGGTGAGGAGGTCGGCATGCCCGGTTTTCATGGCTTTCACCAGTGTTTTGCGAGCATCGTATCGGGCCTGAACCGGGCAGAGCGGCACGCAATTGGTATTGCCCTGGCACCGCTCCCCTTCGTCGTCTTGATGCAGGGTGATAGCCCCCTGGGGCTTGAAGGGTTGCCCAGTGTTCGGATCCGCGTAGGCCGGGTTGGGAGTCGCGTTTTTCGCTTGGGGGAAGGTGATCCAATCCACATTGATCTCCTCGCCATCGAGGTCGATCTTCATGCCATCGAGCCCTTTCGCTACAATCTGGTCGAGGTAGCTGGCTTGCAACTCCTCCATCGGGTAAACGTAACCGTCCTTGTACTCCACCCCGATTTTCTTCTGGGCTTCGACATCGCCCGAGACGCCCATCTCAAATTCGGCCTGCTCGTAGTAGGGCATTAAGTCATCGAGACCGAGCGGCCAGTCGAGCCCCTGGCCGTAGGTGCTCTTTATTCTGAAGTCTTCCCGCAGCATGCGAATGGCCTTGGCTTCCCAGTGCACGGTAGTTCCACCCAGCACTCGCGAGTAGACCGTGTCGGTCACAAAAGAACCGTATTGCACCCAGTAGGCGTCGGCGTTGGGCTGACCGGGCCGCAACGGTTTGATCTCCGGGCTGCGCGGCATATCGGCGTTTGGATTTGGCGGGAATGGCGCGTTGTTGTCTTTGCTGGTGGCGGCGTAGAAATTTTCCAGGTACCGCTCATAGCCGTTTTGGGAGAAGTCCCGGCCTGGGCCAGCCTCGATGACGAGAACGCGGTAGTGTTCCTTGGTGAGTTCCTTGGCCAGAATGGAGCCCGATACACCGGAGCCGACGATGACGACATCGTAGGGGGCGGTGGAGGCAGCCTCGGGGCTGGTCACCCGTGTAATGGGGCTGGATTGCTCGGTGTCGGTCATAACGCAAGGGGTAGGGTGAAGCGAGCCGATAGACACTATGGGTACGACCAGACTTTTGCCTGGATCTGAGGTGCGGGCGGCTGTCGTGGCTCAGGCTTGGAGGCCGACGGAGTAGTTGACTCCGTCCCATGTCTGGCTGGGCAGCCAGAAGAAGGTGAACGTGAGCGCGGAACCGGCCTCGGTGGCATCCGTGGGCAGATCCACATAGTAGATGCCCACGGCGGTAGCGGTGGCGGTTGTGTCTTGGTAGGTATTCCATCCGTCGCGAGTCCAGCGGAGCTGGAACGAAGTCGCCAGTGGAATTCGCACCGTCCTGCCTGCCGGCATGGAGAGGAACTGGCGATCGAAGTTCCAAACTTCGAGCAGGCTGGAGGCGTGAGGTTGCAGGTAGCGACTGGAGACGACACCCAACATGTCGAACACCTGTCCATCGGAAACCGAGCGCACCAGTTTGATGTACTCCGCGTGGGCCCAGGCCAGGGGCATGGCGGAGCCGGTGGGGCCGCCGGGCACCAGAGGAGGATTGGCAAGCGCAGGTCCGTTCCAGAGTTGCTCCGTGAGCAAGCCACGGGTGCCGGCAAAGGCTTCCATGTAGCGGATGTAGGGCTTCGCATCGCGCCCCGCCGCGACTTCGTAGTGGGCCCGTTCTCCCGTCAGCAGCGGCCAGGGACGTCCAACGCCCGCGGTGCCGAAGGGCTCGCCCTGGTCACCCTGGCCGTAGCCGTCGTGGTTGTAGCGGCGGTAGCAAGGGCCATTGGGGAGGTCGTCCTTGAGAACGGCATCGATTACCTGCACGGTATTCTGGATGATAGAATCATCGGCTCGACGAATGCCCAGGCGGACAAGTTCCAGGAAACCACCGTCCACCACATCGCGGGCCGGGAAGGATTGACCGTTGGTGTTTTTCAGAAAGATCGTGGCGGTGTTGGGATCTTCCGGCAGCGAGGGATTGCGGTTGGCCCCCACCGATTTTACCTGGGTGGGCAGCAGCCGTATATAATACTGGTTGATGCCGGGGACCAAGTCGCCCTGTGTGGTGGTGCACCAGGTTTCGAGATGGGACTCCAGGAAGTCGGCATATTCCCTCAGGAACTGGGCGGTCACGGGGTCGCTCCAACTGTTTTCGGCCAGATCGGCAGCGCAAATCAACCCGGCAATGTTTGAGGCGAGCGTGGATGGGGAGTAGCCTTCGTTTTCTTCCCAACGCTCTTCCTGCGTCATGGGGCCGTTGGCGATCAACGCTCCCGCCGCGGAGAGCACCATTTGTTTGGGATCAAACTGCTGCAGGGCATTGGCCTGGCTCAACCGATAAGCCAGGATGATCGGGAAGGAAAATTCATCGAGTTGCGTTCCGTCCCAGTAGGGTTCCCCGTTGATGTAGAAGTTTTGGTGAAAGCTGCCGTCGGGCGATTGGTTAGTGGCCAGGTACATCAATCCGCGCAACGGCAGGTCCAATTCGCCGTCCGCCAGCAGGGCGGTCGCGCTTTGGCACATGTCACGCGGCCACACAAGGTGGTAGCCCGAATCTGAATCAGGGTTGGCGTATCCCCACGGTATGCTCAGCGAGGCCACCAGGGCACCGCAAGAACTCTTGTCTTCATGGGCCTGCAACACATTGTGACTGATACTTAACAACCGGTTCTGATCCCCGGTCGTGCCCGCGTTGGGTTGGTAGCGCGTGGGCGAAATGCCGGCGACCCAACCCTCGATAAAGTCCTGGAGATAGCCATTGGGCGCCGTCGCTTGATCGAACGGATAGGTCAATACCTCCGTCATTGCGACCAGGGCAGGGCCGGGCTGAGACGTCAGCCCCTCATCGTTTTGACAAAAGCCCAGCGCCAGGACGAATTCATTCCGGTTCCCCCGCATGATTTCCGCCAGCAAGGCGATGTTCCCGTTCTCGGCCGAGTCATAACTCCAAACGGGCAGTCGGCGGTTGCCGATGATATCCGTCCAACCATCGTTGACCCCTACAAAGCCACAACTCGTCTGGCCGAAGCCGCAGTCAGCCCCAAGCGCCAACCAGTAGTTTGCGTGCTCGGCGACCAGCGACTTTCCTTGAGCGGTAACGGCCACGTAACCGGAGTTGCCCTCGCCCTGACCTCGCATGTGCGGCGCTAACAACGCATAGACCTTCAGCCCGCTCAGAAAATTCGGGTCCCCTTGCAATGTCGTGCGCACAAGAAGGCAGCTAGATTCGGGGTCGGTGATGATATCCTGAACCACTGTGTAGGGCTGGCCGACGGCCGTGTTTGTCAGGCGCACGGCCAGGGCCCGCGGATCGATGACCTGGCACTGGTGCGTAAAGTCCAGCTGGGCGTCGTGGAAAAAAGTGGCGCCATCGGTGATGATGAGTTGGAAATCGCGAACCTGAGGCGTGTCGACATCGGGGAAATAGACCTCGGTAAGAATACCGCCGGCTACAGTATACCAAACCGGACTTGCGAAGGAGAGGGCGGTTCCGACCGCGTCTTTGTCGGCGCGTGTCCACATCGGCGGATCCCCGGGGCCTCCGGGAGCTGGATTATTGTTGAGCAAAGTTGCCATGGGTGTCTCTTGGGTTGGGTGCGGAAATGGATTTAGAGTTTGCGCAGGATTTGGTTGGATGACGACAAATATTGATTTGAATAACCGCAGTGCGTTAGTTAAACGGCCTTCTTCCTAATCACTCGCGCACTCCTAGTTCGCTATGTTTGCGATGCCTTACAAGAATTTCCTCAAGATGAGCAGTTGAAGTTTGGAGTTCTGGTCGCCTGACTCCGGAAACCGTGTTAACTCAACACCTGCCAATAGCAGAAATTCATCTTTAGCAACGGGTAATGTAGTAGTGCAGACTGCTTTCGGTATGCGCCACCTCGTTCGTTGCAAAACTAACTAAGCAACGAAAATCTGCCACGAACGGTCTATAAAGATTATTAATTGTCGCTCTATCGGGGTCAAAATCGCACTCCGTTTGTCTTAAGAATAGTCCTTCCGTGTGCTAGGAAACACCTCCTTGCGAAATCAAATCCATCGCGACGTCCTTAATTAGTCGGAGTATGCTGCGAATCGCAAAATCTTACAAGATATTTTTATTGGATTCGCTTTTCGTACTTGTAACAACGAGACGCAAAAAGCGTTGGACTCGCTTACGGAGAATGCGCCGTAGTCGTTTTGCCACGCGAACCGTCAGCGCGCGGCGCGGTTCCGAGTTCGGGGTTCGGAGTTCCGGGTTGTTTGGAAGGAGCATAGATTTCCAGTCTCAGTGTGGCGTGTGAGCTTGACGTTCACCCTTCTACTTTAAACGCTTGGATAAAGAGCACTTAAATGAAATCTCAGGCAGATGCAGTCTATACGACCCGCGTAAAGGCTCCAGTCCAAGACTACGCCGTCTAACTAACGTTCATTTTGGACAACAGTGGTGCAGGGAGATCGGAATACAACCCGGGCGCCATCATTGTGGATCAATTGTTCATCGTGCTGCAATCGGTCTTTCAGAAGACTAACCTGGGTGCAAGATAATTTTGCCGCGCATCCGTCCACTCTCGGAAAGTTGATGAGCCTTCTTGATTTCACTCAGTGGGAGAACAGTTGCGATATGTGTTTTTAGCTTACCGGCGGCAATCAACTGGTTTATTTCTCGTAATTGCTGCCCGCTTGGTTGCACGCCGATCATCGAGGCGCGGATGCCATAATTCTCCGCTTTTTCAATGGATGGCGGCATCACGGTCGTTACTAAACATCCGCCACGACGTAGCGTTTCAAACGATCGCTCTAAAGTGTCACCGCCTACCGTGTCGTAGACGACGTCAACCTCTCGCACTCTCTCTTCGAATTTCTCCCGGGTGTAATCGACAAATTCGTCTGCGCCCAAGCTTCGGACGAACTCCTCATTCTTGCCCGAAGCCGTCGCGATTACAAATGCCCCCTTCGCTTTGGCAAGCTTATGTGTTTAGCGCCTTTTTGAGAGAATTAAGGCGATCGAAAATTTTCCGCTGGCTTCGGAAAGAGGATCGGCTAAGAACTGGGAATGTTCGTTTCCCGGGTGATCCAAGGCCGATTGTTAAGCAGCGATGATGTGGAACTGATTCAGCGGCTGATTGCGGACCATCCGCACTGGAGTCGCAATCGGCTGTCGATTGCGGTGAGCGAGCAGTTCAATTGGCGAACCGCCACCGGCCAGCTCAAGGACATGTCGGCGAGGCTGTTGCTGGCCAAATTGGCTGAAAGCGGCCTCATCGAGTTGCCACCGCGCCAGCGCCGTGGTGGACGCCAGAGGCTGCGCGTGCTCTCAGAGCTCGACTTGTTTTGGTTGGCTAGCGGGAGCGTGCAGCCGATCGAAAGCCCACTGAAGGCTCTGCGGCCCCTGGAAGTAGTGCTGGTCGAAGCGCGTACCAAAGAGGCCAATGATTTCATCTGCCATCTCCACCACCATCATTATTTGGGTTTTGGCGGTGCCTCAGGCCAAAACTTGCGCTACCTCATTCGCGACTGTTCCGGACGCGACTTGGCCTGTGTACTCTTTGCCGGGGCGGCCTGGAAAGTCAAAGCCCGGGACCAGTTCATCGGCTGGAGCCCAGAGCAGCGACAAAGGCAGCTGGGGCTCATAGTCAACAATAGCCGTTTTCTGATTTTACCTCATGTCCGGGTGGCGCATCTGGCTAGTCATATCTTGGCTCTCATTGTGCGGCGGCTGCGTTCCGACTGGCAGCACAAATATAATCTCATTCCGTGCTTAGCGGAGACTTTTGTCGAGCGTCCGCGCTTTAACGGTGCCAGTTATCGAGCCGCCAACTGGCTATTGGTCGGTCAGAGCTGTGGTCGGAGCCGCCACGATCGTTACCACCGGCGAGAAGTGTCCATCAAAGACATCTACCTCTATCCGCTTTGTGCCGATTTTAAAAAGCGGCTTTGTGTATGAAGGCCGCCGAGGCAATCCTAATCCGGTGGCGTCGCGAAGATCCAGATCGCTTACTGCAGGCTGCGCTACGGCAGGCCAGAGAGCTAGCCGAACTGCTACCGGAACTAGATGGATTGCGCAGCCAAAGCGCTATGCTCCGTCAGCAGCTCGAAATCCAAACCAAGCGCATTGCCCAGTTGGAAGAAGCACCCAAGGGGCCGAACGTGCCGCCCACCGCCAGGCTGCTCCTTTCCGAGTCGAGCCGCAAAAACGCTCCGTGGCACCCAAGCGGCCAGGGAGCAAACGCGGACATCCGGGCGCCTGCCGGCACAAACCCGATCATGTCGATGAGTCCCTTGAGGTCCAACTCTGTTGCTGTCCACACTGCGGTGGTAGCCAGTTCAAGGATCCCCGTACGATCGAGCAGCTCTTGAAGACATTCCGCCCGTGCGCCCCCACGTCACACGGCTGACCACTTACCAGGCCACCTGTGTTAAGTGCGCTCAGCGTGTCCATTCCCAACATCTTTGCAGATGTCACTGGCAATGGGCGCGGCCGGTGTGCACCTCGGTCCACGAGCGCTGGCTCTGGCTGCTGATCTCAACAAGGCCAAGGGGCTTTCCATGCGCAAAACCTCCGCCGTTTTGCGCGATTGTTTTGGCCTACAGCTCAGCCCGGCGGGCTCTCTCAGGCTCTTGATCGGCTCGCTGCCAAAGAAACCTCAATACGACGCCATCGCTGCAGAACTGCGCCAAGCACCGGTAGTTCATAGCGATGAGACCAGCTGGTGGGTCGCCGGCCCGGGCTGGTGGCTGTGGGTTTTCACCACCTCAGTGCTCACTTGCTATGTCATTGCTCAGAGCCGCGGACGTGACCTTCTGGGCAACGTTCTCGGAAAAGACTTCGGCGGCGTCCTGGTCAGCGACTGTCTGGCTATTTACGATGACGCCACTGCGCTCCAACAGAAATGCTACGCCCATCATCATAAAGCCATCCGCAAAGCCAAAGACCTTCACCCGCACCAGGGCGAGGGCTTCTTATGCCAAGTGGCGGCAATGTTGCGCGCGGCCGTTGCACTCCAGGAGCAAAAAGCTGAGCTCAGCCTGGAAACCTTCAGTGATCTGCGCCAAGCCCTGGAACACAAAGCCGTTCAATTGCTGGAGGCTACGCGCAGCAACCCAACGAAGAAGCCGTGCGCAATCGACTCCATAAACAGCGCGATCATCTCTTCACCTTTCTGGATCACGAGGGCGCGATGCTACCAATAATCTTGCCGAACGTCAGCTGCGCCACGCGGTGATCGCCCGCAAAATCTCCTGCGGTAACAAAACTCCTAAAGGCGCGCAAACCTGGCAGATCCTCACTTCCCTGGCAGCGACTGCCTTCAGCGGGCTACCAGTTTATCGACGCCCTCGCCCGCGCAGCTCCCCTCCATGCGCGCTAACAGTTAGTTACGTCAAAAAGTTGAACAAATGAGCAGGGTCTTTCAAGGAGCCGACTACAGCATGGTAGTTTGAGTGGGAGATTAATGAACTGCCATTGAACCGACACCACCCGACGCACCCGTGATCAGGATTCGTTGGCCGTCTTGGAGATTCGCGGTGTCAAAAATTGCTTGCCAGGAAGTCAAGGCGCCTACTGCGACCGCTGCCACATTGTCAAAGTCGAGGATTTCCGGTTTCGGCGCAATTTCGTCGGACTTGGCAATAGTATATTCCGCATAGCCACCGTTGCGCTGCAAGCTGACGTATCCGTACACGGGATCGCCTGTGTGAAAATCCTGCACGTCATTACCGACTTCCTTGATCATGCCGGCGATTTCGCAGCCCAGCACAATCGGCAACCGCAACCCGAACATTTCACCTAATCCATTACGGATTTTCCAGTCGACCGGATTGACGGCGGCGGCGCCGTTGTGGACGAGAATCTCGTCTGATTTTGGCTTGGGCCGTTCAATATCAGCGTAGGTCAGAACACTTTGATCACCGTATTTACTGATTGTCACTGCTTTCATTTCTAATGATATAGTTTTCGTGAACCGCGAAATCTAGAGCGATTTTTAAAAGTAAGTAAGCAAACGCTGGGAACGTTTCGACCGATTGCAGCGGAATCTTCGGGCTTCCTTGTGTATTCTGTAACTGTGTGATCGCAGTCTGCAGGGGCGTTCTCGCGCCAGGCAAAGGAGCATAGACTTCCAGTCTGTGCTGGGAGCAAGGCTGCGAGTGACCCGGCGTGGCCGTAAACCGGCGCCGAAAGTATCATAGGCGTCCCGCCTGTGTCTGGGCCGGACGTAGCCTCCGAATCAGCTCTTTGTTCATTGGCTCGATTCTTTGCGGTCTTCTGTGCAAGACCTTCGTTAATACTTTTACAAACGTCGATCCCTATTCACAACAAGCAATAACTTGGGCATGCCTATCGAAATTAATCATTGCGAGTTCGGAGGACGCAAACCGACTAATGCAGCAGATTAGTCTTCAGCCCTTTCCCCGCTTGGACACATCTTGACCAGCTTCGGGTCGAAGCGACCGAGCACTTCGACCAGATCAGTCTGGGCGGCCATGACCTGCGCGATATCCTTGTAAACGCCGGGCACTTCATCGAGGCCGGCGGAGAGCAGCGTTACATCGCTTTCCGCGAGCAGTTTCTTTACAGCACCCCAACTGAAGCTTTGCAGGGCCTTCGTGCGGCTCATCACACGGCCTGCGCCGTGCGAGGCGCTAGTGAGCGACTCGGGCTCGCCTTTTCCGCGCACGACGAAGCCAGGCGAGGCCATGGAGCCGGGAATGATCCCGAGCACACCTGCGCCCGCTGGCGTTGCGCCTTTGCGATGAACAATCACTTCGCGTTCGACTCCATCGATAACGTGGCGCTCTTTCCAAGCGAAGTTGTGATGGTTCTCGATGTCCATGATCACGTGCGCGCCGAGTTTGCGTGCGATGTGGCGATGGATCAGCGCGTGGTTGGCAGCAGCGTAATGTCCCATGAGGTTCATCGCAGCCCAGTATTCCTGGCCCGCGGCTTCATCCAGGGAGAGCCATGCGAGGTGCTTCAACTCTTTCGGAAGTTCGCCATGGCGACCCATCGCGATGCGGCTGTAGTGCTGGCAAACCTGCGCGCCGGTTCCGCGCGAGCCGCTATGCGAAAGCAGGGCAAGATATTCGCCCGGCTCAATGCTGAGCGCCTGCGCCTGTCCGTCGCTCACGGTGAACGCGCCGAACTCAACGAAGTGGTTGCCGGAACCGCTGGTGCCGAGCTGTGCCGAAGCCTTGTCTCGAAAGCGCTTCGTGATCGGCGAGACGTCCCAGTCCTCGTCCATCACCTCGTGCTCGCGATGCTGCTTGAAGGTCGCGCCAACGCCGAAGCGGGTTTCGCTTTCGATAATATTCGCCAGGCGGTCTTTCTCTCCTGCGATGCTGTTCGCCTTGCGATCAAAGACTGTCATTTTCATGCGGCAGGCGATGTCCACGCCCACAGCGTAAGGGATCACGGCATTCTCCGTCGCAAGCACTCCGCCAATGGGCAAGCCATAACCAACATGCGCATCCGGCATAAGCGCGCCAGCCACTGCAACCGGCAATGCGCAGGCATTGGCCATCTGCTTTACCGCCTCGGGTTCCAGGCCGGATCCCCATTGGCGCCATGGCGCGAGCTTTTCGCGCTGCTTGAATGCAGGCTCGTATAAGGCGCGCGCAAATGTCTCGCGCTCTGGGTCGCCGAGGAATGCGGCCGGATTGGCAATGATCGCCGTGATCTCCTCTTCAAGACCCGTAGGATCGCCGCCTCCCGCGATGTAATTCAGGATGAAGTCCATGCCGATCTTGAGCGGAGCGCCTTGTGGCACACCGAGTCGTGTGAGGTCTTTGGTGTTCATGGTCTTTGCTGACTATACTTTGCTGACTATTAATTGGGACACTTCGACCGGCTGCGGTGTTCGTTCTTTCTGGCGGAGTGCTTTAGCCCTGGGTGCGATCCGCAAGCGAAAGCCCCGCCCTGAAAGCGAAAGGGCGGCCGAGTTTGTTGGCGACAACACAAGTGTATGATGTTATTACCCATAGGGGCAATCCCTCTCATCTCCTGATTCATTTAAGGGCTCTCATCCAAGCGTCTAAAGGAGAAGGGTGAACGTTGCCGGCGTCCAAAGTAGCATAGGCGTCTCGCCTGTGTCTTCCTCATCCGAGGAGCTTCGTGACGGAGAACCCGTTAGCTCTCCGGTCAATCGATACCCTTGGTGTCCGACACAGGCGAGACGCCTATGCTACTTTGGACGCCGGCTCAGAGCCACAGCGGGTGCACATCAAGCTCGCACGCCACACTGAGACTGCAATTCTAAGCTAGCTGCTTATGGGCTAAAACCCTGGGCTGATGAGGCCGCTCACCGACCGGTCATTTTCTCCAGATTTTCTGGGAACCGGGCCCCTAGTGCCGTCAACTCTGATTTAGCGGCCCTAGCGGGCGCAATGTCGATCACATCTGAGACATAAGGAGCCGGACGCGGCGAGAGCCCGTCCCTACCATCCCCGGATCCGGCATTGCTCGACAGGGCTAAAGGAAGCTAACCCGAGTTGGCGTTTCGGCGAACGTGAAGCCAGTCGTCGAAATCCAGCACCCAGTTCAAGGGATTAAGTCGAAACCGTTGGTTCCACAGGGCAACCCGCCTGGAGTCGTGAACGCGCGACTTTTCTACGATCCAGCCGATAACTTCCTCGTCGCTGGCGCCTGTCGCGACGAATTGCTGGAATTCAGCGGCATCAATCCCAGTGAAATCGAAAAATGCGCGGTCAAGCGGACAGTTGTAATGGTAGGATCCGGCCCGACCTGCGAGTTCAGCCCGGCATTTGTCGAGCGCCCGCGCGGCAATAGCGCGATACGGTCCGAGCGGAGCCCGAGCACTGCGAGGAGCAACTCGCGTCAGGTCCGGAGCGAGCGCCTGTATTCGTTCGTTAACCATCCCTCAGGGTAAATCATGCACGTAAATTCGGCCAGAGGATTGAGATCTCCATAGCATTTTTAAGCCATTCAGAGCTCGGGAGGCGTCTCGGTTTGCGCGCGTTTGAAGAGGTGCAAAGCGGGGACGCTTCGCCTACTCCCGCTTAAGTGGCAGTCGCCGGACCGGAGCTCCCAGAAAGGCTACCGGCGCGGTATCGCTTGCGCGGGAACTGGTTCTCGATGCATACTTGTTACGCCAATCTCATAACCGCCAGGGATGCGGGCGAGCCACCATAATCGATGAAAGTAGACGGCAATCATTATCGGACAATCTGGTCAGACGGCGAAACAGTTTTTGTTATCGATCAGACGAAACTCCCTCACAAATTTGAGGTAGCCTCATGGCATTACGTCGAGGATGCCGCTCAAGGAATTCGTTCGATGGTTGTTCGGGGCGCACCACTCATCGGAGCCGCAGCGGCTTACGGGATGGCATTAGCGATGAGGGCGAACCCTTCGGAGGAGTCACTTAACCGCGCGTACGATCAGCTTTTTCAGTCGCGACCTACCGCGGTCAATCTGCGCTGGGCACTCGATCGGATGTCAGAACTATTGAAGGGCCTTTCCACTTTTGAACGCGCCGATGCCGCCTATCGCGAGGCTCTCTCGATCGCCGATCAGGATGCCGAAAATTGCTCCATACTTGGCGAGCATGGATTGCTCTTGGTTCGCGACATCTGGAACCGTCTGGGTCAAAAACGACCACTTCAGGTTCTAACCCATTGCAACGCCGGATGGCTGGCGGCGGTCGATTGGGGAACTGCGCTCGCGCCGATCTACAAAGCTTTCGATGCCGGAATCCCTCTGCATGTCTGGGTTGACGAGACTCGGCCGCGCAATCAGGGAGCATCATTGACGGCATGGGAACTGTCGCATCACGGAGTTTCGCATACGTTAATCGCCGATAATACGGGTGGACATCTGATGCAGCATGGGATGGTTGATTTATGCATCGTTGGGAGCGACCGCACCACAGCCGCAGGCGATGTATGCAATAAGATCGGGACCTACCTAAAGGCGCTCGCGGCGCACGATAACGGTGTTCCGTTTTATGTAGCACTGCCATTCTCGACAATTGATTGGGAAATCAGAGATGGGCTGAAAGAAATCCCGATCGAGGAGAGGCCCTCGGACGAAGTGACTAGCATCATCGGGAAAACGGCAGCGGGAGAAGTTTTACCAGTTACGATCGCGCCGGAGGGCAGCCGAGCGGCAAATTTTGCATTTGATGTGACGCCGGCTCGATATGTAACCGAGTTGATTACAGAACGTGGGGTGTGCGCTGCCTCGGCGGAAGGACTAGCGGAGTTGAGAGATCGATGATCCGTAATGCCCGCATCTTGCATTGGGAACAAAAATGGTCCAGGCCCAATGCCGTCACGAAGCTTCTCGGATAGGGAAGAACACAGGCGAGACGCCTATGATACTTTGGACTCGGCGACGCTCGTGCCTCAGGAGGGAATCGCCGTTTCATAATTTGAGTACGGGTGCTGGCACTTAGTACTTGTCCTTTGTCAGGCGGGCGACTTGGTCTGGCGTCAGGTTTATGACATTTCCTCGGTTATGCGCCAGAGTTAAAACGTAGGCGATCGACTCTGCTGCTTGCAGAAGGTTGAACGCTTCATATAAATCTGATCCCACGGCAAGCGCGCCGTGGTTCGCGAGTAACACGACTTTGCTATCGCGAATATGGGGACCCATCTCCGCCCATATCTCGTCGGTACCGGGAGTACCGTATGGTACGACCGGGATCTTACCGAAAAGATTGATCATTTCCGGATAGGCTTTGCTTTCTATTGACTCATTATTCAGTGCGAACGAGGTGAGATACGGGGCATGACAATGGATCGCTGCTGTCGCATCGGGCCGAAGTCGATATGCCGCAGCATGCAATAGAAATTCGGACGAAAACCGAAGACGGCCTTCAATTTGCGTCCCGTTTTCATCGACAACGGCGATCATTTCCGGGGTCAGTGATGCCTTGGTTTTTTCTGTCGGAGTTATTAATATCTTCCCCTCGTGTTTAATTGAAAGGTTGCCTTCGTAGGTATTGACGAGGTTCTTTTGATCCATCGTTCTCGCGATTTCACAAATTATCTGCTTAAGATCTTCGTACATTTTTCTTAATTCTCCGGTTCCGTGGAGTTGGCAGATGAATGATCTCGGACTCCACCTCCAATTGCAATGGGTCTTGGTTTTTCCAAAAAGTTCTCGCGAAATTGACGCGCAGAACAGAATACACGCGGGACGCGTATGCTGAACCCGTCGCAAGAACGAGAATCCCACGAATCCCTATTCCCCTGTCGATTCGACCCGGTCGAAACCTTTGACCCGATAGATAACCACCGAGCCTACCCAGCTCAGGAGAAATACGCCGATGATCACAAATCCCAAGGTCCCAAAGTTATCATTCAGGCTGCCGATAAAGTCCCACATTCCTCCGGTCAAGTTTAGCTGATCCTTCAACATGCCCATGGCTTCAATACCACCTACGATCAATGCCACAATCACCGAGACGAACGTAATGGTAAGATTGTAATACAGTTTACGGATCGGTTTCATGAATGCCCATCCATAGGCTCCAACCATCAGGATGCCGTCGGTCGTATCAACCAAAGTCATTCCAGCAGTGAAAAGCACGGGGAATGCGGCCATAGCACTCACGGACAACCCTTTGGCTGCGACGGTCGCCGAGATCCCCAGCAGGGCGATTTCGGTTGCCGTATCGAATCCGAGACCAAATAAGAACCCAATCGGATACATGTGCCACGGGCGAGAAAGCATCCGGAAGAGTGGACGGAAAATACGGGCCATAATACCACCGCCCAGCAGCATTTCGGGACTTTGGTCGGCGTAGCCTCCTCCCTTCCGAACCTCCTGGAAGTTCCGCCAGACGCCTCGAAGAATCACGACGTTGATCAACGCAATAGTTATCAGGAAAAAGACAGAAATCGCCGTGCCTACTATTCCCGCAACGTTTTTGACGGCGTCCAATTGCCTTTCAACGACGGTGGCGGCTAAATAAACAGCCAGGGACGCGATGACAACGATCGTTGAATGCCCGAGAGAAAAGAAAAAGCCGACAGAAAGCGGTCGTTGACCTTCCTGCATGAGCTTTCGCGTCACATTGTCGATTGCTGCGATATGATCGGCATCGACGGCGTGCCGAAGACCAAAGGTATAAGCCAGGAAAGCAGTGCCGAGGAGAACCGGTTGATCGTGGAATGCGATAACCGTCCAAATCCAAGCGCCAACATTTGCGCAAACCAAAAATACATAAAACCCGATCACTCGATTTCGAAAGCCGCTTGAAAGTATGTCGCGCATAGAGATGGGATTCTATAACTCGATGCCCGCTACCGGCAGTCCCTGGAAGATTTTTCGAAGCCAACTGGACAAACCTCGTTTCTTAGAGAAATGGAGCCAAGCCGTCGGAATACCCGTCCGGGTTATACGCCGGAGATAATGGCGTAGGCGCGGCGCAGTATGGCGATGATCTTCGCCAGGCTCAGGGCTCGCGAGACCATCAGAAACAATGATAACCCGATCCTGAGCAATGTTGCGCTGCCTCAAAATCGCGCGATGCAGGAAGTTAATCGATTTAAAAATATGACTCTTTCCGCGAGCATCGATTATGCGGGATAAGGCCGCTTTGAGGGAGCGACCACTACCATTTTTAACCGGCCATTCGATCCGACCGTCTCGCAGGAGAAGCAGGGCGTAGCGAAAAGGCCGGCAACTAACTGCGAGATCGATGAGGGCATCCCGAGCTGCGCTCAGGAACTGGCTCATTCCGGTTGAGCGACTAGCATCTAGGAAACACCAGAGCTTCGGTCTCCGGTTAACCGAATAGTAGCTTAGGCGAAAATTTCGGCCGGCCGGCAAACCTTCTTTCACCGAGGAAAGAAGTGTCGCGATCCAGTTAATTGCTCCGCGCCTGGGGGCGCCAGCGGCACCTGAACATGGTTTGAGTTCATTATTTTGGAACCGACCAGAGCGACTATTGAACCAATCCCGAAGCGGCCGATGCGGTGAGATTTTTGGCTCTGTCAGCTCTCTTGGATCCGGGAAAGCATTTATTGGCGCGACGGAAATGGGTTGCGTGGGTCCGGGATTGAACTTGCGAGCTGAATTAGGCCGGGAAGATGTCGATGTCGGACTACGATTCTCGGGCTGCCGATGTCCGAGGCACATTCGCCATGCTTCGTCCAGATCCGTTTGTTCTACTGTCAACCGGTTGTCCCATGCGGCAGCACAACGCACCGTTCGGAGCACGGCAAGCTCTGCGCGAAGGCCATCGAGCTTTAATCTTCCCGCCTGGCTCGCAATCTCGAGCCGCTGTTCGTCAGACACAATGACGTGCTTGAAAAGGGTTTGCGCCTTGTCCAGTCGCACCGTTAACTCCTTCAAAGAGGCGGCATATATTTCGACGAAGCGATCTGGATCATCATCGAACTGGATCCGGCGTCGCACGACTTCCATTCGTTGGTCTGGACTAAATTCATCCTGGACAACGATTCCGTGAGCGAACCGGTCCGAAAGTTGCGGCCGCAAATCGCCTTCATCAGGGTTCATCGTGCCGATCAGAATGTATCGACTTTCTATCCGGCGAGTGATTCCGTCGCGTTCAAGGTGGTGTTTGCCGGACGCGGCCGAGTCCAGAATGTGATCGGCCAGGTGGTCAGGTAGCAGATTGATCTCGTCAATGTAGAGGACTCCGCCATTAGCTTCCTCGATCAAGCCGATGCGTGTCTCCCAGCGGTTCTGTTCGACTAATGCTTCGGCACTCACTGAGCCGAGCAGACGATCTTCGGTCACTCCAAGCGGTAACTCGACAAACGGGATCCGCTGCCTGGCATTAGCTTGGAGCACCTCGGCAAATGCGCGGACTAACGTCGTCTTCGCACATCCACGGTGCCCGAGCAGCAGGGTACCCCCGATTTTTGGATCGATCGCATGATAAATCAGCGATCGTTTGGCATCCTCCATTCCGACTATTGCTGTAAAGGGAAATTGAATCATTCGAGTTGACCTTCCAATTCGAGCAGATTTTCTTCCAAGCCGGCTATTGCGTCCGCTGACGGGTTCTCCCACAAGCCGCGTTCGGCAGCCTCTAGTAAGCGCTCGGTTGCTTCCTTAAGGGCGGATGGATTGTGGTTTAGAAAGAAATTTTTCTGTGTTAAATCCAGCAAGAGCTTCTGTGCGATCTCTTCGTAATGAGCGTCCCGGATCAAGCCAGTTGTCGCGCTGTAACCGAACACATAGTCGACCGTGGCTGCCATCTCGAACGCGCCCTTGTAACCGTGGCGCCGCATAGCCTCAAGCCAACGCGGATTCAGAACCCGGCTGCGAATCACTCTGACTAATTCTTCCTGAAGCGTGCGGATTCGCGGTTGGTCGGGGTCGCTCGAATCGCCGTGGTAAACGGCCGGGGCGGTTCCCCGGAGCATTTTGATGCTGGCGTTCAGTCCACCTTGAAATTGAAAATAGTCGTCGGAATCCAGAATGTCGTGTTCACGATTGTCCTGATTCTGGTGCACAACTTCTATCTCGGCCAGGCGCGCTTTCAGCACATCTGGGTACTCATTCGCGGATCCGTCGGTATCAAATGCATAGCCACCCCAGCGGCAGAAAACTTCAGTTAAATCCTCTGCCGAATTCCAGTTCCCGGCGTCTATGAGTGGAAGCAGCCCGGTACCGTAAGATCCAAAGCCAGAGCTAAACACCCGCAACGCCGCGCGCCGAGAGGCCTCATCCAGATCAATTCCCTGTTGGGCCAAGATCTGACGTTCAATTAACCATGAAGCACGAACCGGGTTCATTTCCGGCGGTTCATCCTGTTCCGCAAGGCGTTTAGGCACGGTCGCAAGCAATTGCATGGTGTCCCCAAATGCATCACGAAACAGTCCGGATACTCGCAAAAGCAGATCGACGCGGGGCCGCCCAAGCAAACTGAGCGGTAAAATCCTGAAATCGACGATTCGCCCGGATGACTCTTCCCAGACCGGTTCGCAACCCCACAACCAAATGGCCTGCGCGATATCGTCGCCGCCGGTGCGCATGTTAGATGTCCCCCAGATAACAAGAGCAATTTTGCGAGGATACTCTCCATGCTCCTGCCGATGTCGTTCCAGTAACCGATCGGCCAGAGCCTTTCCGCAATTCCATGAAGTTTGAGTTGGCACGGAACGCGGATCGATCCCGAAGAAATTTCTACCGGTGGGAAGAACGTCGACGCGTCCGCGGGTCGGCGCACCGGCCGGCCCCGGCGGAACAAAGCGTCCATTAAGCGCGTTCAAAAGATTGCTGAGCTCCTCCTGACATCGTGACAATCTTGGGATCAGTTGATGCCGAACGAAACTCGCCAGGTTATCGAGTTGCGCCCGCCTGTCTGAGTTTCCCGCTGTGTCAGAATCGAAATTTCGGCACGGCAGGTCCGATGGTTGATCAAGCGACTGCCCGACAGGCGGGAGGAGATCGCCGGGATTCTTCTGACTAGTTACATGCTTTAGCCACCGCCGAGCTTCGTTCTCCAAAAGATCTCTTTCAGCCGGCGTGAGCGATGCCAACTCGCGACCACCCGCCAATACCGTCAATAAACCTGGCCGTCCTCCGGACGGCAGCCGTAGGAGGCTCAATAAGAAATCAGTTTCTTGTTCGCCAACAGGTCTCTCCCCTAGAACGTGCAAGCCTGATCGAATTTGGCTCTCTTTGATCTCACAAAGATAATTGGCTACCCCGCCGATCGACCTGGAACCACCCGGCAGCTCATCGCGCCAGGAAACATTATCCAACAGATTTTCGATCTCTCTCTCCAACTCCGTTGCCCGGCTTGGATAAAGCGTGACGCAATGAGCATGTTCTTCCAGAAGACGTTCCACTTTTTCGAGATCGTCGTACAGACCGGCCCGGGTTAGTGGAGGAGTTAGATGATCGACGATCACGGCTGAGGTACGGCGCTTAGCCTGAATCCCTTCCCCTGGGTTGTTAACAATAAAAGGATAAATCAGCGGCATCGGGCCGAGACAAAGCATCGGATAATCGTCGGTTCCGAGAGCGATACTTCGCCCCGGAAGCCACTCGAGATTTCCATGCTTACCCAGATGCACAATCGCGTCCGCTCCGAGCTCTTTGCGGATCCAAAGGTAAAACGCCAGGTACGCCCTTGGCGGCGGAAGGGTAGGACTGTGATAAATCGCCTGAGGCTCCAGCGAGTATCCGCGCGGTGGTTGAATTCCCACAAAGATGTTACCCAATCGTATCCCTGAAACCGGAATCGGGTTAGAGGAGGTAAGTCGCCAATTCCGTCCGATTTCGTTCTGGCGCTGCATTGGCAACGACGCGATAAATTCGTCCAGTTGGTTTTGATCAATTGCTTGATAGCATGGTTTGCCGTAGGAGTGTTCCGGATCATTGGTGACACCGGTTTGGAGCCAGTCCATTAACTCTTGCCCGCTTGCGGGGAAAGGATCGATGTAGTAACCATCGGCACGGAGCGCCTCCAATAATCTCACGGTGCTGACCGGAGTGTCCAAGCCGACGCCATTCCCGATCCGACCATCCCGGTTCGGGTAGTTTGACAAAACAACCGCTATTTTCTTATCACGGTTCGGAATAGTTGCCAACCGCGCCCAATTAGACGCCAAGCTTGCCGCATGATCGATCTGGGTTGGCTCAGGCACCATTCGCCTGGCCAGGAATTCGACTTCCGGGATATATAAGCCTTCCTCTTTAAAGCCGATGACGGTCGTGAAAATTCTTCCATCCACCTCCGGCAAAGCCGCATTCATAGCGACCTCAGCCGGCGCTAAGCCGGCTTTGTTGGCCAACCAGGTTTCTCGATTGGCCAAGGAGATAGGCACCTGCAGAACCGGGGATCTGAGTTCTTCAAAAAAGGAAAGGCGATCAGGTCCGGTTGATGAAATGGAAAAACTCTGGGTTATTAGAATGACATCCGGAGGATTCGTTTCAGCTAAGCGCCGCAACTTGGATTGGGCCGCCGCACTCCGCAATGAGAAGGAATAAAATGAGTAAACCTGGAACCCTCTGCTCTCGAGCGCCGATTGCAGAGCGTCAATGACCGCTAAATCACCGGTCTGAAACCATGCGCGATAGAAGCAAAGCCATGCTCGTCGGGAGCAAGGCTCCGGCGTTATCTTGTAGAGGCCAAATTCCGGCATCGGCTTCGCCTCAGGAATTTCCTCGAATCGGTTCTGGAGCAGTAGCTCAACGGATTCCCCCGCTTGTCGAATGTTCTCCGGACCGCCGTGGCGAAACATCGCAAAAAGCCGCTCTCGTACGGTCTCGGGGAAATCGCTCATAGCGGCCAATTCCGGTTCATCCAGATCGCTGCCTGACAAGATCAGAAATCGCGGCCGATACTCCTCCTCTCTTAAATCCGACAAGGCTTGCAGGAAGTGAGCGAAGTATGCGTTGCCTCCGAGCAACCTGGCCACGACCAGCTTGGCCCGTTTAATCACGTTCTCAATGTAGTGATCCGCTGCCACAGGTTGGCGAAGCGGAAAAGCACTGGCGACCCGCAATCGGGATCCCAACTGCGCAGTCCAGATAGAAGCAACCGAGTACAGATCCGTATCTGCAGCGCTGAGAAAGATCACTTCACTGGGCGTCTGCTCGATCAGCGTCAACGCTCTTTCCGCAGATAGCTGGCCCGGTTCTGCGACTGTCCAATGCATCGTTATAAGGGATCCGTTAACTAGGCCTGTCGGTCGACAGGGTAAGAATCAGTGAATGCCGGCGTTCAACGCCACTCGGTGGAGGTTAACTTTCTCATTAGCTCGGCTGCTCGATCGCGACGGCAATGATACCCGATAAAAACCAGCTTCGATTCCTGATCATGAGAATGAGTTTCCTCGAAGTAGGTTTGTACTCGGTTACGAACAGCTTGAACGACCAAACGATGACGTTTTCCGGCGATCGAGGCAAACCCTTTGGCTCGCAGGATCGGTTGATCGGTGCTGGCTTCTTTTACCGCGCCCTTCAACTTTTCCGCATCCTGCGGCTCCGAGCTACTGAGAACAAAAGACTGCCACCCGGTGTCATGTTCATGAAAATGCATATGGGTATTCTCACCGTGTTGATGGGCAGCCAATCCGGTATGAGAATGACCGTCGAACTGGTTTTGATTCTCAAGGGGATGATCGAGTTCCAGCGGCGCCGATTGCATTGGACCGTGATGATGATTGTGATCGTGGCCATGACTGTGAGGCAGCACGTCAGTTTGCTCATGCATGCTGAGTCCCATGCATAACCGGGTATCAAGTTCCGCATGGTAAGCGAGTTCCAAAAATCTAACCTTCGCCGCCTTTTCTCGAACGAGGCCCTCTGCTTTTAATAAATCGTCCTCCGATAGATCATCGATTTTGTTCAGAACCACCACGTCGGCGCTCTCCAGTTGTTGATTAAGGATGAGATCCACTGAATTGACGTGTTCAGGTAACTCGGAGCCGTCACCACCCGGAATCGGTTTACCCTTTTCCAGGTTGCCAGCCAGCAACTGCGGAGTGTCTACCAGTGTGAGAACTGCATCGAGTTGAAAATCGTTCCGAATTTCCGGCCACGCCAACGCACGCATAACGGGAGTTGGCAGTGCTAAGCCGGAAGTTTCGATTAATACGTGATCGATTTCGTGTTTGCGGCCCTGCAACTGGCTCATCACCGGCAGGAAATCATCTTTAATGGTGCAGCAAATGCAACCGTTCGGCAGGTCATGGATCTCGACGCCGCACTCCTGGCCGGCGCTGCGCAACAGAGCTCCGTCTACTGACACCTCACCAAATTCATTCACCAGCACGGCCAGACGCCGGTTGGGATTCTTCTTCAATAAACCGCTGATCAATGTGGTCTTGCCGGAGCCTAGGAAACCGGTAACTATCGTAACAGGTATTTTCATAGCAAAGATATAGTCGTTCATTCCGAGTTAAGTACCGACAATGGGCTTGGGGGAGACAGAGGGTTTGCTGACGGTGTAAAGTCCATGAATGCCTCCCTGTTCTTCAATGATTGTTCGAGCAGATCGCTCAGATTTTTGAAGTCGGACACGACAGCCGGGTAGGACATCTTTGGTCGTTCAACGACGATCAGCGGAATTCCGAGCTTCCGAGCAGCGTCGACCTTCGATTGGAAACCACCGGCTTCGCCGGACTCCTTGGTCACAACGCAATCCACCTTCCAGCTCGACCAAAGAGCGATGTTTAACTCCGTCGAAAACGGTCCTTGCATCGCACAGATGTTAGAGCGGGGAACGCCCAACTTCAGCGCGCGTTCTAATGAATCTGCATCCGGAGTAATGCGCAAAAACCAGTGCCGATTTTCGGCCGATGGCTGTTGTAAGAACGTCTGGAGATCTTTGATTCCCGTCGCCAGAAAAATACGTTGACCGATCTCGATCGCATGGCGAGCGGCGGCCGGCATATCCTGCATGGGATGTTCGAAGCCGGCTAAATGTACGCTTGGGCGCTCGTACCGGATATAAGGAATATTTAGTTCACGAGCTAACTGAGTTAGTTGAGTTGATATATCTGTAGCGAACGGATGCGTCGCGTCGACTATGGCGCCGGCCCGAGACTGCTGCAGTTCGCTCCGTCGCGCATCTATCCCCTTTCTTCCGGAGCGTACGTCTAGACCGGGTAGAGCTTCTAAAGCCAGCTCAGCGCCGTAATCGCTTGCGGTCGAAACAATCAGGCGATAGCCCCTGGCGAATAGTTCTGCTGCCAGCGCGTTGCCGTCTCCGGTACCGGAAAACACCCAAATGGTTTGTTCGTCGTCAGCGACGCAGCTTTTCGGCCGGCAAGGTGCGGGCCACGCATTGTAGCCTCTCGGAGTGTAGATGAACCGACCCTTCTTCTGCGTAAATCGGTTTCCAACGATGATCGTCGTGAGCATATCAAATTGTCGTTGCAGCAGCTCCTCCAATGTGCAGACATAACTTGTTTGATCCGGACGGTAAGCGTTGCGGGCGACTCCACACAAGGTGCTCGGCGCTTTATTCTCCAACAGAGTGCGCAAAATCCGGAAGACGCCATCAGGTCGGACTCGACTCTGGACGTTGTACAGGGCGACAACCAGATCTGCCGCCGCGATATGTCGGGCACGTGCCTCGATCCAGTCCCACGGACAGAGCAGATCCGAAAGAGATAGCGTCGCAAAATCGTGGGATAGCGGCGAGCCCAATAGCGCTGCCGCGCCATTCGCTGCCGAAATGCCGGGAACGATTTGAATTTGAAATTCTTCGTCTTCTCTCATTTCCTCCAGCGCAAGCGGAGCCATCCCGTACACACCCACATCCCCGCTAGAAACCAGGCTGACGATTCGGCCGGCTCTGGCGAATTCGATCGCCTTCTGTACTCGCTCTCGTTCCTTGGAGATCGGAAAAGGATAGATCTCCTTTCCTTCAATCCAGGGCTGGATCCAGGTGAAGTAAAGTTCGTATCCGATAATGACACTGCTCTCCCGAAGCGCTTTCTCAGCCAGCGGCGGAATGAGGTGAAGGAACCCGGGACCGATGGAAACCAGGTTGAGTTTGCCTCTGGTATTCATTTTTGAGAGTGGTAGGGACGCGCTCCGTACATGCTTAGCGCGATGTAGCGCCTTCCTAATCGTCCTCGTCGTCGTTTTCGTTCTCGTCTTCCCTGGATACGGGAAACGCACCGATTGTTATCAGCGTCCAAAGATCGGGAACGAGGACGAGGACAATTGGGGAGCAACCGATTCCGGGGTAAAAAGATACCGCGCTCCCAAATCGCGCGGGAGCGCGTTCTTAGCAGGGACGGATCGCGCGGGAGCGCGTCCCTACCGATCACGCGGGAACACGTTCTCAGCAGGGACGGATCGCGCGGGAGCGCGTCCCTACCAGGGATCGCGCGGGAACGCGTTCTTAGCAGGGACGGATCGCGCGGGAGCGCGTCCCTACCGATCACGCAGGAACGCGTTCTCAGCAGGGACGGATCGCGCGGGAGCGCGTCCCTACCACCAGGGATCGCGCGGGAACGCGGTTCTTAGCAGGGACGGATCGCGCGGGAGCGCGTCCCTACCGATCGCGCGGGAACGCGTTCTCAGCAGGGACGGATCGCGCGGGAGCGCGTCCCTACCACCAGGGATCGCGCGGGAACGGGTTCTTAGCAGGGACGGATCGCGCGGGAGCGCGTCCCTACCGATCACGCGGGAACACGTTCTCAGCAGGGACGGATCGCGCGGGAGCGCGTCCCTACCGATCACGCGGGAACGGGTTCCTAGCACGGACGGATCGCGCGGGAGCGCGTCCCTACCGATCACGCGGGAACGGGTTCCTAGCACGGACGGATCGCGCGGGAGCGCGTCCCTACCGCGGACCGCGCAGAAGCGCGTCCCTAACAAGCCCATTTTAATCGCAACAAAATGCATGTTAATTCGGGGACAGGACGCTTGGCGTCTCCTCAACGATGGCGACAGCAACGCCGTCGTGCGGCGTCTTCGGAAGCAGCAGTTTCCCGCGGAAAGCAGCCAGCAAGGCGCAAGGTTCGCAGACTCCTTCGACACCGACGTTCTCTCGTACCCACTCTGATGGTCTTGTGACCCAGGGACGATTTTGCACGATCGCGCGCGAGATTGCCCTGAGCGGAATACCGTTCTGGCGGCACCATTCGTTGAGGCCTGCCTCACCCTGTTTCAGATCGAGCGTCGCGATTTCGCGCACGTCCGAAAGCGAACGTTCAACGCGGCCCAATGCGAATTCGATGCAAGAATTGACCTGTTCGGCAGTGACCCCCCGCCGACATCCGATCCCGATTACGAGTGGTTTCAGGGTTTCCGTAGCCGTCGTGACGACGGGAACTGCGTCCGTCAAATTTGCGACGCGGTAGGCGAGATTGTTAGCGCCACCCTCGTGGCCATTCAACAGGGAAACCGCGAAGCGGCAACCCTCGTCGAGCACCACAACTCCGGGATCGGTGCGTTTGTCTGATAGCAGGCCTTGCAGGTAGCGGACGGCAATGCCGGTCGCCATAACCAGGACCCATTGTCGATGCTCGCGGAAGCAGCCTGCAAACCTCTCTCGGTTTGTTGACTGCGAGACACCGACCGGAGCATATAATCGAGCCTTCAGTTTGGCCGCAAGGTGCCGTCCAATCTGTTCCGCTTCGGATCGCAATATCCAGATACCTGCCTCTGCTTTCATTAAGCGCCTTTCTCCGAGGCCTTCCGGAATCGATGAGAATAATCGGCGGCATAGAGTCGAGACTCTGATGTCGCTGCGTCGTTCAATACTTCCCCGACTAGCAACATGGTTGTAAGCAGCCAGGAGCGGGGCTCGATTTCGCCCAGCAATTTGCCGAGACATCCGCGATGAACTCGTTGTTCAGGCCAGCTCGCCCTTTGGACGAGCGCGACCGGTGTATCTGCAGGATAGTGCAGCAGTAAATCGTTGATAACTTCTGGCAAACTAGCTCCGGACAGAAAAAGACAAAGCGTGGCGCCATGAGCAGCCAGGGAAGACAGATCCTCCTTTGCCGGCATTGAAGAGGCGCGTCCACCCAACCGAGTGAGAATGATCGTTTGCGAGATATTCGGTTTGGTTAGCTCTGCATTGAGAACGGCGGCTGCCGAGACGAACGACGGAACGCCCGGAACAACTTCATACACAATTCCGAGTTTCTCCAGACGCCGCATTTGTTCTGCGGTTGCCCCATAAATTGAGGGGTCGCCCGAGTGAAGGCGAGCGACGTCCCAGTTGTGTTCCTGGGCCATACGGTAGAACTGCTCTTGTTCCTCCAGGTTAAGCTTGGCGGTATTGACGATGAGAGGGTTGGCCTTGCAATGCCTTAACATCTGTTCGCTGACCAATGACCCGGCATACATTACCAGCTGCACGCGTGACAGAATCTCAGCGCCTCGGATCGTGATAAGATCGAATGCTCCAGGACCCGCTCCTATGAAATAGACCTTCATAGGTGAACTCCAAGGTGCCGCTGTTCAACCGGTTTCTTGCGAATTAACATCGTCGAGAGATAGCCGGTCGGGTTAGCTTTGCCAAGTTCTGAGATTCCGGCGCTCACTATTTCATCTTCCATTCCGATGTGAGTTCCAAAGGCGCAGTAGTTGCCGATTCCCATATCATCGAGAAGCGCAAGTACTGCAGGCAAGCGGTGTCCTATTTTTAACAAAATCACGATGTCCTGTGCCTCGATCACGCGACGTAGTTCAGGCATCTCGTCCGGGCATGGCAGTATCAAGACACGCTCTTTACCTTCGCCAATCGGAAATCCCGTGGCAGCTGCAAGGGCGCAGTAACTGGTAACGCCAGGATAAGTTCGGTAATGGAATGCTGGAAACTGTTCTCGCAAGGCGTAGAGGATATAAATGTAAGTCGAAAAGGTGAGCGGATCTCCAATCGTAAGATAGGCAACCTTTTTTCCGGCAAGCAGTTCTTCCGCAATTTTTCCTGCAAGCTCCGAATAATGGCCGGCTAACAGAGTTCGGTCCGATTCCATGGCGAACTCTATCTCGCGAAATCGTTCCTCGGGAATCTGGTGCGGTGGCAGGCAGCGCCGGGCGACCGACTCCTTGGAGGATTTGGCTCGCGGTAAAAAAATGAGGTCGCATTCCTGCAGAAATTCCCAAGCAACCAAGGGCAACAGACCTGGCATACCAGGCCCGACGCCGATTCCGCAGAAGACTCCCTGTAGAGAGGCGGAGCCTGCCGCGGAGTCCGGACCTCGCTGTTGTGATAGAAGTTTCTTCATGCTCGGTGAGACTCCATCGATAAAGATTGTCCGTCCATGCGAAAGAGGCGGACTTCGACGCGTTCGATTAGCGGCAGCTGTTGGGCTGTTATAGCGGCTATTCGCTGCTCGACCATTGCCCAGAACGGCGGGAAGAGTATGTCTGGCGGTACCAACTCAAACGCTTCTTCAAAACTCCGGGAGCGGCCAAGCACTTCAAGGGCAGCCGCCGGCAAACCGAATTCTCGAGCTAGCTGGGATATCGATTGGATCGCACTCGGACTTCTCCCTGAGTGAGTGTCCCAATCGCCTGCCAGGATCTTTGCCAGCTTTCCAGGATGACCGATGAGCCAAAGCACCGGGAGTCGATACAGATTCTCCGCGAGAATCTGTTGAAGGGATTCTATCGCGAACCCGATGAAGTTCGACATCTGGACCACTCGTTTAGGTGGAAGGCCGAGGTAATTCCTGGCGAAGCGCTGCCCTAGATTGCCCGGCGTCAGAACGATTTCATCCGGTCGATCGGCGAGTGCCACTCGAATATACACCTGGACTGACGCTTGAAAGGCGGCCTTCGACTTGGGTTCAACGATGCCGGTGGTTCCAAGAATTGATATACCTCCTTCAATCCCGAGCCGTGGGTTAAAGGTGCGCTGGGCGATCTGTTCGCCGTTGCGGCAGCCGATTTGCAGGTCGAAACCAGGTTCGATGTCCTGATCGCTTTCTGCCAAAACCTCGTGTACTGCATTGATCATCATTTGCCGAGGAACGGGATTGATCGCCGGCTCGCCAATCGATGCAGGCAGCCCCAGCTGCGTCACAATACCGACGCCCTCGCCGCGCTGAAATACAATGACCCCGCGGTCATTCCGCCGGACCTTAGCGAAGATTCTGGCGCGATGAGTCTGATCGGGATCATCCCCACCATCTTTGATTACCTCGGCGTGGGCTACATTTCCGGCTTCGCGAGTAGTGAAATCAATCGGGATAGTCATGAAATGCAGGCCATCCGGTAAGTTCACATTTACTTCTGTCGGATATTCGTTGCAGAGCAGCGTGAGCAAAGCCGCTTTGACCGCTGCGGTGGCACAGGAGCCCGTTGTATAGCCCCGCTTAAGCCCTGTGTCTGTCAATACGTCAAAATCGAAGCGTCTCAGCGCGTCGTTCTTAGATGCCGTGTCGCCGCTGCTCATCGTGTCGGAATTTTTTTAGCGATCTGAATGAGCATCGCGTTGACTACCGCGGCTGCCCATGGCGAACCGCCACGGGTACCCCGATTCGTAATGCGCGGAACCCTCAGACAACTTCGAAGCTTTTCTTTACATTCGCGGGTCCCCACGAAGCCGACAGGCAAGCCAATAATAAGGTGCGGACGCCAGTGCCGTTCAGTAACAAGTCTTACCGCTTCTTCGATAGCAGTAGGCGCATCTCCGATAGCGAGCAGAAGATCGTTTCCGAAAAGGTCGCGTGCTCGTCGAATACCGGCGGCGGACCGAGTGATGCCTGCAGATTCAGCGAGCAGCCTGGTTTCTTCTTCATGCACGCTGCAAACCGTCGGAATGCCCAGACTCTCCAGGAGCGCCCGGCGCAGCCCACTTTGTACCATTGTAACATCGGTAATGATCGGGATGCGTCGTGACAATGCCTTGATGCCAACTTCGACTGCTCCTGGTGAAATGAATATATCGTCAGCGATGTCCGGGTCGCCACTCGCGTGAACCAACCGCTGCAAAACTGACTTTTCCAGCTCGGGTACAGAACTCCAATCGCGTAGCTCCTCGATGATGCGAAAACTTTCTTCCTCGATAGGATGCAATTCGGCGTTCGGCGTTCGGCGTTCGGCGCTCGGCGTTCGAGAATCGAGGTTCGGGGTTCGGCGGGGGCCTGTGACTTCGCGTATCCCGCCGCGGACATGGAAATGATGACCCTGTTGAGGCGCACCTAATTCTTTTTCATAGCCTATGATCTGCACCCGGTACTTGCAGAGACTGCAGTTCATCATTGCTTTGCCAGTGACGCTTTCAGCCGCTCGTTCCAGGAAAGCGTCAGCTAACAATTCATGATTGCCCAGGTAGTCAACATTCAGGAACTCGATCCCGGGATGCCGAGCCGCAATACTATCTGCGGCGGCGTAAATTCGCTTAACCAAAATGCCGGTGAAGAGAAAGAACGGAGCGACGACGATTCTTTCGAAGCCGAGCCGAACCGCTTTCTGCAGCCCGTCGGCTACTAACGGCTGGGCGGTACCGGAGTAACAAACATAAAAGCCGCCGAATCCGAGCCCCTCCTGCAGCAGGCGAGCAAGCTTTGAGACATCGGAGTTTGCGTCCGGATCGGTTGTCCCGCGGCCTACTACAACGAGACAGCTGTCGGATCGCCTGATTGTCCGAGGGCTGCGCGCCTCAGCTTCAACGATCCTCTGCCGGAGTAACCGCAGGATGTTAGGATGGAGATGAAGTGCGGCGCCGTAGTGCAGTTTTGTCTTTGGAAACTCTTGCTGGAGGGCGAGCACTTCAACAGGCAAGTCGTTTTTTGCATGAGTAGCGGCGAGCAAGATAAGCGGCACTATGGCTATCCGTTGTTCGCCTGCCTCGATAGCTGATCGTACCGCATCATCGATGGTTGGGCGCGCGAACTCCAGGAAGCCGTGGTTGACGCGCCGCGAGCCGGCCCGCTCCCGGATCCGATTTACGAGCTGTTCGAACTCTCTAACGCCTTCGGGGTCCTGGCTACCGTGCCCGGCGATAACAATACCGTATTCTTCTGTAGATGATGAAGTCATCTCGTCAGGTTTGATCGATGGCGGAATCTGCGCACGGGCGCTGCGAATGGTTTGAAGTGTCCGATTTCTTTTGTGACTCCATCGATCGTTCGATCGCGACGCTCACCGGCTGACTCGGAAGTGGAAACCGCGCCCGAATGAGCATAATACTCATGTCGCTAAAATCTAAGCTGCAGTCACCAAGAAGACCCTTCCACGCGGCTTCCGATCGCGTGAGATTTTCCCAGACCTCGACCGGATGGTCAGGAGATATCCCTTTCGCCAATAGAAACTGCGCAACCGCCGCAGGCATGAAGTCCCACGGCCTCGGGATCACGATCGCGTTTCGATTATCTTCCAGGACATGCACCAGATGCTTCTGAAACGGTGTAATGTCGCCTCGCCGGTGAAATGTGAGGAACGTGGTTTCATCAAAACAGACACGACACCGGGACGCCAGAATCTGCGCCGAACTGATGCCGGAAATCGTGTCCACCTGGTGCTGACAAGCCTGCTCAACGCGCTCCAGCAATTGGAATCCGGAGAAATGAAGGTCGCCCATAAAGACGACGACGCAGTTGCCGCCGGCCCGATGGAGTCGAGCAACCTCGTCTAACCGCTCCACCTGATCCTTGTAGCCCATGGTGATAACGCGAGCATTCGGGTTTACAAGCGAGCGGATCAAATCCACGACAGCCTTAAACCCAGCCACCACATCCGCCTGTTCAATTAACAGTTGGCCCCGTCGGGTTAAGAAACCTAAATCACCCGGACCAACGCCGATACACCAAATCACAAAATCTCTCTCCCGGTTGTGTTTAGGAATCGCCGGAGTACGGCCCCGCCGGTTCGAAAGTGCAGATGCACATAAGAAGCGTGCAGGTTCCCTCTTGAGTATCCTTCGCGTCGGCCATGACCGGTACGTTTGCGACGTACAGTCCACAAATTCGCGCAGTCCGGTTCCGCGGCCCAAAGGGAATGATGAAATTCGTGTCCGCGAAACACTTCGTCTGCTTCCGAACAAACACAGTAACCGAAGTACTTGAGCGACTCGGTCATCTGTACTGCACCAGGGATTACGCCGGCCATCGGATACAATTTCCCGTCCAACGTTTTGAGCTCCTCGGCTAATAACATCAAGCCGCCGCACTCGGCGTAACAGTTGAGGCCGTGACCGATCGCAGAGCGAAGTTCTGCGCGCATCGAGCTGTTTTGGGAAAGCTGTTCCGCGAACAGCTCCGGAAATCCTCCACCCAGAAAAATGGCATCCAGGTCAGTTGGCAATGCGGATTCGCGAAGTGGCGAAAATTCTACTAACTCCGCGCCCGCATGAACTAGATAGTCAAGGTTCGCCTGATAGTAAAAGTGAAACGCCTCGTCCCTTGCGACGCCGATCCGCAACGTTTTCTGGGCCAGAAGAGGTCGTTCCGGCGTATAAGTCGTAAACGTCGTATACGACTTATACGCAAGCTCCAGGAGTGCACCTACGTCAAGATATCGTTCTGCGAGTGCGGCCAATGCTTGCCAGGAAATCAGGTCTCGCTCCTGACTCGCTCGCAACCCCAGATGGCGTTCTTCCCAGACCAACTCAGGGCAGAACGGCAATGCGCCAAGCACTGGAACAGCTAACGGCTCAATTGCCTCGCGTAAATATGCGGCATGGCTGTTGCCACTGACGCCGTTCAGGATGACGCCCGCGATCCGACCGGCTCCTGCCTCTTCAGTGAATCCCCGCAAAGCGAAGGCGAGAGAGCGTCCTGACTTGCCGGCCTTTAAAACCAGCACGACAGGCCAGCCTAACAAGCGGGCCAACGCCATCGTACTGCCTTCATCAGACTTCGTATCACTGCCATCGAATAATCCCATTACCCCTTCAACAATCGAAACGCGTCCTTGGCTACTTGCTGCAACTTCGTCAATAATGCCGTCATTTCCCATTAACCACGCGTCGAGGTTACGGGAAGCGACGCCCGAAACGCGGCTATGGTAGCCGGGATCGATAAAGTCCGGACCCGCCTTGAACGGTTGGATCGGCACACCGCGCGCCCGCATGGCTGCCAGGAGCATGCAGGTAATTCCGGTCTTGCCGTCACTACTCTGCATTCCCGCCACAATGAGTCCGTTATAGCGATTCGACGTCAAAACTCGATCCCTCTCCGCGCCGTTACACCTTCATCAAAATGATGTTTGATCTTCCGCATTTCGGTGACCACTCCTGCTCGCTCGATCAAAGCTTCGGCTGCGTAACGACCGGTGAACACCAGTTCCACTGTCTGCGGTCGGTTATTAACGAGCTTAAGCGCGCGTTCAAGCGAGATCAGGTCGTGATGAATGCAGTAGTTAATTTCATCCACGATTACGACATCATACTCTGCACTAACTAAGATCCGTTCCAGGTTGTCCATCTCCGTGGCGAGTGCAATTCGCATGGCAGAGACGTGTTCGGGAATGTGCCTGCTCTTCGACAAGATCCAGTCTTGCTCGACATTTCTGAAGGTCAGGTTCGGGTGCAATCCAGGGCAAATGGCTAGTTCCCCTGTTTTCCATCTCGGCTTGATCAACCGCAAATAGTAGACCTTGAATCCGCAGCCAAGCGCTCTGAGCATTAATCCCATTGAGGCCGTGCTCTTGCCCTTACCTTCCCCGGTATAGATTTGGAAAGCGCCCTGTTTGAGTCGTGGTTGGTGGCCTTCGGTATTCATGGTGAGTGCAGGTAGAAGAAAGTGGACAATAACAAGAGGAAGAATCCGCCGGCGAATACGACCCACCACATCCGGGCTAGGCAGGCCTGAATATCGCTGACCGCGGCAGCTCGACCTGAAGCATTGAATACCGGCAGCTCGACGCGTTCACCATCGTAATAATTGGGGCCACCTAAGCGAACTCCCAGTGCGTATGCCATCGCGGCTTCGGGCCATCCGGCATTCGGGCTCGCATGGAGTGCGGCTTCCCGCCGAACTCTGGCCCAACTCGCAGGAGAACGAAACAAGCACAGGACCAGTGCGCAGATTCGCGCCGGTAACCAGTTCAAGAGGTCATCGGCGCGGGCCGACATTTTACCAAACTTTTCGTAAGCTTCAGTTCGATGGCCGACGATGGAGTCCAACGTGTTAGCGGTGCGGTAGATTAAAGCTCCCGGCGCGCCGCTAAAGACACTCCAGAATAGCGGTGCCACGATTCCGTCGACGAGACTCTCCGCGACACTTTCGATTGCGGCTCGACTTATTTCGGTTTGATCGAGGGTCTCAGTGTCCCGTCCAACCATCCGCGAAAGCCGTTTCCGAGCAGCGCCTATATCCCCTGTGGTGAGTGGTTGAAGAACAGCTTTGGCGTGCTCCTGAAGATCTCGCGCCGCGATTGCCTGGTAGATGACAATGACGTCGAAGATATAGGCCGCAACCGGACTAACCAATGAGCAGATGGAGTGAATGATGACATAACCGGCTAACATCGTTCCAACTACCAGGAGCCAAAATAGGATACCGAGCAAAACCGTCCGGGAGAAATGGCTGGTCAGCCAGCGCTCGTAGGCGGTCGAAAGCGCGCCGGCGGACCTGGCGATGTGCGGCCATCGGCGCGGATCGCCGATCAAGACGTCGAGTATTACGGCCGCGACTATCTGGGCTGGATTAATCGGCCACATAGTGCCAGACCTCCTCGAGGTTCAGATGCCTTTGCACTGCTTCGGCCATCCCGTCATAAATTTGCCGGAGATGAGCGCGCCAGGAGACCTTCGCAGGCCGATAATTCTGAAGTCCGGCAATGACAGCCAATTCCGACCTCACCGCCGGCGACTCGAATAAACCGTGCAGGTAGCTGCCCCAAACATGGTTCCACCGGCATCCCTCGGGCTTATTTCCCTGACCGTTTACCAGAAGAACTAACTCGTCACAGCGCAGAGTTCGGGTAGTGACACCCATATGGATTTCGTAGGCTGTCCAACGATCAGTGCCCCAACTAACCGTGACTTGCGAAAGGGATTTCGTCGGGGAAAACGTCGTCTGGACGGGGAGCATATTGAGCCCAGGCAGAACGCCCCGATCGCCCGCGATGCCCTCCGGATCCCGAACCGATTCACCTAACATCTGGTAACCGCCGCAGATCCCAACGACCGGGACACCCCGTTTGGCAGCTGCTTGGATGGCCTCGCCCATCTTCGTCATGCGAAGCCACCCCAGATCGGCGACGGTATTCTTGCTGCCGGGCAAAACCACGATTCTCGCGTCGCCCAACTCACTCGGTTGGTCTACCCATTGCACCCGAATACCACCATCCAACAACCATGGTTGGCAGTCTTGAGAGTTCGATAGATGGGGCAGGCGAATCCAAGCCATCTTTTCACCGCCGGCTCGTTCCTCGGCCTCTCGGCAAAGACTGTCTTCGCTCTCTGGTTGGAGATCGGTCAGGTAGGGAATTACACCCAAATAAGGCACCGGGATGCGCTCAGCTAAATACCCGGGCGCATCCGCAAACAACGATAGGTCGCCTCTGAACTTGTTGACGATCACGCCGAGGAAGCGGGCCTGGTCGGCCGGATTAAGAAGCGTCCAGGTGCCGACGATCTGGGCAAAAACGCCGCCGCGCTCGATGTCAGCCACAAGAAGTGATCGTCCATCCAAATAGTTGATCGGCCTCAAGTTCACCAAGTCGCGCGACATGAGATTAAGTTCAACCGGGCTGCCCGCGCCTTCGATAATCAGAACGTCACATCGATGCTTCCAATACTCCAATGTGTCACGAATAGTCGGCCAGAGCTCGTCCACTAGACCGTAGTATTCAGCCGCAAGTACATGCTTTTGTGCTTTCCCAAGTAAGACCAACTGCGAACCGAGATCGCCCGAGGGTTTAAGCAGGATCGGATTCATTTCGACCGTCGGTATCAAGCCGCTCGCCTCCGCCTGCGCGGCCTGCGCTCGTCCGATCTCGCCACCATCAAGCGTGACGAACGAATTGTTCGACATGTTTTGCGCTTTAAAGGGAGCGACTCGTACTCCGCGAAGACGCAGCCAGGCGCAGAGAGCAGTAGCCAACCAACTCTTGCCGCTATTGGACGAGGTACCCAGAACAGCAAGCGCTTTCATGCGGCCCTCCCGATCAGGTTAGCGCAAACCGCAAAAAGCGCGTCCACGAATTGGTAGTTTTCCGACGCACTTCTGACGGCGACGCGAAGAAACCGGTTCTTCGGCATCCCATAAAAGGAGTCACACACACGCACCAAAAGCCCGCGGCGGCCGAGCTCGGTGTAGATTCGCACAGCATCCAGAGGTAAGTCTGTTAGTTCCAGCAAAAGAAAGTTGGCAGCGGAAGAATGAACTCTAATCCCGGGAATACTACGGAGGCTCTTTTTGAATTCCTCTCTCAAATGAGCCAGCATTCGTAGGGACGCCAGATATTCTGCGCGTCGCTCTTCGACCAAGAACTGGTTCGCCCATGCTTGAACGACCCCGTTGATGCTCCATGGTGGTTGCATTTGTCGTAGCCGTTCAATAGGGCCGGCAGTAGCCAGAAATCCGAGGCGAAGACCCGGAATGCACCAACTCTTCGTTAATGATCGCACCACAATCAGAGAAGGATAGTTAGTGAGCTGACCGAGTAGCGATTCTTGCTCGGAATCGGTGACAAATTCGATAAACGCTTCGTCGATAATCCAATGCTTTGCCCGGACCCAGCGCCTGTCGAACAATCTGACCAGATCATTCAGCGGCCTGAACGATCCGGTCGGATTGTTGGGATTGCCGAGAACAACTACGTCAAATGGCTCCAACCTGGCGGCCCATAACGTCGCAGAGCGGTTCCACAAATCGGGTTCCAGTAAGGCTCTCTCCAGCGTGCAAGGTAAGGTGCTAAAGGCTCTGCTGTAGTCGCTAAAGGCCGGTTCCAATACGGCTACCTTGTAGCCCGTAAACAACCGCGCAGCTAGATACAGCGCTTCAATCGCCCCGGCAGTGGGAAGAATGTGACCGGCACTAACATGGTAAAACCTGGCAATTTGCTCAGCGAGCCCCTGCGGATCAGGCTCCGGGTAGTGGCTGATCTCCGACCTCCATTGATCCCAATCGCCCGGCTGGACGCTGGGTGCGAGTACGTTCACATTCGAGCTGAAATCGATAAACGAATCGGCTGGCAACCCAAACTGCTTGACAGCCTGCCTAAGCCCGCCGCCATGGAATGCCTGCGACATCTCCTAGGTGCCTCCCTTCAACACCAATGGCAATCCAGCGATGACAAATTCTACGACCGTCGCGTGAGTGGCCACTAACTGATTTGCCAAACCACACAGGTCCCGAAAGGATCGCCCCTCAGGAGTAAATGGTACGAGACCCGCTCCTACTTCGTTGCTCACGATGATCAAGCACCGCTCGAGCTCGTGCACGCGCATAAGCGTTTGCTCCAGCTCCGACAAAAGTTGATCCGAAGTGCGTCCGGCCATCATGCGGAAGGAGAGCCACAAAGTCAGGCAATCAAGCAGCAGCAGAACGTCACTGCTTTCGCTGACGATATTCTCCAGGTCAAAACGGTTTTCGATCGTTCTCCAATGAAGCGGTCGCTCCCGCTGATGGCGTTCAACGCGCGCCCGCATTTCTTCATCGGAAGGATCTGCTGCGTACGTTGCAATATAAGCAACCGCCTGGCCCGAAGCGGTGGCCAGAGATTCGGCTCGACGGGTCTTACCGCTACGGCTGCCGCCGATGACGAAATGAATGAATCCACTCATAGCCGTTCAAGCATTTGTGGGCCGGAGGACTGCCAAAGAAAGGTAAGCGCTGAGTTCGACCAGTTGATTCGTCGCGCCGAGACAATCCCCCGTAATTCCCCCGATCTTGCGCTTAAAATAGAAGCCGCAGCCCACTGCGACCGCGGTTGTCGCCAAAATGCATAAAAGGCCGTCGAGTTGCAAAAGTGCGACCGAGAGGATAGTTGGGAAAACCAGCGCAATCCTGAGCTGGGCATGCGTGACCTTATTACCGAAAGGACTTGATTTGGATTCTCCCGTTCGGACATAGGGGAGACCGGCGAGTAACGCAACGGTTGAGGCGCGCCCGAGACTTTGAGCAACGACAACTGCGAGAACGGCGTTGATGATGCTAACTGCCAAGAGCGACTGAATCAAAATCAGCTTGGCGGTCAGGGAAAACCATAAAGCTAGCGCACCGTAGGCGCCAATCCGGCTGTCTTTCATAATCTCAAGGCGCCGCTCCGGATCTTGTCCGCCGACAAGTCCGTCGGCGCAGTCTGCCAGACCATCTTCGTGCAGGCCCCCGGTAATGCAGAGGGTAACCAGCATGCAAATCAGCACAGCCACGAACGACGGCACCACGTACGATGTCAAAAGAGCGATTCCTCCACTGAGACCAACCAATGCTCCGACAACCGGGAAATAAATCGCGGACCCGGCCAGATCTTCGAGGCGGAACTCATGCGCGCGGCCAACTGGCACCCGGGTAAGAAACATCACCGCCGCGCGAAATGTATTCATCTGGCGACGCGCCATGGCGACGAGCGCGGCGTTATTCATTCGATTTCTCCTGATCCAAGAGGGCACAAGCGACGTTGGCGGTATCAAAGGTGGCCATCTCACAAAGAAGTTTTGCCGACGCTTCCAGGATCGGCATGGCTAGCGCCGCACCGGTACCTTCTCCAAGACGCATTTTTAGATCGAGAAGCGGCTCAACACTCAAGGCGCGTAACGCTTTCCCGTGCGCCTGTTCGTCTGAGCGATGACTAAAAAAACAGACGTCTCGAGATCTCGGATCCATCTGAAAGGCGGCAGCCGCTGCGGCCGTTGCGATGAAACCATCGACGACAATGGGGAGGCCTGCCTGCGCAGCGGCGAGGATTGTGCCCGTCATCGCTGCAATCTCGAATCCGCCGACGACCTGTAGCCAGTAGAAACCGAGTTGCCCGGATGCAGACACCGAATGCCGCTCGATCGCTTCGGCAATCACCTGAGTTTTGCGAACCAGGACCGCGTCGCTAACGCCAGTCCCGCGCCCTACCGCTTCGTCGGGACTGAAGCCGCACAATACAGCGAGCAGACACGAAGCCGACGTCGTGTTACCAATTCCCATCTCACCGATTCCCAGAAGGTGTACACCTTGCTCTCGCGCAATCCGGACTTGCTCGCGTCCTATGTCGATCGCTCGTTCGCACTCCTCCGGCGTCATCGCGGGTTCGTTTAGAAAATCCCGAGTTCCGTTCCGAATCGGTCTCGAGAAAAAGTTTGGCTCGTTAGCGATCTCGTCTGGCCAGGTTGTGTCCACTCCGGTGTCGATGACGTGCAATTCGATCCCTGCGTGCCGGGCAAGAACGTTGATGGCGGCACCGCCCCGCAGAAAATTCAGCACCATCTGGCCGGTGACCGTGCTGGGATATGCGCTGACGCCTTCAGCGGTTACCCCGTGCGTCCCGGCATAAACGCAGATTCGCTTGCGGGTGAGCGTAGGCTCTAGTGTCAGCTGCAGCGATGCTAAACGTACGGCTACCTGTTCCAAGATACCGAGTGAGCCTTTCGGTTTGGTTTTCCGATCGATCTTCTCTTGAGCTGTCCGTACGAACTCGGTCTCCACCGCGGGACGGGCACCTTCCAGCAAAGAGCACCGCGGCATTGCGAACAATCGCGGGTTGCCCCAACGATTCCCAAACACGAACGCCTGCAGCTTCTCCCGCCGTTTCCATCCGACTTCTTCGAGAAGTGGCTTCGGACGAAATTCGAGCGGATAGCCGATACATAGATAAGCGACCAGTTCGACCCCGGGCGGCAGTTCCAAAATCCGCGCAACTGCTTCTGGTTCCAAAATGCTAACCCACCCGACGCCGACCCCTTCCACGCGCGCCGCAAGCCAAAGATTTTCGATCGCGAGGCAAACACTGTAGGGTGCCGTCTTCGGCATCGGGGCGTGCCCGAGTACAAATGATGACCCGCGGGAATGGTCGCAGGTTACTGCGATGTTCAGCGGCGCTTCCAGAATGCCCTCCAACTTCAACGAGTCGTAGAGCCCGCTTCGCACGTCACCATCGAGTTTACTTCGTTCCCGTGAATTTACTGATTCGAAACTGCTTTTAATTTTCCGACGGATATCCAGGGAGTCGATCAGAATAAAATTCCACGGTTGCATGAGCCCAACTGATGGCGCAGCATGGGCCGCTTCAAGGATCCGACAGATCGCGGCGTCGCTGATCGTGTCCGGACGAAAATGCCGAATGTCTCTACGAGCAAGAATTAACCGATGGATAATTTCCTGCTCGCTGCTTGAAAATACGTCCGCAGCTGTTGCAGCGGGGGCTGCTTCCTCTTGGGTTGTCATTCCATGCTTCATTAATTGCGATGAAGTTTTCGCGAAATCGCTTGATAGGCGATCCGAGCGAAAAAACCTGTGGCTAAGTATTCGGACTCCGAGCCTGTCCCTCCGAACGAGGACGCCTTTTCCCCAGCCTTCACCAATCTTTCGATTGACTGGCATCTGTGATGAAAATCACAGTGGAGAATTGTGACTCGATACCGCAGCGCTACTGTGACCGGTTCTCACGGTCTTCCATGAATCCACGGGTATTTGGGCCTGTCAAAAAACTAAGACGCAGTCCACCACGAATTGCTTGGAGTGTCAACTCCCAGTTCATTATAGACAAGAAACGAACGAGATGAACGCGGTTGGAAAGCAGTGGGTATCTGGAAAGATCGGAGAATGGCTCCAAGGCACGGACAAAAGCGGAGACCCGATCGTTTATCCTCTGACGACAACGTCTTCACCGTTTCGCACAATTACCTGCATCGAGCCGGCCTCGAATCTTTCGATCGTCGTTAGATCGCAGCAGTCGGCCGGCTCGAAACGGAAAACGGAATTGGCAGTAAATGAAATGGCCGACGCCTGCGGATTTCCAACGGAGTGTGGTTACCGGATTACAATTCGGAATTCACCGCCTCGCGCGAAAGGGTTGGGTTCCAGCAGCATCGATATCGCATCCGCCCTTCTGTCGATAAAACATTATCGAAAACTGGATTTGAGCGATGCGACACTCTTCCAGGTGATGTGTCGGGTCGAGCGGTCAGATTTTCTATTTAGGCCGGAATTGATCGTCGCAACTAATCCGGTGGCCGGGAGTTTCTCGATTGTGGGAACCGTACCGGCTTGCATGGTACTTGCGGTGGATACGGCGCCTCTGGAGCGGGTAGATACCGAGGCCGTTCGGCATCTCGATCTTGCCCGTCGACGTTTCGGTCAAGAGTACGAGGAACTTTGCTCGCTGATTCAAACGGGTGATCGGGAGGCGATGTTTTACGCGTCGACCCGGAGCGCTGAAATCAATGACAAGCTGTTACCGAAGCCGGGTTTTTCCAAGGCGCGCAAATTGGCGAACGACTTCCAAACGCTCGGGTTAGTTGCGGCGCATACTGGCACCTATCTTGGGCTACTGTTTCCCAGCCCTGTGGATACCGAGCTATTAACGCACGTACGCGCAAAGGTAATTGAAGAATTCTCCGTTGAGCCTTTGCTGTTTCGAGTTGGAGCGTAGTTTGGGTTGTCGCTTGGAACCTGGCCACGCGTTGCAACCTGCTTGCCGGGCCAGTTCGGAGAAAGCAATATTTTTCGAAAGAGAGGAGAGAACATGGATTCACAAGCTGTATAATCGTTGTGTGACCTTATTCATGCTTCCGCTCCTGGATCGCGGAATGGAAAGATTTTCGCCGTATGGCTCAGAATGAAACCGAAGTTATGGAAACCGGTCGGGTCCGGAAAGTCGTCCAGATTTCTGCTATGGTCCACCAAGAGAAGGATTGGGCATTTATCGCCCTATGCGATGATGGATCACTGTGGCTTTATCATGGCTCATGGTCGCGAATTGAGAGTATACCGCAGACTCCTGATTCGTAGAGCGGATTAGGCGTCGGGAGTGAGGAAAATACGGATTGACTCTCGATTTGGCGGAGAGCAGGATCGGCGCAACTTCCGTGTCGGTTCGCATTCTCGTTATCGGGGTCTTGATGAGCGCCGGTGGCATGTCGCACGGTGCCGATGGCGATGTCTGGGAATTGCGCAAGCAGCTTGCTACGGCGCAGGACGAGACAGACAAACCGGCGATCATTGAATTAAGCCTGAGGATCGTGGAAGCGGACCCGCACGATTCAAAAGCATGGGAAACGCTCGCACGCACCGAGTTGGAAGCCGGCGAGTATGATCGATGCGCCGCTACGCTGAATTCTTGGGAAAAGAGCCCGTCGGCACGCCCGCCGGTGATCGATGATCTGCGGGGCGATCTGGCCGAAGCGCGTAAAGATTACGGTGCCGCCGAGCGGTACTGGCGCCTGCACGTCGCTGCGAGTCCGAAGGCGGTAGACAGTCTCGAAAAGCTCGCCGACCTGTGTGCGAGCGAGGAACGATGGCGTGACGCTCTGGAGTTTCGCTCACAGGCACTCGCTTTGAATGACACTGCGGCCAGCCGGATCCGCCGTGCAAATCTTTATCTGGAGTTGCGGGAGTGGGACAAGGCATTTGTCGACGTCGACAAAGCGAACGCGGTCGATCCCTCTGATGCTACGGTCAAAGAGTGGCTGCCCCGGTTCGAACTTCTGAGAAAACTTCTGCCGCGAATCAAAACGCTGGATGCGCAAATAGGGAAGTCGCAGGGCGCGGCTGCGCTCTGGCTGGACCGCGCGCATCAATTCGCGCTGGCCAATTGGCCGAACCTCGCGCTCAGGGATTGCCGGCGGGCGATGAAGCTGGAACCTGGGATGATGCGCGCACGGGTGCAGACGGGCGAGGCACTGCAGGACCTTGGCCGTGGAGAGGAAGCGGCGAAGCTGCAGGTGAGCTATAACCTCGCGCGCGATGAGAACAGACATGTGAACGAAGGATTATTACGCGCTCTGGGCGTTTGCGACGTACAGGTACTACAATACTCCAATCAGGCTGACCCGCTGGTTGCCCGCGCGAAAGCCTTGCGGCGCCTGAATCAGAACGTTCTTGCGTTTGCGGACGCTCAGGCTGCTCTGGCTCTCGATCCTCAGTTGGCCGGTGCCCATTTTCAGGCGGCACACGCCCTGGACGCTTTGGGTCGCACGAAGGAAGCAATGTCTCACATCGGCGCAGCAACGGAGCTTGACCCAAATGACCCAGTGTTCTGGTACTATCGCGGTTTGCTTGAGGCGGAGCGCGCTGATTTCGATGCAGCAATTAAATCTCAAAGCCGGTCACTCGGTATCCGTGAGTCGGCAGTGGCTTTGCTCGAACGCGAGAAATGCGAGCGTCGCACGGGGCGTCTTGCCGAGGCGGACGGCGACGCGACACGAAGGAAACAGCTCCCTATGGTGCAGGAATGAGATACACGGCATTAATTATCCTCTGTTTCCTCTCATGGATTGTACGCGCCGAGACAACGCCGAGTACGAAACCGGACGCCGGAGGAGTGCTCATCGAGCCTCGCGAAGGCGAGATCGAGCCAGGGACTACGCTCACATTCACGTTTCCTACGGCTATGGTCGGAGCCGATCGCATCGACGTAGCAAATCAGCCGCTCCCGTTTGCGAGCAAGCCACGGCTTGAAGGGGAGTTCCTTTGGAAGAGCGCTACGGAGTGTGTCTTTACAGTTCAGGAAGTAATCCCTGGAGCTAGCTATAGTCTCACGCTCGTACCTCAACTAGCCGACGCCAGCGGCAAACCAGTGGAAGCGCCGGATTGGAGCGCAGAATTCACGACACCTCAGTTTTCCCTCACAGCTGATATAGAGGCAAGCGAACATCTGAGCAGTCGTCCGCAGATTCCTCTCGAGTCGAACTACGGGGTGCGTTTTGCCGAGTTGGCAGAGCACAGTTATTTCCAGGATCGGGACTCCCGCCAGCGGTTTCCGACCGAGGTGATTCAGATCGGCGACGAGTCGACCGAGGGGCGCGAATTCCGGGTCGGACCGCGTCAGCCGCTGCCGTTAGACCGAACCTACGATTTAATAGTCGACGGCTTGCTGGAGGCGAAGAGCCGCCAGCCGCTGCCCTATCTCAAAGTATTCCCCGCGGGTACGACGACGCCTTTAAAAATCGAGTGGGTCGGCGCGTTCAATCATCCGCTCCAAGAGCCCGAAATCGACATCAAATTTAATGATGAAATTGACCCTGCCGAGGTTACGTCCGGAAAAATCCGGGTGGAACCCTCCGTGCAGGGCATTCAATTGCATGCAGGCGGTCAGGACGTGGTTGTGAAGGGCGAATTCGATCTTGCGCAGCATTATCAGGTGATAGTTTCGCCCGACTTGAAGGGGGAACGCGGTTACGGTCTGCGTGCTGAGTCGAGATGGGGCGCAACGTTTCACGCCAAAGAACCGTGTATTGTGTTTCCGTCGTCGCAGCTCTTTTTGCGTGCGCGCCACGAGCTGCGCTTTTCCTTCCTGCAGATCAATACTCCTGGCCTGACATGGAAGCTGGCAAAAATCCCGCTCGAAAAGCTCGGGCCGGTAGAGGCAAGGTTATCGGAGTTTCAACAGCAGGAGATCGATCCGCTGACCGGCAAACCGTTGTTGGACCCTCGAACAGGGTTCGCGAAAGCCCGTCCGACGGATCTGCTCGTCGATGCATTCGCTCTCCCCGTAACGAGCAGTGGTGTGCTGGATGCCTCGAGCGGAGACACTGAGACCCTTCGCGAGATCCGGTGCGCAGCTGGCGATGGCAAGCCGCTTTCAGGAGCTTACCTGCTCGAAGCCAGCGCACCGCTGGGCGATGGACACCTCGTGGGTAACCGATCGATCGTCTTCGTGAGCGATTTCATCCTGTCGGAAAAGCGGACACGAACGAAGACGGCCGTGAGAGTTGCGAACATGTCCGATGCGCAACCAGTTGCAGGGCTTACTGTGCGCGCGGTGACGGACGAGAACATCGAGCTGTGCCGCGCAACAACCGACCGCGACGGCATAGCAACCTTTTCGCGCAGCCTGCTGTTTCCCGATAAACAGCCTCATGTCAGCCTGTTCATCGCAGAGACAGCAAGCGGTCCGGCGCTCCGCCCAGAAGACGCCGGCGCAGCGTATACGTCGGGAAACGACGAGAATCGCCCCGCGGCAAAGCACCGTGCCGTGATTGTTACGGATCGCAACCTGTACCGTCCCGGGCAGGTTGTGAAGATGAAGGGTATGATGCGCGACTCGACAGACACCGGCCTCGCGATTCCGGTGGCACGCGGCGTCCATTGGGAGGTGACGGAGGGCGACGAAGACCGTGTTGCCGGCGAGGGTGATGCAACGCTTGCCGACGATGGTGGTTGGGAGGCCGCCTGGGATGTGCCGGAGAACGCTCGCAACGGGCACTATCAGCTCCGCTGCGAAATTGGAAACGACATATACGGAGCATCCACCCAAATCGACATTGAGGAATACCGTGTCCCGCTTTTTTCCGTTATAGTGGACGCCGGTCATGAGATTGGGACCACGGCTCATGCGCGGATTTCGTCGGCCTATTTCCACGGTGCACCGAATGCCGGGGCGCATGTTCATTGGAAAGCAACCTGGACCGCTTCACCGGAAATTCGCGAGGATGACAGTAAGTGCTATAACGCCTATGAAGAGATCGGTCCGCGCATCGATCCGGATGCTGAACAGATCAAATCGATCGAAGGCGACGCGAAACTCGACGACCGTGGCTTTGCGTCGCTGGAGTGCGAATCGCCATTTATAGAAAACCTAGCAATCGGACGATGCATCGTTTCGTGGCGCGCCGAGGTAACGTCCCTCGATGGCCAGACAATAACCGGTGGAACCTTTGAAGGGATATTTTCCGCCCGTGCGCGCCTTGGCGTGGCGGCAAGCGAACGCATCGGAACAAACGGAGGCGTGAGTGTCAAAATCGAAGCACTCGATCCGGACGACCGGCCGGTCAATGACATCGCGGTCCGCGCCGATCTTTACCACGTGGCGACTAAAACTGTTAAAGAGCAGGTTGGGCCGTTCGTATATCGCTACCGGAATACTGATCTGTTTACGAAAGTATCCTCGCAGGATGCAAAGACGCCGGCCGAATTGGTCTTCCCGGTTGCGGAAACAGGCCGCTACGTTGTTGCAATAAGCGCCCCTGGAGTAAATACGCCGCTGGTCAGCGATGAGACGACCGTGACCGGCGAAGAGACCGCGGAGTTGCCGGTTGAAAATGAAACAAGTTTCCAGATCAATCACCGCGGTGAACCCTTCGCGCCGGGCGAGACGGCACTGCTGACGACGGAAGCTCCTTCGGCCGGAATCGCGTGGGTTTCCATTGAGACCGACGAAATTCTCGACACGTTTCTTGTGCCGCTCTCGGGCAACGCTGGGCGCATAGAGTTACCGATCAAAAGGGAGTACGCGCCCAACGTATTCGTGTCGATCTACATCACTCGACCCGGCGGGGAAAGTAAACTACCTCTCGAGCGTTTCGCTTTCACAGAACTCGCGGTGCGGAGACCGGACCGAGAACTGCAGATCGAGTCGCACCTTTCGGGCGCCTCTGCGCGTCCCGGGGAAACCGTTCACGGCGATGTGCACGTCACCTGCGATGGGAAACCTGCGCTGAAGGCAGATCTCGCCGTGTTTGTTGTCGACGACGCGGTGCTGCAGCTTGGGAACTGGCAGTTGCCAGACCTTCTCGCGGCATTCTACTATCGGCGCGAGTTCGGCGTCAAAAGCTTCGAATCCCTGGCTTCTTACCAGGAAGAGATCTCAAGCCGCAACCTGACACAAAAAGGTTTCGTTATCGGCGACGGCGGCGAGGAACAAATCGGCAATGTTCCGAACGTTCGCAAAGAGTTCCGGACCCTGGCCTTCTGGCAGGGCAGCCTGAAGACTGACGACGAGGGTAACGCTTCTTTCGAATTTAGCGCCCCGGACAATCTGACAACATACCGCGTCGTTGCGGTTGGAGAAACAAAGGAGAGCCAATTTGGAAGTGACGCTAGCGCGACGCTGAAAGTTTCCAAACCGATTCTGGTCGATGCGGCGCTGCCGCGCTTTCTACGTGATGGGGACGAGGTCGAACTGCGAGCCGTCGTGCACCAGAGTTTTGCGGATTCGGATGAAGTCCAGATTCGTTGTGTGACCGACGCCAACTGCAAATTGACGGGCGCTGCGGAGTCAACGCAGACGGCGGGCCGAAACGTCCCGGTGGTATTCCGATTCAGGGCAAAGGTCACCGACAGCGAATTGCGTCCCGCCAAGATCGGTTTCGCCGTAACCGCGCAATCGAATCCGAAGATGGCGGACTCGGTCGAACTGACGCTCCCTGTTGAGCCACCAACGATTATTCGCACAGAGAGTGTCGCGGGCTCATTCACCGGACCAAATTTTGACGTGAAATCAAAGATGCCCGAGCCATGGAGGAATGGTCACGGTAAACTCGACGTCACGGTTTCCAGCTCGGCGTGGCTGCCGGAAATTGCCGGTCTGCCGGCCATACTCGATTATCCGCATGGTTGTTTCGAGCAGATCTCGAGCCGACTCCTGGCATACGCTCTGTTAGGGGATTTGTTTGCCTATCTGCCGAATGCCGAAGCGCGCGATGCCGAGTATCGAACAATTATTGAGCGAGGAATGCAGCAATTCGACGATTCGCTGCTGGAAAACGGGATGCTGCCGTATTGGCCCGGCGGCGAGAGCGGACATGCGTTCGTCACAGCGCAGGCGTTCTGGGCCGTAAACGAAGCGGCCAACGCGGGCTTCCGAGTTCCGGAGCGTCTGGCGCAACAGCTTCGCGGCGCGCTTACGAAGATCGTTCAGAGGCGAGCGCCCGCATCAGAGTTTGACAGAGTTTTTGCGCTATTCGTGTTAAGCCAGTCAGCGATTTCGGAAGACTTCACAAACAGCGCTCAGGAAATATATCTCCGCCGGACCGAGATCGGCGACGAAGGTAGGGCACTGCTCGCATTGGCCCTCAATCACCTCGACATCATGGGGCAAGAGCAGCAACAATTGCTCCGCGAAATCGACGCACCGATCAAGGAGCGCGCCTTTGATCCGTTGACTTTGACATCCACCACTCGCGCAGAAGCGATCTGCGCGCTCGCCTTAAAGGCAATCGCGTCAAAGATCTGGACGCCGGAAAAACAGAGGGAGGTCCGTGATCGGTTGCTTGCGCTGATGAGTTCTTCTGCGTCGCTTTCGACACAGGAGAACTTGTGGCTGTTGCTCGCGTTCAAATCGATCATGGGTAGGGAGAACGCGGAGCCTCTGAATGTTGCAGATGTCAAATGTCTCGTTTCCAGGAATCGCTGTTCCGCAGCCTGGCTCGATTGTCCGCTCGGTGAGGTACCGGTCGTGGAAGGCGTGAACGAAGGCAATCTCACGTATTTGTTGAAGGCCGTATATTCGACCGATGCAGTCGAGACTGACCGCGTGGACCGGGGATTTCGGATTGAACGCGTTGTGCGGAATCTCACCGATCCGAAGCGTACCGGGGACGCCGCCGCGCCATTCAAACTCGGCGACCAAATCCTCATCACCTACAGGGTCAATACCCGAAAACTCCAGAATTATGTTGTACTCGAAGACGCGCTTCCCGCCGGACTTGAGACGGTGAACCCTGATCTGGCGATGATCGGTAAGTTTTTTGAGATCCCGCCAAATGACGTGGGAGACCAGGTGTTATCTCTTTCGCATTCGGAGCTGCGTGACCGTTCGACCCGGCTCTATTTTGACGCAGTCGATCCCGGGTCCGCCACATATTCAGTATTGGCGCGCGCGACAGCAGCCGGAATCTTCCGCTGGCCCGCTACGCAAGTTTTGCCGATGTATGACAGCCGCTTCTCCGGTCTCTCCCCGTCGAGTGTATGTTTCGTGTCGGGCGAATAGTTCTTCTCGGGATCGCCGTCGCGGTAGGCTCAGTGGCGATCTGGATTGCGTGGCTGCCGCTGCCGAGCGAATTGCAGAAACCGCTCGGTGGAACGCTCAGTCTGCTCGATGACCACGGGCGCGAGATCGCCGAGATCGCGACTCCGGAAGCCCGAGCACAGATTCCTGTGAAGTTGAGCGAGATGGGGGAATGGTTGCCGCGCGTAACGGTGGCCCTTGAGGATCATCGCTTCTATGAGCATACCGGCATCGACTTGCGAGCGACCATTGCGGCTTGCATCCGGAATATTCGGTCCGGTCGCATTGTCTCTGGCGGCTCGACGATCACGCAGCAGCTTGTAAAGATGGCCTGCGGCCGTCGGAACCGTTCATGGCTCGGCAAGCTCTACGAAGCGGTCCTCGCGTGGAAGCTCGAACGGAAATGGACCAAGGAGCGCATCCTGGCAGAATATCTCAACCGCAGCAGCTATGGTAACCGCCGGCTCGGACCCGAAGCAGCCGCGCGCGCTTACTACGGCGAGCCGGCGCAAAAATTGACGCTCCCCGAAGCGATTTTCCTCGCGGGTTTGCCTCAAGCTCCGACCCGACTGAATCCGTGGCGTTACCCGGATCTGGCAATCCGGAAATATGCGCGCTCGTTGGAGCGGCTCACCAAACTGGGCGTGATAACGGAGGCGCAACGAACGCTTCTAAGCCAATCGCCACCGAAACCGCAACGGTTTGATCCGCCGCGCCTCGCTGAACATTTTGTTGACACAGTGCGGTTCCTTTTTCCCGGCCTTCAGGGCAGGGTGGAAACAACTCTCGATCTCGACATGCAGGCGACCGCCGAGCGAATGTTGCGCGCTCATCTCTCCGTGCTGAACCGCAACGACATAAGCGAGGCGGCGCTCGTCATACTGGACAACGCCACCAGCGCCGTGCGGGCAATGGCAGGCTCGTCAAACTACGAGACGAGTCAGATTAACGGCGCGATGCGCCCGCGAAGTTGCGGTTCGACACTGAAACCATTTGTCTATTTGGCGGCGATCGACCGACGGCTGCTCACTGCTGCCTCCCTGCTGCCTGACACGCCCGATGCGATTCGAGGCGAATACAGCGATTACGACCCCCAGAATTTCAGCCATCATTATCTCGGTCCGGTACGCGTGCGCGAGGCTCTCGGCTGTTCCCTCAACGTGCCGGCGATCATGGCCCTTAGCCGCGTTGGGGCGCGTTCCTGCTTTTATGAATTGGAAAGATGGGGTTTCAATTTCCCGGCAAATCTCGACTATTACGGCGCTGGATTCGTTCTGGGCAACGCGGAGATCCGGTTGACCGATCTCGCTGCGGCTTACGCGGGTCTCGCCCGCGGCGGACTCGCGATGCAGGCTAGGTTTATCGCATCCGAATACCATCCGATCACGCGCATCGCTTCCGTGGAGGCAACGGATATTATCACCGACATATTGTGCGACAATGAAGCGCGTCGGAAGAGCTTCGGCGCGAATTCCCCCCTCGCATTCGAGGAACGCATAGCAGCGAAAACCGGAACAAGCAGCCGGTTCCGTGACGCGTGGACCGTGGGATTCGATAAGGAACATACTGTGGCCGTGTGGGCGGGAAATTTTGATGATCGCCCAATGCGCGATACGCTTGCGGTACGCTCGGCGGCACCGCTCTGGGCTTCTATCATGCGCGAGTTGCTACGGAATGATCAGCCGCTCAATCCGCCTGGCGCAAAACTCGTGCGCCGCGAAATTTGCTCGATTACCGGATTGCTGCCGTCGCGTTTCAGTCCCGGGCGAACGACTGAGCTTTTTTTGAAAGGGACCGAGCCTCAGGAAGACTCCGCTTCCTGGTTTTCGGTTGGAGGAAAATTGTTGTTGCCCGGTGAATATGCCGTCTGGTGCGGCAGCCACGACAATACTCTTGGCGCCGCCGTTATGCCCGAGCCGCGAATCTTAAACCCGGTACCGAATTCGAAGTATGAAATTGATCCGGTGTTACCGGGGACCCAGCAGATGATCGAGCTGATAGCGACACTCGGGAGCGACGTGCAGTGGTCCGTAAATGGGGTGCCCGTGTTGCCTCAGCGAGATGGGCGCTTTTTCTGGCGGCTTGCGCCTGGCGAATGGCAGTTTCAGGCGACCGGCCGAAACGGTGCGGTGCAGGAGAAAATCACGGTTGAATAAGCCTCCTCCTGGTGAGCGCGCGGCGCGGTTCCGAGTTCGGGGTTCGGAGTTCCGGGTTGTTTGGGAGGAGCATAGATTTCCAGTCTCAGTCTGGCGTGCGAGCTTGATGTGCACCCGCTGTGGCTATGAGCCGGCGTCCGAAGTAGCATAGGCGTCTCGCCTGTGTCTTCCTCATCCGAGGAGCTTCGTGACGGAGAACCCGTTAGCTCTCCGGTCAATCGATACCCTTGGTGTCCGACACAGGCGAGACGCCTATGCTACTCTGTTTTCCCCTTTCCAACCCGCCCTTATCATCGCGCCATTCTGGTCAGTCAAAAAATAGGCACTTGTTCGTGTTCCCGGTAAACCCAGAACTCTCTCCCATTTGGCCCATTTCAGGCAAAGCGACTTGCCGGTTGCAGTGAAACCAGAGCCCCTGAAGCAGTTGCCGTTTTCATCGTTTTCTCGTGGGATCCTTGCCGAAAAAGTTGCATTATCGGATGGTTTATCTGCTCTGATCAATTATGAGGAGAAGTCCACGCAGGATCCGGGTCCGCTACGGGCAATTCGAATTTGTTAAGCTCAATGCCAAGAAGTTCGATTTGCGAGATACATACCATTTGATCCTGACCCTGAGCTGGCCTGGGTTCGCCGGCGTAATTTTCGGCATCTATTTTCTCATCAATCTTATATTTGCCGCGTTGTACATGCTGAGGCCACATGCCATCGCCGAGATGTCGCCCGGCTCGTTTTCCGACGCTTTTTTCTTCAGCGTGGAAACGCTGGCAACTGTCGGCTACGGCCACATGTATCCTGAAACTTTGTACGGGCACCTGATTGCCATGCTCGAGATTATGACGGGCATGTTTGGGCTGGCAGTGATCACCGGTCTGATTTTTGTGCGCTTCTCTCGTCCCACAGCGCGGATTCAATTCAGCAAAGTCGCGGTCATTTCGCTGTTTGATGGAATACCCAATTTGATGATTCGCGTGGCCAACCTCAGGCACCAAGCCATGGTCGAGCCAGAGTTCCGCATGATCGTACTTCGAAGCACCATCACTGCGGAAGGAGAGGAAATGCGACGCTTTCGTTCCCTCAAGCTCGACTTCGATCGTTTGATCGCGTTTCCGACCGTATTGACGGTGCGGCACCAGATTGATGAAACAAGTCCACTTTTCGGGATGACTCCGGAAGATTTTCAGCAACAGGACATCCGCATCTTCGCATCCATTGTTGGCGTCGACACCGTCATCGTTGCCCCAGTCCAAAGCTTCGGGATCTACAATTCGGAACAGATTGAGTGGAATCGGCGTTTCGTCGAGATCTATGAGCAGAATGAAGAAGGCGCATGGACGGTCGATTATGCCAGAATCGACGAAACCGAAGGTGTCCCTCCAATTCAGAACCTCGCAAAAGATCGGGAGGAACAAGGGGCGGGCCGGAACACGACATTGGGCGATCGCGAAATGGGTGCGTGAGACCGCTTAAACAGGAGTTAGAAGTTAGAAGTTAAAAGTCAGGAGTCAGGAGTCAGGAGTTGCAGAAATCTGGAAGCGCCCTGGCTTGTGGGTTGCTCGTAAGTCGTTCATCGTAGCCATCCACGACAAATTGTGGTCTGGTGGATTCTAACCGGAAAACAAGAACACTCGTTTAATTCTCCAACTCCCCATGCACTCGATACCGTTTTCAACCGCTAAGCTCGATACCTTGCTCGATGAGTCTGGCATTGATGTTCTTTTGGTCTCGTCGAAACACAACGTGCAATATCTGTTGGGCGGGTATCGTTATTATTTTTTCGAGCATTTGGACACGATCGGACTGGGACGATATCTACCGGTACTCGGATACGTGAAAGGGCGTGTAGATCAATCCTTTTACGTTGGGAGCGGAGACGAGGCTTGGGGCGTCGAAGTTTTTCCGTTCTGGCCTCAGCGGATTGCAACTGAAGCATGGACTTCGAGTGAGTCGGCGCGAATCGCAGCCGAATATGTAAAATCCCTCGGCGTTACCGCTCCGAAGATCGGCTTGGAGTTCGAGTTCTGGACGGCCAACGGCTGGGAGACACTGAGGGCTCAACTTCCGGACGCAAATTTTGCGGATTGCACGGAAATCCTGGAGGAGCTCCGGGCGGCAAAAAGTCCGGAAGAACTCGATCAGTTGCGAAGGGCGGCTGGCTGCATTGTCGACTCAATGCTGGCCACGTTTCAGTGGGTACGGGAGGGAATGGCAGAGACAGAAATCGTCGAGCATTTGAGGGTTGAAGAAACATCCAGAGGTCTGGACTACGGTTTTACGCTAATTGCCACCGGGCCGACGTTTGGCAGAGGACCTTCCGGCCGAAAGATTGGGAACGGCGAGATCTTGTCGATAGACACCGGCGGCAATTATCACGGCTATCTGGCCGATATGGCCAGAATGGGTGTGCTGGGGGAGCCAACCGCTTTGATGAAAGAGTTGTTGGAGGAAGTATCTTCCGTGCAGGCGGCCGCCCGGGTGCCGATCAGGCCTGGAACTCCGGGAGGAGGAATCTATGACTCCGCTCTGAAAGCATTGAAGTCTTGTGCCCACCAAAATGACATGCACTTCGTGGCCCACGGTATGGGACTAATCCCGCATGAGGCACCCCGGCTTACTGCCACCGGCCCGATTCCGTACCCCGATAAGCACGCGAAGAGACCGCTTGAGACCGGTATGGTTTTGTCGATTGAAACCCACGTGAAACATCCCGAGGTCGGTTTCGTAAAACTCGTCAGCGCACAGACCGGGGTGCTGTCGGATACCTTGCGCAAGGCGATCAGTGCGGGACGTCTGCCTGCAGTAAAAAAAACGGAAACGGAGTCGCTTGGGGGGCTTGCGCTCAAGGCTGCGCAGTAGAGCACGTTGTCTCGCAAGTCGCGGCAGGGCAGCGCGAAGCAGAGAAGCGCGAGGCAGCGAGCACGCTTAGTGATCGTTCACTGGTCGATAGCCAGGCCGAGATGGGTCACGGCACGACGCGCTCCCTAGAGCGGGTGCTGGCCTCCTGCGGGCTGCTGATCAGTGCGGAGTTGGAGTTTGTGGCAGCCGATGATGTCCCCAATGGCGGGGTGCTTTGCGCGTTGCCGGCCCTTTTGGCCGAAGGGCTTTTACGCCACACGCGCACCTTTTACAGGCTGCCGCCGGGATTCTACCCATTGGAGTCGATCTTTTTGGCTCTGGCTCTGCTGGCGCTGGTGCGTTGTCGTTCGCTGGAGCAGAGCCGCTATCTGTCCCCCGGCGAGTGGGGCAAACTGCTCGGACTGGATCGGTTGCCGGAGATCAAAACTATGCGGCGAAAAATCTCCCAGCTCTGCGCTCAGGACGGTCAGGCAGCCCAGTGGCAGAGCCGCTTGGCCGGGGAGTGGATGGCCGGTGCCAACAGCGAGAGCGTGGGCCTTTTCTACGCCGACGGTCATGTGCGTGTCTATCATGGCAGCCTCACCAATCTGCCGCGGCGCTACGTGGCGCGCGAACGGCTCTGCCTGCGGGGGACCACCGATTACTGGGTCAATGGCCTGGGTGGCGCACCGTTTTTCGTTCTCACCCAGCAGGTGAACTCTGGCCTCATCGCTGTGTTGCGCCAGAGCATCGTGCCACGGCTTTTGGCCGAAGCCCCGCAACCTTCCGCTGAAGCGCTGGCCGCCGATCGACTTCTGCCGCGCTTTACCCTCATCTTCGATCGCGAGGGTTATTCGCCAGATTTTTTCGCTGAACTTAAAGCCCAACGCATCGCTATTCTGACCTACCACAAATACCCCGGCGACAAATGGCCTGTCACTGAGTTCGCCCGCCACTCGGTGCGGCTGCACAATGGCGAAATCGTCGAATTGGAGTTAGCCGAACGCGGCACCGGCTCACTAATAACCTGTGGGTGCGCGAAGTCCGACGACTAAACCCCAGCGATGCGCAGACTTCGATCCTGAGCACCGACATGCGGCTCGATCTGACCCGGATCGCGGCAGAGATCGCGGCGCGGTGGTCGCAAGAAAATTTTCTCAAGTATATGCGCGAACACTATGGGCTGGACCGCTTAATAGAATATGGCACCCAGCCTCTTCCTGAGACCCTGGTGGTCGTCAATCCCGCCTGGCGCCGCCTGGATCAAAGCGTGCGCCGTGAGCGTGCACGGCTCTATCGGCTTGAGGCTGAGTTCGGCGCCCGCACCTTGCCCGCCCAACCCAGTGCCGAGCAAATCCAGAACTTCGAGCGCGACGGCGGCCAGTTACGGGAAAAAATGGAAGATACGGTTGCTGTGACCGATTCGGGCTGGGAGGCTTTCGGCGACTGGGGGCGAGGCTGGAACGTTCCGAAGGAGAATTAGGGCTTAGATCTCTTTAAAAACTGCAACCGTAGCCGGTCTCATTTCCGAGGCATGCGCGAGGCTACCAGGAAGCAGCCGCCTGCCGCGAGCATTGAGAGCACAGCGATGGTGATCGCAAGGGGCCTGGGTTCTCGCAGTTTTGCGGCCGCCCGCGACCATTGGTCAATGATCAAACCGAATGTGCCGACGTACATTTGCACATCCCGCTGATACACGCGGGAATCGTATTGCGAAACGAGCGGTTCTTCGTCGTCGGTCCCCGAACCGGCTTGGAGACTCCGCCAGTAAATGAACTCGCCAACGCCCGTCCCAGTCAGAAGGATGAAAATGCCGATATAATTGAGCAACGAGCGCCGTGATGTTCGTGACCGCATGATAAGCTGCTCTCAAAATTTTATCCCTCCCGGGCCGAAAGCAAGCCGCTAAGCCTGCTTTCCACCGAAGTCGCCTCCGCAGAGGAGGGCCTTTGGTCGTACGGCAGAATGAAACGGGATTGACTTCATTCAATAGAATAACCTAAATTATAAGTGTATATATGTGTGTTGCACAACAAGGTTTGATGTCAAATATAAAACTGATATAAAGAATGTTATTATCTTGATAAGAATAGTAAACTTCGGGGCCGTAAGCGGCAGAACTCAATCCTGTCCAGGAAGCGTTCTAATAAGGACTAACGGGAAGACCTTTGTTTCTGGTTAGGGCTAAATCGTTGGGAGTGCAACCGCAGAAAAGATAGGACCGAGCCGCTCGGGTGCCGGCGAGGTAGGGACGCGCTCCGCGCGTCCGGCGCTGCATGTCTCGACGCTTCTTTTTACTGCTTCTTCTACATACGCGCTGTTGTGCCTTCAGAGAGGAGGCCCTTTTCAATTAGGTTTCACCACTCCTGTCCAAGACAGATTCTAAAAAACTACTAGAGAAGGATTTACACAGAAGACCGCAAAGACCGCAAAGATTCGATTCTGGACAGAATCAATCCTCAACATTCTTCGACTCGAATTATAACCCATGGCGACGCCAGCAAAAGTTATTGAGCTTGACTTAGCTGGGTTTCACACCCGGTCCGTGCACGGTTTATGCCTAAACTCTTTGCGATCTTTGCGGTCTTTTGTGCAATTGGCTTTTCGTTGCCCATCGAGCCGGATACCAACAAGAGCCTGAGCGGGGTTTTTCTCGAGCAACAACCTCCAACGCAAGCCAAACCGCCTAAAATCAGCACTCCTATCTCCAGCTACAATTTATCTTGGACAGCAGTGAGGTTTCACCTTTTCCCAGGTTCGCACCTTCTTTGGATGCGAGGCCGGACCGCGCGGGAGCGCGTCCCTACCATCGGCTAGAATATTAGGGTGACGATTTTGCCGGAGCCTCAGGCGGAATAGAGCCCGTTGTTTTTGCGGCGGCGTGTTTTATGAGGGCAAATATGTCGCTGTCTGTGGAGAGCACGAGCGTGGAATCTTTGGTAAATATTTTGTGATAAATCTCGAGGGTCTTGACGAAGGCGTAGAACTCGGCGGCTTGCGGATCTTGCGTATAGGCACGGGCGTATATTTCCGAGGCCTTGGCGTCAGACTCGCCCCGAATCTGCTGGACCTGCCGATAGGCGTTGGACTGAATTTCATTGATATCGCGGTCGCGCTGGCCCGCAATGCGTGCGGATTCACCTTCACCCTCGGAACGAAAGCGCTGTGCGATCTGGAGTCGCTCGCTAATCATGCGCTGATAGATGCGGTCGAGGACATCGGGATTGTAATTTACTCGCTTGATCCGGAAATCGAGCACGGTGATGCCAAACTCTCCCAGTTTTTGCGCGGCGGCTGTTTTGATTTCTTCTTCAATCTTCTGCCGGCCGAAGTTGATCGGTGGAAGGACGCCAAGGGTGCCGGTGGCACCGCCTTTGAGCGTCTCGTCGCGCATTGGTTGGCGGTTCTTGTCGGTGCGCACGATTTCGATAAGGTCGTGTTTGGCGATTGAGTTGCGTGTTTCGCTGCCGAGTATGTCTTCGAGGCGCGACTGGGCACTGCGCTCATCGTGCAAACGAACGAAATAGGTCTTCGGGTCTTCAATGCGCCAACGGGCGAATGTGTCAACGTGGATGTAAGTCTTGTCTCTTGTGGGTATAGCTACCGGAGGGCCGTCCCACTCCAGGAAGCGCTTGTCGAGAACGTTCACGTTTTGCACGAATGGGATCTTGAAGTGCAGACCCGGCTCTGTGATCGGGTTCCCGACCGATTGCCCAAACTGCGTGACGATCACCTGCTCGGTCTGGTCAACCGTATAGAACGCACCGGACAGAACAAGGAACAAGACAACGGCGACCGCGATAAGTGCTGCTAGTATGGCGGTGTTCTTTATCATCGCGGTACCTCTCCGGGTTTGGTCGAGAGTGGCAGGATCGGAAGCAGTTGCCGCAGCGATTCGTCAACAATGATCTTTTGCCCCGTCTGAGGCAGAATTTGACTCATCGTCTCGAGGTAAAGGCGGGTGCGGGTGATCTCTGGCGCCTTGATATATTGTTGTAGCACGGCGCCAAAAGCCGCGACGTCGCCCTCGGCCTCGTTGACGCGCTTGAAGCGATAGCCCTCCGCCTCGCGTATTGACTGGTCGGCTTCACCTTTGGCTTTCGGCACTACCTTGTTGTACTCGCCGTTGGCTATATTGATCGCGTTTTCGCGGTCCTGCTGGGCTTTGTTTACCTCGTTAAACGAGGCTTGCACCTGACTGGGCGGGTTCACGTTTTTCAACTGCACCTGATCCACGCGAATGCCGAGATGGTACAACTTGGACAATTCCTGCATCCGGGCGAGCGCCTCGATCTCAATGTCTTGCCGGCCAACGGTGATCAGTTCGTCCACTGTGCGATCTCCGACCACTTCACGCATTGCGGCCTCCGACAAATCGCGGAGGGTTTCCGCGGGATTTCGTACTTCGAAAAGATACTGCCTCGGGTCTTCAATGCGATATTGCACGACCCATTCCACAAGTGCCGCATTCAGGTCGCCGGTGACCATTGACTTTTCCTCATCCGGCTCCTCGCCGGCCTGATCGGGATTCGTGAGCGGGCCCGGCGTGGAAAAGCCGAACTCGAGCTTCAACTGCCTCCTTGTCGGCAAGACGGTTACCCTGTCGATCCCAAATGGGAGTTTGAAGTGCAACCCCGGTTCGACAGTCGTTAGAAACTTCCCGAAACGCAGAACCACACCCTCCGAATCGGCTCCCACTGTGTAGTAAGAGGTCAAGCACAGTACCGCGATCAGCAGGACACCGATGAAAAGCAAGGCGATCCGACCGACCGACCGGGGATCCAAATTGACGTTGATTGAGCGCGGCGGATAATCAGTCACGGGAGTAACGCTATTGGAAAGGAGCTTCGTCGAGAAGAATAAAAGCGGGGACGGTCACAAACAAGCGGCTTACCGGTGTGACCTGCAGAAGGCCGACTCCGATCCACAGTCGAGATCAGCATTATTCGTGAGCAATGTAAGGGCATTCGCTCATCGCTTCCGATCCGGTTCCGAAGAATCCACAAGCTCTTTCGATGTGATTATTCGTGCCAGAAACTCCTATGGTGAGTATTTGTTAAGTCTATTCAGTCATAAGAAGGGGAGGGCATATTTGGTTTATACCGCGCTAACCATATACGAAACTCTAGGCTAAGTCCTATTGCCGGTTCCGGGCACAAATTATCCCAAACGCCTTATCTTAATGCCGTTCGGGTCAGTAACCGGCTGGGACGATAAAAATGCTGAGGGCGACGAAAACCAATTAATAGCATGCATAGTATTCGTTGATCTGCTTTGTGACGAATATTTAACACTGAGTATCTTGTGATTTAAAGTTTTGGTTGGAAAGCTTGATTTTGCACCGGTAATCCTCCAAACGCTCGCCTGACGAGCCAGCGAAGACAGGCAACATCAGGAAAGCAAAGAGAAAGGCACCCCTTCAATGAGCAGCCAAGCATCGCATCGGCACAAGCGCAAACCGCAACCGGCGACAGCCCCTCCAGAGGGCAACGCAGATCCCATTCAAACAGGCGGACCTCAATTTGCCGAGACGCCGGCCACGCCGGATCCGAGTCAATTCAGGGTCAAACACGGTTCAGACAAACAGGCTTACACGATACTCGATAGTCAGAGAGGGGTGCTGGAACCGCGCCCTTTCCCGGTGGTCGAGGGAGTCGCTGAGCCTTTAGTAACGCTCGAACAGTCATTGGGTGATCGCGGCAAGGATGTGTTGAAATCTATCGTGAGCGCAAAGCAAATCATTTTCCATGCGGTGGGCGACACGGGGAACACGCGGGGACCAAAGGACCAGGCTGCTGTGGCGGACAAAATGGTGGCGGATTACGATGATCCAGACCCGCGATCGGTTCCGTCTTTTTTCTATCACCTTGGCGATGTTGTCTATAGTTTCGGTGAAGCGCAATATTACTACGATCAGTTCTACGATGCATACAGGGACTATCCGGCTCCTATTTTTGCTATTCCCGGGAACCACGACGGCATGGTTTCGCCCCTGACCTCGACCCCGACTTTGCAAGCGTTTCTGAGTAATTTTTGCACGGCTGGACAGGCTCCGCATCGCACTCCCGAGGCAGGAGAGCTTGTGCGGACTGCGCAAATCCAGCCAGGGGTCTACTTTACATTGGAGGCCCCATTTGTGCGCATACTTGGCCTCTACAGCAATTGCCTTGAGGATCCTGGGATAATATCCTCGCAGGGCGATGAATTTCCTTACCTTGGGCAGACGCAGATAGACTTCCTAAAAACCGCGCTAAAACGGGTAAAGACTGACAAATTTGACGGAGCGGTGATTATAGCGGTCCATCATCCTCCTTTTGTTGCCCAGATTAGCGACAACGGGGATGGATCGCGGAACGTCGGCAGACACGGGGGTAGCGCGCGCATGCTGGCGGATATCGACTCGGCTTGCACCGCAGAGGATGTCTGGCCGCACGCGGTGATTTCGGGTCATGCCCACAACTACCAGCGTTTCACACGCCGACTGGATGGACGCGAAACGCCGTTTATTGTCGCTGGCAATGGTGGCCACGCCGTTGCGCAACTGACGCGTAAGGGTATGCCGACGCTCCGCGCCCCGGTAGCGCAGAAAGCACTCTCTAACGGCAAAGATAGTGTGACGTTTGAAAGCTATGACGACCGGGACTTCGGCTACCTGCGAATTCTCGTTAACGGCGCCCAGTTGCACATCGAGTATCATCCCGCTTCTGACGGCCAGGATGCGAAGACACCTGATGACTTCGTCACTGTAGAACTCGCCTCCCGCAAGCTGGTGCATTTCGTCACGCACTGAGTCGCAAGATAGAAGAACGTCATGGTAGCCGGTCACGCTCCCGCGTGACCGGCGCCGCACGATGGTAGGGTCACGCTCCCGCGTGACCGGGCCCGCATAGCTCAGGCTCTACCACCAAAACCCCGGTTTGAATACCTCACCTGTGTAAGGCCAGTCGCACGCCCTTTGTACAAGACCCGCCCGAACCGGATTCTCGATCATATAGGCACGGCGTTCTTCAGCGCTTTCGTCGGAGCGGATGCGATGATGAAACGAAGCCCGTTGCCATCGGCAATCCGGCTTGCGCAAGCGTTTTGTAAAAATAGATTTCCAATATTGCACCCAGTCATCAACGTCGGCGTGCAGGCGCCCAGGCCACGCAAAAAAATGTAAATGATTTGGCATGACGATGTAGGTTCCGACTTTCCAGTAGGTAGCCTCCGTCCAGATCGTCCGTAGGAGACAATGGTTTGTGTCCGTCGCTAGCCACGGTTTATACCCTTTTGTGCAGATGGTAACGAAGACCAATGTCGGTTAGTGGTCTTTGATCAGAACGCCCTTGTCGGGTCGGTTTCGCTGTGGGAAGGGGCTGTCTTCATAACACATTATAACTGTGTATAGTTATTTTCGATTAAGTCAACGGCGTAGCTCGAAAGATTGAGTCGCGACGTTGATCAAGCCGGGCCTCGGGGTATCACCGGCCCGGTCACGCGAGAGCGTGACCCTACCATAACGTCACACCCGGTCACGCGAGAGCGACGCTTCCTGCGTGACCGTGTGGCAATACCCCAAAAGCCCTAGCACGAGAACCCCGATTTGAACACCTGGCCTCGGTCGGGTCAGTCGCACGCCGTTTTTACATGAACCGCCTGGATTGGTTGTGGAAGGAGCTGTACCCAAAATAAACTAAAAATATGAATAAATTATTTTCAATTAAGTCAACGCGTGGTTCCGAAAGATCGACTGGCAATGTTGATCAAGTCTGCTTTGGGGGCATCGCCACGCCGGTTACGCGCAAGCGTGACCCTACCATGACGTCACAAAGGTCGATTCGGCGTGCCGCTGCATCACGCCCCGCTTCGGAGCGAATTCCCGTTTGCCGGTTCACCTTGTTCCGGCTGAGTCACCTTGAACGCAAGTTGTTCACCGGCCGCGTGCACCTCCAGCGAGTCGCCCTGCTTGAAGTTCCCTCGGAGGAACCCTTCTGCCAGCGGATCTTCCAGGTGTTTTTCCACAGCACGGCGCATCGGTCGAGCGCCGTAGCTTGGATCGTATCCCTTATCAATCAGAAACTCGACTGCGGTTGTATCCAGGCGAATCTGGATATCCTTGGCGCGTACCCGCTCGATGACTTTTGCCACCTCGAGATCCACAATCTTGATCAGGTCGTTCCGTTCAAGCTGGTGGAAGACGATCATGTCATCCAATCGGTTCAAGAATTCCGGTTTAAAAACCCGTTTTGATTCGTCCTGAACCTTGTCGCGCATTACCTCGTACGATCCGTGGCCGGCGCTCGCGCCAAAGCCCATCGTCGTTTGGCGTTTGATCAGCTCCGCGCCCACATTCGAGGTCATGATGATAATCGTGTTTCGAAAATCGATCCTTTGTCCGAGGCTGTCGGTGATTTTGCCCTCCTCCAGAATCTGGAGCAGGAGATGCATGACATCCGGATGAGCCTTTTCGATCTCATCGAATAGCACAACAGAGTAGGGGCGCCGTCGAACCGCTTCGGAAAGCTGACCGCCTTCTTCGTAGCCCACATAGCCAGGAGGCGAACCGATCAGACGCGACGCGGTGAATTTCTCCGTGTACTCAGACATGTCGATCTGAATCAGAGCGTCAGCGTCACCGAACATGAACTCCGCCAGCGAACGTGCCAGAAACGTTTTTCCCACGCCGGTCGGACCCATAAAGAGGAATGACCCAATTGGCCGACGTGGATCTTTCAAATCGGCGCCGGAGCGTCTTAACGCCTTGCTGATGGCAATCACCGCCTCGTCTTGGCCGATGACTTGCTTTTTCAGCTCCTCCTCCATTTTGAGCAATTTCTGCGCTTCTTTTTGCTCCATGCGGTTCAGCGGCACCCCGGTCCACTTCGACACGATGTACATGATATCGTCGCCCGTGACGATGGTTTCGCGCTCATCGCCCTGTTTCTGCCACTCGTTTAATATTCGTGCCAGGTCATCTTTGGTATGCTGTTCGGAATCTCGCAACGCCGCTGCCTTTTCATAATCTTGTGCTTTGATCGCCGCTTCTTTCTCGTCGCGGATCGTCTCGATTTTTTTCTCGATCTCTTTTACATCCGGCGGCCGAGTCCTGGCGTTGATGCGCGCCCGCGCGCCCGCTTCATCCATGACATCGATGGCCTTATCCGGCAGGAAACGGCCAGTAATATATCGATCGGAAAGCCGAACGGCTGCTTCGAGCGCCTCGTCGGTAAGCTTGGCTTTGTGATGGCTCTCGTACTTCGGGCGCAAGCCTTTCAAAATCTGAATCGCTTCTTCTACGGTGGGCGCTTCGACCTTGACTGCCTGGAATCGGCGTTCGAGCGCGGCATCTTTTTCGATGTACTTCCGGTACTCGTCGAGGGTGGTGGCTCCAACGCACTGCAGTTCGCCCCGGCTGAGTGCCGGTTTGATAATGTTTGAGGCATCCAGAGCACCCTCCGCTGAACCCGCACCGACGATCGTGTGCAGCTCATCGATGAAGAGGATGACGTCCTTCGAGCGACGAATCTCATCCATCACGGCCTTGATTCGCTCTTCGAACTGCCCACGATATTTTGTTCCGGCCACCATGAGCGCGAGATCGAGCGTCACGACGCGTCTATCGCGCAACAATTCCGGCACATTCCCAGCGGCGGTTTCTTGAGCCAAACCTTCGACGATGGCGGTTTTTCCAACTCCTGCTTCGCCGAGCAGCACCGGGTTGTTTTTGGTGCGTCGGCACAGTACCTGAATCACACGTTCGATCTCGTTCTTGCGACCGATGACAGGATCCAACTCCCCTTTCTTCGCCATCTCGGTCAGATCGCGGCCGAATGCGCGCAGCGCGGGCGTCTTGGCATCTTTCTTACCCCCCTCCTGCGGGGACTCAGCCTCGCCTTCAGGCGGTGAAAAGTTCGGGTCCAATTCTTTTAGAATTTCGTTTCGCGTTCGTACGGGATCGACTTCCAGACTCTTTAATACCCTTGCGGCGACTCCCTCACCTTCCCGCAAGAGGCCCAGTAAAATGTGCTCGGTACCTACGTAAGAGTGATTCAACGCTTTGGCTTCTTTGCCTGCCAATGCCAATACCTTTTTGACTCGGGGCGTGTACGGAATGTTCCCAATCATGTTCGTCTCGGGACGCGAACCGATATGCTTCTCCAGTTCTGTGCGAACTCTCTCCAGATCGAGCCCCATCTTTAGCAGCACATTGACTGCTACGCCCTGTCCAAGTTTGATCAGCCCGAGCAACAGGTGTTCCGTTCCCACGTAGTTGTGGTTGAGCCGCTCGGCCTCCGTGCGCGCAAGCGCCAAGACCTGTTGGGCACGTGGAGTAAAATCATTCATTATTGCGTTTCCCATGCCGGGCCCGCTGCCTGACGCAGTCGAAATCGACAGAACACCGGCACCTCAACATTTAACATCAAAGCTAAAAGAAATCGAATATCCCGATGAGTAACAATCGAGATATTTTTACGCGAAATCTGACCGCAGAACCTGAACTTAATTGCCCACCGAAATGCACGGCAGGTGTTTATGTATCCGACAATCTTGCCAGGACGAAGATTAATTGACCCGGAAGCTAGCAATTGGAACCGCTTTCAAGCTGAGACAAACCTGGTGGTTCAGGTCAAAAAGCTTGACTCGATGAAACCGTGGCTGGTTTGATTTCGATTGGTGATACAAAAATGGGCTCTGAGCAAAAGATGTGCTGCGAAGTATGTATTATTTGGGGCGTCCATTGAAGCCCGTCGCCGTGCGCAAGCACCCGAAGAGCCGCTCTGGCAAAGGCCAAAGCGGCGGCCTCGGCCCTGCGGGCGCATTTTTCGTGAAAAATGCGGGCTAAAGTTCCCTTCCCACTTCTTCAGGGATCGGGTAGAGTTTTTGTGCCGCGTCGAGCGAATCAACCGCTCAAAAGCCTTTCGAAATTTGAAAACTAAAGGCAACTCTTTAGCGATCTGAACTCTCGGGCGGGGAAAGATGATAGGGCTTCCCTTCCTGGTAAAGCTTCAGCCGGATGTTCATTCCCGAAATTTCATTGGTGTCGGAAGAATCGATTAGCTTTAATGCCGCCTGCTGGTCGGCGATAGCTTGCGCGAAGTTTCCAGCCTCGGCATCAGCCGCCGCCAGCGTATCGAGATCTTCCCAGTACTGTCCTTCTGTTAGAATACAGGCCTGTTTAGCATCCCGAACGGCCTGGGTCCCATTGCGCACTTCCGCAGACGGGCAGGTCGCCATGAGCCACGCCCTGCCGCTGTAATTGACCGGGTCCTTCTGGTTGAATTGAATCGCCGCACCATAAGCGTCGACAGCCTTACGGTAGTTGTCTTGCGCCTCCTGAGTCTTACCTTGGCGATAGAGAATGTAGCCAATCCTTGCGTAAGTGAGCGACAAATTGTGCCGCCAATCGGTACCGGGGGAATTCTTTTGCACGAACATCGAAAAGCTTTTCAGGGCTGATTGATATTGCCCCGCGGCAGGCTCTAAGTCGCCCAACATGGTCATGGCATCACCCAAATCTAGATAGCCTAAACCAAGCAAATTTTCCGAGAGAAGATTGCTTCCGTCGTGCTCGCTCAGCGCTTGGAAGGTGAGGCTTTGCTTGAAATTTTCGCGCGCACTCTCCCATTTGCCCTGGGCACGATAATAGTTCCCGAGGAAGACGTACCCAAAGGCTAACTCCCGTTGCAGGTCGGTATTGGCGGGGTTTTGTACTGCAAGATTTTTCTCCTTATCCAGTCCACTTGTCAGATAGAACAAGGCGCCGTTTTCGCCGTCGAGTTTACCTTTCTGCAAGAGCAGGCGCCCCAGAGTGAGATAACTATAGAAGAGAGAGCGCTGCCAGTTCACATCGTCCTGATGTAATTGGGCATATTTACTTCGAATTTGCTTCGCTTGTTCATACGCCTGTCGCGCCTCCTCAAAATGGCCGAGGATATTGTTCGCAATACCGATGCGGCTGTAGGCATTGGCCAGATCGAGTTGGTATCGTTCATTGTTTTTATCCTGACTGGCGAGCCTCTTCCGAAGATCGAGACTCTGCAGGTAGAAGTTGGTAATAGCCTCGTCTGGGCTGCCCTCCTGCCTAATAATATCTCCTTTTCGGCTGTAAATGTTGGCGAGTTGCTGGTCGACCCAGATTGCCTGGTCGCCTTCCTGCGATAGCGCGCCCACTTTCTTGGTGATTTGCAGGCTCTCATCATAGAGGCGGGAGGCGTCCTCATATTTTCTCTCTAGGAACAGCGCATCGGCCTTACTACCTCCGCTCATAGGATTTGCCGGTCCGCTGAGTTGTTCGGCCAACTCGCGTTGGTATTTGATTCCGGGAATTCCCGGATTATTATCCGCTAGTTGGCGAGCGATAGAGATGCTTCGGTCATAGCAATCCATGGCTTTGGGGAGATTTGCTTCGGCCTTTAGCACGTCTCCCAGGGTCCGGTAGACCGATTCCTGAAAATGGAGCTGGGTATTGCTCATCCCGCCTTCGTCGATTCTCTGCAGGTCAAGCATTTGCAAAGCTCTGTTGGCCGCTTTGTCCAGCAGCGAAACCCGCCCAAGGCCGCTGAGCTGATGTTGGAGGTCCGAGAGCATGAAGTCAATCAGATGATCTGCGCTGTCGTTGGAGTGTATGATCTTCTTCTTATAGGCAAAGGCCACCCTCCATTGCCAAATGCTGACCACCAGGCAGACAAGGGCCAAAAGACAGACGAACTTCAATTGCAGGTTCCGGCGTCGCGTGCTGCGCAATTCGCGATCCTTCGCACGAATCTCCGCATCTGCCTGCGCGGTCCGTGCTTTGGCTTCCAAGGCCGCTTCTTTGGCTTTTCTCTCGTCGCGGCTTTTCTTGATCACGTCGGTCAGGACATCGTGAGTCAATTCAACGCGTGGCATCCGGGCGCTGTCTTCGATCCGAATCAAGCGCCGGTCGATAAGTTTTGAAATAGCATCGTGTGAAACCCCCGGTATTGTCAGGGCATCTTGCAGGTCCACGCTGTTGCGGTAGCCGGAACCCGTGAGGAGCTTGTCCTCAATGAAGTACCGCAATCGCTCGTCGAATCCGCTCAGCGCGCGATCGTAAAAGCCGGTCAGTATGACCTCTTTGGACCCGGAAATGAGTTGGGGCGTTATTTTGGAATCCCAGCGAGCGATACGGGTGCTGTTTAATTCTCGGCAAAAAACGCTCAGTAACGTGGGCTCCACCTCGAGATTCGTCAACGGTACGTTCGCGAGCGCATCCCGTCCTGCAACGATCTTGACGATTTTCTCCCCGACTTCCTCGTCAACCAGCGCGCCGCCGGCATTAACGACGACTTCTAAGGCCTGCCCACCAGTCATCTTTTGAAGACGAAATCGGTTATGGGTGATCGAGGGGAGTTGATTGGAAAAACCTTCGAGGTTGGCCAGGAAATCTTCGCGAAGTGCAAAAACAACCTTGTAGTCATTTCTATAAAACGAAAATGTCTCCTCGCCGTCAGACTCCAATTGTATTTCGACGGCTTCGGGTGGACGGTTTTCGATTAGGTCTCCCAATTCCGTAAAAAGGGCGGTTATGCGCCGGTGGCATTTATCCCTGTTTGATCCCAGCGTAAAAATCTCTTCCAACTGGTCAAAAACGAGGACAGGTGTGATCACTCGCCCTTCTTGCGTCTTGAACTCATTGGTCGCACGATGAAAATAGGCCCAAAGGGTATCGCCCGGACGAATCAGCGGGGAGGAAATACGGGCCGTGGTGCCGGCATCACGAAGCGTTTCTTGCACCTGCGAGACTAAGTCCGGCGCCGCTTCGGCATAGTTCAACCGGACGTAAACTGGGAGGAAGTGTTCCCGACGCAACAAGGGAAAAATCCCCGCCTGCAGAAGGGATGTTTTGCCCAAGCCTGACAGCCCAAACATTATGGTCAACGTTTCACGCTTGATCAGCCGGAACAGCTCGGCTGCCTCCTTGTCGCGACCATGGAAAAAGGAGGCATTATCCTCGGTGAACGCGCTTAACCCCGGCCAAGGGTTCTCCTCGTTGACCTGTTTATCGTTCTTTTCGAGTGCCCTGGTATCAGTATGCATTCTCGAACCTTTCGACTTGGCCATGAACCGTGCCGAGGACACTCTTAATCCAGTTCAAAAATTCAGCCGTCAGGTGACCTCCCGGAAAAATTTCGTAATGCTTGTTTCCGAACCGCAGCGGTACCGCGGCATCATCAATCGGTATCGGAATCAAAAACAGTTCCTCGGCATTCATCCGGCGGGCCCGCTCTTCAGCGCACTTCCATTCCTCGTAGAAGACGCCTTCCCGACGGCGTTGCGTGTTGCGTGAGACTATTGGGAAAAAGAGAAAACAGCTGAGTATAGTTTGATGAATCTTCTCTGACCACTCTTCGCCGTGCCGAATCCGGCTGCGGTCCAGCCAGACATTCAATCCGGCCGCTTCCAGGGATTCCGCAATTCGGAAAGCCGCGTCGAAATCCTCGCGGGCATAGCTCAAAAATATGACCTCTTCTTCCGGGTCTGGCTTGATAGTTCGGAAAGAACTATCAACGGTCGCGTTGTCCTCTGCTGTATCGTCCGGATAGCGTTCCTGCCAGCGTTCGAGAAGTTGATCGACAAATTCAATCGGGCCGCTTTCAGTGTAAACCTCCGCCTGATTCCGGCCGAAGCTCTCGAGGAAGAAAATGAAATTCGAGTCCTTCCGCACCTGCTCGTCAGCCAGGTACTGCATCATGTAGCTGCTTCCAGCCGAAAATCGTTCTCCCCTGGCCAAGCGAACGAAAAATCGGGCAAGCCAGTCCGGAAAGCTATTTCCAATAAAAAGAAGATGATTATTTCTTAGTTCGTCGAAGAGTCGATTCGGTCGGCGTTCCTTCGATTGCAGCGATGAGATAAATTCCAGGGTATCCTCGTCCGTTACAGCATAGTCCGGAATAGCCGATACCTTGCCAAAGAGCCTGAAAACAAGAGGCTGTCTCAAATGATGATAATCGGTTGGCAGGTCCGACTCATCCCGCAATTGGTTTGGCACGTAGACCCGGCTGATTGTCCGCGGAGCGCCGGCGAAACGTTCTGCGTTCAGGGCTTGTTCGAGAAGAGAATCGAATGTGGTGCTGACAAAGAGCTTTAGCGGCTTTATTCGGGCGAGCTTTCTCAAAGGATCAGGGATGTCTATCGAGATTTTTTCCAGGATGGATCTAATTTTCCGGTAGATCGTCGAAGGCGGCTTCCCCGTTTTTAGATGTTTGCACACAACATCATTGATGTTGTAGTCACTTCGCAATGTCCCCGGATCAATTCCCAGTTCGGCTGCAAGCAAGGTAGCGATATGATGATAAAGAAGAACATCCCGGCCGCCGACTTGAATATTCAGAAGCTCGGGACCAAGGACGGGAACGACTCTCTCGTCCTTAATAAAATCGATCAGATCATCCCAGAATTCCATACGGTCGGCCTAATTATGAGAACACGACATTTTGTTTAAGCATCGGCGAATTGCCGCCGATTACTGTCTCCGCTAAAGGTTAATACAGTTTTTTCCGTTTCCAGGTTTCGAAAATGGGAAGAAAGCTTTTCTTAAAGCTTCAAAAAGTGAAATTCAGTCAATCGCCAGACGCTCAGTCGTCGTTCTCGCATTGGCGGCGGACTAACCAAAGTGCCTCGTGCGAAACTATTGGAAAGGGTGCAGCCAACGAATCTTGACTGACTCCAAGCAGCTCTGGACATGCGGATAATGCTTTCCGAGTGGCTTGCAACGGGCGAAGCTTTAACAAGTTTGTAAATTGCGAAATCTTGAGGCTAGCCTCAAAACTCCAGATCCGCCCCTGGCGGCAGATAGGCAGGAAGAGGAACCGAGATGAGATGGTTTTGCTCTGGTAGAAGAGGGTGAAGAAGGCTGCTTTTTTTGCCCGAATGTGGCAACAATTTCGGCATGCCACAGGTACAATTACCGATCTTTCCGGCAGGAGTCACGCACATCAATTCGGAGGTCGCCTTTGAGGGGCGGGATGGAAAGGTGTACTACTTTAATGGCCATCTGCCGGTGTTTGTCCATGAGAAGAGTGCTCTGGGGACTTTCCGGCTTTTTAGTACCCAATTGGTCATCAATGGCAATGCGACTCAAGCGGAGATCTGATCCCGGATTACTGAGTGTGTTGGGTGAGCAGATTGTGCCACGGCTCAAAGCCGATGTGCCAAACCAGCCCACTGAAAAGCAACCGGAAGCAGACCCGCTCTTAAGCCGCTTTACCATCGTCTTCGACCGCGAAGGCTACTCGCCACGCTTCTTCGCCCAGATGAAAGAGGAGCGCATCGCGAGCCTTCGATTTTAGCCGTGAATCAGTCCGTTACGCGGTCGGGCTTGAAACGGACTGACAGAAACTTCGGGAGATAGTCAGCGGTCGGCTTATGCCCGACCGCAGTAATTTTTTGTCACCGCTGCCGTGGCATCTACTTGGTCTCCATTTCCTGGTCCCACGGTTTTGCCAGCTGGTGGAGGAGCGCTTTGGCCTGTAATGGCGGCAATTGTGGAAAAACTGAAAGGATTCGTGCGAGTAGCGCCGTCACGTGAGGGGCGGCGAAACTGCTACCTGAGGTCGATTTTCGCCTTCTGTTGCGCCACGGAACATCGACTTTTTCGCCATTCGCCACAAACTCCACAAGCGCCCCCGGTCGATAATACAACTCTTCCGAGTGAAGCTGGCGAAAGTCGACGGTAATCACCGAAGCAAAGGACCCCGGCCACTCCGGTTGACGAAAATCTACATTGCTGCAAGCGGCAACGATGTGGGTCCCTTTAAGGTACGCTTCGTCCACCCAGCTCTTATATCGAAGGATATGATCCGGCAAGCCACACCCAAAACTGCAATTCAGTATTTCGTAGTTGCGCGCCAACGCTTGGCGCGCGCCTTCGCGCACTATATCGGTCTTCGACATGTTAAATGCATCTAAGATGCGGAAACTGCCGATTTCAGCCTCGGGTGCCAGGCGATGAATGATTCCGGCGATGGCTGTACCGTGGCCAAATACGTCCGTATTTTCCCCCTGCTTGACCTCAGGTTGCACTCCGGACTCTGCGATCTGTAGATCGTCTGCGGACTTGAGCCCGGCCAGGTCTGGATGATCGAACTCGATGCCGCTGTCGAGAACCGCTATGCGCACGCCTTTGCCGGAGCCGTGCAGCATCGCTTGCCGGGCTCTATCCAGGTCGATCCACATGGGTGTCGAATCTAAGCTGCGTTCCATCCCAACGCCTCGCGCAACATTTGGAAGTCGATGAGATCGCGCATGATCGATGCGCCGTCCTTCAATGCGAGCAAGTCCTTTCGAGCGAAGCCGGGAGGAATAGGTCCGACCGGGACGGCTTGCCCTGCCGCAAGGTAAGCGTCGATCAGCTGTACGCAGGTAATGACACCTCGCCGCTGATTGAGAAAATAGAACGGAACTACGATCATCGCATAGGTTGTTTGATTTAGCAGGCGATTGAGTTCATGATCGTGCTCGACGTTCTTGTAGACTTCGTTTTCGACCAGGCCCTGCTCAGTCGCGAATGTTGCGCTAACGAGACCCTTGGAAAGCGATTGCGCGAAGCCGATTACCTTCTGTGCGTTTGGACCGCTATTATAAGCAATGACCAGATTCTTTTTTTCTGTGTCCAGAAGCCAGATGCTGCCTTCCGCTGCGCCGACGGCGCCAAAGGTCCGTTCCAGAAACCGAAAAATGATAGGATCGCAGAAATCCACGAAGTTTCGGTGATCGATCAGTCGGGCCATTTTTGCCAGTTGGTCCTGCAGCGCTGGTTTTAGATCAAGAAAAACTTCGCTTGGAATAAAATTCATGGTGGTATATCAAAAAACAAGCGCACGGCTTCCTTTCCGCGCGCTTGAACGATAGATGGATGCTGGTTGCCCTACTATATGTAGTTCACGGCTTGGCAGTTCCAACAGACAAAATAGTTCCAGGAGTCCGGCGCGTAATTTACTAAGTGGCAGTTCCAGCAAATGTAGTTGCTACGCCCTCCGGCTTCTGCTTCCTTCTTGGCAACGCCGCCTTCTTTATCTGGTTTCTTTCCCGTTTTTTCTTCTGGCATAACTTTCCTTTCGTTCTGTTTTGGGTTTGAACCGGAGCAAATCCGGCATACAGACTTTCATTTAAAGGACGAAGATTATTTGAGATTTTGCATGAAAATTTTACCGGCGAGCGGTCGCGCGATTAGGTTCAAGGTACTTTGTTGCGATTAAAATGGGCCGCCGGCAAGGCGGCGTAGGCGAAGCGTCCCCGCTTTGCTTCTTCCCGAGAGTGCAAAGCGAGGACGCTTCGCCTACATCGCATGGCCGTCGGCCAATTTTCATCGCAACCCTCTGGGCCGGAGCCAGTTGGCTGTTTTTCTGCGTTGCTCTCTCGACCCGTATCAGTAAGATATGGGTCTTCGTTCGCGCCTTGAAAAAACAGCCAACTGACTTCGGGCAAAGTACCTCCTATTTCGGGGACAGGACACTAGAGTTCGTATCTGACAGGCTTCGTCTCACGCGGGACGTAGAGAGGGTGGTATGGATAGCCGGCTTTCGTTCTTTTAAGACAATACAAATCAATTTGCGATAGGATCTTTAATACGCGCGTGCATCGATCCTGATGGCGACCAAGAGTCCCCCATGCTGCGATCACCAGTTCAGTGTCGCAGACCGCTTGGAGGATGCACCGATCATTCTCCGGTCCGACCGGATCCGGCTCTGTGTAAAGCCGGGTCGGGTCGGTCGAGACCAGCGCAAACAGGTTGGTCATGATGAATCCGTTGCATCCCCAGGCAGTGGAAAACTCGCGGATGCGCCGAAGCGTGGGGTCGAGCCGGGTCTCATCGGCAACACTGGGATTTAGCCCTATCCATGTACATAGCATTGGGGCAAATAGAGATTCCCAGGTATGCTTGAGCAAATATCGGTACCTGCGATCAGGACTAAAAACAGAGTCGTTCTGCATCACCAAGCCTTCTACTGTTCTGCGCCCCGTTACTGTATAAGGCTTTGAAGGAACTCTCGGCGCTCGTTGATGAGTCGGATGAGGTTAGAATGCACATCCTCCATCAGCGCGCTGCCGCCGACTGCACCATCGCTGTATGCTCGCATCACGGCTTCTGCGTCGCGCCACTTTATCCAAGCACGTTCGGCCCCAACCAATGCATTTTTGAAGTTACTGGCGCCGGGCTCTCCTGCTTTGATACGACCGTCCAGGATAGCGAGGATCCTTTGATAATCGAGATCGAGATCGGCATTCGCTTCTTCAATTCGCTTGTTCTGAACTCTCAGGTCGTCATTCTCTGAAGCGTTGCTTTGAGCGGCGCTCATGCAAATGCCTACCGCCGCTAGGACAGCGATGAGGCGCATCAGTCTGATAGCTTCATAGTCCAACATTTTTCTTCGTCAATGCTACGATTTGGTCCAATTTGTGCCCGGCTCTGAGCGTCGACCAATACCTTGCCGCTCCACGAAATTTGCCGCTAGCGCTGTTTGCGACCGTTTTGTCTCGCTCGACAAGTGTGGCAAAGATTATCACGGCGCACCTAAGGTTCACCAGTGGGTCATCCAAGCTCCCCGCCGCTTGGCTGAGAGGCTCCAGTTTGTAGCTCTCTTGATCCTGGTAGCTGAGTTGTAAAAGTCCTATAGAGTCCACGCCGAGAGGAGGCGGTTCGTGGTAAACATCACGCGGATTCCAGCTCGACTCAAATTTGGCGACTGCGATGAGCAGCTCGGCCCAGAACTTGATACGAAGAGCAGGTGACAGCGTGCTGTAGCCGTCAATGAACGCATTGGGATTGCCAAGCTCTAGCTGGGCGATGCGGTCTGTGACAGAGGCGATAAGCTGAGCAGACCAAGCTTTTCGCAGTAGCACGGTATCCCAACTCAGGTTAGTTGGTTTGAGCGGATCGCCCGCATCCGGTTTCGGAGCCTCGACTAACCTGGCGACGGCGAGAGAAGTGTCGCTCCCTTTGATTGAGACAATAGGACAATAAAGGATGACAGACTGGCCGTTGTCTGCCATCTGCTTGACGAAGCCGGCGCTTTTTGCGGAGTCGACCGAGTAGGTGTCGCCGGTTTGCGCAAATAGGCCGTTGGGTGTCGGAACAAGTCGAATATCTTGTAGCTTCTCAGTACGGGGTTGAAAGGAGGCTAAATTCACCGGCACTCCAGCCTTCGTACCTTTGCTTAGATCAACTAGCTCAGATCCTGCATCTTCCTGGCTTTGTATGCCGGTGTGAAGATCTTCTAATGAGATGGTTAGAGGTGCATCGAGTATCTTTAAGGCCATGTGATTCTTCCTCTCTTCGAGCCGAAACTCGTGCTTGCTTGGGTTTTGGTTGAATACTTTCTTTGGCTGTCAAATGGTGCCGGCCGTATCGGGAACATCTTTTGGCGTACAAATTGGTACGGAGCTCAGAGCGGGTGAGAGAAGCGCGCCGTTTGTACTCGGAACACTTTTTGGGGTGGAAATCGGTACAGAGGTAATTGCGGGCGGTAATTTAGACGCGCCATTTCCCTGCGACAATGCCGGTTTCTGATCGACGACGGTGACCGTGGCTTTATTGCTGTCCTCCGAATCGACAGTGACTGCAATTGCCGTCTGTCCCACGGAAAACGGCGGAGCGGACACCGTCAGTACGATCGAAGTGTCGCTCCAACTCTTGACGACCACGGGTTGATCCGGGGCGATTCCCTGCAATGTTATGACACTGCCAAGTTGAGTGGCACCGAAGGAGCTCCCGGTAAGAGCTACGTCGGCACCGATCGACACGTACGTCGGAGTCACCTTCGAAATCGTAGGCGTGGTCGTAACAATAAGTTTCTTGCCAAGATAGGCGCCATGGCCCAATCCCATCAACACCATCAGAGCAGGATCGATATCTGGCAGACTCTTGAAATTATAGATGTCATGAATAGTCCTTGCGACACTTGCGAGATAAGCGCCGATCGCAATGATCGTCCAGCCAATCACCTGGATCTTGGTCAAATCAATCGCTCCACTGTCATCTTTAACGAGATCACCGGATCGCGCATCGTCCGGGTTAATATGGTCCTTCGTACCCGTTCCGTTGTTCAGTTGGTTAACGGTAATGCCCTTAGCCGCTACTGCCGAAGCAATGCTGAAGCCCATCGCAAGGAGCAAATTGCCGGGTATATCAGGTCCAGGAGAAACGGCATTTCCGGTGCCTATCCGCGCGGCGTACAGGCTCGCGTACGCGAAGAGTGCGGTGAGCGTCCATAAAAAGAATTGAAACTTTGAAGTGCTCAAGCGGTTATCAGCACCTCGTATAATCTCCAGTGCGTTCCAACTCCCGGCCAGAAAGCGATAAAACGCCCACAACAGCAACAAAACTGCGATCCCTACGAGAAACGAAGAGCTTCGGCACAGCGTAAGAATCGACTGTGAAAGCGACCACACGCAAGCCCCTAGCGCCTTTTGCTGCCAAAAAAATACAACCGTCAGGATCACGAGCAACCAGAACACGTACTTTGCTACGGAGTTCCCGTTAGCCGAGATCTTGGCGAACCGCCTTTTAATCTGATCATTCATGGGATTCAGGAAATTTGACTAGAACCGTAAATTGCATCTGAAAACATCAAGCCAGCTCAGGGATTTGAATTCATACTCATACGACCAGCAGATCCCACGCGGAGAACATAGCCCGAACCTCATTTTGTGACGGCTAACTCCCTCGAGGATACGGGGCTCTTCCCATGAGCGTACAGAATGTACCTCCTGCATCCGCCGGTTATGTAATCACGAGATATGGCTATTGCCAAGATTAATTCGAGCATGATTGGCTCATCGAATTGTCTGGCCGGCCGAATAGCCGCTTGAGGTGTCGAGAGGGCTGCGAGCGGTGGTAAACGTGACGTGTTATCAAAAGTCTGCAGCAAATTGCGAAAATGAGGGTTCAAACTGTTCAGATGGAACGCCGCGTGCTCAATTGTGAATGATTTTTAAATAAGCTGGCCAAAGCACGGAAACAGAAGGTCATCATTCCGCATATCCACTTTCAATACCACATTTGCTAGTTGTGATTGCTAGGCGGAATCGATCGCTACCGGTTGCCCGGTGCGGGCGGATTCGTATGCTGCCAGTGCCACGCGCATCGCCTGGTAGCCATCATTCCAGGTAACGGAAGAATCCCGGTTCTCCCGGATGCTTCCGACAAACTCCTCCAACATTGCCTGGTTGGGATCAGGACCAAACCCGATCCAGCTCGGGTCGCGTGTGGCTCCGCGCGAATACAGCGTCAAATGCTGGGCAAAGGCATCCAGAACGACAGTACCTTTTTCACCCACAAGTTCCATCTTTACATGCCCCCATCGCGGGTAGGATCTCGGACGGCTCCAGCTGCAGTCAATGCTTGCCTGCACACCGTTGGAAAGCGTCAACAGGATGAGCCCGGCCGTATCCACATCGAGCTCATTCCGAAGAAACGGGTTCTCCACTTCGGCGTACACGTCTGCGACTTCGGCGTCGAAGAACCAGCGAAGCAGATCGACGAGGTGGACAGTATGATCCATGATTGCCCCGCCTCCAGCGAGTTGCTTGTCGGCGAACCAGGTCCTGTGACCTTTGGGGATCTCGCTATGGTTGATCCCGCTGATTCCCAGGACCCGTCCGAGCTCTCCATTCTTGAGTATGGTTCGTGCAACGCGAGTCGATGGAGCAAAACGCATCGGAAACGCGGTCATGAACCGAACACGCTTATCCTGGCAGATTCTCCTCATCGCTTCAGCGTCGGCAACATTGGTGGCGATCGGTTTCTCGCATAGAATTTCGCATTTAGCCTCGGCCGCGAGTTTCACCAGCTCCAGGTGATTGGCGTTCTCCGAGCAGACTACGACCCCGTCGAGTCGTTCGGCCAGCAGCGCCCGATGGTCCGGGAACCAGTGCACATCGAATTCTTGAGAGAAACGCCGGCCTTCTTCCGGATTTTCGTGGGAGAACCCCACGAGGTCCACACCCGGGATGCTCTTTAGATTGGCCTGGTATCCCTCCGCATGACCGTGCGCGAAGCTCAAAATTCCAATTCGTGTGGTCATTTCTATGTCCGAAAATGCTGAATCTGCTAATTTAAATCTTAGGTCTCCCTCCGAAACGAAACTGGTTTGCCTGTTACCAATGAATCTCGGACAGCCAGACTGATGCGGAGCGCCTCGAGCGCATCGACTGCGGTGACCTCGAACGGTGACCCCGTGGAGATTGCCTCGTAAGCGTGTCGGATTTCGAAGGCATATGGATCTTCCGAAAGCGCCGCAACTGGCAAACCGACGGATTCCGCCTTGTTTCGCGCTTGGGGAAAGTGAGTCTGAATTGGGAGAGGTTGATCGGAATTCCACTCGATCAGGCCATCGGTTCCAGAAATATCGAATCCGGTGCGGAATAGCCCAGGCGGGTAAGCCCAGCCCCCTTCAACGAGTGCCAGCGCACCGCTTCTGAAGCGGATAACTGCCTGGACATATCGGACCGGGCCGGAGTTCCCTTGGTTTCCTCGCGCGAAGATCCGCTCCACATCGCCACCCACCCACCGAGCGTAATCGAAGTCATGAATCATCAGGTCCAGAACTACCCCGCCCGATCTGGACTCATCGGTATACCAGTTATCGACTGATTTCACCGGCTGGTAGGCCATCCGCTTCAGTCGGAGCACACCGAGCTGTCCAATTCGACCCTGGGCCACGAGTTCTTTAGCCGCGCGGTACTGAGGGAAAAACCGCACAACCATCCCAACGAAGAGACGCACGCCGCCAGCGGCGCAAGCGTCGATCATGGCTTGCGCGTCTGGGAGCGTCAGAGCGACCGGTTTTTCGCAGATCACATGTTTTCCTGCCCGGGCCGCCTCGATGGCCATTACCTTGTGCAGGTGCGTTGGCGTGCAGATGTCGACAATATCGACATGATTGATCAGCTCCTGGTAGCTACCAAATCCAATGATCCCATATTGCTGAGCCAGCGCCGCGCTTTGCGACGGGTGTGCGGAGGTGCAACAGACTAGCTCGGCCCCCGCCGTCCGCCAAGCGGCCGCGTGAACTGCGCCCATCGTTCCGGTTCCAGCGATTCCGACGCGCATGGACATGGTCTTTACTTCACCGCTCCGGAAGTTATGCCGCGAATGAGTTGCCGGGAAAACACCACGTAGAGAAGCACTGGCGGCAGAATGGCAAGGGTCAATGCGGCGAGCACTGCGTTGTAGTCATTCACGAATTCGCCCAGAAAAGCCTGCGCTCCCAGTACCAGAGTTTTGGTGGATTCGCCAGGTGCGAGAATGAGCGGAAACCAGAGATCATTCCAGATCGGGATCATGGAGATCGCAAGAACAGAACCGAGCGCCGGTCGCACAAGGGGAAGGATCAGCCAGTAAATTCGATATTCGCTGGCCCCGTCAATGCGAGCGGCGTCCGTGAGATCCTTGGGCAATTGCCGCATAAAGACTGTCAGCACAAAGACGGCAAGCGGAATCCCTTGAGCGGTATAGACCAGAATCAGTGACCAGAGAGTGTTGACCAGGTGAAGGTCCACCATGATGCGCAGAATGCCCACCGTACCGAGGCGGATCGGTACCATGATCCCGATTGCCAGATAAAGTCCGGTTAAAGAATTGAATCTGAATTTATATTCTGCCAGTGCGAAGGCAGCCATGGAGCTGACGAAAAGGATCAAGACCAGGGACCCGGCTGTCACCAGGAAGCTATTGAGAAAAAACAAGTCGAAACGCGCCGTCGTTCCAAGCGTTCTATAGCCATCGAGCGTAAAGGTAGTTGCGTTCGGCAATTCAAACGGCGCCGTAAAGATCGTCAACCTGTCTTTGAACGAATTCAGGATAATCAGCACCACCGGGAACAGCGCCAGCGCGGAATAAAGCAAGAGCGTGGCGTGCGCGGCCAAACCTCTCGAGACCCTGAGGAATGATTTCTCCATTGAACTAATAACGAATCGCCTGCACCCGGCGTTGCCACCCAAACAGGTAAATCAATACGCCGGTGAGGATAATGATGAACATGATGCCCGCGACCGCAGAACCCAAATAAGGATCCGCGGGTTGAAGCTGGTATCCGAAAAAGGTGCGAAAGAAAAACGTCCCAAGGAGATCGGAGGCGAAATTCGGGCCAGCCAACGCACCTTGTGTGGCGTAGATGATTTCGAATGCATTGAAGTTGCCCACAAATGTCAGGACCGAGACGATGCCTACTGTCGGCAGTATCAAGGGAAACTGGATACCCCAGAAAGTTCTCCAGGGACCTGCTCCATCCACCCGGGCGGCTTCCATCAATTCCTCCGGAATACGGATTAGAGCCGCGAGGAAAAGCATCATCGGGATGCCGACATTTTGCCAGACCGAGATCAGCGAGAGCGTGACGAGGGCCGTGGATTCGAGTCCCAACCAGGGCATATCGAGGTTTCCCAATCCGATCGTTTGCAAGACGGTACGCGAGATTCCCCAAGCCGGGTTCAAGATCAATTTCCAGACAAACCCGATGATGACGACCGACAAGATGGTGGGCGTAAAAATGATGGTTCGATAGATTGCGGTTCCTCTGATCCGGGCTCCGAGAAGAGCTGCGAGAAGCAGCCCGACAGGATTCTGCACCAGCATATGAATCACAAAAAAGAGCGCGTTATTTCGCAATGCGTTCCAAAACGGGTTCGCCCACCGCGCCTGGCTGAACAGTGTTTGATAGTTCTCGGCACCGACAAAAACAGGTGTCCCAGCCAGCCCTGCATTGCTTAGGGAAAGCCAGAAAGAATCAAGAAGCGGAAAAATCATGAATGCCGTGTAAATCAGCAGCGCCGGCGCCAGGAAAATCAGAATATGAAGTGGAAACGAACGACTATTTGGCATTTTTGGGATTCATTCCCGAGCGAATAAACCATCGGCCGCCGGCGGGAGGCCTGCGATCAAAATGGAGCGGTGGTCGTCCCGCAACCGCGGTCGTCTAGTGCATCATCGTCTCCTAAGTAGGAGGCATTAGCGACTCCGGAAGTAGTTTTGCCGGGGATTTTCTAACTGCCTTGCTGCGGCTTGTACCAGGAGGCAAGATTCTTTTGCACCGTGTCGGCTGCCTGTTCGGGCGTTTCGGTGCCGTTCAGAATCTGAGCGCACACGTTCCAGAGGTCGTTTTCGTTGTTCGGGTTGGCGTTCCGGGAGAGAATTTGATACGAGCAACGGAAAGAGGACTTATTGTCTTTGCGCCAGTTTACGAATTCCTGAGCCACCGGGTCGTCGAGCGTGTATGGCACGTTGGCGAGCGGGAAGAAGCCGGGGAGTGCATTAGCGTATAGCTGCGCGAATTCGGCGGAGGCGACCCAGGAGAGAAAAGTGCGCGCAGCTTCTTTATTCTTGCTGGCAGCATTGATTCCCATGGCGATATCGGGATGGTCGTCGATAACCACCTCACTCTTACCCTCGAAAGAGTACGGTTTGAACGCGCCGAGATCGAGCTTGGGATTCATCTGCCGGAATATTCCGATATCCCATGAACCGGCCGGATAAATCGCTCCGCGTCCCTGGGCAAAAAGATTCTGGGAATCAGGATAAGCCAAAGCCTGATAACCCGGAGGTAAATATGGCTTCCACTTTGCCAAGGCTTCGAACGCAGCGAGGAACCCGCCCTGGTTGTATTTTGCGGTCCCGCTGATGAGGGCTTTGCGACCGGTCTCTCCGTCCCAAAGCGTCGGTCCGATATTCTGGAAACCCATCGTTGCCGATTCCCATTGGTCCTTCGTGCCCATGACAAGCGGAATATATTTTCCGTTAGCTTTGATCTTATCGAGCACCGCGAGGAACTCCTTTTCCGTGGCAGGAACGCTTAACCCCAATTCTTTGAAGATCGCTTTGTTGTAGAGGAAGCCGTGGATCACGGACGCCATCGGAACAGCAAACGTTGTCTTGCCGTCGTCCGTCGACCACGCGGCTTTTGCGACTTCTGAAAAATTCTCCATTCCGGGCAGATCATTCAATGCAACGATCTGGCCTGCGTTGTAAATCTCTAGAGATTTGTCAAACGGGCGACAGGCGATCAGGTCGCCTGCTGTACCAGCCTTCAGTTTCGCTTCCAGAACCGCGTTGTACTCCGTCGGCGCAGTCGGCGAAAACACTAACTCGATATCCGGGTGTTTTTTCGTGAAGGCTGGCAAGATGGTATTCTGCCAGATCTTCAAGTCATCGTTGCGCCAACTCTCAATCGTGAGTTGTACTTTTCCTTCCGCCCAAACGCTCCCTATGCTTGTCAGAGAGACGAGCCCTAACAGAAACGTCACAAATCTTTTCGACATGGGACCTCCCATCATAGAGAACGCTCCTGGCAAAACAATCTTCAAATTTTTGAATGGTTGTTTAACGGGTGGCAGGCCCGTGAATGACCCGTTAAAGGCGCGGTATCTCGGCATCAAAATGTAGGCGAACCGTCTCGGTTTGCTGGCCTTTCGAGAGGTGCAAAGCGGGGACGCTTCGCCTACTCTCGTGCAGACAACAAATCGACTCTGTGTAATCGTTTCTAGCATCGATTTAACCCCCTCCACATGGACTCTCCCGGCATTGAATCTGAACAGTTTGAGCGAATCAAAACGAAGGTTTTTAAAACCTCGGATGAGGCGGTCCGCAACGTAGCGGCTTCGATTTCGGCCCTGATCCGTAAGCGCCAGTCGGAACGCAAAAATGTCGTTCTCGGTCTCGCAACCGGTTCGACTCCAGTCAAGCTCTACAAGGAATTAATCAGGCTTCACCGAGATGAAAATCTTTCGTTTGCAAACGTTGTCAGCTTTAACCTTGATGAGTATTATGGCCTCGCACCGGATCATCCGGAGAGTTACCGCCGATTCATGGCGGTGCAGCTATTCGAACACGTCAATATACCGCCCGAAAACGTGCATGTGCCCGATGGATTGATCGATCGATCGAAAGTTTTTCAATTCTGCCTCGATTACGAACGAGAAATCCGGGCGGTCGGTGGAATTGACATCCAGATTTTGGGAATCGGCCGCACCGGGCACATCGGGTTTAACGAGCCCGGTTCCGGCATAGATTCCCGGACTCGGATGGTTGCGCTGGATCGAATCACGCGACGCGACGCTGCTCGGGATTTTCGCGGTGAAGCCAATGTTCCGGAACATGCGATCACGATGGGCGTCGGCACAATTCTCGAAGCGCGCGAGATTCATCTCCTTGCCTGGGGTGACTCGAAAGCGGGGATTCTTCGAATGGCAATTGAGGGGCCGCAGCTGGATTCCGTTCCCGCAAGCTATCTGCAACGGCACCCGAATTGCACCTGTTCTGTCGACGTAGCTGCGGCGGCCGAATTAACACGGTTCCGCACACCCTGGCTCGTCGGACAGGTGGACTGGGATTCGTCGCTCACCCGGAAAGCGGTCGTCTGGGTCGCAGGCGAGCTGCGAAAACCGGTTCTCCGATTGCGGGATGACGACTATGCAGAGAACGGCCTGACGTCTCTATTAATTGAGATGGGATCCGCTTATCGCTTGAATCTTAGAATCTTCAACGAGCTGCAGCATACGATTACAGGCTGGCCCGGAGGTAAACCGAATTCCGATGATTCAAATCGGCCGGTGCCTGCTGAACCGCCCCAGAAATGTGTTCTCGTGTTTGGTCCTGAACCGCTCGACGCCGAAATCGGCATGGGTGGAACACTGAATCGATTGGTGAGCCATGGTCACGACCTGACATTTGTTTACCTGACGTCTGGAAACTTGAGCGTACCGGATAATGAAGCGCGGATGGCAATTAGCTTACTCAACGAAATCCGTATGTCGCATTCGGAGAAGAATCTGCTGGAGCCGCTCGCGACGGAACTTGACCGCAAGGCGGCGTACGATGAGGACAGCGCTGCTTTGCGGCAATTCAAGGGGTTAATCAGAAAGGCGGAGGCTCGCGCCTCATGCCAGATTTTGGGTTTGGATCTTCAAAAGATCCTGTTCCTGGATCTGCCTTTTTATGAGAGCGGTCGGTATCGGCAGTTTCAGCCGACGGAAATAGATATCGAACGAATCGAGGCTTTGTTCAGAACAATTCGCCCCAATCAGGTTTACTTAACCGGCTCCGGTGCCGATCCGAGCAGTGTCGCCGGCATCGTATACCGATTAGTTACCAGCGCCATGGCGCGGTGTCGCGGTGAAGGATGGACCAACAAATGCCAGACCTGGCTATATGCGTTGAGCGACCGCGCGTGGCTTTCGCACGAGATCGACATGGCCGTCCCGTTGAGCCCGGCAGAGCTGACGCTCAAACTGGACTGCCTTTACCATCATCGTTCTCAGCGCAACCAGACACCGTTTATCGAACATGGCTCGGGGGAAAACTGGCAACAGGCGGAGAACACAAATCGAGCGACCGCGCACGACTACGATCAGTTGGGATTGGCTGAATACGAGGCCATTGAAGCTTTTCGGCAACTCAAAACGGATGGCTCAACTGCCACGGGAAAGCTGTGAGAGCGGTTTGACCTGGCGAATACCGGTCGCGCGACAGTGCCACCACAACCAGAAATCCGACGCATTGTTCTTGTCGCGCCTTCAGCGCCGCCGGGTTATTAAACTGGCGCTTATGGCGCGGGCCGCCTACGATCTGCGAGTCATTTGCAAAATCTTCAGCTCATGCTAATTGCATCCGATCCGGATGTCTTTATTGAAATAACACCATGGGCTTCGGATCTCCGTATTGATTCAACTCATGGCTTTTAAGTTAGCTGCTCACTCTTTTCGGATTGCCGGTATTCCGCTCCAAATGCCCGCCGCTGCATTTTCGTTTTGACCGCGATCTGCGTCCCATATTCACCGCTTATTCGCACCGTTCAGCTTTGTTCTACTTCAAGTCAGTATGCGGGTGAGCGTCTTATTTGAGCCGTGAAAAAATTTACGTCAATCCAACCCATCATCTATCTCCTCGGATTTGCCGGAGGCGCGCTGTTGATTGTTCTCGTTGCACGTGAAGGCGCCGGACAAGTTGGCTTGGCGATCGCCCGCGCAGGCTGGGGTTTACTCGCCATAACGATCTATCATCTTGCGCAGACGCTGAGCGATTCGGCCGGCTGGTTGGTACTAATCCCGAAAGAAAATAGAGTACGTTTGAGCCGGGGCTTTATCCTGAATTGGATTGGTGAATCAATAAATAATCTTCTGCCGACGGCGCGCGTAGGTGGAGATATCGTCGTCGCGCGGCTTGCTGCGATGTGGGGAATGCCGTTGCGGACGGCAACCGCCGCAATCATTGTCGATGTTACGATCGGCATCGTTACCAAAGTCTTTTATATCGTAGCGGCTGCCATTTTGCTTGTCGCTGCGACGGGTCGATCGGATCTTGCCCGCCCTGCGCTCGTTGCAGTGGTGACCGGGACGCTCGCCGTCTCGGGATTCTACGCGGCGCAGCGGGTGGGCATGTTCAGATTGAGCGCTAGTTTGGCGTCTCGCCTCGCCAAGTCACCCGGCTGGAATTCTCTCGTGCAAGGAGGCGAAGCGATTGATCAGACAATTCGAGCTCTCTACGCGAGGCGGGGCGGGGTGACGGGGTGTTACCTGTTCTGGATATTGTCGTGGATCATCGCTTCAGGTGAAATCTGGATCGCGCTTCGCGTGCTTGGGTTGCGGCCAAGCTTCAGCACAGCCGTAATTTTGGAAAGCGGCTCGCTAGCGATTCGTGGGGCGGCGTTTTTGGTGCCAGGAGCCTTAGGCGTGCAGGAAGGCGGCTACATCCTGCTTGGCAATTTGCTCGGAATATCTGGCGATATAGCGCTGGCGCTGTCGCTGCTTCGACGCGTACGGGAGCTGGCTTTGGGGATTCCGGGGTTGGTTGTCTGGCAACTCATCGAGGCTGGTCGCCTCTGGCGAGGCTGGTGAGTTTTTACGCTGGCATGTGGCAGCATTTAATATGGGGAGGTCGTGTGTAAGAGGCATGTGCGGCGCTGTCCTTTTCGCTTAGCCTGACATTCACACAAGCCGTGTGAATTGCGGGTTAGAACCTCCACTCCGTCGTCAGCCGCTTCCGCAACTGTTCGATTTCGGCAACGGCTTTTCTGATTTGCGGTTGCGCCAGGTTTTTGTGCAACTCGGCAGAAAGTCTGACCAGTTCCTCGTTCATGCCCATAACCCGGTGTCCGAGCTCCTGAGCGGTGCCGAATAAAAAGTTCGTTGCCCACGCGTCGCCGCGTTGCAAGGCTTCGTGAAAGGCGTCCGAAGAGACTCGCCATAGAAGGCTTTCGGCGCTGGCAATCGCGGTCGCAGTACGTGGTGTATTTAGCAATGGACCCAACTCACCAAGGATCGCGCCCGGCCCCAGCGTGGCCAATGTTCGGTCGTCCGGCGCTGACCCGGCCAGCTTGATAACGATTTGGCCAGATAGCAACAGGTAGATCGAATCCCCAGGGTCACCCTGTCTGAACAACGCCTTTTCGGGTGCAAGGCGCACCTCTGCCAAATGGGTGGCAAACGCGTCAATCTGCTCGGTGTTAAGCGACTGCAGGCAACTGAAGCGGTGAACGAGGGTGGAATCGATAGCGTTCTTCATCACTTGTCTCCCTACACGCCGCGCAGCATGGCGGCTTTGGCCACGCGCCCTAGCGCTACGATGTATGCGGCTGTGCGCCAGTCGAGTTTTCGCGATTGCACGACTCCGCGGATCGTGGCGTAGGCCGCAGTCATGACCTCCCGAAGTCGATCATTTACTTGCTTCTCGGTCCAGCGCAGACACTGGAGGTTTTGCGTCCATTCGAAATAGCTAACTGTGACTCCGCCAGCGTTGGCGAGGATATCCGGAATGACCGTGATGCCGCGCTGTTCGAAAACTTCGTCGGCTTCCGGAAAAGTCGGTGCGTTTGCCGCTTCGATGATCACCTTGGCTCGAACTTCCCGGGCCACGTCCCGGGTTAACACACCGCCGAGTGCGGCTGGAATTAGCACGTCCGTCTCGCAAGTCAACAGTGCGTCGTTCGTGATGCGCGCCACCCCGCTAGCTTGGTATTCTGCGAGAAGACGGCGGCTGCGCGCGAACTCGACGACTGCGGGAATATCCAGACCGGCCCGATTGGAAACGCCACCGGAGAGGTCGCTGACTGCAACGACTTTCGCGCCAAGCTCGTGGGCGAAAAGTGCAGCGAAAAGGCCAACGTTGCCAAACCCTTGGATCGCGACAGTTGCCCCTTTGAGGCTGTCTCCGACGTCGTTCAGGAAATTTTCCGTTACACAAATAACGCCGTAGCCGGTTGCTGCCTCGCGACCTTCGCTGCCGTGCAATTCGACCGGCTTGCCCGTGACCACCGCCGGTGCGAAGCCGTGCAACCTCGAATACTGATCCATGATCCACGCCATCACTTGAGCGTTAGTATTAACGTCGGGCGCAGGGATGTCACGCTGCGGACCGATTTCCTGGCTGATCCGCTCGACGAACTTGCGTGTGATGCGTTCCAGTTCGCCCTGCGAGAGTTCCGACGGTTCGCAGGCGATACCACCTTTGGCACCGCCAAAAGGGACGTTTACGACCGCGGTTTTCCAAGTCATCAGCGTCGCCAGTGCCCTCACGTCATCGGCATCCAACGTTGGATGAAAACGCAGGCCGCCTTTGGTTGGTCCGCGCGCGGAATTGTGTTGGAAGCGGTATCCGCTGAAGACCGCCAGTTCGCCGTTGTCACGCTCGATCGGAACCGTGACATGATGCTCGGCCTCAAGCGACAGCAACAATCGCTCGACGCGCGGCCCCAGGTCCATGATCCGCGAAGCCTTGCTGATGTAGTGATTGGCGGCTTCAAAGGGATTCATAGCGAGGCTCAGATCAGTTGTGGGTTGTTCCGTCAGACAATGTCAATGCATTCGGTCGTCGCCCCAATTGAAGCAGCGTCATAAGGCTGACAGGTCTTGCATATTTCCCGAGCGATGCTGCGCAGATTGAACTATAACTGGAAACTTGAAGGCTATCTTAACGAAAGTTCTGGCTGCTTACGTGATTTGCTTAACCGGTTGTGCGGCTGATCAGTACGCCTCGATTGGTCCGGATGAATACAACGAAAACGGCGTTTCGTATTGGAACGGCGATGAAATTTTGGGGCGACCAAGAATTGAAATAGATATCCTTAACCAGCGCGCGTACTTTTACAAGGGCGTGCAATTAGTTGGCGTTTCACTGGTGTCGACCGGACGAGAGGGCCACGATACTTTTCCCGGTAACTATCGCATTCAGGAGAAGGATATTGACCACGCATCAAGCCTTTACGGCGATTACGTCGACCAAACCGGCCGCGTTGTCGTTCAAAATGTGGAAAACAAAAAAGATCCGCGGCCCCCAGGGACAATATTCCGAGGAGCTCCAATGCCGTATTTCCTCAGAATCCAAGGCGCCATCGGCATGCATGCCGGGTATTTGCCCGGGTATCCAGCTTCACACGGTTGTATTCGGTTGCCGGAGCAGATGGCCGTCAAGTTTTTCCAGAATGCGCCTGTGGGTACTCCAGTGGAGATTCGTTAGCCGGCGGGTTCTGGCTGAGCGTAACGACAACTCGAATTAAACCAAGCTTCAAAACGTCAAAGAAAACACCAAAAGGAGTCTAATCATGAATCGAAGAGAAGCCATTGCCACAGGGATGGCAGGTCTTGCGGCGACAGTTACGGTCCCGATCGCTGCGAATGCCGAATCCTCGGAAACGGCCAACCCCGAATTGGACCAGATTCGCGCGCTTTTAAAGGCGCACGACGAGGCGTTTACAAATCAGGATCTGGATGGAGTCATGGCTTGCTTTGCTGAAAAAGCCGCGATCATGGGTTCCGGTCCAGGAGAGTACTGGGTGGGCCCAGACGAAATCAAAGTTGCCTACCAGCATTTCTTTGAAGGTTTCGATAAGGGAAAACAGAAGTTTGAATATCAGTTCCGGATCGGTGGATTGTCGCCGGAGATGGGCTGGTTGATGACGGCCGGAAACGTGACTGGTGAAAAGGATGGCAAAGCGGTCGCATTTCCCTTGAACCTTTCGTTAACGGTCTCGAAAAAATCAGGGAAGTGGCTCATCGCCGCCATGCATTTTTCAACGCTAACAGGCGGTCCGGAGGCGGGAAGCAAAGATTCTCAGTAACGCGCTATCGACGTTCCCGTTTACGATTATGAAAGACGAAACCGAGATAGCAGGTGACGCGGAAGGACAAGAGTTAGTGGGCCGGCGGTCGTTTCTGCAGAGCTTGGGAAAATGGTCCGGGGCGGCAGTTGCGGCTGTGCTTGGGAGTGGGTGGATCGCCCATCCACCGGAGGCCGACGCGGGTGCCTGGGTCAATCGGCGAGGTGGTTGGGGAGGTGGCGGTTGGGTAAACGGGCGCGGCTACGGCGGTGGCGGTGGATGGATCAATCGCGCAGGCTCTGGAGGTGGCGGATGGATCAATCGCCGAGGCTATGGGGGCGGAGGCGGCTGGATTAATCGGTGGTAATGTTTGCCCTGGGCAGAGAAGCGGCTCCCGGAAAATATTTCCCGCACGGATCGAAAGCGTAGGCTCCCTCTTCAAAGTCCTCAACTCACTGGCTGTGAGGAGTCGTCATCGTCGGGCTGGCCGAAGGGCCGATCGACGGGGTGGGCGTGGGATTTGGTGCGGTGAGGTCGACTCGATTATAGCCGGCGTCGGATCCACCTTCCGTGTTATAAATTGGACCGGCCGCTTGAACTTCCTGACTGCCCGGGGTGTTTGGGTTTGCTGTCGTTACATACCATCCCACCCCTGGATTTACACCCCAGGCGTCCGCCTGAATCCGCTGATTGCCGTGACCAGAGAGGTCAAAATCTCCATATTTGCGTCCCCCAAACATCAGTGTCGCCCTCAGAGGCCCGTCGCTTTGATTTTGAAAGAAGAATGAGCCCGTTGCATGAGAGTCAAGATTGCTTCCGGCCAGGCAATTGAGTGGTCGAGGTTCGACCTTTGCCCCGGGTTGTCCGTCTTCGACTGAACCGACTTGCCATGAGGCCTCTGTAATCAGCACTTTGCCGGCGTCTACGCTATCGTCCAGAACCGCTTGAATGAAGATCTGAAAACTTGTCGGTCCATTTTGCCTGAGATCGGTACCCGGGCAATAAATGGTCATTATGCTGCCCTTCCCGCGCGCTCCGGCTCGATTTGGTTCTCCCTTTTCGATGTTGATCCGCGTGGCGGTTCCGATCTGTTTGTCGCCTGACCAGATAGTAATTTCATACACGCCGTCCTGAGTTTTCGAAAAGTCGACCTGCACTGGAATCGGCAGGCCAGTGTCCAACCCGGTTCTTGTATGGCCGTTGCGCGCCGTGTGCACGTTCAGAGTACCGACGACATCGGCGCCGGCCAGTTTCGCGGAAGCAAATATCAACAACAGGACGAGCCTTGTGCGGTACATGGCAGTAGGCAAAAATCTGTCAAAACTGCCTGTTCAGCAAGCCAAACACCAAAACCCAGTAGGCGAAGCGTCCCCGCTTTGCACCTCTTCAAAGGCGCGCAAACCGAGACGGTTCGCCTACATTTTGACGCCTCCGCGAGCAACCGGACTCACGTGTGTCACTTTACCGAAATTTTAGCTTCCGCCGTGCATGGCGTTCCAGATCTGCAAGCCGATCAAGAGCACCATCACAGTAACGTAAACCCGCAAAGCCCACAGAATTACGAGCGTTCCACGGCTGAGTGCGCGCCGGCCAAAGCGGGGTTTGGCTGTTGAAAGTTGATCGGGCTCCAGTGATTCATGCACCCATGTTTCCGCGCGCTCCGAGGAGACGTGCACCGGTTTTGCGGTTTGTGCCGTTGGTATCACTTCATTGCTCCTTTTGATTTTCGCCGTTCGTTTAGTCTGTTCATTTAATTTGATTCCAGCCCCTCTCCTATGACGGAACCAAGTGAGGGAAGACCGTGGTGATTCCAAAAATGATTCCGGCGAGGACGAGAAAAATCGTCACGGTGATCCCGAGGAAATTGGTCAGACGTCCGTTCGCATGTTCCCCCATGATCTCGCGATCGTTGACGAGCAACATCAGGAAGACGATCGCCGGAGGCATCGCCAGGGTGGCGATAACATTTACGATGAGGGAGATGAAGACCAGCGGGGCGTTCGGTATGAGGACCAGGACCGCTGCTATGCCCGCCGCTGCAACCAGAACGGAATAAAACAGCCACCCGTCACGCAACGAGCTGTTCAAGCTGTGCGACTTTCCCGTTACCTCACCGAACGCGTACGCTGAGGAGGTGGAGATTGTGAGGGCTGCCACTAAGCCGGCTTCAAATATTCCGATAGCAAAGAGGGTCGCCCCGACGTCTCCCACATACGGCACAAGAGCCTGGGCAAACTCTGCGCCCTGGAAGCTTGAGGCGTTGATATGATGGATAAATAGCGGCGTCGTCGCGATGACCGTCGCGATGGCTGCAATCGCCGCAAGGACCGCTCCAATAGCGGTATCGATTCGGCCATGGCGAATGTCGGCGGGGGTCAAACCCTTATCGACGACCGCACTTTGCTGGAAGAAGAGCATCCAGGGCGTCACGGTTGCACCAATGTTCGACATGACTAGCAATATGAACCCGGTAGTGATTCCGCCAGGAAGGGGACCCCACGTAAAGAATGCCCGGACGACGTGCATACTCACGGGATGTGCCATCAACGCAACAGGCACGAAAATAAGATTGAAGATCGCGAAGCTGAGGGCGATGCGCTCCCAGGTCCAGTACCGTCGGGTAAGTACCACGGCAATCACCAGCAGAAAGGCTCCCAGTACGGCGATGGCCGGAGGCACGCCGAAGAAACCCAAACCTGCACGGACCGCAATGAACTCGGTTACGAGGGTCAGGAGGTTGCCAAAGACCAGGTCACCCATCGCGAAGAATCCCCAGAATGAGCCGAAGCGGGTGTAAATCAACTCGGCATGCCCCCTTTTCGTCGCGGCGCCAAGCCGGACGGTCATCTCCTGGACGATGTAGGCCATCAAGAATGTAAGCGCGATGAAGGGCAGGAAGAATCCGATGCCGAAGGCCGCACCCGTCGTCGCGTAGGAAATCATGCTTGGCCCGTCGTTTTCCCCGAGCATGACGAGGATGCCCGGACCGATCAGCAGCCAGAAAAGGCGCAACGCACGGTTTGGTCTATGGCCAGTCCGCAAGAAGTGGACCCGCCGACGATCATGGGCCCGTTTGATATCTTCGATCGCGATCTCTGCTGAGGGATTGAAAGACTGATCCATAAAAAACTGGTAGCGTACTTAGATTCTATTGAGATATTTGTCACCGCCTAATGCAATTAGCGCAACCTAAATTTTCTTTATTTTGAAATCTTTTTCGATATCGAAGACGAGGCTCGCTAAAGGCTGTAGAGCAAAGCTGCGTCCGTGCGGAGGAAGGTCATTGCGATTGAGTCCCGACAGCCTCAGAGGCGATGCAAATGGGTGTCGTGGAACTTTGTCGGATACTTGAGACCGTACCCGAATAGGCGATCGACGCCGATGTGGGCGCTCCAGATCAACCCATAAGGTAGCAACCAGAGTTGCTTGGAAACGACAGATACCCCAATGAGAAGCAGAGGGACCACAAGCGTATGAAAGAAATTGTAAATGGCCGCCCCGAGGCGCACGCCCAAAAAGTAGCCTAATACTGCGACATCTGGCGCCAGTACCAGCACGACAAAAAGGAGCCAATTGCCTCCTAATTCTCCGTAAAGAAGAAGACTTGCGCCAAAAATAAGGCCCCCTTCGGCACGAAGAAGCAAACTCGGACGCGTTAGCACGATCCACTACTAGCACAATGCGGCGCGCTGCCGCGACCTGGAAATTCATACCAGGTGGCAACCATCGAGCGGTAGAAGGAACTGGTTGAGTGGGCGCAGGAGGCGATGCAAACAGGAGTCGAGAAGGCACTGAAAGAGGTAGCGTTGCACGGGCGATAATCTGTTGCTCCGCAGATCCAGTTTGTCGGGCTATTCCGAATTAAATGGGCCGGGTTCTGTTTCCTAGCGGAGGACGGATCCAACAATGGAGCCGAACAGACTAAACGTGCTCACCGGGTGCAAAGCGGTAGAGCGCGCGTGCGGGGTGACGCACAACCCATGTTTACTATGCTTGCCCGAATCCTTCTTTTTTCTCTCTCGTTGGTAGTGATTGCAAACCTTGGGTACACGCAGTCCGGCGCCGCGCCGGGCGTGCCACCCACGCAAGACCAGGACACGGTGACTCGCTTGCAGATCTACCTGGATGAGCAGTCGTTTGGCCCCGGAAAGATCGACGGACATTGGGGCGAGTTTGTCGGAAAGGCGCTGCAACGTTTCCAAGCTGCACACGGCCAACAACCCACAGGCCAGATCGATCCGGCGTTGCAGCAGGAATTGCAAAAGATCTCACCGCCCTATACGACTTACACGTTTACGAAAGATGATCTCGATTGGGTAGGGAAGGTTCCTTCGAAGCCTGCCGAAATGGCGCGACTGAAGAAAATTTTGTATCCCTCTTTATTGGATTTTGTCTCCGAGCGGTATCACGCAGATCCGGTCTTCATCGAAAAATTGAATCCTGGTCAGGACCTGAAAAGATTGAAAGTTGGCAGCGCGGTGCAGGTGCCCAACGTACAGGCGTTCCAGATCGAAACGATTCAGCCAAAGCCGGATCTACCGCCAAGACCGGAGTTCGCTCAACGCCTCATCAGAGTTGACACAAAAGATTGCATGCTCGAACTGGTGGACGCGAACCGCATCATTGCTTCGTTTCCGATCACTCCCGGATCAAAAAGTTTGCCGGCGCCGATCGGCACTTGGAAAATCATGAAAGTCACGACGATGCCAATTTTCCGTTGGGACGAAGCAATGCTCAAGCGCGGACGACGGAGCAGTAATTTTTACACGCTCCCACCCGGCCCCCGCAATCCGGTTGGAATCGTGTGGATTGGATTGAACAAGAAGGGCATCGGCATTCATGGCACCAACAGTCCGGAGACGATTGGTCGTTCCGCCAGTCACGGGTGCATCCGGCTGGCAAATTGGGACGCCGCTCGAGTCGTTAATCAAGTGACCGTAGGAATGACCGTCGAGATTCACTGAGGAGAACCAACCCGGTGGCCGGACTGGCCGTGGCGATTTCTTCGACCGCATTTGTTGCTTCCGATCGCAACTTTATGGTGAACTGTAAGTCAGTGCGATCGGGATCGTACGTTTCACCCTTCCAGAGACGTCACAGTAAACAGAGAATGATTCAATGACAGCGATTCCTCACCGTTTCCTATCTACCACGGCGCCTCAGCTGCCGACGGTCTACAATGCACTGACGACGCGCTACGACAATATGCCTTTTCGGCGCGCAGGTCGCAGCGGCTTGTTGTTGCCCGCAATATCGCTCGGCCTTTGGCAGAATTTTGGAGAGGCCGACCCGATCGCTAACAGCCAGGCGATCCTCCGGCGGGCATTCGACCTCGGCATAACGCATATTGATCTTGCGAATAACTACGGCCCTCCGCAAGGTGCGGCGGAACGCACGTTCGGGCTGATTCTAAAATCCGATTTCCGGGCTTATCGGGACGAGATGGTCATCTCGACGAAAGCAGGCTACGACATGTGGCCCGGTCCCTACGGAGAGTGGGGTTCGCGAAAATATCTGATCGCCAGTCTCGACCAGAGCTTGATCCGGATGGGTCTCGACTATGTGGACCTCTTTTATTCGCATCGGCCGGATCCGGAGACACCACTTGAGGAGACTATGGGAGCGCTCGACCAGATTGTCCGCAGCGGCAAAGCACTCTATGTGGGCATCTCAAATTATTCTCCGGAACAGACCCGCGAATCCTCACGAATCCTGCGCGCCTTGGGCACTCCCTGCCTCCTTCATCAACCGCGCTACAATATGTTTGATCGCCATATCGAAGGTGGCCTCCTTGACGTACTCAAAGAGGAAGGCATCGGCTGTATCGTTTTCTCACCGCTCGCACAGGGACTTCTGACGGAGCGATATTTAGGTGGGATCCCGACCGATTCGCGCGCGGGCAAAGGGAGTCGGTTTTTGAAACCGGAGAGCATTAGCGATCATGCGCTTGCGCGCGCTCGGAAATTGGCTGCTTTAGCCCGGCAACGGGGCCAGACATTGGCGCAACTGGCCGTGACCTGGATCCTGCGCCAGCCACAGATTACCTCGGTCCTGATCGGTGCCAGTCGCACCACGCAGATCGATGAACTGGTCGCCGGACTTTCTTTTCCATCACTGACAGATGCCGAACTGGAAGAAATCGAGAAGTGTCTCGATAGTAGTCGTGTTTGATTTCGAATGAGGCCCGCCGATATCAAAAGGAATCTTAGCTTCCGCTTTATTGTTTAAGGTTAACTCGATGAACACGGAGCACCTGTTTTTCTCCGAAGGTGCGAGCGGACTACAGCCTGGTCGCACCTTCGGCGCTCAAAAACGGGTCGCGCGAACCTCCTATCAACTCACGACGCTGCCGCACCCGCCTGTGCTTCGTCGAGACGGAGATCCATTACCCGTTTGGATTATATTTATTCTTTACAGTTGCAAACGTTGGAAATTTCGTGTTTTATGTGGCCACCACTAAAAACTTCGTAGCACTTCTTCTGAAGAAAGGAGGTAACTACTCAATGAAATCCATTCGTCTCATTCTCGGCAAGCCAATCGTCGCCGTTACGGGTTACCTCGACATGCGCGAGATTCTCTGACGAGTCACGTAAGTGGCTCACACGGCGGAGTCACGCCGGAATCATCTAAGTCCGATTTTAACCGTTTTCGGTATCGGATTCGCATAGGCATAACACAATAATAATCAGTTCTATACTGATTGTTATACGGGTCCTTCTGTCCACTGAACTCGATTGCGAAGAATAATATCATGAAAATACTCTTTTTTATTTTATTTAAATACCGACCGCCGAATCGTTCACGATTTCATCCAGTCCTTTTGGGCGCGGATAATTCGCTGAAGCAGGCGCCGGCGGCGATAGAACGCTTATTTTTGCCGCTGCTTCGGTCGCCGAATGATCAACTCCAGGTTGTGGTGATCTATCCATGGCACTCGGATTGGAGCGCGTGGTCAGACCGCCAGTCATTACAATAACAATTACCGAAAAGGCACCTTTTGGAATCGAGGCAGAACACTATGGCAAGAGATCTGAAACACTTATATGCACGGATCAGTTTACTGATTCTTGCGTCAGGATTTTCTCTGCTTGGAGCTCTGTCCTTGATTAGCCGTGCGCAAAAGAGTTGGGCGTTTGGCTCTGATATAGAGAGTGACTGTTGTTATCTGGGAAGCGGTATTAGCATTTTCGCCGGCCTGATCTTCCTCGCAACTGCGTGTGTGTACTGGCGGAGACGCGGCGGCGCGTCGCGGCTCGCTGCGTTGGATGCGCGAGGTTTTGCACCGGAAGCGAAGCTGGCGGAAGTGCGTATACCGACCAAAGAGGAATATGCTCGCGATGACTCTGTCTTGGACGACATTCCGGCCAATCGACCGCTCACATGTGGATCGAGTCGCGAATCCGAAAAGAGCCGTAACGTAAGCGCGAGATTCTGATTTGGACGATGGTGACCCGCATTTCTCACGGCCCCGTGAGAAATGCGCATGGAGTGCCGATCCGGCGCCCGCCGGATCGGGGTTCCCCGAAAGCTTGCGGGGTTGGGCGCGGCAAGCCGCTTTCCAAGCGGCGTGCAACGGGCGACCTTTTCAGAAATTTTGGGCCGGACAGGTGAGGCGCCTAACATAGTTTCCACCTTAGCTAGAGCCTGTTGCGAAATAGCTGCAAGCCGCGTCCCGTAGGGACACACCGATTGTAGCCTGGCACGCAGTGCCTGGGAAGCGTGTCTAGAAAGAAGCCGTCCCGTAGGGTACGGTATGATCGGGCGGGACGGCTCGTTTAGGGCGCGCTGTACCAGGCACTTCGTGCCAGGCTACGATCATGCAGTCCCTCCGGGACATTTGGCCGGTAGCTCTCACGCCGCCACATGCCCACGGCACCGCGCTAATCACATATCAGACCGTATCCCTAGACCTGCGGGGCGGCGACTCTTCGGGCATGCATTCCAGGAGTTCGTACCGGGTTACCATCGTTCACCACCCGGCGTCTCTTTCGATCTCCGGCACATTTCGCAACAGGCTCTAGCTAAACGATTTTCCGGAGCCTGAATCCCGATTTTTCAATCAGCGGCCCCAGATTTCTGACCGTGTCGCGGTCCTTTTCTTTCTCGGGTTCCGACAATTGCGTCCACGGAACGAGCAGGGGATGATGCTTACGGGAATTGTCTCTCGAAGGTGCAAAGGTCCAGCCGTTTTGACGGCGCTCGTCCATCCAGCGGTCATGCTCGCGGATGGCGAGGTCTTCGATCTCGTGTGCGGCGAGCTGGAGCTTTGAAGGGCTAAGTCCGTGACTTGGCGAGAGCTCGTAGCCGAGCCGGTTTAACTTGTTAGGAATGTCAGCGGCTTGAGCGCGATTAGCGTCCTTGACGTCTTCTGATAATTCTTCCCAGGGCCGCAGCGCGCTGTTATTCGCCGGCGTCTTCCCTGCGGCTTGGGCTTTCGCACAATAAAACGAGTGGATCGCCTTTGCTAGCTCTTCGATATCCAAAGAACGTTTAGGGATGATGCGATAAATGCGATATTGGCCTGGGAAATCTTTTGCCAATTTCATGCTGCCGGCATATTCGCAGATGAAGCGTGATTCCTGCTGACTTTGGCCGCTGTTGATTCGCCGCTGGATTTCCGAACCTAATTCGGCCATGGCCGCAAACTCTTCGCTCGCATAGACCTCTCCCGGTCTGGTTACCGGCTCGATCCTTGCCGCACGACTGACGTGTGCGCCGGTGAAACCAAGTTGGCGAACAACAGGATTATAGTGCATGAATACCGGGCCGCTATGGAGTCCGATCCGAATGTTAAGCGGTGTCTGGACTTTTTCGCCGTCACCCGGGGAAGGTGCCTCGTAATAAAGACCGCGGCTTATCCAAGTTTCTTCGCCCTCTTTGATCAACTTTGTTAATTCGAGAGCAAAGCAGCCTGCGTCGTGCGCAAGGTCGAACACCGCGTACACAGCGTCTCCCCAAGTACTGACGCTTATCGGCGCGTGTTTACTGGAAGCGAGCAATTGAGAGACTTGCTCCAGGAATACCCCTACAAATTCAGGAATTACCTTCTCGGTTAGTTTGCTGTATCCAACGATATCTGCGAATAACATGCTCTTCACTTCCTGGTGAAGTGTGGCTCGCTCGCTTCGGTTCTTTAGAGGCCGGAAATAGGTTACGGGATCCGGTGCCTCGGGCATTCGGACGATGATCGGTTCCTGTTTCAGCTCATGTCTCCAAAAGTGGACAAACGAAGCGGTCCCGCCTTCTCCGGCGCCAGGCAAGCCGTCCCAAAGCACCATTGGTTGAACATCCAATCGGGAAGCTCGCGCCGTATGGAGCGCGAGACCGGCGGTTACTTCGAGGGCAAATTGCCAGCTGACATCGCTCCCCGGCTCATACAGTTGACCGATTTCACGGACGGTTGCCGCATCGCGAATAGCCTGGTCGAACAGGGGAGTCCAAATCGCTGGACCATGCTCCGGCTCAAATTGAGTGACGCTAGTTTGGCGAAACTCGGCCTTGGACCACGGAAGCACAACGTGAACTTCTGCCCCGCGCTCTCGCAGTGCTTCAATGAAAAGAAGATCAGCACCGGCAGCTGCGTTTACGAGGCCCACTCGCACGTCCGCATCAATGACTTGCGCGCTCAAACGCTTACGGACCAGATCGAGTATTTCAATTGGGAAACGGCCTCTTTGTCCGGGTGGATCCGGCAAATGCCCGGAAAAAACAACCAGCTGTAGCGGGGGAAAGGCTGACTTAAAGAAGCTTCGTGGTTGACCGACCGCTTCTGCCAAAAATTGAGCGTCGTACCTGGCACCGGCCAGATCTGCGACCTTGACGCCATGCAGCCCTGCCATGTCGTGATAATTGGCAAAGGCAATGTCCAGCTCACCGAGGATGGTATGCGCGATCGCGCGAGCGTGCACGACAGCAACTCCAGGACCCTCGTCCTGTTCCAAAGTCTTCGCCAATTGAAGTGCCTGTCTGGCGCTCTCTTCTGCTCGACTGCGGAGCGCCGAACCTTGCTCGCTGAGGATAAGAGACATTGCGGCGCTAGCCAGTAACGCTTTGATTGGTCGTGGATGAATCTTGAGTGCAAGCTCATAGAAACGTAATGCGTCCTGCGCTGTTTGCCGTCTGGCGACGCGGGTTGACGCATGAACGGCTTCCTCGCGAAGAATGTCGCCTAGCTGAAGCAAAATATCGCCTTTCAACCTTATTCCGAGCGCCGGCCGGAAATTGTCCTGGATGCAAGGCTCCAATTGCTTTCTCGCATCACGGGTGAAGCCCAAGCGGGTAAGCGCGGCGGCATAGTTCATGCGAACTTTCGCGAGATGGATTCGACCCTGTTCGTCGGACTCATTCCATAAGCGCAGGGCTTCTCGTGCCGCGTCACAGACCAGTAAAAACTCCTCCTTCTCGAGGGCTCGCTTTGTGAAGTAGTAGGGGAGAGAGATGTCACCGCGCAGCCAATCGACCTGGGGTGCTTCAGCTTTCCGGTTGCGACCGGATTTAGGCTCCGCTGGATCGAGTATCGGCCTACGTTGCTCCCATACGCCGTGTAAAACCCTTATGCTGACCTCTTCGGATCTTAGGGTCGCCTCGATATCGTCAACAGTGTCGAGGGTCATATGTTCCAAGGCGCACTTTGTTAGACTCGCTAGTTCGCACTCCTTGTGCGTGCTTGCCAATATTATTCGTCTCCTTCCGTTCCATTTCCTCGTCGATCTTCAAGTTGGCCGTGTACGATCTTCCATGGTGATTCCTTCTCGATCGTGGTCACAAGCTCGGCGAAATTTGCCTTCCTTAGTGTCGTATCCCATATTCGAGCGGTTCCGTCGTCACCTGTCGTCAATAACCGGGAACCATCCGGACTGAAAACGACGCACAGCGTTTTCCCGGCACTCAAGGCTTTGCCTTTGTGGCGTTCAAGAGACATGCAGAGTTGCGCGGTGCTGATCTGCCAAACTTTGACATTGTCCTCATCGGAAGCCGCCGCCAAAAGGTCTCCGGTGGGGCCGAACTGAACGAAATTAACGCGCCCGTGATTAAATTTGAGCGTTCCTACCATGCGGCCATTGACGTCCCATAGGAAAACTTCCGGAGTGAGGCCGACTGTTGCAAAGCGATCCCCATTCGGATTGAACGCAGCGAAGTTTAGTTCGGTTTGACGGGCATTTGCCGTGTTAACTGTCAGTAGCGATTGGCCCGATGAGCTATCCCAAATCCTCGCTGTTCCATCAAAGGCGGCCGTTAGAATCTTTTTGCCGTCCGCACTGTAAACGGCCGACTTTACGCTATCGGTGTGACCTTTCAGTATCAACAAAGGTGTTCCGTCCGCCGACCAGATTCTCGCGGTGCAATCGTCACTCGCAGTAACGATGCGTTTCGCGTCAGGACTGAAAGCCGCGTAGTTCACTCTGCCCCGGTGGCCATCCAACGTCGCCAGCAACTGACCGTTAAGGTCCCATACATAAGCATAGCCGTTCCAGCAGCCGGCGACGATACTCGTGCCAGCCGGGCTAAAATTCACGGAAAGAACTTTTCCGAACGGCTGTGCGATGATCTTTGATTTACCGGTATTGATGTCCCACAACCGGATTGTTCTGTCCCAGCCCCCTGTCGCGAGCATTTTGCCATCATCGCTAAAGGTGCCCGAACTGACCCAGCTCGAGTGGCCTTTCAATACGATAATCTGTTTTGCCAGCGCCGCTTTCGAAGAATTGATCAGACCATTTTGCAGTTTCTCCGTTATTGCCGAAACGTTTCCCGATTGTTTGTAAGCAGCGGCAAAATAAACGGAAGCCTGCAAATATTTCCCGCTGTTCAAATCGGCCTCACCGTTTTCTAAATATTTCTGAATGACCGCGTTGTTCAATTGCTCTTTTCGTTTAATCTGATCGAACTTCACAACAAAAATGAAAAGTGCTATCACTGTGATGATCGCTGAACAGACACGAACCGCCTGCCAGAATTTTCGGTGCTGTTCCCTGTGCTTTAAGTCGTCGAAGTTTACACCTGCTAATCCGGCAACCGTTTTCAGCTTGGCATTCGCTTTCCCGTCCCCTTCCCTTCGGACATCCGCCGCCAGCGGTTCCGTCCGTTCATTGCCTAAGGTTCCGTCGACGCCAACTCGATACCGGACTGGATCAGGAAAACATTCCTCTTCTTGAGGGCGGGCCTTGTCCGCGGGATTGGGTTCTCCTGCCACGATGAGGCAGAGCACACGATCTTCAACCTGCAGACTTTTGAAATATCTTACCTCTTCGTTGACCCAGCGCGACTTGGCCGCTTGAGGCGAGCAAATGACAATCAGGTAGCGTGATGCCTCAAGCGCGTTTTTGATATTTCCTCCAAGGTCCGCAGAGATCGGCAATTCTTCTCTATCGCGGAAAACAGGGTAAAGTCGTCGCGGTACAGTCCCATCCCGTGAGGGTCTTCCTACCAGCGGTCGCGGCACCCTGTACGATTCGATCGCACGATGGAGCCAGCGACCCCAAAAATTGTCGGCATGGCTGTAGCTAATGAAGGCCCAGTATTTGTAATCGACGGGGCGAACGATCGTTTGCGATGCCATAGTATCAGCTCTGAGGTTTTACAAACCTTCAGGAGACTAGCTTCCGGGAGCAAATCTTGCAATACTGTTAGAGGTGCGGGAAGGGGCGAACTCCCTCAGGTGCCGAATAGCAGGTTGCCTTTTAGCATCTGAGATATTCGCAAGGCGGTGCAAATTTCTGTGTATAAATTTGCAACGAACGAGCACACTGCCGGCCCACGCTGTGGTAAGATACTTGGAAATTCACCCCCAAACCCATCTTTACAATCTATGGAAGCATTGGTACTCGAACGAAAAGGCGAACTGACACTGCGCGACATTGATTTGCCGCTGGACCTCGGTCCGCACGACGTCAAAATTGCGATTCACACCGTGGGCATCTGCGGAAGCGACGTCCACTACTATGAATATGGCGCTATCGGCCCATTCGTGGTCAGGGAGCCGATGGTTTTGGGCCACGAGGCGGCGGGTACGGTCGTCGAAGTAGGCGCGAACGTAAAGCATCTCAAACCAGGAGATCGCGTTTGTATGGAGCCGGGCATCCCCGATCCAAACAGCCGCGCAGCCCGGCTAGGTATTTACAACCTCGATCCGGCCGTGAGATTCTGGGCGACGCCTCCGGTGCACGGCTGTTTGACTGCTTATGTGGTGCATCCGGCTGCTTACACATTCAAGCTCCCGCCGAATATCAGTTTCGCTGAAGGAGCGATGGTGGAACCGCTTGCGGTCGGTATGCAGGCTTCGGTAAAAGCGAAAATCAAACCGGGCGATCTAGCCGTCGTCATGGGTGCCGGACCGATCGGGACCGTGACCGCACTGGCGGCTCTCGCGGGCGGGTGCAGCCAGGTCGTGATAACGGATGTGCAACAGCCAAAACTGGATTTGGCTTCTAAACTTGGCCCGATCCGCCCTGTCAACGTGGCAAAGGAAAACCTGCGGCAGGTGATTGATGAACTCACCGAAGGCTGGGGTGCCGACGTCGTGTTTGAAGCCACAGGGGCGGCGGCGGCCATTCAAAAAGTACAGGAACCGTTGTGCCCCGGCGGAAGGATTGTGTTGGTGGGGATGCCGATTGGTCCTGTGCCCCTCGATATCGTTGCTATACAGGCCAAAGAGGCGGAGATCGAAACAGTGTTCCGTTACGCGCACGTCTATCCGCGGGCCCTGGCTCTTATGGGCTCAGGCAAAATCGATCTCAAACCACTGATCAGCCGGACGTTTGAGTTTGAGGAGAGCGTTAACGCTTTCAATTTCGCTCTCAAAATGCCGCCAGATTGCGTGAAGGCGCAAATCCATGTAGCAGGGTGAGGGCGGGTCGGGGGCGTTCGGCGTTCGGCGTTCGGCGTTCGGCGTTCGGCGTTCGGCGTTCGGCGTTCGGCGTTCGGCGTTCGGCGTTCGGCGTTCGGCGTTCGGCGTTCGGCGTTCGGCGTTCGGCGTTCGGCGTTCGGCGTTCGGCGTTCGGTGAAAACGGCACGCGAATGCAAGCTTATCTCAAATTTTTCTCTTAACCTCCGTGTCTCTGCGCCTCTGCGGTGAATCCTCCTGTTCTCCGTGTCCTTCCGGCTTCGCTCCGCGTCCTCCTCCTGACCGGGTGAGCCGGTAAAGGACGTGGTGACGAAGCGGATGGCCGGGTGGCAGGAGTGGATGTTCGAAATCGTCTTCCGCAGAATGGGTCATTCCGATCCGCTCCATCACGTTGCGGGAGCGCTGATCGTCCACGCAAGGAGTGAAGGGCTTGCAAAGCCTGGCACTGAGAAGGCTGCTCCGAGCGCTCGAGTGGCCAACGTGGCTGCGTCTATTTTATCTCGCAAGCCGGTAAGGGACCGAGCCAAAGATAGGCGTCTCGCCTGTCCATTCCGTGAATCGAGTGGAGCATCTCCAATATGGCCCGCGAACACTCTTCTCGTCCTGGCTGTCTCATGCGCACTAATGGACAGGCGAGACGCCTATTCTACTTTGGCTCTGGATCATGACTAGCAAATGGAGGAAAAAGGAAACATGAATACTGGCGAACGTTCCTCTGAAAAGGATTGCGCTAAGCGCGAGGGTGGAAGCAGCCGTCGCGAATTTCTGGGCCGGACGATCGGAAGCGGGGCACTGATTGCTGCGACGTCGGTCTTCGCAGGTGAGGTTCGCTCCATCGAAAATCAGGATGCGCCCAAAGGGAGCCTGCCGCCCGGGACCGCATCGTCGGAATCGGGGGCAACGACCGCCGAGCTGCTGGTGGAAAAGCTCGTGGAGTGGGGTGTATCGGTGGTTTTCGGGATTCCAGGCGACAAGATTGCGCATGTTCTAGACGCGCTTCGCCGGCGTCAGGACAAAATTCGGTTTGTCCTGGTTCGCCACGAAGAGGGTGCCGCTTTCATGGCTAGCGGGTACGCGAAGTACACAGGAAAACTGGGCGTCTGTGTCAGCACGGCGGGTCCGGGGGCGGTACATCTTCTCAATGGGCTCTATGACGCGAAATTCGATGGTGCTCCTGTTCTGGCAATCACCGGATCACCGCCTCGTGCCTTACTTGGGACTCGATTTACTCAGGGGATAGATACGATCAGTTTGTATGACGATGTCACGAGCGGCGTCTACAACGAACTGATTACCGGTCCTTACCATTTACTTTCAGTGGTTGACGCCGCCCGCCGCGCAGCGCTTGCGCGGCGCAGCGTGGCTCATCTTAGTCTTCCAATCGACGTGCAGGCCAAGTCGCTGAGTGACGATGACGAATCTCTTGGTGGCGATGTCCAGCACGGCACGGCAACAGGTTGGGTCCCGCAAATTGAAGTGCCTGCGCCTGACTCGGTACGAGCTGCTGCGGATCTGCTCAATGCCGGTCACCGCACGGCGTTTCTTGTTGGCCAGGGCGCGCTCGGTGCGACGTCCGAGGTGACCGCCGTCGCTGAGCGTCGCGCTGCGCCGGTCGTAAAGGCGTTCCTGGGAAAAACTGTTATCGCCGATAATTCACCGTATTCTACGGGTGGGATTGGAGAATTCGGAACGACGGCCTCTTCGGCGGCTATGCAAGGGTGCGACACGCTGCTCATTGCCGGTTCAACGATGCCGTGGCTGCACTATTACCCAAAGCCGGGACAGGCTCGCATCGTCCAGATCGACAGGGATCCGACTCGTCTCGGTTTGCGTGTCGCGGTGGACGTGCCAATCGTCGGGGATGTCCGGCGCACCCTGACAGATTTGCTGCCACAGCTTCAGCCGCAGGGCGATCGTACATTTCTTGAACAAATTCGGGCCAAAATGGCTGAATGGAATCAGGCGTTGAGCCGCATCGAGACGAGCAAAAAACTACCGCTCCAACCCCAGGTCGTCGCCCGCCAGGTCTCAGAGCTTCTGGCCCCGGACGCATTGGTCGCGCTTGATTGCGGGTCCAACACGTTTTTCGCTGCTCGTCATCTGTCGATGGTGCCGACGCAGAAACTCGCGGTGGGTGGGAACCTTTCGACGATGGCGTGCGGACTCCCCTTCGTCATTGCGGCTCAGTTGGCGTATCCGGATCGGCAGTGTGTCGCTTTTGTCGGGGACGGCGGCTTTACGATGTTGATGGGCGAGTTTGCGACCGCCGCAAAGTACAAGCTCCCGATCAAGGTGGTCGTGCTGAAGAACGATAGTTACTCACGCATCGTTAGCGAGGACACTGCTTTAGGTATTCCACCGTTCGGGACTGAGCTGCAGCCGATCGACTTTGTGCGTTTTGCGGAAGCGTGCGGAGGAGCAGGGTTCGCCTGTGCACGTCCGGACGAAGTGCGACCTGCGCTCGAGGCTGCGTGGCAGGTTATTGATCGACCGGCCTTAGTTGAGGCAACGATCGACAATGACGCAGACGTATCTCCGGCGGATGCTTATCTTGCGATGCTGAAAAGGGCGTAAACCAGCTGGTCTCCCTGAACAAATGGCTGACCGGTCAGAACCGCGCTCACTCCTTCGAGCGAACTTGTATTATGAAGCTCCAAGATTTGCTACGGTCACTGATTTTTTTTGTTGCTTTACTGGCCTTTTCCGGTTCGCTGGGCGCCGCAACTGACAAAACTGAATCGATCCATTCCGGCAAGATTACGAAATCGAGAGCCGAGAAGATCGCGTTGACCAAGGTGCCGGGCGGCAGCCTCCGGAGTGCAGAATTGGAGACAGACCGAGGAGTGCGGTTCTGGTCAGTCTATGTCGCCAAGCCCGGAGCGAAAAACGCGAAAGAAATTCGCGTCGACGCCGTAACTGGTCGCATTCTTACTGTGCAAACGGAGCGACCGGCTGACCAAGCTGAAGAACCTCTCAAAAGCCATTGAGAGACGCGTTAACAGCGGATGATCTATATTTTTAGTAACGCATTCGTGCGCGCGGTCTCAGACGTCGCGGCCGAGGTCTGTCGTGTTCGAAAGAAACTGAAGAAGCACTTCAAATTCGATCGTCAAGATCGTTCGCAGTTCATCCGTCACGCCGTCGCTTCTGGACGTTTCGAGCATATCGGTGAGAAGGATCGGATCCCAGATGGGATGACTTGCGAACGTAAGACTATTGGCAGCAGCTCGCCGATACATCTCGGCCGCGGCCGGTTCCATGCTGGCACGGCGAAACCAGTATCGTGCGTTATCGAAGTCGTCGTCGATGCGATGGATCATTCCGTGGATATACGCTGCATCGCTGGTGGAAAGCTCTTGCACGATACGATGTGCCTGATCCAGTCCGCCTGCCAAAAGGTAGAGCAGACTGCGTATGCATTTTGTCTTTGAACCGTTTACCCCGGCAATTTCATGGTCTTCCGCCGCTGCGATCCGCTGAATCACCCGATGGTTCGGAGGGGGGTCATGGGCCGAGAGCCTAGGCAATCGGACATTGAGAAGAACATACGTGAGGAACGCGGGGTAACTCATTCCGGAATATTCACGTAGAGGTTCCGGGTTCAAAGTTCAAAGTTCCGGATTCGTTGGTCTTGCGCATGCTACAGTACAGGGACGTTTTTGCCTTGTGCAGTTCGAAAACGACTCTGCGGACTTCCACGTCTTCTCGACCGAGCGTCAAAAAAACGATGTCCGCACACCCGTCGAGACGGGCACAGGAGCATAGGCTTCCAGCCTGTGTCTAGGCCGAGCGGCCTCCCAAAGAGCTCTTTGCTCATCCCCTCAATTCTTTACACCTATTCGGCGGCGTCTGTTGGTGGAGTTGTTTCTTTTTTAGCGGCGGCGAGGGCCTTGATGCGTTGATCCTTCGCAAAGCGCTTTTTCCGTTGCCGCAGTTTTACACGACCTTTGTAGTGACCCATAATGCTTGTGAACTTAACTCGATTCCTGAACGCCGCCCAGGAGCGATTTTTGACCGGAGGCGAATGAATCGATTTAATACGCGTACCAAATTTATATGCAAAAGAACGACGTCATTGAGACTTTGAATCCAATTGTTCATGGCTGCCGAGCCGGCTCTGATCACGATCGCGAAGTTCCTGAAATAGATCTCCTCAGCCCTCTCACAATTCGCGGGGTGACTTTACGGAACCGGATCGTCGTGTCGCCGATGTGCCAGTATTCCGCTGAGGATGGGTTTGCTCATGATTGGCATCTGGTGCATCTCGGCAGTCGCGCCGTGGGCGGTGCCGCACTCGTATTTGTCGAGGCAACGGCGGTGACGAGCGAGGGCCGGATTTCCCCGGGCGATGTCGGCATCTGGAAAGACGGACAGATTGAACCGCTGGCGCGGATCGCTCGATTCGTGCAGAGCCAGGGCGCAGTCGCCGGCATTCAACTCGCGCACGCCGGACGCAAAGGCAGTTGCGAACGCGCATGGAAAGGCGGGGGGAAGCTGCGACCGGACCAGGGCGGATGGCCTGTTGTGGCACCAAGCGCGATTCCTTTCAATGAAGGCGATCCGATTCCCACCTCGCTGGATCAAGCAGGGATTGATGGGATTGTGGATGCCTTCGAAGCGGCTGCAAGACGCGCGCTCGCTGCCGGGTTCAGGGTCATTGAAGTTCACGCTGCGCATGGCTATCTGTTGCATGAGTTTCTTTCTCCGATCAGCAACCATCGCACGGACGAATACGGCGGAACTCTCGATAACCGGATGAGACTGCTGCTGCGCGTTGTGGAACGATTGCGGACGCTAATCGCCGAGGAATTGCTATTATTTGTCAGAATCTCCGCGACCGATTGGGCCGACGGCGGCTGGGAGATCGAGCAATCCATTCAATTGGCCAGGCGGCTTAAGTCGCTCGGTGTGGATCTGATCGACGTTTCGTCCGGGGGCATGGTGCCGCAGGCGCGCATTCCCGTAGCGAAAGGATATCAGGTCCCTTTTGCAAGGCGTATTCGTGACGAAGTCGATATTCGCACGGGTGCTGTTGGAATGATCACCGAGCCGCAGCATGCGGACGAGATTATCACCGGCGGCGATGCGAACCTCGTCTTCATCGCGCGCGAGTTTTTGCGCGAGCCGTATTGGGCGCTCAAGGCCCAGCAAGCCCTGGGACAGGATCCCGCCTGGCCCGCTCCGTATGGTTACGTCGTAAAGCGGCGAGCAAAGTAGGTGATCGTGAGCATCGTGCTCTTGAACACAAAGCCGGTTTGCGGCGTTCAGCGGAGGACAACGAGGCGGCGACGGCGTATTATCAATGAACCAATCGACTATGACAGAACTCGACGAAGAGGAGCAATTCTACCGCGATACGGAGAGCATAGCATTTCCGAAGCTCGATGACCGGCAGCTCGCGATGCTGGAGCCCCTCGGCTCACGCCGGATCCTGCAGCGTGGGGAATTGTTATACAAAGCGGGCCAGCGCGACATTGGTTTTGCGACCATACTTCGAGGCGAGGTGGAAGTCTTCGAATTGCGCGACGGCCAGGAACAAATCCTCGCGACGGCTGGCCCGCGCGATTTCGTAGGAGACGTGGCGATGCTCATGGGCACTGCGGCGCTGGCAACCGCGCGAGGTAAAGCGGATGAGAGCGAAATTCTAGAAGTGCCCGCGGACCGTCTTCGCCGAGCGCTCGTGGAATTGCCGGGTGTGGGCGAGCCGATCGTGCGCGCATTCATTATGCGGCGGCGGCGGCTGAAGCGCGACCGCGAGTTCGCAGGGTTGCGGATCCTAGCAGAGGATGGCTCGCGCGACGGCCACCAGCTGGACGATTTTCTGGATAAGAATCATGTGCCGCACCGGTTAATCGATTTTCAAAGCGAACATGGCCGTGCGCTGTGTGAACGGCTGCACCTGGTGAGACGCGATTTGCCTGCGTTAATCACGGCCAACGGATTGCCGCTGCGACGCCCGTCACTGCGCGAAGTCGCGCAGGTCGTCGGCCTGCTCCGGCCGCTGGCACGCGAGGAGGAGAGCGAAGTCACATGCGATCTCGCGATTGTTGGAGCGGGTCCGGCCGGCCTCGGCGCCGCGGTTTATGCCGCCTCTGAGGGGCTCAGGACTGTGGTTTTGGAAAGCTATGCCCCAGGAGGCCAAGCCGGATCGTCTTCGTTGATCGAGAATTTCTTTGGCTTTCCAACCGGCATTAGCGGCGGTGAACTGACTTACAGCGCGCAGCTTCAGGCCTACCGTTTCGGCGCGAAGTTTTCGACGCCTGCGCAGGCGCTCGCGCTAGCGTTGACCGAAGGCGAGTACCGCGCCAGCCTGCAGATCGAGGGTTGCAACGCCATCCTGCTCGCGAAGTGCGTCATTATCGCGACAGGCGCAGAATACTATCGACTGGAGGCCGAGGGCCGCGAGAACTTTGATGGGTGTGGCGTTTACTACGCGGCGACAGCTCTTGAGGGCCGGCTCTGCCGCGGTTCGACCGTGATTGTTGTTGGCGGCGGCAACTCCGCAGGCCAGGCCGCGATGTATCTCTCCGAAGGGGCCGAGAAAGTATTCCTGGTGATCCGAGGCGACGGCCTGGCCAGGAGCATGTCGAGTTATCTCTCGCGCCGCGTCGAGGCGAAGGAGAACATTGAAATCCTGGCGAACACCGAGATCAGGAAAATGATGGGAGGGAAAGTTCTCGAAGCGGTCGAAATGGAGAACACGAAGACGCGGGAACGACGAACGGTGCAGACGCCGGCTGTCTTTTCGCTGATCGGAGCAAAGCCGTGCACCGCCTGGCTACCGCCCGAGATCGAGCGTGACGAAAAGGGTTTCATCAAGACCGGCCAGGCAATCGCCGGGTCCCCGGCTTGGAGGGGCAGGGACCGCTTGCCGGGGCCGCTGGAGACGAGTTGGCCAGGCATCTTTGCGGCCGGCGACGTGCGCTCCGGTTCGGTGAAGCGTTGTGCTGCCGCTGTAGGGGAGGGAGGCACAGCCGTTGAGGGCGTGCACGATGTTCTCAGGACGTACAGGTGAAGGAGTCAGGAGTTGCAGGAGTTCAGAAGTTGCATAATGAGACGGCGGCTTTGCGGTCTGTGGACAGCCTGATGTTCCGGGTTCGAAGTTCGACGTTCCGAGTTCGTGACGCAGCGGCGAAGGACGATCTGTGTTTGACGCGTTAGTCTTCCCAACGCGCAAAAAGAATACACGCGGGACGCGTATGCTACGGTACTTGGCGACGTTCGTGCCTTGGCCAGGAGTCGCGGTCGAAGTACGCAAGCGAGTTTGAGCTGGCGGTTTTGGCAATATATACAATCATGCAGGAAGAATGTTATGAGTGTTATTGCAGGCTGTTCGGCGGCGATGTTGAGCCGGCTTTCGAACTCGACAGACTCGACCTGATTCCTTCATAACTACTCGCAAGTTGGCAAAGAGAGCCACTTCGCCGAGGATCGGCGGATGGAACGAGCGCAATGTCTCACGAACGTCATTTCTGGTGGGGAGCGTGGAAGTGTATTTTTCTAGTCGCGACAATCGGCGGACTGGTGAGCTGTAACAAGCAGGGGGCTGCCCCGGAGATACCCCCTCCACCGGTCACGATTTCGAAGCCGGTCCAGAAAGAGATCATTGAGTGGAACGAATACACAGCCCGGACCGGGGCTGTCGAAAATGTGAACATTACGCCTCGCGTGAGCGGGTATATCAACAACATCACTTTCAGTGACGGGGACTCCGTGAACATAGGAGACCTGCTTTTCGTGATCGATCCGCGACCCTACCAGGCTGTACTGGATCAGGCCCAGGGGCAGGAACGGGCGGCAGAAGCGAATCAGCAACTCCAGGATGCGAACTTTGCAAGGCAGGACAAACTGCGGCAGACGGGCGTCATTGCGAAGGAGGATTTCGACACCGCTTTTTCGAACAAGAATCAGGCGGCGGCAAATGTCCTTGCCGCCCAGGCGGCGGTAGAATCAGCGCAACTGAATCTCACTTTTACGCAGGTCACTTCCCCGATCGCGGGGCGAATCAATCGCAAGTTGGTGACCGTCGGGAACCTTGTGCAGGCGGACACGACGCTCCTTGCCAACATAGTCAGCGTGGATCCGATTTACGCCTACTTTTATGTCGATGAGCGGTCGGTGCTGGAATACGAGCAACAGGTTCGCCAAGGCAAGCTCGGGGATGCGAGGTCGGCCTCGGAGCCTGTTTATCTGCAATTGGAAAACGAGACCGATTTTCGTCACGAGGGGACCGTCGACTTCCGGAGCAATCAGTTCGATTCTTCCACAGGAACCCTGGAGGTCCGCGGTCTATTCGCGAATGCAGATGGGATCCTGATTCCGGGAGCATTTGCGCAGGTTCGTCTTGCGGCGACGCCGCTGCATTCGGTGCTCCTTGTGACCGATCGGGCCATCGGAACGGATCAGGGACAAAAATACGTGTTAGTTGTCGGGCCGGATAACATCGTAAGCGTCAAGCCGGTTGTCCTTGGCCCGGAGAGCGACGGGTTGCGCGTTGTGCGAAGTGGTCTAACCGGAGATGAGAATGTTATAATCAATGGTGTCATCAACGCTCGTCCCGGGTCAAAGGTCAACCCGCAGCAGGGGGATATGAGTCAATTTCAGACGAATCAGCTCGAGCTGCAAGTTAGTCAAAAATCTTTGCCGGTTGACGAAACAAAAGGCAAATCGGCGCAATCACCAAATGCGGCCGGGCAGGGAGCCGGAACGAATCAGCCAAAATCTGGCGGAAACCGCTAGGCGCGCGCGTGTCCTATGAAATTTTCCTATTTCTTCATCGAGCGCCCGATCTTCGCAATGGTGATTTCGATAGTAATCGTAATCGCCGGCATGTTGGCCTATTTCTCGTTGCCGACGGCGCAATACCCTGAAATTGCGCCGCCCACTGTCCAGGTAACCGCCTCTTATCCCGGAGCGGCTCCGGAGGTGGTTGCAGCTACAGTTGCGACGCCGATCGAAGAACAGGTCAACGGCGTTGAAAACATGCTTTACATGTCCTCCCAGTCGACGGCAGACGGGACGATGACGCTTACCGTCACGTTCAAGCTCGGAACCGACTTGAATATTGCGCAGGTACTCGTGCAGAACCGCGTCGCGATCGCGACGCCTCAGCTACCGGAAGAAGTTCGTAATTTAGGGATAACGGTTCAGAAGCAGTCTCCCGACCTGATGATGGTTGTGCATCTGCTGTCGCCCGAGGGCACGTATGACCAGGCCTACATCAGCAACTACGCATTTTTGCAGGTCCGGGACCCGATGTCGCGGCTCGAAGGCATCGGCAACGTCAACGTGTTCGGTGCCCGGGAGTACAGCATGCGAGTCTGGTTGAATCCGAACAAAATGTACGCGCGGAAACTGACAACCGACGATGTCGTCTCTGCGATTCAAGGGCAGAATGTGCAAGTCGCCGCCGGTCGCCTGGGTTCGGAACCGGCACCCCCCGGAACTGAATTTCAGCTCAGCATCAACACGCTGGGCCGGTTGATTACGCCGGATCAATTCGGGCAGATCATAGTGAAGCGGGGCGACAACGGAGAAATCGTTTACTTGGCTGATGTCGGTCGTGTCGAGCTTGGCGCGAAGGATTACAACGTTTCTTCGTATCTTGACGGTAAGCCGGCGGTTGCGCTTGCTATCTTTCAATTGCCCGGGTCCAACGCAGTGCGGACTGCGCACGAAGTCAGGGACCTGATGCAGAATCTTTCCCGGTCGTTTCCACGGGGGCTGCAATACACGATTGTATATGACCCGACGCAGTTCATTGAACAGTCGGTGGAAGCAGTTATCCACACCCTGTTTGAAGCGGTTGTCCTGGTGCTGATCGTTGTTCTTGCGTTTCTGCAGACCTGGCGTGCGACGATTATCCCGTTGCTAGCCGTGCCGGTCTCGTTGATCGGAACGTTCGCGGTCATGGCGGCATTTGGGTTCTCGCTGAATAACCTTTCCCTGTTTGGTCTCGTTCTCGCTATCGGCATCGTGGTGGATGACGCGATAGTGGTTGTGGAAGCTGTTGAGCATAATATCGAAGAGGGAATGCAACCGAAGGAGGCGACGGAAAAGGCGATGGACCAGGTCGGAGGCGCTGTTGTCGCGATTGCAGTCGTACTCAGTGCCGTTTTTATTCCGACGGCGTTTATCAGCGGGATCACCGGACAGTTTTACCGGCAGTTCGCTTTAACCATTGCCGTTTCAACATTAATCTCTGCGTTCAACTCGCTGACGTTGAGTCCTGCGCTTGCCGGTCTTCTGTTGAAACCGCGGGATGCGAAGCGGGATTTCCTGACACGACTCTTTGACGTTTTGCTGGGATGGTTTTTTCGCTTGTTCAACAAAACCTTCGGTGCGGCGGTGAAGGGCTACTCCTGGATCGTCCGGCGATTGTTGCGCCTGGCTGCCGTTGCGCTCCTGGTGTACGCCGGGTTGCTTGTGTTAACCTACTTGGGCTTCAAGCAGGTGCCGACCGGCTTTATACCGACGCAGGATCAGGGGTATCTGATCGTGTTTGCACAGTTGCCGGATGGCGCTTCGCTTCAAAGAGCCGAAGAGGTTCGCAACCAGATCTCGGTACTTACCCGGACCGTTCCCGGGGTTGCTCACTCGGTGGAGTTTCCCGGATTTGCGGCGTTGGATGGAACCAACCGAAATAACGCAGTAAGCGTATTCCTGCCTCTCGCACCGTTTGAAGATCGGGTAAAAGACCCGCGACTGAACGGGTTTGCGATCATGGCCCAGGTCCGGCGGAAGGTCGCCCAGATCCAGGATGCGCGGGTGCTGGTATTTCCGCCCCCGCCGGTTCAGGGGATCGGCAACGCGGGCGGGTTCAAAATGCAGATAGAAGATCGCCGCGGAGCCGGGCTCTCCGCTTTGCAGGCAGCAACCGATCAGTTAATCGCCAAGGCTGGCACCGGTCATGGGCTTGTGGGGTTGTTTACGAGCTTCCGGTCTCAGGTTCCGCAACTGTATCTCGAAATTGACCGGCGCAAAGTTGAAACCCTGGATGTGCCGGTCACGTCAGTGTTCAACACGTTGCAGGCCTATCTCGGCTCGACTTACGTGAATGATTTCAATTTCGTGAACCGGACCGATCAGGTCAATGTCCAGGCGGAAGCGCGGTTCCGAATACAGCCATCGTCAATCCGGGATCTGTACACTCGAAACAACAAGGGAGCGATGGTCCCGCTCGGTACATTGATGTCCATCCAGGAAACGACGGGCCCGGACAAGGTGATGCACTATAACGTCTATCCTTCGGCCGAAATCAATGGGAACACTCTTCCCGGAGTCAGTTCCGGTCAGGCAATCGATGTGATGCAGAATCTGGCCGATCAGACGCTCCCGACCCAGTTCGGGTATGAATGGACCGAGCTGTCGCTTCAACAGATTCTTGCCGGGAACTCTGCGGTTTACATTTTTCCGCTGTGCGCGCTTTTCGTGTTTTTGGTTCTAGCGGCTCAGTACGAAAGCTGGTCGCTGCCGCTTGCCATTATCCTGATCGTTCCGATGTGCCTGTTCGCGGCTATCACCGGCGTCTTCATTCGAGGCTCGGATAACAATATCTTTACGCAGGTGGGGTTCGTTGTGTTGATCGGACTGGCCTGCAAAAACGCGATTTTGATCGTTGAATTTGGTAAGCAGCAAATGGATTCCGGTCAAAACCGGCAGGATGCTGCGGTCGAAGCTTCCAGGCTACGTTTGCGCCCGATCCTGATGACTTCGTTCGCGTTCACGCTCGGTGTTCTGCCGCTCGTCAGCGCGGTTGGCCCCGGATCGGAAATGAGACAGGCACTCGGCACAGCTGTATTCAGTGGGATGATCGGAGTAACCCTCTTTGGGATCTTTCTGACTCCGGTTTTTTTCTCCGTAGTCATGAAGGTATTTCCCGACCGAAGGCCGGCGAGCACCGTGTCGGAAGTTGCGGCCGGGCGAGAGGCGGTTTCTCGCCACTAGCCTGACTTAATGGTTCGCGAACTACCGCAGCATACGCACGCGTCTCGCGTGCATCAGGTAGGCCGGCTGATTCGATCAGGCAAAATCGTTCGCGGACCAACGCAAACGACGATCTCTATGAATTGAACGGCTCAATTCAGATGCGTAAAAGGAATACACGCGGGACGCGTATGCTACGATAGTTTCCTAACCGGTGTGTCGTGGGAGAGCAATGCATTCCGCCCTGTACGTTGCACGGTTCCCGTGCAATCGTTGCCCAATTTTTGCTGCATTCCATTCCTGATAACTGCTGCCGATTCTCTTTTTGCTAAGGCGATTTCGACCGATGTCATTTGATATTAAAAATCTCGTTGCGACCCGCATGGGTGAGAACTACGACCTGCATTCACGCCACCTGAATCCGATGCTTGTAGACGTTCTGCGAATCACTGGATTCGACAAGGTCTACGTGCGGGCCGAAGGAGCCTACCTGTATGACGGCGCCGGGTGCGAATACCTCGACTTTCTCAGTGGTTACGGGGTATTTAACATGGGCCGGAATCATCCCACGATTAAACAGGCGATTCGTGATACACTCGATCTGGATCTGCCGAACATGGTCCAGCTCGATTGTGCGCTGTTAAGCGGGCTGCTCGCAGAGGCGCTCCTGAAGAAGGTTCCATCGCATCTGGAAGCGATCTTTTTCTGCAACTCCGGCACGGAAGCCGTGGAAGGGGCGATCAAGTTTGCGCGGGCTGCGACCGGGCGTGCGAAAATTATCAGTCTCAAAGGGGGGTATCACGGACTTTCGTACGGATCGCTTTCTGTAACCGGGAGCAGCAATTTTCAGGAAGGTTTTGGCCCATTTCTGGCCGATGTCGACCGTGTCCGTCTCGGTGACCTGAACGCATTGGAACAATTTTTGAAGAAGGGAGATGTTGCGGCGTTTCTCTTCGAACCGGTGCAGGGGAAAGGGGTGAACTTTCCGAACGACGATTTTTATGAGCGCATGCAGGCACTCTGTCGCGCGCATGGAACGCTGATAATCTGCGATGAGGTCCAGTGCGGTATGGGGCGGACAGGGAAATGGTGGGGATTTCAGCATTGGAACCTTGAACCGGATATAATCACCGTTGCGAAGAGTTTGAGCGGCGGGTTCGTTCCGTGCGGAGCGATTGTCACGAGGCGATCCATTTACCAGAAGGTATTCAGCCGGCTGGACAGGGCCGTTGTTCACTCGAGCACTTTTGGTCGCAACAACCTTGCGATGGTTTGCGGGCTGGCGGCACTGCACGTTCTCGAAGATGAAAAGCTAATCGAGAATTCTGCGGCGATGGGCGACAAACTCCTGGACAAACTCGATGGGCTGAGAGCGAAACACTCTCTGATCAAGGAGGTCCGTGGGAAGGGACTCATGATTGCGATCGAGTTCCAGGAACCGCCGCAGTTAGGGATGAAACTGGCTTGGCGAATGATGCATCGGATCGATCACGGCCTCTTTGCGCAGCTTGTCGTGGTGCCGTTGTTGAGCCGGCATCGGGTGTTCACGCAGGTTGCCGGTCACAATATGGATGTGATCAAAATTTTGCCGCCGCTCATCATTACGGACAAGGAGATCGATTACTTTGTGAACGCATTTGACGCCGCGGTGCAAGGATGCCGCCGGTTCCCGGGGCCAATCCTTGAGCTGGCGCGCAACACGGCGCTGCAGAAGCTCAAGCGCCGAAATCAATCGCCGAACGGCGCCCATCCCGTTCTCCACCTCAACAGGAGCAATGGAGGGGCTTAAAGAATGCGGTGTCGGCTGCGGTGTGTCCGAGCCCGGCGCGGCGCAGGCAGTGACGCCTACGCTACCATAGGCTCGCGAAGTATGATGGTGCTGCTATTGCGTGCGTTCATTTCAACTTCGACGGAATAAGGAGCGGTCGAAATGGATCTGCCTGTTTATGCGATATTTTTGGATTCTTGCGATTGTGGCACTGGTCTCGGCGCACGCGGAAACGAATCTGCAAAGCGGATCGCAGCGACCGTTACTGCTTGAACTCTACACTTCAGAAGGGTGCAGCAGTTGCCCTCCAGCGGAATCGTGGCTGGACGGATTGAAAGAGGATGCGCGGCTTTGGAAAGCGGTCGTCCCAGTAGCGTTTCATGTCGACTATTGGGATAATCTCGGCTGGAAGGATCGGTTCGCGAAGCAAGAGTACACGGCTCGCCAGCAGACGTATTCGGTTGCGTGGGGAACTTCATCGGTCTACACGCCGGGATTTGTTATAGATGGACAGGAATGGAAAGGTTGGTTCAGCGGCAATCCGCTGCCCGGTGCTGACAACCGGTCCGCTGGGAAACTGGAGGTGAAGATCGCGGATAAAACCGCGAGAATCGAGTTTGCCGGATATTCGGGATTGAAAGAAATCGATGCCTACGTCGCGCCGCTGGAAATGAACGTCAGCTCGGAGGTGCGTGCAGGCGAAAATCGCGGACGGAAACTGGTGCACAGTTTCGTTGCTCTTTCTCTAAACGTTCGAAGAGTTAGCAATGAGAACGGCACATTCAAAGTCGAAGTTCCATTTGATTACGCGGCCGCGACTGCCGTTGCTGTGTGGGTGACTGCGCCGGAATCCGCACGGCCACTGCAGGTGGTGGGAGGATATCTTGATTAAGGCAAAAGGCAAAAGGCAGAAGGAAGAAATTATCGTGATCGTCCTGGGCGAAGCTTTGGCGAAGTTGGGTTCTCGGTCACTAATCGCAACTCGTACTCGTACTCGTTATTGTACGCGGGCGTTGGGGTTTAATTGACCTGCCAGCGCGCGAACGTTGCCGGGCCCAAAGTAGGATAGGCGTCTCGCCTGTCCATTCTTCGAATGGCACATTAACTTTGAAGGAGCCAACGCTCCTGCCGTCTCAAGAGCTGGAAATAACGCTTCAATGTCGCGGACAGCGAATGCGGGATGTGCTTTGGCTGCTGGTCGAAAAGGCTCTTCAACGCCAATGAGTCAAATTCAAACCGCCAAGCTACCGTTCATATTCCTAATCCCTCTTTCGTTTCCGCAGCCAGTCGCAACGCCTTTGCTTTGAGGCTATCCTCGGCAGCACCGTGCTTTGGAAGCGAGCCGCCATGCCGCTTTTGAAGCAGTAACATATTGTAGTAAAGCCGAGCGAGGGCCTGCTGACGGCTGGCGTCTTTTGGCAGATCGCTTTGGTCAAGCAGTGCGCGGTCGCTGGTTGGGACGTTGGCGGGAATTCGAAAGAGCAGACGCCAAAAACTCTCGGATCCGCTAAACTCATCGAGCGCCATGGGCCTGAATCTCAGCGCTTTTGACTGAAATTTACGAATGTTCGCATATTCCTGGCGTAGCGCATCCCCGGCCTTCAACATTCCGGCACCATGAGACGCTGGTTGAAGCTGATCGAGGAGGTGAACATCGAACAGGCGCAAAGCTCCGCGACCAAAGCGACGAAGAACATCGGACCGAACAATTTCACAAACTGTTTTATCCAGTCGGGTTTTGTTAGGAAGATAGCCATGCTAGTATGCCCGATTAAAAGTCAAGAGATTCGGACCGAGAAGCGATCTAAGCCAATATATGGCCTCCTATCGATTCGACCGGATGCGCGCTCGTTCCGATCAAAAGTACCGAATCCGATTGATTTTTGGAACAATAATTTCTTGTGGATCGATGTACTCTGCTTGCGCCGTTCGTTGCAAGATGAATGAGTTCCTCACCACTGTCTTCTAGTCGGCACTGACGCTGGTTGCGTTCTTCGGTTGGCGGCGGTTATTTCTGGCGCTTAAGCATCCACCACTTCTTCACCCGATTCTTTGGGCTACTCTGGCGGTCGTGCTTCTACTGGCGCTAGGCCGACATCCAGTGGCAGCTTACCGCGAGGAATCCGCTCCGCTTGTCTGGTTGCTAGGGCCAGCCGTTGTTGCTATGGCAGTGCCTATCTGGCAGCGGAGGGAGATGATCGTCTCTAATTGGAAGGCATTGTTACTGGTAGTCGCTTTGGGAATTGCGTTTTCAGCCTTTAGCGTCCTTCTGCTCGGTCCATTTTTTGGATGGCGACAGGCAAAGAGCCTGGTGCCCAAGTCCGTCACAGCACCCGTAGCTTTAGGGATTATCAAGGAAGTCTCTTTAGGCAGAGCGCCTCAGGATCAATTGATTGAATCATTGTTGGCCGTTGGCATTATGATCTCGGCTCTATCCGGGGCGGTCCTTGGCCCGGTAGTCCTGCGACTGACTGGAGTACGTGATCGCCGGGCGGTCGGCTTGGCTTTAGGATGCGCCAGCCACGGCGTGGGCACCGCCCGCGCGTTTGAGATCGACTCTACAGCTGGAGCTTTCGCCTCGGTCGGAATGAGCTTAACGGCCATTTGTGCAGGCTTCGTCCTGCCATGGCTCCTGCGCTGGATATAAGGTCACAATTTTTCTGTATCCGCCTAGCGCAGATCGGCGCCTGGAAAAACAGTTTCTGTGTCTGTTATTTCTACAGAGAGCTTGGTCTTTGCAAACGGTCTACGATTTAGCTGCAAAATCGAGGGTTGGTCTACGGTTTAATTGCAAACATCTGACCTCAAAATGAGCCAGTCCAGGATTTACCCGCAATCGACAACAGGCGAGACGCCTATCCTACTTTGGCCGTCGCTCACCAGCCGTCGCCGATATAGAGGGCGGAAACACCGCCAAAATTGCCTACTTGTCCAAGTCGAGGAGGAGTGACAACGAGGACTCCATCATCGGTGACCAGTTGGCCTGTGCGGCTGTCAAAGAGAAGGACAAACAAAACTTTGCGGCTGGCTTGGTCGGCGGGATGTGGGCCGTTCCCAATGCCAAATTCGCCACTTATGATGCGGTGGTACAAGGGACCGGTCTCCGCGGCCGCCATCTCCGCCGCTTGCACCGCAATGACCGGATTCTTGGCCAGAATGGAGCGCTTCTTTGCGTTCGCTGTGTAGAGAAATTTCTCCATCCGCTCACGGCCGATCGCGATTTCGGAGTTGTACGGGCTTGCCGACATAACCCCGTAATCCTGATTCGCTTTCGTGGTGGGTTCGAAGAAGCAGAGAAAGAGAGCGCAGATAGCGAGAAGGGAAGGAACATTCATTTCTTGTGCAAAATCCGACTATACGCATAGTCGGCCGCCGAGATCGACCTAAAAAGAGGACGCAGTGGGAGAAAACGATGCCGCGTCAGCGATACAGGCGAATCGGGCGGTCCCGGCAAGTTTGTTTGCGAAAATTGCGGGACCGAGTCCGAGTCGGAAATTTCGAGCGCGACTACATCTTGCTCGCGATCAGTTTCTCGAGTTTCACGATATCTGCCGAGAACTTGCGAATACCTTCCGCGGTTTTGTCGACCGCCATTGGGTCTTCGTTGAAGTCGAAGCGGAACGTTTTTTCGTCGAGGCTGATCTTCTGCTCATCGGATGCCTTCGCGGATTCAGGATTGAGCACCCGAGTGATCGGCTCAAACGATTTGCTGAGTTCTTCCAGCAAGTTCGGGCTGATCGTGAGCAGGTCCGATCCGGCAAGGTGAATGATCTGTCCCGTGTTGCGGAAGCTTGCGCCCATTACTTCGGTCTCATACCCAAATTTTTTGAAGTAATTGTAGATGCGAGTGACCGACTGCACGCCGGGATCGTCAGCGCCCTTGTAATCCTTCCCGGTGTTGGCCTTGTACCAGTCGTAAATGCGGCCGACGAACGGAGAAATAAGTCTGACGCCAGCTTCGGCGCAGGCGACCGCCTGCGGGAACGAAAAGAGGAGAGTCAGGTTGCAGTTGATGGATTCCTTCCGGAGCTCTTCGGCTGCTTTGATGCCTTCCCATGTGGAGGCGATCTTGATTAGCACACGTTCGCGTGAAATGCCGTTTTTTTCGTACAGGCCGACCAGCTGACGCCCTTTGTTGATCGAACCTTCGCGATTGAAGGAGAGCCGCGCATCGGTTTCGGTCGAAACTCGCCCGGGCACGATTTTAAGGATCTCGAGTCCAAACAACACCAACAGGTGATCGATAGTCGCTTCGATCTTCGCGGCTCCGGTCAAGGGCGAACCCTTTAAATCGGCAATCGCTTTATCCAAAAGATAGCCGTATTCAGGCTTTTGGGTGGCGGCAAGAATCAGGCTCGGATTGGTCGTCGCATCCTGCGGTCTGTACGCCCGCATACTTTCAAAATCCCCCGTGTCGGCGACAACTCTTGTAAACTTCTTGAGCTGATCGAGCTGAGAAACCTTTTCCAAAGTAGCTGTGCTCATATGGTTTGAAACCCAACGCCTTTTAGTGCGGTAGTTCAACTACTTTTTCGAGGGGAGCAGAACTATTCTCTACGGACGCGGAATGGGAGTTCCAGAAAGCCTCAACCGCCAGCTCGTAGACTCGCTTCAGGGTTTCGCCACTTCGGTGCGCCGCGATACGGCAGGATTCGAATTCAGGCGCGACTTGAAGTATTCTTCCGGCTTGGCGGCCAATCTTGATCTGGACTCGTCCGGCCGGCGTTTCGACTTCGACAATATCGCGGTCCAGAATCCTGCGATTCATTTCCCGATAACGCAGTCCGAAGGTGGTCGTTTCAGTGAACAGAATTTCTTCGATCACCCGGAGTGCAGCCGGCTCGCAAAGAACCGAAAGCATGGTGGCCGGCCTGGCCTTCTTCATCTGGATCGGTGTAAAGAAAACGTCCAGGGCTCCTGCCTGAAACAAGCGCTCCTGTGTCGCTCCAAGTATTTCCGGGGAGAGATCGTCGATGTTCGTTTGAACCTCGACAATCGGTTGCTCGGAGTGCGTTTCTTCGAGGTCACCGAGTATCGCTCGCAAAGCGTTTGGCCGGTTGGGCAGGTGCCGCGTTCCCAACCCGTACCCGACCGTTGCCGGGCGCATTTCGGGAAGCGGACCGATCGAATGCTGGAATTCAGCCACGATTGCGGCTCCAGTCGGTGTGATCAGCTCAAACGGAATATCGACCTGGCGAATTGGGATGTTCTTGAGGATCTCGAGAGCGGCAGGGCCCGGCAACGGATATTCTCCATGGGAAAAGCGAAAAGTGCCCTGGCCCTCGACCAGAGCCGAGCAACGGATCCGATCGACTTTCAGCGCTTCGATGCCGACGCATGCAAGGACAACATCGACAATCGAATCGAGCCCGCCGACTTCGTGGAACTGCACTTCTTCGATCGATGCGCCGTGAATCTTTGCTTCCGCTTTACCGATCCGTTGAAAGATCGATGAGGCATGCTGTTTTACGAAGTCGGAGAGGTCGCTTCGATGGATCAGGTTCCGGATGTCAGAAATGCGACGGACTGCCTGATTGCCATGGTCGTGGTGATGATGATGATCATGCTCGCCGTGCTCGTGCGGATGTTCATGAGTTTCGGGATCAATGTCATGGTCGCAGTGGTGGCCCGAGCCGCGATGATCGTGACCATGGCCATGATCGTCGTGCTCGTGTTGGGGAGAGTGGTCGTCCTGGGAATGGTCGTGGGTTGCTCCGGTGTGCACGTCAAATTTGACCCCTGCAATTCCTCCGCGTGTCTGGCGCTCGAAGTGCAAATGACAATCGCCGAGATCGATTTTTGAGAGTTCCCATTCGAACGTTGACGGTTTCACTCCCAGGTCGGCCAGCGCTCCGACGGTCATATCGCCGCTGATCCCAGAGAAACAGTCCAGGTAAAGAATTCGCATCGAGTGCTACCTAAATTGAAAATTGCAGGAAGTACAGTGAAGTGAAGCGTGCCCGGCAACAGGATACACGCGAGACGCGTATGCTACAGCACGGCGTCGCCACGGCACGTGAGCATTTGCGGCAACGCACGGTTATCGTTCTGGTGTCCTGTCCCCGAAATAAGAGTACTCCTATTTCGGGGACAGGACACTAGAGAGGCTGCCGCACTTGGAGCCGGGTTTTTAACCAGGCAAACGCTTCTGCCTGCATGGAAGCGTCAAACTTGTGCGGACCATCATAGAATCTCCCTACGTACGCATCCCCGCGTCCGACTTGTTCGTAACGAGAAGTGATGCGCCGATGAGCGGCCTCCATCCCTTTGAGCGGAAATAGATGGTCGTGCCGATCGTATTGCACGAGGAGCGGCGAGGGCGCCCGGCATGCTGCGAGGTCGGGCCAGTCGGCCACACGCGCCATCCCGGGCGGGAAGAACATCCATGTGTGGCAATCTACGTAGCGATCCAACAGATCGTGGTAAGTCGACATCATTCCGATAATTGCGGCGGCCCCGATTTCATCGGACGTCGCCTGCAGTAGAGCCGCTCGACACCCGCCGCCGGAGAGCCCAATGCATCCTATCGGACCTGGTCGGACATCGGGTCGGGACCGCAAATAACGTGCAGCGACGCGATCTTCGAAACTAACGATGCCAGCCAGGCTGACGCCCAGCAACGAACAGTACTTGGCTACCAAATGCTCGTGATATCGTGCAGCGACGTCGTACAGTTCCGCCTCACTGGGTTGTGGCGCGCGTCCTGTTTGCGCCGCTAGCCAATTGTCTACCAGTCGAAGAACTGAGTCCGGCATCGTGTCGTACGGAAATCGGCGGCTTCCCCACAGAAACACATCGTGCACAAGGACAATAAAACCCTCCTTGCAGAGCTCGTTAGCAAAAGCGCGGCCTTCATACAGGTCTGCCCGGAGCTTTCGCACCTCGATGGCCGTCGATTCGCGCCCGTTCGCGATTTTTTCCTTACCAAAGAACTTCATACCGTCGTGACCATGTAACGCGACGATACCGGGCAACGCAGAGTCAATTCCCACCGGCTTCAAGACCCAAGCGCGAGTCTTTGGTCCATAGCCGGCGGACCAGCTCACTTCTTCTCCAGTCACCCCGTTGCCTTGCCAGCTCGCTTCGGTGCGGACGTCTTTAGGCGATAGGTCCAGATTCGTAAAGCCGAGTATTTCTCGGATCATGCGACGTGTGGCTTCGCCAAGAGGAGCCAGTGGATAACCGCTCGATTCCTTTGTGACCGTATCGACCAAGTCGCTGTAGACGCCAAGATGAGTGAACGTTTCCGGCATAAGCCATTTGTAATTATGATCCCACAGGTGGTTGCGCTACTCCGGCCGGCCAACGAGAATCGTCTGGACTTGTCGCACCCAGCGTGCGGGCCGCTTTTCGCCCGGGACAACGATGCGGAAAGGGCCTTCATTCCCGGAGAGAGGCTTGCCCTCCTTGTGGTCGGCAAGGAGAATTACCCTGTCGGTTTGGGCCGGATCGATTTCAGCCAGTGCGAATACCGCGCGGTAACCGTCGGCAGCCTCAACGAGAATGTAACTGGCGACAATGTCGCGACTTGGCATTGAGGCGGGATCGAGTTTTAGACCGGCTGCCCGGAGGAGCTCCGCCAGCGACACGCCGCTGTAGGTGATATCCTTGCCCTCTCGATCCTTTGCGCGGACGTCGGTTCGAGGCATCGCAGACAAATCTGAAAGTTTTAACTCGATCGGCTTGGGCACGTTCCCGCCCACCTTGACGATCGGGTCCTCTGCGGGTGCAGTGGCCGAAGCCTGCGCCTCTGTTGGTGCGCTTTGTTGTGCATGCAGGCGGCCTGTTGAAACCACCAGGATTAAAGCAATTAGCGCAAAGCCGGCTCCTGGTATCCATCCTGGAAAAACCAAACGTGTGATGATAGGGCGACGTCGCCTCAACGAAATAGGACGCGGTGTCGGCGTATCGGCGTGTCGGCGTATCGGCGAGACCGAGTGGAGGGCGCCTACTGTTGAATGAATTACGAAAGTCACCGGATGAAAATCTTCGCAAAAAAGCGAGAATTCCAATGATTGTAGTACACGCTTTTTCCCGGACTGCGCCAGAAAAAAGAGGTTATGTTGTGCGGAACAGCTGTGGCTAGTAACCAACATGTTCGTCTTAGTCCGGCGACAGTCGCACAGAGTTCTGTCCGGTGCGAAAGGCCAGGTGATATTCTCTCCTCTCTTTCGAAAAATATTGCTTTCTCCGAACTGATCGGCCGCATTAAGGGCTCTTCATCCAAGCGTCTAAAGGAGAAGGGTGAACGTTGCCGGCGTCCAAAGTAGCATAGGCGTCTCGCCTGTGTCTTCCTCATCCGAGGAGTTTCGTGACGGAGAACCCGTTAGCTCTCCGGTCAATCGATACCCTTGGTGTCCGACACAGGCGAGACGCCTATGCTACTTTGGCTCAGAGCCACAGCGGGTGCACATTAAGCTCGCACGCCACATTGAGACTGGAAATCTATGCTCCTCCCAAACAACCCGGAACTCCGAACCCCGAACTCGGAACCGCGTCGCGCGCTGAACCGGCTGGGGCGTATCCGACGAATAGACTTGCGGGATTTGGGGGAAAAAGTCGATATTTCATTCCTATGATCGTCACAACGTCCGCTCTGTTTAAGCTCGCATACTCGCGGTATGCAATTGGCGCCTACAATATCAATAACCTGGAGCAGACTCTTGGACTGTTCGAGGGGAATATAAAGTCGCAGGCTCCCTTCATTATCCAGCTATCGAAGGGGTCGCGAAAATACGCCGACAAGCGGATGCTTGAAGCGATCATCCGGACGGCGGATGAGATTTTTCCGGATGCCATCTTCGCGGTTCACTTGGATCACGGTGATGAAGAGGCTTGTTACGATTGTATCGACTCTGGATTTTACAGTTCTGTCATGATCGATGCGAGCCACTGCCCATTTGAAGAAAACGTTGCAATCACCAAGCGGGTCGTTGAACGGGCCCACAAAAAAGGGATCAGTGTGGAAGCTGAACTGGGGCAGTTGGGGGGCGTGGAAGAAGATGTGAAGGTGGATGAAGGGAGTGCATATCTCACCGACCCAAAGGAGGCTGTTGAATTTGTCCATGAGGCCGGGTGCGATTCTTTGGCCGCAGCGATTGGGACCAGCCATGGCGCCTACAAATTCAAAGGGAGCCAGAGCCTCCATTTTGAGGTGATCGAGGCAATTCAGAAAATGATCCCCGGCACGCCAATTGTCATGCACGGAAGTTCAAGTGTTCCGGAAGAAGAGGTCAAACGGATAAATGCGGCTGGCGGCAAGCTTGATCCTACGGCGCGCGGCGTCAACGAAGCCGATTATCTGCCGGCGGCGAAACTCGGCGTGACGAAAATCAATATCGACACGGATGGCCGCCTGGTTTGGACGCGGGTGCACCGTGAATTCTTCCGCGATCATCCGGACCAATTCGATTTCCGACCGCCGGGCAAATTATTTGTTCAAGAGTACGCGAATTTCATCGCTAAGAAGAACGAGAAGCTAGGCTCAGCCGGAAAACTCCCTGAAGTCAGGCAAGCTTTGAAAGCAGCGAAAAGCTAACAGAAGACGACAGAGAGTCTCGAACGCGGCGCTGGAGGCGAGGTTATTACACTCTTAATGAGTGTAGCGACATGTCGCGCGATCGCTTGTTCGTCGAGAAGCTTGGCAAGGGTGGGCAGACACTAAAATTTGCACTCTGCCCTACCGAGGGTGCAGAGTCGTGCAATTTGCAATAATTCGATTCGCTGTTTTAGTGTTCTGCTCAATATCGCGATCCGCTTCCAGAGCCGATCGGCGAGCTTCAGAAAGGGTTCGGCGCAAAGATTGCTAAAACGAACCGAGAACTATGCGCGTTTTAATTACAGACGACGAAAAGTCGATACGGACATCGACGATGGTCGCGATCCAGGCTGCTGGTCACCAGGCGGAGACCGCTGATAGCGGGCAGGTGGCTGTCCTGAAGCTTGACGAAGATGCTTACGATCTAGCGTTTCTAGACCTCCGCCTGGGTGACGAAGACGGGCTCGACGTGCTGGAACAAATCAAGCGCCAGTACCCGAAGTTGCCGGTGGTCGTTTTTACGGCATACGCCTCAATCGCTTCGGCGGTAGCCGCGATGAGACGCGGCGCATTCGATTATCTGGAAAAGCCGTTCACACCCGAACATTTGAGGCAAATCATCGGCCGAGTTGAAAAACAGCGCCAGCTCGAGTCGAAGATCGACGATCTGCAGCAACAGATTAACCTTCAGAATCCTCGGATCGACCTGAACACCGCCGATCCGCGGATGACCGGTGCGATGGATATTCTATTCCGTGCTGCACCAACTCAGGCCGCGATTCTTTTGCTGGGGGAAAATGGCACCGGCAAAAGTGTCCTGGCCCGCGAGGTGCACCGGCGGAGCAATTGCAAGGAGGGGCCGTTTGTAACCGTGAACTGCCCGAGCTTGTCACGGGAACTTCTCGAAAGCGAATTGTTCGGGCATGTGAAAGGGGCGTTCACGGGTGCGGTGCGCGATACATGGGGCAAAGTGTCCCTCGCCGAATCGGGGACACTTTTCCTGGACGAAATCGGGGAATTGCCGCTGGAGATTCAACCGAAACTTCTGCGGTTGCTCCAAGAACGTCAGTACGAACGGGTCGGAGAAAACAGGATCCGGACGGCCAACACCCGAATCATTGCGGCCACGAACAAGGATCTGAAGGAATGCGTCCGAAAGGGAACCTTCCGGGAGGATCTTTACTATCGGCTCGACGTCATTTCTGTCACGATTCCGCCATTGCGGGAACGAGTTCAGGATCTGGAGACGCTTGCGCAGGAATTTCTGCGGTTTTTTGCCCGGCAACTGGGACGAACCGCGCTGACTTTTTCCGACGCGGCGATACGGCGATTGCGTGCGCACCCCTGGCGTGGGAACATCCGAGAACTCCGGAACACGATTGAGCGCGCGGCGATTCTCGCGCACTCCGATACGATCGAAGAAGATTTTTTGCCAGAGGAATCGTTGAACGGTCAGATGCCAGACGTCGCTGTTGGAGCGGAAATCACGTTAGATCAGCTGGAAGAGGTCCATATCCGGCTAATCCTGCAAAGAGCGCCGAGTCTGGATTCCGCTGCGAAAACCTTGGGGATTGATCCGGCAACACTGTATCGCAAGAGAAAAAGGCTGAAGCTCTAGCCCGCATATTGCGGTCTAAAAAATGCCCTGGCAGACATTGCACGTCTGCTGAGGCGTCCGTACGAAATTTAAAAAATCGAAACAGAGTGTACGAGTCCATATTCTTTAAACAAAAGGTCCTCTCCCCGAATACTAACAAATGCTGCGTTGGAAGCTTACTCTTGGTCTCCTGGCCACACTGATAATCCTTCTCCTGGTCGGGACCTACGGGGTCTGGCTTTTCAACGATCTTGGCAAAGCGGTAGATAAGGTTCTTCGCAACAACTACGACAGCATCAAGGTCTGTCACTACATGCGGACTGCCACTGCGCGTGTGAACACCTTCTACACGCGCGGTGAACGGCCGTACCCGCCACTGGATCAGACGCAGACGCTGGATGATGTCGACCGGCAGTTCAAAGCACTCTTTCCGACGCTGGACCGCAACGCGAATACGGCGGAGGAACGGGACCTAGTTGTAAAGCTGAAGGCCTCATGCTCTAACTACATCGACCTCTACCGCCAGATTTTTGATTATTTCAAGCAGGGGGGCATCACGGACCCACGCATCTTGCAGGCCCGGCAGCAGATTCCCAACCTGACATTAGCGATCACGAATCTGAGCGGAAAAATACTTGATCATAACGAGCAGCAGATGTTCATCGCTAACAAAGCTGCTGAACAAAAGTCCCGCGATTCAATCCGGTTGCTTATTATCGCGATGACCAGTGCGGTCATTGTATTTGTACTGACCTATGCGCGGCTCGGGCACTCGATCATCACGCCGATCAGGAACCTGACAAGATCGATTCGAGAACTGCGGTCGCGCGATTTCGCGCAATCGCTTCGGGTGGAAGCGGACGATGAGCTTGGGGAATTGACCAAGGAATTCAATGCGATGGCGGAAGAACTCCGGAACTTTTACCGGGAAACCGACCGCAAATTCATTGAGCTGAACGAGGTCATTCGCGCAATGATGACGACGCTGCCCTATCCGCTATTCATCCTTGGCGAACACGACGAGGTTACCAGAAGCAATCCAGCTGCGAAAAGATTGACCGATTCATTGCGGTCGAAGGATCCAATGCCGAGTCAGGTCCGTAAACATCTGGCGGCGGCTTCGGTGACAGGCCCTGACTATCTTCTGGACGATCTGAAACAGGCGCTCCTTTTCCGGATCGACGAGCACGAGGTCTATTTTCTACCGCGAATTTTTCCGATTGTGCTTGAGGATGGGACCACATTTGGCCGGGCTGTGATGCTTGTCGACGTGACCAGGTTTCGGTGGCTGGACGAAATGAAGTCGGACGTGTTATCGACGTTGAGCCACGAAATCCGAACGCCCCTAACGGCGATTCGGCTAGTGCTCCATCTGCTTCTGGAAAAAAGCGTTGGCGATTTGACTGCGGCGCAGGAAGAGATTGTCGCCACTGCCTGGAACGATTGTGAGCGACTGCTGAAGACGCTCAATAGCATTCTAGACCTGGCGCGGATGGAGAGTGGGAAGTCGCAGCTCGATTTGAAACAGACTCCGGCCAAGCGGATCGTGGAAGAGAGTTACTACGAATATAGCGACCAGGCGGCTTCCAAGTGTCACCCGTTCAGAATGGATGTTCCGGATACGCTGCCACTCGTGTTTGCAGACCTTGAGCGGATAGGATTGGTTTTCTCCAATTTTCTATCCAACGCGTTCAAATACAGCTACAGCAACTCGGAGATCGCACTTGCGGCGCGAACTCTGAACAGTGATTTTGTTCGCTTCAGTGTGATCAATTCGGGGCCGGGATTGGCTGAAGAAGAGCAAGCCAGGGTTTTCGATAAGTTCTATCGAATTCCGGGCCACAAAGGGGAAGGGGCGGGACTCGGTCTGTCGATTGCGCGCCAAATTGTTCAAGCGCACGACGGGCGAATCGGAGTTTTGAGCGAACTCAACAAACAGACGGAATTCTATTTCGATCTCCCGGTCGCAAAAGGTTGATTGTGACTTGATTGCAAGCGCCGCTAGCCAGCAAAGATTGTCCTCCGCCGTACGCGAAGCGTCCCGCTTTGCTTTGTTCCCGAGAAGCAAAGCGGGACGCTTCGCGTACGGCGGAGGACAATCGATCGCTGGCTAGTTCAAGTATCTGGCGTCCGGGTTCGCAAATTATAACCCTTTCTTCGTGCCGCAATGAGGAACCGGTTGAGATATCTGGACTCAATAAAGGTAAAAGCTTTAAGGATATCGCCGGTTTGGTAAATGCGGCCGATTTCGGCTTCGACTCTAGTTGGTTCACCGAAACTCGATAGAAACTGGTTGGATGTAAATAGCTCGAAGAGTGCCGCCTTTTCGGCAAGGGACATCTCCGGGCCGGCTTCGGCCAGAAGCCAGTTACGAACGAATAGCGCGAGCACGGCGTCACCGATCCACGCTTCTTCGCGTAGCCTTTCGATCTCATCCACGACCATCAATAGTGCATAGGGTAGCTGGAAGGAAAAAGTAATTCATGGGTATGTCGCCGAGCCCAAAGTATCATAGGCGTCTCGCCTGTGCGGAAGCGGCTCCATTTTGGGAAAGCGGAAGACGATTGAAGAAAGTTCCCGGTGTGGCAGAACGCGGCATCAAGAATTCTTGATTTTCGAGCGACCCACGCTAGAAATGTGACGCATCGAATGCGACAAACTCACTTGTTTCTTCTGTTAATGGTCAGCATGGCGATGCCATCCGTAGTACGTAACGCAACTGCGAGCGATCTTGACGGCGCCATGCTCCGGGCAGCCTCCGAGTATTCCGCGACCCGGGGTGGCTTTTCGTTTCTGGTCGTCGAGGACGGTCATGTGGTGTACGAGAACTACGCGCATGGGGATGCTGACGACCGGGTAGCGCAGATATTCAGTGGAACCAAAGGGTTCTGGTGTGTCGCAGCGGCGGCTGCTGTCCAGGATGGGATTCTGGATTTCGATGAGCCGGTGCAAAACACGATCACCGAGTGGAGAGACGACCCGGACAAGGAGAGTATTCGTGTCCGAGATCTACTGAATTTCACGGCCGGGATTGAACCGATTTTTGCGTTGCACGGGCGGACCATCGGAGACCGCAACGGGTACAGTGTCAGGCTGCCGGCAGTCCGATCGCCCGGGACCTCGTTCATGTACGGACCGAGCCAGCTTCAGATATTCAGCGAGCTGTTCAGACGAAAGCTCGCTGCACGGAAGACAACCCCGGAACAATATCTTTCGAGGCGAATTCTGCGGCCACTCGGGATTGGTGAGGTCGACTTCCGCGAAGACCGCAGAGGGAACCCGCTGCTTGCCAGCGGATTTCGTCTGACGGCGCGCCAGTGGGAGCAACTGGGCGAACTCATCCTGGGTTGCGGGAAATATCGCGGGCATCAGATCGTCCGATGGGACATCCTGGCAGACCTGTTTCGAGGTACCAGAGTTAACCCGATGTTTGGAATGGGTTTCTGGCTTAATCATGGAGGAGATGGCGCCAGGGAAGTGGATGTTGAAAAGATGCTGGAGATTCCGTGGGAACGCCAGGTATGGAGAGGCGATTGCCTTTGCCGGGAGGCTCCCCACGACATGATTGCCGCGATTGGATCGGGCTACCAGCGGATGTTTATTGTGCCGTCTATGAGACTCGTAATTGTCCGCCAAGGGGTGGACAACAGCCGGTTCTCGGACGCGACGTTTCTGCGCCTCATTTTTTCGAGCGCACTGGGTGAGCGGCGAGGTTCGAGGTTCGAAGTTCGACGTTCCGAGCTCGCAGCCCGAACGAATTCATAGACCGATTTCGAATTCGGAACCTGGAGCTTTGAACTTGGAACTTTGGACCCAATGCCGCCTACTTCTTCACCGCCAGAAATAGCGTCGACATACGGCTATTCCACCGGTAACCGAATCCGAACGTGAGCGGTTTCGGAGAGCTTACTGCATAAAACTGTCGCAGATCAGGTTGGTTATACTGCTTAAAGAGTTCGATGGGACCGCTGTAGACACCGAAGAATCGGAGAGTCCAGCTATCGGGCCTAAAATAGTGCACCGGGATGCCGGAATCGTCCTGAAGAATCGCGGCGCTATTTTGAAGCAGGAAATTCCGCACTGTATCGAAACCGCCGGAATGGAGGAGGTAAGAGGCAGCCTTCAGAAGACTATTCGACGGTCCGAGATTTTGACAAAAGCGAAGCAACCCGGAGTTCCGCTTCATCGCTTCGTCTGATAAATCCGACGTGAAATAGTAAATGGTCTTTGCCGCTCCAGTTGCCGGATCCGAGAAAGCGATCTTCGCGCCGTGCGTTGGCGCCTGAAACCCTGGGGCCAGATTGCCGTCTTTATCAAGAGAGATCGGCTGGATGTCCTCGACGACCTTTCCCGTGCGCGCGAGGAACACGGAAATTGCAGGGAGGACGCCCTTCAATTGTGACTTCTGGAAGTCCTCCCGCATATCTTTGGTTTTGAAGAAACTGAAGCTCAGAATCGTATTCAGCGAGGTCTGAATGTTCTGCAACGTTCCGGAAAGCGCAGCGGCAGGAACGGTTGACAAGTTGGGAATCAGCTCCACCGGTTCGAGGCCTTGAAGAACGTAGGTTGTGCAGTCAGGGAACATCGCATCCGCGTAGAGGAAATCGGGCCCGCTGAAAAGGTAGATGCAGGCATGGTTCTGCTGAGTAACCGGGGCAATGTTCTCCGCTCTGAATACTCGGATATTGTTGAGCTGACGACGTTCGAGTTGCGCGAAAGCCTGGTTCATCGCGCGTTCATGTGCCTGCCAGCCGGGATCCTGAGTCAGCGGGGCGATGGGCGATCCAAGTGCGACCGGCATCCCGGCGAGGTACCGTGCCGCATCGTTTGCGAGTGAGCTTGCAGCCGCTGCCGGGGGCATCTGGGTCGCAACAGGTGATGGTGCCTGCACAGCGCCCGCCGGTGTCGCGACTGGCTGGGTCACGGGTTGCGATTCCTGCGCAGATTGGCCCCCGGCTGTGGGCGTCGCTGCGGGCTCCTCAGCAACGAGCGGCGTCGCCACCAAAAAAAACAGGAAAAAGAAAGTCGCAAGCCAGTGATGATGCGTCATGGTTTTGTTTTCCATCTGGTTCAATGTTTCTGAATCGGGTTTCGTCCCGGCTCTTTTGCAAAAAAATAGATGATCAACCCTCCGATGACGGTGATCAGTCCGAGCAGGGATTCCGTTGGTTTGTCACTGATCACGTAGATCATCATGTAGAGCGTGACAGCCAAAAAAAGAAGTGGGGTAATCGGGTATCCCCAGACCTTATACGGTCGTTCCAGGCCCGGTTCTCGGATTCGAAGCACGATCAGGCCCAGAACAGTCAGGAACGAACAGAGCAACAAGCTGAACTGCGTGTAAATCAGCACTGTCTGAAATGTTCCGGTGCCAACGAGGATCGTGATGATAGCCAACTGCAGGATGATGGCTGCGTAGGGAGTGCCTTTCGCCGACGTTTTTCCAAGAAGTCGCATTTTCGGCAAGTCTTCCGCCATTCGTTTAGTGATTCTGGGCCCAAGCCAGGCCATGGCGCTGATCGTCGCGATAAGGCCGATGCTAATCAGCGCGCTGACAATTTTTCCGCCGATCTGACCAAAGATTGCTTCGCCTGCGAGCAGGCCCACCTCGAGCTTGCCGGAGAGGACCGGTTTAGGTGTTGTCAAAAGGAAAACGTAGTTCAATAACAGGTACAACAGAGTTACCACGACTGTTCCGATCGAGAGTGCCCAGGGAACGTTCTTGGCGGCATTCCGGACCTCCTCTGTGACGTAAGTCGCGGCATTCCAGCCAGAATAGGCGTACATCACATACACTAGACTAACGGCAAACGGTCCGGACACCATGACACCCAACGTGCCGGGCCCGGGAGTCAGGTCGAGGTGCTGCGGATTGGCGATCAGGAATCCCGCGATAATCAGGACCAGAATCAATCCGAGCTTCAGGAAAGTTGAAGTGTTCTGGAACATCTCTTCCGCGCGAATACCGAACAGATGAATGAGTGTAATAATCCAGACTACGAACAGTGAAGTTACGACGGGGGAAACGCCGGGCAGAAACACTTTGAAGTACTCGCCGAATGCGATCCCCGCGAGCGCGATCGGCGCGGGAAACCCGACGGTTGCCGAAATCCAGCCGGCGAGAAAGCCGACGGAGGGATGAAAGATGCGAGATAGGTAGTTATATTCGCCACCGGACCGGGGGAGCGCTGCCGCCAGCTCCGCATAGCTTAATGCGCCGCACAATGAAACGATGCCGCCGATGACCCAGAGTGCGATCAGCGCAAAGTCCGATGTAATTCCTGCGACCTGGAATCCTAGACTCGTGAATACGCCGGTTCCGACCATGTTGGCCACGACGAGATTTGTGGCGGTGACGGCGGAGATCTTTTTTAGCATTGTTAGCGGTCTGGTCCCGGAGCAAGCGCTCAGTGTGCTGTCTCTGAAATAGGATGCCTTTCGGGGACAGGTCACTAGTTAGTCGAGGCGCGGCGGATTTGTCCACGCAAATCGCCGGGCTTTTCTCGCTCTCAGTTCGTGTCAGCCAGCCGGCTTTGGAGCCGCATGATGTCGTGCAGTGTGACGATGCCGATGGGCGTCGCATCCGATTGCGAGATGACCACCAGCAGACTAGCCGATTTATCAATCATTTTGGAAACTGCTTCCCGGATCGTCGCATCCGGGTAGACAGTTTCACACGGTTTTTGAGACTGTTCGGCGGTGCGTCCCCCAAGGTACGCATTTCGATTCAACGAAGCGATCAACTGATTATCGATAAGCAGTGGGAATTCCTGGTACGGATATTCCTCCATCAGCTTTTCGAGCTCTTCTCGACTGGTGCTCCGTGCGAAGACCGGAGAAAAGTTTGCCACTATCGAAATCGGCCGGTTATGTAACGATGAAAAGGAGCGCGGAGGGATGTGCCGTTCGAGTTCGATCCCGTCGCGCTCGATCACCTCGCTGTAAAAGTTCGTGGAACAAAAGAGGTGGCTGACCGCCTGGCTCGCGATTGTGCCGATCATCAGCAGCGGGACGAAAGCGAACTGGTGAGTCATCTCGAAAACGATCAGAATGGACGTGATCGGCGCGCGAACAACGGAGCCGAGACAGGCGCTCATTCCGGCGACAGTCAGGGCCAACTGGTCGCTTTGCGAAAGATGAAAGAGAGGAGTGCAAATCGCGGCGAAAAGAAACCCGGTTGCCGCGCCGAAAAAGAGAGTCGGTGAAAAGATTCCGCCGGCGCCTCCCCATGCGTAGACGGCTGTTGTCGCCGCCAGTTTCGCGACGAGCAGAATTAAAACGTGGAGCCCATTCACCTGGGCGCGAAGAACCGCTTCGAGATCCTGATACCCGAGTCCGAAAACCCCGAGGCGTGCAATCCAAAGAAACACAATGATCCCGAGCACCCAGTTGATTCCGGCACCGATCACCGGCTTCAAATAAAGGGGGACTCCTCCGATCTTCTTGATGCGATCCCGCCAAACCAGTGTGCCTTTCTGAAACGCCACGCCGGCGAGCGCGGCGAGCGCCGCTGTTGGCGGGACGAGCAAGACTAACATCCAGGAGAAATGTCGCACAGACGGAATCACAAACGCCGGGTCTTCGCCGAAAAAGAGATGCGCTACGAACGTCGCCGTCACGGCAGCAATTAGTGTTTGGGCCAGGAACCGCGTGTTGTTCAAGTCCTCGACAATTTCCTCCATCACGAAAGTGATTGCCGAGAGGGGAGTATTAAATGCGGCGGCCAGACCGGCTGCCGCACCGGATAACAGAGCGGGCTGGCGCCCCTGTTTAGCGACCCCGAGCATTCCGGCGATATTCGACGCCAGCGCGCCGGCGATGTGGACGGTCGGACCTTCGCGGCCGAGGCTGCATCCGCCGCCGATCGTGATCACCCCCGCGAAGAACTTGGCGAATACAACCTTGAATGGCAAGTAACCAAAATCTCTCCAGAACGCGATCTTGAGCTGTGGGATGCCGCTTCCTGCCGCGTCCCGGCTCACGTACGTCAAAATCAACCCTGCCGCGAGCGATGTCCCGAGTATTGTCACAATGCTGAGTAGAATAAAGCTCCCGGTCGCGATGGTTGAGAGCCGTGTCCACAACAGCCATTCAAGGAATTTTATGGCCAGTTGAAAGCCCACCGCAGCGAGACCGCCAACCAACCCATAAAGGAAAGGTTGTAAATAGCCTTTGATATTGATTGGGATTGCTCGAAGGACTCCTTTTCGGAGAGAAGACTTTAAAAACAGTTTGTTCCAGTTCACCTGTTTTAGAATGTTTCGTTCGTGCCGAAGATTTCTTGCAGGGTATTCACGTGATGGAAACAAATCGGTTACCCGACGGTCTTCCCTCTTTTTTAATTAGCTGCAGCAGGGTTCTGTTCAAGGTCGGATTTGGCCGGTCGTCCGGCGCGCCAGCGCCAATTCGCATTTCTCACGGCGCGCGAGAAATGCGCAGCGGTTGCTTTTGACAACGTATCAAGGCGTTCCGATATTCGGGGCAGTGAGCAATCTGGACCTAAATGACTTACTCGACGGCTGGCCTCATGAGCCGGGCCAGGTAAAAGCCCGAAAGATCATCGGACGGGACGGGAGCGAAAAGATTCAGCTCCGGATCGATCTGGGCTTAATCCAAATGGAGATGCATGGACGTCCGGATGGCCTGCGCCCGCACGGGTTCGAGTCGCTGTTGCAATACCACCAGTCGAAAGCGGCAGGGGCGGGGAAATCCGGCGATCAATCCTACTCCCTCTCCGAGGCGGACGTTGCTGCGCTGCAGCAAGAGGGGGCCCAATATTATCACCGTTACTTAAGCCTGTTCCAGTTGCGCGATTTTCAGAATGTGGTTCGCGACACCGAACGAAACCTTCATATGTTGGATTTTGTCGGTGATCACGCAACCGATGAAGACGCAAAGTGGGCTTTGGAACAGTTTCGCCCATACATCGTCATGATGAACACTAGGGCCAAAGCATCGCTCGAATTGAAAGAAGGGAATACCGGGGAAGCAGTAAAACTGATTGAAGCGGGAAAAGAGAAAATCGAAGCATTCTATCGGGCGATCGGCCAGCCGGAATGGATCGAGTCGAGCAGCGAGCTTCTGTTTTTAAATGATTGGTTAAAAGAGGTGCGCGACGCTGTTCCGCTGACCCCTTTAGAGTTAATGGAGCGTGATTTGAAGCGCGCGATTGCCGACGAAGCATACGAGCGAGCTGCAGAATTGCGAGATGCGATTCGATCCCTTCGTGTCTCCAAGAGATTGCCGGGTGAATCGATTGATCATTAACGTTCGGTCGATGAAAAAATTGGGTCTTGTCGGATTACTGGCCGTTTGCGGCGCAGTTACGTTGTTCGGTGTCCGGCATGCGACGGCCACAAAGGTCGGATACAGCCTCAACCTGCGCGAGGCGAACAAGAACAAAATCCTATTAATTACCGTCGGGAGCGAGCCCCGCACACTCGACCCGCAGGAATCCCAGGGGGTGACGGAGCACCATATAATTATGGCGTTGATCGAGGGACTGGTCGCGCCGAGTATGGACGATCAGTCCAAAGTTGTGCCCGGGATGGCGGACCGCTGGGAACACAATGAAGACGCATCCGTTTGGACATTTCACATTGGTGCCGATCGAAAATGGTCTAACGGGGACCCGGTCAAGGCTCAGGATTTCATTTTTTCCTACAAACGAATGCTCACGGCTTCGTTTGGCGCCGAGTACGCTGAAGACCTTTTTCTGTTGAAGGGCGCCGAAGCCTACTACAAGGGCAATATAACCGATTTCGACCAGGTCGGAGTTAAGGCAGTAGACGATCAGACGTTGCGATTCGAGCTGGTTGGGCCGGCTCCTTACCTGTTAACGCTTTTGCAGCATGACGCGTGGCTCCCGGTCAATCCGCGTACCATCTTGAAGTTTGGAGACATTGACACACGCGATACGAAGTGGACCCGTCCCGAAAACTACGTCGGTACCGGACCGTTCGTATTGAAAAGTTGGCATCCGAACGACGTGATCGAGGTTGTCCGGAACCCGTTCTACTGGGATGCAGCGAACGTAAAGCTGAACGGGATCAATTTTTATTCGATTGAGAATGTCGGTACCCAGGAGCGCGCGTTCCAAGCCGGGCAGCTTCACAAGACTGATCAGGTCCCGTCGGACAAGATGCCATACTACCGGCGTGAGCACCCAGAAATCTTGCGAATCGATCCGTACGAAGGGGTCTACTTTTATCGAGTGAACGTTGACCGGAAACCGCTGGACAACCAGAAGGTTCGGCTGGCCCTGAACTTGGCGGTCGACCGCGACGCAATTGTGAAGAACATTATGAGACAAGGCCAGAAGCCCGCTACAGGCTACACGCCGCCTGGCATGGGGGACTATCAACCTTTGAACAAAATCAGTTACGATCCAGTGCGGGCTCGCCAACTTCTTGCGGAGGCGGGCTACCCGGACGGGAGAGGCTTTCCGACTTTCACGATTCATTTCAATACGTACGAAGCGCATCGAATGATCGCCGAAGCGATCCAGCAGATGTGGAAGGAAAACCTGAACATCAATGTCACGCTTGAGAACCAGGAATGGAAGGTATACCAGGACACGCAGAACCATAAGAATTATGACATCTCGCGTTCCGCGTGGATCGGAGACTACATGGATCCGGTCACGTTCCTGAGTATGTGGACCACGGGCAACGGGAACAACAACACGAATTGGGGCAACCCGAAGTATGACGCGCTGATTGCGGAAGCAGCGAGGACTGGCGATCCGGCCAAGCGCCTCGAAATTCTCCATAAGGCGGAGGATCTGTTTCTAACCGATCTTCCGATCATTCTGGTCTATTGGTACACGGATCCCTATCTCCTACAGACTTCGGTCGAGAACTGGTATCCGCTTGTGCTTGGGAATCACAATTACAAGTTTATTGACCTGAAGTCTGATGCTGAACCGGCCAAATGATTAAGATTATTGTTGGCCGATTACTTCAGCTGATTCCGGTACTTTGGATCATTTTAACTCTTACATTTTTCATGTCGAAATCGGTGCCGGGCGGTCCATTCAGCGCCGACCGTCAGGCAACACCGGAGACCATTGCCAGACTGAATGCCTACTACGGTCTGGATAAGCCGGTTTGGAAGCAGTATGTCAGTTACCTCGCCAATGTCGTCCGATTCGACTTTGGGCCTTCGTACACGTATCAGGGCGAGTCGGTGAACGAAGTGATTGGGCGTTCCTTTCCGATTTCGTTTGAGATCGGCACATTGGCGTTCGTCATCTCGATAGTCCTCGGAATTCCGGCCGGGGTGATTGCGGCGGCGAACAGGAACAAGTTGTTGGATTACGTGCCGATGTCGCTATCGATGCTTGGGATTTGTTTTCCGACGTTTGTGCTCGGACCGATATTAGCGCTGGTTTTCGGCCTGATCTTCAAGATCGCTCCGGTCAGCGGTTGGTATGGGTTGAACTATGTTCCGCTCCCCCCGGCGGTCATGCCGGCTTTAACGCTTGGCCTGTTCTATGCGGCGTATATTGCCCGGCTAACACGCGGCGGGATGCTGGATATCCTCAATCAGGATTTTATCCGAACTGCTCGCGCAAAGGGGGTGCCTGAGCATGAGATCATTCTGAAGCACGCTCTTCGCGGAGGGTTGCTTCCGATCGCGGCTTTTCTTGGTCCTGCATTCGCTGGACTTCTCACGGGCTCATTTGTGTTGGAAAAAGTCTTTAACATTCCGGGGATCGGCCAGGAATTTATCAAGTCGGTATTTAATCGTGACTATCCATTAATCATGGGCACGGTCGCATTTTTCGGCGTGCTGATCGTTGTGTTCAACCTGCTGTCGGACGTTTTGCAGGTGTGGATGGATCCCAAGTCCCGAACATAGTGCCCTGTTCATGACGATGAAAACTGCCTCCGCAGTTCCATACCCGCCGATCGCACCTGCTCCACCGCCAATCGCGAAGCTGGATCAAGGCACGTCGCTTTGGAAAGACGCCTGGCATCGACTTAAGAAGAACCGAATTGCGTTGTTTGGGCTGTGGGCGTTTTGCGTAGTCGCACTTCTCTGTCTGGTGGGGCCGTTTTTTACCGGATACACATACGAACAAACCGAGATCAGTCTGAAGGCGAGCGCGCCAATGGAGCCAATCTTTCTCCGGTCCGAGATGCACAAAAACGGGGAAATACGGAAAGGCTTCATCGCGCTTTCCAATCTGGAAGATGAATTCCTGGACAAGCCGAAAGCGGACCGCAGACAAATCGCGCAGAAGATTGCCGGTGGAGCGAGCTATCGGGAAGGGGACGTCTCGTATCAGCGATCGAGTCGATGGCACCTGTTCGGTACCGACCCGCTCGGGCGCGATTTGCTCACTCGGATTTTGATTGGGGGGCGGATTTCGCTCGCGGTTGGATTTGCTGCGACTCTCGTTTCGGTTGTGATCGGGGTGCTTTGGGGCGCGGTCGCAGGCTTTGTCGGCGGAAAGACGGACACGGCAATGATGCGTGCTGTGGATATTCTCTACGCTTTGCCCTTCGCGGTCATTGTGATTCTCCTGATGGTGATGTTCGGGCGAAACTTTATCCTGCTTTTTGTTGCAATCGGATGTGTCGAGTGGTTAACCATGGCGCGTATTGTTCGCGGCCAGATCATCTCGCTGAAGAATCAGGAGTTTATCGAGGCGGCAGTTTCTCTGGGACTTCCGGGCCATCGGATCCTGCTCCGGCATCTGATCCCGAATGTTCTCGGTCCGATCATTATATATTCAACGCTTACCTTCCCCGAAGTGATGCTCCTTGAGTCGGTACTCAGCTTCATCGGGCTGGGTGTCCAGCCGCCCTTGAGTTCCTGGGGCCTGTTGATCGAGGAAGGATCTCGCACGATGGAAAGCTCAATCTGGCTGTTGATCTTTCCGGCCTTCTTCTTCTCGTTGACGCTCTTCTCGTTGAATTTTCTCGGGGACGGTCTTCGAGACGCGCTCGATCCGAAGTCATCGAAAGATTGACGAATGTCGCTCCTCACAGTCGAAAATCTTCGGACCTACTTTTATACGCGTGGCGGAGTTGTACGCGCCGTAAACGACGTCTCGTTCTCGCTAAGTCAGGGCGAGACAATGGGTATCGTGGGCGAATCGGGTTCCGGAAAATCTGTAACCTGTTACTCGATCCTTGGTTTAATTCCAAAGCCACCCGGCAAAATTGTTTCCGGGCACGCGAACTTCGACGGGGTAGACTTGTTCAATTGTCCGGAACAGCAACTGCGCCAGATTCGAGGGAAACGGATCTCAATGATTTTTCAAGACCCGATGACATCGCTGAATCCTTACATGCGGATCTCGGACCAGGTTATCGAGCCGTTGCAGGTGCATGAAAAAATGAGTCAGTCCAAGGCGCTGAAACGGGCAATTTCGAGTCTGGAAGAGGTCGGTATTCAGGATGCCGCAAGCCGCATCAATCTTTATCCCCACCAGTTTTCAGGCGGAATGCGACAGCGAGTGATGATTGCAATGGCGCTGATCAGCCGGCCGGAAATTCTCATTGCGGATGAACCGACTACGGCCCTGGACGTCACGGTGCAGGCGCAAATTCTTGAACTGATCAAGCAACGTCAGAAAGATCTGGGGACAGCCGTGATATTTATTACGCACGATCTCGGTGTCGTTGCGGCGTTTTGCAAAAGTGTGAACGTTATGTACGCAGGGCGGATCGTTGAATCGGCTGCCACCGAGGAGATTTTTGCGCAGCCGTCACATCCGTACACCGCGGCCCTTCAACAGTCGATTCCCGCGCTGCACGAAAAAGGCGAGCGACTGTTCACGATTCCCGGGCTGCCTCCCGACCTGACGGTCGAGCTTCCTGGATGCTCATTTGCAGCGCGTTGCAGATACGCAATCGGTCGATGCAAGGAAGAGGCCACCGCTTTGGCCGATGTTGCTCATAGCCACAAGAGCTCCTGTACACGATTCCAGGAAGGCGAAATTTCGGATTTGCGAACCAAAAGCGTTGTTTCGGCCGCATGAATAATTTCCTCGAGATTGACGATCTCAAAAAGCATTTCCCCGTTTACAAAGGCGTCGTGTTCCGGCGTCAGACAGGATCGGTCAAGGCGGTTGACGGCGTCACCCTGAAACTCAAAGCCGGTGAGATTCTGGGACTCGTGGGTGAATCCGGCTGTGGAAAATCGACACTGGCGCGCACCATCATGCAGCTCGTACCAATCACTGATGGCGCGGTGGTTCTCGAGGGACGCGACCTCTCAAAGATCAGCCGCGACGAAGTCCGCGCGGAACGGGTGAATTTTCAGATGATCTTTCAGGACCCGTATGCATCGCTTAATCCGCGGATGACAGTTTACAACACTCTTGCCGAAGCGATCCGGACCCGGCAAAAAGTCAACGGCAAGCTTCTCATGTCGAAGGTGGCCCATCTGATGGAGACAGTCGGTCTCCCGGCCAATCAAATGCGGCGGTACCCGCACGAGTTTTCCGGAGGGCAACGGCAACGTATCGCCATCGCGCGCGCGCTCGCACCTGAACCGAAGTTGATTATTGCGGACGAACCGGTTTCGGCTCTGGACGTGTCGATCCAGTCTCAGATTTTGAATTTGATTTTGAAGCTATGCCGGGAACTCGGGCTCACGATGATTTTCATTTCGCACGATATTTCGGTTGTTAAGTATATTTCTGATCGAATTGCGGTCATGTACCTCGGCCGGTTGGTTGAGTTAGGCCCCGCCGCGGATGTGGTTGAGAAGCCGCTCCATCCGTACACGCAGGCGCTTGTATCGGCCGTCCCCGTTCCTGATCCAGAAGTTGAGCGAACCCGCCGGCGGATTATTTTGGAGGGCGATCCGCCCTCTCCGATAAATCCACCGCAAGGGTGCGCGTTTCATCCGCGGTGTTCGTATGCGAAAGATGCGTGCAAAGCTGGACGCCCTGAACTCGAAGAGAAAGAACCTCAACGGTTCGCGGCGTGCGTGCGGATCGGGGAGATATAGGGAAAGGCAAAAGGCAGAAGGCAAAAGGCAAAATGAAGAAGTATGGAAATCGCTCCTACTTTTGCCTTTTTCCTTTTGCCTTCTGCCTTTTCATTCAGTGGCCAAGGATCGGGTGCGGCTTGTATGGAGCTTCGAGATAGGCAACCTCTTCCAAAGTGAGCTTGATCTCGGAGGCCTTGACGGCATCTGGAATATGATGCCCTTTGGTTGCTCCGATGATCGGTGATGTCACACCCGGTTTATGCAGGATCCAGGCGAGTGCAATCTGAGCGTTCGGGACTCCACGTTTTTTCGCAATTTCGGTTACGTGATCGACGACCCGGAAATCGTCTTCTTTGTAGTATAAGCCGTGAGCAAACTCGTCTGATTTGGCACGCACCGTTTCGCCCTTGTCTTCTCCGCGTCGGTTCCCGGCCAGGAATCCACGAGCCAACGGGCTCCACGGGATCAATGCGACACCTTCCGCGCGGCAGAGCGGAATCATTTCCCGTTCTTCTTCACGATAGACCAAATTGTAATGATTCTGCATGGAAACGAAGCGGGCGTACCCATGTTGGTCGGCGAGGTACAAATACTTGGCGAATTCCCATGCGTACATACTGGACCCGCCGATATAAAGCGCTTTACCTTGGTTTATGACATCCGTCAGAGCTTCCAATGTCTCTTCCATCGACGTGGTCGAATCTTGCCGATGAATCTGATAAAGGTCGACGTAGTCAACTCCCAAGCGCTTCAGACTGGCATCAATCGCGTGACGAATGTGCTTCCTGGAGAGGCCTCGTTCGTTCGGCGTATCTCCCATCGGGTTGTACACCTTCGTTGCGATTACAACTTCCTCGCGCCTGACTCCGAGTTTTTTCAGAGCATGCCCAGTGATTTCTTCGCTCACACCAACCGAGTAGATATCGGCGGTGTCGAAAAAGTTGATACCGGCATCGAGCGCTTGCCGAAAAAACGGGAGAGAGTCCGCTACTTCAAGCACCCATTCGCGCCATTTTTTTGAGCCGTAGCTCATGCAGCCGAGACAAATGCGTGAAACTTTCAGTCCGGTATCTCCAAGGGAAACGTATTGCATTGATGATTCTCCTCGATGAACTCTTCGTTGCTTGAGAACGGGCACGCAAGGTCGGAGTTGCAGGAGTTCAGGAGGACCCAACGGGCGAGAACGCGTGAAGATTTTAGAAGAAACTTGTGCTCAGCTGCACCTCGCTGCTTTCAGGGAAAATGCACGGTAGGGCGAAGTTCCGCCTGAGCCGGGGACGATGCGCCAACCGCGGCTCGGGCGGAGCCTCGTACCGGCAGCCTCCTGACTCCTTGACTTGCTTCGCTCCCGCGTCAAGTTTCAGAGAAGCCTCCCAGTTGGCCAAAGCGCCATCTGTAAGGAGGGAGGAACTTTTCATCTTGAGCGCTTTATGGCTTAGTCGCGTCGGTGATAGGAGTTCCCGGCGGAAGTCAAAATCGAAAAGACAATGGTGCTTTAAAGCCCGTAGAGAAGCCTGATTCCTTTGGTATTGCGGTGAAGGCATTGGCGAAGTCCCGGGTCCGATCCCCGGAGCTATCCCGTTTGGAAGATTGATTGAGTCGGACGCCCAAAGGCCGGACCGGGACTTCTATCTACTTTAAACCAGGGTATCCAATCATGAAAACCAATCGCAGCAAAGCTAAACTCCAAGCAGGCATCAGGAGTATTTCAGTGACATCTAAGGAGGCCGAGCAGAGGCTGGAAATCTTGAGGCCGGACGCCGCCGGGATTGATTGCGGAGCCCAAGAGCACTATGTCGCAGTGCCGGTGGATAGAGTGAGCGCGGGCCAACCCACGGTGCGTTGCTTTAGTGCGTTTACTGAAGGATTGGACGCTGCGGTCGACTGGTTGAAAGAGTGCCGGGTCACCACGGTGGCCATGGAGTCAACAGGAGTCTACTGGATCCCCTTGCACCAGAAGCTGGAAGCAGCCGGCATCGAAGTGTATTTGGTGAACGCACGTCATGTGCGCTGTGTGCCGGGGCGCAAGACCGATGTGAAGGACAGCCAGTGGCTGCGCCAACTGCATCGCTTCGGCTTGTTGAATGCTTCTTTCCGGCCCGAGGACATTACTTGCCGACTGAGGAGTCTGCATCGTCATCGCGATAATCTGGTGTGTTCAAGCGCCTCGGAGATTCAACACATGCAAAAAGCGCTCCAGCAGATGAACCTGCATCTTCATCACGTAGTCAGCGATATTACCGGGCTAACTGGTTTGCGCATCATCGATGCGATCCTGTCCGGTCAACGGGATCCCCAGGAGTTGGCTAAATTGCGTGACAAGCGAGTCTCCAAGAGCACCCCTCAACAGATGCAAGCGGCCTTGGTGGGCGATTATCGAGCCGAACACCTCTTCGTCTTAAGCCAAAGCTTGCAAGCCTATCGCTTCCACCAAGCGCGCATCGAAGAGTGCGACCGTCAAATAGAACCGCTCTTGGAAAAACTGGCTCAACAGGTCGAAGCCGCCTCGGCCCAACTGAAACCGTTTAAAGGTGCACAGCAGGAGGAGACGCTCCCTGTGCCGCCCAATGAGCCCAAGACCGGCACTAGTGCCAGTAGTCCGCTTAACAAAGCAAAGAGAAAGCACAAACCGATAGCCAATGAACCTAAGATCGAACTGGCGGGCCTATTAGAACGCATCTGCGGAATTGATCTGACTCAGGTGGTGGGACTTAATGTGCTCAGTGTGCTGCTCATCGTCTCCGAGATTGGCATCGATATGAGCAAATGGCGCAGTGCTAAAGCCTTCTGCTCCTGGCTCGGCCTCTGTCCGGGCAACAAAATCAGCGGAGGCAAAGTACTCGACTCGCGCACCCGCCAAGTCGTCAATCGAGTGGCAGACGCTTTACGACTGGCCGCTCAATCGGCGGGCCGTACCGAGACCTGTTTGGGCATCTTCTACCGGCGTAAGCAAGCCCACCTTGGAGCGCCCAAGGCCACCACTGCTACAGCGCGCAAACTGGCTTGCCTAATTTACCACCTGCTCAAATACAAACAGCCCTACCAAAAACTTGACCCAGCCATCTACCAACTCCGACTCCAAAAATCCGCGCTCTTTAGACTCCAAAACCGGGCCACTACTCTGGGCTACAAACTGGTTCCAACCGCCCCCGCTCCCGTCTAATCGCCCTGTTCACCTTTCCCAAGTTCCTTGGAAGTTCAGAAGTCAGGAGTTCAGGATTTGCAGACTGAGACGGTGGCTTCCGGTTCCGTGAATGCCGATTAATGGGCCTCCATGCGATGAAGATTTCGCGATAGGGCGAGGCTCTCGGTAGGGCGAGGCTCCGCCCGAGCCGCATGACGGCACTCACCACCAACATTCGCACTTAAATATTTGACCTTGAAAAGGCCATTCTTCTGATCTGGTAACCAATCCTGCTCTCACAGGATTATTTATCATGTAAAGGCGTTTTGCTTCGGCACTCTCGCAAGAACGAAGCCGGTGATGGAAACAACCCGATTGCCAGCGAAGAGACCGATTACCAATCGAGTTCGAGAACCGTGATTTCCAATAGCGAACCCATCCATCGAAATCTGCGTGCAAAATCCCTGGCCAGGCAAAAAGATGAAGATGATCCGGCATCAGAATATACGGTCCGACCTTCCAATAAGTCGCCAAGCACCAGATCGATGTCAGAGTCTCATGGATCGTGTGCTCAGCCAGCCAGCGACTTCGACCCTCGGTGCAGACGTTGAGGAATACGATCGTAGGCCGATTTTCACTCTCGAGGACTCCCTTGTCAGGGCGCTTTCGTTGTGGAAGGTGCATATTGAAAAACATATTTTAATATCGTTTCTATATCAAGGCGTTCCCTGATCTAAGTTTCGAGTGGTTTCACGGAAAAAAGACGGCCCAGCCGCCGTTGCTTGGTAGATCGGCAATCGAAAAGATCGGCGCCCGCCACGCGGCTCGGGCGGAGCCTCGCCCTACCCGGAGCCTCGCCTACCGGCAGCCTCCTGACGCCTGACTCTGGCTCCTTGATTCGTTACTCCCTTCTGCGCCAGGTTTCAGAAAAGTTGCAGGAGAGGTCGAATTTTAACAAGCACAGTGCGCAACGTTGTATTGATATGTTATGATTTCAGTTGGATTTCGACGGCATGGCAAAACCAGCAAAGAATTTCAAGGACTTGGTAGTATGACCGTTGCACGGTAGGGCGAAGCTCCGCCTGAGCTGCGGACGACGCGCCAACCCCGGCTCGGGCGGAGCCTCGCCCTACCCGGAGCCTCGCCCTACCCGGAGCCTCCTGAATTCTAAATTCCAACTCTTGAACTGCTAACTCCTGTTGTCCGCAATCACCAAGCCGGGGGGCAGAGATTCGCCAAATAAATTTGCGCGGTCGGCTGCGGCGACCGGAACATAGGACCTAAGCCTGGCAACCTTTGCCGGTGAAACGCCGGATTTCTGGAGTGTCGAAACGATCTTGTCCCGCAAACTTTTCGGCAGATCGATTTTTGGGTCATCGACAATGCACGCGGCTCGGAGGAATAACGTCTGAATTTCGACAAGGGCCGGGTCCGCCCAATCGAAGCCTGACAGCTCGCCGTACGCCTTGTCGACAAGCGCCGCTGGGAGCACGAATTCGCGCCCGGCGTAGAGGGGCGCCCGGTTCAACAGAAGTCCAAGCGCGACGAGATAATGTGCGGCGTGCTGATTTTTCTCTGCGTTGAAATGGGCCGCTCGGAGAAATATTTCGACCAGATCGGATTTCGTCACGACGTCGACTCGCTCGAGCGCACCTGCCAGCCGGACGAGTTCGGGCGGGAGATTTGTCTGAGCGCGGATTTTCGAGAGTTCCGGTGAAAGGAGCGCCGTCTGCCGTTCCTGATTTAGTCCGCCGGCAACCCGGCGCCACAGGATATAAGCCTGAAGCTGATTGCGTTTGCCGGGAAATTTCAATCCTTCGGAATGGATCTTCCAAAGGGCGTCGATTCGATCTTCGTCTCCAGGAGCGCCAAAACCTGGGCGGAGAAAATAGCCGGCGAGAATCAACCAGGTCTCTTCGTGTTCGACTGATGTTTTCCGCGCCTCAAACACTTCATCGAGAGATCGCCACAGGGAACGAATCAAGAGATAATTCCATTCGGCCTTCGGCCTGCCCAGGATTTTTTCAAGGCTCTTCAAAAGGTTCGTGGCCGAGAGCTTGTCACGCGGATCGAGTCGCCGGGAAAACAGAACCGATAGCCGGGTTTGTGCCTGCTCGAATCGCTCCGGGTCGACGCCTGCTTCGGCGGTTGCGTGCGAGTCGTCACCCGGCTGTTGCAGGCTGCGGTTATCCGATTCGTGAGGACGAAGATCGAATTCGAGCGGCCAATCCCCGGGCAGCTGCGGATCCGCGCTGACACAGGCAACGCGCAGCAAACCGAGCTCGTTGATTCGCGTTTTAAGCGTGACCGGCAACCGGTTTCCTTCCCGTTCGGATCCAGTGAGCTTGGCGGTGGTCTGGAGCGGCGGCAGCCGGTGGAACTCGCGGTCATCCCATTCCACGAGCATGCCGGATCGGTCATTCTCGCGGCGAACGGAATAGTAGGGCTGGAACCGGACTGGCCTATTCACCCGAAGTTCGAGTCCGGTTTGTGAAATCTGGAACTCCTCTTCCGCCGGAGCTCCGCCGGGCAAAATACAAAGCAATGTCCGCCCGCGTGCTTTGTTGTTTTCCGGCCTTGCTCGATGCACTTCCAAATAGATTGCTCGTGCTGCCCCTGCTTGGATGCGCCGGCCGTGATCATGCACGATTGCGCCGAAACGTGCAGCTCCCTTCGCAACTGCAAGGCTCGGTTCCGAGTTCTCGAGCACGAGCGGTTCGGCTCCGTTCTGCCATCGAGCAACCTCGTTCCTCAGCCGTCCGCGCAATGATTCGGGGAAGAGCGTTCCTCCATTGAAAAGGATTGCGTCGACAGTTGGCCGATCGCGCAGGAAGTCAGCGAGGTAACGCGTGACGGCGCTGTCAGCTGCATACGGGAGCGCCCACTCCCTTAGCCCGGCCTGGGTCATTGTTGGTTGATCAGTAATTTCGCAATGGGGGAAAAACCCATCCATTACGATGGATTCGATCTCGGCTCTTTGGATCTGACCGCTCAACGTTCCGCCAAGAAGCCGTGAACCACGGCCCGGAACGGAGATTGTGAAAACGTCGCCGGAGTCCTCAGACAGGCAACGCTCTTTCACGTCGCGGCAGCGCGCCACCAGAAAGTTCCATTGCACCTCCGACAGCGGCTCGCTCGTTACTAACCGAGACTCTATGCGGTGGGCGATAGCGAGATCGATATTATCTCCGCCCAGGAGAAGATGGTCGCTGACGGCAATCCGCTTGATCTCCGACAGGGAACCGCCGGACCGGGGCTCGATTTCAAAAAATGTGAAGTCCGTCGTTCCGCCCCCGATGTCTACGACCAAGACATACCGAACTCCGGCCTGGCGCAGGTTTTCCACAGCGCGACTCTGTTGGGCGCCGGACTCCAACCACCAGTAGAACACCGCCTGCGGTTCCTCAAGCAGGCGGACGCTTTCGGGAAACCCAGCCGCGTTTGCGGCGTCGAGCGTGAGCCGCTGGGCGGCGGCGTCGAAAGAGGCCGGGACCGTTACGGTAATTTCCTGGTCGTTGAAGGGCGCTCCGTCCGTAGCGAATTTCGCGTCCCACGCCGCCCTGAGATACGAAAGGAGAAGGGCGGACGCGCCAACAGGCGAGATTCGTTTTTCAACCGGAATTTCGTCCGATCGCCAAGGTAGAAACGGTGCAGATCGATCGACGCTGTGATGACAGAGCCACGACTTCGCCGAGTGAACAACACGGCCCGGCAAATCCGATGCCCGTGATCGCGCCAGGCGGCCGGGAATCCATTCCGCGGTTTCTGCGCTGTGCCCCGAGATCTGCGCGGCTTCCTGCGGTGACGCGAGGTAAAGGAATGACGGCAAAGTTGACGCCTCAGAGAACCGGGTTGCAGTTTCCCATTGCGGGATGCGGAACAATTCGCGTTCCGCTGTTGCGCCATCCAATCCCTCGAACGCCATAGCACAGTTCGTCGTGCCAAGATCGATCCCAATACTGAATCGCGGTTGAGCCATTGGATGTGCCAAGAAGTTAGGAGTTGCTCCGGGTAGGGCGAGGCTCCGTCCGAGCCGGGGTTGACCCGTCGTCCTCGGCTCAGGCAGAGCTTCGCCCTACCATGAATCTTTATCGCATGGAGGCCGATTAGTCATCATGCACAAACCGAAAGACCGCCGTCGCTTCGCATCCGCCTGGGCGTCGGTGAGTTACTCTCCTCCTAAAGCTCCTTAAATGGGTTGAATAGCTTAAGGCCGTGCTACTCCATCCGCACCTGATATTCGACTTTCCAGCGGCGATCGGATCCGGTGTGCTTCATCCAGAGTTCGAGGTTGCCAAGTTCGGTCACGATCGGATTGATTATAACCGGGATTGGTTGTCCCGGAGGAAACCCTTCAACGGCCGGAAGCGTCACTTCGATTTTGCCGGTCTCTTCGAGTTCGCGTTCCGGATTTGCGACGATTGTTCCAGGGCTGTCACCACTCCTTACCTCGGAGGCGAAAAATCGGAAATCAGCCGGTTGACCGGTGATCAGGCCGAATTCACGTTGGTCGATCAGTAATTCGCTTCCTTCTTCCATGCCCTGAGGCACCACACACAACGCTTTGATCGGCGGCTTGAATCCAGGGATGGCAGGCACCGAGGGTTCGAGCCCGATATAGTAGGAGCGCGCCGTACCCGCTTTGATTCGAATTCCCTGGCCGGTTGCGCGGTTCCGGCCGTAAAGTGCGGCACCTTTTGCAACGGCGAGATCCGGTTGGAACCCGGCCAGCTCACGAACAGGAGTATCGTTCCCCCATGATGCGAGCAGATCGAGGACACGTTTCCGGATTGGAGCCGCGTTAAAAACGCCACCATTGAAAAGGACTGCCGTTGGCTTGAGATAACCGCCTTCAAGCGCCTCCGGGCGTGTTTTGACAAGCGCTGACAGCGATTCGCTTGCCTTGACGTTGATGAGGCTCCGTGTCAGGAAGCGGGCGAGGTGTTTACTGACCACTGGGTCCGATGCGTAAGGAAGTCCAAACTCCTGAAGAGCGGTGCTCCTGCCTTCCTGGGGCAGATCGGTCACTTTTGTTATCGGGAAGAAGCCATCCAGAATCACTTCGGTCAACGTTGCGCGGGTCAACTTGGTCGAGACGGTTTTTGCCAGCAGACCGGATCCTCGCGAGGGAACGGCAACCGAAACCTGGTCGAGCGCGAGGTCCGAAAAAAGACTCACCTTTGCCGCGCTTACTGCATGGATCAGGGCAAGGAACTGCCATCCGTCGATTGTTTTGCCGGCCGCCTCCAACTTCGCTTGCAAAGTGTAAGCCAGTGCGAGGTCCATGTTGTCGCCGCCGAGCAAAAGGTGTTCGCCGACACTGATTCGCTCAGCTTCGAGGTTGCCTTCCTTTTCAGAAACAGCAATCAGGCTGAAATCGGCTGTCCCGCCGCCGATATCACAAACCAGGACCATATCGCCGCGTTTGACCTGCGTTCTCCAGCTGTTGCCGGCCTGCGCGGTCCATGCATAAAATGCTGCCTGCGGTTCTTCGAGCAGGACGACTTTACTAAAGCCTGCGGCTTCGGCCGCGGCTGCGGTCAGGTTTCGTGCGATCTCATCGAAGGAGGCTGGGACCGTGAGAACGACTTGGCCGTCCGCAAGGTTCCAGGTGCGGCCCTGCACCGATTCCGCGTAAAGGAACCCTTCCTTGATGTGTTCGAGGTAACGGCGAGAACAGTCGAATGCTGAGAGTTTCTGTTCTTTGATGTCGGATTTCCACGGCAACACCGGGCTTTTCGGGTCGACATGGAAATTTGAAAGCCATGATTTCGCTGAAGAAATCAATCGATCCGGGATAGTTGCCCCGTGGTTGCGGGCGAAATAGCCAATGATCGGTTCGCCACCCGTTTTCGACCACGGTAACCGCACCTGGCTCTCCTGGAATTCGTCCGGATGCGGAATGTAAAGGGCCGAAGGCAGAATCGGTTTTTCACCGATCTGATTGATTCCTAGGATTTGAGTAATGTCGACAATCGTCGCGCGTCCGGATTCGAACTCTTCCACCGCAACTGCGCTGTTCGTTGTTCCCAGATCGATCCCGATGCTGAATAGGGTGCTCATATGACTCCCTGTGCTTTCCCATTGAACCTGCGAAGACCGTCCATTTTACTTCAGTTCCACCTCTGCTGCCGCGATAGACGGCAACTGGCCAGGCGAGACGATACGAGGCAGTTTGACAGATTCGGTCTTCCAGCCTTTGTGAAGGAGCGTCCCCGTGAACGGGGGTTCCCCGGCGAGTTTGCCGACAACCCGATATTGGTCGGTCGCATACCCGACAGGCAACGTGATTTGTGTTCCTTCCTGCGCATCAGAGATGGGCGAGATTCTAAAATATTCCTGAAGAACCTGCTTGCATCCCTGGTGAATCACTCGCGCTGCCGCGCCCACTTCGGCATCTTCGTACGCCGCGACATCCTCCATAAGGAAATCAACAAGGCGGCCTTTTTCCTGAAGAAGAGCCAGAAATGCTACGATCTCCGACTCGGCCTGATTTTCAATGGGGGGCGGTGGTTGTACTGGTAGCGGCGCGGGAGCTGGTGCCGGAGTGGTTTTGTTTGCCTCGGCGGAATCGTTTGCCGTTTTGCTTCTTGCAGTGATAAACACCAGCGCCAGCACAAGGAGGCTGACGATGACGACAGCTTCAGCGATTGAGAGAGTGTGACCTGCGGCGACTGGTGTCAGGAGCAACCCACCCAGAATGCCGATAACTACAGCGCCGATGATAATGGGAGTCTTCATAGGAGTGAGAGTGATTTTCGGTTCCAGCGCGGACGCTTTCCTAGGCTAGCGATCTCTGGCCACAACCGCTGCAACCCCTTTCTTATTTTCGACCAGGGGCCCGACGTTCCAGAGAATGAATCCTCCGGCCGAGCGTGGTCGCGTCGATTGTTCGATGGCCAGTTGCGCGGCGATTTCGCTTGAGGGCCAGCCGTAGGAACCGCCCAACCGATCAAGAGCGATGCTTGGGTAGATAGGAATATGGCGGGGGTTTGCCTCCGGACCGCGCCACCATTCCAACAGCGCGGAAAAGCTTTGAGGACTCTTGTCGCGCCAGTAAAGCTGAGGAGAAAGATAATCGACCCAGCCGTTTTTCAGCCACGCGACCGGGTCGGCGTAGAGTTGGCGATATTGATCGAGACCTGCGGTCACGTTGGAGGGGTACCCCTTGCTGTAGATGCCGAATGGGCTCACGCCGAAGAGGACGCCGGGACGTGTGTCTCTAATCGTCGCACTCAGATCTCTAATAAGCCGGTTGATATTGTCGCGCCGCCAATCTGCGAGGTCGGAGTGAGCTCCATAGCGCGCGTAAAATGAATGATCGGGGAACGTCGAATAGTCGCGACTGGGATAAGGATAGAAGTAATCATCGAGGATCACACCGGCGACCGCATAGCGTTCTACGATGTCGCGGACAACGCGGACAACATGCTCCCGGACGGCGGGGTCACCCGGATCCAACCAGAGACCGTGGCCGATCCTGTGTAATGCGTCGGACAGTTCGCGCGATTCGTGATTTGAGGCTCTGGCGTCCGAAGCATTTGTTGCGGCTCGGTAGGGATTTATCCAGGCATGAATCGCGATGCCTTGCTCGCGCCCGGCCCGTATAAAGTAATCAAGAGGGTCGTAACCGGGGCCGAGACCTTGCACCCCGGTCAAGTAGCGGCTCCAAGGTTCAAGCCTGGATTCATACAGTGCGTCCCCTTCAGGTCTCACTTGCACCATCAACGCGTTAAGGCCGCTTCGCGCTGCAGCGTCCACGATGCGATGGATTTGCTCTTTTTGGACGTCCGCAGAAAGGCCGGCGTGAGACGGAAAATTCAGATTGTAGACCGAAGCGACCCATGCCGCACGGAGCTCGTCGGCTCGCACGGACGAGATAACCGAAAAAATCGACACGACTAAAAGACAGAGAACCGCTCGGAGATTCATGCGCTGGAGATTAGACTGAATTTTCTTGAAAACCAAAACCTAACTGTTCACGAATTTGATCTTGCCGGACTCCCGCTGAACGAATTCTTCGGCCAGCGCTCTGTAGGCGGTTGCCCCGGCGCCATTGGGTTCGTATTCGATGATCGGTTTCCCAAAGCTCGGCGCTTCTCCAAGCCGGACAGACCGTGGGATGATTGTCTGATAAACCAAGTCAGGGAAATGCTTGCGCACTTCATTTACCACTTGCTGGCTCAAATTGGTTCGAGCGTCGTACATCGTCATGATGATTCCGCCGATCGACAGACGGTCGTTTACCGCGCGGATCTGGCTCACGAGGTGGACGATTTTTGAAAGCCCTTCGAGAGCGAAATATTCGCACTGGAGCGGGATCAAGAGCTGATGAGCAGCCGCCAGCGCGTTCGTCATCAGTATTCCAAGCGAAGGCGGGCAGTCGAGGAACATGTAATCGAACTCGGTCTCCGTGTTCAGTCCCGCCAGGACGTCGCGCAGACGGGTGAGATGATCGTCGAGGCGGGCGACTTCAATCTCGGCTCCTGCCAGATCGAGGTCGGCGGGGATCATCGACAGGCAATCAAACCGGGTCGATATGATTTTTTCATTGATGTTGGCATGTCCGATCAGCGCTTCGTAGAGGCTGTGTCCGGCGGTGTCCTCGAGGCCGACGGCGCTCGTGGCGTTTCCCTGCGGGTCAAGATCGATCAAAAGGACTCTCTTGCCTTTGGCTGCGAGGCAAGCAGAAAGGTTCACCGCGGTAGTAGTCTTGCCGACTCCACCCTTCTGATTAGCGATCGCGAGCAGCTTCATTGGGTCGCCAGTGTGGGTCGCAAGGATTCGCAAGCAAAGGAGAAATTGATTCAGAATCCAGGAGTTCAGGAGTTGCAGGAATTGCAGAATCGGGTACGGAGTTAGTTCTTTCTGAACTCCTGCAACTCCTGAACTCCTGAATTCTTCCGATGTCCGCCATCCAAATCACTGAACGATTCCTGATGGACACGGGCGGCTGGCAAGCGATGAAGCATGCAAAGGCCCTTCTGGAGATGGGGCGAGTGGTTAGCTTTAACTATACGCCGCCTGTTCTGCGCGGCTTGGTTCGCGAAGGAGAAGTCGAATTCAGGGCCGGCCTGAAAATTCGGAGTTACACGGATGTTGAGAACATCTGTTCATGCCGGGAATCGCGAGAGTGGGGGACCATCTGCGCGCATTCACTGGCGCTTGGCCTCGCATCGATTCGCCCGAAGCCGGAAATTAAATCTTCTTTATCCGTCCCAACTGCCGGCCCGTTGCTCCCGATTCTCATTGCGGATGCCGAAAGCCCACCGCACGGGGGTCGGGTCGCAGAGACACTGCCGTCGGATCTATTGCGGATCGAATTGCATATCGTGTTGCCGCCGAACATTGAGACGGGCTGGGAGCGGGATCAGATCGTCGTCGGATTTGAAGTCGTGCGAAAAGGGAACCGCACGCTGGCCAGCGCGCTAGATCCAGGCGAGTCGTATTATTGTTCGAAATCGGATTGGGATATCCTCGAACTCGGACGCAAATTCGCGGCCGGAAAGCTTCCCGGCATGACTGTCCTGGACCGGGAGCGCTTTCTTCAGCTAGTCGGCACCTTGGAACGGCATCCGCGGGTAACGATCGGGCGGAAGACTTCAGTCGAGATTTCGAGCGATCCGATTCTGCCGGCGCTCAGAACGGAGATAGCCGAGGACGGTCGCTGGAGCATTTGGACGGAAACAAAACGGCTGACGGGCGCGCTGCTCATCGGTCCCGCCTCTGCGTGGGTCTGGTCCGCACCGAAATTCCAGCCGGTGTCACCGGGATTGCCAGCGGCTTATCTGCAGGTCCTGCGGGCTCCGATGAAGCTATCGGCGGAGCAGGGGTTGAACTTTGTCCAGCACGAACTGCCGTTGTTGAAGGGCTTTTTTCAGGTTGATGCCCAGCCAGGGGCCGCACCGGTCATTGAGCCGGCCGTGCCTGAAGTGATCGCCACGTTTGAAGGGTCGCTGAACCAACTGGGAGCGAAGGTCCAGTGCAGGTATGGGCAGCGGATCGTCACGCTCGGCGTTACCTCGCCTGCGGAAACGTTTGTTTTCCGGGACGGGGAGGCGATGCGCTCTCGGAACCTCGCGTTCGAGCGAGACGCTCTTCGCAGGATTCTAGACGCAGGCTTCACCGGGCCATCGATTACCGGGGAATATCTGTTGCGTGGCCAGAACCAGATTCTCAGCTTTTTTGCGACCGTCCTGCCGCACCTCCAAACGGAGTGGAAAGTCTCGATCGGAAGCCGGTTCCAATATGTCACGCGCGATATCAGCCGGATAACGCCGAAACTGGAGATAGTCGGTTCCGGTCAGGATTGGTTTGATTTCTCTTTCTCAATCGCTTCCGGAGACGGTCAACAATTTTCAAGCGCCGATATCCAGCGGTTGCTTCAAGTTGGACAGAACGTTACCCGGCTTAAGAACGGTCGTCTTGCGATTCTTGACCCGGCCGGCCTGGAAGAATTTCAGGCGATCCTAAGGGACTGCGACCCGGCGCAGTCACGTCCCGGCAGTTACCGAATCCAGCGGAGTCAGGCGGCGTATCTGGATGCGGCCTTTGACGAGTTGTCCGGAGCTGTCATCCAAAGCACCCCGGAATGGCGAAACTGGACCCGCGCGCAAAGGCAATTAATTCCGCCCGAGCCGGAGCCGCTCGGTACGCTGGAGGGGATACTGCGGCCTTACCAAAAGGAAGGTGTGTACTGGATGCGTTTCCTTAGCCGAAACGGTCTTGGCGGGATCCTGGCGGATGAGATGGGGCTTGGTAAGACTTTGCAGACTTTGGCTTTCCTTCGCCCGCTCAAGGGTCCATCCCTGGTTGTCTGTCCCTCTTCGCTGATTTTTAACTGGGCGCGGGAGGCGGAAAAATTCGTGCCTGAACTCAAAATCCTTCGGATCGAGGGTCCCGCACGGGGTGGCCTGTTTCGCCGAATTCCGGAATCGAATATTGTTCTCACGAGCTATCCGATCCTGCGCCGGGACATCAGCCAATTTCGCTCCGTGGAATTCACCTCTGTGATTCTGGATGAAGCCACGCACATCAAAAATCCTGATACGCAGAATGCACAGGCGGCGATCACGCTTCGCGGCAGGCATCGGTTTGTCTTAACAGGGACGCCGGTTGAAAATTCGGTCCGGGACATCTGGTCGATTCTCTATTTTGCACTTCCGGGATACCTCGGAACCCGGGAAGACTTTCGTGAGCGGTACGAGTTACCTATTGGACGCGGCTCCGAGCCTGAAAAGGCACGACTGGCAAAGCGATTGCGACCGGTGATGCTCCGTCGGCTCAAACGCCAGGTCGTGAAGGAACTACCGGAGAAAATCGAGCAGGTCACCTATTGTGATCTCTCACCAGCCCAGGAGGAACTTTACGGGAAGTTGCTCCAAGAGGGGCGACGCAAAGTCGAAGAGCTATCAAAAGATCAAGGTCGCGCTCGAATCGCGTTGCTCACAGCTCTGTTGCGCCTCCGTCAGGTCTGTTGTGACCTGCGGCTTGTCGGTCAGGATGGAGAGAGACCTTCGAGCAAGCTGGAGCTCCTGGATGAGTTGCTGGAAGAGGCCATCGATGGAGGGCACCGAGTCCTTCTGTTTTCCCAATTTGTCTCAATGCTTAAGCTCATTCGAGCGCATCTTGATCAAGCTGGAATCCGCTACGGCTATCTTGACGGTGAGACAAGAGACCGGGAGAAAGCGGTCGACGCGTTCCAACGCTCGAACGAACTCCCCCTTTTCCTGATTAGCCTGAAAGCGGGAGGTGTGGGGTTGAATCTGTCCGCGGCCGATACAGTCGTCCATTTCGATCCCTGGTGGAATCCAGCCGTCGAAGCCCAAGCCACCGACCGCGCCCATCGGATCGGGCAGACGCGCGTCGTGACTTCTTACAAATTGATTGCGCGTGCGACCGTCGAGGAGAAGATACTCAATCTGCAGCAAAAGAAGCGCGAAACGATACAATCGACCGTCGAAAGCGAAGAACCGGTGATGAGCGGGTTATCCGTGACCGAGATCACTGAACTGCTTCTGGAGTGATTAGGCTGCATCGATTATCCGCTGTAGCGTACGCGTCCCGCGTGTATTCTCTTTCCGTGTCAATGCTTCGTCCAATCAAAGGAATACACGCGGGACGCGTATGCTACAGCGGGAATACACGCGGGACGCGTATGCTACAGCGGGAATACGCGCGGGACGCGTATGCTACAGCGGATATCGATGCAGTGTGGCATCAGCCCGGAAGACTTTCGGGGCCGCTGTTTTTTGGAGAAAAGAGATTGCAAAAAGTTTGTTTTGATTCCCTCCATTTAATTGTTTGCATCTAAACCAACGACTATGAAACTCACCTTTCTCGGCCATGCGGCCGCTTATCTCGAGACCGGTTCTGAGAAATTCCTTTTTGACCCGTTCTTGACGGGCAATCCAAAGGCCTCCATTTCGGCCGATCAACTGAGTCCGACCTACATCATTGTGACCCACGGTCATGGCGACCACGTTGGCGATGCGGTTGCAATATCAAAACGGGCCGGCGCACCGATTATAACGACTTTTGAGCTGGCAAACTGGCTAGGCGCACAGGGAGCGGAGACAGTCGAACTAAATCATGGCGGTTGGTTTGGGTTCCCGTTTGGCAAGGTCCGGTTCACGATCGCGTTCCACAGTTCCTCCATTATCGAGGAGGGTGGTCGTCCCCTTTATCTGGGCGAGCCCGCGGGAGTTGTGATTCAGACGGAAGGGAAGACGATCTATCATGCCGGCGATACCGCACTTTTCTCCGATATGCGATTGATTGGTGAAGACGCTCCGATCGATCTTGCCCTGGTTCCGATTGGCGATCGTTTCACGATGGGGCCTAAGGATGCGGCGAAGGCGGTCAGTTATCTGGCGGCTAAATCTGTCGTGCCGATTCATTACGGCACATTTCCGGGCCTGGTCGATAATCCAAATGAATTCGTTGCGCTAGCTTCGGAAACAGGGGCTCAAGTCCATGCGCTGCAGCCCGGGGCAACGGTGGAATTTTAGGTTCCAGCTACTCGATTTTACGCTCAAATGGTGTTGCAACTGGTAGGGACGCGCTTCCGCGCGTCCCTGCAGTTTGGACATTTCCAACGCTTCATAACAGCGCGGATTGTTGATATATTAGGCCGCGGCGGTTTGAACCATGGAGGGGTAGCCAACGACGTTGGTCGGGGTGCCTTGGCCGAAGGACTGGGCCTCAATCTGTTTGCGCAGGAGTGTTACCAGGTCCTGGCAGGAGGGACGCCGAGCGGCACTGCGCCACTTGGGTAGAGGTTCATAGGCAGTGGTACGCGTGGGTCCGTAGGTCTCTAAGGCGCTTAAGAGCATTAAGCTGTAGGTCGCTACGATCATAGCCGGGACACGCGGCAAGCTCAATTCGGCCCAGACCTGTGCATGACCCACTCCAAGGATATTCTTTTCGTCGCGATGGTTGATTTCAATTTGCCAACGATCGAAGTAGGCTTGCAAAAGTTCTTTGGCAGCCAACTGGTTGTCGTCGCACAACAGGTATGCCTTTTGCCGGTAATAGCGCCGCCCCTCCTTAGTCTTGCGATAGGGCGTGGGCGCGAGCACAAAGAGCCGCAAAAGCCGTCGACCACCTCCCCGTTGCCAGAGCACTTGACTGACTTCCTTGAAGCGAATCTTACGGTATTTAGAGCCGTGAAAGATTTTGGTCTCTTTCCAGGGGATGGCAGGGTCATTATAGACCTTTTCGGGACTGAAGAGCTCTGTCCCATAATAGCGAGGGCCTTGACCCTGGTGGGGAAAACAGAGTCGTAGGTCTTTGCGAGCCCGAGTGATGAGGATGGTGCGATCCAAAGGTTGGCGGAATGTCGTTTTGTTGCAGAAGGAGCCATCGCCTACGGCAATGAAGGTCTTGCGCTCAAGACCCTGGGAGTCAAAGTCTTGGCGCAGTTCGCGCAGCATATCCACAAAGGCCGTCGAGAGATTATGCGTCTTTTTGGCCTGGCGGTAAGCGGCCTTCTGTGCAGTGGTCGCGTTTTTGCCCGGTTTGCGCACTGGGGTGACTTCTTCAAAGCGTAGGGGCAGGCCGCGCGGTGAACTTTCTCCATCGAAGTAGTAGAGGGGCGTTAGCAGCGAGGCCTGGAGAAAGCGCTGACCCAACATCAGGTTAGTATGGAAGGGTGGACTGAGCGGATCACGCTGCCAGTAGGCGGTCTTAACTTTTTTACCCGAGCGTTTGATCCCGGTGTCGTCTAAGCCGACCACAATGTGTTTTGGGCAGTATTGGCCGATGGCTGTCTGGATGATCGGCTCAAAAAGGGCGTGTGCATCCCATCGACTGCGGTTGAAGAGCTTGTAATCGGCGCTCCAGTCCTGATGCTGGCGGTTGTTAAAGCAGATCGAGCGCGTGACGGTGCGACGCCCTAAGCCGCAGAGTAAGCCTAGCGCCAGCGCGACAGCCCGCGCACGGGTGCGCTGTTGGCGGAAGACCGGCGCCCACCCTCCAAGCAAATGGAGTAAGTTCTCTAAGAGCATAGTCCAAAGCTCTGGGTTAGACGCTGGCGAAAGTCCTTGCACAGCGCCCGCACATAAATGTCTTTGATCGGCACACACAGTTGGCGAGAGCGGTCGTTACGGCCGCGGCCCTGAGTTTGACCCAGCCAGCTCCAGTTTGCCGCTCGATAGCAGGTCCCGCGGAAACGCTCGCAATCGACAAATGTCTCGGCCAGGTAGATCGGGTGACCATATTTGAGTTGCCAATGCCCGGAGAGCATCGAAAGCGAAGCGCTTAACAAATAGGAAGCCAGATTTTTGACCCGCACCCAGGGCAGGATCAGAAAACGCAGGTTGTTTGCCAAGTAGCACAGGTTAGCTTCGCGCTGCTGCTTACTCCAGCCGATGAACTGGTCGCGAACGGAGAGCTTCCACGCCGCTGCCCCATAAAGCAGGCAGGCCAACGGACGAGCGCGACAATCATAAACCAAATACTTGATGTTCTCACCAGCTGCTCCGCTGTAAGGCAGATAGTGATAACGCCACAAAAGCCAGTCAAAGAGAGCGAGCTCTGCGCGGCTCTGCGCCGGCACTATGGAGAGCGGCTCCAATATACCGAGCTGGCTTTGGATTGGCTCAACGAGCGCCTCGGCCATGGGCGGAACCACCGGGCGGAAAGCGCAGCCGTTATTGGAGGGCCTCTGGGGGGCCGGCAAGCAGATCAAGCCTTTTTGCTCCAGTTTTAGGAGCATTGAGCGGCAGGCCATATCCTTGAGCTGCCCCGCTTGATTTCGCCACTCCCACCTCTGCGCAATGTGCCGGGAGAGCTTGGTGCGGTTCCAGCCGGGATGGGCATCAATAAGTCGGCGGATCCATTTTAGATCCTTTGCTTCTAACGTGCGGCTCTGAACATATAATGACTCCATTTTCGGAAGTCATTACACCGAACGAAATTCCGAGACCAGCAAAAAATCTCGCCTAGCGAAAAATCTTGAATTTTACCCGGCGTTACCTTCTCGAAATGTCCAAACTGCAGGGACGCGCTTCCGCGCGTCCGGCGTTGCTAAATGGGAAAGGGCTCAGCTCGGAAAGCGCAAGAGCGCATTCGCAGAGGCATCAAAAGGAGCATCGAGAGGTATTGGGCCGGACGCGCTGGAGCGCATTCCTCTACCCCTGTCGCACCTTATTGGGCTAAGTTAGGTACCAGGCTCGTTCCATGTAAGCGCCAGCGCCCCACTCTTTGCAGCAGGTTGCTGACTTCTGCGGGCGTTCCGATCGGAATCCACAGTTGTATAATCGAACATCCTTTGTCCTCGCGGCCCACGACAATCTTCGTGCCGTCAGCGGAGAAATCCATCGACCTGACGTCGTACGCGTCTGCAGCAATTTTCTCCAATGTCAAACCGGTCTCTGGATCGATTATATAAACACCTTCTAGGACAGCGACGGCAGCCAGTTCTCCGGACGGTGAAAAAGTGATGCAGTGAGCCCGCCCTCTATCGGGGTCATCCCAACTGCTCACGAGCCGACCTGTTTCTGCGTTCCAAAAGAATACGGTTCCGTTGCCGCCGGAAGTCGCGATCAAGTTGTTCTTAGGACTTATTCCAAGGCAATCAACCCAACCGGCGTGCGGACCAAGCACATAGATTTGCGTTCCTTTGT
>CAVVPV010000029.1:0-148504 GCA_963750185.1 uncultured Verrucomicrobiae bacterium
AAATCCGTTGCTCTATCCGGCTGAGCTAAGGGCGCAACTCAAGAAACCAGCCCCGGACGGTACTATTTCCCTTTGTGCAGGCAAGAAATATTGCGTCCGCGCCGGGGGCAGCCGGATGATATCTTTTAAGCTTTCCGCCTAGTCAGATTTCACTCGGCGATGCAAATGCGCGACAATTCCACGGTCGTCGAGTTGGCGCTCGCGACAGATAGACAGCGGAAGCTAGTGCATTTCTCAATCTCTGACGACAAAGCGAGGTGGCCAGTCAAGCCGGCGACCCTCTTTGTGCGCTTGCAGCAGCGCATCGGTGCAGAGTTGAAAGAAATGGCTTCGATCTTTAAACCCAAAATTGCGGACAATTCGTTCCAAGACATCAAGGTGTTCGAGGCGGACGCTCGTGGTTCTTTTCCCGGGCAGGTTCTGGGTCGACTCTTGTTCAGTATTCATATTAGCGGTTCAACGAGGCAGTTGTCGTTTGGAAGACTTCCCAAACGCTGTCCGGTCCGTGGTTCGGGCATTCTCTTGTAACCATTCCAAAGCGCCCGGGTCGATCTCTTCCGTAATAGACGTAAAGAATTGAAGAGACCCCAAATAAATCGGCCCTGGCGTAGCCCTTTTTTGTTTGAACAGGGCGGTTTCCCGTCTGTTCGGCTGGTAACTGTGCGAATTATTCGTTCTTGATTTTCTTTTGCTTTGTTATTTTGTTGTGCACACACGTGCTCGCATTGTCCACAGCAACCATTTCCGCATGCATACCGCCAAAATGTCGGTGTGTAAGCACCGTCATGTTTCATGGCGAGGTATGGTCAGCGGGCGTGGTATTGTGCAGTTAATCGGCTAAAATTTTAATACTTTAGAGAAAACCTACCGCTGACTTGTTCGCGGTGGGTTTTTTTGTGTCCGCGGCGAATGAAACCAGCAATTCAGCCTGTGAGGCACTACGATGACAACAATAATACAACATGAATCGCTAAGCCGGGAGCAGAAGCTAGTCGCGCTGGCGCATATTTATCTGGAGCTGCGGTTGTCGTTCCAGAGCGCGTTCGACGCCGCGTTGGCTGACCTTGCGGATCTTGACGGGTTTGTTGCGGTCGGTGAAGCTGCGTGATGAGCATGGCGGTCCTTCGAGACTCCAAGCCTTATGCGGCTGCGTCGTCGATCGTTCGTACGCTGCAGGAGCAGGGCTACGTCGCATACTTTGCGGGCGGCTGCGTCCGGGACGCGCTCAGGGAAATTCCACCGAAGGATATTGATATCGCGACCGCGGCGCACCCGGAGGAGGTCCAGCGTCTGTTCCGGAAGACGATCCCTGTGGGAGTCCAGTTCGGTGTGGTTCGGGTTCTGGAAAGAGAGATGGAATTTGAAGTCGCGACTTTTCGCTGCGACGGGGTTTATCTCGACGGAAGACACCCGTCGAATGTCCGGTTTGCGACTCCGGAACAAGATGCCGTCCGCAGGGATTTTACCGTGAACGGAATGTTTTATGATCCTTCGACGGAACAGGTCATAGATTACGTGAGCGGTCGGGAGGACCTTGCACGGAGAGTCATCCGGGCGATAGGGGTGCCTGGCGAGCGTATTGCAGAAGACCGTCTGCGCATGCTTCGAGCGATCCGGTTTGCCACGACTCTCGAGTTTGAAATCGAGCCCGATACGTGGTCGGCTATTCGCGAAGTCGCAAAGGAGATTCTGGTGGTGAGCCCGGAACGGATCCGAGATGAACTTCTGAAGATACTCACGAGTCCGAATCGCCTCCGAGGATTCGATTTGCTTGACCAGAGCGGGTTACTAGCGGTGATCCTTCCTGAAATTGAAGCGCTTAAAGGGTGTGACCAGCCTGAACGGTTTCATCCGGAGGGTGACGTCTTTGTCCATACACGGCTGATGCTAAGCCTGCTGGAGGCGGATGCGACCGGGGAGCAAGCGCTTGCGGTTCTCTTGCACGACATTGGAAAACCTCCTACGCAAACGTTTGACGCTGTCGACGACCGGATCCGATTCAATGGCCACGACCGCGTCGGCGCGGCAATGGCTGAGGAGGTCATGACCCGTCTTCGCTTTTCAAGGACTGCGACCGACGCGGTCGTCGACGCAATCCGCAATCACATGGTCTTTAAAGATGTCCAGCAGATGCGCCCGGCAAAGTTGCGGAGATTTATGGCGCGCCCAAATTTTGAGATTGAGCTTGAGCTGCATCGGGTTGATTGCGCTGGAAGTCACGGCGATCTGGAGAATTACCAGTTCCTGGTCAATAAAGCGGTTGAATTCGCGAATGAACCGTTGATCCCGCCTCCGTTGGTCCGCGGAGACGACTTGATCGCCATGGGATTGAAGCAGGGGCCGCGAATTGGGGCGTTGCTCGAGGCGGTGCAAACAGCGCAACTCGACGGCGAAATCAAAACCCGGGAGGAAGGGCTTCAACTGGTCAAGAGACTGGAACCGACCCTGAGCGGCGACGATTCGCCGAAGGAGATTCACTACAGAGGCGAATAGGCACAGAGTTGATTTTTATGGGTGAAGCGGCTTGGCAAACGTTTGACAGGGGTGCACTCCGATACCAGACTGTGCAGCGATGATCGCCGGCGATTAGCGCTGTGCGATCGACACATTCTCAGGTTCCCCTGATGCGTTTTGGGCCGTTAATTTGGGCTCTCATCCTTGCGGTCTCGGTTGGGCACGCGGAGGAGAACCTGTTTCAGCCGAGTGTTCGTTCGCCGCGACTTGGGGATGTTATCTATTTCCTGTTACCTGACCGATTCGAAGACGGCGACCCGACGAATAACACGGGCCAATCGCCTTCGAGCGACCCGAACGAGAATGGATTTGATCCTTCGAATCCGAATTTTTTCCATGGGGGCGACCTGAAGGGGATCACTGACAAGCTGGACTATATTCGTGACCTTGGGGCGACTTCGATCTGGATGACTCCGATATTTCGGAATAAAGCGGTTCAGCGGTATGGCGAGAAACGGGTAACCGGCTACCATGGTTATTGGATATTGGATTTCACGAACGTCGACCCTCATTTCGGAACGAAAGCCGATTTTCAGCGTTTGATCTCGAGTGGGAAGAATCGAGGGATCGGCATCATCATGGATGTCGTGGTCAACCACACCGCCAATGTGATTCAACCTAAAAATGGGGTTCATGCGTATCAATATAAATTCTTGAAGCCATATCGGGACGCGAATGGAAAGCCATTTGACGATCGGGATTTCATTAACAGGGAAGACTTTCCCAAGCTTGATCCCGATATCAGTTTTCCGATACCTCCGACTTTCGGCAACGAGGGAGACCGGCATATCAAGGTTCCAGACTGGCTGAATGATCCAACGGTTTATCACAACCGCGGCGATGCATCCTCCAGCGGTGAAAGCGCGCTATACGGAAACTTTGCCGGTCTTGACGATCTGTTCACAGAGCAGCTCCGCGTCGTCCGAGGAATGATCGATATCTATTCGAATTGGATCAGAGATTTCGATATTACCGGGTTTCGCCTGGATACTGTAAAAAACGTTAATAACGAATTCTGGCAGAGCTTCGTTCCTGCTGTCCGGGAGAATGCGGAGAAAGATGGGCGGAAGGACTTTTTGGTTTTCGGAGAGGTCTCCGATCAGGATCCGGCGTTTATTTCCGAGTTCGTTCATCGGGCCGCTATGCCGTCGGTCCTGGATTTTGGGTTTCAGCGTGCCGCACTAGGATTCGCCACGGGCATCGATGCCCCCGTAAAACTTGCGGATTTCTATGCCAAAGATGGATATTACACGACGCCTTCGGCAAATGCTTATGGACTGGTTACTTTTCTCGGGAATCATGACCTTGGGCGAATAGGCCACTTCTTGTCAGATGACCTCGGTTCTGTGTCGCCCGAAGAACTGTTGGCGCGCGATGTCCTGGCCCACGCGTTGATGCTATTTATGCGAGGCATTCCAGTGATTTACTACGGGGACGAGCAGGGATTCACCGGCAAGGGGGGAGACGTCGCGGCGCGGGAAGATATGTTTGCATCAAAGGTCGCCGATTACGCAGCTGAGATTCGAATCGGTGGAGGTGACCCCTCCGTTGCGGCGTTCAATGAAAAGCATCCGCTCTATCGAGCAATTCAGGACATGATTCGAGTCCGAAAACAGAATGCAGCGCTGAGTCGAGGTATCCAGACTGTTCGCTACGCCGATAGCAAGCCGGGCATATTCGCCGTCTCGCGCGTTGATCGTGATAACCGCCAGGAATTGTTAGTTCTCTTCAATAATTCGGGTGAAAGCAAAACCGCTCTTATCAAAGCGCACTCTTCGAACGGTAATTGGGAGCAGATCTATAGCAGCACGAGTGGGGATGAAATAAAATTTGGTCAAGCAGCTTCGCTTAGTGACCGGCTGGCGGTTACCCTTCCACCCACTTCGTGCGCGGTGTTGCGCAATTTGAATCCGATCGAAGAAACTCACTCGATGGGCGAATTGCGGTTAGCAGCAAACCGCACCAGCGAGATTGACGAACGTTGGGAGATCAACGCTGAAGAAACAGCCGACGAGATTGTGTCGATTGCTTTCGGTGTCAGGATCAAAGGAGAACCGAATTACAAATTCCTTGGAACAGCCGACTCGCCTCCGTATCGGATTTTTCCCACGTGGGACGAAGTCCCTCAAGGCCCGGATCTGGAATTCGAGGCGGTCGCACGTGATCTATCCGGTCGGGAGTCAACCGCGGAGTTTGCGTGGCACCGGGCGGCACGAGGGCGCTGAGGAGAGGAGGGAGGGCACGGAGAAGATAAATTACCGCAAAGGCGCAGAGGACGGAGAGTTTTGAGGAATATAAAATAACTTGTAAATAATATGTTTTAATATTAACTTCAGTATGTGGGTGACCGGCTTTGGTATTTGAGCCATCTTGTTATCGGTCGAGCGATAGAAGTGCATCGCGAGCTCGGTCCAGGTTTGCTCGAGTCTGCGTATGAGGAGTGTCTTGCTTATGAGCTGCAGCGGTCGTCTCTGAGGTTTGATCGTCAAAAAGCGCTGCCGCTCGTCTACAAAACCCTTCAATTGGATTGCGGGTATCGAATAGATCTCTTGGTTGAAGAACTACTGATCGTCGAAATCAAGAGCGTATGTGAGTTGGTGCCGATCTTCGACGCACAGGTTCTCACTTATCTTAAGCTGGCGAAAGTGCCGGTCGGTCTATTGATCAATTTCAACGTCCCGGTTCTTAAACATGGGATCAAAAGATTTGTCCTAAACTCCGTGTCCTCTGTGTCTCTGCGGTAGTCTACCTCTTCCGCGCACCTCTCTTCTTCTCTCCGTGTTCTCCCGAAGGAGCCGATGATGAGGAGGGTGGCGGCGATGCAGATGCAGGAGTCAGCGACGTTGAAGGACGGCCAGGCGTACTGACCGATGTAGAAGTGGAGGAAATCGGTTACGGCGCCCAGCAGGACGCGGTCGGTAAGATTGCCGAGAATGCCGCTTGCGAGCAGTCCAAAGGCGATTCGCGTAAGATTGTTCAGTCGATGCTCGGGCTTCTGCGTCCGGGAATCGCGGATCAAGAAAACAATGATTGCCGCAAACGCGACCGTCGCGAGCCCGATGAAGAATAGGTTATTGCCGGTAAACATGCTGAACGCTGCGCCGGTATTCGCCGCATGGATGAGGCTGAAGAATCCCGGAATGACCGGGATTTCACCATCATAGGGAATGTTCTGACGAACGAACCACTTTGTTAGTTGATCCAGCGCAAAGAGCGGCAGGCTCAGAAATAACAGGTATCTCATTTCATCCGCCAACGCCTAGTGCGTTGACAACTTCCGCACACCGATCGCATAAGGTTGGATGACGCGAGTCAACGCCGACAGTAGGCTTATGGCGCCAGCAACGTTCGCAACGCGGACACGGGGTCCTGGTGACAACCGCTTTTGATTCACCATCGGTTGATACGAGATCGATATGGCTCAGGATCAGGAACTCTTCAACTTCGGCGAGATTCAACCGGTGAACCCGGTGATTCCGCGGCAAAGAGAGGACGACGTGCGCCTCGAGCGCGTTCCCGATGATCTTTTGCTGGCGAGCTAGTTCGATTGATTGGGAGACGATCGATCGCGCCTCCAGAAGAGCTTCCGCGTCTTCAAGTGCGCCGGAATCGATTTGCGAATGATCGCAGTCTGGAAACTTTTCCAGATGAACGGAATCGGTTTTACCGAAGAATCGCCACGATTCCTCAGCAGTAAAGGCCAGCACCGGCGCAACCAAGCGTACCAGCGTGTCGAATACATTATATATGACAGTTTGCGTGGCTCGACGCCGGTGAGATGATGCCGAATCGCAGTACATCCGGTCCTTTGTGATATCGACGTAGAGGCTGCTCAGGTCGACCGCGCAAAATTGATTGATGCCGTGGTAGACTTTGTGGAACTCGTACTGGTCGTACGCTTCGCGACATTGCTGAACGAGTTGCTGGAGGCGGGAGAGCGCCCATCGATCGACCAGGGTATAATCCGAAACGCCGTCTTTCGCAGGATCGAAATCATAGAGATTCGCCAGAAGGATTCGCAGCGTATTCCGGATGCGGCGGTAGGTGTCCGCGAGCTGGCCGAACATCGTTTCGCCGAACGGAACCTCGTCAGTGTAGTTCACGCTGGAGACCCAGAGCCGGACGATATCCGCGCCATATTTGTTGATGTAATGTTCGGCTTCCGTCGGTTTGTTATATCCGCCCTGGTCGGATTTCGAGATTTTTCGCCGGCTTTCGAGATCGACGACAAACCCGTGAGTGATTACCTCCCGGTAGGGAGCGGCGTCATTGATCGCGACGCTGGTTAGCAACGAAGAATTGAACCAGCCACGATGCTGATCAGTCGCCTCGATATAGACGTCGGCCGGCCAGTGCAATGCCGGGTTCTGGCGCAGGACGGCTTCATGACTCACGCCGGAGTCAATCCAGACATCGAGCGTGTCGCTCCGGCGCCCGTAGACTTTCGGCAGACCGAGCTCGTTTGAAAGTTCAATGTCGCTGAGTTCGTACCAAGTATTGGTGCCGCGGCGCTCGACGAGATCCGCCAGTTTGCGAATCCATTCCGGGTTCAAGACCGGATTGGTTCCGTCGTAAAAGACCGGCAACGGTACGCCCCAACTGCGTTGTCTCGAAATGCACCAGTCGGGTCGGGACTCGACGGTAGCGTAGATCCGGTTTCTGCCCCAATGAGGAATCCATTTGACCTTGTCGATCGATTCAAGGGCGGCGGCTTTCAATTTGTCGACCTTAATGAAAAACTGTTCGACCGCTCTGAAGATTATCGGAGTCTTTGAACGCCAGCAATAGGGGTAAGTGTGATGGTAATCGCTCAACGCGACCAGAGCTCCGACTTCGGCCAGGCGATGGATTACATCCTTGTTCGCGTCGAAGACATACTTCCCGACCCATTCCGGGACACCCACTTCTTCCGTGTACCGGCCGTTGTCGTCTACCGGGGAAAGGAGCGGGAGCCCATGCTTCAAACCGATCTGGTAGTCTTCTTCGCCGTGGCCCGGAGCGGTGTGCACGCAGCCGGTGCCGGCCTCGAGCGTAACATGCTCGCCGAGCAGAACGATAGAGTCGCGATTCAGGAATGGGTGCCGGCAAAGCCACTGGTCCATTTCTGCGCCGGCCAGTAAAGCGATTGGTTCACCGTCCCGACTCCAACCGGTCGCATGCTCAAAATGGTTTACCAGGTCATTGGCCAGGAGGAGAGTTCTTGGTGTTGCCTGGTCAGGATGTCGAAACTCCTGGATCAGATATTTGTACGCTGGATGGACTGTGATCGCGAGGTTCGCCGGGAGCGTCCATGGCGTAGTGGTCCAGATCGCGATCGCGGCTTTGCCCGCGAACGGGCCGGTCCGAATAGGGAAATCGACGTAGATCGAAGGGTCGGTGCGATCCTTGTACTCGACCTCCGCTTCCGCGAGGGCAGTCTGCGCACCGGTGCTCCAGAAAACCGGTTTCTTGCTCTGGTAAACAAGGTCTTGCTCCACAAAACGCGCGAAAACGCGAAGGATAACCGCCTCATAAGAGTGATCAAGCGTCAGGTAAGGATGATCCCAATCGCCGAAAACCCCAAGTCGTTTGAACTGGCGCCGCTGGATGTCGATATATTTGCGAGCGTAGGCCTCGGAACGTTTCCGAACCTCCAGCGGGGAGAGACCTCTGGATTCTTTGACCACCTTGAATTCGATCGGCAAGCCGTGACAATCCCATCCGGGAACGTAAGGAGCTCTCAGGCCGGCCATTGTACGGCTCTTGACGATGAGATCCTTTAGGACCTTGTTCAGGGCCGTCCCCATGTGAACGTCTCCGTTTGCGAATGGAGGACCGTCGTGCAGCACGAATAAGGGCTCGTTCTTGCGACGCTCTTGAATTTGCTCGTAAATCTTTTCCGAATCCCAACGAGCCAGAATCTCCGGTTCCCGTATGGAGAGATTGGCCTTCATTGGAAACTCGGTCTTCGGCAGATTCAGTGTCTCTTTGTAGTTCATTCGAAGGACACGGAAGCTAGCATTAATTGGCTCCATCGCAACGGGCGCAACTCCACGTCACAGGAGCAGGCATGTCAGTCAACGTTCGAGCCTCGACGCGAATTCCCGATGTGCGGGAAAGAGTAAGCGACTGCTCCGGAAGGGTTTAGCGGCGGCTGCTACTGAGGGCGCGATTCTCGGGAATAAATTCAAGCTCCTTCGGTCTTTGTAGATCGAGAAGTCAATGAGGACTTCCAGCAATCATAACTCGGAGTTTTCCTCGCGAGGACGCCTTCTGATGCAGCTGGAGCACGGCGACTGGCTAAATGCGCCCTGGGGGTTGACTCTTGCACCGACCGATTTCGGTGCATTTAGTCATAAGGTCATCGTTGGGCAATTCGGAAGTGGCGAAATTCTTGCCTTCGACGCGATCACTGGCCGGTTTGAAGGAAAGTTTAAGGATCCGAACAATAGCGTCATCAGCATCAGCGGACTATGGGTGCTGGCCTTCGGGGACGGATTGCCGAACTCGGATCCTCCGAATCAGCCTGACAACGCGCTATTTTTCACAGCCGGCCCTAACTTCGGGAACGATGGTCTATTCGGAACGCTGACTCCGGTTAAAGCGGACTTAACTCAAGGCAACGATCAATAGTGCTTAAGCGTGAGTAAGCGAAGCGTCCCCGCTTTGCAGCTCTTCAAAGGGGCGCAAACCGAGACGGTTCGCCTACCAATCGTCCTCGTCCTTCGTCGTCGTTCTCGACCTCGCTCTTTGATCGTTGATCTCGGTTCACGTTCAGGTTCCGGTTTTTAGCTGTGCCCCTGTCCGGCAGATCGAAGCCACCACCCAGTTCCAAGAACGAGAACGAGAACGACGACGAGGACGAGAACGACAATACCGCTTATTTTTGCGGGTAACTACTAGTGATCCGTTTTCACGGAGACGCCGGTTAGATTCTCGTAGAGTTTCACGATGGAGGCATCGTCCTGATTGCCATGGCCGGAAGCGGCAGCGGCGAGGAAGAGTTGATGGGCGAGGGCCGCCATCGGAAGCGGAAACCGGAGTTCGTGGGCGACGTCGAGCACGATTCCCAGGTCCTTAACGAATATGTTCACAGCGCTCAGAGGGGTATAATCGCCGGCCAGCATGTGCGGGACACGGTTGTTGAACATCCAGGAAGACCCGGCGCTGTTTGAGATAACTTCAAATAGAACCTTCGGGTCCACCCCGGCACGGGTTCCGAACGCCATCGCTTCCGCGGCGAGCGCAATATGAGATCCAGCCAGCAACTGGTTGACCGTCTTGACGACCGAGCCGAGTCCGGGTTCTGTTCCGATGCGATAGATCCGGGTGGCCATCGCCTGGAGAACCGGTTCACCAGTTTCGAAGGCTTCATCGCTGCCTGAGGCCATGATTGACAGCCCGCCAGATTCGGCGCCGACAACTCCGCCGCTAACGGGCGCGTCGATAAAAAGGTGATCCGAGTCCGCAAGGCGTTTTGCAAGCTCGCGGCTGAATGAGGGTGAGACCGTGCTCGTCACGATGATGACACTCTTGGGTCGGAGTTTTTTTAACGCGCCTTTGCCGCCGAATAATACGGACTCGATCTGTTCGGCGTTCACCACCATTGCGACGAAGACATCTGCGTCGATCGCCGCAGCTGCAGGCGACTCGCACCACTCGCCGCCGGCTGAAATCCAGCGGTCTTTCACTTCTTCCCGGACTTCGACGGCGGCAACCTTGAACCCCTTCTTCAGCAATTGAGTGGCCATACCAATTCCCATGGCGCCGAGGCCAACGAATCCGACTTTGTTTGGTTTTGGCATATCAGGTATTTGAGAGCCAGCGGAGACCCTCTTCAGTTCGGTTTTTCGGACGATATTCGCATCCGATCCATCCGTCGTATTGAAGGGAATCGACCAGCTGAAACAGGTAAGCGTAGTTAACCTCTCCGATGTCCGGTTCAGCGCGATCCGGAACACCGGCAATCTGGTAGTGGCCGGTCTTCGAGAAATATTTTTCCGTTCGGCGCGCGAGATCGCCCCCCATGATCTGGGCGTGATACCAGTCGAACTGGATCTTTAACGCCGGATGCGACAGTTCCTGGAGCACGGCATCCGCTTGTTCGATTGTGGTAAGAAAATAACCGGGGATATCCCGCGTATTAATCGGTTCAATAAGGATATTGATACCGGAGTTTTCAACCTGGTTCAGAGCGTATTCAAGATTGCTCAAGTATGCGCGTTGCGCCGCGGCAGAGCCTGCGGCATCGCAAAGCCCGGCCATGACGTGGACTCGGTTGCAATTCAGTGCCGCGGCGTAATCCAGCGCCTGCCCAAACGTTTCCCGGAATTCGTGTTCGCGACTGGGCAGCGCGCCAAGACCGCGGTCGCCTGCCGAGAAGTTTCCTGGCGGCGCGTTCAGGAGCACCATCTCCAGGCCGTTGGAATCCAGCAAAGATCGAATTTCGGAGGCAGGGTGATCGTACGGGAACAGAATTTCAATGCCGCGAAACCCAGCATCTGCCGCCGCCGCAAACCTCGCTGCAAACGGTCTATCCTGAAAGAGCCACGATAAATTGGCGTTAAATTTAGGCATCAGTTTTCCCACTCCGCACCGAATGTGTCGCGCAACTCTTGGATTTGCGATTGGTTAAGCGTTCTAATCTTTTGTCCATGCAGTAAAAGCATGAGCTTTGACGTTTCCTCGAGTTCTTCGATCGCGTACATCGCAGAATCGAGGTCTTTGCCGGAAACAACCGGGCCGTGATTGGCCAAAAGGAGGGCCGCATGTTTGTCCGCGTAATTTTCAATCTCCGCCGCCAACGCTTTGTCCCCGGGGCGAAAATAGGGAATAAGCGGCAGTTTCCCGACCCGCATCACGAAATAAGGGGTGATCGGCGGAATGCAGCTCCCGGGATCAAGTCCATCCAGACAGGAGATCGCGGCCGCAAAACTGCTGTGAAGATGAACGATCGCGCCGCTTTGCGGACGTTTTTGGTACATAGTGAGGTGGAGGAAATATTCTTTGCTCGGTTTTGCGCCGGAAAGCAGATTCCCGTTCCAGTCCAGTTTTGACAGGGAGGCGGGATCGAGTTCTCCCAGACAGGAATTCGTCGGGGTCAGCAACCAACCATGTTCCAGGCGGACGCTGATATTGCCACTGCTTCCCGGACTCAGGCCGCGATTGTACAGGCTCTGTCCAATCGCGACGACGCGTTCTCGAAGCTTTGATTCTGTATTCATACTGCGTAGTCAAGAAGCCGCCAGGCGTTCACAAAAAACTGTTCCGAACCGAAGTTTCCCGATTTTAGAGCGAGAGCGATGTCACGGTTGTTCCCCGATGCGAGGGTCCACGGAACGCCTGGATCGATTTCCGGCCCGATGTGCAGAACATTCAAGCCGAGTTTTGAAACGACTGCTCCGGAAGTCTCGCCGCCTGCTACGATCAGCTGCGAAACTCCGTGATCGACGATTTGCTGTGCAACTTCTGCCAGAAATTTCTCGCAAAGCTCGCCGGCTCGCTGCTCGCCGAGAATCTTTTGATTCAACGCGATCTCAGCCGGAGAGCCGCTCGTATAGATGAGAACGGGCTCGCCATTGGACAGATGCTGTTTCGCCCAGTCCCCGACTCTTTTGAGCGTACTGTCGAACTCAGTCGCAAAAGTTGACGGGTCAAGCTGAAAGGCAGGGAAAACTTTCCGCGCTTCCGAAATCTGTTTGAGCGTCATCTGCGAACAGCTCCCGGCAAGAATCGCTCTTCGCCCGGAAGCTGGAATTCGTTTTGCTGCGTGCCCGGGTTGCAGGCCGTAATTCCTGCCCAATCCGAGCGCAAGCCCGGATCCTCCGGTGACCAATTTCAGGTCCTTTGCCGCTCCTGCCAGAACGCTCAGGTCCCAGTTAGAGGTGGAATCGGTGACTGAAATCATCGCGGCGGGCTGATTCATATGCTTTTCAAACTCGCTGCCAACAGCCTTTTCGCCCTGCCGGATGACATCAAGGCGAATCAGGTCGACGGTTGCACGAGTCTGGGCTTGCAGAACGCGAACGATGTTTGAATCCGTCATCGGCGTCAGAGGATGGTGACGCATACCGCTTTCGCTTAAAAGCTGGTCGTACACGAATAGATGCCCGCGATAGACCGTTCGGCCATTATCCGGGAATGCGGGGCACGCGATCGTGTATCCAATTCCGAGCTCCTCGAGCAGGACATCAATAACAGGCCCGATATTGCCTCGGGGGGTCGAATCGAACGTGGAGCAGTATTTGAAATAGAACTGTCTGCAACCGATCGAGTTAAGCCATTTGATCGCCTCCCTCGATTGACGGACCGCTTGTTCAATGAGGCATGTCCGGGTTTTCAGACCAACGACGATGGCGTCAATCGTCTCGAGACCAGCCAGCGAAGAGGCGATGCCGATTGCCTGAACTGTGCGGAAGCCGCTCTTTACGAGGTTGTTGGCTAAATCCGTTCCGCCCGTAAAATCATCTGATATGCAACCAAGAAGAGGCATGGGTATTCGTTGCTGACAGAGTGTCTAATTAAGTACCAGCCTGAACTTCTCACAAGTTTCTTAACTTGTGAGAAGGTTGCACAAACATTGTGAGGCTCAGGGCCTGGTCTGCGCAATCAACATTTAGATTACCAAAAGTTGATTGCGCAGACCAGGCCCTGAACCTCACACTAGAATTGTTCAGATGGTCATTCAGGAAACGATTCATACTGAGCGTCTGGTTCTGCGGCCGTTCAATTTTACCGACGCGCCGCGGGTCAAGGCGCTCGCCGGCGATCGAAGAATATATGAGACGACGCTCCTGGTCCCTCATCCCTATGAGGATGGAATGGCGGGAGCGTGGATCGCGACGCATCAGGCCCGTTTTTATGAGGGGCGAGGCGCAGTGTTCGCGATCTGCCTGCAGCGCGATGATCTTCTTATCGGGGCAATCGAATTGCAGCGCGTTGGCTCGTACAACCGTGCGGAACTCGGTTACTGGATTGGAACCGAGTATTGGAACCGCGGCTACTGCACCGAGGCGGCAAAGGCAATTCTGGATTTCGGATTTAAAGTTCTCTGGTGCCACAAAATCAGCGCGAGTCATTTTGTCGGGAACCCGGGATCGGGGCGCGTGATGGAAAAGATCGGGATGGTCCGGGAAGGCGTGCTACGCGACGAAGTGCTCAAAGAAGGCAGATATGTTTCAGTGGTGCGGTATGCAATTTTGAATCCAAGCGAGACAGGTTTTCTCTGCTAATTTCCCGCAGTGAACCGGGAAATGATAGTTTGCATCCCTGGGCCTTGGGAGAATCGGTCGGATTTTATACGCCAAGTTGCCGAATTCGAAGAGAATGGAAGGTACTTTTACGATGGCACAGTCTTGGCCGATGTTCGCGAGCAGGATCAGGTCAGGATTGAATTTCTCAGCAGGCATCCTCGGATGCTTGACGCTTTTCTAGCGGCGAGCCGGGGCGATCTTTCGACTGAATTGCAGCAAAGAATCGCCGCCCATCGATCGAGCATTTACCTCCGGTTTATCGCTGATTTCGTTGAGGAGCGCTCTCGGTTATTGAAATACACTGAACTCGCCCGCCAACTCGGAGGGATTGCGATCAAGATTGAATCATCCGGTGTCGGCCATTCGTGGGAGCGCTGGTTTCAACTTGTCGGCTCACAGAACCCATTTGATTGGTATTGTGCGATTGTCATGCTTTTGGAGGCAGAGAACTTCTATTACTCGTGCGGCATGCATCAATTCAAGCTCGCCGACACCGCACTCGAGAAACATCTCGATGCGAGGGAATCCGCCAATCTGCTGAACAAATTCAACTATTGGCGAATGATCGAACCACGGGAGCTAAAAACCGGGGAAACGTTTCGGCTGGACGATTCGGTGAGGCGTTATCGGCTCGAACTTCGACCAGACCCGATGAATCCGTCGGGCGACCTGTTCCACAATCCGTACGGACTCTGGCACCTCGCGCTGGTTGCGGTCGACTGATGCACCCCAGGCTTATCATCCGATCGCGCCTTTGGCACTTACGAGTGCATCCTCCTGAGCCTAATCAAATTACAGAGCTTCCGTTTCCGGTGCGAATCCGTGTCGCAGAGTGTTTTCTGTAACGACGCGCGGGAACAGGAAGTTGAGCAAATAATCCTTTCCGCCGGCTTTCGTTCCGGCCCCCGACATTTTGAACCCGCCGAATGGATGCCGCCCCACGATTGCTCCGGTAATCGGACGATTGATATAAAGGTTTCCCACCTGAAACTCGACACGAACACGATCGATATTGTGCGGGCTGCGCGAATATAGACCTCCTGTCAGGGCGAACGACGTATCGTTTGCGATCTGGATCGCCGTTGGCAAATCTTTCGCACCGATCACCGCCAGCACGGGACCAAAGATCTCTTCCTGCGCGAGACGTGCGCCGGGTGCGACCTCCGTGAAAACGGTAGGACCAATATAGTATCCTTCCAACCCGGCTGGCAAAGGAGCTTGATAGGCGAGGTGATGTTCGCCTTTACCCAAATCGATGTACCCCTGAATCTTGTCGAGCGAGGCCTGGTCGATCACCGGACCGATATCGGTATCCGGATGCTCCGGAGGCCCGATCTTGAGTGCGGCAATCGCATCCATCAGCCGAGAAATCAACCGCTGATTAACCTTGCCGACTGTAATCAGCCGGGATAGCGCGGAGCATTTCTGACCCTGGTAACTGAATGCAGACTGGAGAATACCAAGGACCGCTTCGTCGAGATCTGCGTCGGTATCAATGATCGCGGCATTTTTCCCGCCCATTTCGCAGATCACCTTTTTCAGATTCCTTTGATCCGGATGGGTGATCGCCGCCGTTCCCCAAATATTCGTGCCTACTTCCCGAGAGCCTGTAAATGCGATCAGGTCGACATCGGGATGGGTGACTAAAAGCGATCCGACGGATTCGCCCGTGCCCGAAACCAGGTTTGCCACACCGTCCGGGAAACCAGCCTCGCGCAGAAGATTCATGAAAAGTGCGCCGATTACGGACGATTGCTCTGCCGGCTTGATAACCACGGTGTTACCGGTGACAAGCGCGGCGACCGTCATCCCGCAGAGAATCGCGAGAGGAAAATTCCACGGAGCGATAATGGCGGCGACTCCGCGCGGCACGTAATTTTCAATACTGATTTCGCCCGGGAGATTTTGTGTCAGATGGCCGTGTCCAAGGCGTCGCATTTCTTCCGCATAGAACACGCAAAAGTCGATCGCTTCCACAACATCGGCATCCGCCTCCGCCCATGTTTTTCCGACTTCGAGAATCTCCCACGCCGCGAACTCGTAGCGAACAGCGCGGATCTTGTCTGCGAGTCGTTCGAGAAGTTTGCTGCGAGACTCGGCGCTGGTCTTGCTCCAGGCAACAAATGCTTTCCTTGCGATATCGACAGCCATCGCGACCTCTCGCGCCGCACCCTGCGCAACAAGCCCGATTACCTGCCGAGGGTGCGCAGGGTTGATCGAGACCATCTGCGCCGCCCCGGGAAGCTCTTTTCCGCCGATGACGACCGGATACGATAGCCCCAGTTTCCCGCTCACGGTAGCGAGCGCCTTCGCCAGTTTCATTCGGGCCGATCCGACGGCAAAATCGAGCAGCGGTTCATTCCGGAATGGTGTATCGGTGCGTTGTGACAGAAGCCGACCGCCGGACTCGGACTTCTTCGAAAATGGGGCTTTGCCATTCGATTGCGGACGATCGGAAATCTTCGTGACCGGGTCCCTGAGCAGATCACTGATCGATCGCTTCTCGCTGAACCCGGCTTGTAAAAAGCCTTCGTTTGACGTGTTTTCGAGAAGGCGCCGGACCAGATATGCCATTCCGGGGACCAATTCTCCGATGGGGCAATATTCACGCACTCGGTATCCTAGCTGGACTAGTGCGCGCCGGATCGGTGTGGCCATTCCGTACAGCACCTGGAATTCGTAGTCACCCGGACCGGTGCCCTGTTCTTTGGCGTACATGGCGGCGTGCGCAATCGTGCGCACGTTATGCGATGCGAATGCCGGGTAGACAAGCGGCCGATTATTCAGGAGGAGCCGCGCGATCCGTTCGTAATTGGCGTCGGTTTCCGATTTTGAAAGGTAGACAGGGATCTCCCAGGTCTTTTGGGCGGCGACGACTTTTTCAAAGTCCCAATAGGCGCCCTTTACCAGTCGGACCGTGATCTCGCGCTCTTCGCGTCGAGCCCAATTCAGCATCTCTTCCGCGTCCTTGTGCGAGTCGCGTAGGTAGGCTTGAATTACGAAACCGAGACGAGGTCCATTCGCAAGGTCGGGATCCTTCGATAGTTCCTTGAAAAGGTCCAGGGTCGTCCCTTTCAGCCCGTAGTGTTCCATGTCGAGGTTGATTGAGGCGCCAAGTTGATTCGCGCGGGCGACAATCTGTTTGAGGCGCAGGAGAATTCTCGCAATGGTCGTTTGCGGATCGGATGGCTGGATCCGTGCGCAGAGAGCCGAGATTTTCACAGAGAGATTGACGAGCGGCGGTTCACTGGCGGCCAGCGGACCTTCAGGTTTCCAGGAGTGAGTGGCGTCGCTTAGGAAATCTAATAACTTCCGGTATCTGGCGGCATAGTCGTCCGCCTCGCGGTCGCTTACGACGGCCTCTCCGAGAATGTCGACCGTGAATCGGGCCCCTTCCCTCCAGATCCGACGAAGATTCAGAAGTGCAGATTTACCCTCTTTGCCGCAAATGAAAATATTCGCCATCGAAAGGACGTTCCGGCGAATGAGATGCGCCGGAATTGCCGGGATCAGCCGGCCGACAGTCAATGCGCCGCGCAATGCTCCAGAGGCCGATGACTTGACGTTACTCAGGTACTCAACCATGTGCTTTACGACATCGTCTGATGATGTCAGGCTTGGCAGAACATCCACGAACCGGAACATCTGCGTCTTGAATACCGGGTCGCGCATTGCCCAGTCCATCAACCGTCCGTAGAGATCGCTCCCTCCGAAAACCCTGGGTGCATCTTGGTCGTTCTCAATCAATTTGAACACTTGATTGCCGAATTTTTCAATCTCAGGCTGAATTGTCGCGAGTTGGCTCATGAGAAGTGCGCGGAAGTCGCTAAGGAAAGATAAATCATGCCGCTATAAACGGGAATCAAAACGGCCCTGCTCGCGTAATCGAACCGCTGCTCGGGAGTTGGCTGAGGTTTGGAGCAGAAATCGGGCCGCGGATCGGGGATCACGTGTCGGCGTATCGGCGTGTCGGCGTTTTGACTTAATCCGCAGAGGTGAGGGCTTCCCTGGGCATCGCTCAATAACGCCGACACGCCGACACGCCGATACGTGATCCCCTCCAGGCTATACGGACACGCCGTGGTCACGCTTCTGCGACCGCCACCCGCGCAGGATCTCAAGCGTCGGAGGAATCATCGAGACAACGATTATCGCGAGGATGACGAGGGAGAAGTTTTTCTGGACGTAGGGAATGTTTCCAAAAAAATGCCCCAGGAGGACGACGCTGAAAACCCAGACAAATGCTCCGATGACGTTGTATGCCAAAAAATGCCTGTAGGTCATCGAACCCATGCCCGCGACGAACGGAGCGAAGGTCCGAATCAGCGGAATGAATCTTGAGAGCATGATCGTTTTTACTCCGTGCCGTTCAAAGAAGGCGTGGGTCTGCTCCAGATGCTTTTGTTTGAAGATACGGCTCTTTGGATTGCTGTAGAGTTTCCGACCGATACTGTTTCCGATCCAGTAGTTCGTCGTGTGCCCGAGAATTCCTGCGATGGTAAGCAGGACGAGGATGAGCGGCAGACTCAATGGTCCGTTGGTGGTGGTCAATGTTCCGACGGCGAACAGCAGGGCGTCGCCGGGGAGAAATGGGGTCACAACCAAGCCGGTCTCTGCGAAGATGATCAGGAACAGGAGGGCATAGATCCAGGGGCCGTAAGAATCGGCGATTTGGCCAATGTAGAGATTCAGATGCAGGATGATGTTAACGAACTTTAGGAACCATTCCATACAGCGAAACCGGCAATGGATCGGTCATCGTGGGAGTCCGCGCAACCGAAATCTCGGAAACGGTTCCCGGATTTTCTTTAAACGTTCGGAGGCAGAACCGCGTCTATAGCTTCAAACGAATGAATAATAGGTAGCCTTCCGGAGGCGGGGATTGAGTGCCTGGGTAGGGGCTATCGAGGGATTGGATAATGAGGAACTTTTGTTATGAAGAGACGCAAGCTTAGAAATCGCCCGTTGTGCCTTGGGGATCTGATATTGGCGGTGAGCGCCATTGCGGATTCTCAAGAGGAAACTGTCGCCGCGATTGCCGATCTCCTTGCTTCCGGTCAGGTAAGACTGATGAACAAGGGACACCAGATTAAAGCTCGGGTACAATGATTATCGTGCATCGACGTCATGGGCGTGCATGGATGCCGGATTTCGGTGGTAAAAAACCACTTTTCAATTCTCAGTCGCTCTTTAACGTCAGGGCGTGATTTCACGCTATTCCCGGCCGCAGATTCGGGAAATTTGGGACGACCCGAGCAAATATTCGATCTGGTTGGAAATTGAGACCATGGCTTGTGAAGCCATGGCCCAACTGGGGCTGATCCCGGAAACGGACGCAAAAGCGATTCGGTCGCGCGGAAAGTTTTCTGTGACCGAAATTCTCGAAATCGAAAAACGCACCAATCACGACCTGATTGCGTTTCTCGAGAATGTCGCGTCGTACATTGGGCCGGAGGCAAGATGGATGCACCAGGGGCTCACTTCGTCGGACGTCCTCGATACAGCTCTCGCAGTGCAGCTCGTTCGGTCATGCAACATCCTGTTGGCAGATATCGCAAAACTGCGCGAAGCGATCGCAGAGAAAGCTCATGCGTACAAGCAGACGCCAATGATCGGCCGGAGCCACGGTATTCATGCCGAGCCGATTACGTTCGGACTCAAAATGGCGTTGATGTACGACGAGTTTGGTCGGGCCGAGAAGAGGCTTCGTGCGGCGCGTGAAGAGGTAGCGGTTGGAAAGCTCAGCGGAGCGGTCGGCACGCACGCGCATCTTGATCCGAGAGTCGAAGCCATGGTCTGCGACAGGCTGGGATTGAAGCCGGATCCGCTTTCGACGCAGGTGGTCCAGCGAGACCGTCACGCGCAATTCAGCGCCACCCTTGCTGTCGTCGCGTCGAGCATCGACCGGTGGGCGACGGAATTCCGACATCTGCAAAGAACGGAGGTGCTGGAAGTGGAGGAGTACTTCAGCCCCGGGCAAAAGGGGAGTTCCGCAATGCCGCACAAACGAAATCCGATTACGGGCGAACGGCTGAGCGGGCTTGCGCGAATCATTCGTGGAAACGCAGTTGCATCGTTGGAAAACGTTGCGTTATGGCACGAGCGGGACATCAGCCACAGCAGCGTGGAACGGATTATCTTTCCAGACTCCTGCATATTGATGGACTACATGTTAGCAACACTGACGAATTTAGTTGCAGGTTTGCAGATCTATCCGCGCAACATGATGGAAAATCTGGAAATCACAAAAGGTCTCTATTTCAGCCAGTCTATTCTGTTGGAATTGACGCGCAGAGGCATGGAACGCAAGGCGGCGTACGAAGCCGTACAGCGAGCCGCGATGGCAACATGGCAAAACAAGGACGATTTCCTGACCGAAGTCAGAAAGATCTCGGAAGTGACTGCGCTTATTCCTTCGGATGAACTCGCGACGTTGTGCTCACTCGATCAGCATTTCCGGCATATCGATCAGACATTTCGCAATGTAGGGCTCTCGTAGGATCGGCCGATTGGCGCACCAGTCTCTGCGGGAGAACGATTTCCGCACGAGAGAGAGTCTAGTGTCCTGTCCCCGAAATAACATGAACTTTGCCGGGAGTCAGTTGGTTGTTAATTCAAGGCGCGAACGAAGACCCATATCTTGATGATACGGGTCGAGAGAGCAACGTAGAAAAACAGCCAACTGGCTCCGGCCCGGAGGGTTGCGATGAAAATGGGCCGGCGGCCATGCGATGTAGGCGAAGCGTCCTCGCTTTGCACTCTCGGGAAGAAAGCAAAGCGGTGACGCTTCGCCTACGCGGCCTTGCCGGCGAACACCGGTTTATCTTGGTGCGCTGGCCCGCTAAATTAACTGCACTAATTTTAACTCCTTGGCTTTATAATTTTTCGGAACGTGATAATCTGCGCGCTTAGTGATCGGTATGTTACGTTGTTTTGTTCCGCTGATTCTCGTGCTGCCGCTTTTCGTGGCAGGTTGTAAAAAAAGTTCGACTCTCGCAAAACTGGAGGAGACAGCACCCGCTGCGACCCCGGCTGCGTCTGTCGCAGCTCCGCCATCAACGCCGACGCCGCCGCAAGTGGCAGTCGACCGTTCGGCGAAAGTTGTTGTGCTTTGCTACCATCGGTTTGAAGATAACAAGCGCGACCCGCTCGCGACTAGTCCGATCGATTTCCGATCGCAGATGAAGCAACTGAAGGACGACGGGATCGCAGTGATTTCCATGAAGGATTTTCTCGCGTGGCGGCGGGGAGAAAAATCGATTCCGCGAAAAAGCTGCATCATCACGATCGATGACGGATACATCTCTGGTTACAATGTGGCCTGGCCGATTCTAAAAGAATTCGGGTATCCATTCACGATGTTCATTTATACGAACTACGTGAACGTCGGCGGCAAATCGATGACCTGGGAACAACTCGAACAGATGCGCGACGCCGGGGTTGACATTGAATGTCACACGGTTTCGCACCATGATCTCCGGCACGCGCCAAAAGGGCAGGACTACCCGACTTGGCTGCACAATGAGATTTACACGTCGAAAGACATCCTGGAGCAAAAGCTCGGCATTAAAATTGTCGCTTTCGCGTTCCCGTACGGAACTCACAATGAACAGGTCCGAAAAATGGCAACGGAAGCCGGTTTCCAGGCGCAATTCACCGTGTACGGCCAGCATATGGGAATCGATGCGCCAGCCGACCAGATCGGCCGGTATGCTCTTGATTCGCTGCACCCTGACCTGTTTAAAACTGTGGTCGATTTCGGCGCGAACGATGCGGTCGATCCAGGAACTCAAGCCGCGCAATTGGCGGCCGCTGCAATGGTCACCGAGCCGATGAACGATGAAAAAATTTCGAACACCAGACCGGTTATCAAAGCGAACCTTGCGTCGATGGGGAATGTCGACCCGAAGTCTGTCGAGATGCGGGTCAGCGGATTTGGTGTGGTGCCTGCAAAATACGATCCGGCCACGAAGCTCGTCTCCTACGAATTTACGCAGAACCTGGTTCCTAAGACGTACACCGTCATTTTGACGGCAACGGCCGACGGGCAGAAAGTGGAGACGCGCTGGGATTTCACGGTCGATTCCACAGCGCCGGCGGCCGGTAAACAGGCTGCGGCCAACGGGGCATAACCGTGTTCTCTCAGCTTTCGGACAAACTTCAGGATATTTTTAAGGATCTCCGGGGTCACGGCACGATCTCGGAGGCCAATATCAACGACGCCTTGCGAGAGGTTCGCCTGGCGTTGCTTGAGGCCGACGTTCATTACCAGGTCGCGAAGGATTTTATCGCCAAAGTCAAAACAAAGGCTTTGGGGCAGGACGTTTTGCGATCGATTACGCCTGGCCAGCAGATTGTAAAAGTCTTCTATGACGAACTTACGCAGCTGCTCGGTGGCGATAACGAGCCACTGAATCTGAATAAGCCCGCCCGAATCGTGATGGTCGGTTTGCATGGATCGGGCAAGACAACGTCGTCAGCCAAGCTCGCACTCTACCTCAAGAAACTGGGCAAGTCTCCTTTGCTTGTGGCATGCGACCTTCAACGGCCTGCGGCAATCGACCAATTGGCGACGCTCGCAGCGCAGGTCGGTGTGCCCGTCTATCGGCCGGAGCCAGGACAAACGGATGTCGTGAAAGCAGGACGCGACGCGCTAGAGTGGGCGGAGACGCAATCGGGCAACGTCGTGATTTTCGACACCGCAGGGCGACTGGAGATTGACGAGTCGCTGGTGGACGAACTCAAACGTCTTCGGGATGTGTTGCAGCCGCAGGAGATACTCCTCGTCTGCGATGCCGCCACCGGACAGCAAGCAGTCAATGTCGCAACACATTTCCACGAAGCACTCGGCTTGACGGGTCTGGTTCTCACGAAGCTGGATGGCGACGCCCGCGGTGGCGCGGCCCTCTCGATGCGCCAGGTCACGCAACGACCGATCAAGTTCGCTGGTGTCGGCGAAAAGATTGACCAGTTCGAACCGTTTTATCCCGATCGTCTGGCAGGCCGAATTCTTGGGATGGGGGACGTTGTCAGTCTGGTTGAGCGTGCGGCGGAATCGATCGACGAGGAAGAAGCAGCCCGACTCGAGAAAAAGATGCGGACGGCGAGCTTCGATTTCAATGATTTTCTATCGCAATTCAAGATGCTGCGCCGGATGGGGCCTCTGGAAAATATCCTTGGCATGTTACCCGGGATGGGTAATATGAAAGGCTTTTCGGTTGACGAAAAACAGCTAAAGCGAATCGAAGCGATCGTGCTTTCCATGACGCCGGGCGAAAGAAGAAGCCCGGATGTGCTGAACGCCAGGAGGAGGCAGCGTATCGCGCGCGGTAGCGGGACTTCAGTCACCGAAGTGAACACGTTGCTTCAACGGTTTAACCAGATGCGTAAACTGATGAAGAACGCGGGAAAAATGAAGAAGATGCTGGCTCGAGTCCCGCGGGCTGGGGGAATGTGAGGATAATAGAGGGCCCAGAGCCCTGGATTTGATTATGGCTGTTTCGATTAGATTGCGTAGAGAAGGAACCAAGAACCGTTCTTACTACCGGGTTGTGGTGGCGGACAAACGTAGTCCGCGCGACGGAAAGTTTATTGAGACGATCGGTAGCTATGATCCGAATCTACCCGGTGAGAATTTTCATTTGGACCTCGGTCGGGTGGATTATTGGGTAACAAACGGCGCACAGCCGAGTTCGACCGTCGCGAGCATTATTTTGAAAGCCCGCAAAAAAGCGGCTGCAGTGCCGGCCCAATAATATTCCGTGGAGACCTTTCTCGAGTTTGTAATCAAACAGTTGGTCGAAGCACCCGAAGAAGTCCTGGTAACAAAAGTCGAACAGGGTCCGAAGCTGATTTTTAAGGTCGAGATGCGGAAGTCTGACGTCGGGAAGGTGATCGGGCGCAACGGGCACACGATCACCGCGGTGCGGAATCTCCTGAGTGCCGCGGCGTCTCGGACCGGGCAGCAGGTCTTCCTCCAGATCGTCGAGTAATCTCAAAATGTGCTGCGAGTGCCGGCGCGTCCACTGATCTATTGACGCAGGTGTGGTTGCGAATCGCTGCTGCACCTGTGCCCGGATTTTGCCTCTTTGAATCAAGTGTCGTGGAGCTAACTCGAAAAATTGACAAGATTCGCACCGGAGAGGCCTGGGAAAGTTTCCTCGATGCTTATTACCGCTGGCGCAGACCGCTCGGTGTCGCAGAAATGGTCGCCGAACTTGAATCGAAAGGGTTCGGCAAGATTCGCGCGAAGTACGAAAATCCGGATGACAAAAAGGGATGGCCCAAATATGTCGATGCCGGGCACCGGCTGGAGCTTGCAAGCAAACAGGCGCGGGCCCTTCATCTCGACCGGCGCCGTTCCTTGCGCATTCTCGATATCGGGAGCGGGGCCGGTTACTTTCTTTATGTTTGCAAGCACCTTGGGCACAGGCCTATGGGCCTCGATCTCGACTGGCCTCCGATGTATGGCGAGATGTTTGAACTGATGCAGATCCCGCGCCGAGTCTGGCGTATTGAACCGTTCCAAGCGCTCCCCGACCTTGGAACGCGATTTGAACTTCTGACTGGGTTTGCCGTCTGCTTCAATTCGCACGGGTCGGAACAGGTCTGGGGGTTGAAAGAGTGGGAGTTCTTCCTGGACGATGTCAGAAAGAATCTTCTGACCAGAATGGGCGAAATCTATTTCGAGCTGAATCCGGAATCGTGGGGCTATTACACATTGGAATTGGGAGAATTCTTTCGCAACCGCGGTGCGGTTGTCGAGGGGAAGAAAATTTGGTTTAAACCGCCGGCGGATCTGGCGGTCCGGCTAAAGCAGCGGCAGCTCCGATAAATCGCCCTATGCCGAGCTCGCAAGGCATGCCGCGATGAAACCCCTGAACAGAGGATGCGGTGCGTTCGGCTTCGACAAGAACTCCGGATGATACTGGCAGGCCAGAAACCAGGGGTGGTCCCGTAGTTCGATCAATTCGACGAGTCTTCCATCCGGCGAGCTACCGGAAATTATGAATCCTCGCTCTTCCATTTCCTCTTTATAATTGAGGTTGAACTCGTAGCGGTGACGGTGTCGTTCGACGATCTGCTGGGCGCCGTAAGTTTTTTCAGCGAGAGTGCCAGGAACGATATTGGTCGGCCAGATTCCAAGACGCATCGAAGCGCCTTTCATTCGGACCTCTTTCTGGTCTTCGAGCAAACAGATCACAGGGTGAGGCGTCTGTTCGTCGAACTCGGTGCTATTGGCGCCTTTGAACCCGCAGACATTGCGGGCAAACTCGATCGTCGCAACCTGCATTCCTAGACAAAGACCGAGATAGGGAATTCGTTTTTCTCTTGCATATCGACACGCAGCAATTTTCCCTTCGACACCACGGTCGCCGAACCCGCCCGGAACGATCACGCCGGCGACGGTTCCCAACGATTTAACCGGTTCAGAGCCTTCTAGATCCTCTGCGTCGATACGGACAATTTCGATTCCGCAGTCGTTTGCCGCGCCGGCGTGCGTGAGCGACTCGTAGATACTCTTATAGGCATCCTGCAAGTCGATGTACTTTCCGACAACGGCGACTTTAAGGTTCTTGCGCGGCGCAATCACTCGCTGAACGAATCGGCGCCACTCGGTCATCTGTGCCGGCGGAGTTTCGAGGCGGAGCAATCGGCAGATTGTGTCGTCAAGTTTTTCGTCCTGAAGTGTGAGAGGCAACTCATAGATTGTATGGTCCACGTCGCGGACTTCAACGACTGCGTGAAGAGGCACGTTGCAGAAGAGAGCCAGCTTCTGCCTGACCTCCAAGTCGAGCGGTTTTTCGGTCCGGCAAAGCAGGACGTGCGGCTGAAGACCGATCTCACGAAGTTTTGCGATGCTTTGCTGGGAAGGCTTTGTTTTGAGTTCGCCCGCAGCTTTGATGTAGGGAACGAGTGTCACGTGCATGATGACCACGTTCTCCGGGCCTACTTCGAGTTGGAACTGCCGGATTGCTTCAAGGAACGGCAAGCCCTCGATGTCGCCTGTTGTGCCACCGATTTCAGTGATGATAACGTCGCCAGAGTGTTCCTTGGCGAGGCGCTGGATGCGTCCCTTGATCTCGTCCGTCACGTGCGGAATCACCTGCACGGTCTTGCCGAGATAGTCTCCGCGGCGTTCTTTTGCGAGGACCGTTTCGTAAACCTGACCGCTCGTAACGTTATTCGACCTTGTCAGGACGCAGCTCGTAAATCGTTCGTAGTGGCCGAGATCCAAGTCTGTTTCAGCGCCGTCGCTAAGCACGTACACTTCGCCGTGTTGGAACGGGCTCATCGTCCCAGGATCGACGTTCAGGTACGGATCAAGCTTTTGCATGATCACTCGCAGACCACGGTGCTCAAGCAAGGTTCCGAGCGCCGCCGCAGCGAGCCCTTTACCCAGCGAACTAACTACCCCGCCTGTCACAAAGATGTATTTCACCCGGTTCTCCTGCTCAAAATTAGCCGTTCGACTTCGGCCGCATCTTCTGGTGTATCGACCCCGATCGAATTGATCTCAGAAATAACGACGCGAATCTTCACGCCATTTTCCAAAGCGCGCAACTGTTCGAGCTGTTCTGCTTTCTCGAGACTGCCTGGAGAGAGTTTCACAAAATCCAGAAGCGCCTTTCGCCTGTAACCGTAAATGCCTAGATGTTTGTAGGTTACGACATCGCTCTCGCCTCTTCGAAATGGAATGCAGCTCCGCGAAAAATAGAGCGCATTTCCCTTGTGATCGATCACGACCTTTACGTTGTGTTCGCTTTGGGATTCCTCCGCGGAAATCGGCGTCGCTGCGGTAACGATCGGAATCCGGGGATTCTCCTGCATTTTTCGAACGAGCTGCTGCATTAATGCCGGATCGAGCAATGGTTCGTCGCCTTGAATGTTCACAATGATCAAGGCCTTTTTAAGTTTTCTGGCAACCTCCGCGATCCGGTCCGTTCCGCTCGGATGATCTGCGGCAGTGACGGCAACTTCGGCACCAAAATTAAATGAGGCTTCGGCGATCCGCATGTCGTCGGTTGCAATGACAATCTGATCGAAGCACGCGGCCTCGACACACCGATCCCAAACGTGGCGGATTAACGGTTTGCCTGCGATGCCATGGAGAGCCTTGCCAGGAAACCGCGTCGATGCCCAACGGACTGGAATAATGCCGACCACTTTGCTCATTACGGTAACTAAGTGTTATTGCGGAACCCGCTTGTGAAGCAATCTCTGAGGATGAATTCGGCCACCTCGCGAAAGTTCTTTGCGACCGTTGTTGCGCACGGCGCGGACTCAATGCCGGCATCCTCGGGTTGAAGAAGGATCGTTGCTTTCACGCCGGCCCGGGTACCTGCCTCGGTATCGATTGGTTTGTCGCCTACCATATAGCTCTCGCTGAGGCTAAGAGCCAGATCTCTAGCCGCCTCCAGCAGCATCCCGGGACCAGGTTTCCGGCGATCCGTGGCATTCTCAGGTGTGTCTGCGCAAAAATAGGTGGCGTCGATCACACCGGGTCCGATCTGGTTTTCCAGTTCCGCTTGGACTTTCCGGAAGGCTTCCTCTGTAAAGTGCCCGCGCCCAATGCCGCTTTGATTGGTGATGACGACGAGCTTGAATCCGGCGTTTTTAAGTTTTGGGAGCAGCTCAACGACTCCGTCGAGCAGTTCAACGTCCGCCGGATCGGAACAATAGCCAACATCTCTCATCAGCGTCCCGTCCCGATCGAGAAAGACTGCTCTTTGAACTCCTTTGCTCCGCCTATCCATCGTGCTGGCGGAAGCTTTCGAGAAGCTCGTGCGGCGTTAGTGTTGCTGTACCGAGTTTGCCAACAACGACGCTGCTTGCGTGATTTGATATTTCCGCCGCTTCAATCGGGGATGCGCCTGAGGCCAGGGCAAGGGTAAACAATGCGATTGCCGTATCGCCCGCGCCAGAGAGGTCGTATACTTCACGGGCGAGCGGAGGAATATGGAACGGAGCGTTCGCCTGATCGAACAGGATCATTCCCTGTTCGCCAAGCGTGATCAATAGGAGCTCCGGGCTCCAAACCCGGAGCAGCTCGGTGCCGACGCGCAACAGATGTTCATCGTGGAGTGGATCCGGATCAGGCTCTCGCCAGGGATGATTGGCGGCTGCAAACGCCTCGCTGCGATTTGGCTTCACTGCTGTGATTCCGCGCCAGATCAAACGATTGTGGGGATTTGGGTCGGCGGTCACCAATTTCCCGGCTTCTGTGGCCAAAGCGGCAACGATATCTACGAAGGACTGTTGGAGGAGTCCCTTTCCGTAGTCCTCAAAAATGATGGCATCCAGTCGCGGAAGGAGCGCTCGAACTTTCTCGAGACACTTCGCCTGAGCCTCGCCGGCGAGAGGATGCGGCCGTTCGCGGTCAACACGCACCACCTGCTGTTGGCGCGCGATGATACGGGTTTTCACAATCGTCTGAAACGAAGCGTCGTCCTGCAGTCCTTCCAGGCTGATCCCATTCTCTCCCATAAGTTTTCTGAGCTTCTCGCCGTGCGCATCCTCTCCGACTAATCCCATGACGAAGACGGACGGAGAAAACTCCCGGACGTTTCGTGCAACGTTTGCCGCTCCGCCGGGGTAGTACGATTCCCGGATCACCTCCACCACCGGGACCGGAGCCTCCGGCGAAATCCTCGAGACTCGGCCCCAAACATACTCGTCGAGCATCAGATCGCCAATCACCAGGACGCGTTTGTTCGAAACCTGGCGGAGCAGTTCTTCGACTCGTTCGAGCATCATTCTGTCTAAAGGGTTATTCGTAAACTGCGTTTGCTCAAAGAAAAAACTCCTCTTAGGATTGGCCGGTCGCTATTCTTCGGGATCAGAAGTAAATCTCCCCAGGAAAAGACTGGCGATTGACCACGTAGTTAGGTATGGAGAGCGGCTGAATGATGAAGAATCTGGTTTGCGTCGTTTCTATAGCGGCGCTTTTTCTCTCGGAGGGAACCGGCATCTGCACGCCGCCTCCAAGCCACATTGATCTCACCAAGTTCCCGGCGACTCAACTGGATGAAATCGTTGTCCCGCTCCCGAGCGAGGTCTTTAACGTCCTGGATAAACTTGGATCGCCCAACTGGCAGGAGCAGGTTCGGGATCCTGTCATCCGGAATACCGGGGAGCGTGCTCAAATTGCGCTGCTTTTGGGTTGTGTCGTTGCGGAAGGCTTCGTCGCCGTCGAGGCGACGGACAAGGAACGGGTGAAAAAGGTCGGGCGCGATGTGTTGGAGCTTGCGAGAGCTATCGGTGTAGAATCAACCGTATTGAGTCGGACAAATTCGATCGTGACACGGGCAGATTCCGGCGATTGGCCAGCGGTTCGACAGCAGTTGGACGGCGCTCTGACAGACGTGAAGAATGCCATGATCCAACTCAAGGATGACCAGCTCGCGCATCTTGTCAGCCTTGGCGGGTGGTTGCGCGGCACCGAAGTTCTCACGGCCGTCGTGCAGAAGAGCTATTCGCCGGATGGCGCCGATTTACTGAACCAACCGGATCTGCTCCGGTATTTTCAGGAGCGTATTGCCGGTATGCCTCCTCGTCTGCGGACCAATCGCCTGGTCAACCGAATTCAAAAGGGACTCGATGAGATTTCACCGCTCATCAATCAGAAGATCACGCCGGATTCGGTGAGAAGAATCAACGAAATCACAGGCCAAATGGTGAATGCGATCGACTCACGCGCTTAACGGACGAACTTTGTGAGACGATTTCTAATTCTCTTAGGCTTCTGCGCGTTCCTCACCCCTGTCGACGCATCCCTCGACGATGCGATCGCGAGTGCCCTTCAAGCGATGGATCCATACGCCAAGCAGGGGTACACAGTCCGCGACGATCAGTGGGGCGGCGATCTGGGTGTGCGAGAACAGAAGGCCATCCCGAATACGTTGTTCAAGGGGAACGATTACTGGTTCTGCATGGCCACAGACGTTGAGGGGGCCCACGTTTCCATCCACCTCTACGACAATAAGGGAAAACTGGTTGAAAATGATTCCTGGCAGAAGGGCAGGTTTGCAGGGGCTCGCCTTGTACCTCCGGCAACGGGAACCTATTTCATCATTGTGGAGGTGACCAACTCACCGAAGGACCGGACCAATTGGGCGATGGTCTACGGATACAAATGAGGGCCGTGCCGTTGCGGATGTTTTCATTTCTGCTGCTCCTGGCTTCAGGAAATTTGGCCAGCGAAAAGCTTCTTTGATTATTCGCAAGTTTGGGATAATGCATAACTTCTCGTAATTACCGCTTTAATGGTTGAATCCGAGACGCTTCAGTTTGATAACGCGCGGACGCTGCAGAACCTGTACGCCAACGACTTCAAGCTGCTTCAGACGCTTGAGGAAAAGCTGGCGGTGAAAGTCACCACTCGCGATGGGTGGCTCCGCGTCGAAGGGGAACGGCCAAATATCGAAAAAGCACGCAAAGTCTTTGATCAGCTTGAAGAAGCGCGCCAACATGGCGTTCAGATCCGCCGGCACGAATTTCAATACGCGTTGGACTCTGTAACCGACGCGAGCCGGCAGCCACTGGGGCAACTTGCGGGACACAAGGTTCTTACCCCCCCTCGGCGGGCGCCGATTATTCCGAGATCAGAGCAGCAGTTGGACTACGTCCAGGCGATTCAGAAATTTGATATCGTCTTCGGTATTGGGCCGGCTGGGACAGGGAAGACCTTTCTTGCGATGGCGATGGGGGTCGACGCGTTGAGGAAAGAACAGGTTAAGCGGGTCATCCTTACTCGCCCTGCGGTCGAGGCAGGGGAAGCGTTGGGGTTCCTGCCGGGGGACCTGCAGGAAAAGATCTTCCCGTATTTGCGTCCCCTATACGATGCGCTGTATGATATGGTTGAGTCGGAGGAGATTCAGAGGTACATGGATCGGGGGGTTATCGAAATTGCGCCGCTTGCGTACATGCGAGGAAGAACGCTCAATCACGCATTCGTGATTCTGGACGAGGCACAAAACACAACGACCGAGCAGATGTTCATGTTTCTGACACGACTGGGTGCGGATTCAAAGTGCGTCGTGACCGGGGATCAGACGCAAATTGACCTGCCACGCAAAAAAACATCCGGACTGATCGAGGCGATGCATGCACTGGGGACCGTCCCAGGGATACACTTTACGCGTTTCTCCGATCGGGATGTCGTCAGGCACCCGCTGGTTCGATCAATTATTCGTGCTTACAAGGCCTACCGTGAGGAGCCGACAAGCACAAACCAGGGTTAACTGGAGGGATTTTCAGGAATGTTTGGGACTTCAAATCGCAAAAAGCTAGTCAAGAAAGGTCTCGCCTGCCCGAAAATGCGGCGTAAATCCACTCAAAACGAATGGATGCGCAAGCTTGAGTCGGACCCGTTCGTCAAAGCGGGCATCTTCGGAGTATTTGTCTTGGTGCTCGCCCTGCTGATCTTTTCGGGCGAACACCCGGATCCAGCAAAATATTTCCTGATCGGGTTGTTGATATTCCTGACCGCGGTCGTGCAGCTTTGGATCAATCACCCGTCGACGTTCCAGAAGAACTCGCGGGTGGGCCTGGTATTCGGCGTTCTCCTTTTCCATTTGTGTGTCGCCAAAGTCGTCATGATTCTGTCGACGCAGAGCCAGGGTGGATTGCCGCAAGAGTTCGGCGTTCTTTTGATCCCATTCGCGTTAGCGCCACTCGTTCTTTCTGTATTGCTCGGCAAGAATCTGGGCCTGTACGGAGCGGTATTTGTCAGCCTCTGGAGCTCGATACTGTTCCGGGGTGTGGACGCGTTCCTGCTCGTCATGAGCCTAATCAGCGGGTTTATCGCCGTTTTCGTCACGATTCAGGTACGGCGTCGGAGCCGCTTGTTAAGAGCCGGCGTTTATGTAGGGCTGGCCACCTGGATCCTAGCTGTCTCGTTTGGGATTATTCCCATACCGTGGCTTCAATTGAATGGCATGGATTTGACCATGTTCATAAAGCAGTCTGCTGCGGCGATCCTGGTTGGCGTCATTACCGCAATGGTCGTCAGCGGTGCCCTGCCAATGCTGGAAGCTGCTTTTCAGATAACGACCGATATGTCGTGGCTCGAAATGACGGATCGCAATCATCCGCTTTTGCTCCGGCTTAGTCTCGAAGCACCTGGGACATGGCACCACAGCGACGTCGTAGCGGACTTGGCTGAAGCTGCCGCGAACAAGATCGGCGCCGACGGCACAATGTGCCGCGCCTGCGCCTATTTTCACGATATTGGCAAGCTGGTAAAGCCGAACTATTTTTCCGAGAACATTGTCGGTGACGAAAATCCGCACGACGATCTCACGCCGACCATGAGCGCGCTGATCATTATCTCCCATGTCAAGGAAGGGGTCGATCTGGCGCTGAAATACGGGCTGAACCAGCGCATTATTGACGTTATTCAGCAGCATCACGGGACATCGATGGTCCAATACTTCTATAAGCGCGCGATCCAACAGCAGCAGGATGCGCGCGAAGGCGGTAAAATCATGAACATTCGTGAGGAAGATATCCCCGATGTCCGTCAGGAGAGCTTCCGATACAGCGGGCCAAGGCCGCAGTTTAAAGAGAGCGGAATTATCAGCCTCGCGGACGCTGTCGAGAGCGCCTCCCGCAGCCTCGAAAAACCGACTCCTCAAAAAATCGAGCAACTTGTGAACGATATCGTCAACAAGCGTATCGCTGAAGGGCAACTCGATGAGTGCGACCTGACCTTAAAGGAGCTGAAGATCATCTCGGAGAAGTTCCGGTTTACTCTCCTGAATATGCTTCACACGCGGATTCGGTATCCCAAAGACGAAGAACGTGCCGAACAAGAGGGCAGGCGGCTCCGCAATCTTCCGCCTGCTTCCGCGGCCTGATTCCATTGCTCGAGCTCTCCAATCGGCAGCGCAAGAAGAGAGTCGATTTGACTGAGTTCCGTGTATTCGCTGAAGAAGCGATTGCAAGGGTTACAGATCTTGCAAAGCCGACGCCGCTACCCGAAGAAGTCAGCGTTGCCTTTGTCACAGATAGGCGGATCGCGGAAATCCACCATGAATATATGTCGGTCGACGGCCCTACCGATGTCATCACATTCCAGTACGGTGAAATTGTAATCAGCGTCGAAACGGCCGAAAGGCAGGCAGAGCAATTCTCAACCTCTTTTGTCCGGGAGTTGAGGCTTTACTTTGTTCACGGGCTGTTGCACCTCGCGGGTTGGGACGACCTGACCAGTAACGGCTTTAGAAAGATGGCAGATACCCAGGAGCGAATCGTTGGCGAAGTGGAATTGGCGCTTACTCGAGCTTCCGCAGCGCCAGCACCCGTTCGAGCACCGGAGGATGAGTGAAGTGCAGGCTTACGAGCAGGGGATGAGGGGTCAGATTCGACAGACTCTCTTTGCTAAGACGCTTCAAGGCGGTAATCAATGGCTTTGGATCGCCGACAGCCTCCGCAGCAAAACGGTCCGCCTCGAACTCATCTCGCCGGCTCAGGTAATTGCCGAGAACGCCGAACAATGCGCTAAATGGCTGGATCAAAATAAGATAGAGCACGAGTCCAACGTAATACGACTGATTCGTCACACCAAACGCGGTGAATAGCTCCTGCCGCGAGATGCAGAGGGATGCGCCGAGGAACAGCAGCAACAAATTGAATTGACCAAAAACGAAATGATGAAGAATGTGATGCTTCTTGTAGTGCCCGACCTCGTGGGCAAGGACTGCGAGCAGTTCGGGAACAGTGTGGGTGTTGATCAAGGTGTCGTATAATGCGATACGCTTGTTTGAGCCGAATCCGGTGAAGAAAGCATTCGCTTTCGAGGAACGACGCGAACCGTCGATCACAAGGAGTTCGCGGATTGGAAAGTTCTCGCGAGCAGCAAATTCTGTTACGCACTCCCGCAACGGACCTTCCGGGACAGAACTTGTCTTGAAGAAGAGCGGAAGAACCACGGTCGGTGCGATATAAACCAGGATCACCGAAATCACCGCGGTACAGATCCAGCAGATCAGCCAGGCGTGCAGGCCAAATGCTTGAAAAAGACTCAGAACGACGAACGCCAGAAGACCAGTGACGAGCCCTGCGATGAGCCACTCTTTTAGACGGTCTGCGACAAACGTTTTGATTGTCGTTCGGTTGAATCCGAATCGTTGTTCGATGACAAATGTGTGGTAGATCCGAAGCGGCAGAATGAGTGCAGCCTGCATCGCCGCAAGGATCGCGAAGTAGATCAACCCGTTCGTTACGGGCTGGAAATGGAATTTCCTGACGGATCGGTCCAATTCTTCAAACCCGCCGATAGCCCAGAAGAGGAGCAATATCCCAAGTTCGATTGTGGAGCTAACAAGGTCGAATTGTGTGTTTACTTTCGTATACTCTCGAGAGCGGCGAAACCGATCGGCATCGTAGACGTCCTGAAACTCTTTGGGGACATCTTGCCGGAGACTCCGCAGGTTCAGGAACTTCGCAATGCAATCAAGGAGGAAATAGCCGAGCAAAGTAGTGATGACGAACCAGGCGATCATAGTGTCCTGCATTCGAATCATCGTCCATCGGGCGAACCATTGCAGCCAGAATTCGATCGTCGGAATAGAACGGCAAAGTTTAAGAAATAAAATTCCGGAAAATTTCTATGTTGCGGTTGACCGATCGGTCCAATATATTGGGTATTAGCGATGCGCTTTTGCGATTCTAAGTTGCGCCTTCTGGAAACTGCCCACGGTTTAATTTGGCGCCAAAGCTATGGCTCAGTGGGAGTTGACCAGATTTGCGAGCAATCCCGGGTGAAAAAGGGAAGCTTTTACCATTTTTTCCGATCTAAATCGGAGCTGGCGGTGGCGGCATACGAATATCATTGGGACAAAGTTCGAACGGCATTGGATCGGATATTTTCGATTCAGACCCCGCCAATGGAAAGGCTGGAAGCCTACTTCGCCCACATTCGGCGCAATCAAACAGAGAGTTTCGAGTCAAACGGGTGCGTGTTGGGGTGCCCTTTTGTTTCGCTGGGCAGCGAGCTGAGCACCCAGGACGAGTCGATCCGCGTAATGGCGCAGCAGATCAGCGAACGCAAATGTCGTTATCTGGAAGCGACATTGCGGGATGCGATGGATGCCGGAAATATCCCGAGGCAAGATCCGAAGTTGCTGGCGCAGGAGTTACATTTTTATATCGTCGGCCTGATTCAGGAAGCCAAGATCTCAAATAATCTTGGTGTTCTGGATCGCATGAAGCCTGGAGCATACCGAATAATCGGCGCAAATCACCCCGCAGTTCTGGCGTGAGCTAGCGTTATCTCGCGCCGGGGTCCGTGAGATGAATCCGGGGCTGGGTGTTTTGTTCTATTTACGATCAACCCCCGGTATTCTGCCGGTCTGGAGTTCGGGCGGCATTTGCTTCGACGAACGGGTATTTATAACACTGACTCGCCATGTTTTCGTCGTTATTGTATGCCGTCGAATCAAACACCTCTCGGAACAAAAAACTATAAAACTATGGATCTACTATTGGATAAGAAAGTGGCGCTTGTCACCGGGTCGAGTGCCGGAATCGGATTCGCCATCGCGGAAGGATTAGCGAGGGAGAACGCGCGGGTGATTGTGAACGGCAGGACCGAATCAAGAGTGAAAGAGGCTGTCGCCAAAATTCTCGAGAAGCATCCGCATGGGCAGGTGGAAGGCTTTGCGGGAGATTTGTCCGATACCGGCGTTGGAGAAACCCTGTTTTCAAAGTATCCGGATGTTGATATTTTAGTAAACAACCTTGGCATCTTCAATCCGCAGCCGTTCGAGGAGATCACCGATGACGAGTGGAGACGATTTTTTGAGGTAAACGTCCTGAGCGGCGTCCGGCTTTCGCGCTATTACCTGGGGCGGATGAAGCAGAAGAACTGGGGTCGGATCGTTTTTATCTCAAGCGAATCGGGCGTCCAGATTCCGGCGGAGATGATTCATTACGGATTTACGAAAACGGCTCAGTTGGCGATTTCGCGGGGACTCGCTGAGACCACGGCGGGGACTGGGGTGACAGTGAATTCGGTTCTCCCTGGACCCACGGCATCCGAAGGGGTTAACGATTTTGTCGCTAAGCTCGCCTCCCGGACGAACCAGACGCCGGCAGAGTTTGAGACCTTCTTTTTTGAGAAAGTGCGACCGAGCAGTTTGTTGAAACGCTTCGCGACGCCGGAAGAAGTTGCGAATCTCGTGGTCTACGTCTGCAGTCCGCTCGCCTCGGCGACGAATGGTGCTGCGCTCAGAGCCGACGGCGGAGTGGTTCGTTCGATACTCTAGTCTTTTAAATGAACCTGCCGAGCAAGATCCAGTCTGCCGGGATCGTAGTTCACCACGACTTTGTCCCGGGAGACCTTGGGCAGCTGATTCATATTCATGGAGTCCAGAATTTTGCGGACTACGGTTTCAACGAAGTTCACGAGGCGTACTGCGCGCGGATTGCCGCCGATTTTATTCTCGATCAGAGCAAGGGGCGATCTCGCGTCTGGCTGGCGAAGCAAGCGGGAAAGGTTGTCGGTTCAATTTTTATCGTGGAACGACCCGGAAACGCGGCTCAACTTAGGCTGCTGTTTGTGGATGTCTCGGTTCGCGGGATTGGACTCGGGCGATGGCTTGTCGAAGAATCGATCCGCTACTGCCAGGCGGCGAAATTCAGATCGCTTTGCCTCTGGACTGTCGAAGGATTGGATCGTGCCATGTCAGTTTACGAATCGGTTGGATTTGTCCGAGTCGAAGAAAAGTGCGTCCAAGATTGGGGTCAGTCGAACGTCGAAGTGCGATTAGAATTGGATCTTTCGGATACAAACTAAAGAAGTTAAGCCGGACTCTCCAGCTCGTGGATGATTCGTCTGACTGCATCCTTGGGATCGCTCGACGCAGTGATCGGCCGGCCAATGACGAGATAGTCCGCGCCTGCATCCACCGCCTGCCGTGGCGTCAATACCCTTTTCTGGTCCCCTGGTTCCGACCATTTTGGACGTATTCCCGGAATGACGGTCGTAAACAGCGACCCATAGAGGTTCCTCAGGGGGGCGAGTTCGTGCGGGCTCGCGACCAGACCGGTGACTCCGGTATTTTTAGCAAGTTCCGCAAGGAGTAGGACTTCCTCCTGCACGGTTCCGCGAAATCCGATGTCGGACAATGCGTCGTCCGTTAAACTTGTGAGCACCGTGACACCTAGCACCAATGTCTCTGAGGCTCTGCTGCCGGCCACTGCGGCTTCGCACATTGCCCGGCCGCCGGAGAGGTGAATTGTCAGCATTTCGACGCCCAGGGCGCATGCCGACTCGACGCTATGCCGGACAGTGTTCGGAATATCGTGATACTTCAGATCCAGGAACACTTTTGAGCCTGAATCGAGAACTTCCCGCACGATCACCGGGCCTTCGGCCGTAAAAAGCTGGCTTCCAATCTTGAAGAAACCGACGGTACCGCCAATGGCCTTAATCAATTCCCGAGCGGCGTTCGCCGTTGGAACATCGAGTGGAACGATAATTTTATCCTTTGCTGCGATCAAAGTTCGCACAGGATAACGATGCATGAAGATCTCGAGCCCAGCCAAGATCAATCTCGCTCTGAAGATTCTTGGGAGACGACCAGACGGTTTTCACGAGCTCGCCACATGGATGATTCCGGTAGGTCTTACCGACAAGATTGAAATTGAGCCCTCGAACAACCCCTCGTTTGTGTCCAATGTGCCGGAGCTTGAAACAGACCCGTCGAATCTCGTTGTTCGTGCCGCGGAGCTTTTCAATCGGGCGGCTTTGGTCGAGACGCAGTACGCGATCAGCTTGGAAAAAGAGATTCCGATCGGCGCGGGACTTGGGGGAGGCAGTTCGAATGCGGCCGCGACGTTGCGGTTGCTCAACAGAATTCACCACGGCCGGTTTGGGTCTGAGCAGCTGCATGATCTCGCCGCGACACTTGGCTCTGATGTCCCCTTTTTTGTCGATGGTAAGTCTGCCTGGTGTACCGGACGGGGCGAAAAGATTGAACCGCGAGATTTTCCTGACGATCTTTGGGTTTGCCTCTTCAAGCCAGGCTTTGGAGTCTCAACCTCCGGTGCATACCGGACGTATTCGCAATTGCCTGGGAACCTGAAGCGCGGCCACGAGATCGAGACGAAATGGGGAAAACTGCGCAACGACCTCGAACAGGCGGTCTTACCTAAGTACCTGTTTCTCGCTTTGATGAAAGAGTGGCTCCAACGACAGCCCGATTCGCTGTTTGCGTTGATGTCCGGCTCGGGATCGACCGTTTTCGCAATTGTGCAAAGTCAGTCGGCCGGAGATTTGCTGCGAGCTAGATTTGGAAAAGAATTCGGCGAGCAGACCTGGGCGACGGTATGTAGACTAAATCCTCGCGTTGAGTAAAACGGATCGCGTATACGTTATCGTCTCCTGGGTCTGGCAGTTCTCTATGTTACCAGCATCGATGCAGTTCATCGCACACGGGGAAGGGGGTGGCCCGCAGGCCATGCGAATTGCGCTGGGAAGCCTTCCCACGGTTGGTCCGGATGAAGTTCTCATCAAGGTGGATTTTGCCGGAATCAATCGCGCGGATTTGCTGCAGCGGGAAGGAAAATATCCGCTGCCTCCTGGAGTGTCGCCGATTCTTGGGCTGGAGATTGCTGGAAGCATCGTTGCAGTCGGCAGCGATGTGACCGCCTGGAAAGTCGGAGACGAGGTATGTGCGCTGACACCGGGTGGCGGTTATGCGGAGTATTGTCGCACAAACTCGAGTCATTGTTTACCCTTGCCTCGCGGGCTTACCCTCCCGGAGGCAGCCGCAATTCCGGAGACCTTTTTCACCGTCTGGACTAACCTGGTTGACCGGGGCCGCCTCGCGAAGGGCGATCATGTCCTCATTCACGGCGGTTCAAGCGGAATCGGGTATACGGCTATCCAAATCGCAAAACAGTATGGCGCGACGGTGTTCACGACCGTTGGTGACAGTCGCAAGGCCGCGTTTTGCGCGGGGTTGGGTGCTGACCACGTCATCAATTATCGTGAGCGCGATTTTGTCGCCGAGATCCGACGGATCGTCGGGTCGCGCGGCATCGATATCGTGCTCGACATGGTGGGCGGTTCGTACATTGAAAAGAATATCAGTCTGCTGACAGTCGAAGGCCGGTTGATTAATGTTGCTTTTCTTCAGGGGAGCATCGTATCCGAGTTCAATTGGATGCCGATCATGCTCCGCAGGTTGACCGTAACCGGATCAACTTTGCGTCCTCGGAGCGTCGAGGAAAAGGCAGCAATCGCTCAGGCACTCAAGGAACGTGTTTGGCCCCTGCTCGAATCCGGGCAGATCAAGGTCGTTCTCTACCGAATATTTGATTGGACTGACGTCGCGGAGGCCCATCGGATGATGGAGCGCAGTGAGCATACCGGGAAGATTGTGATCAGAGTGGGGGGATGGAGGAATGGAGTAGTGGAGTAATGGGATTGCAGAATGCGAGGGCTGCGAGGTAATAAATTTGAAATTCAGGCCAAATGACATCGGGCGGTTGCGGCCGCCCATTCGGTAACTCCTGTAATCCCATTACTCCATTACTCCACTACTTCTGACTTCTGACTTCTGACTTCCAAGGAACTTGGGAAAGGTGAACAGGGCGATTAGACGGGAGCGGGGGCGGTTGGAACCAGTTTGTAGCTAAGAGTAGTGGCTAGGTTTTGGAGTCTAAAGAGCGCGGATTTTTGGAGTCGGAGTTGGTAGATGGCTGGGTCAAGTTTTTGGTAGGGCTGTTTGTATTTGAGCAGGTGGTAAATTAGGCAAGGCAGTTTGCGCGCTGTAGCAGTGGTGGCCTTGGGCGCTCCAAGGTGGGCTTGCTTACGCCGGTAGAAGATGCCCAAACAGGTCTCGGTACGGCCCGCCGATTGAGCGGCCAGTCGTAAAGCGTCTGCCACTCGATTGACGACTTGGCGGGTGCGCGAGTCGAGTACTTTGCCTCCGCTGATTTTGTTGCCCGGACAGAGGCCGAGCCAGGAGCAGAAGGCTTTAGCACTGCGCCATTTGCTCATATCGATGCCAATCTCGGAGACGATGAGCAGCACACTGAGCACATTAAGTCCCACCACCTGAGTCAGATCAATTCCGCAGATGCGTTCTAATAGGCCCGCCAGTTCGATCTTAGGTTCATTGGCTATCGGTTTGTGCTTTCTCTTTGCTTTGTTAAGCGGACTACTGGCACTAGTGCCGGTCTTGGGCTCATTGGGCGGCACAGGGAGCGTCTCCTCCTGCTGTGCACCTTTAAACGGTTTCAGTTGGGCCGAGGCGGCTTCGACCTGTTGAGCCAGTTTTTCCAAGAGCGGTTCTATTTGACGGTCGCACTCTTCGATGCGCGCTTGGTGGAAGCGATAGGCTTGCAAGCTTTGGCTTAAGACGAAGAGGTGTTCGGCTCGATAATCGCCCACCAAGGCCGCTTGCATCTGTTGAGGGGTGCTCTTGGAGACTCGCTTGTCACGCAATTTAGCCAACTCCTGGGGATCCCGTTGACCGGACAGGATCGCATCGATGATGCGCAAACCAGTTAGCCCGGTAATATCGCTGACTACGTGATGAAGATGCAGGTTCATCTGCTGGAGCGCTTTTTGCATGTGTTGAATCTCCGAGGCGCTTGAACACACCAGATTATCGCGATGACGATGCAGACTCCTCAGTCGGCAAGTAATGTCCTCGGGCCGGAAAGAAGCATTCAACAAGCCGAAGCGATGCAGTTGGCGCAGCCACTGGCTGTCCTTCACATCGGTCTTGCGCCCCGGCACACAGCGCACATGACGTGCGTTCACCAAATACACTTCGATGACGGCTGACTTCTAACTTCTGGTGCAAGGGGATCCAGTAGACTCCGTTGACTCCTGGCCACCGTGGTGACCCGGCACTCTTTCAACCAGTCGACCGCAGCGTCCAATCCTTCAGTAAACGCACTAAAGCAACGCACCGTGGGTTGGCCCGCGCTCACTCTATCCACCGGCACTGCGACATAGTGCTCTTGGGCTCCGCAATCAATCCTGGCGGCGTCCGGACTCATGATCTCCTGACTCTGCTCGGACTCCTTAGATCTCACTGAAATACTCCTGATGCCTGCTTGGAGTTTAGCTTTGCTGCGATTGGTTTTCATGATTGGATACCCTGGTTTAAAGTAGATAGAAGTCCCGGTCCGGCCTTTGGGCGTCCGACTCAATCAATCTTCCAAACGGGATAGCTCCGGGGATCGGACCCGGGACTTCGCCAATGCCTTCACCGCAATACCAAAGGAATCAGGCTTCTCTACGGGCTTTAAAGCACCATTGTCTTTTCGATTTTGACTTCCGCCGGGAACTCCTATCACCGACGCGACTAAGCCATAAAGCGCTCAAGATGAAAAGTTCCTCCCTCCTTACAGATGGCGCTTTGGCCAACTGGGAGGCTTCTCTGAAACTTGGACGTTTGACGTGGCTTTTAGGCTGCCTTTGGAAGCTTCCACAAGTTCAAATCCAAAACTGTTCGCACGTTTGCGTAGAGAGTTGAGGATTTGGTCTTTGTATTTAAGCTCATAAATGCGCACATCGGATTCGTTGGTAAGCCTTGGCCGTTTTTGATGAGGTGGTAGATCAGACAACCTAGCTTCCTTGCGGTAGCTGCTAACTGGCCTTTGGAGCGCCGAGTTGAGCGCGTTTTCTGCGATAGAACGAGCCCAAGGGAGTATTGGTTTTGCCCACGTATCATCGCAGCTAGACGTAGAAGTCGTTGCCGCGCGGTTGATGACTTTGCGTGTGCGGGAACTGAGGACCCGCTGCCCACTGATCTTGTTGTTGGGGCTTAGTCCGAGCCAGGAAACGAAGGCTTTCTCGTTGCGCCACTTTGCCATATTGCTTCCGATCTCGCTGAGCAGAGTCAAGATCATTAGAACGTTCAATCCAGGGATGGTCGTTAGATCGACTCCGAGGATGCGCTTCAGATGTCCAGCCAAGCTTAATTCCAAGGCATCTTTGGGTTTTGTTTTGCGTGACTTGCCACCCGCCGAATTCTGGCGCTTGATGGCCTGGACTCGGAGTCCTGGCTTGGGTTTGGGCAATCAGACCATTTTAGCCAATTGCTTCTCAATGCTCAGATCGCACTGGGTGATTTGTTGTTGTATCTGGCGGTAGTTCTGCAACGATTGAGCTGAGCACGAAGAGCAGTTCCGGGCGATAATCGCCCGTCAACGCCGCTTCGATCTGGGCTTGGCTTTTCTGAACTCGATGATGTGCCAGTGAGGCCAGTTTTCTTGGATCGCGTTCACCTGCTAGAATCGCATCTAGGATCGCCAGACCACTCTGTCCGCTGATGTCACTGAGCACGTGATGCAAGTGTAGATTCATCTCATTGAGAGCCTTCTGCATGTGCTGAATCCACATCGCCGCGTACTCGACCAAGTTCTTGCGATGTCGTTGCAAGGTGCGTAACCGGCAAACGGAGTCTTCAGGGCGAAACGCCGCTCGTAACAACCCGTAACTGTGCAACTGCTGCAGCCACTGGCAATCTTGGACATCGCTTTTACGTCCGGGCACATGTTTGGCTTGCCGCGCATCGACTAAGAGGACTTCAAAACCAGCTTCTTCGAGCTTCTGGTATAACGGAATCCAGTAAACTCCGGTCGATTCCATCGCCACGGTTTTAATTCCGCAATCTTTGAGCCACTGCACTAACTCATCGAGCTGGGCAGTGTAAGCGCCAAAGCTGCGAACCGACACCTCAGCCCGGTCTTCGGGCACTGCTACATAATGAACTCGAGCTCCAATATCGATCCCGGCAGCATCCGGATTGGTAATAGTGAGTTTGGATCTTAGCTGGTTGCCTTTGCCTTGCGGGCAGTGGCTACCTCTGGCCTTGCGCTTAGGAGCTATGCGTTGAGCGTTGGATCCTTTTTTTGCTTGCTGTTGTTGGGGTGCCGTTGACATGGTAGTTTTCCTTTGCGACGGCGGGCATCGGCTTCCCGGCGATCTTAAACACAATCTTCTCTCCGGGTTGATTGCGACAGCCAGCCGCCGCAACCTCACCAATAACTTCATCGCCTACCGGGAAGAACCATGCTCCTGATCGGGCTAGAGAGCTCTCACTCGCCGCACCAGTGTCTTATCGGCCTTGACTTCCGATGCTCCTCCGTACAACGCATTTTTGCCACGTGACCTCCCTGAACGCGAGTTTCTGCTCGAATCTTCACGCCCTCGCCCGTGGGGTGCTCCTGACTCCTGACTCCTGACTCCTGACTCCTTGCCCGCAGATGCATTCCAATCTACATATCTTCCCCATGACAGATCCGTCCGCGCTTGGAATCATAGCCGGCAGTGGCGCGTACCCGTTTCTGGTCGCGCGATCAGCGAGACAGCGCGGCGTCGGCGCAATCCATGTCGCCGCGTTCGAAAACGAGACACGACCAGAATTGGCTGAGCAGGTTGATTCGATCGAGTGGATGCGGGTCGGCCAGCTCGGACGGCTCCTGCGATTTTTCGAGAAAGCTGGTGTTCGCGAGGCGATAATGGCGGGACAGATCGCTCCGAAGAACCTGTTTGATCTACGCCCAGACTTCAAAGTGTTGATGGTCCTCAGCAGGTTGAAACGGCGCAACGCAGAAACATTGTTCGGAGCCCTGGGGGACGAACTGGAAAAGGTCGGAGTGCAATTGGTGCCGGCGACGACCTACATGGAAGATGCACTGGCCGGTGACGGCTTGATTGCTGGTCCAAAACTTAAGAACCGCTACCTTAACGACATCGAATACGGGTTCGAGATCGCCAAAGAGGTCAGCCGCCTGGACATCGGCCAGACTGTTGTCGTCCGGAACGGTACGGTGCTCGCAGTTGAAGGATTCGAAGGGACGAACGAGACCATCCGTCGTGGCGCATCGCTGGGAAAGCAGGGCACCGTTGTCGTTAAAGTATCGAAGCCGGATCAGGATCTCCGTTTTGACGTCCCGGTAATTGGGTGCGAGACGCTCGAAATCGCGTATGCGGCCGGCGTAAAGGTGATTGCCGTTGAGGCCGGGAAAACGCTTTTGCTTGACAAAGATGCGGTAAAAGCACTGGCGCAAGAGAAACAGATCACAGTATACGGGTACAAGACATGAGCAGTCGCATTCGAGCCGGCGTCGTCGGAGTTGGCAGCATTGGCAAAAACCATGCGCGAATCTATTCCGATCTTCCCGGTGTCGAGTTCTCGGCGATTTTCGATACAAACCCCGAAACAGCGAAAGTGATCTCGGATCAGTACGGCGCAAAGACCGTCAGCGATCTTTCGGAATTTGCCTCGCTCGTAGACGTTGCGACTGTGTCGACGCCGACGCCGCATCACTACGAGATCGGAATGTTCCTGCTAAACGACGGCAAACACCTCCTGATTGAAAAGCCGATCACCGAAACGCCGAAGCAAGCCGAAGAGCTCGTGAAACTGGCAAGGGAACGCGCAGTCATTTTGCAGGTTGGGCATGTGGAGCGATTCAATCCAATCCTTAGCGCGCTGGAGCCGCGCCTGACCAAGCCACGTTTCATCGAAGCCCATCGGCTCTCACCATATCCGTTTCGAAGTGTGGAGATCGGAGTGATCTTGGATTTGATGATTCATGACCTGGAGATAATTCTTCACCTTGTCCGATCACCTGTGAAGAGTATCGACGCAGTTGGTGTGCCAGTGCTGAGCAAGGGAGAGGACATTGCGAATGCCCGGATCCGGTTCCAGAACGGTTGCGTCGCCAACGTGACCGCCAGCCGGATCAGCCCTGAAAAGATGCGCAAGATCAGGGTTTTCCAGGTGGACGCCTATCTGTCGCTCGACTACCAGAACCAGAGCGCAGAACTGTATCGACTGGTCAACGGCGCAATCACCCGCGAACCTGTGGAAGTTGACAAGGACGAACCGTTGAAGCGAGAACTTCAATCGTTCGTCGAATGTGCCCGAAGAGGACTCCAGCCGCTCGTCTCCGGGGCCGAAGCCGCTGCCGCGCTCGCATTGGCGATTGAAATTACCGAGATCACGAAGTCTGGGACTGCAGAACTCGCAATGGACCCCGGGCAGCCGTGACGATTAGGCTCACCTGCATCGACATTTCTATCCGATCGATGAACGCCTCGTTCCATGCAAAGAGGCGGAAAGGCGCGGCCCGCGCATGAGACCAAGATCTATTTATATCATCGCCGGCGAATCCAGCGGGGACGCGCATGGAGCGGTATTGATGCGCGAAATCGCCGACCTGTCGCCTCGCACACAGTTTTTCGGCGCCGGTGGATCCCAAATGCGGAAGATCGCTGGAGGAGATTTCATTGATTGGACCCAGGAAGCCGTCGTCGGACTCTGGGACGTTGTCGTAAAATACCCTTACTTTCGGGAGAAATTTTATCAGATGTACCATGCGATCCGGAACCTCAATCCGGACGCAGTGATCTTTGTCGATTATCCCGGATTTAATTTGCGGCTCGCGCGGTATCTCCGCAGTAACGGGTTCGCCGGGAAACTGATATATTACATCAGCCCGCAAGTCTGGGCCTGGAATCGGGGTCGAATCCCTCGTATGGCGACGTATCTGGATTTGATGCTCTGCATTTTTCCGTTCGAGAAATCGCTGTACGAAGAGAGCGGACTCCGCACCGAATTCGTTGGCCATCCGATGGTGGAAGAGCTGGACAGGCACCGGATCAATCAGCCTCGGCAATCCAATCTGATTGCGCTTTTGCCCGGCAGCCGCAATCGGGAGATCAAGCGCATTTTTCCGGTTATGCTGAAGGCAGCGAAAATCCTTCGACGCAAAGAAGCGACGATCCAGTTCGAAGCGACCGCTTCTTCCCAGTCCGCCCTTGAATATATGCGGCAGCTGGCTGCCGAAGCCGGGTTCGGGAACGTGCTGATCGGCGTGAAAAACGCTTGGGAACTGATGCAACGGGCTTCTGCCGGCATGGTCGCTTCCGGGACAGCGACGTTGGAATCGAGCTACTTTCTTCTTCCGTTCGTTCTGATTTACAAGGTTTCGTGGTTCACCTATGTCCCGGGCCGTTTACTTATCCGCGTCGATCATTTGGGGATGCCAAACATCCTGGCCGGCAAAGAGATAATCCCGGAATTCATCCAGCACGAAGCGGTTCCCGAGCGGATCGCGGAAACCGTTTGGAAACTCTACAGCGACCCGGCTCGCAGGGGTGAAATGGTTGGCGAGATGACCCGGGTCGTCAAACTGTTGGGCGAAACTGGAGGCGGCCGCCGTGCGGCTGAGGCCGTGATACGAGAACTGAACGGTGCCGAGTCAAGTCAATCCCGGGACGAAGGCAATCCAGATGAATGATTCCGAGTGGACCGCGTTCTGTCAGTCCGTCCGTGAAATTCAGCAGTGCGAATTCATGAAGGAGATGGAAGAACGGCTTCGGGCTATCGGCACAAAGAGTTCAATGGGACTTTTTGACTCCGCCGTTCTTTTGGCCTTGGTCCGGAAGTACACTCCGAAGGTTTGTGTCGAAACGGGCGGGAACCTTGGTATGTCGTCGTCGTTTATCCTTCAAGGGATGGAGGATGCGGGTGTGAAAGAGGGCAAACTCCTGAGTGTCGAGGTTGACCCCCAGATTGCGGTCGGATCAATGATTCCGGAACGGCTAAAAACCGGCTTTCAACCGCTGATTGGGGATGTGAAGCAGTTCATGAAGAAAGAGGCCTTCCCGGAACAGATCGATCTGTTTCTTCACGACAGCTCGCACCGATACAAATATCAGTATCTCGAATTCCGTTACTTTTGGAACCGATTAAGACCGAACGGCGTTCTCATCTCGCATGACGTGAACATGAACGCTTCATTTGTCGACTTTGTGTCGAAGACTTACAGGCACAACAAGGTTGGAGTAACAGATGTTGCTCGAACAGCGCACAAGGTTTGGGCGCGGCTGGGAACGATCGGGTTTATGGTGAAGGCATAAAAGAGAATTGCCCACGTCCGACCTTGGAGTTTGCATTCGACGGATCTTGGATCCTGGGGTTAAAACATATGTTGTGAACGAGTTAGGAATTTGGCTCGAGAGTCTGTGGGCGCCTTGGCGAATCGAATACCTTGAACGGGAGCATAAACTCGACTTTCTGCGTGAAGCAGGGGAGTCTTCAAATGACGCAGAGCACTTGGTACTCTTACGCCGCAAAAGCGCTTTTCTAATGATGAACCTTTACCCGTATGCACCGGGTCATTTGATGGTTGTGCCGTATCGGACGGTTTCGAGGCTGGCGGAATTGACCGACGACGAGAAAATAGAACTTATGAACCTGGCGAGCTATGCCGAGCGTCTTCTTGAGGAGGTCGTCAAAGCTCAGGGATTTAATGTGGGATGGAATGTGGGCGCTGCTGCCGGAGCCGGTGTCGCCGATCACCTTCACCTGCATATCGTTCCGCGATGGAGCGGTGATCATAATTACATGACCGTTCTTGGCGGAACGCGAATTATCCCCATGGGCCTGACACCGCTCTACGAGAAGTTGCGCGCCGCGACCGAGCGCATTTCGTTCGCGGGCAAAGAGTGAGCGAAATCTCCAGCCTTCTTGACTTCCCTGCCCGATGAAGTTAGAACGTAGCGGTTTCCAATACCGGCGACGGAAGGGAACGCTGGGGCAAATTTTCGTGCCGTGGCGAGCGTCTAAAACGTCGGCGGCTTTGGTGGTTGGCATTGCTTCCCCTTGTACGCCGAATGATCCAGGAAATCCCGACAACATCTCCCTCGGCAAATTCCCCAGGCGAACCGGCTCTGGCATTGCGGAACATCAGCAAATCCTTCCCAGGTGTGCGTGCGCTTGACGATGTATCGTTCAACGTTTGGCCCGGCGAAGTGCATGCTTTGCTTGGCGAAAACGGGGCCGGAAAATCGACGCTTATAAAAATAATCTCCGGTGTATATCCACCGGGCTCTGGCGAGATGCAGGTAAATGGTAAGGCCGTGCATTTTGCTCATCCCCGGGAAGCTCAAGCCCACGGCATCGCTACGATCTACCAGGAATTTAGTCTCTATCCGGAATTAACCGTTGCGGAAAATATCTTTTCCGGAAACATGCCACGCAAGTTCTCGGGGTTGGTGTTGGATTGGGCCCGGGCTGCGCGGGACGCGGCTGCGGTTCTTGAATCTCTTGATGCAAGTGATCTCAACGTCCGGTCTCGTGTAGGGACACTCTCAGTTGGCAACCGCCAAAGGGTCGAAATAGCAAAGGCACTCTCACGTCAAGCGCGAATCCTTGTTTTAGATGAACCCACCGCGGTGCTTACCGCGCACGACACTGAGCGGCTTTTCGGGATTATTCGCCGGCTCCGGGCGCAAATGGTTGCCGTCGTTTACATCAGTCATCGACTCAACGAAATCTTTGCGCTCGCCGATCGCGTCACCGTGCTGCGCGACGGGAAGCTCATAGGAATCAGACCGGCAGGCGAGACGAACGAATCGGAGCTGATTCGAATGATGGTTGGCCGGGCGTTGGAGCTTGAACCGCTGCCCCATATAGGTAGTGCGTCGCCAACGGGAGCGGTCGTCCTTCGCGCGAAGAATTTGGCGCGGCGACCTCTGTTGCGAGATGCCAGCATCGAAGTTCGCGCGGGCGAGATTGTTGGACTTGCCGGTTTGGTTGGCTCCGGGCGCTCTGAGTTAGCACAGGCAGTGTTTGGCGTGGCCCCGCCAGAGTCGGGGACGGTTGAGATTGACGGTCGAGCGGTCAAGATTTCCCGGCCGGAGGATGCGATAGCGCTCGGCATAGCCTACGCACCGGAAGACCGCCAGCGCCAAGGCTTGGTAATCGCCATGACCGTCGCCGAGAACATCGGGCTGCCTCGAATTTGGCAACTAATGCGAGGTCCCTTTGTCGATCTTCGGGCCGAAGATCGTTTGGCCCAAGAGTACATCGACACGTTGCGGATCAAGACTCCGGATTGTCATCAGGTCACTCGCAATCTTTCCGGCGGTAACCAACAGAAAATCGTGCTCGGCAAATGGCTTGCTACCAAGCCTCGCTTGTTGATCGTCGACGAACCGACCCGCGGAATCGACGTCGGCGCCCGCGCGGAGGTTCATCGTTTGCTAGACAGCCTTGCCCGCGAGGAGAATATGGCAATCCTGGTTATTTCCAGCGACCTGCCGGAGGTCCTCCGTCTGAGTGACCGGATCTACGTGATGCGCGAAGGTTATTTGGTTGCCGAGTTCGCACGCAACAATGCGACGCAGGAGAATATCCTGGCCGCTGCGGTTGGGCAGCGGGTGAATGGTGCGTCCGACTCTCTGCAATCCCGGAGCACCAGATGACGCCTATTCAATAATTGCGAAACGTTTTCCCGCACTTAGCTCCCCCCAAAACAAAGACTATGTCCCCTGCGGCGCCCCCAGAGAAATCCGTCGATCCAACCATGGCCAGTGACTCCGGGCGAAATTCTGCGCGGAGCTGGCTGACCGTGCTCAATCAGCAAGAGAGCGTTTTGATCTTAGCGTTTGTGTTGGTCATAGTCGGCGTCACCGTCCTCAACCAAGGCTTCATAGCTCCGACTAACCTCGTCGACATCCTTTACAACTCCTCGTACATCGGCGTGGCCGCGATTGGCATGACCATGGTCATTATCTGCGGTCACATCGATATCTCTATCGGTGCAGCGCTCGGGTTGTGTGCCACGGTTGCCGGTAAGCTTGCTGTAGCCGGCGTTCCACTCGGAATAGTCTTTGCCGCGACAATCGTTGCCGGCGGTGTGATCGGCCTCGTTAACGGTCTGTTGGTTGCATATTGTCGCATCCCGGCCATCGTCACAACCCTGGGTATGGCCAGCATCCTCAAGGGTGGACTGATCCTTACTACGGGCGGGATCTGGATTTACGGGCTGCCTCCCGGATTCGGTATCAGTCGCCAGCTTATTTTGAGCGTTCCCGTGCCGATTTGCGCGCTGATCGTGTTGGGCATTGCTTTTTCTCTGTGGCTTAAATACTCGGCTGCCGGTCGGGAAATCTACGCGGTAGGCGGCAACGCGGAGGCCGCTCGCCTGTCGGGTCTTCCGGTACGTCGGGTAACGTTAGGGGTTTTTGTCCTGAACGGACTGCTTGTGGGGATTTCCGCGATCTTATACGCCACCAACTTCACGGCGATTCAATCGAATGTGGCACCGGGTTTTGAGCTGACAGTGATCACTTCGGCGGTTATCGGCGGCGTCAGCATCCTCGGTGGTACCGGAACAGTAGTGGGTGCTCTGCTCGGCGCAATCCTCCTTCAAACTATCGGCACGGCACTCGTTTTTCTGCACATTCGCGCGGAATGGTTTCAAACTGTCCAAGGCAGCCTGATTCTCTTGACGATCCTCCTGGATGTTTACCGCCGGAGCAAAACCTCCGGTGCAGGGGCTGCATTGGCAGGCGGCGGGGGTGGGGATGCTGCCTCACCAAAATTCCTGAACTGGCGATGGTTGACGGTCCAAGAAGCAGTTTTAGTCGGCATCCTTATCCTCGTCGTAGTTGCGCTGTCATTTAGATCCGACCGATTCCTTACTCCGGCGAATTTGCTGAACCAAACTCGCTTTTTGTGCGAGGTTGCGCTCCTCACAGTGCCGATGACGTTCATCATCATTCTGGGCGGAATCGATCTCTCGGTCGGTTCGATGATGGCTCTAAGTGCAGTTCTGTTGGGATTTTCCTGGCAAAGCTTCGGCTTTCCGCTCTGGGCGGCTGTCTGCGTAGCTCTCTGCGGAGGTACTCTTGCGGGCCTCCTCAACGGGCTGGTTATTGTTTACCTTGGCGTGCCGCCTTTGATTGTCACTCTTGCGACGCTGGCAATCTATCGTGGATTGTCATTCGGCATAAGCGAATCGCGATCGGTGAACGGTTTTCCTGATTCATTTGCGTTCTGGGGCAGCGGAGACATCGGCGGATTGCCGGTGCAATTGTACCTCCTGGTTGGAGTGCTGATCGTCAGTGCGCTGGCTCTGGCTCGAACCCCGCTCGGCCGTTGTGTTTACGCGATCGGTAACAATGAGACGGCCGCACGGTTTGCCGGCTTACGGGTCGGACGGATTAAGCTGCTGATGTATTCCTTCAGCGGCTTCATGGCGGCTGTTGCCGGTTTCATTTTCACTTCCAGGGTTACCAGCACGCGAGCCGACGCCGCGACGGGTCTTGAACTAGACGTCATCGCAGCCGTAGTCTTCGGCGGGACGAGTATCTTCGGAGGTCGAGGTACTATCCTTGGAACTGCGCTTGGAGTGGTGATTATTCAACTGCTCAAGAACGGTCTGCAGTTAGCCGGATTGCGCGGAGAAGCGACCGTGATTTTGATTGGAACCGTTCTCATTCTTTCCATTTTATTGAATCAGTTTTTGGAGAAGCAGCTTCTCACACGACGTGGCTTCGCCAAATTAAACCCAAACCCAAGTCGATAATGTACCAGACCCCCCAAACATGAACTCATTCAAATGTCTTCACCTGACCAAAACCGCTTTGCTTTTGGTTGTCGCCTCGGTTGCGACAGCATTCGCCGCCGACACACCGTACAACGGTGGACAGCCCACTAATCCAAAGGATCTGAAGGGTAAGAAGGTTGTTCTTGCCGACATACCGAAGCTCATCGGGATCGGCTATTTCAATGCAACGGCCAAAGGAATCGCGGAAGGATGTGCGGATTTGACCAAAAGCGGGCTTCCAACCGAAGTAACTACTGACGGCCCGACGGTAGGCGACATCCAGAAACAAATCGAGTTTATCGATAACGCCATTTCGCGCGGCGTGGATGGCATCTTTTTTGCCGCAAACGATCCAGTCGCAATCTCGCCAGTGCTACGCAAAGCTCTGAAAGCCGGTATTCACGTGATCGGCTACGACGCAGAGTCAGAGCCTGATGCCCGCGAATGGTTTGCACAAATGTGCACTCCGGAAGGCGTGGCAAAGGCGGATATAGATTGCCTCGTGGCCGAGATTGGGAAGGAAGCCGATTTTGCGATCGTGACCAGCTCGATGACTGCCGCCGGCCAAAACGCCTGGATCGCGGAAATCAAGAAATACATCGCGTCGGATTATCCGAAGTTGAATCTTGTCACCATTCTTCCTGCTGAGGAAGATCAACAGCTGGCCTTTAAGGTCACCGGCCAGATTCTTAAGGCTTATCCAAACGTAAAGGGGATTATCGGCCTCTCCAGCGTGGCATTTCCGGGTGCGGCTGACGCCATCACGCAAGCCAACCTCATCGGCAAAATCGCGGTGGTGGGACAGTCCACCCCGAATCAGATGAAACCGTTCATCAAGAGCGGCGCTGTTAAGAGCGACGTTCTATGGAATCCGGTCGATCTGGGATATGCCGCTGCTTACGCAATGCGCGCAGTCATCGATGGGAAGCTTAAGCCGGGCGACACCGAACTTGACGCTGGCAAACTCGGCAAGCTCAAGATCATAAACGGCAGCCAAATTCTTCTTGGCCCGCCAACGGTGTTCACCAAAGACAACATCGATAATTACGACTTCTGATAGAAGAAGAATTTCAGGAGTTACAGAATGGGCGGCTTCGGCCGCCCATTTTCTTAGTGGCTGGTGGCTGGTTGTGTGAGCGTGCTGGCACGCGTGGCGCGGTAGGGACGCGCTCCCGCGCGTCCGGGCGTTGCACATCCACAGAACGTGAACAAAGAGGGAATTTAAGACAAAGAGTTGCGGGGCGTAATCTGCGAAAGGAGTTTTCCAGACATGCAACGCCGGTCGCGCGGGAGCGCAACCCTACCGCGCCACGCGTGCCAACGCCACGAGCCGCCTTCTTTACCAACAAGTATAGCCGCCATCGACGACCAGATTACTTCCCGTAAAATAGCTGCTCGCCTCCGATGCGAGAAAAACCACCACACTCGCAACCTCCCGTGGCTCGCCGACGCGGCCCATAGGCGTAAACTTCAACCAGTCCGCATACCAATCCTGGTTGGCCATCCCAATCTTCGTCATTTCCGTGCCGATGTAGCCCGGGGAAATGCTGTTAATGCGGACGCCCCGCTTCGCCCACTCACCGGCGAGCGATTTTGTCAGCATAATCACACCGGCCTTCGAGACGTTGTAGGCCGATTGTGGCTGCGGCGTGTTTGAGATGATCCCGGACATCGAGGCTGTGTTGATGATGCTCCCTTTGCCTTGGTCGAGCATCACTTTGCCGAATTCCCGGCAACAATAGAACACCGCGTGCAAGTTAATATTGATGACCTTGTGCCAGTCTTCGTCGGTGCACTGCTCCGACGGCACGTTAACGGCGATCCCTGCATTATTGAATGCGATGTCGATCCGGCCATGCTTCGATCGGATATCTGAAGCCAAATTGGCGACCTCTGCTGACTTGGTCAGATCCGTTAGCGCAAAATCGACATCCAAATCCTTAGCTGCCTTTTCGCCTGCTTCGGCGTTGACGTCCACTATAACAACCTTTGCACCGTTCTCTTTCAGCGCCTTAACTGATTCCAGTCCGATTCCGCGTGCGCCTCCAGTCACAATCGCGACTCGACCATCTAAAGGAGTAAGGGGGGAGTAGGTCATAGAAGTAAGAAGTAAGAAGGAAGAATGAGGAAAAGTAAAAAGTAAAAAGGCAGAAGGCAAAAGTGATCGAGCTGGCGCCGGCCATTTCACTTTTGCCTTTTTACTTTTCGTTACATCAGATTCGCACCGGCCTCCGCGAGTGGGCTCCGCTCGCCTTTTGTCAGGCAGACATGTGCGGTGATTGCCTGGCCCTTCAGCCGGTTTCGCGTGTACACAAGACCATTCGAACGGCTGTCCACGTATGGGTTGTCGATTTGCGCAGGGTCGCCCACCATGACCAGTTTCGAGCCTTTGGACATTCGTGTCACAACGGTCTTTGCCTCCAATGGCGTCAGTTGTTGTGCTTCATCCAGGACAAAATAACGATTCGGAATTGAACGGCCGCGGATATAGCAAAGCGCCTCTATTTCGACGATTCCCTGTTCGATCAACTGCGCATACGGTTTAAGCAGAATCGCGGTGCCGTTACCGTTGTTGGACGCCGTCTCCGTGATTTGCGCTTTCTTCTGGCGTTTTCCGAATTCGCCTGTCGCGTTTCCCGGCAGAAGCAGTTCAAATGCGTCGTAGATCGATTGAAGCCACGGCTTCATTTTTTCGTTCAGCGTACCGGGCAAAAATCCAAGCGTCTCGCCCATTGCGACAACGGGTCGGCTCACCGTCATCCCACTGATAACTTGAGTCCAGTAAAGGTGGAGCCCCGCAGCAACCGCCAGAAGGGTCTTGCCGGTACCGGCCTGACCGTAACAAGTGACCAAAGCGATGTCCCGGTCCAGCAGCGCATCCAACAGACACTGTTGACCGAGATTCAACGGCTTCAGATGGATGCCGCGCGGATTTGTCAGGACATTCGGCAAATTCAGGCGGCGCAGAAGTCCGTCCCCTGCGTGGCGTGCGGCCATGAACTTCCCGTCGCCAGCTGATAGAAAGACATATTCGTTCAGATGCAGTCCGGTTGTCTCGTCGGTTGTGAGTTGGAGTTCTCGCGAACTTGCGAAGCGCTGAAGCAGATGTGGGTCGATCTCAATCGCGCGTTGCCCGTACCCTTCGACATCCTTGATTTCGACCTTGTCGTTTTCGTAATCCTGAGCTTCAAGCCCGATCGCAAGAGCCTTGAGCTGCATGTTAAGATCTTTCGTGACCAGGATCGTCCGTTCCGTGCACTTGAACTTAACGTATAGGCAAAGGGCCAGGATCCGGTTGTCCGGATTGTCAAGATCGCAAAAAATCTGCTGGAATCGGCGCAATTCCTTGTGTATCCGGTCCGCAGTCAGAAACTCGTTTACCGCGATCCGGATAGTTCCTCCTTCGGGTGTCGTCGCTCCGTGCAGAACTAGTTTGCTGTTCTGATTAAAGCAGCGCGACAGGAATCGATGAACTGTCCGCGCATTCGCACCGCGTTCGGTCTGCTCGTTCTTGAACTTATCCAGTTCGCTTAAGACATCGATCGGGATCCAAACATGGTTGTCAGCGAACCGGTATACCGAGTGGGGATCGTGCAGTAACACGTTAGTATCAAGAACGTAGTTCTTGATGTGTGCTCGGCTGCCGTTTACTGAATCCGGTGTGCGCGATCCGCGAGACTGTTTTGCCGGGTCCTGAAACAGTCCCGGTTGGTCTTCTGAAATATGCATCTGGTTCAGCAGCAACCGCAGCGACCGCTTCCGCACGAGGACTTCGGCGATGCTGATATGGAGCGCGCGCCGGCCATGATGATCCCGAACCCGCCCGAGACCACTCTCCGCACCTTTTGGCCTGTTATCGGGTCATGAGTCAGAGGGGCATCTTTCATACTCTGTTTAATCTCAAATCGCCGAACTGAAGTTTCGGGAGAATCCGGCACCGTTTCATAGATATAGGTGGCCATGAATATTCCAGATACTATCCGTAGTAGACGAGTGTAAGCAAGCTAAAGCACCGGAAAGATTTCGTCCACTGCCCGCGCGAATGCGGTTTCCGGTGGACCGGGAGGGCTAACGAATTTCGCAGCGGCGATTGCTTTCGCGCTCCCGTGTCGCATTGCGACTCCGAGACCTGCCCAGGTAAGCATCTGGACATCGTTCTCGCCATCGCCAAAAGCCATTACCTCTTCACGTTTCAATCCAAATTCCTGGGCGACTTTTGCCAGCGCAGTTGCCTTATTGATTCCGTGAGGCATGAATTCGAGGTTCTCCATTTCGGTCGATAGAACGTCGACTTTTTCTTCTAAGCGTGCCTCCATTTCCGGGCGCACCCGTTTCAGCACCTCCGGATCGCCATACCACACTACCTTGAGCGCCCGGCGCCCGTCGAGTTGGTCCAGGTCCGGGAGTGTCTCAGTCTTTTCGCCGACTCGAGATTCGTACAGGTCGACCCATCGGTCACGCTTTTTCCCAACGTACAAATGATCCAGATGATAGTAGATCACATCGACGCCGTTCTTTTCTCCGTCATCGACGATTTGGCGCGCGACGTTTTGAGCCAGGAAATGCGCCTCGATGACATTCCCCTCTTCCCCATCGCGGATCAGGCCTCCTTGGCAGGCGATGATCGGTCCGGTCAGCCCGAACTGGCGCTGGAACCGGATGCTATTTTGATGGCGCCGGCCGGAAGCGATGATCACTCGAGCACCATTTTCGTTCAACCGCCGCACGGCGACCGCGTTCTGTTCGCTGATTTCCTTGTCTGGTCCAAGCAGTGTGCCGTCGAGGTCAACGGCCGCCAGTCGATACCGGATTTTCGATATGGATTGATCGTCGTATTGCATCCCTGCAGTTTTCGTCGCCGACTTCAAGTTGCAAGGAAAACGGTAGCTGTCCGGCCGAGTCCAGTTTGCAATTCGCATTGGGATGTGCTTCAAAAGAGCTCGCGATTGCGACGAAAAAAGAATGATGTCTTCAAGAATTGAAACAGGGAGCGCTCAAATGCCTGAGAGCCTCGCCCGCGTGTCGTCGAATAACCGCGGAAAACTGTTCGAGTTGCCAACGGTCGAAATTGCGCTCGGCATTGCCGTCATAGTGATCTTGCTCGGGCTGCGATGGTTTTACGTTACGACCCAACCATGGGACTCCGATGAGCCGCAGCATCTTCACGTGGTTTGGGCCTGGGCGAACGGTTTTCTCCCGTACAAGGATGTTTTTGACAATCATTCCCCGCTCTTTCAGGCGATGAGTGCGCCATTGTTCCGTTTGCTCGGAGAAAGAGCCGACATTGTCGCCGCAATGCGCTGGGCAATGCTGCCAATTGCCGTTCTTCTGATCAGTACAACTTATTGGATCGGAGTTCGGTTGTTTTCGGTTCGCGCAGGGTTTTGGGGCGCGCTTCTAGCAGCGTCATTTCCTGACCTATACACCAAGCTTGGCGAATACAGGCCCGACCTGTTTTGGGCCGCGTTATGGCTGGTCAGCCTGGCGATTTTGATCGGCGGTAAGACGACGCCGGGCAGGTTGTTTGCCGTCGGCTTCGTGTTTGGAGTCGCATTCTCGGTCTCGATGAAAACCACGTTTCTGCTTCTCGATACGGTGGCGGCGGGAAGTGTCGCCTGGCTTATCCGGACGGGGAAAGAACCAGTCGAATACTTGGAGCCGAAACCGAACTTCGCTGCATGCGTATTCGCTTCAATCATCGGGGTCTTGGCTGTGCCGATTCTAATCATCGGCTTTTTTGCTTTCAAAGGCGCCCTTTCGCAAATGTACTATTGTGTGGTTGCGCACAATCTGACATCCATGGAGAACCCTTGGCATCTCATGATCGCCAAGATCAAGGATCTTCGATTTTGGTTGTTTGTTCCCGCGATCGCAGGTGGGCTATGGCTAGCCAAGCACGACAAGGAACCGGGGCGCGGCAGGTGTAAGCTTTTTTTTCTAGCGGTGACGGGTCTTTTTTGTCCGCTTTTGTTTGCGTTTTGGCCCCTGGTTTCAAAACAAGATTTTCTGCCGTTTTACGCGATCATCATGGTCACGATCGGATTTTTGCTTGTTGCGGTTGGGGATTTGATCCGAGCGAGAATTGGGTTGCCGGTATACATTCTTCCGCTTCTTGTGGTTTGCTGGCAGGTGGCATCCATCGTACGCGCCCATCCGCCGCTCAAACGAACCAATCAAAAAAATGTGCAGATCATCGCAGATACGCTGACGCTCACCCATTCTGATGAGACCGTGCTCGACGCGAAGGGGCAGGTGATCTTCCGGGCACGACCTTTCTACTACATCTTTGAGCAGCTTACCCGGGAGAAAGCCGAGAAGGGTGACCTCAAGGATGACGCGCCGGCTCGCCTGATCGCAACCCGAACGCCGGAAGTTGTCGAATCGCATTGGCTGACTCCGGAGACGGGAGCGTTCGTGAACCAAAACTACCTTTCAGTTGGCGCAGTCATGATCCTTGGGAAAAAGGTTGCTCCCGACCCTGTCGGCCATGTTCAATTCGATATCGCTATTCCCGAAAAATACAGCGTCGTCACTAACGAAGGCCAAGCCTCCGGTACATTGGACGGGTCTCCTATCAATGGGTCGCGCGAATTGTCCGCCGGTAGGCATGATCTGGTTCTCAATTCTTCGGATAAAGGGGCAGCAGTTGTCTGGGCGCGCGCAATAGAGAAAGGATATTCTCCGTTTACGCAGGCGAGTAAGCAGAAATAGGTTTTAATGTTTTCATTTTCGACATCAGACAGGATTCTGGTCGTAGCTCCCCACCCGGATGACGAATCACTTGGGACCGCTGGCCTGCTTCAGCGAATATTTGCACAAAAGGTAGCGGTCCGAATTTTATACGTGACGAACGGCGACAACAATCCCTGGGCACAGCGCTATTGGGAGAGGCGATGGCGCATCGGACCGACGGAACGGATCCGCTGGGGACGGCGCCGGCGCGAAGAAGCACTTGCTGCGATCACGGTTCTGGGCGGCGAACGCGATAGCGCGAAGTTCTTGAACCTCCCGGATTTGGGGACAACCGCGCTGCTCATGGAGGGGAGTTCGGAACTGTTGTCGTCATTGGCAGATGAGATTCAGCATTGGCAGCCGACGTTCGCGTTGATTCCGGCTAAGTTTGACGCTCATCCGGATCATAGCGCGGTGTCTGTCGCGTTTTCTACGGCGCTGGAATCAATTGGAACTTCACCGATGCGAATCTGGGAATACCTGGTTCACGCGCCACGGTTACCGATCATGCAGACGCCGATCGAACTGCTGCTGAACGCCGAGGAAGTCGAGTGCAAACGGAGAGCGATTTTGTGCCACGAAACCCAGGTCGCGTTGAGTCGCACTCGGTTCACTCGGTTCGCCAAGGCCGAAGAGACTTACTACCCGCATATCCGCGCTGGAACAAAAGTAGCCGATCCACGGCTTGTTGCGGCGGGATTGCACGAGGACGTTTTGCGTCTCCAGTTCTTCGTCTCCCGGCGGGAACGATACAACTCGAAGTTGCTACTGCTGTTTCGAAACAGCAACGGAACTTGTCAGCGTTGGAGATTGCCGCTGCCGTTGAGGTCCGGCGAGGCGAAAGCCTGGGATCTGGCGGGCGGTCGTCCGCATCAGGACGCAATTGTCCACTGGCGCGGTTCGCGACTCTTCGTCGACATCCCGGTTACTACCGGCGACGAGTTCGACACGGTTTACGCGAAGTTCTCTGGATGGAAGCTCTTTTTCGATCGATCAGGCTGGAGCCAGGCAGCGATATCGACGAGTAATGCGGAGAGTTTGTTATCGCGCGCGAAGGCACCGGACACCCTGACCCCCTTGTAGTGTGGAGACCCGCAGGAAAACCGGCATGCGCGGCGGGGGTTTTCCGTCGCGTGATTCCGTCGCTGGAGGAGGAGTTCGATGAACGCGGCCCGGGAAACTGTTCTTGCGATCATCCCTGCCTTTTGTGAAGCGCGATTCATTGCCGATGTCGTTCGACGCGTCATGCAATACGTGGACACAGTGCTGGTGGTCGATGACGGGTCTCACGACGCTACGGCTGCCGAGTCAGAAAACGCAGGCGCCAATGTGATCCGCCATCCAACGAATCTTGGAAAGGGTGCTGCTTTGAAGACAGGGCTGGCGTACGCAATCTCCACTGGGGCTGAATATTTCCTGTTTTTGGATGGCGACGGTCAGCATGATCCAGCCGATATCCCCGGATTTCTCGACGCCATCAACGGTTCCGGGTTCGACCTCGTCGTCGGCAATCGGATGCTGAACCTGGAGTCGATGCCGTTGATTCGTCGATGGACTAATCAAGTCATGTCCTGGCAAATCGGACGGATCTGTAAGATGCCGATTCCTGACAGCCAATGCGGCTTTCGACTCGCTCGCAAGGCACTTCTACCGGTGTTGATGGCGCCGAGCGACCGGTTTGAGTTCGAGACCGAAAGTATTATTCTCGCTGCCCGGCACGGATTTCGTCTGGGTTTTGTGCCGATTCGGACGATTTATACGGGTCAAAATAGCAAAATCCGCCCGTTCCAGGACACGATCAGATATCTCCGTTTGATCAACCGATATCGGGGAACCGATTCGGAATGACGCATCGGCGGCTCCGCCATCGCCGGATCGGCGACGACGAAGCTCACGATTTGGCGAGCCACCCCAATGAACTGAACGACGGTGACCAAAGAACTGATCCGGCGGGCCTACGTCTTCGATTTTTTCGAATGCGATTTGGGATTCTCAGGCACCGTCGCCGTCGAGGTCGTCTCGACCGGTCGCACTAGCTCTCCGTTTTCCAAAACGACAGCGTATAACGGTTGAGTTGCGTCCCCAACCTTACCTGTCAAGTTCACAAGATAGTACGGAAACGGAAGGGGCGTCCCGTTCTTGTGTGTAGTCTTCCATTCCACCGTATTTGCTGCCAGGGAAGTGGCACCATAAAAACCTGACGCCCAATTTATGGCAGCCAATGCCGCCGCTTGTTCAGATAATTTGAAGCCAAGGTCCTGAGAAGTTCCAGCAGTCTGCGGGACTTCGAGGTGATAGCTCTTCACGGAACCGCCGGCGCCCGTTACATTGAAGTCTATCGCGTCGGACTCGGCTTTCATTTCCGTTGTCTTTTTGTGCGAATGGCCGGTCTTTTTGCCTTTTTCGGCGGCTATCAATGGTGGGGTAATTGCTAACGCAATCAGCAAGAGGAAGGTAGGTTTCATGGCGTGATTGTAGCATTGTGCCCGAACATGAAAAGACTTCGATAACACTCTCTGTCGCCAAAATGCTCAAAATCAGCCTGTTCCGAGCAGATCACCGCGGAGATCAGCTGTTTGAATCATCGACTGGCGTTTGTGGCGACCAGTCTGCCGCTCCGACAGGCGGATCGCCGCGGCGTTCTTCAGCGCTTTTAACCAGTGTTCGCTTTTTTGGGAAGCCGGCGGTAGGATTTTGGCCATGCCAGAGATCGCTAAAGCGCAGTTTCCGGATGAGCAATCAACGGATGGAGAATTTCTGCGGCAACAGGATGCATTCCGGGAGTGGATCACAGCGGATGGCCGGTCCGGATTTCGAGCCGAACCTGGACGCTACCATTTATACGTCTCGTGGGCTTGCCCCTGGGCGCATCGAACAATCATTGTTCGTCACCTGAAACGCCTGGAAGATGTCATCGGGATGACCGTTGTCGACCCGATTCGCGATGATCGAGGATGGGCATTCCGCGATGGCCCTGGCCACTCCAAAGACCCAATCAATGGCTTCCAATTTCTTGCAGATGCCTATCTCGCCACTGATCCTTCGTACTCGGGCCGCGTCACTGTTCCGGTTCTTTGGGATAAGCGGACCGGCAAAATTGTCAGCAACTCCGATGATGATCTGATGCGGATATTAAACGTCGAATTCAATGCATTCACGACGAGCGATCTCGACCTCTACCCGCCGGAAAATCGAGCGGAGATCGATCGGTTGAACCAGTTGATTTACGAAAACGTGAACGACGGCGTTTATCGGGCCGGTTTTGCAACCTCCCAGAACGCCTATGAAAAGGCTGCGTTTTCCTTGTTTGCAACGCTTGACCACCTCGAAGCCGTCCTATCCAGCCGGCGCTACTTGTTCGGAGATGTACCGCTAGAGACCGATTGGAGGCTTTTTGTGACCCTGATCCGGTTTGATGCGGTCTATCACGGCCATTTCAAATGCAACATCCGACGGATCGTCGACTATCCGAATTTATACGGATACCTGCGAGATCTGTACCAAGTCGATGGGATCGCGAATACAGTTAATTTCGATCATATCAAGCGTCACTATTACTTCACTCATGACGATATCAATCCGACGCGGATTGTTCCGGTCGGACCCGCACAAAATCTTCAAATTCCGTCTGGGCGAGAATCAATGTCGTCCGATGCCGGAAAGTACTGATTGATGATGCAATAGCGTTGATTTGACGTGCGTAACGGCGGTTCGGGAAGTAGGATTGGGATTAGCTATCGAGTGAACAGTATATGGCTCGTTATTTGGATCTGATTTTTGCTTGCTCCAGAGATGAATACACCGATTTCCCCCCTCCGACTTTGCTGGAAAAGTGTTCTGTTCCTCCGGACGCGATAGACCCGATAGAGCTCGAGCGCGCAAACTGGCTCTGGGGCCGCCGCCCGGATGGACTTTTCCACCGCGGCTCAAAAGTCTTGTGGGGACGACTCAGCCTCTTCGTCATAGGTATGTTTTCTCTAATACTGTTTGACATTCCAGGGTTGTTGGCCGCAGCTGTGATCAGTCTCGTGGTGGGTGCGCTGATGTTTCTACGATTTTACCAGCGCGAACTCTGGAAGCGCGACTACGAAGTTGCGCTTTTTCGTATTGTCCGATCCTCTCTCCGCTGATTCCTGCTCTCTGGGCGGATTTTCATCAAAAAGTGGGTGGTCAGCGCGGTATAGTTTGCCTCCCCAATCATCCTGCGATCAAAATGGGCCGCCAGCAAGGCGGCGTAGGCGAAGCGTCCCCGCTTTGCTTCTTCTCGAGAGTGCAAAGCGAGGACGCTTCGCCTACATCGCAACCCTCCGGGCCGGAGCCAGTTGGCTGTTTTTCTGCGTTGCTCTCTCGACCCGTATCATCAAGATATGGGTCTTCGTTCGCGCCTTGAAAAAACAGCCAACTGACTTCCGGCAAAGTACCTCCTATTTCGGGGACAGGACACTAGAACCCCCAGAGAAGCCCGAGCAGAACTGAAATCAGGACGGCTAAAATCAAAAAGATCTCAATCACTGATTCAGCGACGACAGGCGCCCGATCAGCTCGGATATTATTCAAGAACGCGCGAATCGACTGTGCACATCCCGAGTGCGCCGAAGATTCTTGCTCGAGCTCTGCTTTCGCCGACACAAAGTTGATGATCTTCCGGTCATCGACTTCGTCGTTGTCACGTAGCTCGAAGTCCGCGGAGAGCGAATCGATTTGCGATTCTTCACTGCGGAATATGTCTGAAATCAGCATAAATTCCTGCTTTCGTCTGAAAAACCGTCTCTGAATGGGCGTGCAGCGCGAAGGCTGTCCCAACGGACAACTAAACAACGTTTTATTTATTGCGACATAACACTGATAAACAGTGTTATGACGATCGGGCGCCGTCCTTAAGCGGAACGGGTCGTAAGGCGCGGATGCGCAGAATTACCAGATTCCCTGGTACATGCGTCCCGCATTCAGCCGCTGTTTTGGCTGGTCCTGCATAAGTTTCGGACGCAACAGGGCGGCCACGGTCGCGCGTGAATTCGTGATGAATGAGATTGTTGTAATCATTGTGCGATGGCCTCCTTCCGAATCAGAAAGACTTATTTATTAGCAGCAAACCTTCTTGTTGGCAACAAGAAAATATTAGGGAAATTTGCAGGTCGATTTGTTAGTGCCTCTGGTTAGCGCGCTGCGATCGAGCCGCAAATGAGAAGAAAGCCGACAAGTTGCACTAAAGCGCGTAATCCCTGCGTAAAGGCGCGGCTGTTCCGAACAGATTTCCAGTTTTCAGGAAGCTCATCCGGGTTCCAACCGGCGATCAACTGTTCGAGCGACCGACTCAACCAAATCGAAGTGGCGGTCGCAACAGAAAAGAAAAAGAGTGCGCTCCAGACCGCTTCGTTCGCCGCATTGTTTTCTTTGAACCGGAGGGCGTACGTTAAGAGGATCAGAATCGAAATTCCGTTCAAAATCGGAGTTAGCCGGTTGAACGTCCGCAGAAAACGTTGTTCGACCTGAACCTTTTCCCGGTCCGGCAATTCGCGGCAGGTGGAATGCATGAATATAAAGCATGCGAAATCCAGTGAAGCGGCGAAGCCCGGAACGACCAGAGTAATGAACTCCAACCAATCCATAAAGGTTCCGATGAGCGGTGAAAAGTCAGGTTAAAGCTCGTCTGAGAAAATTTAAGATGATCTCATTGAAGCGGTGTGCCTGTTCAACGTTGCCCAGATGGGCGGCTCCCTCTAGCACGCGCAACTCCGCGTTCGGTATCCGTTGCTGGATCGCTCTTGAAGTTGCCTCCGGAAAAGCTGCGTCAAATTCCCCGGGCACGATCAATGTCGGGGCTTTGACGTTGTGAAGGGCGTCGGTGACATCCAGTCCTTCAACTGCGCGCGCACACCCCGCGTATCCGTCGACCGATGTGCGAAGGATCAGATCCGAGATCCATGCGACGTTCGCCGGTGCCTCCTCGATGAACTTCGGTGTAAACCAGCGCGCTAGCGTTGGTTGAACCTGGGATGCCAAGCCTTCGCGACGTACCGTCTCAACCCGCTCCTGGATCGTGGCTTTTGCCTTTGGTTCAGTCCTGGAACCGGTGCTGCAGAGAATGAGGGCCGCGAGTTTTTCCGGGTATTGCAAGGCAAAGTACTGGCCAATCATGCCGCCGATGGAGAGACCGACAAATGCCGCAGTCGATATCTGGAGGTGATCGAGCAAGGCTGCGACGTCCGAGGCGAGTTCCTGGAGCGTGTAATTGTCCCCTGGGGCGTCCGACGCGCCGTGTCCGCGGAGATCGTACAGCAAAACTCGAAACCGCCGAGCCAGTAAGGGCAGCTGATAATTCCAGAGATCGAGATTGGTGGCGAGCGAATGGCTCAAGACGACGACCGGATAACGCGGGTCGCCCCACAGCGAATATGCGAGTTTGAATCCGTTTATCGTTGCAAAATCTCTGGTCATAGCGATACCGGAGAATAACGCCTACCCCGAAAATCTCACAAGCCAAAGAGCTCGTGAGATTTTCGCGCTTCAGCGCTTTGCCACTACTTTAATTGATTCTTGGGGCTCCGCTGCGCTCCATAAGGGCTAACTTACGGAAAATTTTTACAACGAAAGAGTGGATCCTGTCCCGGAGGGACCAAATGAAAGTAGCCTGGCACGAAGTGCCTGGAAACAAGATAAAAGTAGACCGTCCCGGAGGGACGGTTGATCTGCCTCGCTAGTCCCAGGCTAGCCGTTCGCTTTGCGCCTTTGGGACAGCAGTGGATTGTCGGTGCGCTTCTGTTCTTCCGGCGTCAGGAAGCGGCGCAGGTCGGCTTCTATATCGGCGACACTTCCGGTGGTCGTGTGGATACCGTGTACCTCGTCCAGCTCCTGGATCAAACGCTGGTACCCATGGCAGATCACCGCAAGCTGGGCCAGAAGATAGACCGGAATGACAGCCTCTCCTTCTTTGACGCTGCACATCATTCTGGCGAGCGCTTCCAGGTTATCGGATGTAAGCGCGAGTATCTCTATCTCAACACCGGATTTCTTCGGATCGGTGATCTGTAAAGTAATTTCCTGAACAGCGAAGTCGATCTCGATGCTGAATCGAAATCGGTCTCTTCCCTCAAACGAAAAGTATCGGATTTCATCCCCCTCGTTTGTTGCGTACAACTCTGCTCCCCGGCGCTGGACATCAGTGAGCCAGTTTTCCACTAACAATCGGGGCGATTTTTCGGGCTCGCTCATCCTCGTTGCTCCTCTTTAACCGACAAACATAGAAACTGCTACCTTCGAAACAAGAGAAACTTCTCCTGACCTGGCCAGCAATTTTGCCACTGCACTGCGATCTCTTTAAATTATGCTGTTACTTTCGAATCCAAGGACAAGGACCTCACGCACAAGAACATGATTGCTAAAATCGCCGTGCCCAGAATCCTACGAATTGGTAGCGGAGCTTTAGCTGAAACTCGGGAGGTGCTGCAAACATTAGGACTCCACAGTCCGCTAATCGTTACCGACCCTTATTTGCGGAAACGTGGTTTGGCGCGAATGCTTTCCGAGCATTTAAATCCGTTGGGGCAGTCGCGTATCTTTTCTGACACCGTTTCGGATCCGACGGTAAAGACGGTAGAAGTTGGGGTGGATTTCCTGAAGAATGGCGATCATGACTGTGTCATCGGACTCGGTGGCGGTAGTTCGATCGATACGGCGAAAGCAATCGCTGTCCTCGCGGTGCATGGGGGGAAAATGCGCGACTACAAAGCGCCCCACGACCAGAGCGAGGCGGGGTTGCCGATCGTCGCGATCCCGACGACAGCTGGAAGCGGGTCTGAGGCAACGCGGTTCACAATCGTAACCGACCAGGCAACTGAGGAAAAGATGCTCTGCGCCGGATTGGCTTATTTGCCGCAGGTAGCAATCGTCGATTTCGAGCTCAGTTTTACCAAGCCGATGCGTTTGACAGCTGATACCGGGATCGATTCTCTCACCCATGCCATCGAAGCCTACGTCAGCCGGGACGCCAATCCATTCGCGAACAGCTTTGCTCTGACTGCAATGCGGACGATTTGGGCGAATTTACCGACCGCCTGTTTTGAGCCGGGTAACCGCGCCGCCCGCGAAGCGATGATGTTTGCCGCGACGCAAGCCGGTATCGCTTTTTCCAACTCAAGCGTTGCCCTCGTTCACGGCATGAGCCGTCCAATCGGTGCGAAATTTCATGTGCCTCATGGGATGTCGAACGCAATGCTCCTTCCGGCAGTTACCGCATATTCAATTTCAGGAGCTCTGGATCGCTATGCGGAATGCTCGCGTGCGATGGGAATGGTGCCGGTTGACGCTTCGGATGAAACAGCGGCGGCCAAACTGGTTGAGAACCTCCGCGAACTCACCAGGCAACTGAAAGTGCCGACGCCGGCCGAGTTCGGGATTCAGCGGCGGATCTGGGAGGCAAACATCGATTCGATGGTTCGCGACGCAATTGAGTCTGGCTCTCCCGCGAACAACCCCAGGGTGCCCTCCGGAGAGGAAATTGGAGTACTTTATCACACAATCTGGGGTTGAGATGCCCCGAAGGGTGCTCAATCGCTACCGATTCATTTCAGTCCCGGTCTGAATCGGACCAGGCAATATCGGCGTGCGACTCACTAGGCAGTAAATGCTCAATTTAGGCTGGCCCTGTTCTCCTATCCCCGCTAAATTTTCCCACTGCCTATGCACAGTTTACGATCATGGTGGCGAGGATCTGTCGCACTCTCGTCTCTGATTCTTCTGGTGCTTTGCGGGGGACTGTGGCTCTTGCTCGAGCGTAAATGCGCAGCAGCGGTAGAAGCGCAACCCTCGAATCTTGTCCCACTTCCGTTCCTGATCTTTGTTGCGTATGAGTTGGTTGTCCTGTTGCATCACCTCGCTCGCATTCTGGTCGCTGAGATGTTTGGACTGAAGCTGCTGACTTTCGCCTGCGGGCCATTCGCAATTCGCAGAATCCGGGATCGGATGCGTTTCTTCTGGAACAATCGGGAAACGATGATTTCCGGGACGACGGTTTTTGCACCGAACAATCTGGACGGACTTGGCTGGCGTTGTGTCTGGCTCGTTGCAACCGGGCCGCTTGCGACGATCATCGTTGGTCTTCTCGTCCTGGTCATTGTGCGCATGATAGACCCGGGCCGCGCCTCGATTGATACACTCTTCTTCTCCGCGATCTCTTTTCTCGGGATCACGGTTGGGATGGTGCATTTGCTGCCGCTCTCTATCAGTCGATCGGCAAGCTACGGGTTGCTATTGTGGGATGCCGTTCGCGGCAGGCCCACGTGCGAAGTATTGTTTCTCGTCGCAGCGTTAATCAACGAAGCACAACAAGGCATCAGGCCGAGGGAATGGTCCGCCAAGATGCTGGAGCTCGGGCTGGGATTGACCGAGAAGTTTGAAATAGCCGAGCGCGCGACGCTTTGCTTGCTGGCCTATTATCGGGCAATCGATCTGGATGAATTTGATCAAGCGGGGCGTTATCTCGATGAGGCTGTCGCCAAAGCGCCCCCCAAAATCGGTCCGGTTTACTCCTGGATCGCGCTTGAGAAGGCGTTTTTCGAAGCGCGATTCAAGCGCGATGAAGCAAGCGCGCGCGCCGCATTTGAACAGGTTCGGGATTGGTCCAAGGTTCCCCACCACGCATGGCTTCGAGTTTCTGCGGCTCTTGCTTTGCTCGAAGGGAAACCGGACGAATGCCGGCGCCAGGCGCGCGAAGCACTCGATATTGTGCATTCCTTGCCGGTCGTTCATCAGTTCCTTGTAGACTGGCTCGAAGAACTCCTCGACAACTCCCGCGTGAAGTGCTGAAGGGAAGTGAGAAAGGCAAAAGGCAAAAGGCAAGAAGCAATCGCTCTTCCCGCCTGAAGTGGCTAGTCATTTAGTACAATTACCTTTTAAATTTGCCTTCTGCCTTTCTCACTTTCCCTCACTGCTGCATCGCGCTGTACTGCTCGTCGATCTGCTCGCCCGTTGCGTTGATCTTCACTTTCAGCGACTGAAATGCCGTCGCAAGGCTTGCGTCAGAAAACGTGGGAGTGCCGGGCTTCCATGCGCCCCAATTTTTGTCATAGAAATTCAGCAGTTCTTGATGATCTTCGATGAACTGATGCATAAGCTCGCTCTTCTTTTTGATTGTTGCCCACGGGATTGTGGTCAATAATTGGTTCTTTAGCTGATCGGCGATCGTCGGGTTGATTCGCTGCTGGGTGAGCGCGTTGCCCAAATCGAGATCAGCGGTCGCATAAAGCTTGTCCAGGTTGTTTTCCGCATCTCTGAGCTGTTGCACTGAATTCTGCCAGGCGGCAACATCCTCCTTCGAGCCATACGTGTTCGGGTCGAGCCGTTCAGGCTTCCGGAGGTACGAGAATCTCAAATGGATGTCGGATTCGACTTTTTGGATTCGGCCGAACACCAGGTCGGTGGCGTCCTTAATGCGATCTTGCAACTTCCCGATAATCTCCTCCATTTGTTCTTGGGTGTACTTTGGCTGGGTTCCACCCGGTGTTGGTTTCGGTCCAGTCCCCGACGTGTTGGAAGGCGCGAGCGCCGGGTTTTGAGCTTGAGCCACTCCCGGCAGGACGCCGAGCATGATCCAACAGAACACCTGGGCCGTTTTTTGGATACGTACGTTCATTTAGGAATTCTTGATTCTATTTCGCTGGGGGATTTAGGAGTCTGGAAAAAGTAGGAAGTTACAGCCGGGTCAGGATATTCCAAGCAGAAGACGTTTCGAAGGAAACGGTCGCACTATTGACTCATCTCTTTGTACTCTTCCTCAATCTTGTCGCCTGTCGCCAGAATTTGTTCTCGGAGCTTCTTGTAGTTTGCTTCCGCGGGGGCTGAATTAAAAGCAGGGTTGCCCGATTTGCTCCCAGGAGTCCAAGAGCCCCAGTTTTTTTGGTAGAACAAAAGGAGCTTTTGGTGTTCGTCGATGTAGTCGGCAATTAGTCCCTTTTTCCTGTCGATTGTGGTCCAGGGGAATCCGTCCATGATGTATTTTCTAAACGTTGCTGTATTCGCGGGATTCGTGCCGGTGCCTTGCAGCGCTGCGTCAAGATCCTTTCCAAGGTCGCTGTACATCTGTGCGACGCGATCATGTTGCTCCTTGAGTTGTTGCAGCAATCCCAGCCATTGCGTTATCTCGTCCTTCGATGCGTAACTGTTCGGATCAAGGCGATCCGGCTTTTCAAAATAAGTAAGCCGCAGGTGAAGATCACTCTCTCCGATCTGTATCCGGTCCAGGACTTTTCTCGCAGAATCTGCCATGCGCTCGATTGCTGCTTGATCGGGTGGCGCCACTTGCCCGGGTGACGCATCGGGTGCGGCGGATTGTCTGCCGGCGGCGCGCAATGCCGGGCTGTCCTTCCTGACTTGCGGATTCAAGCCGGGGGTGGTTTCTGTGTCTTGCGCGTGGGCTGGCAAAGCTCCGAATCTCAGCAACGCGGCGAACAGATAAGCAAAGGGAGCTGCCGCGGCGGTTCGAAAGTGCGAAATCAATATCATGCGGTGCAACTTCTATTGAATGCTGTGGCACGGCGCAAGATAAGAGGAAGAGGTGTGACCGTCTCCTGCGGCACGCGACGTCTGCAAAGGTCCCATTGCGTTCGTGGATATTCGTTCGAATGTTGCCTTCGTATGAGTGCGAACGAGACAGCGCTTCCAAGATTTCAGCATGTGACGATTACGTTTCCGCCGGGCCAGGAAACACGCGTGCGCAGTTTTTATATTGGAGTTCTCGGATTTCGCGAGAAGCCGACGCCAAAAGTCGTGAAGCCGTTGGGTTGGATCTGGTTTCAGACCGGCTCGCCAGGAGTCGAACTCCATTGCGTACCGGACGAAAAACCTGTGTCCGGCAACACCCGCCATCATTTCTGCCTCCAGATCGATGACCTTGAGCAGCAACGCAAAGCGCTCGTTGATTCGGGCGCACAAATCATTGAGGCTGGCGATTTGCCGTTGCGACGTCGCTTCTTTGCGCGGGACCCATTTAACAACCTGATCGAGTTCGTGAAGATCGAAGGGGACTATATCGCAGCGGGGCTGTAGGAAGGCAAAAGGCAGAAGTAAAAAGGCAGAAGGATGACCAAGAGCTGTGCCAAGATGATCCGTCAGTGTCGTATTACGGATCACGTGCGTAAGCTAAAACACGCGATTGCGCAGTTCTTGACCCTGCTCGAACCGGCGTAGGTTCTGGATGAAATGTTCGACGATTTTGTCTGTCTCGTTGAAGTGCCCGCCTCCGGTGTGCGGCGTGATATAACAGTTCTTGGTAGACCAGAGAGGGTGATCGGACGGCAGCGGTTCGGGTTCAGTAACATCCAGGTAGGCAGCGCCCAGGCGGCCTGACTCCAGGTGATTTCTAAGAGATTCCTGGTCGGTCGTTGTCCCGCGCCCGATGCTGTAATAACGGGCTCCAGGCTTGATTTGGTGAAACCGTTCCCCGTTGAAAAAGTTCCGTGTCTCGGTGCTGTCTGGTAAAATGTTAACGACATGGTCGGCTTCGCCGAGCGCCCCGGGAAGTTTCGACGGACCAATAACTTCAAGGATTGAGCCTGGTTGCGGCGTGCGACGGTGCCCAACAATCCGCACCGGGTAAGGGGCCAGCAGCTCATTCAAGCGCCGGCCGATCGTGCCGTAGCCGACAATGAGAATTGTCTGATCCTCGAGCAGCCGCGTGTTGCTGCGGAGTTCGTTTTGCGGCCACCCAGCTGCCTCGCGCTGATTATCGTAGGATGGGTAAAGTTGCCGGGCATCCGCAAGCATCCACGCCATGACGTGCTCCGCGCAGGGTGCGTCGTACACGCTGGAGCTGTTCGTCATGATCGCGTTTCGAATTTTCAATGCGGCTCGAAATTCTGCCGTGTCGTATCGGGTATAACCGGCACTCGAAACGTGCACCCATCGCAAATTTTTGGACTGTATGACCGCGCCTGGGTCCGGTTGACCAAACGCGACATCCGCCTCCAAAAGGCGTTCATCCAACGTGCCGACGTCCAGGACATGGTCGGGTTTGTCTGCGAGCACTAGTTTGTGGGGACCGATCGATCGAATTAACAATTCCTCCGCAGACGGAGTTAAAAAGGGATTTGCCCAGATATTTAGGGATCTCATTGCCGTCTCATGAATCTCAACGGAGTTTCGTCTGAATCAATCGCTTTCAGAACGGAAATCGCGATGGTCCGCTTAAGCCCTGGTGTCCTCGTCCCCCTAATCGTCCTCGTCCTCGTCGTCGTCCTTTGTTCTCGATCTTTGAACGTTGCTGACAATCGGTGCGTCTCCCGTCTAAGGAAGTCCAGAACGACGACGACGACGAGGACGATTGGGACGACCAGGACGAGGGCGATTGGGGGAGGCTACTTATATCGCGCTAACCACATAATCACCGTCCCGGGAAAAATTCAGGCTAACTAAATCGGCTTGTTGCCGCAGCGCTCTGGTCTCCGGCGAGATGAAGGATGATGTCTGTTTTGGAAATGCTGCCGATCAATCGTTTGGAAACCATGTCATCGACAACCGGTAGACGCTCGGAGTGAGCTTGTGAAAATTTTTGCAAGGCGTCGGTCATCCCATGCATCGGCGAGACGCGCGGAAAATCTTCGTCCATGATGTCCGCCGCGATCACCACTGATTCGAGCTCCGGACGATCGAGAAACGATTTGACGTCATGCAGCGAAATCGCCCCGAGCAGCTTCTGGTCTTTGTCGACGATATAGACGTGTTGGAACCGGTGCTGGACAAAAGTTTCTGCGATTTTGGCGAAAGTCGCGTTCTTTGGCAGTGTGATCGGGTCGCGTCGAACCAGGTCTCGAATATTGACGGCAGCCAGTTGCTGATTAAAGAATGCCGCGCCCTTTCGTTCGAGTGATTCGCCATACATGAATCGTTTCTCGAAGATCCCGCTGCAGTAATAAGCCACGACACAGTTGACCATCAGAAACGGGGCGATCGAGTAGTCCAGAGTTAGCTCAAACGCCATCAGGATCGCCATCAAGGGTGCGCCGGTTGTCGCGGCCAGGAAGGCGCCCATCCCGACCACTCCGTACATTGCAGGATCCGACTGGAATTGGGGGGCGAGGTAAAGGATTCCCTCCCCGTAAAGAACGCCAAGCCCCGCGCCGACAACCAGAGTCGGCGTAAATACGCCGCCAACGACGCCCGACCCGAATGCTGTGGCCGTTGCGAGCAGCTTGAGAACAATGATTGCGAGAACATCGTCCCAGAACCAGTACTGATGAAATATTGAGCGAAGCAGACCCTGGCCGTTTCCGCAGACGTCCGGGTTCAGGATAGCCAGGCCCCCGACGATAGCACCCCCTAGCGCGAGCTTCAGCGGAACCGGCAAAACAATTTTCGAAAACAGGCGCTCGGCAAAACGGAGGCATCCCAGATAGAGAGGAGCCGAAAATCCCAGGAGGATACCGACGCATGACAGGGGGATGATCTCCCATCGCGTGTGAAGATTGAATCCGGACGATTTGTACAGTGGCTCACTGTTCCCGAGCATTTGCGTAACGAATGCAGCAACGACGGAAGCGATAATCAACGGGCCGAGCGATTCCACGACGACCGTTCCTAAAATGATTTCGGCAACGAAAAACGACGCGGCAATTGGCGCCTTGTACGCGCTGGCGATTCCCGCAGCCGCGCCGCACGCGACGAGATGCCGGCGTTGCGGGATTGGGATGTTACGGACCCTCCCGATTAATGAAGCGACGAGCGAAGAGAGTTGAACCAGCGGGCCTTCGCGCCCGATTGAGGTCCCGGTACTAATTGAGAGAAGAGCTGACAAGCTTTTCACGATGCTTGCCCGGGCGGAAATGATCCCACTGCCAACCACGATCGCTTCCATGTAGTCGGTCGTTGTCTTCTGTTTGCCTCCCGCGACGAGGCGGTTTCCGAACCAGAGTGTCGACCCGGCAAGTAGTCCGCCCACGGTCGGCACGATCAAACGCTGCCACCACGTAAGGTTTACGAACCCCGAAATGATCCCGGAACTCGAACCTGTAACGAGATGGAGCAGGAAATTACTCGTTTTACGGAAGGCTTCCGATGAGAGCGCCCCCAGAGCGCCGATGAGCGCAGCCCAGATTAAGGTTGATTGGCGCTCGCTTGGGCGAACGTGTTCAAACAACCAGAACTGCAGCCTGAGCAGGCGACGCAGCAGCGGGGAAAGAGTTGTTTTCTGCTCAATCTCACCGTTGGTTTCCATGGTCAGGCCGGATCGACGAACCGGGCAATGAACCCGGGCATATCTTCCGCCCCGGTTAGGCGCTCCATCGCGGGATCTCGACGAATTTGCCGAGCAAGGAACGAGATCAACTCCAGGTAATCTCCCCCGGCTCGTTTTGGCACGCCAACCAGGAAAATAAGCCGAACGGAAACGTCACCGAATTGTATCGGTTTACGACAGGTCGCAACAGCCATCACCAACGCCGCTACGCCTTCGGTTCGTGCATGCGGGAATGCCACTCCGCCCGGAAACAGAGGCGGATCGGTCTGTTGTCGATCGAAGACATCCGCAGCGAATAGTTCAAAATTGGTGACTTGCGGGTGGGAGCGCAGCAGATCGAGCATTTTGGATATTGCCTCGTGGTCCGACTGCGCCTCCAGATCCTTCGAAAAGGTCGCGCTTTTCAGGTGCTCGATCGCTTTCCGGCTAATCACTCGATAACCTCCCCACGAATCCTTGTTATACCAGATTGACCGTCCTGGGAAAGCGGGAGTTGCTTTAATGACGGCGTTGGAGAATTTTTCACAGACGATCAACGCGGGATAGCCGCAGCGACACCGTTCCGGAGGCCCGCGTATTCGAATCCGAGGATGCGGATTCCGCTGCGCGAAGAATGGCGAGCAGGAATTGCGAGTCTGTACCCGGATGCTTCAGCAGGCTTCCAGCACGCGAATAACTGCGCTCACTACTTCGTTCAATGGTTTCCGGGCATCGATCAAAATGGCATCCTCGGGCTTTTCGAGCGCTTCAAATTGGCTGTCCATGAGCTTTTTTGGAAAAAAGTGTGCCGTGCGGTGCGACAATCGCTCCTGGATCGTCTCAGGATCGACATCCAGGTAGATGAACGTGGGCGGCAGGGTCTCGTCGCGCAATATTCGACGGTAAGCCTCCTTCAGCGCCGAACAAGCAAGGATCACCGAGCGGCCCTCGTTGATCTGGCGTTGCAGTTCGTCATGCAGGCGCTGAAGCCATGGCGCACGATCCGCGTCGTCGAGCGGGATTCCGTGCTTCATCTTTTCGATATTCGCCGGCGGATGAAAATTGTCCGCGTCAAGAAAGAGCCAATGCAATATCTCAGCGACTTTTGTCCCGACAGCCGTTTTCCCGGAACCGGCTACACCCATGAGAACAACAGCTTTAGGATTATCGTTGGGCATTCGTGCTGGCCGCAGTCAGGCCTACCGTTTGATAACGCCGGCAATGCCGGATTACCAACACAATCAGACATACTGTTTGATTTCGCCCAAGGGAGCGCGGCTCACGAACATCAGCAGCATGCCGGCGCGCCGTTCGAATTTGACATGCCATCCATCCATGTCCCGGAAGCTATCTTCGATTTTCGTGGAGTGAAAAGCGTTTTCGTCGATTACGAACACATGGAGCAATTCTCCACTCGGAAGTCGAAAGCAAGTCAGCGAGAGTTGCTGATTGTTCCAGTAAAACGCCTTGCAACCGGCTGTCGGTAGACCGAGAAGCGCCCCGGGCAGCTGGGGGATACGTGGGGCTCTCATGCGAGCGAGGTATTCCTGAGTCCGGGAAAAGTCGCTTGTTACCAGGTCCAGGTTTGGGAAACCTGGCGCCGAAAGCATCGTGAGGTTGGCCTCCTGGTATTGCCGGATCAATGCAATCTTCGTCTGATGCTCCATATACATGGGTAGAAGGATGATTCCGCTAAGTACAATGACAGCTGCCAGAGCGAGAATCGGTCCCATCGCGAATCGGCGAATGGGCGACCGAGGATCCATTCCTGCAACTATCGCCGAGTACAAATTCGGAGGGGGCTGGATCTCGGTGAGCTTCGCTGCCAGAAGCGAGTCGAAGGATCGTTGTTCCTTGAACCACGCAGCAAGGTCCGGGTCGCGCGCCGCCTGATCGAGGGCTGCACGAAAGGTTGGGTCCTGCGCGTCGGCGCCATTTGGCCGGTAGGTATTCAAAACGAACTTTGCGGCCTCGTTCGTCATTTCATTGCGCGGCTTGTTCATCGTTTTTCAAAGGGATAATTTTTGCCCTGGTTTCGGAAACGGCCGCAGCCAGGATTATCTTCAGCTGTTCTTTGCCCCGCGACAGCCGAGACATGACGGTGCCTATCGGGATCTCAAGCGATTCTGCGATCTCCTTGTACGACATTTCGCTCAAATAAAAAAGCTCCACCGCGGTGCGATATGTCGGCTCAACCTGGGTCAATGCTTCAAGGACGGCCTTAGCGTCCAGTGTTCTTAGCACGTCCGCTGAAATGGACGGCGTGTCATGAATTTCCGGGCGGAATTCGACGTGCGGGTGGCTGGATTGAACGCGAAGCGTTCGTAAAAATTCGCGGCGAAGCGTCGTAAACAACCAGCACTTTACTTTCGAAGTATCGCGAATCTGATGCGCGCGTTGGGCAAGAATAAAAAATGTCTGCTGCGTCAAATCCCCCGCCTCCACCTCGTTTTTGGTCAGCGACAATGCGAACCGGTAAAGGGAGGCATAAAATCGGCCTACGACCGCTTCAAGGTTCAATTCGTGACTCACAATTTTTATAAGATACCAATCTTGAGAGGCGGGGAGTGAGAGGTTTATTCCCACGGCGATTTGGCCGCAGATCGCCGCTGACGGCACTAAAGTTCCGCTGCGCCCGTCCGATAATATCTGTTTAAGGTCAGGAGACCAATCTTCTCCGGGCGAGTATTACAATATGTCCAAAGGAATCCAACGCCGTTACCAGCCGCGTCTGAACATCTTGGGGTGTTTGGCGCTGCTACACAGCATTCGTTCGGTGAAGCTGCCAAAGCCAGTGCCGCAAGGTCGCGCTTAAATATTCGCCCGCTCTCCCTCAGCTTTGTCTTGAGCCGTTACGTATGACTGCGGCAAAAGTCATAGAAGCCTTTTGCAAATACGCGAGGGATACCAATGATACTCCTCGCCAGATTGCGACTCGGATCGGAGTTCCGGTAAAAATATTGCGGACATGGCTGGAAGACCAAGCGCAGCCATCTAAGAGGCTAACGACTCGATTGGCCGGTTTTTTAAGACGACAGGGATACATCTAAACCTCAACGCAATCAGTTGCTAAGCAGGGGTGGACACTCTATGATCAGTGGGCAGGGTCCGATGGGAAATCAGGCTATTCAGAGGTAAAACGAAACAATTATGCGCATTAAGCGGATTGGTATTCTGACGAGCGGCGGGGACTGTCCGGGACTGAATGCGGTGCTCCGGGGAGTCACTAAGTCTGCGGAAAAGCTCGGTTGGCAGGTGATTGGGTTCCTGGACGGCTTTGAAGGATTGTTGCCGCCGGCGCGGTATATTGTTCTCGATCGCATAAGGACCCACGGCATCATGCAACTGGGAGGCACAATTCTTGGGACAACCAGCAAGGGCCATTTCGTTGCCAAAGTGGGTGCCGGTGAAAAGGCGCAGGTTCCGGCCGAAGTCATTGAGAAAGCGCGACAGACCATGGCGGACCTGGAGATCGACGGCCTTATCGTGGTCGGTGGAGATGGCTCTTTGACAACCGCCCTGCAGCTCCAGGAAGCAGGATTGTCAATCATCGGTGTCCCGAAAACCATCGATAACGATCTCGAAGCAACGTCTATGACGTTCGGCTTCGATTCTGCGGTAGCTTGCGTGGCAGATGCATTGGATCGTTTGCATTCTACGGCGATGAGTCATAAGCGCGTAATGGTTCTTGAGGTCATGGGTCGTCACGCCGGATGGATCGCGCTTTTCGGAGGCATCGTCGGGGGGGCTGATATCATCCTTTTGCCGGAAATCCCGTTCGAATGGGAGAAGGTCGCGCACGCGGTTCGCCACCGCGATGCGGGCGGATATAAATGCACTTTGATTGTCGTTGCGGAAGGAGCGAAACCGAAGGACGGCGAACAATCCTACCGTCATAACGCCGATGGCGAGCATCGGCTCGGCGGCATCGGGCATATCGTAACTGCGGAGGTGGCCGAGCGAACCGGCAAGGAATGCCGGTGTTGCGTCCTGGGCCATCTTCAGCGAGGCGGAGCTCCCACGACACTCGACAGACTTTTGGGAACGCAATTCGGCCTTAAGGCGGTTCAGCTGATGGCCGAGGGCAAGTTTGGCAGCATGGTGAGTTACCAGAACAATGAAGTTCTAGATGCGCCGATTGCTGACGCTGTTCATCATCTGAAGCTCGTCGCGCCGAATCATCAGCTCGTTGAGACCGCCCGCGAAATCGGTATCATTTTCGGGGATTAGGGAGTTCTTGGTCCGCACTGCTTAATCTGGGGGACACGGTGGCCGCGATTCTTCGGACATGATCTAGGTCTGGAGAAATCTGCGGAACGCCTAGTGGTTCCTTGCAAAAATAAGCGGAATAATTGTCCTCGCCGCTGGCCTCAAAAATCCTGATTGTTTGACGATCAGAATAAGGGAATAGCCCTATTAGGCAAATTTGGTGACTCGGGAGATGCAGTTGTAGGTTGTTCCTGGGCGCCCGCCTAACAATCCATTCAAGCCGACGGCGCTTCGCAGCGCGGCTTAATTCAGGTGTTAGGCGACTGGTTTAGCTCCCCGAAATCCTGGATATTATCAGTTCGAGCCGGTTATGTTCTCAGTCCGATACAATGTAGGCAATGCGCGTGAACAGATCGACAAGAGATGATGAACCATTCGCTTCGATGGTCGTACGCTAACCACATGCAGACGACAGCCCCCAGCTATTTTGAGATGTATGCTATCTGTAAAGAAGGAGACCGAAAGGTCGTGTATCGTATTTACGTGGAGCTTGCGGAGTGGGAAAGACGGCTATGGGAGGAACCAAACCCTGGCGGTATTAAGATGATGGCACTTCGCGCAGGCATATCGGACATCTTGCAAAAGCGAAACCTAAGACCAGTTGACGTGCCGGCTTCGGGACATGTCATAGATCGTGGGTTCGGCTTATACGAAAACCATGAAAAGCCGGTACAGAGCGAAGACGGTCACAAGGTGTGGGTTATTAGAGAGGGATGACAGCCTGCAACATCAGAGCTGATCTCTTACGAGGAGGTTATCAACTGGCTTTACTATCTGATCACCGAGCGCCAACTATCGGCTTCCAGCGCTCGATTTCCTCGGCTTGCGCCGAGATGACCCACTTCATTACGTCACGGATCGAGACAATCCCGATTATCTTCGTCCCCTCCAGGACCGGCAGATGGCGAACCTGCTTTTCGGTAATTAACCGCACACAGTCCGCGATAGTGTCGCTCGGACTCGCCGTCAACACCTCCCGCGTCATGATATCCCTCACTGGCGTATCCTTTGAGGACAGCCCTTTCAGGATAACCTTTCGCGTGTAGTCGCGCTCGGAGATAATTCCGATCAGTCGCGAGTTATCCACGACCGGGAGCGCGCCAACGTTCTTATCAGCCATCAGCTGGATCGCCTCAAAAACCGTTGCATCTGGAGAGATCGACCAAACCGCAGAGCCTTGTCGCTCCAAAATTGTGCCGAGGAAGCCAGCGATAGCCATAGTAAACTAAAAGTATGGCGCATTCAGGGAAAGATTCAAAACAGAAAATTGGCGTTGGCAGGCTAATCCAGTCCCAATTCATGAGAGCATTAAAGTCTTCTCGGGCTGTTTGAGTGAGTTCTGTCAGGTATGGCTAAAATTGGCTGAACTTTCGCGTATCAGCGTTGTAGGACCCTATTTGATATTGGTCGGGCTGGCGCGCCGTTTTCCATGCGTCCGCGTGATGTATGCCCAGGTAGATCCGATTATCTTGCGTCCGGATGGCGGGCGCTAAATTCTTCGGTTTTTGGATGCCTAGCAGTTTTTCTGAATAAAGGATCGTCTGGCTCTGGGCGCTCACTTTTATTATCCGCCTTTAACAAACAATGAATGCCTGCGGCGTGTTTACTCATCATGCGTTGCTTAAATGATGACCGTCATTTGACAGACTATTGGGCACGCAATTCGGCCTCAAGGCGGTTCAGCTGATGGCCGAGGGTAAGTTTGGCAGCATGGTGAGCAGAGACAAAATAAACGTGATGCCCCTCCAAAACAAAACTCTTGCCATTAAACCGGCGAACACGGATGCTGAAAATCACTGCATCCGAGACGGCGTCGTTGTGGTGACCAAAGGCGCCGTGATCCCGAACGAAACTTCGATCTGAGAATTCGCATTCGTGAGCACGAAAGAATCTACCCTGGAACGGACCGTTGTGATCGAAAACATGCAGCCGTGTATTGACGGCGGTCGGTTTCCGGTCAAAAGAATCGTTGGACAAGAACTAAAAGTATCGGCCGATGTCTCCAAGAACGGCCGTGATCAGCTCAGCGTTGTGCTGAAATGGCGCAAAATAGGAAAGCCCGATTGGCATCAGACGCCGATGGCGCAGACAGAAAACGATCGATGGGAGGCTGCTTGTCGCTTCATTGAGAACGCACAGCACGAATACACAGTCGAGGCATGGGAAGACGCTTTCAAGTCGTGGCAAGTTGAGTACGCCAAAAAGTATGGGGCTGGGAACCTGGATCTGAGGACTGAACTGGACGAGGGTTTTATTCTTGCCGAAAAGGCAGCGGCTCGAGCGACGCTCCAACAAGACAAAGAGCGACTGCTTTATTTTTCAAAGCAACTGAAAAACGCTGATGCGCACTTTGGGGCTCAGTTGGCGGAGAATCCGGAGCTATCCAGCCTGATGGCTGCGTGGCCCGATCTCTCGCTGAGCACTGAGTTTCAACCATATCTTCGAGTGATCGTCGATCGGCCCGAGGCGCTGTTTGCGGCCTGGTATGAATTCTTTCCGCGTTCCGCAGAGGGTAAAGCAAATTCGGGTTCAAAATTTAGGGATTGCATACCGCGCATCGAAGACGCAAAGGCCATGGGATTCGATGTTATCTACTTTCCGCCGATCCATCCGATCGGATTCACGGCAAGAAAAGGAAAAAACAATTCTGTTACAAGTGAGCCTGGGGATCCGGGTGTGCCGTACGCCGTTGGAAACAAATTCGGCGGCCATAAAGCGGTTGAACCGGGGCTGGGTACGTTGGACGATTTCGACTGGCTGGTGGGAGAAATCAAAACCAGAGGCATGGAAATTGCCCTGGACTTCGCGCTTAACTGTTCTCCGGATCATCCTTATGTCAAAGAACACCCCGAATGGTTTTTTCGTCGCCCGGACGGCACGATTAAATGCGCGGAAAATCCCCCTAAGAAATACGAGGATGTATATCCTTTGAATTTCTCGAATTCGGATTGGCGCACTCTTTGGGAGGAACTAAAAGATATCCTCCTGTTTTGGATACGGCATGGAGTCAGAACCTTTCGCGTAGATAATCCTCACACGAAACCCAACGCGTTCTGGGAATGGGCAATCTCAGAGATACAGAAGGATTATCCGGATGTCATCTTTCTGGCTGAAGCATTCACCCGGCAGGAATTGATGATATCTCTGGCTAAGCTGGGATACACCCAGTCCTACACCTATTTTACCTGGCGGAATAGCAAGCGGGAGATTACCGAATATCTCACCGAGCTAACTCAAACGGAAATGAAGTATTATTTCCGCCCGAATCTCTTTACGAATACCCCTGACATTTTGCCACCTTTTCTGCAAACCGGAGGGCGTCCTGCCTTTATGATTCGGGCTGTGCTTGCTGCGACGCTTTCGCCGGCCTACGGAATCTACAGTGGATTCGAGCTTTGTGATAATGTCCCTCTCCCAGGTCATGAAGAGTATTTGAATTCGGAGAAGTACCAGTTCAAAGAACGGGACTGGGATGCTCCTGGCAATATCAAGGATTACATAACAAAGCTAAACTGGATTCGTAATCAAAATCGTGCCCTGCGCGAGTATGAGAACCTGCGTTTTCAAACCATAGACAATGAACAAATCATCTTTTATTCGAAGGCTACGGAAGATTTGGATAATATCATTCTTGTTCTGGTAAACCTTGATCCGTACTACACTCAGAGTGGGTTCGTCGACGTACCTCTGGAAAGCTTTGCCATCAACGATGGCGCCCCGTTCCAGGTGGAAGATCTCCTAACAGGAGAAATATTTGATTGGCGGGGCCGCCGCAATTTTGTGATACTCGACCCGCATTCGCGCCCGGCTCATATATTCAGGCTTCGCCGGCTGATCGGTATGGATGGCGAGCAGATGGTTTTCGCGTGAAGAATTTTCCTGCAGTTGGCAATGGATTTGAGCCTGGAGTCTAATAGCCGAATTGGTAAAGCAAGATCAGGCCAGATAATCGCCCGTGACATATCGCTCGATTTCCTCGGCTTGCGCCGAGATGACCCACTTCATTACGTCACCCATCGAGACAATCCCGATCATGTTCGTTCCCTCCAGGACCGGCAGATGGCGAACCCGCTTTTCGGTCATTACCCGCATACAGTCCGCGATAGTGTCGCTCGGACTCGCCGTCAACACCTCCCGCGTCATGATATCCCTCACTGGCGTATCCTTTGAGGACAGCCCTTTCAGGACAACCTTTCGCGTGTAGTCGCGCTCGGAGATAATTCCGATCGGTCGCGAGTTATCCACGACCGGGAGCGCGCCAACGTTCTTATCAGCCATCAACTGGATCGCCTCAAAAACCGTTGCATCTGGAGAGATTGACCAAACCGCAGAGCCTTTTCGCTCCAAAATTATGCTGAGGTAGCCAGCGATAGCCATAGTAAACTCAAAGTATGGCGCATTCAGGGAAAAGATTCAAAACAGAAAATTGGCGTCGGTCTGTTCTCAATTAATGCGGTTTCATTCTCACGTAATGTGGTTTTGAGGGACCCCTTATTCTCACTTCGACCGGACAACTGACTAACAATCCTGCCAAGAAATTAAAGTCCTCTGCGATGGAAGTGCTTATATGGAAGTTCCGGCGGGAATGACGGCACCTCTTGGGACCACGACGACCCCGTCCCGAATGTAATAGTTCTCGCCGTCTACGTTGCGAGGTTTGCCTTCGGGCGTTATCACAACACCGTCTCCGATACGGACGTTTTTGTCTATAATGGCTCCTTCAATAACGCAATTTCGTCCTATGCCCAGCGGGGGAAGGTCCGGCTTGGGTTGCGGATCCTCGTCTTGGTAAAAATACGCGCCCATCAGGACTGAATTGCGGATTTTAGACCCACTTCCGATCACGCTCCGAACACCGATGACCGCCCGCTCGAGAATCGCGTCGGTAATGACACAGCCGTCGGCAATGATTGCGCTGTGAACCTGCGTCCCGTTTATTTTACTGACCGGAAGAATATGCGGGCGCGTGTAGATCGGATTGAGGTGGTCAGAGAAGTCGTACGCTGGAACCGGATCCGTCAGGGCCAGGTGCGCTTCGAAAAAGGCCCGAACCGTTCCAATGTCTTCCCAGTATCCCGGGAAGATATAGGCAAAGACCTTGTACTTCTTCAGCGAGGCTGGGATGATGTGCTTGCCGAAGTCGTCGTAGCTATTGTCCAGCGCGTCGATTAAAGTCTGGCGGTTGAAGACGTAGATACCCATCGAGCCCTGGTAAAGTTCGGCATCGGCCGGACGACCCAACCCTTTGAGCAGATCGGGTGGAATGCGCAGTTCGTCCAGCAGCTTCGGGTCCTTGGGCTTTTCCTCAAAGCGGAAAATGCGCCGCTCGACGTCGCTCTGCATGATACCGTAGCTCGAAGCTGCTTCGCGACTGACCGGCGTAGTGGCCAGGGTTATCTCGGCGCCGGTCCTGACGTGTTCTTGCAGCAGATCGCGGTAATCCATGCGATATAGCTGATCGCCGCTTAAAATGAGGTAATACTCATAAGGGCGTATCAGAAAGTAGCGGAGATTTTGGCGCACCGCGTCGGCCGTTCCCTGGTACCAGCGGTTGTCCTCCGGCGTTTGCTCGGCCGCTAATATTTCCACGAAACTGTTTGTAAAGTTGTCGAATCTGTAGCTCTCGTTGATGTGATGATGCAGCGACTCGGTATTAAATTGTGTCAGCACATAGATCTGCCGAAAACCGCCATTGAGGCAATTGCTAATCGGAACGTCTACCAAGCGGTATTTGCCGGCAAGCGGCACCGCTGGTTTAGCTCGATCTTTGGTTAAGGGAAACAGTCGGGTGCCGGCGCCGCCGCCCATGATAATGGCAAGGGTATTTTCCGTTGAGATCTTTAGGTTCATAACTTGCTATGGAGGCCGCGCCTCATACTGGCGTTAATTATTACTGTCCGATTATCCATCTTTTTATTTCCTCTTTGATTGCAGCCGTCGCAGGCTCTCGTCTCAGTGAGGGAAGATTATTCGACTTTGAGTGAACGCTAAAGCCAGCCCTTGGCTAATCCCAGTCTTCCTTTGTCCCGGCGAAGAAGCCGTGCGCGATCAAATCAATGAACGGCGCAACGACTCGAGCCATAATTTTCCTTGCGGGGCGGCGGCCATCGAAACACCGGGAATGGCGTTTGGCACCAAGGCGCGACTTGTTTGGTGTGCCGTCGAGAGCCATAATGCGCTCTTCGATAGCGCGCTGCCCTTTTACGTCCGTGCCGCGCAGAGCTTCGGCGATTTCACCTTCGACGTTGGCGAGGGCTTTGGGCACTCCTTTTCCGCCGTAGCGTTCTGGGTCGCCGTGCGGAATTGCTTTTTCCGGAAACGGAAGAAAGGATAATTGCGGAAGAAGCGAGGAAGAAGTTTCGGCGCCCCGATCGCGATCTGGCGCGCGGCGTTTGGGCGGAGGGCGCCGCTGAGGATGTTTCCTCACGAGGAGTTCTTCGACGTCCTCCGGCTTCACGCCGGACCGCTCCACCGACGCTTTGCCGAGCTCGACTGCCGAGACATCGGCGAAACCGTCGCAACAGCTGCCGAACGGCTTCCTGACGCTCCCGGCGAGGTGGATTTCCCTGAGCATTGTGTTAACCCTAAGTGTGTGTTCTTATTGGCTCAAGAAATTACTTCGCGGCCGGGCCGAAACGATCCGACTTTGTTGAAATATGAAATCGAACCCCAGTTCAAATCTTCGTCAATATTCAGGACCGATGTTGGATGGCCCAGAGAGAGCAGTCAGCCGCGGGATGTTGTACGCCGTAGGGTTCAAGAAAGAAGATTTTCAGAAGAGCATTATCGGAATCGCGTCGACCTGGAGCATGGTCACGCCGTGCAATGCTCATATTGATGGATTGGCCCGCGCCTCTGCCAGCGGAGCGGACCAAGCCGGCGGAAAATCGATCATATTTAACACGATTACCGTTTCGGACGGAATCTCGATGGGGACCGAAGGGATGAAGTATTCGCTGGTTTCGCGCGAGGTGATCGCAGATTCGATCGAGACTGTCGCTGCGTGCGAAGGGTTCGACGGCCTCGTTGCAATCGGCGGATGCGACAAAAACATGCCGGGCTGTGTTATGGCTCTCACCCGGTTAAATCGGCCATCAATCTTCGTGTACGGAGGTACAATTCTTCCGGGATGCATCGGTACCCGCAACGTCGATATCGTCTCGATTTTTGAAGCGGTGGGTGCGCATTCCAGCGGCAAGATTTCGGATACGGAACTCGAGCAGGTCGAATCGTGCGCGATTCCCGGTCATGGCTCCTGTGGAGGCATGTACACAGCAAATACAATGGCTTCTGCAATCGAAGCGTTGGGAATGAGCTTGCCCAACAGTTCTGCGCAGGCGGCCATTTCGAAGGAAAAACTTGCCGATGCCGCTTCGGCCGGCGCGGCGGTGTTGGAATTGATCAAACGCGGCATTCGGCCTTCGGATATCATGACGAAAGAAGCATTCGAAAATGCAATGACTGTTGTGATTGCGCTGGGCGGGTCGACGAACGCCGTTCTGCACCTGCTTGCGATGGCGCACACGGCGGGTATCAAGCTGAAGCTCGATGACTGGACGCGCATTGGCAGAAATGTTCCGGTCCTCGCCGACCTCAAGCCGAGCGGCAAGCACGTCATGTGGGAGTTGGTTCAGATCGGCGGGATCATGCCGCTGATGAAGACGCTTCTTTCGAACGGCCTTTTACACGGTGATTGCCTGACGGTAAGCGGCAAAACGCTGAAACAGAATCTGGCAAATGTGAAGGAGTATCCGAAGGGGCAGACAGTCGTTCGCGGGTTCAAAGAGCCAATCAAGGCAAGCAGCCACTTGGTGGTTCTGTACGGAAGCCTGGCTCCCGAGGGCGCTGTTGCAAAGATCTCCGGAAAAGAAGGGTTCCGATTTGAAGGCAAGGCCCGTGTGTTCGAGTCTGAAGAGAAGGCGCTCCGCGCGATTTTGGACGACAAGATCAAGAAGGGAGATGTGATTGTCGTTCGTTATGAAGGCCCGAAGGGCGGCCCGGGTATGCGTGAGATGCTTTCTCCGACTTCGGCAATCATGGGTAAGGGTCTCGGCAAAGATGTCGCATTTATTACCGACGGAAGGTTCTCGGGCGGTAGCCACGGGTTCGTGATCGGGCACGTGACACCCGAAGCGTTTGTCGGAGGCCCGCTCGCGGTCGTCAAGAACGGGGACCCGATCGAAATTGACGCCGAAAAGAAAACGGTCGAACTCAAAATTCCGAAAGCTGAACTCTCTGCGCGGCTGGGACAGTGGAAACAGCCAAAGCCGAAATATGCGAAGGGGGTTTTGGCGAAGTACGCGGAGCAGGTTAGTTCGGCTTCGCTTGGCGCGGTGACTGATTGAGGTGTTGGTTTGACGGCGGCAGTCAGCCGCAGCTTTGCCACACAACCCAGTTGGAACGCGTAAAGTACCCCGCGGCTATGGTAAGCTAGCAGCTATCGGCGTTTCTTCATGGTTAAACAGCTCACACCGGGGACAGCAAGGCCGGTCAGAACAAAAACGGCAACCACGTTATGAAATCCAAACCGTTGCCCCGGAGGGCAACACTGGAGTTTGGACTTTCGAAAGGGTCACGCTTCCGCGTGACCGATGTGGCTTCATGGTAGGGTCACGCTTCCGCGTGACCCTGGAGTCTGGACATTTCGAAAGGGTCACGCTGGAGCGTGACCCTACCATCCGAGCGGTGTGCCACTATGGATAGGGTCACGCTCCAGCGTGACCGGAATGCCGATACCCCAAAAGCAGACTTGATCAACGTTGCCAGTCGATACCATCCGGTCGACTTAATTGAAATAATTTATTCATAATTTCAGTGTGTTCTGGATACAGCTCCTTCCCACAGCGAATCCGGGCAGGTCTTGTACAAAGGGCGTGCGACTGGCCGTACCGAGTTCGGTGTTCAAACCGGGGTTTCTGGTGGTAGAGCTTTTTGAAGTATCGCCACACGGTCACGCTGGAGCGTGACCCTACCGTCGTGGCACACCGCTACGACCTACTTAAAATGTCCAAACTCCAGGGTCACGCTTCCGCGTGACCGTAAAAGGAGCAGTTCTTAAGTAGCAGCTTCGTCGAAAAATTGGCCAAACTCCAGGGTCACGGTGTTAACCGTGGGAGTTTATTTCCCAATTATGATTCAGCCCGGGCTTCTCTGATCCAGCAGCGCTTTGGCGCTGCGACGGGTCGCCGCCTTCGCAATTCGCTTCAGCCATTCCAGCATTTCAACTCGTGAGAAGCGCGTCGGCACGATTTTCTGGTAGATCGCCGCTATTCCGTCCGTCTCGAGTAGTCCCCAGCCGAGCGGTGCCTCAGCCGGAGAGAGTAATCCGGGTGTCGTAACCAGGTAGTGGAGATTTCCCAGCTGATATCGCCCCATCTCGTCGAACTTCGTGTTGTCGAACAATTGACGCTGTATGTGATCGATTTTTTGAACTGTTCGCCGGTAGGAGCCGTGATCGATCGTACTGAAGTCAAATGTGGACCATTCCGGGAACAGCGAATCAGTCGTCCGAAGCGACGGATAATGAATCGCCAAAAGGCGTTCCAGCGTTTCGCGGCGTTCCTGCAAGGTTTTCAAACTCGCCTTGAGTTCACTCTGGCGCCGGTTGTTCCGTTCGAGGTCCTCGCGGCTTTGTTTGCATTCAAACACCGCAACCGTCGGTTCCTTGTCCATCCTGTCGAACCGGATCCCGGCAAGATCGACGATAAACCGGGACCGTGGCGCACGGACCTCCATCGCACAGCAACGATACCCTCGGTCATAGGCCCAACGGAACGTCTGCTCCTTGAGGCGCTGATGTAATTGTGATTCGCCCGCCATGGTTTTGTGCTACAAGCGCTAACTTAAGTGCAGGGTAGGCGAAGCGTCCCCGCTTTGCACCGCTTCAAAGGCGCGCAAACCGAGACGGTTCGCCTACATCGTCTGCAATGTGGCCGTCAGTGCCGCTAGAAGCGGCTTCAACGATTCTACGGTTTCGTCGCCCATGTTGGAAATGCGGAACGATTTGCCTTTAATCTTTCCGTAGCCGCCGTCGATTTGGAATCCGTGCTCCTCCCGAACTCGCTTTGCGAGCGCCGCCACGTCGATCTGTCGATTGTTTTTGACACATGTCAGCGTGACCGAACGGTACCCGTCTTTCGCGAAGAATTCGAATCCGTTGGCATTCACCCAATCATGGACAACGCGGTTTGTCTGGACATGGCGCTGATACCGATTCTCGACGCCTTCGGCAAAAATCTCTTCAAGTTTGGAGCGCAATGCGTAGATGTGCGGGATCGTTGGAGTGCTCGGGGTCATGAAATCATCTGCGTTCTTCTTGAACTCAAGCAAGTCAAAATAGTAGCCGCGATCGTTCAGTTGCGCCGCCCGCACGAATGCTGCGTCAGAAGCCGCAAAAAGGGACATCCCTGGAGGTAGTGCCAGTGCTTTCTGGCTGCCGGTTAGCATCAGGTCGATGCCGAGCTCATCCATTGGAATGGCAAGAGCCGAAAATGAAGAGACCACATCGACGATATAGATCACGTCAGGATATTTCCGAACAACGTCGCTGATCTCTTTCAGCGGATTCATAAGGCCGGTCGACGTTTCGTTATGGATCAACGTGACTGCATCGAATTGGCCGGTGGCGAGTTGGGCGTCGACAGCGGTCGGATCGATCGGCTGACCCCAGTCGACCTGGAGCGCTGCTGCGTGTTTGCCGCAGCGTTTGGAGACATCGAACCATTTGTCCGAAAATGCGCCGCACATGCAGTTCAGGACGCCTTTCTTCACCAGATTGCGGATCGCGCCTTCCATGACTCCCCATGCCGACGAGGTGGAAATGAATACCGGTTGTTTGGTTTGAAAGAGTTGCTGGAGCCCAGGATAGACCGATCGATAAAGTGCTTTAAAGTCAGAGCTGCGGTGCCCTATCATCGGTCCGGTCATTGCGGCCAACGTCTTTTGCGACACTTCCACCGGGCCTGGAATGAAAAGCTTAATTCTGTTCATGCTCCTCGGAGGGTTGTAGTTTCCAGGGAAAAGCAAGCATCGCCGTTAAGTATTGTCACCTGCGCGATCATGATTCACGTTATGACGAATGTCAATCTAGCCCCCGATGGCTTCCCTGGACAAAGACCCTCGCGGAATGAGCCCTTTGCGGACAAATCGACGTGTTGTCCGTTTGTTGTCCGTTGTGCAGAAAAGCCGGAATTCGTCTGGTGGCTTTTACCGATGCCGCCGGCGTTCTGCACATGATCGGCGCCGTACCAACGCCATGCGATTCCTCATGAGCAACGTCAGGGGTAGGCTTCGTCCAACAGTCGAGTAAGTCTCCGCGATCATCCCTAAGAAGGAAGATTGAGATGAAAATATGCTTTTTAGAAGTCGAGGCGACCGAGCAGTTGTTCTTCGAAACAGCGCTCTCCGCGCATGAGCTTGTTTTTGCGTCGAATCCGCAAGAGTCCGACCGTGATGCTGAAATTTTCTGCATTTACATTCATACGCGGTTCAGTGCTGGCCTAATTGATCAATACCGGAAGCTGAAACTGATCGCGACGCGCTCGATCGGGTACGATCACATCGATTTACAGGAGTGCACATCCCGTGGCATAACGGTTTCGAATGTCCCGGGGACTGATGCGAACAGCGTTGCGGAGCATACCTTCGCTCTGATGCTCGCGTTGTCCCGTCGACTCAACGAAGTACGCGAGGCGAACAAGGGACGGAAGTTTTCCTATGAGCGTCTTCGTGGTTTTGAACTTAAGGACAAAACGCTGGGAGTCGTAGGGACTGGAAGAATTGGGTTGCGAGTCGTCCATATCGCACTCGCCATAGGAATGAAGGTAATCGCTTATGAACCCTACAACAAATCCCTGATGGCAGAAATCCTGGGCCTGCGATACGTGTCGTTTGAGGAGTTGCTCGGCTCCTCGCACGTTATTTCGCTACACACGCCGTTGACCCCAGAAACGCTTCATATGTTGGACCGAGAGGCATTTGCGAAAATGCGTCGTGGAGTTGTTCTGATCAATACGGCGCGCGGAGCATTGGTCGATACTGTTGCACTCATCGACGCGCTTGATACTGGAATTGTTGCAGGAGCCGGTCTCGACGTCCTTGAGGAAGAGAGTGTGATGCAAACAGACGCGATGAAAATCATCACAGAACGCATCATCAAGCATCTCCAATCGGCAAGCTCTGAAGAGTTTAGCATGAAACATCCAGAACGAGTTCAGCAACTGCAAACGCTGATGGACAATAAGAAGTTATTAGCACGCCCGAATGTCGTGTTTACCCCGCACGTCGCATTCAACAGCATCGAAGCCGTTGAACGCATCAACGCGGAAACGGTGGAAAATATCGATGCCTTCTTGCGAGGGGAGCCGACGCACGTTGTGAACAAAAGAGATTGTCCGTGAGCGCATCGCTCATCGAGTCAAGTCAACCCGCAAAATGCTTTCGGCCTATTGGAAAAGTTCTCTTAGCTTGGCCTCGACGGGATCGAGAATGCTGTCGTTGATGGAACCGATTACTTCTTCGGCGGTCTCATATTCGAATGCCCCGGCCACGACCCATGGAAAGCGTCTGATGTGGTCAAGCATTCCCGGTTCTTGCTCAGACCTCATAATTATAAAACGAACAGCTACAGAAGGCAGATTAGGGACAATCACCTGTAGTTCTTGAACCACGGCCTTTGCCTCTGTCAGATCCGCAATTATAAACTTCGCCATCCCTGCAAGAATCCGAATCGTTTCGATTGTGTCCCGCGATTTAGCTTTTTCGAAATCGAACAAGATTGGCACATAATGTCTCGTTCGCAGCTCTTCACGCAGCCTATCTAAAATGATTCTTCTTTCGGGTGAAAAGCGACCGAGAATGAGCACAGCCTTAAGAGTAATTGTGTCAATGACATTACGAATTTCTTCGTTACTGAGGAGTTGGTAGATGAATTGACCAAGTTTGATGTTGTCTACCGTGATAAAGGGCTCGCCAGGAGGAGTAATGATTAGATTCTCCTGTTGCGTAGCGGTATCTAGTCTCACGTCCCAGGCAGCGATTCCATAAATAGAGCTTCCTGTAAGGTCTGCATGGCGAATATCGGTCCTGATTAATTCAGTTTTATTAAGGAACGCCCCGCGGAGGACCGCCCCGTGGAGGTTCGCGTCACTGAGGTTCGCCTCGTAGAGTTTCGCCCCGCTGAGGTTCGCCCCTCGGAGGTTCGCCTTATCGAGGTTCGCCCCGTAGAGGTTCGCCCCGCTGAGGTTCGCCCCTCGGAGGTCCGCCTCACCGAGGTCCGCCCCGTGAAGTTTCGCCTCACTGAGGTTCGCCCCTCGGAGGTTCGCTCGGCTGAGATCCGCGCTGCGGAGGTTCGCCCGGCTGAGATCCACGTTGGGGAGGTCCGCCCCTTCAAGGTCCGCCATGCTGAGATCCCCGAACGACGCTGGATTTTTCTCTCTCCATTCGTTCCAGGTTTCTATTCCCTGCTGAAGTAAGGTGAGGTGCTCTTGGTTTGCCATGGTCACCTTTAGGATCTGCGCCGGATGTGGGTTTACCGCCAGAATAGGATTCAGAAGTGAAACACTCCACCCTCACCAGGTCAAGCAGCGGAGCAAGGGATGCCCTCTGCGGCGCGACGACGGCTGTTTTGACGAACTGGGCGCAGGCCCCGGCTCCGGCTACGTGCTTCGCTGCTGGCCTTGCTCCGAATTTGCGCCGACCTGCGCGCCTTAGCGTCAAAGAAAGGATCAAGCGCGAGCAATGGGCATCCCCGCCAACAAGAGAAAATAGTTTTTTGAATCTCAGAAATTTTTTCTGAGGGATCGGACAGTTTTCCTCGTTGAAATCAGTAGCACGGCTCGCGAAGCCGCGTCAAAGAGAATGCCCGGCCCGTTCTAACCGAAGCTCAGGCACACCTAACCAATAAAAAACAAAGAGATTACATGCCATTAGGACTAGTCAAAGTTCCACCATCACCGTCTGAACCGGTAAATGCCGCATCGATGGATAATGGGACCCCCGAAGAGACAACCAGATCCTCTCAAACGACGATCGACCCGGGAGATTCCGCAAGCCTGCCAGTAGACGAAGCACGCCAGAACATTGAGCGGCGGCGGCATCAGGCAATCGCTGCGTGCTTTTTACTCCTCGTTTTTCAGGGATATTGGAGCGCCGGCAGCAACCTTTTGAGCGTGCTGCCAAACCCGCCCGCATCCGAGGCAGACATAACTGAAGGAATCATTACTGTGGGCAAGAACAGTCAGAATTACGCTCTATGGGTGATTCGACGACAGGGGCCGGTAGAAGGCTTGGTAAATTGGGTGAGGATCACCGATCCGTTGGACTGGTCGAATAAGGCCAAACACCCGAAAACCGCCTCTGACCTGTCGCCCAAGGCCGAACACCCGGAACCAATAAAGGCCGACGACCTAATAGAAAAAGTGGCAAAGAATGAATCGGACTCGACAATTGACGCGCTTAAGACGCTAAACTGGGAGGTTACTAAAATCACGGAGGCCAAGTACAGAATGGACCTGCTCCAACAGTTGATCCTGCCACCGCTCTACGGCTGGATCGGAGCCCTAGTCTACATAATGAGATCTTTGTCCGAGCAGATCCGCCTTGGGAATTACCGAAATGAGAATACAAATTTGTGTGACCTCAGGATTTTGCTGGGCGTGGTGGCAGGATTAGCAATCGGCTGGTTTTTTAGATCGTCAGGTACGGAGGTCAATGGGATTGGCCTCGTTTCGCCGTTTGCCCTGGCATTTGTGGCTGGCTACAGCGTCGAGCCGTTGTTCACTGCGATGGACCGTATCGGGACTGCCATTTCCGCACCCGGCGAGACCCCTAAAAATCGGCGAGATCTCCATCAAGGCAGCTCAGAATCTGGGGCGAAGCGACTTCAACGCCTGCAACGGATACGACGAGGATAACTACATTTATATACTTTTTCCGCGTACGAAGTTTCAACCTCAATCGAGTACGTCGATATTTCGGGAATTCCGGCGAACCGGCGGGTAGATCATCGTCTGATGGCAATTTTTTGAGGTGGGCAGACACAGCGAGGCCGCTCATATTCTGGTTTGCCATTTTTTGCATTTGCAAAAAACGTTCTTTACATAAAGGGCGGTCGTTCTTTGGAAAGCAATACTAAATTGGAAAAAACAAATTTTGTGCGATTGCAAAAAAATGTTGACGCGTTTCGAAAATCCGTGCGATGTTCTCTTGAGAAGCTCAGGAATCACCCGGAGCCCTCACAACGAAATCAAGGCAAAGAAAGAAGGAAGAAATATGAGTGCTGCAGATAGCAAAAAGGAAAACGCCGGAACCTCTGAAACCGTGAGCGAACTTTTTCACGAGGCCATGCGCAATTATGAGAAGGCCCTGAAGTCGGGCATTCAACTGCAGGAGGAATCAGTGAACCTCTGGAAAGACCTGCTCACCAAGCTCGGCTCAGCCGAGGAGCTTCAGGCAAAGCTCGAGTCGATGACTTCGGACGCTTTCCCGCAGGCTCGCAAGCGGATGGAGGAGTTTGTCGAGACGTTCAACCGCACAAGCAATCAGACGATTGATCTGTTCGAGAAAACGATGGGCGTTTACCAGGCCACCTCGGTGACCGATGCGCAGCGCCGCGTGCAGGATCTGATCGAAAGCTCGCTGACCACCCTGCGGGTCAACGTTCATAGTGCCCTGAACACGAACGCTAAAATCATAGCTTCATGGAAGGAACTCGTGGATCGTTTCGGCCCGGCCGCGAAATAAATTACGTGCGTCAATGAGAACACAGTCGTCGATAAAGCAATGCTCAAGGAAATCCACCTCGCCTGCAGCGTAGGGACGCCGTTGGGCAGCTTTTGCGGCGCTTTCGCCGATGTCTCGCAGTCGAGCTCGGCGAAGCGGCGGTGGGGCGGTCCGGCAGGAAGTCGCAGGACGTCAAAGAACTCCTAGTGTCCTGTCCCCGAAATAAGAGGTACCTCCTATTTCGGGGACAGGACACTAGACCTTAAGGAAGCGTGATTTAAAGGCGCGATGGGAAGAAAAAGACTCGAAATGCTCTTAAATACTTGATTCGCTGGGAAGTGATCAAACTACCGCAACCAAGAAAAAGTAGCATTTCGAGTGAACAGAACTTACCCCAAAATCCTGCGAAACCGCAAGCGTCGAATCGAACGCCGTTTGGATCCCGAGCGTCGGTGGACTGCCACAGTGGCCCCGATGATGAGCGCCACCAACATCCATTTTGAGATGGCCGAACGGAGCCGGGCGCTCAACTATGGTGGCATCGGTGCCATGCATCTGATGGGCCAGAAATTGGGCTTGGCCGAGGAGATTGATGCGCGGGTGCAGCTGCTCAAGAGACATCTGCCCTATCACGAAAGCGACCACGTGTTGAATTTGGCCTATAACTCCCTGCTGGATGGCGTGCGGCTCGAAGACATCGAGTTACGTCGCAACGATGAAGCTTTTCTGGATGGACTGGGAGCCCAGCGCATTCCTGATCCGACCACCAGCGGAGATTTTACACGACGCTTCGATCAAGACTCTGTCGTGGCGCTCATGGAAGCCATCAATGCTACGCGACAACGGGTCTGGAAAGAACAGCCTCGGGGTTTCCTATCGCACGCCTTTATTGATACAGACGGTACGATGGCTCCGACGCTGGGAGAGTGCAAAGGAGGCATAGCGCTTTCTTACAAAGGCATCTGGGGTTATGCGCCCTTGATTATCTCGCTGGCCAACAGCCGTGAGGTCCTTTATCTGGTAAACCGACCGGGCAATGTGGTCAGTCATGAAGGCTGTGTGCCCTGGATCGATCGGGCCATCGACTTAGTGCGTCCGCATGCCGGTGAAATTACTCTGCGTGGGGACACCGATTTCACGTTGAGCGCCGAGTTGGACCGCTGGGATAGCCAAGGGATCAAATTTATCTTTGGCATGGATGCTCATCCTAAAGTAGTCAAACTGGCTGAAGCCTTGCCGGCAGAGTCCTGGAAGCCCCTTGAACGTCTGGCTCGCTATGAAATTGCCACGGAGCCCCGACGCAAGCCCCATCGGATCAAGGAGGGGATTGTGCGTTTTAAAGGCTATCCGAATAAAAAGCTGGTAGGCGAAACTGTAGCGGAGTTCGATTATCAGCCACTCAAATGCGGGCGCAGCTATCGGCTGGTGGTGGTGCGCAAAAACATCAGCGTCCAGAAAGGGGAACTGGTGCTCTTTGAAGACATTAAATACTTCTTCTACATCACTAACCACACCGATTATCGCACCGAGCAGATCGTGGCTCTGGCCAACGAGCGTTGCGAGCAGGAAAATATCATCAAGCAGCTCAAAAACGGCGTTAACGCCATGCGGATGCCAGTCGAGGACCTAATGAGTAATTGGGCCTATATGGTCATGAGTGCCCTGGCGTGGAATCTTAAATCCTGGTATGGATTGCTGATGCCCAATCGGCAGCGGGGTCTGGAGTTAGTCCGGATGGAGTTCCGTCGCTTTCTGCACGCCATTGTGTTGTTGCCCGCACAGATCGTGCGCAGCGGTCGAAAGATCATTTATCGGCTCATGGGTTACAACAGCTGGCTAAAAGACTTCTTTGCGGCCTGGGAAAATCTTCGTCGGATGGCACCTGCTTGAAGCAAGTCTATTTTACCAATGCGCGATGCTCGAGGCGGAACACGATGGTTCCAAGCCAGAGCTACGCCTTGGCGAGTTAAATCGGCCCTCCAAAATTATTATAACTCAAAACCTTTTAGTTCTTTTGCACCGTCAGAACCAACTCTCGACCTCCGGCTGCTCCAACCGCCGGATTTGCACCATTTTCTAGGAAATTGCCATGGCCGAAGCCAGAAGTTCGTCGCGCCGCACTCGGAACACGCTTATTTTGGGACTAGTGGGGAACATCCTCAGCGGCGCCGTCCGCCCGAACGCCGGGTTGTGGAGAGGTACCTCTCCGGTCGTCAAAGCCTTCAGCACGATTCCAGCGTCTTTCAGCAACAAGAGGGGCTTTCCTTGTTCCATTGCTCCCAAGACCCCATATTTGAAAAGTCCCGACTCCGTCAAATTCGTCGACTGCCCATTCGGGATTTGGAGAAAAATCAGTTGGAGCCACGAGGCGCTTGCGGTTAATATTCGGGCTACCAGGTAGGTAGTTCCAATGATTCCAGCCCGTGCGCAGTTCAAGGCAATCAATGGAAAGTAATACTGCTAGTTTCGGTTCACAAAAGACTGAGAAGCCTATCCAGAGCCTTGTGACCGCGGAGAATATCCTGCGGCCAAAACGGCCATCGATGGAGGCGATCTTTGCCCCGTCATCAATCGCCCTCGTGGGAGCAAGCGAAAGGCCTGGAAGCCTCGGACAAAAACTGATGGTGGGCCTGCGGCCGTTTGGAGGACGACTTTATCCAGTCAGTCCGACTCTCACGACTGTTTTAGGAATTAATAGCTACCCGACGATCACGGCGATTGGCCAGGAGATCGATCTCGCCATTATCGCAACGCCGGCTCGATCGGTGCCTGAGATTGTGCGCGAATGTTCTGAAGCCGGCGTCAGGGGAGCGATCATTATTTCTGCGGGCTTCAAGGAAACCGGTCCGGAGGGAGCAGAACTGGCAACGCAGATCGCCAAGAACCGAGGCACGATGCGGATACTCGGCCCCAATTGTCTTGGTGTGATGGTACCGCGAAACAAATTGAATGCGACCACCTTTGCCAAAACCCCAAGTGCGCAGGGCAGCGTCGCTTTTTTGAGCCAGAGCGGAGCCTTGTGTTCCTCCATTCTGGATTGGAGCAATAGCGAAAACGTAGGATTCAGCGCCTTCGTCTCGACGGGCTCGATGATTGATGTGAGCTGGGGTGACCTCATCAATTACCTCGCAGATGATGTGCACACGCGGAGCATCCTGATCTACATGGAAGCAATCGGTGATGCGCGCTCCTTTATTTCAGCAGCTCGCGAGGTCGCTCTCTCCAAACCGATCATTGTCCTCAAAGTGGGCCGGACCGCAGGAGCCGCCCAAGCCATAATCTCCCACACCGGTTCGCCCGCTGGTAGCGACGATGCGCTGGATGCCGCGTTTAGACGCGCCGGGATTCTGCGCGTCGACACGATCGACGAGCTTTTCGGTCTCGCCGAAGTGCTTGCCAACCAACCCCGCCCACGCGGATCCCGCCTCGCTATTATAACAAATGGCGGCGGTCCAGGTGCGCTGGCCACCGACGCCCTGATTCGCGCCGGCGGCGAGCTCGCCAAGCTATCGGAAAACAGTTTTGAAAAGCTTAATCTGCTGCTTCCGCCGTTCTGGAGCAAGAACAACCCGGTCGACCTCCTTGGAGACGCCACACCTGCCCGGTTCGAGAAGGCAGTCGAAATTCTCGGTTGCGATTCCCAAAACGACGGGGTGCTTGTGATTCTGACTCCCCAGGCCGTGACAGACGCGACCGAGACGGCAAACCGTTTAAGGCGTTGGGCAACCCTGCAAGGCAAACCGATCCTGGCTTCCTGGATGGGAGGCAGAGAGGTGGCCGAAGGCGAGCGGATCCTGCGTGAAGCGGGTATCCCGACGTTCCGTAATCCTGATTCCGCGGCTCAAGCTTTTTGCGCATTATGGGAGCACGGCCGAAACCTGCGATCGCTTTATGAGACGCCTTCGCTTTTGGTCGAGGCGACGCATGCAGCGGCCAAGGAGGGCGTGGAAGGATTGATCAAGGCAATCTACGCCGCCGGGCGCACATTGCTGAGCGAGGTTGAGTCCAAGGCTGTTCTGGAGGCATACGAAATTCCGACACAGCCGACTCGTGTTGCAGCGAACGAAGAAGAAGCGGTCCAATTGGCTGCGGAATTTGGCGGCCCGGTGGTGCTCAAGGTTTTTTCCGAGACGATAATTCACATGTCGGACGTTGGCGGTGTTCAGCTCGATCTTCGTGACGGTGAAGCAGTTCGACGCGCCTACCGGTTAATTGAACAGGCGATTCGCGACAAATGTGGTTCGGATGCGTTCCAGGGCGTGGCCGTTGCACCGATGGTTCAGGCAGAGGGCTATGAGATCATTCTCCGCAGCGCGACAGATTCACAGCTCGGTCCGGTTGTTGTATTCGGGGCGGCGGGACGGCTCGTCGAAATCGTCAAGGATCGCGCGCTCGGGCTGCCGCCGCTCAATTCGACGCTCGCGAAGCGAATGATCGAACAGTGCCGCATTTCGAAGGCGCTGAAAGGGGTTCGTGGAAGAAGACCCGTCGATCTACAGGCGCTGGAGGCTATACTAATCCGTTTTAGCCACTTGGTGGCGGAACAGCGTAGGATCAAGGAGATCGATATCAATCCGCTGTTCGTCTCCCCCGATCGGATTGTGGCACTGGATGCCCGATTTGTTTTGCACAGTCCTGAACTCTCGGACAGCGAGATTCCGAAGCTTGCTATTCGACCCTACCCGACCGAATACGTGAGTCGCTTGAAGCTGCGCGATGGCACTCTCGTGACGCTCCGTCCGATCTCTCCGGAGGACGAACCGTTAATGGTGGATTTTCACCGTACTCTCTCGGAACAAACCGTCTATTATTACTATTTCGGCTTCTTTAAACTGGACAATCGAATAGCGCATGAGCGATTAATGCGGATCTGCTTCAATGATTACGACCGCGAAATCGCTTTGGTCGTGGAGCTAACGACACCAGAAAAGCATCGACGAAGGATCATTGGAATCGGACGTCTGATCAAGACACCCAGGTTAGACGAAGCCGAGTTCGCGATCCTGATCACCGATGGCTGGCAAGGCAAAGGGCTGGGCACCGTACTGCTAAAGCAGCTGGTTGAGATCGGCAAAAAAGAAGGACTCACCCGCATCACGGCGGAGATCATCCCTGATAATTTGGCGATGCAACGCGCTTCCAAGAAGTCGGGGTTTACTGTCGACTACGACGCAGATGCGGGAGGCTGCAGGGCCGTCATCTCGTTGCACTGAAATCACCGGCGCATGTTAAAGTTAATACCTTAGCGAACCATCAATAGGTCCCACGGGCACTCGCGTTTCGTAAATCCGTGCGATGTTCTATTTAGAAGCTCACAAATCATCCGGAGCCCTCAAAACGAAAACAAAGAAAAGAAAAAAGGAAAAAGCATGAGCGGTGAACCTACCAAAAAGGCAACCGCGGCAACGTCGGAAACCATTAACGAGCTCTTTCACGAGGCCATGCGCAGTTATGAGAAGGCCCTGAAGTCGGGCATTCAACTGCAGGAGGAATCAGTGAACCTCTGGAAAGACCTGCTCACCAAGCTGGCCTCCCCCGAGGATCTCCAGGCGAAGATCGAGTCGATGACTTCGGACGCTTTCCCGCAAGCTCGCAAGCGGATGGAGGAGTTTGTGGAGACGTTCAACCGCACGAGCAATCAGACGATTGATCTGGTCGAGAAAACGCTGGGCTTTTACCAGGCCACCTCGGTGACCGATGCGCAGCGCCGCGTTCAGGATCTGATCGAAAGCTCGCTGACTACCCTGCGGGTCAACGTTCACAGCGCCATGAACACGAACGCTAAAATCATAACTTCGTGGAAGGAACTCGTGGATCGTTTCGGCCGGCCGTGAAGTAGATACTGGCTTCGAATCGACTGCCGGCCGATTCGAAATCTCGTCGCATGGAGGGCCGATTAATCACCATCCACAGACAGGAAGGCCGCCGTCTCGTTCTGCAACTTCTGACTCCTGACTCCTTAGCCCGGCCACAAAAAATGCTCCAGGCGCAGTTTTGTCAGCCGGTCTTTTGCTTCCGAGGAACGCGCACCGGCTGTGTTTGCCAGTTTTTTGTAGATAGCGACTGCCGAACTCCAGGAGCGCCGGTCTTCAAGGATCTGTGCTGCATCGAACCCGGCCCGGAAATACCAGAGTTGATCGCTGCCGGCGTCTTCGACGGCGATCACGTCATAGTACAGGGCCAGGGCATCATCCTGTTTTCCCAATTTCTCGAAGCATTTTCCTTTTTGATAGAGAGCTTGTTGCTTCCACGCGGTGGTTAAGCCATCGGTCTGAAGGAGCGTGTTGAAGGCGCTGATCGCCTGCTCGTAGAGCTTCGGATCGTCGGAAGCCAGGGTAAAGAGAGCTTCTCCTTTCTGATCCAACGCCTCGAAACGAATATCGTTGGGAGGATTTTGAGAGAGAAGATCGTCGAACAGCACAATTGCCTCTCTTTCCCGCTTCGTCTGCCGCATCGTTGTTGCCTGTTCAAGCCGCGCCTGAAACTTCAGCGGTCCTCCGAGCTTGTAAACATCCTCAAATAACGAGATTGCTCGGTCAACGGAAGCGGAATTGAGGCTCTTTCGCGCCGCTTCCCCGGCAAGAAAGAGAGCCGTCTCGACCAAGGGCGAATCCGGAGAGTCTTCTCTCACGAGCTCGAATTGCGTCTGTGCGTTTGGGAAGTCGTTTTCCCTGAAATAAAGCTCACCGAGCTTCAATCGGACCTCGGCTCTTGCCGGTGAGTCGGGATATTTCTGAAGGTAATCCTGCGCCTGCGCCTCCACAGTCCGAGCGCTCTGAGAGGGGTCATCCGCTGCGACGAAGAATTTTACTCTGTCCGTTGCTTCGTTTAGCTCCGGATTGCCAGTGTTCGCCACCTCGCGCAACGCCCGTTCTGCCCCGGACGGATCGGGCGATTTTCCGGTCAGGCGCACCTCGGCCTGAATCAGGCGGGCCTGAGTGGTTTCCGCGTGGTCCGGGAACCTCTGCAGAAACCTCCGTAACGTGTCGTCGGCGGCAGGGCTTCCGGATTTCGCTTCCAAAACCCCTTTGTCAAATAAAAGGTCCGCGATGAGGTTTTGATCCGGTTTCAGTTCCTCGAGTTTTTGGAGAGCCCGTTCAAATGAGGTGATGTCGCCCAGCTGAAGACTGCAGACCGCCCAATTGAAGAGCGAGTTTTGGCGCTCGTACTCCGACGAGTTGGCGAGCTTCTGAAAGAGAGCTCGGGCCGCAGCGACGTTGCCGCGCATATAGTTCGCTTCACCAAGCAAATAGTCGACGCGCGATCGATCCTCAGGCGGGAGGTGAGGAGAACCTGCGACCAGAGTCTCAAGCTGCTTGATTGCGTCGTCGAAGTGTCCGGAGGCGATCTGCTGGCGTCCGAGTATCAGGGTTGCGTCAACAGCGACTGGATGATTCGGAAACCGGTCGAGCAGGATTTGACAGTTTTGCGCCGCGTCACTTGTCAATCCCTGTTTGAGCTGGAGGCGCATAAGATAGAAGAGAGCGTACGCTGGACGGTCTGGTCCGGAGGTTTCCGGGTCCTCTCGAGCCCAGCGCGCGAGCTCGGAGGTTTCCGGATTATCCTCTTGGGAATAGATCTCGAATAGGTTCTCGAACATGTCGGCGAGAATCACGCTTCTGGGCTGGTCCGAAATCAGCCTTTCCAGTTCGTTTTCGGCCTCTTCGAATTCCTGCTTTTGAGCGAGGATTTTAGCGAGGCCGAGGCGGGCGATCCCAATGACCCGATAGGTCCGATATTCCGGTTTTTCGAGAACCGTGCGAAACGCCTCCGACGCTTCCGAGAGCCGGCCTTGCTTTAAGGCCAATTCGCCTTCGAGGCAGACCTTTTCGATCTCGGTGCGTATGGAGTCAGTCTTGATTCTCGCAATGAGCTGTTCGCTCTTCGGAATCTGGCCTTCAGATAAAAGGATCTCTGCTGCCATAAGCTCTGCGCGCGCATCGGCCGTCTGCTCGTCGGAAATCAGCGGGTTAAGAGTCTGGAGTGCGGCATCCAGACTGCCGGTTGCTTTTTGTGTGTCGGCAAGGCCTAACCGTGCTTCGACCGCGTAAGGGGTTCCGCCTCCGATAAGGTTGGCGAAGTAAGAGCTGGCTTCTGTGAATCGACCCGTGCGATAGGCTTCTTGTGCTTTCAGGAACGTTGCTTCCGGTCCGGTTGCGCTTTTAAGGATTTCCGCAGCTTCTACAGGCATCTGAACCTCGAGCAGGCACCGGGCGAGCAGCAGTTTTGCGGCACCTGCGCGCGGTTCCGGTGGCTGAGTCGCCAGGAATTCGCGCAGTTTTGTGATAGAGACCTCCGGCACTCCGGTCTGATGCGCTTCAATCGCATCGTCGAGCAGATCTGCTCGCAAGGAATGGAGCGCAATCGGAATCGCGATCAGGAGTGCGAGTTGGAATCTCATTCAAGTGTGAGAACGGGCTTGAGATAGCGGCCGGTGTGACTGCTCGCGGTCTGTACGATTTGTTCGGGTGAACCCTGGGCAATAACGCATCCGCCACCGGAACCGCCTTCCGGCCCAAGGTCGATAATCCAGTCTGCGGACTTAATCACCTCGAGATTGTGTTCAATGACAATCAGCGTGTTCCCCTGGTCGCGCAGCTTCAAGAGCACCTCGAGGAGCTTGTGAATATCCGCGAAGTGGAGTCCGGTTGTCGGTTCGTCGAGGATGTAAACGGTGCGGCCGGTCGCTTTCTTCGCGAGTTCGGCCGCAAGCTTGACACGTTGCGCTTCGCCACCGGAGAGTTGCGTGCCGGACTGGCCGAGCGTCAGATAACCTAAACCGACTGCGACGAGCGGTTCAAGCTTGTCGAAGATCGCCGGCACATTCCGGAAAAACCGGGCCGCTTCGTCCACTGACATTTTCAGGACGTCCGAGATATTCTTTCCGCGGTAGGTGATCTCCAGGGTTTCGCGATTGTATCGTGCACCTCTGCAGACCTCGCATTCCACGTAAACATCGGCCAGGAAGTGCATTTCGATCTTGATAACACCGTCTCCCTGGCAGTTCTCACATCGGCCTCCCTTCAGATTGAAGCTGAAGCGCCCACTATCGTATCCGCGAACTCGGGAAGCAGGTAGCTGGCTGAACAGATCCCGGATCGGTCCGAATGCGCCGGAATAAGTGGCGGCATTAGAGCGCGGCGTCCGGCCGATCGGGCTCTGATCAATGACAATCGCTTTGTCGATTTGCTCGATTCCTTCAATTGACCGATGCGCACCGGGGCGATCCTTCGATTTGTAAAAATGCCGAAACAATGCTTTTCGCAGGATGTCATCCACAAGCGTCGATTTTCCGCTTCCTGAAACACCGGTCACGCAAACGAGGCACCCGAGCGGAAACGAGACCGTGAGGTCTCGCAAATTATTTTCGCCGGCTCCGACGACTGTGAGCCACCCTTCTGCTCCCGGTTCGGGGATGCCATCCCGGTTATAGAGAAGCCCCTTTGGCAATACCCGGGCACGCGGGATTGGGATTCGCAGGCCACCGGAAAGATATTGTCCGGTCAGCGATTCAGGATTTTGCTCAATCTCTCGGATGGAACCGCTTGCGACAATCTGGCCTCCTCGCGGGCCGGCCCCGGGCCCTAGATCGATAATGTAATCGGCCGCTCGAATCGTGTCTTGGTCGTGTTCGACCACCACAACTGTGTTGCCGAGATCGCGTAAGTGTTTCAGCGTCGCAATAAGACGGTCGTTGTCGCGCTGGTGCAAACCAATGCTCGGCTCATCAAGCACGTATAAGACCCCGGCGAGCCCGGAGCCAATCTGTGTCCCGAGCCGGATCCTCTGCGCTTCACCCCCTGACAGCGTGCCGCTCTCCCGATTGAGCGTCAGGTAGCCAAGTCCGACTTCCACAAGGAAAGTGAGCCGGTTTCTAATCTCTCGCAGTACTTCTGTTGCGACCGCTCGCTGGTGCTTGGAAAGAAGAATATTTTCAACGAACCTGTTCGCCTGTTCAATTGTCAGCCGGCAGAAGCCGTAAATGTTCAGCTCTCGCTCGTTCAGGTCGCGGATTGTCACGGCGAGGATTTCCGGACGCAATCGGGCTCCGTCGCACAGCTTGCAGTTTCGACGCGCCTGAAAGCTTTTTAACCGCGCACGGGTGAACTCGCTCTCAGTTTCGTGAAAGAGATGTTCCAGATGTCCGATCACTCCATCAAATGGCCGCTCGACGATCTTCTCCCCGAACAAGAACTGAATTGCGCGATGGCCCGTGCCAAACAGAAGGGCATTTTTGAACTCGGTCGATAAATCGGAGTACGGCGTTTCGAGGCTGATTCCGAAGGCGGCGCCCATCGCTTTAAGCTGCGCATTGTAGTACGCCTGCATTCGCTTGGCGGCTTTTCGCCACGGCGCGATCGCACCGCCCGCGAGCGATCGTGTCTGGTCCGGCACAACAAGTTCAGGATCGAAAAATCCTTCGGATCCCAGGCCTTGGCATTCCGGGCAGGCACCGGCCAAGCTGTTAAACGAAAAGTGTTTGGGCGTGAGTTCAGGCAATAAAAAGTCGGTCTTCGGATTACAAAAATTGGTCGAATACGGAATATCTTCCCAGGGGATTTCGTCCGGAATTTGACGGCTGACGATGATCCGGTTTTTTCCCCAAAGTAGTCCGGTATCGACGGAGTCGGCAAGACGAGTACGAACACCCTCCCGGATCACGAGCCGGTCAACGACAATCTCAATCGTATGCCGCTGTGACTTTGCGAGCCGGATCGGTTCCGGTCGCGCGAGTTCGAGAATTTCGCCATCGATTCGGACCCGAACGAACCCTTCACGCTTGATTTTCTCAAGCACATCCCTGAATTCGCCCAGTTCGTTCCGGATGATCGGCGCGATCACCAGAACTCGCGTCTCTTCGGGGTATGCGAGGATCTGGTCAACGATCTGCTGTGGAGTTTGCTTGAAGATCTTTTCGCCGGTCGCAGGGTCATGAGGCTGCCCGACCACAGCAAATAACACACGGAGATAGTCGTAAATCTCGGTCGTCGTTGCGATTGTGGAACGCGGATTCGCGACGGAGCTGCGCTGCTCAATCGCGATGGCGGGTGAAAGCCCTTCAATGAAATCGACATCCGGCTTTTCCATTTGGTCGAGGAACTGCCGGGCGTATGCGGACAGACTCTCCACATACCGGCGTTGACCCTCTGCATAGAGCGTGTCGAACGCGAGCGACGATTTTCCGGATCCGCTCATACCGGTAAATACGACCAGCCGCTCCCGAGGAAACTCGACACTGACGTTCTTCAAATTGTGTTGGCGGGCGCCAACTATGCGAATCGTCTCAGCAGCCATCGGTTGAATACCGGTAAACCCTCACCAAAGCACAAGAGAGAACCGCCGACCAGTGGTTTTGAAAGGCGGGGGACAGGAGACAGGAGACAGGAGTCAGAAGTCAGAAGTCAGAAGTTCAGAGCAATCGGGAGTTGCAGGCGTTCAGGGGGCAAATGCTTCGGCGGAATTTGTACTGGCGTCAAATCTGCCGCTAGCCAAGTCGAATCCGGCATGGCCATTCACAGAACCGGTAAGCGGCGATCCCATTCTGCAACTCCTGACTTCTGACTCCTGACTCCTGACTTCTTTCCTCCCCTTCAGGCCAGATTGATCCCATGTTTCTGGAGACGCCGGTAAAATGCGCTCCGGCTGAGGCCGAGGTCTTTCGCGGCGAGCAAAGCGTTCCCATTGTGTCGTGCGAGCGCGCGATTGATCAAAAAGAGTTCAGCTGCATCGAGATCCATCTCTTCAAGCTGCGGTGCGCGCGGGGCAACTTCGCGGATCCCAAGGTCCGCCGCCTGAATCATTTCGGCTCGCGTCAGAAGTATCGCTCGCTCCATGACGTGACGCAGCTCGCGGACATTCCCAGGCCAGGCGTAAGTCTTGAGCGCAGTGATCGCATCAGGACGAAGGCCCTTGATTTGTTTCCGGTAGCGCCGTGTGAGTTCGTTTAGAAATTCTTCCGCCAAAATCGGGATATCGTCCGGTCGCTCCCTGAGCGGCGGTAGATGAATCTGTATCGTATTCAGCCGGAAATAAAGATCCTCGCGGAATTTGCCGGATCCAATTTCTTTTTCGAGGTCAGCGTTGGTTGCCGTCAGTATTCGCACATCCGCGTGCCGCGTCTTCGAAGAACCAACCCGTTCAAACTCGCCGGTTTCGAGGACGCGCAGCAGTTTGGCCTGCTGCCCGGCGGTCAGGTTTGCGATTTCATCAAGAAATAGGGTGCCGTTGTCGGCAAGCTCGAACCGCCCGGCACGATCGGCGCGGGCATCTGTGAATGCGCCTTTAACATGACCAAACATTTCACTCTCGAAAACGCCGTCAGCGAGTCCCCCCATGTTTACTGTGATCAGCGGTTGTGCGGAACGCAAAGAGGTCTGGTGCAGCATTCGAGCCACCACATTCTTTCCGGTGCCGTTTTCACCGGTTATCATGACGTTCGCGTCCGACGGCGCGACTTGCGCAACGATTTCCCTGACGTGCAACATCGCCGGAGACGCAGCGACAAAACCAGAGGGCGGCAGTTGCGAGGATCGCAGTACGCTGTTCTCGGCTTCGAGGCGTTCTTTGCCCCGAAGCGCGTCGCGCAGCGTCAACTGCGTTTGCAGAATTGAGATCAGCCGCTCATTCTCCCACGGTTTTTGGAGAAAATCTCTGGCGCCAAGCCGCACCGCTTCAACAGCCAGTTGAATCGATGCGTAGGCGGTCATTACAACAACGGGGAGCGAAGAATCGATTGCGCGGATCTGTTTCAGCAGTTCGAGACCTTCTCTTCCCGTCGCAACTTCCTGCCGATAGTTCAGATCAATCAACACAACGTCAAAATCTTCTTTACCGATCTTCGCGAGAACCGCGGCCGGCGTATTAACTGTCACGACTTCATAGCCTTCCGCCGAGCAGATAATGGTTAGAGCTCTTAGTACTTCCGGCTGATCATCGGCAATCAAAAGGCGTGGCGCAGGCATGCAGGAGATTAAGAAGACTATTTTCCTAAGGCTGGTTCAAGCCGATTAAAAAGAGTTCGGGAACTCTCTGGCCCGGATATTGCATGACGACCGGCTGAAAGGGCGGCCGAGTTTGTTGACGGAAACACAAGTGTACGATGTTATTACCCATATGGGGCAATCCCTCTCTCATCTCCCGATTCATTTAAGGGCTCTTCATCCAAGCGTCCAAAGTAGCATAGGCGTCTCGCCTGTGTCTTCCTCATCCGAAGAGCTTCGTGACGGAGAACCCGTTAGCTCTCCGGTCAATCGATGCCCTTGGTGTCCGACACAGGCGAGACGCCTATGCTACTTTGGACGCCGACTTCGGCCCTGCGGGCGCATTTTTCATGAAAAATGCGGGCCAGTGTTGCATAAACTGGGAAAGATCGGTACAAAGGGGAAAACACTTGATGAAGCGTTTGTTGTTTGTTCTTCTTGCGGGTGCGCTCGCACCCGGTTGTGTACTGGCACAGGATACAGCATATAAGGCGTTACGCGCAGTAGGGACCAAGCGCGGAGAAAAAGCGTTAAACCAAGTCACGGCGCTGATCGGGCACTCAGGCAAACCGCAACCGGTTGACTGGTCGGTTACGCTGGATGACCCAGCCGCACGCGGAGGTGCACGGGAACTGGATGTGGTTGCCGGACAGATCTCTTCCGAGCGAACGCCGGTTCACCCCGCCGCAGGTGGCCTCCCGGTAATCGATCTGACCAAGCTGAACCTCGATTCCGATGGAGCGTTTCAGACAGCGGAGCGCGAAGCGAAGAAAAACCAGGTCGGATTCGACAGCGTGAACTACAAGCTTTCTGTAGAAGGTGCCTCCGGCGACCCTGTCTGGACTCTGGAGCTCTTCGATTATGAGCAGCGGCCGGTTGGTACCGTTCGGATCGCAGCCAGCAGCGGAGCACTGCTAAGCGCTAGCAATTGGGTGCCAGGAGTGCAGGAGGCGAGGGGCCATCGTTCAACGGTGACACAGGCGGATTCTGAGGTTCTGAACAACACCGAACCGCCACCGGCGGTGGTGCCATCACCACCTCCAAGTGAAGATGTTCGTCCTCCACGGGACTACAATGATAGTTCGGTTTCCGACGAAGATTCTGATGATCACGGCGGGGGATCCGTGAGCGATCGCGCGAACCGGTTCGGCGCCTCGGTTGTTCACTTTGGACAGACTGTTGCGCACCGGACCACGCGCGTGTTCCAAACGGTCGGAGGATGGTTCCAGGAAAAGTTTACAGGCCGCAACACGATCGATCCAAAGCATGGCGAGGATGAAGATGACAACAGCGACGAGGATGCGCCCGACCGGGATCGCTATAACCGGCCAGTGCAACCGAGCGATTAAGGAGAAGTAAAAAGTTAAAAGGCAAAAGGCAGAAGTTGGCCAGAGGTCATCACTTCTGCCTTTTGCCTTTTAACTTCTTACTTCTCCTACATCCTCCACACTGTTTTCCCGCCGACGATGGTCCGAACAGCGCGCCCTTTGAGTTCCCAGCCGTCGAAGGGCGTGTTGCGTGACCGGGAAAAAGACTCGGAATTCCGGAACGTCCATTCCAGATCCGGATCGATGATCGTGATATCGGCATCCGCGCCCGGATTGAGAGTCCCTTTGGGCAGGCGGACAAGGGTTGCCGGATTCACGGTGTACATCGTTATCAGGCGTCTGATGTCGATCGCCTTAGTATGGTGAACGAGAATCGTCAGGAATAGCCCCAGTTCCGTCTCCAGACCCAGAATGCCGAATGGAGCCTGGTCGAATTCAATTTCCTTTTCAAAATAGGCATGGGGAGCATGATCGCTCGCCAACACCGTGATCGTGCCATCCGCGACGCCCTCGATTAACTGATCCACATCTTTCCGCGCGCGAAGCGGCGGGTTCATTTTGTAATTGGTATCGAACGTTGCAAGGCATTCGTCCGTCAACGCGATATGATGAGGGCAGATTTCGGCTGTCACCGGGATGCCCCGGGCACGCGCATCACGCACAAATCGAACGCTCCCTCCGGAAGTGAGATGTTGGCAATGAATCCGTGTGTCGCACAGTTCCGCCAGCAGGATATTCCTCGCGACAATGATCTCTTCAGCGATTCGAGGCCACCCGGCCAATCCCAGCGCCGTGCTCCAGTACCCTTCATGCATTACGCCGCTACCGACCATGTTGTAGTCCTGGCAGTGATCCATGACTGCCAGGTCGAACATGCGGGCATATTCGACAGCGCGCCGCATTACTTCATGGTTCTGGACGCAATGGCCGTCGTCTGTAATGGCAACAATTCCCGCCTGCACCATCGAACCAATGGGTGCCATCTCTTCGCCTCTCAGCCCTTTTGTGATCGCACCCGTCGGGAAAACGTTCACCAAAGCAGATTCGCTCGCCCGATCCGTAATCCAGGCGATTGTGCTGGGATTGTCCGCCGGAGGCTCGGTATTTGGCATACAGATCACCGAAGTGAATCCACCGGCAGCTGCCGCGCGGGTCCCTGTTTCGATGGTCTCTTTGTTTGACTGGCCAGGTTCCCGCAGGTGAACATGGAGGTCAATCAAGCCCGGGGCCACAATATACCTGCTAGCGTCAATCGTTTCAAATTCACCTGTGGGCGCTGTGGCCGAAATCTGGCCGTTGACGACATATAGATCTGCAACTTCGTCGCGGTCGATCGACGGATCGATGACCCGGCCACTCTTGATAATCAGATTCATACCTTTCTGGCCGCCGTATTGCACAGGTAAAGGACCGCCATTCGAACAGCGAGACCGTTTGTGACCTGGTCGAGAATGACGCTTTGCGGCCCATCGGCGATGTCGCCGTCGATCTCAATCCCTCGATTGATTGGCCCCGGGTGCATGATCAGACAGTTCGGCTTCAGCTTTGCAGCCCGCGCTTTGGTTAACCCGAAGAACCGGGTGTACTCGTTCAGATTGGGGAAGTATTCTTTTCGCTGACGTTCGTGCTGAATCCGCAACAGATTGATTACGTCAGCTGATTCTAGAACATCGTCGATGCGACGGACGACCTCCACGCCCATTTCCTCGAAAGTCCGCGGCACAAGTGTGCTCGGGCCGACGAGAGTGACTTCTGCGCCAAGTTTTTTGAGCGTCCAGATGTCTGAGCGCGCAACCCGGCTAAATAAAATGTCCCCGACAATGGCAACTCTTAGTCCCTCAATCCGGCCAAGCTGTTCTCGAATTGTAAATGCATCCAACAGGGCCTGTGTCGGATGCTCATGAGCGCCGTCGCCCGCGTTGACGACGCTTGCCACGAGGCGTTCGGCGAGGAATTTTGGTGCTCCGGCCGAGCTGTGGCGCAATACGATGATGTCGGCATGTAGCGCCTGCAAATTGAGAGCGGTATCCTTGAGCGTCTCTCCTTTTTGCAGACTCGAGGTCGTCGCCGAAATGTTCACGACATCGGCACTGAGACGGAACGCGGCAAGCTCAAAAGAGATTCGGGTTCGGGTGCTCGGTTCGACAAAGAAATTGATCAGCGTTTTGCCGCGTAACGCCGGAACTTTCTTGATGTCCCGTGAGCCGACAGTTTTGAACGCTGCTGCGGTGTCCAGGATCATTCTGATCTCTCCAGGCTCAAGCTCCCGGATTCCAACTAGATCTTTGCGGTGCCACTGCCCGTTATCCGGTAGGGAGGTCTCGGGTTTGGCGGTGTTCATGGTCTTTCCAGGCGGACGGAGTCCGGTTGTTCGTCGACGTTCTGGAGGCGCACTTTGACTTTTTCCTCTTTTGCGGTCGGCAGGTTTTTGCCTACGTAATCGGGCCGGATAGGAAGTTCCCGATGGCCTCGATCCAGTAGGACTGCGAGCTGGATCCGCGCGGGGCGCCCGAATGAGCTGATTGCGTCCATTGCCGCACGGCAGGTTCGACCGGTGTAAAGCACATCGTCGACCAGAACGATGGTGAACTTTTCGAGCTGCAGTGGAAGATGTGTTTCCTGAACGCTGGTGATGGTGTGCCTGAGACTCAAATCATCCCGGTGCATCGAGATATCGATGGCACCCAATTCCGGTGTCCGACCCTCGGTGGCTTTGACGAGATCGGCCAGACGACGCGCGAGTTCGACTCCCCGTGATGGGATGCCGATTAACGCGAATGCGGCGGGATCGGGATTATGCTCCAGGATCTCGTGTGCGATGCGTCGCAACGCGCGCGTGATCGCGTCGCTATCCATGATCAGGATCGACTTTGGCATGTCTTGCCTTGGTGATCTCTCAGTATCACCTTAAAGGTCGGGATGAATGTTGCTCGGCCTAAACGCCTTTTCCTTGCTTCTGTCTGCGCTCACGCCATGCCGACCGATACTTGACGATCCAGTCCAGGAGGGCTCGCTCGAAGCCGATGTCATACCCGGCTTTTTCGCTCTCGATCCACTTGTGACGCAAGATCTCCTCGCGCTCCGCCAAGAACTCCTTGTAGAGCACAGAATTTTTCACCAACTCTGTGGCGTCTTCTTTCGGGGGTTCCATCTGGTATGTGGCGAGTTTGTACATCTGGCGTTTCGAGTCAATCAGATTCTACGAGGAGACCGGCGAATGCACGACAAATCGGTCAACGCCTCGCCTGGCTTTCGATCTTCATTCGTAGCTCATCGGCAATTTTTTCGAATACTTTAGAAATCGGGTGATCCGGTTTCTCCAGGACTATGGGCATACCGCGATCGCCGGCCTCTCTTGTCTCTATATCAAGAGGTACAGATCCCAGAAGCGGGACTCTTAAACGGGCCGCCTCCCTTTCACCTCCTCCTGAACCAAATATGTCATAACGTTTTCCGTCGCTCGGCGACAGGAAGTAACTCATGTTTTCGATGATCCCAAGGACTGGAACGTTGACCTTGGCAAACATCGAACTGGCTTTGCGGGCGTCTATCAATGCAACTTCTTGTGGTGTCGTTACGATTACGGCACCGGTGAGCGCAACCGTCTGAACAATCGTCAATTGGATATCGCCGGTGCCGGGCGGAAGATCGAGGACGAGATAGTCAAGGCCCGACCAATCAGTTTGGCGGAGAAACTGTTGAGTTGCGCGTGTCACCATTGGGCCGCGCAATATGGCGGGAGAAGTGTCGTCCAGAAGTGACCCCATCGACATCAGTTTGATCCCGTACCGTTCTATCGGAATAATCGTGTTGTCGCTCGAAGCCATCGGCCGTTCCTGGGTGGCACCGAACATCAGCGAGATGCTCGGGCCGTATATATCGCAGTCGCACAAACCGACCTCCGCTCCGGACCGTGCAAGCGCCAAGGCGAGATTCGCGGCGACGGTCGATTTGCCGACGCCTCCTTTTCCACTGGCGATCGCAATGACATTTCGTACTCCGGGAATTTGCGACGAACCGGATTGACCACCGGCCCCGACATCCGGCGGATTTGTGATATCGATTACAGTCGTGGCCGATTTGACGCCTGGGATTGCGCGGAGAACTTTTTCGGATTCCGTCTTAAGAGCCTGTGCGACGCTCGGATTATTCGTGGCGACACTCAGCTTGAGTAACAGATCCGACCCGGCAATCTTGATCTCTCTGACGAGGCCAAAGCTGACGATATCCCGGCTGTATCCCGGAAATTTAACCGTTTTCAGGCGTTCCAGAACGAGTTCTTCGGTGAGATCCGACATAAGTGCTTTTTCTTAACCTCTCGCGAATGATTCCGGCAACCCGGTATTAGCCCATGCGGGAAGGTGAAGATCGACACGGGTACAGCTGGATGTCAATTGATTAGGCCAAAGTTCGAAGCTCCAAGTTCCAAATTCGACTCGCGCGAACGGTACCATACGCGTCCCGCGTGTATTCATTTTGCGTGCTGAACCACGCAGGCAAGATGTCCGCGAACCAACGTCCCAAGACGATCCCTCTCCGCCGTCTCGCTCAATCCACATGTGCGAAACAGAATACACGCGGGACGCGTATGCTACCGTAGTACTCGGACGTTCGCGGACGGTGAGACAGAGTGGACAAGCGCCGCTTTCGATCGAATTGTCGCCTGTGAGTCAAAGACATTACGAGCCGCTTTCCGGCGGTCGCTCGAAGATAGACTGGGGAATCACGGTCTTGATGGCGGCAGTCTTTGTCGTCGGAATGGTCTGGTTTACACACGGCAACCGGTACCCATCTTTTTACGATGCCAATGAAGAACTCAGGGCGACTCAGGAGATAGGGAAAGATTGGGATCTCCATCGGCCACTGCTCTCTGCTGTCACAACGAATCTCATCAAGAAGGCGTTGCGGGTGCCCGATGACGTTCAGGCGGTGGTGGAAATCGGCAGAACCGTTTCGGCATTCTTCGCCGTTGGATCGGTAGTGGCGCTCTGTCTGACGGTCTATTTCCTGGAAAGCACGACTGCTGCCGTGTTGCTGTCGGTTCTGCTGCTTTGCCAGCATCAGCTATTCGCGATCGCACACAGAATGACCGAAGGAAGCTCGCTCTTGTTCGGTGCAAGTCTCACGCTTCTCGCGATCGTGCTTCTCGAGCAGAAAGCTACAGTTCTCAGGTCCTTATTTCTCGGTGTAAGCGTTGCGTTCGCTGTCTCCGCAAAATATATAGGTGCGCTGTTGATCATCCCGGCGCTTGCAGCCGTTCTTAGGAGCGGCGGCGGGCAGTTCCGGCTAAACCGCGTCGTGGAATTTGCGCTCGGTCTTCTGTTTGCCATCATTGTTGTGAATTTCTATGCGATAACTGAACTCCCGTTAACAATAGTGGATGTCCTGCAGGATCTCGCTGCAGCATTTTCCAGCACCTCCGAGGGGTTCAATGGTCTGGTGCACGGCACCTATTGGCTTGACCTGTGGCACAATACAACGCCCGCCATCTGGGTGATGATCGGCGTCTCGCTCTGGCTATTCTGGATCCGCCGGCACAACCTTCGGTTGAGCGAGATCCTCCTTGGGCTGATCCCAGTCGTCTATTTTCTGTTGCTCCTGTTCGCGCCTTCTGGCGATTTGCGGTTCTTGCCGATGATCGGACTCACGTACGCGTTCGCGGTCGTCGGTGTTGCCTCTATGACGGAGTGCCTCGCGACAGTCCAGGAGGAAATAAGGGGATGGCTCTACCCAGTATTGATCGGAGTTTGTCTTGCGGCATGCTTTTTTGAATTCGTGCGCGGCTATCCCTATTACGTTGCCTTCAACCGCGATGATCGGATGGAAATGCTCGACTGGATTGATGGGAACGTACAACCGGGAAGCAAAGTTATGGCCGACCAGACTGTGCTTCTGCCAAGACTTCTCTCACAGTCGAAACAGAAGTACCGGTTTGCAATCGCGGGCAACGACCTCGCGAGGCTTCAAGAAGGTCAGTCGGTAGTGGACCATGTCGCCGCTTCTGGCGTCGACTACATTGTGGCTTCACCAGCCGATTACGGCCGGTTATTTTCCCGCAGCGGTTCGGTTGCCACGGTGAACGAACGATCGCTCAACGCGGAAAAGCAGTTTTACTCTGATCTGTTCAAGCACGGGACTCTTGTCTGGAAGAGGGAACCGGGACCGGTCCCATTTTTGCAGCCAGGCCTCGAGATCTATCATTTGCCTCGGCCGGTCAATTGAAGAAGTGGTCTAAAGTAGAAGGGTGGACGCCGGAGGACTCGTCAGTGGAAATCGTGTGAATCAGCGATTTCGATTTCCGGCGAAGGGAGGCGATCAATTTTTTCAGCTCGAACGTGAATTACACCGGAATGTCTCTGCAATACCCCTTCAATCACTAAAAACGCTTCCTGTGTGATCACGAGTCGGTTCTTTTCAAAAATCTGCGGGGTAACAATGGCATTTGCGATGCCGGTCTCATCTTCCAGACTGATAAAGACAAAGCCTTTGGCTGTGCCGGGGCGTTGGCGGCAAATTGCATGACCGGCAACCCGAAGGCGCGCACCGTTCTCTCCCAACGCCAGATCCGCGCTGCGCCAGATATCGTCCGGCAACGATGGCCGGATGTAACCCATGGGGTGGGGACCGGTTGTGAGACGCATCGTGGAAAAATCGGCGGCAAGCCGTTCAACCGGCTGCATCGGAGCCAACGGCGAAACCGATTCTTCGCGTACGCCAGAAAATAATTCTCCCTGATGCAGTTCATTTTCGATTGCCCAGAGCGCATCGCGCCGGTGCCCGATCAACGGATTTAATGCGCCGGATTTTGCCAGGATTCGTAACTCATCTCGATCAAACGAACTACGGTTACGAAAATCCTGTATGTTATTAAATGCCTTTTGCCGGCGCTCAGCGACCATCTGTTCGGCATGTGCACGGTTGATTCCCTGTGTCAGACAAAATCCGAGTCTGAACGACATATCCGATTCGACGGTGCATAACCATTCGGAATCGATGACTGAAACCGGACGCACTTTAATTTCGTGACGTTGCGCATCCTTGATCAAGGTGGCAGGAGAATAAAACCCCATAGGCTGGTTGTTCAGCAATCCAACAAAAAACTCCGCAGGCCGATGAACTTTCAACCAGGAACTGGCGTAGGTGATCAGCGCGAAACTAATCGCGTGCGATTCCGGAAATCCGTACAACGCAAATGAGGAAATGGCAGCAAGGATTTTTTCGGCGACCTCATCGCTGACATCGTTTGCGCGAAGTGCAAGACGCAACTTTTTTTCAACACGTTGCATCCTTTCCTGCGAACGATGGTAACTGAGCGCCCGGCGGAGTTCCTCGGCTTCGTCTCCGGAAAAGTTGGCCATGACCATCGCCATTTTCAGCATCTGCTCCTGAAAAAGCGGAACGCCAAGGGTCCGCTCCAGGACCGGAACGAGCCGGGGATCAAGATAACGGATTTCTTCGATCCCTTCGCGCCGGGCCAGGTATGGGTTCATGAGATGCCCTTGAATCGGTCCAGGCCGGATAATGGCAACTTCGATTACCAGATCATAAAATGTTTTTGGTTTCATCCGTGGCAACGTGGCCATCTGTGCGCGGCTCTCGACCTGGAACACGCCAATGGTATCGGCCTGGCACAACATATCGTAAGTTACTGAATCGTCCTTTGGCAGGGCGGCCAGATCCACGGGACGATTGCGCCGGGCGCAGATCTCGATGGCGTCCTGTAGCGCCGCCATCATTCCCAGACCGAGCAGATCCACTTTCACAATGCCCAGATCTTCACAATCATCTTTATCCCATTGAATGACGGTGCGTCCGGGCATCGTGGCATTTTCAAGCGGGACAACTGTATCCAATTGTCCTTCGCAAATTACCATCCCCCCGGAATGCTGCCCAAGATGCCGTGGCAATCCCTGGATGGCATGATAAACCTCGAGAAATGCATTGACCCGGGGATGCCCTGCCGGAAGGCCTGCCTGGCGCAACTGATCCGCGGTTTGAAGCGTGTGCGGAAAATCCCCGTTTGCATACAACCGCGAGAAACGGTCCATGACATCTTCCGGCAGGTTCAATGCTTTGCCTGTTTCACGCATCGCGCTGCGGCCGCGAAACGTGATCACATTCGCCGTCATCGCTGCGCCGAGTCTTCCGTAACGCCGGTAAACCTCCTGGATCACTTGTTCACGGCGATCGCCGCTCGGCAGATCGAGATCGATATCCGGCCAGCCTTTCCGGCCTTCACTTAAAAAACGTTCAAACAACAGGTTGCCGCCAACCGGATCAACAGCCGTGATCCCCAGACTGTAACAGACCGCACTATTCGCGGCACTGCCGCGGCCCTGCACCATGATATCCGATTCGCGGCAGTACCGGATCAGATCCCAGACAATCAGGAAATAACCTGAAAACTCGAGCTTACGAATCAAAGCCAGTTCATGTTCAATCTGCGATCGAACCGGCGCCGCGATGGGGCTGTCGTAACGTTGCCGGGCGCCTTCCCATGTGACTTTTTCAAGGAAACTGTCCATGGTTTCACCTTGCGGCACGGGGAACATGGGAAATTGATAACCGAGGTTCTCCAGGGTGAACTCAATTTCGTTGCCCACAGCCACTGTGTTGGCTACTGCATGCGGCAGATCCGGAAATAATTCTCGCATCTCCGTCGCCGGTTTGAGGTGCCGTTCCGTATTCGGCTCCAGCAATCGGCCTGCCACATCGAGGTGCGTGTGATTTCGTGCGCAGGTGAATACATCAAACGCCGTCCGACGGTCCGGTGTTCCGTACAAAACTCCATTGGTCGCCACCAGCTTCAATCGATGATGATCGGCAAGTGCGCATAGCTGCCTGTTGAGCCATTGTTCCGCACGAAGCATGTGCCGCTGAATTTCCACAAACAGATGGTTTGTCCCAAAAATTTCTTTCAGCAGGGCCATGCATTGTTCGGCATGCGAAAAATTTCCGGCGGCCAGGGCCCGGTGAACAGGACCCTCTTCATCACCTGTCAAACAGATCAAGCCATCCCGGAATTCCGGTAACTCAGACCAGCCAATCGAGCTTTCATTCTTGGGTGAACGAAGTCTGGCGCGTGAAAGCAAGCGGCATAAGTTCTGATACCCGGTTCTCGACTGCACAAGCAGAGGTAAAATCGAGCCATCTTCCATCGTTAATTCGCTACCGACGATTGGGCGTATCCCGCATTCTCGCGCTGCCGTATAAAATCGCGGAGCTCCAAAGACCCCATCACGATCGCAAAGCGCCAAAGCCGGTAATTGCAGATCCGCCGCCGTAAAAGCCAGATGCTCCGGTGACGAACTTCCCCGCAAGAAACTGAATGCGCTGCGAGCATGGAGTTCGGTGTAGTTCATATATATTCGGCGTCTCGCCGAATCGTCCTCGTCCTCGTCCTCGATTGAGGTGGCGCGGTGAAAAGAGGCCTAACCGTTGCGAGCGTTGTTAGGCGGGCGTTGCTCTTTTTGCGGCTGCACGCTCAAGATCGAGTACGAGTTCGAGAACGATTAGTAGGGTCAATCATAAACCCCTACGACCTCCCATTGGTCCTGTAGCGTTGTTCCGTGCCGGGCGATGCGATAAATCCCGCCATTATCCAGCGCGATATCCCACTCACTCGTTTCCCAGCGCGCGCGATCCCACCAGTTGCCGGATAATTTCCATGGACCGCGTGCCTCCAGGATTCTTCCCGAGATCACGCTGCTGTGCATCAAGGCCGGTTTCCCACCCTTCAACTCCACACGGGCGGTGATCCCGGGCCGATACCGGCGCAGGCCAGGCCCGGTCTTTGGAAGTGCCTTCGTTTTGTTGATCTCCGTCACAGACCAGTCCAGCTCCGGCATCAGCATCTGCAGACTATCCGGCCTATGGGTGTTGATCTTTTTCGGGATACCGACTTTTTCATTCCCAACCAGGGCCGCCAGACGCGCCAATGTCTGGAAAAAACGGTTCGGATCTTTTAATCCACCCTGGAAAAGATCAAATTGATGATCGGCCGGCCGGCTCGGTGTTACCTCCAGATGAAAACCGGTCACAGGCGCTGTCGTCTGCAGAGTTTCCAGATACTGGGTGGCAATCCCAAACAGCGTCTCCACATTTCGGGTCGGAACCGGAATCTGCAGGATGCGCACAATTTTTTCTCCGTCATCCAGGGTCAGCGTCAGATGCAACTCGGCGATCAACAGATAAACGGATTCGATCCGCAGCGATAAATTTTCCAGAAAACGCCTGAGAATAAACAGGAGCGGCTCAAGTGTTTCCAGGCGTTGATCGAAATCGATCGATTCTGCAAATGTTTCCGGCGGTTGAACAAGCTGCAGCACCTTGGCGGATCGTCCGGCTGCGCGATCCCAGAGCGAAAGAGCTTCCAGGCCGAGGCGCTCCCCAATTTCCTCCCGGGGCAGGCGAGTGAACGCTCCAAGAGTGCGAATCCCCCAGCTTTTCAAGATATCCAGCAGGAACGGGGAGGGTTCCAGGGACTCCAGCGCCAGCGATTGAAGCAGGGTGGAATCTTCAGAGATCTCCAGGATCGGGTCTGCAATCTTCGCCGCTTGAATCGCGATCTCCGGGTTAGGACCAGTACCGGCCTGCGCTTTGAGACCGATTGCTCGAAGCTGTGCCAGTAATTCGCGCAGCCATGGCTGATGTTTCCGGATCCGTTTACCTTTTAAATCGAGCGTACAAATCCCAGGGGCACTGTTCTCGATCAAAGGAGAATAACGGTACACAAGCTGAAGCAACGTCTGCTGGAGTTGTTCTTCGTTCGATGGACTCCGCCTGTACAAGAGCAGCTCGGGAGCCCGGGCAATTGCCTGACTTGTTGACATCCAGGGTTGAATCCCGGCTTGCTCGGCGGCAGGATTCAACTCGAGTACATGCACTCCGTCCGGATCCAGAAGAGCGGCAGGAAGATTGGCTGACGCATCATCTGATTTACAATCTTCTCCAAAGCCGGAGATATCCGTTTCAATTCCCTCGAAAGAAAGCTGATCCAACGGCTTTCCATCCAGAGCAGACCTTTCCAGCATCCGTTTTTGCCTGGCAGATTGTAACGCGTAAAAAGGAATATAAATAACTGCAAAACAGCCTTTTTCATCATGATGCATACTGATATTCCTGCTGAGTTCGTGAACGAGTGACCTCCAGTGAAATGAATTTCACCAGATCAGATCTTTGTGTTGATAGGTCATCAATATAAAGCCGGCGCGATGTTGAGATGGTAATCTGTGCGCTCGGCACAATTGGCTGACGTGTGATCGCGAGCAGCGTGTTCCTGTTTTCTTCGGTTATCCGTTGAAACCGGTACCAGGCTGACCCGGGAATTTTCCTGAGTTCCTTCTCCAGGTTTTCTTTGAAATCCAGGATGACTAGTGACAGGTTCCCGTCCCGAAGAACCAAATCGGTTGCTTTCAGGGCTTGCAGGACGTTGTTACAGCGGATCCAGAGCAAGAGAGGGTGGTCTGCAACCGGTTCAAAGCAATCCCTGCCATCGATCAGAGCGACATGGTGGGCGAGTTCCTGCATCGCCTCAATGATTTCATGTAATACAATTGCACCTCCCGAGCTGATGTTTGGAATCAGCAATTGAGTGATTGCTCCTTTTGGCAAACCGCCTCCGAGAACGGAATCGAGCGGGGTCCATCCTGTGGGAATGCAGAAGGAAGGGGTTCCGTTTTGGCGTGGAAACCGTTCGGCTAAAACCTTGCGTAGCTCGATAATTTTAGGCGAAAGGGGCATTGTGTTCGTATGAACACTATATGGCCCGCTTTCTATTTCAAGAGCAAATTCAGCCTAGCCTGGAGACGTATCGGCGGGTCGGCGTTTTACAATCGTCCTCGAACTCGTCCTCAGCTTGCCAACGAGGCGTTAGCGAATTTGGGTCCCCAGCATGCAACCGCAACGCGCAAAAAGCCACGGTTTCTTACCCGCAGCAAAACGGCCCGCCGTTTAAAGTTGCTAACTAAGGCACGAACGTGACAAGCACTTTAGTTAGCATCCGCGTCCTGCGTGTATGTGCCTTGTCCATGCGGAGGCGAACGCCGATACGTCGATACGCCGACACGTTCCTACTGCGCCAGGGCGACATCGCCCATCGGTATTTCGTAGCTGTCGGAGCGACCGCCGAACTTCGGATAAACAAATCGGGCTGCAGGGCTCGTAGAACGAGTGATGCCGAAGATTTTCGGTTCCCCATGTTTCGCGACCATTAGAAGCGACTCTTTGAGCAGCAGCGATCCGAATCCGCGGTTGCGATATTCACTTGAAATACATGGGCCGGAAATCAGGTGATTGGAGATATCGGGCAACGGCTTGATGAGGGAAGCACCAATGGTTCGATTTCCGTGTGTGATTACCAGGCAATCGATGTCGCGGTGACCGAAGCCTTCTTCAAACTCATGACGGATCCGCGGCAACAGAACGGTCAGGACATCATTCCAACAAGTATCGAGGAGAAAACAGCTGCTGATCACCTGCCAGGCCTGCGTTTTCTCATGTTTGGTGGCTCGCCGGATCGAATACTCCTCCCGCAAGAGGTAACTTGTGCTGGGAAGCAGGTTGCTTTCCCATGTAAATCGGAGCCATCCGACCAATTTCATGGTGAGTGCATCGTGGAGGAAAATCGTTTGTCAATCAAGCACGGTCGTAAAACATGCTGGTTGAGCAGCCTGAGGAGCAGAAAGAAGACTAATTTTGTAACTATCCGCGTTACAAACATCCGGGGTCGCAAAAGCCGTCGCGCATGCACGGCGACGGCCCCCCTTGACCTTTCCCTGACAATTTCTCCCGGCCTAGCCGGCTACGGGAGGATTAAATTATTTAAAAACAACGCATTATCGTGAGCGATTCGCATCGTCCGATTTGCACGCCCACCAAACACAACCAATTAACGCGGAACCGAGAAACAAAAAAGCTCCCAAAGTCAACATACGCCTCTGGTGATGCCGGAATACCCGGTGCGAGTCAAAAGGAAATTGAGCATTCGGTCACAAAATCCAGAATTTATTCGGATCATGGCAAATTGAGTCCGAAGAAGTCGGCAAATACCTTGCGATAGACCTCCTGTTTAAAGCCTGGTACCCAATCGATTTGGAACTCGGCGGGTTCGATCCAGCGAATATTGTCGAATTCCGGAGTTTCAGTCACAACGTCGAGATGGGAGTCATTGCCAGTGAATTGCACGAGAAAATAGGTCTGTTCCTGGCCGTCGAATCCTTCCTTGGTTCGTCCGGGTGGAAATAGGTAACGGTAGGGTCCCTTCGATTTGAGCACGCGATAATGCTGCGGAGTCAGAGAGACTTCTTCCTGCAATTCCCGGCGGAGTGCTTCCTGCAGGTTTTCCGAGCGTTTCACTCCCCCTTGCGGAAACTGCCAGGCATTAGCGAGGTTGGCGCGTTCTCCGATCAGAATTTTTCCGTCCGGCCTCATAATAATCGCCGCGACATTCGAGCGAAATTTCGGTGAAGCCATATTTCTTAATGAAACATGTCGAGCAGCGATTTGAATGCGTCTTTGGTGTTTCCGTTGAATTCCTTATTCATCTTGTCTTTAAACGCGGCGATCAATCGCTGAGTTAGATCTTCTTTGGGCCGGCTCGGGCTTCCGCTAATCGTCACTTTCGTCCAACGCAGCCCGTCTCGTTGATCGACGAAGACCTTTTCCTCAGCTCCGGGAATCCATCCAAGAATTTTCGGTGACAAACCAATCATGAGATCCGCATCGAGTCTGTCCGGCGTGGCTACGCCCGCTCCTTCGACGCGGATTTGGTCTTGGGACGCGGCGTGGAGCTTGGAGAGTTCCAATCGTTGTTCCTTGTATTTCAGATCTGTCTCGATCGAGTCGATGCGGACATCATTCAGGCCGCCGAACTTCGCCAGCTTTCGCAAGGTTGGGAAGACGTTGGTCATATCCAACGTTGCTCCGGCGATATTGACTGAGCCCGCGACCTCGCCATGCTCGAATCGATTGAAATCGCCCGTGTAAGTGAGATGGCCCGAAGCTTTGCCGCCTATTCGCCACTCGGTCGGAACAAACGCGTTCAATCCCAAACCGGAGAAATCGAAGATCAATCGCGCGCTTAGCTGGTTCTCTGTCGAGATTTTGCCGGTGATAGCGATCTCGCCGCCGCCTCCAACGCTCGTTTTGGCATCCAGGATGGATACGGAGGCCTGGCCAACGGAGGCCTGGACATGGTCCACCAGCAAAGGTGGATAGGTTGCGTGCCGCACAGTACCGCCGACTGCCCGGACATCCCATTCGTCGGGCCCCGTTCGGGCAGCGGTCAATTTTGTGTTCGTGAATTCGCCGGTTTCACCGGTTGTGCTCTGCCAATGAAGATTTGCGGAGTCTACGTAGAGCCGTTCAACCTGCAGTTCGAATGGGAGCCGGTTCGATGGATGAGGCGGTTGGTGGGTGTCTGCCCGAGGCGGTATGGATCCGTGGTATTTTCCTACGACGGCATCCAATTTATCGACAGTGACGAGATCAATTGCCAATACGCCTTTGAGGAGTTGTCCCCAATTAATGTGTGCAGAGATGTTCGTGATGTGAAGCGACCGCAATTTGCTCCGCGGTCCTCCTGAGGCGGAAAAGCCCGCGCTGTGAAAGGTAGAACCTTCCCAGGTGAGAGGTTCAAATTGGCCCTCCGCACGAATCGACCGGCTCACTCTACGAGAAAGCCAGTCACGAAACATGTTGCTCTGGACATAGAAATGGAGTCCGGCCCATCCCGCAAGTATGAGGAGGACGATGAGGAGCGGAATCAAAATGAAGAGGCGACGGCTTTTCACGCGAGCGGGTTAAAAAGAGGGCGCCATACGATCGGTCCCTGTTTCCAGGGGATAATCTTTGAGACTATTCGGTGATCTGAGACCGATGGCAAGTTCTGCCGTCATTTCTTCGCGGCGGGCAGAAGTGAAGGCAGCCTGCGTCGTGCAGATCGATTGGCGATAAAGCCGAGGACACAAAGAGGCGGCAGGATAAACAGCTGCCAATACGTCAGCGCGGGTGGCGCCGGGGAGGTCACTGGAAGGAGTGTGGCAACGCTTTCATTCTCGGTATCGCGTCGGATGCTAATTTTCAAATTCCACGATCCGCTATAAGGGATCTGGACATATGCGCCGTACAGAAGTCGATTCTCACCGTGGCCCAGTGTCGCCGGAATACCGGTCAGCGAAGGAGGCGGATTCATCGCGCAAGCCGGTGGCAACCATGCCGCGGTGCGTCTGACAGGGCCGGCCTCCGAAATGAGATCGAACGTCACGTTAGCGTCCAGCAATGGACTGAGTTTGGCACGATCCTGCACTAGCACCGTTAGGTCGACTACACCGGCGGCCAGGATCGGCGGTAACGTGAAGACGGTGACATGAAATGTGCCCGCATCCCCCTGGAACCGGATTGTGCCTCCATCCGCCCGAACCGAGCGCACCAGCAAAAATACCAATCCAAGAATAAGAAGTACTCGCGTCATCGCATCGTTCCGCGCATATCCATCGGTTGAAAAATGATCCATATCGCCGCCAGGAAAAAGAGAATGTAAACCACGGCCCATGGCGCAAATATTTGCAAACAACGCTTTCCTGAGTTGTTATATCGCTCTGCGAGTTTCCAGCCTGCATAGAGCGAAAGGAGCAAGCCCAGGTCGAGAAACAGGATCTCGAAGTCGAGAAGCTGAGGGAAAGCCCAGGAAGCGATTGCCCAGTTCGGTTTTCCGAGAAGCGCCAGGTGAAGATCCACGGCGATCCGCTGGACAACAGGAATCGGTGTATGCGACCCCGTGAAAAGATGAAACACGAAATGGGCTAGCCACATCGCAAAACCGAGCGGTGCCAGCGTCATTGTGAAATCGGAGACGAACGATTTTATGGTCGCGTCTACTTTGCCTAATCGGCGGCTCGTTATCCCCGCGATCCATATGGCCAGGCCCGGAAGAACAAGAACAGCCGCCGCAAGGAATAAGGCGACGACGACCGGTCGGTCGAGGCCGAACAGTAGCTGTGCCCGCTCGAAAACCACTGTGACCGGAGCGATCATTCCGGCGGCGTTGGCCAAAGCGCCGAAAACCAGGATCAGCACGAGCACGGCAATATCAAATCGTTTCTTGAACACACCGATTGAAGAACGCTGCTCGCCGTTCCACAACTGTTTGCCTGGGAAGACTGTGATCAGGCCGACATTATCGTGCGGACAGGCATGCACACAGTCCATGCAGAAAGTGCAGTCCATGTTTCCTTTCTTCCTGGGCTGGAAAAGTTTCAGTTCACATCCACGCTGTTCAGGTCGTCCGCGGATGCAATCATGGGTCCTGCACGTCCGGCAGACGTCTGGCTCACGCACTTTGACTTCCAGCGGAGAAATCAATGATTGAACGAAATGAAACTGCCCGATCGGACATACGTATTTGCAAAAACTTCCACCCTGGAAAAATCCGTCGACCAAAAACGCGGATAAAAAATAAAACAGGATGATCCATGCGGTCAGCCACGGACTGTTCCAGAGGCTGAATGCTTCATATGCCCAGAGGTAAAGGCCAACCAGCCCCCCAGCCAGCCATTTGTTTCTGAGGAAGACGGGCCAAATCCACTGCGCCGGCAACCAGCGCCGTCCGAAATCGCGGACCAAGGTGAATGGGCAGATCATGCAAAAAAGATTGCCGGCCAATAGCAATGAGACGACGGTCAGGCCGCGCCAATGAGTCCATGGCAAAACACCGGCGAGATTCATCGGGCTCATCTGGGGTCCCAGGAAACCATCGAGCAAAATTGCGATCGCGAGGATCAACATAACCACCTGCATGCCGCGGCGGAACTTTTTGGAACGGAGCACGCCTCCAACAATCGGTAGCCGGAACAAATTAATCGGCGCTTGGACCGGCCGCGGAGCGAGCCCCAATCTACGAAGCAGAGGCGCAAAGCCGGCATCGCGACCCGCTGCGGTGCTCGAAGAACGTTTTGCTGATGCCTCGGAGCCGAGACGTGGCGAGAGAAATTGAACCGCGATGATCGCGGCTGGAACGAGGAAGACGATCGAGCCGGGCACCCACATGATCGCTCCGGCTATTACCTGGTCGTCCAATGGATTCGATCCCCACAATCTCGGGGCAGACTGGTAGGTCGGGTACAGAACCCTGTCGTAAAAGGTCAAAAACGCTGCTAGCCCCGTATTTTGAAGATCAGCCAGGATCAGGTATGGGATCATCGTCCAGCGCGGCCAGACAGGGCGGCTTGGCCACGGCTGGATAAGGTGCCACCAGAACAGGAGCCCGGTGAACAGAAAGCAGAAATGTTCGAACTCATGCCAGGCCGGAGAACTGAGTGCGAGTTCATAAAAGAACGGCAAATGCCACAAAACATTGGAAGAAGTGAATGCGATCCAGGAGACAGCCGGATACAGCAGGAAACGGCCGATCCGCTTGAGCGGAGTCCAGATCAGAAAAGGTCCGATTACTTCGCGTGTGAATCGGCGAGGAAAGCCCGAGAGAATCGGCAGGTACGGCGCTCCGAAAAGGATCAATGGCGGAGCGACCATCATCAGAAGGAGATGCTGGATCATGTGGACCTGCAGCAACAGCCCGCCGAAAGCATCCAGTGGTGACCCGATCGCGACAAAGATCGTGCCTAGCCCACCAGTGAAGGCAAGGAGGCGCCACAACGGGAATCGAAGCGGGACGCGGAACTGGAGATTGATCCAACCACGCAGGTAAACGATGAAAAGGAACAGAATTGCAACGACCGGTCCGATCGGCATAGCCCAAGAGCTAAAAACCGCGTTCGCCGGATCTTCCATTGGTCAGTACAGTAGCATACGCGTCCCGCGTGTAATCTCTTTTGGAAGCCTGCGATCGCTCGCGCATCGCTGAGGTGGCAATGCGATGTAGGCGAAGCGTCCTCGCTTTGCACTCTCGGGAAGAAGCAAAGCGGGGACGCTTCTGAAGCCTACGCATTTCTCATGAAAAATGCGGATTAGCTTCCCGCAGGAGAATGTTCCGGGGATCCGCTCAACGATGACGCTCTCTCGCTGGACGGCAGCCTTGCAGGGTTTTGGGCCGGAATCGTGTTCGGTGGACGGAGTGAAACGAGATACGCGACTAGCGCTGTCACCTCTTGCGGCGTCAGATTGTTGCCATATGCGGGCATGTTGCCGCCACCCTGGATCACCTGGCGGACCAGTTCTTCCGCGTTCATTCGTGTGCCGACGTTGGAAAGATCCGGCCCGCGGTGACCGCCTCCCTCGCCGACCACGTGGCAATTCCGGCACTGCTTGCTCTGGAACAAAAGTGCACCCTGTAACTCTACGGGTGCCCGGCCTTTGATGAACTCAGCCCTCATTGGAGCGCTGGTCCATGCCTCCATGTGGGGCGACCATGGCCCTGTAATGCCTGCATACGTGAGCATCCCAATCACGAGGTAGGTGAGTAACACGACGACGATAGCAACGGGACGCCTGCTGAAATGTTTCTCACCCTGGTTGGAGAAGAATGGCAGGCCAAACAGCAGAATCGCTCCAATCACCGGCATCACGAAAAAAAGAATCTCCTCCGAGCCATTCGGCAGCAACGCCGCGGCAGACAGTAACCACAAGAATGGGTAATCTGGTTTGGCTTCAGAAATGATCTGAGCCGGATCCGCCGGGATCTTCGGACCAATCGGACCAAGGAACAGCGCCAATCCTACCATCACCAGCAAAAGCAGCCCATTAGCGACAATGTCTTTACCGATGCCATCCGGTATAAACGGCATCCCATCTCTATGAACGAGTTCTTCATAGTCCTTCGCGTAAGTCTCTTTGCGCACCTGAACGCCCGGCTTCGGGTATTCATTGATACCCTTCAAAAGAACAAGGCGGAGATGGAGGCTCACCAGGGCAAGGACCGCTCCAGGCAGCACAAAGACGTGAAGGGCAAAGAAGCGTGACAATGTACTGCTGCCGATAATAGGCCCCCCCAGCAGCAAATTGACCATTTGTGCGCCAATTATCGGAACTCTACCCAATATCGCGGCTCCAATCCCGACTCCCCAATAGGCGTCCGAATCGAACCGCATGACTTGTCCACTAAACGCCAAAGCGAGGGTGAGAACTAAAAGTATCACCCCGGAAATCCAGGTTAGCTCTCTGGGATGCTTGTAGGCGCCCCACAGGAACACCTGCGTCATGTGGAAAAACATGACGACCACCATGCAAATCGAGCCCCAGAAATGCAGGGCGCGCAGGAACCATCCGAGTTCTTGCTCGTAGTTCAGGATTTCAAGGGTGTGATAGGCTTCGGCGGCGGACGGAACGTAAACAAGCGCCAGCAGGATCCCGGTGATGACCTGGATCGTAAAGCAGAGCAGAGTCATGCTCCCGAAAACGTAGAACCAGCTTGCGCTGCTCTTCGGAATTGGATGGCCGCCGGTCGCTTTCCAGATTTTGACCAGGTGGAGCCGATCCTCCACCCACATCGCGACATTTGTCGCGGCATTAACGATCCAACTCTCCTTTGCGCTCATACGATTTAGGAGGGACTCGCCAGCGTTGGCAGAACGCCCGCGTTGATCTTCAGTTCACCGTCCTCAATCTTGTTTTGGTATACGTACAAGCCCCTCGGGGGCGGACCGGCTGCGCGTCCACCATTCGCATAGAAAGCGCCACCATGGCACGGGCATAAAAACAGTTGCGACTCTTCAAACCAGCGCACGGGGCATCCAAGGTGAGTGCAGTTCGCCGCAAAAACCTTGAAGTCATTGCCCTGGTTTCGTTTTACCCAGCAGGTCAGCACTGCGGTCTGTCCGTCTGTTTTCGTGCGATAGGGATTCTCGTAAACGACTTGGCGCATCACCCCTTCCGGAAATTTTGAAACCGGTCCGAGCGAAAACCAAACTCGCGGGGTGCTCCTGATGAGACTTGAAAAGATAAATCCCACGAGCGGTATCCCGATCATAAATGCCGCAACGGTATTAATCACTACTCCGAGCTGCAGCAGGAAATCACGTCGCGTCGAGTACGGCTTCGCCTCCGGACTTATTGGATGTTCGTTATCAGGTTCGTTCGGGGTCATTACTGGTTTGAGGTTGAAGTTTGCGTTCCAGCGTTGGCGTCAACAGTTTGTGCGAGTTGTCCAGGTGCCGGCCCTTGGCGATGCGAAGCGAGCCAGGCCACGACGTCGGAAATTTCGTCCGACGTCATCGGTTTTCCGGTCACGTACTCGCGGAACCCGGGCATTCCTAAGTCGGATCGCCCTGCAATGACGACCGTTCTCAGGTATTGGTCGCTTACCAGGCTCAGATAAGCCGGATCGACAACCGAACCTCCTTTGTCTTTCAGGCCCGTGCCCTCGGGGCCGTGGCAACGGGCGCAAGCTGCCGTAAAGACCTCTTTTCCATGGCCGGCGTTCCCAAGCGGTGCGCTATAGGGCGGAAGATTGTCTGTTGGAACCTCGTGACCTTTTGCCCACGCGTAGATCCCGTCCACGAGGATCCCGACTTGCGTTTCCGTCAGCAGCCCGCCGGCTTGGTGCGAAAACCCTGGCATTGCAGTGCCGGCGACCCCTTGGTCGGTGACCTTGACGCATAACGTCCTTCGGGACAACAGCAAGGTAGAGGGGATTATTCATCGAGATCGATGCTCCGAGAGTCTGTCCGTTGCTGTGGCAAGCCCGGCAGTTGGTGTCGTACAGCTCCGCAAAATCCTTGATCTCGTCCGGCGGCTTCCAACGATCTTTTTCCCTTGGTTTACCCGGCAGCCGGTCGCAACCGCTGACCAGGGCAAATCCGCAAACAAGCAGAATCCAGTTTAATGGGCGTAGAAGCATTTGGCGGTTCTTTTGGTCTTCTATGGCTTTTTCTCTTCGCCCATGGCGTGCATCCCCATCCTTTCACCGAGCGACCAGCTCTGCATCGTCTCGACTTTCTCGGATTTGAACACGACATAGCCGCCGACCAGACCGAAAGCCACCTGACAAAGTACAAACCAGACCCAGTCGACACGAGCCGCGAGAGCCGGGTTAATCAGGTTGTACAGCGGATACATCAATGCGGTCCACATCAGCGGGGTAATGATGCCGCCAAACAGCCACTCCAGTTTCGCTGGAAGCATCGGCAATAGAACGGTGTAAAGCAGTCCGACAAGTATCGAGAACGTGAGGTGACTCAAGATCGCCACGGTCAACCCCGCCGCGCTGAATTCCCGCAACGTCGCCAGGCTTGCGTTTGCCATCGCCGGAACACCGGCCGCCGCCATCAGGTTGATCGGATACCAGATGCTGTGCTGCACGACAATGCCGTAGGCCATTGCCAAAACTGCCATCGCGGCGCCTCCAGCGAGCCCGCCAAGTATTCCCGCTGAATATCGGTGCACTTCGACCGGAATACGGACACGGTGACTCGATTGGCCAATCCGCAAACTGCTGATGTGACGTTCAGAAACTTTAACTGCCGCCGGACGACGATCGGACGGCGCCAGCGGAACCAGTTGGTGTTTCGGCGTCGGAAACACGCTCCGGAACCAGCCGACAGCAGCAAACAGCGCAAGGATAAAGCCGACCAGCGTCACCAGGAGACTCGTAACCAATCCGACTCCGAGCAGCGTGATCCCGAAGGCACCTAAAAACGGCCAGGCCGTCGGCGTCGGTAATTCGACCCCCTCTTCTGAAGAATGTCCATGTTCTTGTGAGCTCATGCGCTTAAGACTTCCCACCAATAATGTAGACCACTGTGAAAACGACTACCCAGACCGCATCAACGAAATGCCAATACCAGGAGATCATGATGATGTGCTCGTGGTGATACGGCTTGACCTTGCCGGCGAGATTCAGGATCAGGATCATCAGAATCAGGATTAGCCCGACAACCACGTGGCTGGCATGCAGTCCAACCAGCGAATAAAATGTCGACCCAAACAGGTTTGTGCTGATCGTTAGATGATCTTCATATATCAGCTGGCGCCACTCAAAACCGGTGTAAAGAAGGAACCCAATCCCCAGCAGAGCCGTGATTAGCCACCACAGGTTGAAGAGGCTGTTAAGCCCCTTGTGAAGATTTTGTTCCGCCATTACGATCGTCGCGCTGCTTGAGAGGAGAAGGACGGTGCCAAGAATCGGGAGTTCGAGCACTTCGTGCGGGTACGGTCCGGAGATGCTTTTCCCGATGTAATAAAGGTAGGCCACCACGAAAATCGAAAAGAGCGCCGTCTCCGTCAGGATGACAAGGATCATTCCGACGACCCGCGGAGAGGGGAGTTTCCAATCTGATTCAGTGCTGCTTAAGGCTTGTGAACTCACGCTTCGAGATTTGTTGTTAGTGTTCGTGCAAGGTTAAAAGCGGAACTACGAGTCTCTACTCGAACTTCCAATCCGGATCTTCCGGATGCTTTAGATCCCAAAGCGGACGGCGGCTCTTGACCTCCGGCAGCGTTTCAAAGTTGTAATCAGGCGGCGGCGAGGTAGTGGCCCACTCCAGCGTCCATGCATCCCATGGATCATCTCCGGCGATCTTTCCCTTGCGCGCCGACCAGAGGATGTTGATGACAAAGCAGATCACGCCGGCTGCCTGGAAAATTGCTCCGATGCTCGAGATCAGGTTCCAGAGCTCCCAGCCGCGTCCCGGTTGATAGGTGTAGATTCGGCGCGGCATCCCGAGGAAGCCTGCAAAATGTTGAGGATCGAACGTCAGATGGAACCCGATTGTGAACAGCCAGAAATGCCAGAGCCCAAGCTGTTTGTTCAGCATTCGGCCAAATGCCTTCGGGTACCAGTAGTAAAAGAACGCGAAAACGGCGAACAGGATCCCGCCCACGATGACATAATGGAAGTGGGCGATGACAAAGTAGGAATCGTTCAATTGCCAATCGAACGGCGCCACTCCGAGCATGATCCCTGTCAGACCTGCAATCAGGAATTGGAACAGGAACGCGATGCAAAAAATCATCGGCATTTCCAAACGGATCTTGCCGCCGTACATCGTTGCCAGCCAGTTAAAGATTTTGATTCCGGTCGGCACGGAAATGGCCAGTGTCGCCATCGCGAAGAAGGTCACGCTGAATGAATTCAGGCCAACCGTGAACATGTGATGCGCCCAGACTCCCGCGCTGATAAAGCCGATCAGAACGGTTGCGGCCACCATCATCGGGTACCCGAAGATCGGCTTTCGCGAGAATACCGGCACAACTTCCGAAATAGTAGCGAACGCCGGCAACACCAGGATGTAGACTTCCGGGTGCCCGAATATCCAGAAGAAATGTTGCCAGAGAATCGCCGAACCGCCGGCCTGAGCATCGAAGAAAGTCGCACCGAGGTAACGTTGCAGAGTCAACATGATCTGAGCTGCGGACAGAGGCGGAAGAAAAACGACGACCAGAAACATCGTAACCAGAGCTAACCAGACAAATAGCGGCATCCGGTGGAGGCTCATCCCTTTGGTTCGGTAGCAGATGATTGTCACCATGATATTGATGCCACCCGTCACGCTTCCCACGCCGCTGATAAGGACGCTGAGCGACCAGAAATCGATGCTGTTGCCCTTCGAAAACGCTGTGGAGGTCAGGGGCGCAACCGCAAACCACCCGGCATCCGGAGCGCCGCTTGCTCCGTACAGGCCGGGGCCGGCCACAAAACTGAACAACAAGAAAAACCCGCTGAAAAATGTCAACCAGAATGAAAAAGCATTCAGCCTTGGGAACGCCATGTCCCGGGCGCCGATCATGAGCGGCACCAGGTAGTTGATCATCCCGAACACAATCGGCATTGCGACCCAGAAAATCATCATCGTCCCATGCATGGTGATCAACGCATTGAATTCCTCCGGGGAGGTTACTTTCCCGTTTGGAAAAGCGAGCTGGGCTCGGATGAGCATAGCCATGATCCCCGCAACCACAAAGAAGAAGAGCCCAGTGCCGATGTAGAGCATTCCCAGCTTCTTGTGGTCGACCGTGTAGACCAGGTCCTGGACCCAGCCGGTAAGAGTCCCTCGCTCTTCTCCGGGCCTGGCCGGTAACGTTTCTGTGCCTGACTCGGCAATTATCGTTCCGTTAGCCATAAATTGGTTAGTTCAGCGTTCTAAGATAAGCCGTGATTTGGTCAATCTGCGCCGCGTTTAGCTTCATAGCCGGCATCAAACAGCCTGGCTTCAGGATCTGCGGGTCGCGCAGCCACGTCTTCAGGTTCACATCGTCGTTCCGGGCAACTCCGGCACCCAGCGTCTTGCGGCTCATAAAATGAGTCAAATCCGGCCCGAATGTCCCGTTCGAAGTGGTCCCTTCAATCGTGTGGCAGCTTCCGCAGGAATTTGTCGCAAAATCGGTCCGGCCCGCCTCTACGGTCGGGTCCTCGGTCGGCGGCCGCTGTTCCCGAGTTACCCATTTGTCGAAATCGTCCGGCGGCTCGACAACGACTCGCAACAGCATATTTGCATGCTGCGGTCCGCATAAAACCGTGCAATTGCCTACAAATATTCCGGGCAAGCTCGGTTGGATCCACCATTTGTTTTCGCGCCCCGGCACCAGCCATTCTTTTCCGTTCAGTTCCGGCACCCAGAATCCATGCACAACATCCGCCGAGCCCATCGTCATCTGCACGGGACGCGGAGCGCCCAGGTAGCTCACGGGGACATGTATTTCGTTTGCGGTGACAATGTTTAATTTCGGGTAGCGTACTTCCCACCAGAAACGGTGCCCGATAATGGTAACTTCAACCGGGTCGCCAGTAATTTGTGCATTCTGAATTTCGCCCACCGTGCGGGCCGTCGCCAACGCCAGAACCACGACGATCAGGATAGGCGGAACCGTCCATGCCAACTCGATCGCGGTGCTACCGTAGACCTGAGGAGGCTCACTCTGGTCGTCGCCCGGTCTATGGCGGTATCGGACGACCGCATATAACAAGAGCCCTCCCACTACCACAAAAATGCCCAGGCAGATCAGTAATACAAGAATCGCGGTATTATTGAGGATTTCAGCCGGAGCCCCGACGGGAGCGAAGATATCCTGAACCGATCGTACCTGCTCCGACTCCTGTGCCTCTGCGACACCGGGCAGGACCGCCAGCACCAGCAGCACCACTGCTCGGGGAATCATCGAAGACTGTCTTGGTAGTGCGTTCGAGCTTCTCATTTGTAGGCAAAGCAAAGATAGTCGTGGTGCAATACTATTTTCTGCCCTTCACTCCATCGTTTCCGCGCCCCTATTGGACGTGCCAACAACCCCGATCCGTGTTGCTCATGTCGACATTGATCACACACAAAACCACCACACCGCGTCAAGCTGAGTTTGAATAAAAGTAAAAAGTAAAAAGGCAAAAGGCAGAATTAAGAACGAAGAATTAAGAACGAATTAGAATCGTACTCGGGGAGGCAAAGGCCGCCAAGGTCAGCTGACCACTTGAGCACCGCCGTTCCGCCAGCAGGTGGGAGTTCGAGGGCGATTCAATACTTTTGCCTTTTGCCTTCTGCCTTTTGCCTTTTCATGCTCCCTGAGTTACAACTTTTTGATCAACAAATGAACCTTGACTTTAAGTACACCGCCGAAGGACTCATCCCTGCGATTGTGCGGGAGGCCTGCGCGCCCGGCAGAGTTTTAATGATGGCCTGGATGAACCGGCAATCGCTTGCGAAGACTTTGGAAACCGGATTGATGCACTACTGGAGCCGGTCACGAAATCAGCTATGGCTCAAGGGCGAAACGAGCGGGCATACGCAGCATGTAATTCGTTGGTTCACTGATTGCGATCGTGATACCCTCCTCTTTGACGTCGAACAAACATCCGGCGCGTGCCACACGGGTTACCGAACCTGTTTTTTTCAGGAGCTCGATTTCGCCGGGGAGCCGAAGCCGGTCGTTGAAGAGCGACTCTTTGACCCCGGAGAAGTCTACGCAAAATGACTACGGTCCCGATCTTTCCCTCCCGCGACGAGTTCACGGTACTCGCCGGGAAAGGCAATTTAATCCCCATCTACACGGAGTTTGTTGCGGATTACGAGACGCCGATTGCGGTTTTCGAAAAGATCGACAACGGCGTTCGATCTTTCTTGTTAGAATCGGCGGAAAGCAACGATCACGTCGGGCGCTATTCATTTCTGGGCAGCGATCCACGGACCTATTTCGAAGCGCGCGGCAAACACGTTCGAATCGAAGAGCACGGCGAGAGCCGCGAATTCGAGACTGTGTCAGATCCTTTGACCGAGCTCCAGCGAATGATGTCCGCGTATAAGCCGGTAGAAATTCCCGGCCTCGCTCCGTTCAGCGGAGGAGCTGTTGGATATATCGGCTATGACGCCGTGCGCTTCTTTGAACCGACGGTCGGTGAACCGCCTCCGGACCAACTTGGTCTTCCGGACATGGTGTTCATCGTGACAGACACGTTTCTGGTATTCGATCACCGGTTCCGCCGCTTGAAAATATTCGCGAACGCATTCGTGGAAGGGAAAAAGACTGAGGAGGCATATGACGAAGCGGCGCGAAAAATTGAGGGAATCGTCAAGAAGCTGGAGGCACCCACCAAGCCTCGGTTGATGAATGCGGCTCCTGTTACTGCGTCGCCGACGCCGCAGTCAAACACGACCCGGGACGAATTTCACGACATGGTTCGCAAGGCGAAAAGTCACATCGAAGCGGGAGACATTTTCCAGATGGTTCCTTCGCAGCGCTTCGAAGTGACATTTGAAGGCGATCCTCTAGCACTCTATCGAGCGTTGCGCTTCGTCAATCCGTCCCCGTACATGTTCTGCCTGAAACTTGGGGAACGATTCGCCCTGGTCGGCAGTTCGCCGGAGGTCCACGTCCGTTTGCGGGGGCGAACTGTGGAAATCCGGCCAATCGCCGGGACGCGGAAGAGAGGGGCCACACCTGGAGAAGATAAAGATCTTGCCGAAGAACTACTGGAGGATCCGAAGGAACGGGCCGAACATCTGATGCTCGTAGATCTTGCGAGGAACGATGTGGGAAGGATCTCGGAATTTGGCACCGTCAAGCTGACGGAATTCATGGCGATCGAACGGTATAGTCACGTGATGCATATCGTGTCGAATGTGGTCGGCCAGTTGGGCAAAAGTTACAGCGCCTACGATGTCATGCGCGCAACATTTCCCGCAGGAACTGTTTCGGGAGCGCCGAAGGTTCGTGCGATGCAGTTAATATACGAGTTTGAGAAAAGTAAGAGGGGAGTTTACGCAGGTGCCGTCGGTTATTTCGGATTCGACGGCCAGCTCGATTCCTGTATCGCATTGCGAAGTACAGTGCTTAATAATGGGATCGCTTATGTGCAGGCAGGTGGCGGAGTAGTGGCCGATTCCGAGCCTGAACTGGAATATCAGGAGAGTGTAAACAAGGCGATGGCGACTTTCCGTGCCATCGAAAGAGCGGAGCAACTCCTATGATACTCGTCCTCGATAACTACGACTCTTTTACCTATAATCTTGTCCAGTACTTTGGAGAGCTCGGCGCGGAACCGGTCGTGCGCCGCAACGATCGAACGTCGATCGAGGAAGTGGAAAAATTGAATCCGGAAAAGATCTGCATCTCACCTGGGCCCGGAAGACCGGATGAAGCTGGGATCAGCAACGATCTGATCCGGCATTTTGGGTCACGCATTCCGGTCTTGGGAGTTTGCCTTGGACATCAATGCATAGGGGAGGTGTATGGCGGGGAAGTTGTTCGCGCCGGTCGCCTGATGCACGGAAAAACGTCCCCGATTATTCATGAAGGGGACGGGGTGTTCCAAGGGTTACCGGTTCCGTTTGAAGCGACCCGATACCATTCCCTTATCGTGCGCCGCGAAACGCTGCCTGCGGAACTCGAGATTGTGGCAGAAACGTCGGAACACGAGATAATGGGTTTGCGTCACCGCAAGTACCCGGTCCACGGCGTCCAATTTCACCCGGAGTCGATTATGACGGGCGAAGGGAAGAAATTGCTGGCGAACTTCCTCTCAATTTAACAGGCGGACAAGCCCGGGGGCCGGCGGATGCGGAGCGGCCAGGCTCTCGACCCGAACTTGCGAGCCTTCAAATTAACCGGGGGGTTTATGTCTGCTGATACTTATTCATTTCCGATCGTTATCTTGGGCGGCGGGTTTGCGGGTGCCTACTGTGCGCGAGCCCTGAGATCCGGACTGCATTCCAGTACATTCAAGAGCGTCGCGCTTCTGGCTGATCAGAACGCGATGTTGTTTCATCCGATGCTGGCGGAAGTCAGCGGCTCATCCATTTCGCCGCTCCACGTGGTCAATCCGCTTCGCCGCTTTTGCCGGGGAGCTTCAATCTTCATGGGCTGCGTTGAAGAGGTCGATCTTGATCAGAAAACTGTCAGCTTCTTGCCAAGCGCATACTCGCCTCCGGCAAAACTAGTATACGAACATCTTGTTCTTGCGGTAGGAAGCGTTGTCGATGTTAGCCGGGTTCCCGGGATGGCTGAGCACGGGTATCTGATGAAAACAGTCGGTGATGCGATTCGACTGCGAGCTGACGTTGTGGAGCGCCTGGAAGCGGCGAGTGTCATCAGCGACGAGTCCACCCGTCGGAAGCTGCTCAGTTTTGTGATCGTAGGCGGCGGCTATTCCGGGGTGGAAACGGCCGGCCAGGTCTGGGATTTGCTCCGAGACGTGCTACGGTTTTATCCGAGGGTCGACCCCAAATTGATTCGATTGCTGCTGATTCACAGCGGGCCATATCTCTTGCCTCAAATAGACGAAGACCTGGGCAGTTATTGCGGAGAGCAGTTGCGGAAACGAGGAATCGACGTGCGATTGAAGACGCACGTTACCGCAGTGACAGCGGAGCGAGCAATATTGAGTACGGGAGAAATGATCGACGCAAACACTGTCGTCAGCACCGTCGGCAATGCGGCCAATCCGGTTGTCAGGAAATTGATTGATCGCTACAATTTGCCGAACCAGAAGGGCAGGGTCATCACAGAATCGACGATGCAGGTCAAAGGGTACAAGAATCTTTGGGCCGCTGGAGACTGTGCTGCAGTGCCATTGAAGGATGGGAGTGCCTCGCCTGCGACTGCGCAGTTTGCGATGCGCCAAGGGACGGTTTTGGCGAAGAATATCCTGGCGTTGCGAACCAACCGGCCACTGCAGCCGTTCGAGTACACTTCAATGGGCGAAATGGCTTCACTGGGACATCGCAACGCGGTCGGCAAAGTATTTGGTTTTAAAGTCTCCGGTGTCCTGGCCTGGCTCATGTGGCGCGGGACTTATCTCTACAAACTGCCCGGTCTAGAGCAGAAGCTGAAAGTATTCATTGAATGGAATCTGGACATGCTATTCTCGAGGGACATCAGTTTGCTTAATGTCAACATGACCGACACACTCGGGCATGTTCACCTGGAAAAAGGGGACCCGGTTTACCATATCGGAGACGTTGCATTTTCGTTTTACCTTATCGAAAAGGGACAGGTTCGGATCGACGACCGGTCCGGCTCGGTGCTAGTCCTCAACGCCGGTGAACATTTCGGTGAGCGTGAACTGCTGCAGCACGAGCGCCGGAAATTTGACGCCATCGCGACGGAATCGACGACTCTGCTTGCGCTGAATAAGGCGACGTTCGAAGCGTTGACTCGAAACGGAATTGAACTCGGCTACTCTTTGAGCCGCAGTTCCGTGAGCTATTTGACTCTTGAGGAGCGGAGAGCGCTCGTCGACCGAATCCCGGTTCCCATGCTTCAGAAACGTGTAAAGGACTATATGCACGTCGGCGCAACCGTTGTTCATAGTACCGACTCCGTTGTTAGCTGTTTGCAAAAGATTAGCGACGCAGGAGTGGCCATGGTCCCAGTCGTCGACGAGCAAACGCTTTGCAAAGGTTGGCTCATGCTCGATTTGGTGCTCGACTGGCTGCATCAAGGAAAAGCAAAACTCTCATCGACTGCAACCGACCTGCGCATACTGCCGCATATCGAGATCAAACCAGATGATTCGATCGAAGGTGCGATGTTGCTGTTCGCGCGCACGCCGGACAGAAGACTGATTGTTTCCAACGATGCGGGGCAATATGTCGGAATTCTTGTGCTGCTGGACCTGATTCTGGCTGCAGCGGCGCAACCGGTCGCCGATCAAGCCCGGACTTAACAGAGTCTGCGAAGGTCAAAATGTAGGCGAACCGTCTCGGTTTGCGCCCCTTTGAAGAGCTGCAAAGCGGGACGCTTCGCCTACTCACGCTCAGGTCAACGATTATCGCGGCAGAATCGCTGCTCGCGGGCGTGCCAACTCAATCAGAAATATGAGGCTTTCTTGCCACACGATCGCCGGTTACGGAGTGTATTTTTGTCGTCTAGCCAGGTAAGCCGCCGCTTCCTGCTCGTCGATATAGCCGTCGTGATTGGTGTCGATATCCGCGAAATTACCGCCGAGCAACGCGCGTACCTTCTGATTTGCCTCCGCTTCCTGCAAAGTAACTCTCCCATTGTGATCGGCGTCCAGCCGTCTGTACACGTCGTCTCGGCCCGTCCCTTCAAGCCTGCGCCAATCCTCGATCGTGACGTAGCCCTTTTCTCCGCCATAGAGCCTGAACATTCTCGCGACGTTCCAGGTTGTGTACTCCCCTTTTGAAATTTTGCCCTCCTTACTCTGTTTGACCCGTGCGACAAGATCGGAATCCGGATTTGCGGACTGGGTGGCACACCCAGCAGCCAAAACAGCAAAGAGAATCACCGCGATGGAATGTTTCATCAAATTTATAAATGGTTTCAGGTTTGAGCGCTCTCTATGGCAAATCCGGTACGTCGAGTAAAGGCCGAATCGGTGGCACACAACAAATCTTGACGGCGTTGACTGGCCGCGCGCTGGGGTCGCTTACTCTGCTAACACCACGTTATCAAGTCTCAATAGCTCTCCCACGGACCAGGCTTGAAACGGACATCCGCGCGGTGTGTGCGGAAATTCTGCGTCTGCAATCTCTGACAAATGCCCGATCCCAGCTTGCTCAAGTCGAAACTGTAACGGATTCAGAAAACGTTTTCTAGCCGCCTGCTTGGCCTCCGGCGTGCTGCCACGGATCCGGACCCAGGCTTCGACAAACGGACCTGCTAACCAGGTCCAGACCGTTCCTTGATGATAAGCTGAATCTCTGTGCCAAACATCCCCTTCATAGTTGGGAACGTAGCCTGGTTCTCCCTGGGCCAATGATCGCGGCCCGGCCGGTGTCCAAAGTTTTTTTTCAACCGCATCGACGACCTGTTGCGCGCGCTCCGCTGAAAGCAGTGTCAATGGTAAACCGCCAATTGCAAAAATCTGATTTGGGCGGCAGAGCGGATCGTTCACGCGCGCTTGATGGTCGACATCGACGACATCATAAAGTTCGCCCTTTTCGAAATTCCAAAACCGATCGGCAAACGCCTCGGACGCTTTCGTGAATAGGGGTTTCCATCCATCAGAAAATGATTGTCCAATCCAGAGCGCATTGATCCAAAGCGCCTGGACCTCGACCGGTTTTCCGATTCTGGGTGTGATGACGTGGTCGCCAACTTTTGCGTCCATCCAGGTGAGTTGCACACCCGGCACCCCTGCGGCCAGCAACCCGTCTGCGTCCGCTTTGATCTGAAATCGGGTTCCGCCACTATACCCCGTGAGGATAAGGTCGACGGCACGCTGAAGCTGTGCGGTCGTTTCCGGGTCATTGAGATCGGACTTGTCGCGAACCGCCTGCAGGTATTCAAAGACAGCAATGATGTACCACAGGGAAGCGTCGACCGAATTGAACTCCGGTTCGACGCCGCGATCCGGGAAACGATTTGGCAGCATTCCCATCGAAACGGTTCCGGCCCATTCGGTCAATATCTGACGTGCTATCTCCAGTCGGCCAGTCGCCAGGCAGAGCCCTCGCAAAGAAATGAATGTGTCCCGGCCCCAGTCCCCAAACCACGGATAACCCGCGATAATCGTCTTACCGGATCCGCGCCGGGCGAGATAGCTGTCCGCCGCGAGCGCGAGAGGGTTCGGGAACCCTCGCCGGCGCTCAGCTTCCGTGGCGCGAAGTTTGCCGGCGCTCTCAAGAACGTCTGCCTGGTCATGGTCGATTCCCGCAAAGCCTTCGGCATAGAAAATCAAATTAGCTGGTCCGCGCTCCAGATCCCATTCGAACAGCCCGGGACTTGCCAACTCTTCGATGAAGTCCAAACCGCGCGCCCGTTCTTCGGAGTAGGCAAAATTTCGGTACCATGTCGGCGAGTGGGTGTAGCGCCCGTTCGATCGCGCAACCACCGCAGGGATATCCAGGTACGGTTTCCAACGCACGCTCTGCCCGCGAAATTCCGCGTCAAATCGAAACGCGGAGTTTTCGTGGTGGGTGGCATGAAAATCTCTGCCCGCCAGAAATGGTCTGACCACCAGTTTGCGCCGGAGTCCGGTGCCATCCGGCACTCGCCATGTTAAGACGACCGCGGATTCTTCATGCGGCACAAAAAGCTCTTGTTCAATCTCGGTTTGGTCGCCGAGATCGAATCGCCAGACCGGCCATGGGTGCGCTTCAAATTTACTGATTCTTTTGGAGCCATCGGGATAGACAACGTCCGGTGCGTACCGTTGCGAGGTGATGAATCGATTTCCGTCCGCTGTCTCAACCCATGCCTCGAAGCCGCTTACCAGCACCTTTCGATCAGCAGGCGGATTCGTAGCGGTGAGCAGGAGGGCATGATAGCGCCGCGTCCGGATGCCTGTTGTGGTCCCGCTGGCAAATCCCCCGAGACCATCCGCTTCGAGCCATTCCGCTGAGTCAGCAATTAGCGACATAACTATTGTTCTAGCCTGAACTTCTCACAAGTTTTTGAACGTGTGAGAAGTTCCTGGAGTTTGGGCATTTCGAAAGGTCACGCCGCCGCTTGACCGGTGTGGCGTCATGGCAGGGTCACGCTCCTATTCAGCGCGCATGGGCAGCTGCGACGTCAGTGTGCGCTAACCAGCGGTAATCTCTCCTCAACTCGCCCAGATGCCCGATTGGTGCGATGCAGGCCAAGGACAAATTCCGTTCGATTTCTTCGCCAACCTTGATAGTGATTCCAATATGAGTTCCAGGCTCGACTCGCTCCGCGAAGCGCTCTCAGTGTCGCCAAAGAATGTGCCCCTCCTACTTTTATTCGGTCAGGCATGCATCGACGAATTGAGTTTCGACGAAGCGAGAGAGGCTTTCGATCGCGTTCTGGAGAATGAACCGGGGAATAAGCGAGGCAAGCTCGGAATCGCGCAGGTTCTTTACCTGAGCGGGAACACCTCCGAGGCGGTCGTCCGCGCTGAGGTGTTGACCAAAGCCGATCCTGGGTTCGCTGAAGCCTGGATATTGCTTTCCCGGTTGGCGGTTGCAGAAGGTGACCGGGCCCTGGCGGCGCGTTATTACCAAAAGGCGCTTAAGCTGAACCCGAGTCTGAGCGATGCGGGCATCGAGCGCGATCTCCCGGCTGAACAGGTGGCGCCGGCTGCGGAACCATCAGCCGATGCGTCGTACGACACCGAATCGGTCATCTGGGAGTCGGACAACGACAATTTGCCTGACATGCAGAAGCCGAATGCCTCTTTTGAGGACGTCGGGGGTATGGAAGAAATCAAGGAAGAGATCCGGATGAAAATCATTTATCCGCTGCAGAACCGGGCTCTGTTCAAGGCGTACGGCAAAAAGCTCGGCGGCGGTGTGTTGCTATACGGCCCGCCCGGCTGCGGAAAGACGTTAATCAGCAAAGCGGCCGCGGGCGAGATCCAAGCCACCTTTATCTCTGTCGGTGTGCACCAAATCCTGGATCTTTACGTTGGGAACAGCGAAAAGAACCTCCACCAGGCGTTTCAACTCGCTCGCGACCACGCGCCTGCGATCCTCTTTTTCGATGAAGTGGACGCCTTGGCCGCTGATCGGAAAGATTTTCGCGAAAGCGCCATTCGTACCGTCATTAACCAGTTCCTCGCAGAGATGGATGGAAACATCGGAAGTAACGAAGGGATTCTGATCCTTGGAGCGACAAACGCGCCGTGGCACCTCGACCCAGCGTTCAGGCGGCCGGGGCGTTTCGACAGGATAATATTCGTTCCCCCTCCGGACGAACCGGCTCGGGAATCAATCGTTGAAATCCTGGCACGCGACAAACCAGTCAAACGTCTCGATGTAAAGGCGATCGCAAAACGAACGAAGGATTTTTCGGGAGCCGATCTAAAGTCTCTGTTCGATTTGGCGACGGAGCGCGCTCTTTCGCGTGCAATGAAAGAAGGCCGGCTCGTTCCATTGGCGACCGAGGATCTTATCCAGGTGGCAAAGTCGATGAACCCATCAACGCGGGCATGGCTCGAAAACGCAAAGAACTATGCACTTTACGCGAACCAGGCTGGGTTTTATGACGATGTTCTGACATTCTTAGGAATCCGCAAATGAACGACCCATTCACGCGCGCACTTTTGTTCGTCAGGCAGGGCCGGTACCGGGAGGCTGAATCGTATCTGCGCCAAGCGATCCAGAGTGATCCGGACGATCCGCAATGCTTTTTCTTTTTGGCGACCTGCCTGATGCATGAGCCGAAAACTCGTCCCGAGGCGCTCTCGATGATCGACCACGCATTGAGGCTGCGTCCGACGCAGGCTTTTTATCATGCTCAGCGAGCGAACATATTGATTCTGCTTAGCCGCACAAAAGAGGCGCTTGCGGAAGTTCAATCGGCGCGCGGGTTGGCGCCGAACTCACCGGATTCGTACGTCGCGGAATCGCTGGCTATGCTCGTATCCGGCAAACCGCGCGATGCGGAACGTGCGGCGCGTCACGCTCTGGGACTGGATCCCGGAAACGAAGCGGCAGGCGATAGCCTCGCGGATGCACTCAGAATGCAGGGCCGGCTTGAGGAAAGCGCGGCCGAAATTCGCGGATTACTTGGGAAAAACCCGGAAAATCCGTGGGCTCATTCTTCGGCCGGTATGCTGGCGCTTCAGCGAGGAAATGGCCGGGAGGCAGAAGCGCATTTTCTTTCTGCGCTACGAATTGACCCTGAACATCGCGAGGCGCGCGAAGGATTATTGCATGCATTTCGCTCCAGATCGGGATTTTACCGAGCCTATCTGAAGTACAGTTTTGCGATGGAGAAACTGGGGCGTGGCGGTCGGACGGCATTCGTGATCGGTTTATTGGTGCTGATGCAGATTACGAATGTGGCATTCGTCGGTCGTTTTGCACCGGTCGGTGTCACCGTCGTCGCAATTTATTTTCTGTTCGTCCTCTGGATCTGGGCGGCGAAATCGATCGGAAACCTCTTTCTAATGTTCGATCGCTCTGCGCGGCTTTCGCTGCTATCCGGTGAGAAGCGGGAGGCTGCTGTAGTCGGTGGGGGAGCGCTTGGTGGAATCGCTCTATTCGTGGCCGGGCTGGTGTTGAAGCAGATTGGCGTCATTATCGTAGGCTTAACACTGGTAGCCGGAGCGTTTCCGATGTCGCTGGTTTTCACGAATCGTTCAAAAATCGGATGTCTCGTTTTCGGGGTGATCGGCGGCGTCGTTTATCTCGGAGGTTTGGTTTCGCTCCTTTTAACCGTGCTGCCGACCGTGGCGACAGTGGACTCTGTGACCGCCCTGTTCGGATGGATCATGCTTCTCGCACTAATTACCACATGGATTGGCAACATTCCTGCCCTCAGGAGGTAACGGGAACCGGCACTAATTGTCTTCGTTCTCGCCCTCGGTCTCGCTCGGGTCGTGTTCTACACCTGTCCGGAAGATCAAAGACCGAGGACGAGAACGACGACGAGGAGGAGGACGATTGGGGAGGGAACTAGGACCCAGGATTGCGGGTATCGTCTGTATCAAAGCGATCGATCAATCGGGTCAGCATTGCTACAACACGCGCGAGCATTTCCTTACCGGGCTGAACACGATCGACCGAGACCAAGCGCTTAGCGACAGACGCATCGAGGCAAGCGGCGCACTCGAATGCCGAGCCACGGGCGTCATCGAAGAACTTGGCGCGTTGGCGCCCCTGACGTTTACCGTTGCCTTCGGCCGTATTGAGAAGTACGGAGAGACTCGCGCGGTCAAGCTGTTCAATTAGCTCGCGTCGGTTTTGGCCCGGCGATTGAGCGAGATCGCCCAAAAAGTCTGCGATCCAAGCGATGAACGCGAGTTCGACGCGATAAACGTCGAGTTTTTCGTAATCAAAGAGGGGCTCCATTTATTCGTAATAACATATTACAAAACTGTAAGTAAATAGACGATTTTTAACTGGTGTGTCTTTTCCTGCTTGCTTCCTTCTCCAATCGTCCTCGTCGTCGTTCTCGTCCTCGGTCTTTGATCTGGACACCCAAACAGGTGTAGAACACGACCCGAACGAGAACGACGACGAGACAATTGGATGACTTGCTAACGATCGCTCTCGGCGAGACGGTGGATGGCTAGATGGTGACGCAGATACGGAGTGATCTTCTCCAGGACCATGTTCATAGAGGTCTCTCGTCCGGATTCTGCGCTGATGGAGGTCATCGTGACGCCGTGGAGTCCACAGGGCACTATGCTGGTGAAGCCGCTCAAATCGGTCGCAACGTTGAGCGCGAACCCATGCATCGTCACCCACTTCCGAACGCCGACCCCGATTGAAGCGATTTTCCGATCTTGCACCCAAACGCCCGTCTTCCCCTCAATTCTGGTTCCCGTCACTCCGAATTCGTTCAGCAAATCGATTAGCAGACCCTCCAACGCGCGCAGATAACGATGTAGATCGCGTCCGCGGTTGCGTAGATCGAGGATCGGATAGCCAACTAATTGACCGGGTCCGTGGTAAGTTGCCTGGCCGCCACGATTGGTCTCGAAAACCGGATACGGGAGTTCGTCGACGGCGCGCAAGCTCGATTTATCTGGCAGTCGCCCGATCGTGTAGACCGGTTCGTGCTCCAGCAGTAGCACGGACTCTACACCGCGGTCAACGCACGCTCTGAGCCGCTCTTCCTGGATTCGCAACCCGGACTCGTAACTGATCCGACCGAGCCATTCGATCTTCATATTGGCCGATTCGCTCGATGAAATGCGACCGGCGAACGATGCATTTGAAAGTGGGTCCACCCAATCGCGAGAGCGTCTGCCGCGTCGGCTTCGGGTGTTTCGGTGAGACCCAGCAGAGACCTCACCATGAATCCGACTTGCGATTTTTGTGCTGTGCCGTGGCCGACCACCGCCTGCTTTACCCGTCGCGGCGGATATTCGTAAATCGGCATCCCATGCTGCGCCGCTGCCAGAAGCGCTGAGCCGCGTGCTGCTCCGAGCGTCATCGCGGTTCGCAAATTCTGGACGTAAATCAGTCCTTCGACCGCGCACTCTTCGGGCGAGTGGAGCCGGATCAGCTCGTCGATTTGTCGATGAATTTCCAGGAGGCAGCCTGGCATCGATAACTGGGCCTTGTTCCGAATCACCCCATAAGCGATCGCCCCTAATTTCGAGCCTTCCTTTTGAAGGATCGCATATCCCGAATTTCTAAGCGCAGGATCGAGAGCTAACAGGCGCACGTATCCGTAGCATACTGAAGATCACCGATCACACAAAAGCGGAAAGTGAAGGAGTTCAGGAGTCGCAGAATGAGATTCCGGTCCACCAAACTTGCGAAAAGTCGCAGGCACACGATGTTTTCGTTCCTTTTTTAAATCAATTCGCGCGATGAGAATGATGCAAGCGCTCGTAAAAAGAGAGCGTGGGCCGGGTCTTTGGCTGGAAGAAATCCCTGTGCCGGTGGTGGGCGAGTTCGACGTTTTAATCCGCGTTCTACGCACTTCAATTTGTGGCACCGATGTTCATATCTACGAGTGGGACGCATGGGCGCAGCGCACGGTTCCTGTGCCGATGCAGATTGGTCACGAGTTTGTGGGGATCATCGAATCGGTTGGAAGCCACGTAATCGATTTCCAACCCGGCATGATCGTTACCGGCGAAGGGCACATTGTGTGTGGGCGATGCCGGAATTGTCTCGCCGGGCGCCGTCATCTCTGCAATAAAACCAGCGGAGTTGGAGTCAACAGGCCGGGAGCCTTTGCCCAGTGCCTCTCGATTCCGCAAACAAACGTCTGGGTCGCTGATCCCAGGATTCCTCTCGATGTTCTCTCATGCTTCGATCCGCTTGGGAATGCGGTTCACACGGCTCTTTCGTTTAACGTGCTGGGCGAAGATGTACTGATAACCGGTGCAGGCCCCATCGGAATCATGGCGGCAGCGATAGCCAGGCACGCGGGTGCCCGTTTCGTTGTGATCACCGATATCAATCCTTACCGGCTTAAACTTGCAGCGAGCATGGGCGTTACCCGGGCGGTTGATGTGACAAACGTTTCGCTCCAGGAGGTGATGGACGATCTTGGGATGAAGGAAGGCTTCGACGTCGGCCTGGAAATGTCCGGTAACGGTAACGCGCTAAACAGCATGCTCGGAGCGATGTGCCACGGCGGAAAAATAGCGGTCCTCGGCATCCAATCGAAAGATGCCGCGATCGACTGGGACCTGGTCGTGTTCAACGGCCTCACGATCAAAGGGATTTACGGACGGGAGATGTATGAAACGTGGTACAAAATGACGACAATGATACAGTCCGGCCTCGATATCTCACCGGTAATCACGCATCGCCTTCCGTACCAGGATTTCGACCACGGGTTCAACCTTATGCGAAACGGTCAGGCAGGAAAAATCGTTCTTCATTGGAGCGACGCTTGAACGTGTTGCCGGCGAAGCTGACTAATTTTCCGGGGACAGGACAATAGACCAATTATGATTGGAGCCTTTCAGGAAAAGCTTTCGGATCAGCTCAACGGGATTCATGCCGCCGGCTTGTACAAAAACGAAAGAGCGATCAGCACACCCCAGCGAGTTCATATACGGACAGCAGACGGCAAAGAAGTCTTAAACCTGTGTGCGAACAACTACCTGGGATTGGCGGATCACCCGGAGGTAATCGAAGCGGCAAAAGAAGCCCTGGATCGATGGGGATTCGGCCTTGCATCGGTCCGTTTTATTTGCGGAACCCAGGAGATCCATAAAGAGCTCGAAGCGGCCCTAAGCCGGTTTTACGGGACCGAGGATTCGATCTTATATGGCAGTTGCTTTGATGCGAACGCGGGCCTGTTCGAAACAATCTTGTCGAGCGAAGAAGCCGTGATCAGCGACGAGTTGAATCACGCCTCCATCATCGACGGGATCCGTCTCTGCAAGGCACAGCGCTACCGGTATCGTCACAACGACATGAATGAGCTTGAGAGCAGTCTTAAGCATGCTCAAACGAGCCGGTACCGGCTGATTGCGACAGATGGCGTCTTCTCAATGGACGGTACAATCGCGAACCTGAGCGAAATTTGTGACCTTGCGGAAAAATATTCTGCTCTGGTCATGGTTGATGAATGTCATGCGGCGGGGTTCCTTGGCAAAACCGGGCGCGGAACTCCCGAATACCACGGAGTCGCGGATCGGATCGATATCATCACCGGGACCCTTGGAAAGGCATTGGGTGGAGGGAGCGGTGGTTACATCACGGGTCGACGCGGCATTATCGATCTGCTTCGTCAGCGGTCGCGACCATATCTTTTTTCAAATAGCCTGACACCTTGTACGGTTGCTGCGTCCATCAAAGCGCTGGAGATCGTTTCACGGTCCACGCAACTTCGAGACGTGCTGGAAGAGAATACCCGGTTTTTCCGCACTGGGCTCGCAGAGAAGGGGTTGGCTATTCGTCCAGGGACACATCCGATCGTCCCTGTCATGATTGGAGATGCCCTGCTTTCCCAAAAAGTGGCCGATCGCCTTTTGAGTCTTGGACTTTATGTGATCGGATTTTTTTTCCCGGTTGTGCCGCAAGGTAGCGCGCGAATCCGGACGCAGGTCTCGGCCGCTCACACAAAAGAGGATTTGCAGATTTGCTATCGATCAATTCGCGAAAGTGCGCGCCGAGTACGATCTCGATTATCACATCGGGTGCCAGTTGAACCCGCCGGCAGAGTAGCGGTCCCGATCTGCTTGTTCCGACTTAGCGACGGAACGCTGTAACCTGGATCATCGAATCTTCTTAAGTTTGAAAAAACTCTGCCGATAATTGGATGGGCTACGCACATCGATCGGTCTTCGAAAGGCGCAACATGTGGTTTTGGGATAAGAGGAATTGCGTCTAGGGAGCCGGTGCCGCGTTGTTTCGAAATGAGGCTTCGCAGAATAAGGACTTCCATCACCAGAATATGGCGCCATTTCATAGCCGCATATCCTTTTCGTTTGGCATCGCGCTTGCGCTGTTGGTCGGCTGTTTGATTTATTTTCCGCAGTGGAAACATTACGCTCCAATCGTTCACCAGTCCGACCAGGTCCCGATTTATTTGACACCCTGGACCGTTTTGTTTGTTACCTCTCTTAGCTTGGCGCTGGCCTTGCTCTCAGCCCCGGTCAAATCGCAATATCCAGTTCTGGCGGTGATTTCAAAGGTGGTCTGCGCTCTTGTGTTATGCAGCAACGTCGTATTTCTCCTCGAGTACGCGACCGGGATCCGTTTCCCAGACCTGGACATTTTCTTCCTGGCCAATGCAACGGGTGAGCGAATTTCTCTTTACGCGGCTCGACCTACACTAGGCAGCACGGTGACGAGTCTGTGTTTTTCGTCCGCACTTCTTGTATTCAGGAGCGATTTGCTCTGGCGTAAACGGGTTCATCAGATCCTACTCGTCGCGGCGCTCCTCTTGCCGACAATCGCGGGAGTAAGGTACCTGGGTGAGCTGTTCTCCGCCCGGCACACATTTGGGGCGTCGCACGTCGGACTAGCGCTGCCGGCCGTTCTCCTCTATTATCTGCTCGGATCGGGAACGCTTGGCCTTTCTTTTCAGTCGGGATTACAACAGGCTCCAGGCGCCGAATATCGTAGAAAGCCCGTACACCCAGTCTGAAACGACGAAGGGGTAGATCACGTGATCGAAGTCGGGGGTGCCGGAACGTTTTAGCAGTCGGTACGCGCTTGCCGGTCGGGTGGCAAGATCGGATTGATCGGCATTCTTGCAGGCCGTGAAGGCGAAACGCCGATTTTTCAGTAGCATACGCGTCCCGCGTGTATTCCTTTCTTTGCACGAGGCATTACGCGGAAAACAAAATACACGCGGGACGCGTATGCTTCTATGAGCGACGCAGGCTCTTATTTGACGGTCAAGGCTGCGAGAGTTATTATCCCGCCTTTCTGAGCGCCAACGTAGCTTAGAGGTAGAGCAGCCGATTCGTAATCG
>CAVVPV010000030.1:0-109016 GCA_963750185.1 uncultured Verrucomicrobiae bacterium
CAACGCACCATTGAGCAGCCAGAAAGATTGATGCCCTTTGCCTTGGCGCTGTCCAGCAGCATCCGCAGGATGGTTGGCACGCAGTGCGAAATGGTCACTTTTTCGCGTTGAAAGAGTGCGACGACAGAGTCGGCTGCGTAGCGTCCGCAATAAACCTGCTTCTCGACAAGATCCCCTCGGTTAGTCAGAATTGTCGAGCTGTCAGTTCTCCATAGATACATTCGCAATGAACACCGAAGCCGCAGCGTTGGCACGTTGTAACACAGGGACGAGCGGTCTCGATCACATTTTAGGCGGAGGCTTCCCTCCTCATGCACTCTATCTACTTCAGGGCGATCCAGGGGTTGGCAAGACGACTCTGGCGATGCAATTCCTTTTGGCCGGTTTCCGCAGGGGCGAATCCTGTCTTTACGTCACATTTTCAGAAACGCGCGAAGAACTTTTTGCGGTTGCGCGCTCACACGGCTGGTCGCTTGATGGCATTGGTTTTTTGGAGCTTACGAACTTTGCCCAGCAGCTTACGGCAGAGGCGGAAAACACACTTTTCGATCCCGCAGATATTGAGCTTCACGATGTCACGAAAATCGTTTTTGCCGAAGTTGAGCGTATTAAACCAGCGCGGGCGGTTTTTGATTCGATGTCCGAGCTCCGCCTTCTTTCGCAGAGCGCGCTTCGGTATCGGCGCCAAATTTTAAGCATTAAACAATTCCTGGCTGCCCAACCCTGTACAACTCTCTTACTGGATGACCTCACCTCAGCCGATGCGAAAGATGATCGACAGCTGGAAAGCGTTTGCCATGGGGTCATCGCTTTACGTCGCGATGAGCTGCCATACGGTGCTGATCGCCGTCAATTGAGCATCCGGAAAATTCGAGGCAGCAGCTTTTTGGGCGGCCCACACGATTACGTGATTGAGACCGGGGGCGTCAAGGTATTCCCCAGAATTGTACCGGGAGAACATCACCGCGATTTTGCACGCGAGCCCGTATCGTGCGGCATCGAAGGGATCGACACTCTTTTGGGAGGCGGATTGGACAGAGGCACCAGTAACTTACTGATGGGTCCCTCGGGGACCGGAAAGTCTAGCCTTGCCGTTACTTACGCGCACTTTACTGCCACTCGAGGGGAGAGAGTGGCACTGTTCACTTTCGATGAAAATCTAGACTTGTATCTCGCCAAGGCGACGTCCTTCGGAATCGATCTCCGACCGTTCATTCGCGATGGGGTCCTGCGCGCCCAGCAGGTCGATCCCGCAGAGCTCTCTCCTGGGCAATTCGCCCAGTTGTTGCTGAATTTTGTAGAACAAGAAACCGCTAGGATGGTAATCATCGACAGTCTCAACGGTTACAGCAAGGCGATGCAGCAGGGCAAGATACTCGACTTGCAGCTGCACGAGACGCTGACCTATCTCGGCCAACTCGGAGTTGTCACCATTATGATCCTCGCCCAGGGTGGCTTCCTGAACGAGCTGCGCTCGCCGGTGGACCTTACCTATCTAGCCGACACCGTGATAATTCTGCGACACTTCGAGACGGGAGGATCGATCCGCCAGGCAATTTCGGTAGCGAAGAAACGCAGCGGCGGGCACGAGCGCACAATTCGCGAGTTTAAGGTGACTAAAACAGGATTGTGGGTTGGTGAGCCGCTCCTTCAGTTCCGAGGAGTGCTTACAGGAGTTCCAGTCCTGGAATCAGGTCCCGGAGCGATCGAGGGCCAGGAAACGGGAGACACAGTGACCTGATGCGAGTCGTCACTAGAGGTGTTTCTCAAGTCGTCCTCATTTTAGCTCCTGTCGGTAGAGATGCGGATGTGGCTGTTTCTGTCTTGCAAACCGCAGGGATTGTTGCCCAGCAGTGCCAGAGTCTCTCTGAGCTTTCTGAGCGCCTCCAAACAGAGGGAAATTCTGTCGGGGCCTTGCTGCTGACCGAGGAATCTTTAGCCTCGCCCATGGAATACGCAAGCCTGACTGAGTGGCTCGAGCATCAAGAGCCATGGTCGGAGCTGCCGGTCATATTTCTTACCCATCCAGGCCAGCAGACGAGGGTCACAGGTCAGCGCTCGCAAGTTCTAAGCCTTCATGGTGCAGTAACTGTGCTTGAAAGGCCGGTACGTCCGGCCACGTTGGTCGGCGCGTTGCGTGTCGCGCTACGGTCGCGCGAGCGGCAATATCAGCTACGCGATCTACTGGAATCTCAGCGTCGTGTTGGTATGGAACTACATAATGAACGGCTTGAGGCCGAAGCTGCTAATCGAGCGAAGGACCAGTTTCTAGCCAACCTTTCTCACGAGCTTCGTACTCCGCTGAATGCCATCTTAGGCTGGACCTTTATCATGAAGGATGCGCGCACCGATGAGTCGCTGATTGAACAAGGGCTCGAGGTGCTGCAGCGAAATACTAATACCCTGATGGAACTGATCTCAGACCTCCTGGATACCTCCCGAATTATTGCTGGGACTCTGACATTGGAGTTTCAAGAGGTCGATATGAAGCAGGTCGTTAGAGCTGGCGTCGAAACGTTGCGCGTGCAGGCGGCCGAGAAAGGCGTCGCCCTAGAGAGTTTTGCGGAAATCCCTGAGGAGATAAGCTGTATAGTGTGGGGAGACGAGGCAAGGCTGCACCAAATTCTAGCTAACCTCTTGGGTAACGCCCTCAAATTTACGCCTGGCGGGGGCTCGGTGACCGTGCATTTGAGGAAGACGCAAGCAAGCGCCATCGTTGTGGTCAAAGACACCGGCGAAGGCATCTCACCAGAGTTTCTTCCCCATATTTTTGAGCGGTTCTCCCAAGACGAAGCGAGCTCCAGAGAAAATCGCGGATTGGGGCTAGGCTTGGCTATCTGCAAACATCTTGTCGCGTTGCACAGCGGTTCAATTATCGCCGAGAGCGAGGGGCCAGGCCGCGGGACCGTGATCAAGGTCGAATTGCCGGCCATTGCATCCGAGTACGGTTCGATCGCCGAACGTTCCGGAGAGCTTGCCTTTACGGAGGAGGAAGCGATGTCTGACACCAGACTTAAAAGCATCAAGGTGGTGGCTGTAGATGATAACGCCGACTCGCGAAAACTTTTGAAAGTCATTCTGGAACGCAGCAGTGCTGAAGCCGAAGTGGTGAGTTCGGGGCAAGAGGCGCTTGCAGCGATCAAGAAATTTCACGCGGATGTTCTAATTTGCGATTTAGCGATGCCCGAAATGGACGGCTACGAACTTTTGGAAAATGTCCGGCATCTTGAACCAGAGCTCGGACAGTTACCCGTGATTGCTTTTACGGCTGCAGCTCGTAACGAAGATCGGGCTCGGACCCGGCAGGCCGGTTTCCAGGCACACCTCGCCAAGCCAATTGACCCCAACACACTGGTCACGACAATCTTGCAGCTGGCTAGAGAGCACACAAGGTAACACGTGCGCTAGCACGAAAACGTAGGGCGGCGGTTGGTTGCAAGGTTTCGATTTTTTATGGCCCGGAGAAGCCGCTCTTCGACAAGAGCTGGAAGATGTCGATTTTGAGATGATAAGAGCAGAAGACACGAAACGGAATTTTATGCACGCCAAGCGTCAATCCTCCTCGGAAACAACGCATGTCGTTCAGGCAACGATCGGTCACCTACGTTAAAAGTTTTCTTCGCGCTTTCACGAGGGAGAAGAGGTACCCAACGTGCTTTAAATTCCGTTTCGTGTCTTCTCCTCTAGTAGCCTGGTGAAGCGATCCTTGCGGTGCTGGGGGTTCTCGAGTTCGTCGACGAGGGCGATCGCGTAGTCCTCGAAAGGAAATACGGCTGTTGGGTCTGCCGGCCTGCTGGATGCCTTGGACAAGCCGATCCGTAGTGCCGATGATTAGATCAGGGGGAAAAGTGGTAATTTTGACCCCGAGCTTCTACTTTGTATTGCTAGAGTCCTAAAATGCGCTCTTGCGCGATCTTGGTCGCAAGAGGGCGTGACCAAGCCATCAGTCAACACCGATCATTTTCGGAAGATCTGACAAGGTACCAATTTCCGCGTCGGGAGTTTCTGGGATTCTTTCTGGCACTTGACCAAAACGATTGCACCAGATCACGTGAAAACCGAAAGCCTTAGCAGAGTATGCATCCCAGCCGTTCGATGAGACGAAACAAATGTCACGCGTCCGCAGACCGAGACGATCCACAGCTAGTTGATAGACTGCGGGATGCGGCTTGTACACTTGGACTTCTTCAACTGAGAGGACTGCCTCTAAGAGCGTTTGAATGCCGGCATTCTCGATGGCCGATGCTAACATCTTTGGTGAGCCGTTAGAGAGGATGGCGCATTTGAGGCCGCTGGCTTTTAAATGCGTTAAAACGTTTTCAACCTCAGGATACGCACTCAGCCGTAGATAAAGTTCCATCAATTGTTCACGAAGGTGCGGGTTTACCAGCTTTAAGCTATCCAGCGCAAAATCAAGGGCTTCCCCAGTGAGTTGCCAGAAATCGGTATGCCTTCCCGCCAAGCTGCGCAGCCAGGTATACTGTAATTGTTTCATCCGCCACAGTTCAGCGAGATGTTGCCACTTATCGTGCAAGATCTCCTGTGCTTGCTGCGCTGCGCTATTAACATCAAATAGAGTGCCGTACGCATCGAAGACGCAACCACGTATTCCGTTGGTCGGAGGCTGTTTCGCATTCATGTCGGCAATCGCAAGTCGTCTTTCTCTATAGCGTCGCGCTCTTTGAAGACCTCTTTTGCTGCAAACAGCCTGTCAAGGGCCGCGGGGCGCTGTTTGTCTGGATCCGCTTGCCGGACGACGCCTTGCCGCGACGCATCCGATCAAGGCAGAATCGTAACGAGCACAATCGTTTCGCGAGCTCAACTTTCGGCCGGTACGGTTTCATTTCCTAGAAATTCTAGTCCCCATTTTCTGCACTTTCAAAAGTTTGATCAAGGATCTCCCGCACAAACTTTCCGACCTCCGTTTCTTTGCTCGTCCGCGGCCCGGCAACGTTGAGCGTCTCGATCTCATTGTCAGAAACGAATTCACGCAGCATCTTTGCTGCTGCTTTAAGTCCATCGAGGGAAACCCGTCGCCGGCCTCCAGCCCGAGCGTATCCTTCACGGTAGAGCTCGACGTACGGCTTAGTGTGCTTTTCGCAGAACTTGACCGTCTCTAAAGTCCCTCCGGTCAGCGTCAGTCCTATTGAAAAGATAACCGTCCCTCCGGTGTCCCGGACATTCCATTCGGTCCGCTGAGTGTAAGCACTCCTGCGGTCATGAACGCTGCCACCGGGTCGAACCAATCTTAGTCTGTCAAATCAAGTTTACCGACTGAACCGGAGACGGCCAGTTGGCATCAACCAGTCTTTCTGGGACTGTAGAGCTGATAAATCGGCAAAGGATGTTGTTCGGGAATTGATTGCGGTACGAAGTGCTTGCAACAAACTTCAAAAGCCGAGATTTCGTACCAGAGAATCATTTGCCTCATGTATTGTAAGCGTCACATCTATAGCTAGTTACATCGACAAGTCCGCGTTGGCACACTTTCTGTTTATAGCTTCTCAACGAAATTCGGAATTCTGTTTTAAGGAGAAGCCATGTTTTTAATATTCCCTCGGTCCGTGATCATTCCTGAAGCTCTGCAACGCCTGGAGGACGACAACTTCGAAGATTGGCTGACAGCGGCGCTAATTGAGACAGCGAAGCAACCGTCATTAAAAGATCGGTACGCGGTCGATACTCACTGCCGCGCCAGTGGGGTTACCGATCTATGGATGTTAGAGATCGCGGAACGGACCGGGGAGGTTTGGGCAGGGAAGTTTCAGGTGGCACTGACGAATGGAGACCAACCTTACATCGACAGCTGGACCGAACAGCGGTCGGGAGAGCTTTCTTTCTCCCTCGACACTCGGACTGCGGAAATAACCTTCCAGCCCGTGGCAGTTAAAAGCGGTTAAATGGCCGCCCGGAGCGCATGAGAGCAATCCGGTTTGGATTTGAAGGCCTGCCGAAGCAAGCGGGCACGCGACCGAGCGCCGTTGCGTATTCAATATACCCGACACGGCGACCGGAATATTGAGGCCGAACACCGTAAGATGAATGCGGACTCCCTGGCCGAATCATTTCTGACCTCGTTTGGCGGTCCATGAGCCTGCCAGCGGAGATGACCTCTTCGATGCACAATGATCTAGAGCGTGGCAACCGACGAGAAGTTGGCTGACTCAGCGGTGGGGTCGTGGAACCCGGCCAGGCACCAGGTGTCATGACACCAATTAACCGTACGGTCAGCAACATCCTCGCTCTCCATGCTAATGGGTGCCTTGCTCGTTGTATGCCTCCTCCGATAATCAGCATAGCGGTTTCCAACTATGACGACCTCGTGGCGCTCAAGGTTACGCACTTTGCGGTCGTTTGAATCTCTTGTCATCGTCGTCCAGGCAAGGTCGCCGCTCTTGCTAAAATGTTTGTCGATAACCTTCTGATATTGCGCAACGGCTGAGTTGCGGCTCCGCCCGCCGAGACGATGCGAGAGGCGAGCCATCCGAGCAAACAATAGCATCCTGATCCCGCGCTGAGATTAGAACCCCAATCGCTTCGTCAATGCAAGTCGCCAATAGACGAATTCCGCGGTAGCCTTGCGTTCAGTCTAGCTACGAAGAGCAACCGCCCGCAAATTGGTTGAGTCATGGTCAGCGTTCTCCAACCCGACGTGCGAATTCGGCCTGGAATTCCACATCCGAATAGTTTGCAGCAAACACAGCCCGGTCAAATGCCCCAAGCCGGCGTCCCTAGATCGCGGCAACAAAACAACCCTCGCATGCCACGCGTCGCCGAGACTCGGCGCAGGAGGGTTCTGCCAGCTCCCGGTCCCAGTCAAAACATTCGGAACTGACGACGATGTATTTTCGCTCCTTCCTGATATTTTGTGTGCTTACTGGGACCCCGCTGCTCGCTCAGCAGAAAGCGGCTGGAGTATCGCGGAACGAAGAGCCGGTGAGTTCATTTCAAGCGGTCAATGCGAGCATTTACACGATCCTTCAGCAATACGAACAGCTGACGGGCGATGCCCTGATCATGGATAGCAGCCTTGCCGCGAATGCCTTGCCCATTTCGATCTCTGTGCCGGAACCGGTGCCTCGCAGCGAGCTTGTGCGGATAATCGAGTCTGCTCTGTTGCTGAATAACTATGCGCTCATTCCGGGACCCGAGCCAAAGACCGTAAAGGTGATTAACATGAACGCTGGGAAAAATCCCCGAAGCGAGGGTCTTCCTCTCTACGCAAGCCCCGCTTGGCCTTCCCGAAGATGAGGCCGGTAAAGGTGAACGTGTTGTCTGGGTAAAAGCTCCGCCCGCATGTTGCCGGTAGCTGTGGCGACACGCGATCGCCTTTTTTGACGGTCCTTACGTCCCTCCCAACCTCCTCTACGATCCCCATCCATTCGTGACCGGTTCGGAAGCCCGCTTTCCAGTCAGGTTCTTCGCCGCGATAGAACCATAAATCAGAACCACAAATACAAGCGTGGGTTATCCGGACCACCGCATCAGTCGGATCCTGAATTTAAGGATCGGGTACCTTCTCGATCCTGATGTCGCCTTTCCCATAATAGACGGAAGCTTTCATTGGATTAGTCTAGCCCAAGAATCCCGGGATTAATACGCCTTCGCTCGCAGCAAGCCGGATGTTTTTCGGCACGGGCGTACAGAAGAGATCGAGCGGAGCCGAAGAACAAGGCCACAAGAATCACGCAAGGGCCGAGGCGAGGAGGTGGGTGGCGAGATCGGCAGCCTGTCCACGCAGTTCTGGAACGGCAACTGACTCGTAAAGTCGCCCTTTTTGAGTGCTGCCCAAGGTGTAAAGGCCGCTAATTACCTGGCCCTCTCGGTTACAGATATATCCTCCCTCGGCGGTGTAGGCTCCGATCCGCAGCGGATCGGGTGCGAGAAGATCGCGAACCAGCAATTGCTGGACAAGGGGATCGTTCAGCTTGCGATAGTCAGATTGTGGACCAGTGCAACTCAGGACATGGCGCACCCGTAATTTGTTCTCCTGCGTGGTTCCACGCGGCCGATAAGTGACTTCAACTTGCTCGCCCATCGGCTCGTAGCCTTTGATATATCCCTGATGACAAACCAGGCGGCCTTCGGTTTCGAGACGATTCTTCACCGCCATGATTTCAGGCGCACAACGATGCCGATGCGTGTCCCACAACGCGCCGAGATGGCGCAAGAAGCGCCGCTGCTCGGTGGGGTTGAAGTTTCTCCAGATCGCCTGGTTCAAGGGGCGTAGCGAATCAAGCACGGGACGCCAGTCGATCCCTTGCGCATTGGCTTGACGTAATTCCTGGGCCACGCGTCGGCACAGCGCCCGCGCCGTCTTCGGCAAGTTGTCCGGGTCGAGAAACGCCGGATAGGGTGCAGCCTTTTTATGTGGCTGCGGGAACAGTCCGCGCCTTGATAGAAGATGAATTTTCCCCTCGGGCTTTGTTTTATCGAGCGTGAGGAGGAGATCGAGACTCGTTAGTCCCGTGCCAATGATCAAAATGTCGCCCGGCTCGGCCAGCTTCACATGAACCTCGGCGGCGTACGGGTTGTTCATAAACCACTCGCCTTTCTCTTTCTGCGCCGCTTCACCCGGAGGAAAGTTTCCCAGCGCGAGAACGACTTGGGCGGCTTCCAGCTTGCTCCCGGATTTGCCAATCAACTGGAACGACCCGCTTTCGCATCGCGTCAGATCGACGATTTCATCACGGATGATATCAAGCGTACCGGGCAACGCGCAGGCCTCGCGCAGCAAATCCTGGATGTAGTCGCCGAAGACCAGACGTGGAATAAATGCATCGAGACGCAATTCACGGATTCCGGCCGCGTCCAGATTCGCCGGATGCGCCTTCAACCATCGGTAGAAGTGACCGATATCGTCGGGAAACGCGCCCATTTGATCGGCCGGGACGTTGAGGAGATGCTTTGGATCGGTGGTACCGTACGCCACGCCGCGTCCAAAGGTCTTGCTGCGGTCAATCAACGCAACGCGTAAACCGCGTTGCGCCCGAGCCAGATGGACCGCCACCATCGTCCCGCTGTAGCCGCTACCGACGATGACGACATCATAGGGAGCCTTGAGTTCGTTGAGTTCGTTGTTCATAACGCCTCGAATCTGATATGGAATTGACAGGCGCGGTAATGGCAAATAGGAATGAGTCATAACTATTGGTTATGAGCCGATGATCGATTATCGTCTTCACGTCTTTCGTCAAGTGGCTGAAGTGCGAAGTCTCACCAAGGCCTCAAAGGTTCTTCATCTTTCTCAGCCAGCCGTGAGCAAGCATATCAAGCTTCTGGAGGAAGAACTGCGCGTTCCTCTCTTTGTCCGCTCCAGCACGGGCGTTGTGCTAACCGATGCCGGGACGATCTTTTTGAAGCATGTGCAGGAGACGGAGAAATCACGCGCCGCAGTGATGGAGAAGCTGCAGGCTCCAGTCGGACTCTTGACAGGAACTCTTCGTCTTGGCAGCAGCATGACAATCGCCTCGTATTACCTCCCGGACGTTCTCGTCGGGTTCAAGGCCAAGCCGCCGCAGTAAAATGTGAAGTGGTCGAAGGAAACACGGATCTCATTTTGGGACTCCTTCTCGACCAACGGATCGAACTGGGCCTCGTGGAAGGTCCCTGCCGCCGGCGCGAAATCCAGGTCCGCCCGTTTTATCAGGACGAGGTTATTTGGGTTGCGGCCCCTTTTGATCCCCTGGCTAAAGTCAAAAATCCCAGCACTAAAGCGCTGCTGGAACGTCCGATAATTTCTCGCGAATTGGGTTCGGGTACGCGTCGGGTGATGGAACTCGCTCTGCGACAACAAGGATGCTCCTTATCGCGCCTTCGCATCGAACAGGAATTACCCAGCACGGAAGCGATCAAGCGCATGGTCGCCGCCGGAGCGGGAATCGGTTATGTCTCGCGCCTGAGTGTCCAGCAGGAGTTGGTCGGAGGCCTGCTGGTTGAGATTCATTGCGCCAAGCTGCAAATGAAGCGATCCTTTTCGGTCCTGATTCCCCAGGGACCTGACCCGATCGGCATCGTGCAGGCGTTTTCGAAGTTCATCACAATACCCTGAAAAGGGTAAGTAAAAAAATAAGGGAAATTTGGGGGTACTAGAGAGATCCGTGTAATTTTATATGCTAAGGACGACCCTTTTTTGCGCGACGGCGCTGGCGGACGAGCTTCCGATCGAGGATATATTGGCCGTAGAGCACGACATTGTCCCATTCGATTGGGCTGACGTGTTCCAGCATGGAGAGATCGATTCCATTGGCGAGCGGGTCGCACTCACTCAGGACCCGGGAGATTTCGCACGCCTGCCAGTAGACGATGCATGCCAGGATCAGGTTCAGGCAGCTGCAGGTGTAAGACGCTTAGCGTATAAAATTACACGGATCTCTCTAGTACCCTAAGTTGAATTGATCAGCATGACATCGTGACGCCGCCTCAAAGATCACGGTGCAAGGGGCTCGATACCCCGAAGTACTGGAGCGAATGGTCAGTCGCTGAGCGGCGTAAAGTTATTCGGATAAACTCTTAGCCTTCCACGGCCGTACGCGCGCCGACGGGAAGATCGCTGCCGCGGTTGGCCGGGATCAGGAAAATCAGTCCGCCGGCCACACCAAGCAGCACCAGATTAATCATGGAAGAGACCACGAAACCGTGTGCGTAGTCGGCCGGTGTTGCACCGGTTTTCGGAATCACGGCGAAGACGACTGCGCCGATTAGAGCAATCCCGACCGAGTTTGCAAGTTGCGGCATCGTCGACGTCACACCCGATGCGGCTCCTGAATCCTTATGCGGGACTCCGCTGAGCACGGTGTTGTACAACGGCGCGGTGACGATCCCTCGCCCGATTCCGTAAAGAAAACAGGCCATGAGAAAGCTCGGTGTCAAATGACCTGGAACCGGCGCCGCAAGCGATGCCAGCACGAGAATCCCGAACGCAAGTATAACCACGCCGAGGTGGAGTGAACTGCGCCCGAGGTAGCCATTGATTTTTCCCGAGAAACTCGATCCAACTAGAAACGCGAATGAAAACGGGACGAGAGCAAACCCGGCATACATTGGGTTCAGGCCGAGACTGAATTGCAGATAAAGACTCAGCATCAGAAGCATCGAAGTATGCCCGGCAAAGTAGATGCATGTCACGAGGAGTCCGATGACGAACCCCTTGTCCTCGAAGAGTCGTGGTTCGATGAGCGGAGAGAGACTATTCTCTGATTGCCGCCGCTCGAACCGCCAGAAAAGCCAAAACACCGGAAACGAGCCCAGCAAACAAATCCATGCCCAGGCAGGCCAACCTTGTTGCTGGCCCTCCATGAATGGATAAGAAAATAGAGCCAGACCAACAGTCAGAATTGCGACACCGAGCAGATCCAGTTTTGGAGCGTCTTCTGCGCGTGACTCTCGAAGTAGGAGCGACGCGCAGATGATCGTGGCGATTCCAATCGGAAGGTTAATCAGAAAGATCGGGCGCCATCCGAGCTGGAATAGATTCGCCTGGATCAGAAATCCTCCCAGCAATTGGCCGACAATCGATCCAAATCCAATCATCGCTCCATAAAGGCTGAAGGCGACCCTCTTCGATGATCCGTTGAAATTGACGTGGATGAACGATAGTGCCTGCGGAAACATCGCTGCCGCGGCGCACCCCTGAACCAGCCTCCAGAAAATCAACCAACCGGCTGTCGGCGCCAGGCCGCAAAATGCTGATGTCAGCGTAAACCCAGCCATTCCGGCGATGAACGTTACTTTTCTCCCATAAATATCGCCGAGCCTGCCTCCAGTGATCAGGCAAACTGCGTAGGTCAATCCGTATCCGGCAATGACGAGTTCAATCTCACTGAACGAGGCCCCTAGTGAAACCCGAATCGAGGGAACCCCGATATTGGCAATGAAAAAGTCGATGACGCCGAGGAAAGGACCTACGAGAATAACCGCCAATGCGATCCATCTGTTTGCGGGTTCGCTTGTGCGCGGCGCAATTCTTGCACGAGGCCGTGAGGAATACGCAGCGTGCCCGGGCGCAATTCCGTTCAACGATATTGCTGCGACTCTTGTATCGACCGTCGTGGGCGATGTTGCCATCGAAAATTTCATACCAAGTGAACAGTTATCAGATTCGAACAATAAGAAAAATAGCTTGTTGTGCTAGCTGAAATCTGTAATCGTGATAGATGAACGCGTCCTCTGTTGAATATCGGCACTTGCGTTATTTCGTTGCTGTGGCGGAGGAACTCAGTTTTACCCGCGCTGCGAGTGTGTTGCATGTGGCGCAGTCTGCGGTCAGCGCTCAAATCCGGCTGCTGGAGGATTCGGTTGGTGTGATGTTGCTCGAGAGAAATAGCCGTCGGGTTGGTTTAACCGGTGCCGGCCGGGCGTTTCTGCGGGGCGCCAAGAGGATAATCTCTGAGCTCGACGAGCTTACGAAACAGACTCGGAGAATCGGCAGGGCTGAGACCGGCCACCTCGCGATTGGCTTCATTGGAGCACAGAGCCATGAGTGGATGCCGCTTGTGCTGAAACGGTTTCGTCAGAAACATCCAGAGGTTGAAGTGACATTGACCGAGATGGTGCCGTCGGCGCAGCTTGAGGCACTGTCGAGTCATCGGCTGGACGTAGGGCTCGTTGGGCCAATTGATGGGAAACCGCCTGTCGGGCTGAAAGTGGAATGCCTCGTCGAAGAGGAGCCGCTGGTTGGTGTTCCGAGCGATCATCCCTTGGCGAGCCGTTCCTATGTGCGGCTTGCTCAATTGAAAGACGAAAGCTTCATTTTGACTTCGAGGGAGAATGCGCCCAGTTATCGCTCGTGGCTGGCGCGGCTCTGTCAGCGGGCCGGTTTCAGCCCGAAGGTTGTTCAGGAAGTTGATCGCGCTCGAACGGGAGTTCAGTATGTCGCCGCGGGCTTTGGAGTCTCCATCTTTGGCGAACATATTTGCCGCCAGCCGGCACCTGGGGTTCGATTTCTTCCTCTGCGTCCGGCCGGCCAGAGGATCCGTTATGGGGTTGCCTGGCGCAAAGAGCCGTCGGAGCCGCTTGTGCAGCGGTTTGTGGAATACACCAGGGAACAGCTCCGAGCTTCGGTTTCACCCACAGAAGAAGATGCCAGCAACGCGCCCGATTCAGAGCCGGGCCCTGGCGGTGCGAATATCGGTCGTCTACACTGACTCGACCGTCCACATGACCACTGCGATCGAGTATGCAACGAAGTCAGATCTGGCTGGGAGTTTCAGCGTAAAAGGATCGCTGCTCATCTGACGCGGTCTTCCTTCAGAAGCGGCTCAGCTGAGTATGCCGGCTTCCTTGAAACTGAAATAACCGGGTCGATCCTGCTGCGGCGATCCGACGATGATATGATCCAGAAAACGGATCTGCAGGATGTGCGCGCTTTCGGAAACGCGCCGTGTCAGTCGGATATCGGATTCGCTAGGGGCGGGATCGCCGGATGGATGATTGTGAACGAGGACGAAGCCATACGCAGAGTGACTGATCGCAGGCTTAAAGATTTCCCGGGGATGCGCGAGACTTTCGTTTAGCGTTCCTCGGGAGATTTCTGTCATAGCGATCAGCCGGCATCGCGCATCGACCAGGACCGATCGGAGGGATTCCCGGTCGAGTGTTCGCATTTCGGTTCCAAGCATTTGATAGATCGTCTCGGGCTTATCCAGCGGTCCGGAAGCAGCCTGCTCTGCGACCAGGCGGGCGCCCAGACCGAATGCGGCGGCCATGTGCAACGCTTTCGCAGGCCCGATCCCCTTGAGCTCCGAAAGTTCCGCGACAGAGCAGCGGGATAAATGTGCCAGGTTCCCATACTTTTGGAGAAGTTGCTCTGCAAGTTCGAGGACGTTACAGCCTGGAACGCCTGTCCGGAGCAGAATAGCGAGGACCTCCGCATCGGTGAGCGCATCGACGCCTCGATGCAGCAGCTTCTCGCGCGGCTTCTGCTGATCCGGCAATTCCTCTATTCTCAGTCCACGCATGAAAACAATAACATGCGTGGGAACTGTTATGCCGCTGCAGCGAACTGGTCAACGATATTCGACAGGAAATCCCCAATATCCTGCATAGCAAGCGAGTATTTATTCGTTGGCAACTTCTCGAGTTCGAGCTGGGCTTCCTCCACCAACCGCTTGGTTGTGTCAACGGCTCGACGAAGTGCTCCACGCCGGATGACTTCGGCGGCTAATCCGTCTAGCTCTTCTGGATTGCTTCGAAGCAGTACTTCGCTGAACCGATGATGTTCGTCCGGTTTGACCGTTTGCAGGAGGTAAAGCATTGGCAACGTCAATTTGCCTTTGCGAAGATCGGATCCTAATGTTTTACCGGCTTTGTCTTCAGTGCCTGCGATGTCGAGACAATCATCGTAAATCTGATAGGCTGTGCCGAGCTTGAGCCCGTAGTTCTTCATCGCGGTGATAACCTCCGGATCGGCTTCGCTGATGAACGCACCCAGTTCTGTCGCCACGGCGAACAGTGCGGCCGTTTTCATCTCGATGACCTGAAAATACTCTTCAATCGTGAGGTTCAAATCGAACCGGCGCTGCGTTTGGATGATCTCTCCAGAGCAAACATCTTTGGCTGCATGCGCGATTCGGCGGCAGATCTCGTTGTTGGGGAACGCTGCGGCAAGTTTGAGGGCATGCGCGAAGAGGCAGTCGCCGAGCAGGACGGCCAGGGCGTTACCCCATTTGGCGTTTACTGTCGGTTGCCCACGCCGAATGTCCGCTCCGTCCATGATGTCGTCGTGGACGAGAGTTGCCAGGTGGATGAGTTCAACGATCACGGCGAGGTCGACATGGCTTGTGCGAACCGTACCCGTCGCAAACCCGGAGAGCAAAGTCAGCACCGGGCGCAGGCGTTTGCCGCTGCTGCCGCACGCATATTCGAAATAGCCCTCAATCGCCGGATCGAACCCTTTGGCTTGTTCGCGGATACGTTGTTCGACCGTATAAAGGTGCGGATTGATCAGCTCGACGGCTCGCTGGAACTTTGCCGTACCGATCCCTTGAAGAGCTGACTTTGTGAAAATTTTCACGGGCCGATCGTAGTTTGGTTTATAACCTACGTCAATTTCGGTAACATACTTGAAATCGCCAGGATTTCGTTTATCACCAGGCTCGAGGCTCGCGTCCCGAATCTCAAAGCGTTGTCCGAAGGACCGTTGCAGGTCCGTCAACCGGTTTGACGGAGCCGAGATGGTAGTTTGCAGGCACCAGAAACAGGTCTCCGTGACGGAATATTCGGTCGCCGAATGAAACTTTGCCGGCTGCAACCTGAAAAATGGAAAATCTACGCTCTCCGTTTGCCTGGCGGCCGGAATCAAGCGCCCAACGATCGACGCTGAAGCAATGCCAATCGACCAGGTTTTCCGCATCGCAATCGGCCAAAGCGGGTTCAAAATCGTTAAAGTCAATATTTCGCAGCGATTCTTCGACGTGGAGCTCCCGCGGCCTTCCGTCCAATCCGAGCCGGTTCCAGTCGAATACGCGGTAAGTCGTATCACTGTTTTGCTGGATCTCGAAAATGACGTTTCCCGCTCCGATCGCATGAAGCCTGCCGCTTGGGATCACAATACAGCCGTGCGGACGGGTCGGGATCTGATGGAGCAGTTCCGAAACACGGCCGCTGGCAAGTGCTGATTGGAAATCCTCGCGGCTGACACCTTGCTTTAGACCCGCGTAAATGCACGATCCTTGGTCCGCGGTAATAAAGTACCAGATCTCTGACTTTGGCTGCTCATCCGCGTGAGTCAGGCGATCCGGTGCCGGATGCACCTGCACGGAAAGGACTTCGGTTGCATCGAGAATCTTCGCAATAATCGGAAAACGAAAGGAATCATAACCTTCACCGAATATTTCCCGGCGGTGATCGGTCCAGAGATCGTGAAGAGAAGCGCCGAGGAATTCAGGCTCGCAAACGATGCTCTGCGAATCTTCGCGGTCGACCAGTTCCCAGGATTCGCCAATCGGATTCTCATCCGGCAGGTTGCGGCCGAAATGAGTTGCCAGTCTCCTGCCACCCCAGACTCGCTCTTTGTACAACGGATGAAACGTGAGGCACTGAGATTTCATACGCCTGTTTTCGAAGGTGCCAAAACCCAACGGTAACGACTCTTCGCTTTGGTGCCATCAAAAAAGAGAATGCTCTCTCCGAGCGTTCTCTTCTGGATTGAGGATTGAAAGAGCACAACTAGGAACTACAATGCGAGCTGACATGGCGCAGTCGCGGAAGCATAACGCTTGGAACGAAGTAATGGGTCTGGTGTTGATCGGTGTCGGGACAATTTTATTCCTGGCGTTGATTTCGTACACTCCGAAGGATGTTCCTTCGTGGGTGTGGTTCAGCTCGGTCAGTCCGCCTAATAATCCGGCCCAGAATTTCATAGGTCCAACCGGAGCTGTCATTGCCGGATTTCTTTACTTGACACTTGGTTGCGCCGCTTACCTGATCGCGACCATCTTTCTAGGATTCGGTGGCGCAAAACTTTTTCTGCCTGGATTTCGCATATTGAAACGTCTGCAGTGGGCGGTCGTATTTGTGGTCAGTGGCGCCGCTGTCGCTCATTTGCAGCCCTGGTTTCTGCACGCGTGGAAACATGATTTCAACATCTTGGGCCCCGGCGGCTGGACCGGTTACTGGATTGGGACACTCCTGCTGGGCATGCTCGGGGAGATCGGCTCGATTATATCGCTTTCGGTTATTTATGTCGTAAGCCTGATCTGGCTGACCGGCATCCGTCCAATTTACCTGGTTAAGAACGCCGTCCAGGGAACCAAGGACCTTTTCCGCCGAATGGCCGAGGAATCGGAGCGCCGTCGCATGGAGGCCTCCAACGAGCGAGAACGGCTTGAGGCCAACCAGAAAAAGATCGAGCGCGAGATCCGGAAGCATGAGCGCGAGCTTAAAAAAAAGGGCATTATGCCCGAGGGACCTGAGACCGCGAACTATCCTGAGCCCAAGATCATCGATTCATCTGCCGCAATTCCCAATAAACCGAAGCCGTCGCTTGCTGAGTTGAAGGGCAAGGGCCGGGAGACGGAACAGGTCGTGACCGTTGCTCGACAGCACATCGAAAACTATGAGCTCCCTTCCGTACAACTGCTGGAGCCGATTGACCTTGAAGGTCGGAAAGCGGCGGATCCAGCCGAACTGAAGCTGATTCAGCATGTCTTAATCGACACGCTCAAGCAGTTTAACATTGAGGCAAGCCCGGGCGATATCACGCGCGGGCCGACGATCACGAGGTACGAACTTTATCCGGCTCGCGGCGTGCGCGTTGATAAAATCTCAAGTCTGGAACGCGACCTCGCACGCGCCACTCGAGCAGAGCGCATCAATATCCTTGCACCAATTCCTGGCAAGGACACGGTCGGTATCGAAATTGCAAACTCCAAGAAGGTCAAAGTCACGCTTCGGGAGATTTTGGAGTCGGAAGAGTGGACGCAAACCAAGAATCGGATTCCGATCGTTTTGGGGAAGGATGTTTACGGAAAGATCATACTGGGAGACATGGCGCAGATGCCGCACTGCCTGGTTGCCGGAACAACCGGGAGCGGAAAAAGCGTCTGCATCAACGCAATCATTGCAAGCATTCTTTTTCGGTTCAGCCCCGAGGATCTCCGGTTTGTAATGATCGATCCGAAGGTGGTCGAGATGCAAATGTACAACGCGCTTCCGCATTTGGTAATGCCGGTGGTCACGGATCCGAAAAAAGTGCTCCTCGCTCTCCGTTGGGTCGTCAACGAAATGGAGACCCGATACAAGATCTTTGCTAAGGTCGGCGTTCGGAACGTGACCGGGTTTAACGCGCGACCGAAGCCCAAATCGCAACGTGAGCTGGATCTTGAAAAGGAATCGGAGGAATCGGCCGACTCCAATACTGGTAATACCGCGGAGGAAGCCGCAGCTTCCTCCATCTCGGTACCGCGGGACGACGATCTGATTATTCCCGATCGGATGCCATACATCATCGTGATCATTGATGAGCTGGCGGACCTGATGCAAACCGCGCCGGCCGATGTGGAAAGCGCGATCGCACGAATCACGCAAATGGCACGAGCCGCTGGGATCCACATGATTGTGGCGACTCAAACTCCGCGGGCCGACGTCGTGACCGGAGTCATTAAAGCGAACATTCCGACCCGCATTGCGTTTCAGGTTGCGTCGGCGCTGGATAGTCGAGTCATCCTGGATGAGAACGGCGCCGAACGATTGCTGGGGCAGGGAGACATGTTTTACCGACCCCCGGGAACATCGCGTTTAATTCGCTCTCAAGGCGTACTCGTGACGGACGATGAGATCCGAAATCTTGTTGACTTTGTTTCGGCCCAGGGAGCACCCACTTTTGACCCTGCAATCCAAAACCAGCTTGAGTCCTCGGCGCACGTTGAAGAGGAAGTCAGCGAAGAAGATGAGATGCTGGTTGAGAAATGCCTCGAGATTATCCGCCAGGAAAAGAAGGCGTCGACGTCGATGCTTCAACGACGATTGCGCCTGGGGTACACACGGGCAGCACGAGTGGTTGATATATTGGAACGGAGAGGCATTTTAGGCCCAGGGGACGGAGCGAAGCCTCGAGAAATTTTGGTGGACTTGGACGCACTCGTGTAAAGAATCAGTTAAACGCGTATATTTCTGCCCGGGTACTCTGCACCGAATAAGTTTTAAACGGCTCAGCCAGGACAGCAGTCATGTTGGAATCGGTTGGAAGTAAATTGCAGCAGGCGCGGCTCGCCAAAAATCTCGATATCGAGGAGGTGGCCGAGCGGACAAGAATTCGGCCGGACCGCTTGATTGATCTCGAGGCAGACGAGTATTCGCACTTTCCCAACTTGACCTACGCTAAGAGTTTCCTGGCGAAATATGCAAAGTATCTCGGAGTCGATATCTCGGAGTATCTGGAGACATTCCAAATCTCCCGCTCGATTTCTATGGGGGATTATCAGTACCTGAACTCGATTTCCGCGGCATACCAGGCAAATCAGGCTCCATGGCCGCAGCGGATCCAACCGCGAGGGTTCCGGGTGCCGCCGGCCCTCGTGGTCGTGCTTGTTTTGATCGTCCTGGTCGGTGTGCCGGTCTTTTCGTACTTGGCTCTTAATGTCCCGCGTGTCACCGGGAACAGCAGTGCTGGGTCAATCGACAAGCTGAATCCGATGACGGATGCGTCCGTAGGCGCGACAAACGCCGCCACTCCTGATGCGAATTCGCTCAGAGCGTTAGCTGCGCCATCCCCGTCGAACGGAGCCTCAGCCGCGACTTCGCAGGGGGCCTCCAGCCAGCAAGATGCGAAGGTCGAGGCGACACCGATGCAGCAACCTGGGCGCGTTGAAGACGGCATCGAAGTAAGAAAAGCACTACCGCCAGATACAGTGCAGTCCAACAGCCCGGCTGATACTACGATTCAGACCGCTCTGTCCACGCTTCCGGATAAAAAGCTCGAGGTTCGAGTGATCCGGCGAACTTACGTAAAGGTGACCAAGGATAAGGAGGGAACCCAGCCGGTATTTGAAGGATACGCCGGGCCGGATAGCCAGCCGATCATCGTCGAAGGGAAACGATTCTGGGTCCACGTTGTTGACAAAGCGGCAGTCGAGGTTAGGGAAGACGGCCAGCTCGTTCCGGGCGGGTCGAATGATATCGTCATCAACTGATCGAATAGGATCCATGGAATCCAGCAGTCGTTTATTGTCTGCCGCTGATTTCCTACAGCCGCCGTCCGCGGTCAAGGTGGGGATGATCAGCCTGGGCTGCGCAAAAAATCTCGTGGATGCCGAGGTAATGCTTGGAGATATCGTGGCTAGCGGCATGGAAGTGACGGCCGATGCTCAGGAAGCTGACGTCGTAATAGTCAACACCTGCGCGTTTATCGATTCCGCCAAAGAAGAGTCAATTGAAGCGATACTGGATGCGCACCAGGCCCGCGGGTTGCGAAAGCGACCGGGCCAGAAGCTCGTGGTCAGCGGGTGCATGTCTCAGAGATTTTCGAGTGAGCTTGCGAATGCACTTCCGGAGGTCGACGCGTTTATGGGCCTCGACCAGATTGCAAATGCCGGGGAAATCGTCCGGACCGTTCTAGGTCAGGGACGGAAGGCGGCTGCCCCGTTGAATTTTGTTACACAAAAGTCGCGATACGTGCCGGATTATACAACACCGCGGTTTCGGCTGACTCCTTCTCATTTTGCCTACGTGAAAATCGCAGAAGGCTGCAACCATCCCTGCAGTTTTTGTGTGATTCCGCAGATGCGCGGTCGGCATCGCAGCAGATCGATCGAGTCGGTCGTCACCGAGATTCGCCACCTCGTCGAAGAGGGCGTCAAAGAAATCAACCTGATAAGTCAGGATACGACTTACTATGGGATGGATCTCTGGAACCAGAAGGCCGGGCCACGCCAGCCCGTTGACTCGGCGCGAGGGCCCACTTTGACACGGCTGCTGGAGCGGATCGAGGAGGTTCCTGGAGATTTTTGGGTGCGGCTTCTCTACACACACCCGGCTCATTGGAGCGCGGAGCTGATGCAGGCGGTAGCGGCAAGCTCGAAAGTCGTGAAATATATCGACATGCCATTGCAGCATATCGACGAGGAAATGCTTGGGTTGATGCGGCGCGAAACCTCACGACAGCATATTGAGGATTTAATTGTGGCACTCCGCGCGACAGTGCCGGGCATCATCCTGCGGACCACATTTATCGTTGGGTTCCCAGGCGAGACCGAAAAGCATTTTGAGTCACTTCTGGAGTTCATTGAGCGTGTTCGATTCGAGCGTCTGGGGATATTCACCTATTCCCAGGAACAGGGTTCGCGTGCCGCAAAAATAGATGGACAACTCTCCGCGGCAGCGAAGAATACGCGCTATCGCCGCGCCATGCGTCTCCAGAAGAAGATCGCCAGCGAGCTTGCGCAAGCAATGATCGGCCGGAAGATAACAGCCCTTGTCGAACAGCCACTGATCGCACGTTCCGCGGGAGACGCGCCGGAAGTTGATACGCGGATATTGCTTATCGGCAATGCCCCGGTAGGGGAGTTCGTCAGCGTTCAGATTACCGGCACCCAAACCTATGATCTCCGTGGCGAAGTTGTGCAAGAAGAGCCGCTCGCCAGGCATGCTTGGAATGAATAGGCGAGACGCCTATTCTACTTCTATCTGGCCGGAGTGGGGCTTGGTGTTGGGCCTTCGGGTGTCGACATCGGTGTCGGTGCAGGCGTGACTGCCGGCGAGTTCATTGGCGTCGGTGATGGCGTCTCGCGCGGCGAACTCGCCGCAGTTGGCGATGGGGAGGCTTTGGTTTCCGCGGAACTCCGCTTTATCCTCCGATGATGGCTAGCGGACGCGGTTGCCTCGCCGCCTGCTTTTTCGAGACTATTACCCGTATTTTTCAATCCTTTTCCAACGGTTCGTTCCGCGGCCTGTGTGCCATGCTTCAATGTTCGGCCGGTGGCTTTGGCTCCATGTTCAACTGTCTGTCCTGTTTCGGTTGCAGCCTTTTCGACAGTATTACCGGCTTTCTGGACCGGGTTTTGATCGTCGGCTCGTGCAGCCAGACAAACGAAAATCGAGGCGAAAAACAAAAATGCAGATTTTCTCATGATGGTCTCCTGCTAATTCGCATTGCGCAAACTGTGCGGCCTTATGATTCAACAGGGGGCGTCATCGAGTCACCGGGGCGGCTCCGCATTTGGTTTGCACACCAGCGCTTGGCGGCGGATAGTGTCGGGACACAAGGCGAGTGACCAAAGTACCTTTCTTCGATCTCAAACGACAGTTCACCTCACTCCGAGAGGATATTCTTAGTGAGATCGCGTCGATCTGCGATGATCAGGGGTTTATTCTGGGACCTCGTGTCGAGGAATTTGAGCACGCTATCGAGTCACTATGCGGCGGGGGACACGCCGTCGGAGTATCGTCCGGCACCGATGCAGAGCTTTTGATTCTAATGGCGCTGGGGCTTGGGCCCGGAGATGCGGTGATAACGACGCCATTTACTTTTTTTGCCACCGCCGGATCTGTCGCCCGCCTGGGAGCGACCCCGGTTTTTGTCGACATCGAAGAGGCAACGTTAAACTTGTCTCCAAAAAATTTGCAGTATTTTCTAGACACGAAATGTGAGAAGGACGGGAACAGTGTACGGACCCGCGATGGTCTGACGATCAAGGCAGTGATTCCAGTTCATTTATTTGGGCTCTGCTGTCAGATGGACGAAATTCAGTCGATCTGCGCCCGGTATGGATTGCCTGTAGTAGAAGATGCCGCCCAGGCGGTTGGCGCTGAGTATCCCTCTTCGAATGGAACGAAACGCGCCGGTGGAATCAGCGAATTCGGTTACTTCAGCTTTTATCCGACTAAAAATCTGGGAGCGTTCGGTGACGCGGGACTCGCGATCGCCCAAGACGAGAGTCTGGGCCAACAGATGAAGATTCTTCGGAATCATGGGATGGAACCCAAATATTATCACGAGTACGTCGGTGGAAATTTCCGTTTGGATTCTCTCCAGGCGGCCGTCCTTTTGAAGAAGCTTCCATTTCTTTCGAAATGGTCCCGCCGGCGATACGCCATCGCACAGCATTATCGGCGTGATTTCGCAGAGTTGGCTCCAGCGCTTCGGCTGACCGCGGAACCATACCGGGGACAACTGGGCGACCGGGGCCACATTTATCACCAGTTCGTGGTCCGCACTTCGAAACGCGCGCAGCTCCGCGAGCATTTGCGAAATCGCGGAGTCGGCACGGAGATTTATTATCCTGTTTCACTAAACCAGCAGAAATGTTTTGCCCACCTTGGGGCGGGATCGTTTCCAGAATCGGAAGCTGCGGCCGCAGAAGTACTTGCGTTGCCCATATTTCCGGAACTCACAGATGGCGAAGTTGAACTCGTGGCAGAGGCCGTAACCGCATTCTTCAAGAAATAACTGATGCTCGATATTAAAGAAAAACCGAAGCAGGTCGAGAAAGCTTTCCTGGTCGGAGTTTACTCACAGGCGGCGCAAAAGGGGAATTCGGAGAGCCTGCTCAGCGAACTAGATTCCCTTGTTGACACGCTCGAAATCCCCGTAATCGAGCAATTGTTGGTGCGGGTTCAATCGCCGAATCCGCGCTATTTCGTCGGATCTGGGAAGGCTGAGGAGATTTGGGAGCGCGCAAAAGAGTTAGGGGCCGATGTGATCGTTTTTGATAACGGCCTTACCCCGGCGCAACAACGCAATTGGGAGGCTTTGACCGGACTCGCAGTAATCGACCGCGAAGAAGTGATTTTGGACATCTTCGCGCGACGAGCCCAAACCAAAGAGGCTCGATTGCAGGTGGCTCTTGCCCGGATGGAATATTCTCTCCCGCGGCTAACTCGGGCATGGGGCCACCTCAGCCGCCAAGGAGGCGGGTTAGGAGCAAAGGGAGAGGGTGAAACGCAGCTCGAGGCGGACCGCCGGTTGGTTCGTGCACAGATTGTCCGGCTTAAGAGCGATCTGGAACTTGTCCGGTTGCGGCGAGCAACTCAACGAAAACAACGGCAGCGTCTTCCACTTCCAAACGCAGCAATTGTCGGTTACACAAACGTCGGCAAATCGGCGCTATTAAAGAAACTGACCGGAGCGCAGGTTCTTGTCGAAGACAAGTTGTTTGCAACGCTCGACACGGCAACACGCCGCGTCCTTCTTCCATCGGGTCAGAATTTGTTGCTCACGGATACTGTTGGGTTCGTAAGGAATTTGCCGCACCGGCTCATTGAGGCTTTCAAAGCGACGCTCGAAGAAGCAGTCGTCTCGGATTTCATTGTGCACGTTCTCGATGCAAGCCACCCACGCGTGTTCGATTTTTATCAGACCACTATTCGGGTCCTCGAGGAACTGGGTGCGGAATCGAAGCAAATGCTCACCGTTTTGAACAAGATGGACCTTGTGAAAGACGAATCGACGCTGCACGCGCTGAGGCTTCATTTCCCCGAGGGAATATTCATCTCCGTCCATTCCGGGTACGGCCTCAATGAGCTGCTGCATCGAATGACCGATCTGCTTGCCGACCGCGTGTCGAAAGTGGAGCTTGCGCTGCCGCTCGACCGCACGGAACTCGTTTCTCTATTGCATCGCACGAGCCATGTGATTGACCTCAGGTACGAAGATTCGCATGTAAACGTTGTCGCGATGGTTTCGCCAAAAGTTTACGCGCGCGTCGAACCGTTTCTTGTCCGACGAGACCCGGAACTTCAGCTCGTGCCGACGTGACGGCCGTAGCATACGCGTCTCGCGTGTATCCTGTGTAGCATACGCGTCTCGCGTGTATCCTGTTCAGTGGCACTCTGGAATCATAGAGATCCAAAGCAGAATACACGCGAGACGCGTATGCTACGATAGTTTCGCCCTGAAGCCGGGAGCGGCAACTTGACAGAGTAGTTAGATGATTGTACAAGTGTCGAAGAAAACTAACCTCTCTTTTTTACTTCATTCATCATGAGCAAGTTACTCGGTAAAGTCGCTGTCGTCACCGGTGCCTCCAAAGGAATCGGCGCCGGAATCGCTAAAGCCCTCGCAGCTGAAGGTGCCTCGGTGGTCGTCAACTATGCCACAAGCAAGGAAGGAGCTGACCGTGTAGTCGACGAAATTACAAAACGCAACGGACGTGCGGTTGCCATTCAAGGAGATGTGGCCAAGGCGGCCGACGTCAAACGGATCTTTGAAGAGACCAAGCGCGCGTTTGGTCAACTCGATATCCTGGTAAACAACGCCGGTGTTTACGAGTTTGCTCTGCTGGAAGCCGTTACCGAAGAGCAATTCCATCGTCAATTCAATACCAATGTCCTTGGTCTGATTCTCGCCACGCGTGAAGCGGTAAAATATTTCGGTGAAAGCGGTGGCAGCGTAATTAATATTGGGTCGGTTGCCTCCAGGACGACCCCTCCAAGCACTTCTGTTTATACAGCCACGAAAGGCGCCGTCGACGCTGTGACGGGTGTTCTTGCGAAGGAGCTTGGGCCCAAACATATCCGGGTGAATTCGATCAATCCCGGTTTCGTGGAGACAGAGGGTGTGCACGCCGCCGGTTTGGTCGAAGGCGAATTCGTTACGAGTCTGATCGCGCAAACCCCGCTTGGTCGCGCTGGTCAGCCGGAGGATATCGGGCCGATAGCGGTATTCCTCGCCTCGGACAATGCGCATTGGTTGACCGGGGAGCACCTTCTGGCGTCGGGTGGACTGCGCTAGATCGGAGCCTTCGGTCGCATCATTCGGCTTGCACCGGTGGCAGCGGAAGGCCGATTATTTGAGAGCTTCTTAGCAAGCATGAACCGCCGGAAACATTCCGGCGGTTCGATTGTTGGTTGCCGCAAGAAAAATGCCGACGCCCAAATTGACTGAACTGACAGAAGAGCAAGTGCAGAACATCGCAAAAGCACTGGCTGATCCGCGTCGGTACGAGATCATCAAACGGATCAGCCGTTGCACGGAACCGATGGCCTGTGAGTCCGTGCGGGAATGCCTCGATATTACGGCGCCGACTCTGTCCCATCACATGAAAGAGCTGGAAACCGCCGGGTTGATCACCGCCAGGCGTTCGGGGAAATTCATGAGCTATCAGCTTCGCCGCGATGTCCTCGAGTTGTTCCTCAGCCGTCTCCGCCGAGAATTCATGTGAGTCGGCCCGGTTGCGCGGCGACCGTTCGCTTCGAAAACGTCCATGCCCGGCGCAACCCACAGAGAATGAAGAACGACGAACGATGAACGTATCGTAATCGTCCTAGGGGCGATCTCGGTTAACTATTTGTGTGTACCGTTCGCCGAGCATTTTGAGCAACCGCCTAACGTCGTGCAGTGCGTCAACGGGGTCTCGCTCATACGCCGTTTTGATGGCATCTTTGAGCCAGTTGGAGAGGCCTGGATCTGCAAGGATTTCGTTGAGAGACATAATCAAGCTGTTAATAAAGTTGGACAAATCATCGCTTGCGAGACCTTCATCCACCCGGACAGAGACTTGTTCTCCGTCGCCTACCTTTCCTGATTGACCCGCCGACACGCTCCCCAGCCGGCTGCAACCCTTGTGATTATTTTCTGGCCCAAACACAGCCAGTGCCCATCTTCAATTGCTTCCGGGCAACATAAGTGAAGCCTCGTTCGCTGAAAAACTTAGAAATCGGCCCTACGTCAGATTCCACATGAACTTCCATTGCTACTTGTCGGATTCGATTCCAGTCGTCAGCTTTTACACCGCTGAGGATTTCCCAATCGGCAAGTTCGGCATCTAGCTTCAACAGATCAATCGACTGGATGTTTTCTTGAGAAATGACTCCTGAAAGTGTATCAAATTTGCATTTAACGTGAACGGGGGATGCCGAAATCCTCTCGATGAACTCGCGCACCGCGCCCTGCTGCAGAGACTTCGATCCCAAACTGCTAATGGCGCTGTATTGATTGAGATCCGCGGTTTTAATTAAGTGAAGAGTATTCTCCCAATTTTCCGTCATGAACTCAAACAAGCTATCTTGAGCGCTCCATGAATCACATACCGATAACGTCGGGTAATGAAACATTAGTTTTTCTTCCGCCCGATCGGATAGTCCAATATTCCTCGCGTTGGCAACGCGATCAAAGCCGTGTAAATGGATGTTATGCTGTAGCACTTCGAAAGTGGACGGCACTGGCTCAAACGCGTACACCCGCGCTCCTTGCTGCGCAGCGCACAGCGTAAAGACACCGATGTTGGCCCCGACATCAAGGACGATATCGCCGGGTAAAATAGAAATTCCTTCCTGGAGATACAGTTTATCGACGAATATCTCATACAGGGTCGCGCGGGCCTCCGGTTCATTGAGACAGTAGATTTCACCGATTGCCGGATGAGTAATCTTGCGGATGGCTTGCTTTGCTTTTGCTTCTACTGAATGCGACGTGCTCATTTGGTTTATGACCACTAGACGCCAGGATTTTGCCGCCTAGTCGCTATTTATCCCAAGTGACGTAATCGTTGTACGAACCGCACGTGATCTCCTTGGACGTCAGCCAGTCAAAGACCTTCTTCCCGGCTTCGTGGAGACCGAGGGTTGGAACCCGCCGCCTTGGTCGAGGGCAAATTCGTCACAAGTCCGATCGGGCAAACCCCGCTCGGTCGCGGTGGTCAGCCGGAGGATATCGGGCCGATAGCGGTATTCCTCGGTTCGGACGATGACACGCTGAATACGGCGAATACGATACGAATGCGCCGACACCGCGTCCTCCTTCCGGCTTGGCAAGGCAACTGCTTGAGTCTAGATGCCTCTGATCGATGAGCAGGCGCTTCCCTGGAGAAGATGTGTGCGGCGAAGCGACCAGAGGCGACGTAATGCACGAGCTATCATGCAGACAGCAAGACTGAAGGGGCATAGCCCAATTTAAGCAAATGTGGATCGTAGCCTTAGCACTTCGCCGGCCGTACACCTTTACAGTTTTCGCTATTCTTATCTTGATCGCGGGACTGGTGGCGATCGTTCGGACGCCGAAGGACATTTTTCCTGCAATTAACATCCCGGTGATATCTGTTCTCTGGAGTTACACAGGGATGTCCGCGGAAGGGATGGAATCGCATATCACCAGCCAGTTCGAGCGCATATTGACGACGACGGTCGATAACATTGAGCACATCGAATCGCAGTCCATCTACGGCGGCAGCATCGTAAAAGTCTATTTGCATCCGGGCGCAAGCGTTCCGACCGGAATCGCGCAGGTCACGTCGGTCGCACAAGCTGTGCTGCGGCAGTTGCCCGTCGGGATGACCCCTCCGCTGGTTCTCAGTTATACCGCTTCCAACGTTCCGGTCGTCCGGATTGGGCTGTCGGGAAAGGATCTGTCCGAACAGCAGCTCAACGACCTCGCTCTGCAGTTCGTCCGCACGCAGCTTATTACGGTTCCAGGAGTGGCTGTGCCTTATCCTTACGGCGGCAAACAGCGGTATGTCTCCGTTGACCTGAACTATCAGAAACTCCAGGCGCTCGGTATGACGCCGACTGATGTCGTTACGGCGATCAGCAATCAGAATGTGATTCTTCCATCCGGCACGATGAAGATCGGGCAGTTTGAGTATCAGGTCGGCATGAATGCCAGTCCGGAGGCGATCGAGGAATTGAATGCCATCCCGATCAAGACTACCCCAAACGGAACTACGATATACGTTCGGGACGTCGCGAATGTTCGAAATGGGTTTGTCCCACAAACAAACATCGTCCGTTTTGACGGTTCGCGGGCGACGATGCTCGACGTCCAGAAGACTGGGAGCGCTTCAACTCTTGATATTGTCGACGGAATCAAAAAGAAATTGCCGGAAATCAAGCAGACGCTACCTCCGGGGGCGGAAAGTTTGAATCTGACGCTGCTCACCGATCAGTCGATCTTTGTCAGCGCCTCGATTCAAGGCGTCATCCGGGAAGCAATTATTGCCGCTTGCCTGACTGCACTGATGATCCTGCTGTTCTTGAGCAGTTGGCGCAGCACCTTAATCATTTGCGTTTCAATTCCGCTCTCGATTCTCTGTTCGATTGTCGTACTGAGCGCTCTCGGCGAGACGATAAACATAATGACCCTCGGCGGGATGGCCCTGGCGGTTGGTATCCTGGTCGATGACGCAACGGTCGAAATTGAAAATATCCACCGCAATATGGCCGAAGGCGGCACCATGGAACAATGCATTCTGAACGGCGCGTCGCAGATTGCCGTTCCGGCATTTGTTTCGACTCTTTGTATTTGTATCGTCTTTGTCCCGATCTTCTTCCTTTCCGGCGTCGCACGATATCTTTTCGTGCCGCTTGCCGAGGCGGTTGTATTCGCGATGCTCGCCTCGTATCTCCTTTCTCGGACGGTGGTCCCGACGTTTGCGAAGTTTCTGTTGCCTCCTGAGATGGAACATCATCTTTCGACGGAGCACCCGAAACCGAAAACCATTTTCGGGAAAATCTCCCAGAGCTTCGAGAGCGGCTTTAGCCGGTTCCGCGAAGGGTACCGTGATCTTCTGAGTACCTGCTTGCGGCATCCCAAGGTCACTGTAGTTGGCGTGATCGGGTTTGCCGCACTTTCGATGCTTTTATTACCTTTCCTCGGGCAGGATTTCTTCCCATCGGTTGATGCCGGGCGTTTCGATATGCATGTCCGCATGAAACCCGGGACTCGAGTTGAGGAGACTGCGCGGACAGCGGACCAGATCGAAGCGATGCTGCGGCAGATTATCCCGGCAAACCAGCTCGAAGGAATTATCGACAATCTCGGGATTCCGTATAGCGGCATAAACCTTTCCTACAACACCTCAGGGACCATTAGCGCAGCCGACGGTGATATCCTGGTTTCGCTGAACGAGCATCACGATTCGACGAATGGGTTCGTTCGCGAAATTCGCAAGCGGATGGCGCAGGAGTTTCCGGATGTCGAGCTCTGGTTTCCGCCAGCCGATATTGTTGCGCAGATTTTGAACTTCGGGTTGCCTGCCCCCATTAACGTGCAGGTCCAGGGGTTAAACAAATCGGCGAACTTCGAGTTTGCGAGCCGGCTCGTCGACAAATTACGGACGATTCCCGGATTAGTTGACCTGCGGGTTCAGGAACCGAATACAGTGCCTCAGCTGAACATCAACGTCGACCGGACGAAGGCTTCGTTGTTAGGTTTGCAGGAACAAAATGTGGCTAATAGTGTTCTTGGCGCACTCGCGGGTTCGCAGCAGGTTAGTCCTAACTTCTGGGTCGATCCGAAGAATGGCGTTAGTTATTCGGTAACCGCCCAGGCTCCGCAGTATCAGATGGATTCGTTGGACGCGTTGCGAAACCTGCCGATTCTGGGAGGCACCGGTGTAACTCCGCAGATTCTCGCCAATGTGGCAGGTATATCTCGAAGCACGACTTCTCCCGTTGTCGATCACTACGACATCCGGCCGGTGATTAACATCTATGGAAACGTCGATGGCAAGGACTTGGGGTATGTATCCGACCGAGTGCAGCAGGTTGTGGACGCGGCGAAAAAGGATTTGCCGAAGGGGAGCCTCCTTATCGTCCGGGGACAAAGCAAAACGATGCAATCGTCGTTTTTCGGATTATATGTCGGCTTGGTCTTTTCAATTGTTCTTGTCTATTTGCTGGTGGTCGTGAATTTCCAGTCCTGGACTGAACCGTTTATTATCATCACTGCTTTGCCGTGCGCACTCGCGGGGATTGTCTGGATGCTCTTCATAACCGGGACGACGCTCAGCGTCCCCGCGCTCATGGGCACAATCATGTGTATGGGTGTCGCTACCGCCAACAGCGTTCTGGTAATTACATTTGCTAAAGAAAAATTGCACGAGTTCAAAGACTCCTACAGCGCAGCACTGCAGGCCGGATATATCCGCGTCAGGCCGGTAATTATGACGGCCCTTGCAATGATTATAGGTATGGTCCCGATGGCCCTTGGATTGGGGGAGGGAGGAGAGCAAAATGCTCCCCTGGGACGGGCCGTGATAGGAGGATTGATTTTCGCGACGATCGGCACCCTCTTTTTTGTGCCGACGGTCTTCATGTTGGTCAGGAAGCGTACAGGGGCTCTTGAGCAGTCGTCGGCTCCAGAAGTTGCGAGCTCTTAAAAATTCTTCTTTTTTCACACGGCTAAGAGACTATGGATGAAACACTCGTTCAAAGAGTTACCGTGGAAGAACTAGAACTGTCCCCTGAAAAAAAAGCGCCGCAAGTTCAGCCACCTGCCCGCAAGAAAAGCCGGCGCACTGCGTTCACAGTTCTATTTCTTCTCGTTCTCGGCGCACTGGGCGTAATGGTTGTGTACGGAATCATGACGCGTTCCGCTTGGACCGCGACTCTGCAGCAACAAACAAACGAAGTCGTGGCGGACCTGACAGTTGCCGTTGCGGAACCTCGGGTGGCTCCTGCAAGAATCGCGGTCGATCTCCAGGGTCAGACGCTGGCTTATGTCCAGGCGCCTATCTACGCTCAGACAACCGGTTACCTCCACAAGTGGAACTTCGATATCGGCTCCCACGTCAAACAGGGAGACATCCTGGGGCAGATCGAGACGCCGCAAGTCGATCAGCAATTTAATCAGGCAAAAGCGAATCTAGCCCAGGCTCATTCTGCCCTGGACCTGTCGAATGCGACATACCAGCGCGACGCGAATCTCGTTGGTAGAAAAGTAATTTCGCCGCAGGACTTTGATTCTGCGAAGAGTGACCTGCGCGAGAAACAAGCCAGCGTCAACGCGGATGAGGCGGCTCTCCTCCGGTTGCAGGCGCTCGAAGATTTCAAACTCCTGAAGGCGCCCTTTGACGGGATTGTAACGGCAAGGAATACCGATATCGGTCAGATGGTGAACGCAGGTTCGGGGAGCGCGCTCTTTGTTATAGCGCAGGTCGATCCCTTGCGCGTTGACATCAATGTGCCCGAGAGCATGACGGAGGATGTGACCGTCGGTAGTACTGCAGAATTAACATTCGCGGATTTTCCCGGGAAGACATTTCCAGGGAAAGTCGTTCGTACCGCTGGAGCAATTGATCAGACTTCACGCACATTGCTGACTGAGATCGATGTTCCCAACCCGGATGGGAAATTGTTCGCGGGTGCATCAGCCCAGATTCATCTTAGCACCGGCGGCGACAGACGATCGATGTTTATCCCGGCGAACACCTTGATCTTCGGAAAGGACGGTCCCTCTGTGGCAACTGTCGGACCGGATAACAAGGTTGCATTGAAAAAAGTCAAAATCGGCGCGGACCTCGGTACGTCACTCGAGATTACGCAAGGATTGTCTACCAATGACCGGGTAATCCTTAATCCCGCCGCCGGCCTTACTCCAGGACAAACGGTGAAGAGTCGTTCCTCAGCAGATGCAAGCCTGGAAGCAACTCCTGTCCCCGGCGGACCACATCCGTGATCGGACTGAGCCAATGTAGGATAGGCGTCTCGCCTGTCTCTCGTTGATGTGGGCAGCTTGATACCAGTGGACAAGAACCGAGTTCGCATCACGCCTAACAGATGCAAGCCTGGAAGCAACTCCTGTCCCCGGCGGACCACACCCGTCATCGGACCGAGCCAATGTAGGATAGGCGTCTCGCCTGTCTCTCGTTGATGTGGGCAGCCTGATACCAGTGGACAAGAACCGAGTTCGCATCACGCCTAACAGATGCAAGCCTGGAAGCAACTCCTGTCCCCGGCGGACCACACCCGTCATCGGACCGAGCCAATGTAGAATAGGCGTCTCGCCTGTCTCTCGCCGATGTGGGCAGCTCGGTACCAGTGGACAAGAACCGAGTTCGCATCACGCCCCATACGGAAGGCTTTGGCGAACACCGGACAGGCGCGACGCCTATCCTACATTGGCACCGTCGCGTCGTAGCGTTGATGCCACACTTGGCGATCACTTCGGTGGGTCTGCGTATTGCGCTATACCATTTCCGAATGACCAGTTCTCTTTTTTTACTTCGACCAGATTGATCAACACATCCTCGCGCCGGAGACCAAGGCGCTCATGGAGCCCATCTGCAACCGCTTTGTAAAACTGTTGTTTCAGCTCGACGGTTCTCCCTTCGTTAAGCGTGATCTGGATCATGATACAATCTCCGGTGCGCTCGATGCCGAGATAAGTTGAATCAATGATGAGCTCTGCTGCGGAACGCTCTGAGATTACCTGGAAGCGGTCGTTCTTTGGAACATTCAGAGTCTTGACCATCGCTTCGTAAATCACAGTCCCGATGGCTTCACGGTAGTCGGATGATTTGCCTTCAATGAGATCAATTCTGACGAGTGGCATAACTATATTCCTTTCTGATCTGCGTTGATTGCGTGTTGTTCTTCTGTTCGTTGGCCGGCAAGTTAATTTAGCCTGGCGCCGGGATTTTTTGATCAGTCGGGAGGAACCCTTGCATGTCAGCCGGAAGCCCGGACTCAAACCGGAATTCTGTTCCTTCAAATTCAAATAAAAGGCCGGAAGCGTGAAGCGCCTGCCGTGAAAGGAGTAGTCGGGCTTCCAACGAAGGCGTCCAATCGGTTTCGATAAACTCCAAATAACAATTCTCATCCGGTCCGTAGAGTTTGTCTCCGACGATCGGATAACCGGCATGCGCGAGATGCACGCGAATCTGGTGAGTCCGCCCAGTTTTCGGTTTAGCCTCGATCAGAGCAAAGGACTGGCCTGCTCTACTGAAACGGGAGAGAACACGAAACTGCGTATGCGCAGGCGAGCCGTCAGGATGAATCGCTTGTTTTAACCAGATCCGGGATGCCTGCATCGTTCCCTGTCGTAGTAACGGCCGATTCACGTCGAAGATTTCTTCAGCCGGCCAGCCGAACACGATTGCTCTATAAATTTTTTGAATCCCGTGATGCGCCATCATCAGGCCCAGTTGCCGAGCTGATTTGCTGCTCTTCGCGACAATTGTCAGACCGCTCGTTTCGCGGTCGAGGCGATTTACAAACGATATTTGAGCGCCGTTAACGATCTCATAGGCCAGTAGGCGCTTCAGTTCATCCCAAAGTGTTTCAGGTCTTCCGGGGCCGGTTGGATGGACGAGAAGATTTGCCGGTTTGTCAATCACAAGAAACCGATGATCTTCATAAACGATGCGTGAACCGATTCCGAATGAGGGGACTATGGGCGCGACTGAATTCACCGGGGTTCCAGACTATCTATCTTTGCCATGGTTGAACTGAAGAATGTTACGCGGCGTTATCGGCAAGGCGAGAACACAGTTTTGGCGTTGGACGACGTCAGTCTCGCGATTGAACCGGAGGAGTATGTTGCTGTGACAGGGGAATCCGGGTCAGGGAAAAGCACATTTCTGCATCTGATTGGCGGGTTGGACAAGCCGGACAGCGGCCAGGTGATTGTCAATGGCCTGGCTCTTCAAGAAGCGTCAGATAAACAATTGACGCAGTTCCGGGCACGCGACCTTGGCATTGTGTTCCAGTTCTTCAATCTTTTGCCGACACTGACTGTATTGGAGAATGTCTCTATTCCACTCGAGTTTCAGGGAGTCAACTTCAGGAAAGCAGCGGAGCGTGCGCATGAAATGTTGAAGCTGGTCGGGTTGGAAAAGCGTGGACGCCACTTCATCCATCAACTCAGTGGCGGCGAAATGCAGCGAGCCGCGATAGCCCGGGCGCTTGTGCATCGGCCGAAACTCTTGCTGGCGGACGAACCGACAGGGAATCTTGATGCGGAAAACGCGCAGAAAGTATTGGAGATCTTTAGACGAATTGCCGATGAAAACCTCGCAACTCTCATCGTGGTAACGCACAGTTCCGAGGTAGCCGAGTCGGCGCGGCGCAAAATTCATCTAAAGAACGGCAAAATGGTCGCAACCGCTTGTATGGAAGAGCTACCCTCTTCCCACGGTGTAAGTTTGTAAGGGTTTCGAATAGCGCGAGCGCCGAAGGCGCAACCAGACAGCAGCCCTATGTAGGCGAACCGTCTCGGCTTGCGCGCCTTTGATTTGAAGAGGCGCAAAGCGGGGACGCTTCGCCTACTCCCGGTTTTGCAGCGTGTGAGCGCTGAAGGCGTGGCTGGAAAAGAGGGCTCCCTTTGGGATTGAGCTCTGGGTTGCGCTCCCTACGCTCCTATGGTAACACGATCCCTTCAGATATGGCATTTTTCCACCAGCAGACATTGGGCACAAGCGCAAGTCTAACCGGTACTTCACTGCATACAGGATCGAAAGTCAGCCTGCGATTGAGCCCTGCGCCGATCGATCACGGCATCAAGTTTAAGCGGGTCGACTTGGCGGACGAACCGACGATCGATGCAAGGATTGAGCATGTGAAGTTTGTCGAGCGAGCCACCACGATTGCGGAAGGGAACGTGAAGGTGCACACGGTCGAGCACGTGCTCTCGGCCCTATGCGGGCTGGGAGTCGACAACGCTTTGGTGGAGATGGACTCAAGCGAAGCGCCGATCGGCGACGGGAGCGCTTATCCTTTTGTGGAGTTGATCAACACATGCGGTGTCGAAAAGCAAACTGCTCTGCGTCGCACGATGGAAATACGCGAACCGATGCATATCGAGACAAAATCGGGCGCGTTGATGACGATTGTGCCGGACCGCGCTTTTCGGGTCTCGTGCACGCAGGTCGGTCCCGATGGGCGGTTCACACAGTATTACTCCACCGAGATTACGCCGGAAACCTATCAGCGGGAAATCGCCAAAGCGCGAACGTTTGTTTATTACGAGGACGTAAAGCCGCTTCTCGACAAAGGCCTGATTCGTGGAGGCAGCCTCGAGAACGCGGTCGTTGTCCGTGGCGAATCGGTGATGAGCAAAGAACCGCTTCGATACCAGGACGAATTCGTTCGCCATAAAATTCTCGATATTGTCGGGGACCTTTACCTGGCCGGGTGCCGGTTTGTTGGGCACGTGATTGCAGTCAAACCTGGTCACGCGGCCAACGCGGAGATGACCAAACTACTAGCAAAACGTAATGCCGAGCTGCAAGCGATGTCGCCTCCGCAGGTAATACCTCTCGGCACCGGAGTGATGGACGCGAAGGATATCATGGCGGTCCTCCCGCACCGCTATCCGTTTTTGATGGTGGACCGGATCCTGGCATTTGAAGGAGACAACAAAATCGTCGGATCGAAACAGGTCTCGATCAATGAACCCTATTTTCAGGGACATTTTCCCGGGCATCCGGTAATGCCCGGCGTTTTGCAGGTGGAGGCAATGGCACAGGTGGCGAGCATCCTGCTTCGAAAGCAATACAATCAAGCGGATGGTATCGGTTATTTCATGAGCGCAGATGGCCTCAAATTTCGAAGACCGGTGATGCCCGGAGATATGCTTGTCATCGAGGCCGAGCTTTTGAGAGCGAAATCGAACATTGGAAAAGCGAGTTGCCGGTGCCTTGTGAACGGAGAAATCGCTTCCGAAGGGACGCTTACGTTCGCATTTATTCTGCAATGACGATTCACCCGACCTCCGTTATCGACCCCGAGGCGAAGATTGCTCCGGACGTCGTGGTCGGCCCGTACTGTGTGATCGGCCCAGACGTAACAGTTGCAGCTGGTTGCCGGCTTCAAAATCATGTAACGATCTGCGGCCCCGTCAAAATCGGCGCGGGGAACAGATTCTATTCCTACTGTTCAATCGGGCAACAAACGCAGGATCTGAAATATAACGGCGAGCCCACCTACCTCGAGATAGGGGACAACAACTGCTTCCGTGAGTTTGTGACAGTCAATCGAGCAACTGCGGCAGGGGCGGTGACTCGCATAGGCAATCGCGGAAATTTTCTCGCTTATAGCCACATTGCCCACGACTGCATTGTCGAGGATGACGTGATCTTTTCAAATAACGGGACGCTTGGTGGTCACGTCCTCGTTCAACAATACGCGATCGTTGGCGGGCTGACCGCAATTCATCAGTTTTGCCGAATTGGAAAATTTTCGATTATGGGCGGTTGCTCAAAAATCGTGCAGGACGTGCCGCCTTACATGATTGCCGATGGGAATCCTGCCGTAATCCGCGGGATCAACGTTGTTGGACTGGAACGGCACAGCGTTTCCCATGAGGTTATTCGCGTCTTGAAAGAATCGTATCGGATTCTGTATCGATCTGATCTGAATACCAAACAAGCGGTTGCAGAGTTGGACCGTAGTTTTTCTGACGTTCCGGAAGTACGCGAATTGGTCGAGTTTATTGAAAAGAGCGAGCGCGGCATCATCCGATGACCCAAAAAAAAGTAATTATGCTATTAATATTGAAAGAAGTTCGATCGGTCACGCGCAACCGCCAGAGTTAGCTTTGTGACGTCGAGCACGCCTAAGCCAGCTGCAGGTTCGTAACCAGGAACGCCATAGTAGAACCAGTTATCGCCGTGGGTCATATCGACAAAAGGCGAAGCGTCACCGTAACCGTAAAACCGTTGGAAGCGATACAGCATCGGGTTCCACAAGCCGATCCGCCGTCTTCCGATCGCCTGCGAGATCAATGCGCTGATGCCGTTGAGCTGCGGCGCGACAACGCTCGTGCCACCGATGCCATCAAGCAGGCCGCCGTCCTCGGTCGAAATAACAATGTAACCTGAATTCGGGTCGGCATTCAGAGCTACATCGGGCAGGTTCCGACCGGGGAAATTAGCTGGTAGATTGAGCAGATCCTGGTTTTGATACACTACGCTCTGGCCGGGTTCACTCCGACGGACGCCAGCGGTTTGCTTTTGGTAAGCCGGCGCGAGCCAGAAAATACTGACGCCGCCGCCGCCGCCGGTAGGAAAGAGTGCGTTTTCATATTTCGGCCCAAGGTATTTAATCAAATAATTCTGCAGATAGTCCCAGCCCCAGACTTGCTGAGTCGAAACGATCAACGGCGGCGTATTAGGCGGCGCGTTTGTCAAAGGCATATCATACGGAAGCGTCGTGCCGCCGGCAGCAGTGATTGCCGGGTCGGACGCGGGACTGTGCACGCTGAGCACGTTGTTGACCGGGTTATTGAAAGCATCGTTTGCGTCGTAAGCACCAGAATCGCCGGCGGAAGCAAAGGTTGAAATGCCCTGCGCCGCCAGTTCCAGGAAGGCCTGGTGCATTGCGCGCAACTGTCCAGTTTCGTCTACACCGGCCAGCGCCTGGAAGTAGAAAACTTCGGGTTGGCCCCAACTCACCGACAGGCTGTCTACGAGGTCGTCTGAAGCGGCTTTGTAGAACAGATCGATAAAGGCCGCATTATTGTCCGGGGCATCGTAAATGATAATCTTAGCTCCTGGGGCTAGACCGCCCGACTGCTCCACATCCACTGAAGTTTCACCAGATCCAGCCGCAGAGCTAAGCTCGCCGCCGCCATCGACATGCACCTGCGTTATACGGTTCGGGTTGACATGAAGTCCAACGAGCTCCCAATAGTTGTAGGCATCGGCAGGAAGAAAATTCGCCAACGTGGCGATACCGATTGTTTGTCCCCTGCCGCTTATGCCGGCGTTGTAGAGGGGATTAATGTCGTAGAAATTCGCGACGTCACCTACAGTGTACTCCTGGGGAACGCCGGTTGCGGTCGCACCGTGGAGTGGAAGTACAGGCTGCCGCTGCCGAAATGGCGATCTGATCCGATCACTCAACCTGACGTTCTTCGCATGAAACCGAGGCTCATCGCTGGGTCCGATGACGGCCAAGAGAGCCCCTTTCAATGAATCGGGGATAACCGCCGACTGCACGGAGCGATGGAAGCGTTTCCTGCCATTCGAGAAATCGTGGATACGAAGAGCAAATGCCTGGTTAAAGGCGTCCACAGGCCCGGTTGCCTTGATAAGCAGACGATCGGCATAGACCTCCGTCACCTGGATGCCGAACGAATTGAGATATTCCGTAGCGGCGAATATCTCCGCTGGACTTGGTGCGAAGTTAAGGACGAATGCGGGCAATGACAGGAATTGATGATAGTATGGCGAATTCGGATTTTCCGTAGAAGCCACGTAGGCCTCCAGGGCATCCAAGTCGTGAACATTAAGCACTAAGGATGACGTGACAATTTGAGTACCGTTAGTCGGGCCGAGGTCCTGAAGCGGCGGCGTCTGCGCCCGGAGTTGGAAGACCGCGGGTGCGATCAGGACTCCGACTAGCACGAACAGTTTCATGAATTTTCGACGCGAGTCGATAGACCGAACGGTAAATGATGCCATAACGGAAACTGGATTGGAACTTTTGTTTCAAAATTGAACGCGCGTGTCAAGCGACTCATCGAATAACCAGGGCCTAATAGGAAAAGCAGGGTTGGTATACGATTTAATTGCAAAAATGTGACCTCAAAATGTGCCAGTCTACGAATTACCTGCAATCGACAATGTTAGTTTTGTGACACTCATTTGCCGCTGGGCTAGGGGAGAGTGCGATTGGCCAAGCTAAGTTTTACAACATGTCGCAGTCGCAATACAACATGATGGGTGAGAGGTGATTGGGGACACGTATCGCAAGAACGGCAGTGGCCGATGCGGGCAATCGATGGTCCCAGGCATGAAGCCCTGCAACCTATCTAGGTTTGTGTTTCGTTTTACGACGAGGTATTTCCGCTGTTTCCTGATTTTTTGTCTGTTGACTGCGACCCCGCCGCTCGCTCAGCAGAAAGCGGCTGCAGTATCGCGGAACGAGGAGCGATGAGTTTTTCCAACGAGCGTCTGATTGTCTTGAGAGGCTGGTGGAGGTCCCCGCACAGGATCGATTCGACGGCGCATCTGGAGTCGGCTCGACTTGGCTCGGTTGCCGGCCATGTGTGACATCCGCCTGGCGTGAGATACCTTTTTCCATTCATAGTATCCGTCCGCTAGTATCAGCCATCGCCGTTTCGTGAAGGCCTGCCGGTACCGTGCCGTCGGATCAACATCTCAACCCGCGCATTAATCGTTTTGTAGGCGATTCTTTGGGTTTCTCGCTCAATGCGGAATTATTCCCTACTGCAGGGGAGTCGACCAACATCTGAGTAAAGCTCGTCAAGAAATGTGAAGACGGAAAGTAGGGGTCGTAAGAAAATGAAAATGAGAGGAGAAAGCATGAGCGTAAATTTCGCTCAAAATGCAAACGACCTCGAAGAAATCGAGCAAAGGCTGGCTCTGGTTGAACAGCAGCCCGGCAGGATCGATCTGGCCGTATTGCGATCTTACGGCCTGAGTTGCGACGGTTCGCGTGACGTGGAGTGTGGCGACGGCAAAATCCTGCAGAAAATAAACTGGTTTAATCCCGAAATCGGCCCTTTCGCCCCGGGCCGCGTGGGCTGTTCTGCTAGCGGCTTACGCGTATGAACCAGCCGTCCGTCTTTATCTCCTGCGTCTCGCCTGAGTTTGGCCAGACACGCAGCCGAGTCGCGGCCATCCTGATACGGCTGGGCTACGCGCCCGTCATTCAGGAAATTTTCGGCACCGAACCCGGCGACCTTCGCCAGGTCCTGCGCGACAAGATCGACGCCTGCGAGGGCCTCATCCAGATTGTCGGTCACGGCTACGGCGCGGAGCCGCCTACCGTGGATGCCGACTATGGCCGGATCTCTTACACGCAGTTCGAGTTCCTCTACGCCCGGTCGCGGAAGAAAAAGACATGGCTCCTCTTCGCTGCCGATGCTTGCACCCGCGACACGCCGCTGGACGGCCTTGACCTCCCCAACGATCCTGCACACCCCGACCCTGCCGTTTACCAGGCTGAGCGACGCGCCTTACAGCTCGCCTACCGGAACGAACGGCGAACGGATGGCCACCTTTACCACCCGGCCACCAGCGACACCGAGCTCGAGCTCAAGGTCGAGCGCCTCCGAGATGAGCTCGCTGAGCTGGGCCGGGCGTTCAAGCTCTGGCAAAATAAAGTCCTCCGCGCTTTTGCGATCGGCTTTTTCTTGCTCGTCCTCATCGGCGGCAGCGTCTGGTGGTTCGGCTACAGCCAGCATAAGGAAATCCAGGGGATCAGCGAAGAGGCTCGTCACATCACGAAAGAGAAAATCCGGGTCCAGTTGCTTGAGTCGGTGGAATGCACTCGACAGGCGGCGCTTGCCGATGCGCAAAAATCCAGTGGATGGGAGGAACGAGAGCGCCTTCGCCAGGCCGCCGAGAAAGCCTACGCCGGAAGCATCTCCCGCATTGATGAACTGGCCGCTTCGTTCGCCGAGATCGAGGGGACCGCCAGGTCCAGCCGCGTCTTTGATGAAATGACCCGCATTCTCGCAGGCGAAGGGGTGGATCAAGCCCTGGCCTACGCCGCCACCCAGCGCCCGGGCATTCTGGAGAAAATCAAGGCCCGCGCTGCCGCCGCCAGCGAAAAGAATCGGGGCGATCTCCTCCCCCTGCTCAAAAGCGCCCAACTCCAGGCCGACCGCAACCAGTCCACCGAAGCGGATCGCCTCTTCGCCGACATCCTCGCCTTGGAGCCGGACTGGCCCGATGCACGAAACGCCTTCGCATGGTTCCTTATTCAGCGAGGCGAAGTGATCAAACCGGTGGAAGGCAACGCGAAGCTCCGAGAAGCCGTTCAAATCTGCCAAGGGACGCTTACCCTCGATCAGCGCAGAGAATCGCCTCAGGATTGGGCCACTGCCCAGAACAATCTGGGCGTCGCGCTTCAAGAACTCGGGACGCGCAGTGGCGCAGAAGAAGGCCGCAAACTACTCCAAGAGGCGGTGGCCGCTTACCGCTCCGCCCTCGAAGTCAGGAGCAAAGCCGATCTCCCTCAGGATTGGGCCAACACGCAGAATGATCTGGGCAACGCGCTTAGACACCTCGGGATCTGCAGCGGCGCGGAAGAAGGCCGCAAACTGCTCCAAGACTCGGTCGCCGCTTACCGCTCCGCCCTCGAGGTCAGGACTAAGGCCGATCTGCCTCAGGATTGGGCCAAGACCCAGAACAATCTGGGCGACGCGCTTTACGAACTCGGGATCCGCAGCGGCGCAGAAGAAGGGCACAAACTACTCCAAGACTCGGTCGCCGCTTTCCGCTTCGCCCTCGAGGTCCGGACCAGGGCCGATCTGCCTCAGGATTGGGCCAAGACCCAGAACAATCTGGGCGGTGCGCTTGACGGCCTCGGAACGCGCAGCGGCGCACAAGAAGGGCGCAAGCTGCTCCAAGACGCGGTGGCCGCTTATCGCTCCGCCCTCGAGGTCTATACCAAGGCCGATCTTCCTCAGACTTGGGCCGCTGTCCAGAACAATCTAGGCGACGCTCTTAAAGAACTCGGGACGCGCAGCGGCGCAGAGGACGGCCGCAAACTGCTCGAAGACGCGGTGGCCTCTGATCGCTCCGCCCTCGAGGTCTGGACCAAGGCCGATCTGCCTCAGGATTGGGCCATGACGCAGAACAATCTGGGCGACGCTCTTAAGGAACTCGGGACGCGCAGTGGCGCAGAGGACGGCCGCAAACTGCTCGAAGACGCGGTGGTCTCTGATCGCTCCGCCCTCGAGGTCTGGACCAAGGCCGATCTGCCTCAGTATTGGGCCACGGCACAGAACACTCTCGGCGGCGCGCTTTACGAACTTGGGATGCGCAGCGGCACAGAAGAAGGCCGCATGTTGCTCCAAGATGCGGTGGCCGCTTTCCGCTACGCCCTCGAAGTTAGGACGAGGGCCGATCTGCCTCAGGATTGGGCCGAGACTCAGAACAATCTGGGACTTGCGCTTGTAGACCTCGGGTCGCGCACCGGCACAAAGGAAGGCCGCAAGCTGCTCGAAGACGCTGTTGCCGCTTTTCGTTTTGCCCTCGAGGTCCGGACCAGGGCCGATCTGCCTCAGGATTGGGTCGCGACCCAGAACAATCTGAGTGACGCACTTGGAGCCCTGGGCACTCAGTTGGATGGAGAAGAGGGCCTGAAGCGCAAGCGCGAATCGGTGGAATTGCTTCGAGGCGTGGCGTCCTATCAACCTGACGATGTGTCACGTTGCCGATTGGCGTCTGCACTCGGCGGTCTTGCCTTTAACCTGGTCCTAAATAGCCAGTTCGCGGAGGCGAAGACGCGGTGCAAAGAGGCTCAAACTTTCGCCAGCAAGATTGGCGACGGGGTCAAGAAAACGGAGCGCGACAACTTGATCTCTATCCAGAAGAACCTCGCCCACGCCCTGCTTTTCCAGAGCCATTACGACGAGGCGCTCGCCATTTACCGCCAATACTGGGACAAACCGCTGCACGGGAAAACTTTTGGTGAAATCACACTGGAAGATTTCGCCACATTCGATAAGGCAGGCCTGACTCATCCGGACCTGTCTCGGATGAACCAGGCAGTGGGGGATCTACGTTCTAAGGCTCCCAGCCCATGATTTGGGTGCAGCACTTCGACTTGGTCGCATTTGCTCCCTGGTTGGAAAACGCTAGAAGTTGGGATTTGAGGAGCAACGGAGAGAGCGTCAATAAGTCCGGGGGCGGCTACGGTTTCGGCTTGGCCGCAGCTTCCTTCGCCCGCCGGTTCGCACGTATCCAGAAACCGGCGACGTTGTGCACCGACATGTCCATGCCGTACTTGGCCTTCATCTCGCTGGCGATCGGCGCCCAGGTCCTGCCGGCAGAACGAAGCGCCAGCACCCCGTCAGCGTCGGGCAGATCTGGGGCTGGCGTGTTCCAGCAGGGAAAGATCGATTCCATTGGCGAGCGGGTCGCACTGACGCCCTACACAGAACACACTGCAAAAGTGTAGCTAAAAGATACGCCCACTTCCGACATTTGATCTGCCCCTACTACACCGACGCTTTCTAACAGCGGGCACCGGGGTAAGACTCGGAGATCGGCTTAACATCAATCCGTCATCAAATGATCAATCTCCATCGCGATCAGGCAGACGTCATCCGCGAAGTCTTTGGTCGCTGCAAATTGCTGAACCTCGCTGACGAGCTCCTTGCAGAGCTGGTCGGCGCGAAGGCCGGCTCGTTGACTCGCGGCGTTTAGGAGCCGACGCTGATCGTAATATTGCCCATCGATTCCTTCGACTTCGAAAAGCCCGTCGCTAAAGAGCAGCAATATGTCACCGGTGCATAGCTCGCAGGACGAGCTGTGATATTCCGCGTCATCAAAGAGCCCGAGCACTGGGTCGGGATTCAATCGACGGAGAGGAAGCGACTCAGCGCTTCGCTTTGCTCGGTGGACGCAGAGGGGGCTCGGATGTCCCGCGTTTGCATATCTGAGTTCGCCTAGGGCAACATCCGCAATCAGGTAGCATGCCGATACGAAGATTTCCTGACGAGTATGTTTTAAAATGTGAGAAATTCCCTTATTCAGTTCTTGAAGGAATTTCGCCGGTTCAGTCGCGCGAGCGTGTGAATCGTCTACGAGCGTACGTAAAATCATCGCAACGAGCGCCGCGCGCACGCCATGTCCCATCACGTCGCAAATGAGCACTCCCGCGACAGAGTCAGAGATCTGAAAGACGTCGAAAAAGTCACCGCCTACCCCTGAGGAGGAACGAAAGAAATGGTGGAATCGCACCGCAGTCGCCTCCGGGGGAGCAGAACTCGGAAATCGCGGATACTGTTGCGGCAATAACGCGTTTTGCAGCTCGCGTGCCGTCTCCAGGTCCTCTTCCAACTGTGCATTTTTCTGACGCAGTTCCTTCGCAAATTTGGCCAGTTGCTCTTCAGCATTCTTGCGCGCCGTAATGTCGCGCGTAGTGGACACTAAACCAATCAGCTCGCCCTTGTCATCCCGCAGGGGCATCTTCGTAACCGACACCCAAATCTTGTTGCCGACAGGGTCAACTGTCTCGTTCACACACTGCACGACTGGTTCGCCTGATTGCAATACGCGAAGATCGTCGGCATGAAACTTTGCCGCAATTTCAGTCGGAAGAAAATCGAACACGGTCTTGCCGACTACCTCCGCGGTATTCGTCGCGCCCATGATCCGGCAATGCCCACTGTTGTCGAAAATATAACGCCCGTTCAAGTCCTTGATGGAGATATTGTCGGGCATTGAATCGAGCACAGTGCGCAGCATTTTATTTTCAGATGCAAGCTTGCCCGGGTGGTGCAGGTAATCGGAGAATTGCGTCTCAGCGCTTGGCCGATTCTGTCCGGGGTTGTGTTGCTCATCTTTCATATCGCCCCTCGTAGCGCCTTAACTCTACCACGTTTTCGATATTGGACGGCGACATGACCCGGTCAAAAAACAGGGGTCGTCCAATCAACCTTGAACTAGCGAAAAACGCGGAAGAGCTGCAACATATTGTCCTGCCTCTATCGACTTCCAGGTCCTTTCACGATACCGGCTGCGGCCAAGCGAGATCGGGCCGGTCGATGACTCGGCCGGGCGAATCGCTCTATTTCTGGTCGGGATATTGTATGAGGGGTGCTCCAGTGGTGTCCGAACCGCTCTCGGCAAAGCCGGCAACACGGCCCAGGACATCGGCCGCCACATGCGCCGGATCATCGAATTTAATGCACGCTTCGCTCACCGATTCGGTCGCCGGATGGAAACGGGTCCCATCGGTGCGCGCCAACTCTTCGTACTTGCGATAGCGCTCGGTTGCGACGACCTGCGCCATCGCCGACAACTCCGCGGCTTCTTGAGGTCGCGAATCGACGAGCGACCTGTAACGCAACTGGGTATCTTGGTATTCCTTGAGCTGGATGGTCGGACGCGGCGAATCGAGTCGAAACGGGTTGAGGCCGGCGCGACGCATCCCGGGGTCGAAGCGCATTAGCGGCCAGTGACCGCTCGCGACGGCGAGCACCTGTTGCTTCATGCCCTGCCGCATATCAATGCCGTGCGCGATGCAATGGCTGTAGGCAAGAATCAGCGACGGGCCGTCATAGGCCTCGGCTTCGCGAAATGCGTCGAGCGTCTGCTGTGGGTTGGCGCCCATCGCGACGGTTGCGACGTACACGTTGCCATACGAGATGGCCTGCATAGCAAGATCCTTGCGGGCCGTGCGTTTGCCGGCTTTTGCGAACAGCGCGACTGCGCCCAGGGGGGTCGCCTTTGACGCCTGCCCACCGGTGTTGGAGTACACCTCGGTGTCGAGGACAAGCACGTTGACGTTGCGCCCCGAGGCGAGCACGTGATCGAGGCCGCCGTAACCAATGTCATAGGCCCAGCCGTCACCGCCGACGATCCAGACGCTACGGCGCACCAGATGGTCGACGACCGATAACAGGTCGCGCGCTTTCTCACTGTCGAGCTTGAGCAATTTGACTTTTAGTTCAGCAACGCGAATCCGCTGCGCGCGAATCTCGGACTCTTTGATCTGCGGTGCTGCAATGATTTGTTCGACGAGGTCTGAACCAAGCTCCTCGGCGAGCTCGAGCAGCAGCCCGTGCGCCATCTCGACGTGTTGATCCGCGGCGAGCCGGAAACCTAGACCGAACTCCGCGTTATCCTCGAAGAGTGAGTTGGACCAGGCGGGACCGCGGCCCTCGGCGTCCTTCGTCCACGGCGTTGTCGGTAAGTTCGCGCCGTAGATCGACGAGCAGCCCGTCGCGTTGGCGATTTGCAGCCGATCACCGAAGAGTTGCGACATCAGCTTGATGTACGGCGTCTCTCCGCAGCCCGCGCAGGCGCCGGGAAACTCGAAGAGCGGCTGCAGGAACTGCACTCCGCGCACGTTTTCGAAGTCGACGCGCGCCCGGTCGTTGAACGGCAGGCTCTCGAAGAACGTGATGTTGGTTCGCTCGGACTCGATAAGCGGTGCCTTCGGAGCCAGATTGATCGCCCGCCGCTCGAGATCGGACGGATCGACGGCCGGACAGGCCTCGATGCACAGGCCGCAACTCGTGCAATCCTCGGGATAGAACTGCAGCGTGAATTTGACTTCCGAAAATCCGCGCACGTTGATCGGAGCCGATTTGAACGTCCCCGGTGCGTTCGCTAGCTTGTCGTCCTTGTAGTACTTTGCCCGGATCACGCTGTGCGGGCAGACGAAACCGCACTGCCCGCACTGAATGCACAAGTCGGGTTCCCATACCGGAACGAAGTCACCGACATTGCGCTTCTCATACGCCGCGGTACCCGACGGAAACGTGCCGTCGATGGGCATCAAGCTTACCGGGATCTCGTCGCCCAGTCCCGCCATCATTGTTGCCGTGAATTTCTGGACGAATTCTGGCGCGCTGGCCGGGACGAGCAGCGGCCGGTCGAACGCACTTGTCACGCTCTTGGGCACCTTCACCTCAAAGAGGTTGACCAGCGTTCCGTCGACGGCGGCGAAGTTGAGCTGCACTACCTTTTGGCCCTTCTTCGCATAGGTCTTACGAATCGATTCCTTGATGTGGTGGATTGCCGCATCCCGCGGCAGCACGCCGGAGATCGCGAAGAAGCAGGTCTGCAAGATCGTGTTCGTGTGCGAGCCCATCCCGGCGTCACGGGCGACTTTCGAGGCGTCGATGACGTAGAAGCGCAGCTTCTTTTCAATGATGGTGTGCTGCACCGCGCGCGGCAAGTGATCCCAAATGTCATCCGGCCCGTACGGGCTATTGAGCAGGAAGACGGCGCCGGGCGCGGCGAGCCGCAGCACGTCCACTTTCTCGATGAAACTGAATTGATGGCACGCCACGAAGCTGGCCGATGCGACCAAATAGGGTGCGTGAATGGGCTCCGGACCAAAACGAAGATGCGAAACCGTCTGCGCGCCCGACTTGTGCGAGTCGTAGACGAAGTACCCCTGCGCGTAGAGTCCCGCGTCCTGCGCGATAATCTTCACGCTATTTTTATTCGCACCGACCGTTCCGTCCGCGCCCAATCCGTAGAAAACGCACCGGGTGACCGAGTCCTTCTCGATGGTGAAACTCGTATCGACTTCGAGACTTCGGTGCGAAACATCGTCGTTGATACCAATCGAGAAACTATTCTTGGGCCGGGGCTTCGCAAGCTCGTCAAAGACGGTCTTGACCATAGCCGGCGTAAAGTCTTTGGATGAAATGCCGTACCGGCCGCCGATCACACGCGGCATCTGCGCGCGCTCGCCGTTCGCTACAGCCTGCCCGAGCGTGCTCATCACGTCGAGATACAGCGGTTCGCCCGATGCACCAGGCTCTTTGGTTTCCTCGAGCACGGCGATTAAACGGACCGACGACGGCAGCGCCGCGATGAAGTCCGCAGCCGAGAAGGGCCGATACAAACGAACTTGCAGCACGCCGACCTTGGCGCCCGCGGCACAGAGCACACGCGCCGTCGCGCGAGATGTCTCCGAGCCCGAACCCATCACGACGATGATGCGCTCTGCGTCGGCTGCGCCGTCGTATTCGAACAACTGATATTGGCGGCGCGTCAACTGGGCAAACCGGTCCATCGCTGCCTGAACGATCCCGGGTACCCGATCGTAAAAGACATTCGACGCTTCACGCGCCTGAAAATAAGTGTCAGGATTGTGCGCCGTTCCGCGGATGAACGGACGCTCCGGACTCAGGGATCGCTCGCGATGCGCGCGCACGAGATCGTCGCTGATCATCGCACGAATCTGTTCGTCGGAGAGCAGGTCGAGGGTGTTGAGCTCGTGCGAAGTCCGGAAACCGTCGAAGAAGTGCAGGAACGGAATGCGCGACTCGAGGGTCGCAGTCTGCGCGATCAGCGCCGTGTCGTGCGCTTCCTGAACGTTACCGGATGAGATCAGTGCAAAGCCCGTGTTGCGCACGGCCATCACATCGGAATGGTCGCCGAAGATCGAGAGCCCCGACGTCGCCAGCGCGCGAGCCGCAACATGGAACACCGCTGACGTCAGCTCGCCGGCAATCTTATACATGTTGGGGATCATCAACAGCAGGCCTTGCGATGCCGTGAACGTCGTCGTGAGCGCACCCGATTGCAGCGCACCGTGCAACACGCCTGCCGCGCCGGCTTCGCTTTGCATCTCTTGAACGATGGGAACGCGGCCCCAGATATTCTTGACGCCCTTTGACGACCATTCGTCGGCAAGTTCCGCCATCGTCGACGACGGCGTGATCGGGTAGATCGCAGCGGTCTCGTTGACGCGATACGCAACATGCGTGACGGCGGTGTTGCCGTCCATCGTTACGCGATTACTCGTGGCGCCGTTGCCGGCAGATCCATCGCTCTTCGTGCTCGTCATTATAGTGCTCAAGCGACCGGCTCCTTAATCATTTCCATTGCATGACACGGACACTGAGCGACGCACACCCCGCAACCGGTGCAGCGCTCGAAATTTACATCGTACCCTTTGTCGGTGCCCAACTTGGCAATCGCATCTTCCGGACACGCGGCAAAGCAGTTGTCGCATTCGTAACAGTTGCCGCACGAGAGGCAGCGCTTCGCTTCCCCGAGTGCCGCCGGTTCGTCCAGACCGGCAACGACTTCTTCGAAAGACTCCGTTCGTTCTTCCACCGGGCGTTCGCGCTGCAAATTCACCAGCAGTTCGCTGAAAATCGGCAAGTTGAGCATCCTGAAGGTGACGATCGTATGTTTGGGCGGCGGTGCGTACGTCGTCGAGCGGAGCCATGCATCGATGTTACGCGCCGCCTTCTTGCCGCCGCCGACGGCAACGGTGACAGTGCGTTCGCACGGGATCAGGTCGCCCCCGGCAAAGATTCCGTGGCTGCCCGTCATCATGTTCGGTGCAACGATAACCGTACCGTCGGGCCCGAACTCGATCTCCTTGATCTTGCGCAGGAAGCCGCTGTCCGATTCTTGGCCGAGTGCCAGAACGACGGCGTCGGCCTGAAGCGTCTCGAACTTGCCGGTCGGCCTGGCCTTGTGTTTGTCGTCGATCTCCATTACCTCGACCTTCAGATCCGCCCCGTCGATTTCCTTGATCGTCCGCAGCCAGTGAATTTTGACGCCTTCGGTCATGGCTTCATCGGCTTCAAATTGATGCGCCGGCATGTGCTCCCGATCGCGGCGATACACGATAAGCGTCTCCGTCGCGCCCAACCGCTTTGCGGTCCGCGCGGCGTCCATCGCGGTGTTGCCGCCGCCGTAGATCGCGACTCGGCGTCCCAGCACGGGCTTGCCGCCGGTTCCCACGTCGCGCAGTAGCGCGACCGCATCGAACACCTTGGTCGCGTCGCGCGCCGGTATGTCGACGTGCTTTGCGAGATGCGCGCCGATCGCCAAAAAAACGGCGTCGAACTTACCCGCCGCTTTGGCTTCCAAAACGTCTTCGACTTTACTATTGAGAACGATCTTCACGCCGAAGTCTTCGATGCGTTTGATCTCGGCCATGAGATCGGCGCGCGGAAGCCGGTACGCGGGGATCCCGAAATGCAGCATCCCGCCGGGCAGCGGACCAGCATCGTGGATTTCGACGTCGTGACCGAGGCGCTTGAGATGATACGCTGCAGACAGCCCCCCCGGGCCGGCGCCTACAACCAGGACGCGCTTGCCTGACGGCTGCGCCGTAACGGGCACCTTCCAGCCATTGCGCAATGCCAGGTCGCCGAGATAACGCTCGACGGCGTGGATGCTTACCGCGCCGTCGAGTTCGCGCCGGTTACATGCTGTTTCGCACGGGTGGTAACACACGCGGCCGTGCACTGCCGGGAGCGGATTATCGCTGATAAGCTGCTCCCACGCTTCCTTCCAGCGTCCTGCCTGTGCTAAGGCCAACCACGCTTGGATGTTCTCGCCGGCCGGGCACGCGTGGTTGCACGTCGGAAGCAGGTCGACGTAGATGGGCCGTTGCGTGCGCACCGCGCCGGTGCCTTTTTTACGCGCAAGGTCGACGACCGGCGTCATGTCGCGTTGATGATCGATCATGGTTTCCTTCTCATCCTTGGAGTCGCGTTTGTTGAAGCGCGACCGGGCTCGACAGCATACTACGCGGCACCGGATGGTCACGCTTATTTATGCGCGATTCCTTCCGAGTGAATTAACCTGTCCTTTGTCGTATGATTCCGCAGCCAGGGAACCCCCATGGTCGATTCGCGCCAGCACATGAGCCCGGCCGAGCTCTCAGGCTTCGTACTTCAACGACAGCAGCACTCGCGTGCGGTAGGCTACCACCTTGCCGTCCTCGACTTTCATGTCCATCTTCACAACCTCGGCGATCCGCAAATCCCGCAGCGAATGCGCCGCGGTCTCCACCGCATTCTTTCCCGCATCCTCCCAGGACTGCGTGCTCGTGCCGATTACCTCCACCACTTTGTAGACTGTACGCTCAGCTTCAGCTTGCTTTTCCATGACGCTCCTTTTTTATGAGGTTGGTACAAAAAACCGGCTCGGTCAAACCGCGAATTCTCTGTGACTGCTTCTCACGGTTTGTGTTTCGTTTCACGACGATGTATTTCCGCTCTTTCCTGATACCTTGTCTGCTGACTGGGAGCCGAAGGTGAAGCTTTTGCCAAAACACTCGAGCATAGAGGCGCTCGCTCACGCGATCGCCGCGTTGACAAGGTTTCGGAACAGCACTCGGAAATTGTCCCGGTACTCGGGCGCCTGAACCATGAGGATCGCAAAAAGGGAGTCGTGTGGTGACACCCAGAACACCGTGCCCATCATCCCGCCCCAGAAGAACTCGCCGACGCTGCCCGCCGTCGGCGCCTTTCCCGTGTCCGTTCGCACCGCGAAGCCTAGGCCGAAGCCATGGCCAGGCGAAAGCAGATAGTGGCATTTGTCCGTTTTGGCGTCGAGATGGTCGCTCGCCATGAAGGCGAGCGTTTGCGGCCCGAGGACGCGCACGCCGTCGAGCGCGCCGCCGCCGCTCAGCATGGCGACGAATCGCGTATAGTCGGCGAGCGTCGACATGAGGCCGCCGCCGCCGCCTTCGAATTTCGGTGGCGCCGTCGCGTTGCACGAGTCAACGCCCGACGCGACCATGAAGTCGAACGAGAACGGATCAGCGCGCCGGCCTAATTTCTGCTCAGGCGTGAAGAACGCGGTGTCGGTCATTCCGAGCGGGCCGAACAGTCGCTGCTGCAAGACCTCGCCGAGACGAGCGCCTTCAATCAGCTCGACGATCCGGGCGAGGACGTCGGTCGAAACGCTATACTCCCAGGCTTCGCCTGGCTGATGCATGAGCGGAAGCGTCGCGATAGCGTCGACGTTTTCGGCCAAAGTCCGGTTCGGACTCACGACGTCGGCGGCCTTTGCCAGCTTCTGGACGGGCGCTGCTCCGGTAAAGCCGTAGGTTAGCCCCGACGTATGCCGCATAAGGTCCTGGATCGTGATCGGCCGCTTGAGCGGCGCAAGGTCGAGCCGGCCGCCGATTTCGACGCCGACTTTCAGGTTCGCGAAGGCGGGGAGGGTCTTGGAGACGGGGTCGGTGATCAGGAGCCGCCCCTCCTCGACCAGCATCATCGCCGCGACCGAAACGATCGGCTTGGTCATCGAATAGATGCGGAAGATCGCGTCATCGGTCATCGGCGGCCCGCTGGGGCGCAACGCACCGACCGACTCCCGGTACGCGATCTTGCCGTGCCGGGCGATCAACATGGATACGCCGGGCGCCTTCTTCTCCTCGACCTGGCGGGCCATGACGGCCGTCAACCGTTCGAGCCTTTCCGGAATCAGGCCGACGGTTTCGGATGGGGCATAGGAGAGCGCGAAAGAACTCATGAGAGGGCTAGTGGCTTTGAAGAGGTGCAAAACAATGGGCCACCCCCGAGCGTTCGGCAAGTCGCCGCCTCGCCCCAGTGCTAATTAGGACAGAAAATACGAGGAGAACACGCATGAACCCATGAACCCGAGTTCACTGGAATGAAAATGAACACGGTATCGATCTGATCAAGACTGCCCCTGCACGCCGTGCTGGGGCCGCTCAGGCGCTACGTTGCTTCAGGCTTCCGGCTTTCGTTCGGCTTGCTCTTTGTGAACTCTCGACCCCTTTATTTTGCCGCCGAAGCGACCTCATCAGGCGACTTCAATCGCCGGTGGAAAGCCCGGGCAAATCTCTGAACTTTCACGAATGTCCGGCGACGTTCGAAAGTGGAACCGAATCTTCCCGTCCTCTTCACAAATCCAGACTTCAGATGCCCCTGCTTCGAAATATAAAGCCGTTTTCTCCTCGATCTCTTGCGGGGTGTTCGAAGGGGAGAGAACTTCAACGCAGATCTCTGGAGCTCGCGTAAGGCATATCGAGGAACACACTTCCTGCCGACGTTCTGGCACCACCCACGCAACGTCGGGGGCTTTAACGCCGTCGGAGGTGGAAACTGGGCAATTCGTGATGGTCCGCCCTTCCGGCAACAAAGTCTTAAGCCGGAAAACAATTTCGCTCTCTCGGTCACCGTGCGCCGGAGCTGGTGGTGGGCTCATGATGATATGGCCATGCCGGTCTGTCTCGATCCGGTGCGGTAAACGGGCAAGCTCGGGATCGACGACCACTTCAGCCCAGCGCTCGAGGTTGAAGGCCCTCTGCTCGGCGGAATCGTTTAGCTCAATGGTCAACGACATCTCCCGCTGAGCTTAGGGCAGTTCGAAGCCCTGGGCAAGCCTTCAGTAATTCCCAGTCTCTGCATTGCGGTGTAAGTAGACAGTTCCCATAATCGCTATTGTGGGAACTGTTTAAAAACACCGGAAAAGAAGCGTGCGAATCGTGCCCGTTTTTCCGGTTGGGCACTGCAAGGAGCCCCGCCGAGCGCCGATTCGCGCACGGCGGGGATGGAAATTAGGCGAAGATAAAAATCACGCGAAACGGATGCGGGCCTGGTCAGTCTGGTTGACGTGAATGGTATCAACGAAGCGTATGTTGCCGATCGCTCTGGCCATCACTAGCGAGGAGGTCCGGACACCATCGCCGAAGAAACGGACTCCTCGAAACAGGGGGCTTTCAGTCACGCCAGTAGCGGCGAAGATGATGTTTTTGCCTGGAGCCAGGTCCTCGGCTGTATAAATCTTTTTCACGTCTTTAATGCCCATATCGGGCATGCGTTCACGTTGTTCGTCGGTATAGCCGGTAAGACGGCCCACCATATAGCCGTTCACACAGCGGAGGGCGGCAGCCGTGAGGACACCTTCGGGAGCTCCGCCGGAGCCTATCACAGCGTGGACACCGGTTCCAATCATGGCAGATGCGATGCCGGGAGTGAGGTCGCCGTCGGAAATGAGCCGGATGCGAGCACCAGCCTTGCGGATATCCGCAATCAGTTTTTCGTGGCGAGGGCGTTCTAGGACAATAATTACCAAATCGTCAACTTCACGGTCGAGAGATTTGGCAATATTCCGCAGGTTATCGGCGACCGGGGCATCCAGATCGACCGCGCCCTTGGAGGAAGGACCGACCACGATTTTTTCCAGATAGCAATCCGGAGCGTGAAGCAGGCCGTGCCGCTCGCTGGCTGCCAGCACCGTAATCGATCCTGGAGAACCGGTAGCACACAGGTTTGTACCCTCTAGAGGATCGACCGCAATATCGACTTGGGGATAGGCGGAACTGTTAGCATCCTTGCGGCCAACCTGCTCTCCGATGTACAGCATGGGCGCCTCATCGCGCTCGCCCTCGCCGATCACGATCGTCCCTTGCATCGGGACACTTTCCATTTCCTTGCGCATGGTTTCGGTTGCAACGTGATCAGCGAGCTTGCGATCGCCCTGCCCCATGGTGTGCGCCGCGGCAATGGCAGCAGCCTCAACCACCCGCAGCATTCCGAGAGCTAGATCCGACTCCAGATCCGTGCGAAAATTTACCTCTTGGCTTGGCTCAGTAGCTTGTATTGGCATTTTATGTCCATCCTAATATGATAAATTCGTTTTCAATGCATCCTGGAAAGGAAACCACATGTCTTGCTAATCTTTCACGCGCCTACAATAGACGCCTTTGTCGTCCGCCTACTAAACGTATTATGTCAGATGCCTTACACATCTTGGTCTTCTGGCTTGCGATGGGCTGTGGCGATGCGCGTGGCGCTGGTTGAACGGCGTTACATGAGCAAGAGCTTACTCAGTGCATTTAGCTTTTCCGATGGATTAAGTTCTAGGAGCAACACCCCCGGCGGATAACGGTGCACCATACCAGGTCTGACGGTTCAGGAGGCCGATTTACTAGCACTTTCAACATTTGGGTCAACGAATATTAGCATGGCGCGTGCGCAGTGCCAACCGGTTATCAAAAACAGCAAACGACCGGTCAATGTGTCTGGGAATGTAACCGGAATCATGCCCAAGCGGGTGGGGTTTAATCGCGACTTTTTTTTGGCTAGTGTTCGACAACATAGGTTCTGAACATTGGAAAACTTTGACCGATTTTAAGGCACGAATTGAATGGAGACGCAACAATGGAGCGCATTGAAAACAGAACATTTGACGAATTGAAGATTGGTGACAGCGCCAGTCTGGTGCATACGCTGACATACAAAGACATTCGAATCTTCGCAGCAATGTCGGGCGATGTAAACCCTGCCCACGTGGACCCTGCCTTCGCCAAGGACGACATGTTCCATAGGGTCATCGCGCATGGCATGTGGGGCGGCGCACTGATCTCGACGGTGCTCGGAACCGAGTTGCCGGGACCCGGCGCCATCTATCTCGGCCAGTCGCTGCAGTTCCGTCGTCCGGTCGGCCTCGGCGATACGATCACCGTGGCAGTGCGAGTTGCGGAGAAGAATACCGAGAACCATCGCGTCACGCTCGACTGCGAAGCGAAAAACCAAAAAGGCGAAACGGTAATCACCGGCACAGCCGAGGTGATCGCTCCCACAGAGAAAATTTCCCGGTTACGGGTCGTGCTTCCTGAAGTCGAATTGCGCGAGACGGGCCGGGGGTACCGCCTGCTCATTGAGCAGACAAGGGGCCTGCAACCGATCCGCACGGCCGTCGTGCATCCCGTGGATTCAGTCTCGTTGATTGCTGCGATCGAGGCTGCCAGAGAGGGTCTGATCGTGCCGGTGCTCGTCGGACCGGAACACAAGATCCGCGCCGCCGCCGAGATGGCCAAGCTCGATTTAGCTTCCTACGAGGTAGTTCCCACGGAACACAGTGCCGCAGCTGCCAATCGAGCTGTGGCGCTCGCGAGAGCGGGCCAAGTGAGCGCTCTAATGAAAGGCGCACTGCATACGGACGAGCTGATGCATGCCGTTGTTGACTCTGCGAACGGCTTGCGAACGGCACGCCGTATCAGTCACGTTTTCGCGATGGATGCTCCAGCGTATCCGAGGCCGCTCTTTATCACGGATGCAGCAATCAACTTGTACCCCACTCTCGAAGACAAGCGCGACATCGTGCAGAACGCGATTGACCTGGTGCGTGCCCTCCGCCAGATGCTCAACAGAGATACAATCGAGCTGCCGCGAGTCGCGATCCTGTCCGCAGTCGAAACGGTAACGGAGAAACTCAAATCCACCCTGGATGCTGCGGCCCTTTGCAAGATGGCCGACCGCGGGCAGATTACGGGGGCCATTTTGGATGGGCCGCTCGCCTTTGACAACGCGGTTTCGGAAGAGGCGGCCAAGACCAAGGGCATCGTTTCGCCGGTGGCGGGCAAGGCCGATATCTTCGTGGTTCCCGACCTGGAGGCCGGAAACATGCTCGCGAAACAGCTCGAATATCTGGGCGAAGCGGGTGCGGCCGGCATCGTACTTGGCGCTCGCGTTCCGATTATCCTGACCAGCCGGGCGGACAATACCCTGACCCGCCTCGGCTCATGCGCTATGGCGCAGTTGTTAGTGCACCACGAAAAATCCGCAAAGACGACAGCCCTATGATTCTGACCATTAATTCCGGTTCGTCCAGCATCAAATTCGCACTCTTCCGCGCCAAGGCCCATCTCGAATCTGGGGCCGTTTTGTGCACCGGGCAAATCGACGGCCTCGGCGAGGAGCCCCGCCTTGTCGCCGAGGATTCTGCCGGTCGTCAAGTCGCAAACGAGCGGCTCGAGGCAGGAGCAAGCCACGAACAGGCGCTCGATCTCCTGCTGCGCTGGCTGGAGTGCCACTTTGCCGATCATTCCCTCGTGGGCGCCGGACACCGGGTTGTCCACGGGGGGGCTATGTACAACGCACCCGTAGTGGTGGACCCGAGTGTAATTGCAGATCTCGAGAGCCTGGTGTCTTTGGCGCCGCTTCACCAGGGGCATAACCTTGCTGGCATCAAAGCGTTGGCAAAGCTGCATCCAAACCTGCCGCAGGTGGCATGCTTCGACACAGCATTTCATTACACTCTACCTCACGTTGCCACTGCCTTCGCACTTCCTCGCGCGCTTACGGAAGCGGGTATTCGCCGCTACGGCTTTCATGGACTCTCGTACGAGTACATCGCTTCGGTTCTGCCGGACTATGCGGGTTCGGCTGCCGAAGGCAAAGTAGTCGTCGCCCACCTTGGTCAGGGCGCCAGTATGTGCGCCTTGCAGGCACGCCGGAGTGTCGCCACTACGGCGGGGTTTAGCGCCCTTGACGGGCTGCCCATGGGCCAGCGTTGCGGCGCCCTCGATCCCGCAGTCGTGCTTTATCTCATCGATGAAAAAGGAATGGATGCCGCCACTGTGGCGGACCTGCTGTACAACCGCTCGGGTCTGTTGGGTGTCTCTGGCATAAGCGGCGATATGCGTAAATTGTCGGCGAGCAAGGATCCGCACGCGGCGGAAGCCATCCAGCTGTTCGTGTACCGCATCGGGCGCGAGCTTGGCTCTTTGGTTGCGGCACTCGGCGGATTGGACGTGTTGGTCTTCACGGGTGGGATCGGGGAACACTCGGCTGCCGTTCGCGAGCAGGTCTGTAGGGATGCAGCTTGGCTTGGCATCGAGTTGGACCCCCGTGCAAATACGGCCGGAGGACCTTGCATTACAAGGGCTGACAGCAGAGCCTCCGCATGGGTTATCCCGACAGATGAAGACCTCATGATAGCTCGACATACAGTAAAGCTGGTCAGCGCCGCGAATAACGTATTGTCACTTGCCATAGCGGCTCGATGAGTGCGATGTACGCGGCATTGCTCCGCATTCCCTCCTCCTGGGGAAATATCTGTTGGTGGAACTCTCAGATTCCGTGATGCTACATCGCGTGTCGTAAGACAAACTCGGATATTTCCATTAAGAGATTTCGAGTGAGTCGCGACGTGCGTGATACGTCACCCAAAATTTAAGGAGAGATATGGCAGACGAAAAAAAAGCGCTGACCGAAGCGAAGTGCCCGTTCCATCACGCCAATGGCGCAGGTATGTCGAACCGTGACTGGTGGCCGGAACTACTGAACCTGGGAATTCTGCATCAGCACTCCTCGCTGTCGAATCCGATGGGCGAGAAATTCAATTACGCCGAAGAGTTCAAAAGCCTTGATCTGGATGCCGTGATTCAGGACCTCAAGACCCTGATGACGGATTCCCAGGACTGGTGGCCGGCGGACTTCGGGCACTACGGGCCTTTGTTCATTCGCATGGCGTGGCACAGTGCAGGCACCTACCGCATCGGTGACGGTCGCGGTGGCGCCGGCAGAGGTCAGCAGCGCTTCGCGCCCCTCAACAGTTGGCCCGACAATGTCAGCCTAGACAAAGCGCGCAGGTTGTTGTGGCCGATCAAGCAGAAGTACGGTAGGAAGATTTCTTGGGCCGATCTGATGATCCTCGCCGGCAACGTCGCCCTGGAATCGATGGGCTTCAAGACCTTCGGGTTCGCGGGCGGGCGTGAGGATGTTTGGGAACCGGATCAGGACATTTATTGGGGTGCCGAGACCACTTGGCTGGGTACCGAAAAGCGCTACTCCGGCGAACGCGATCTCGAAAATCCGCTCGCTGCCACCACCATGGGTCTGATTTACGTCAACCCGGAAGGCCCTGAAGGCAAGCCTGACCCAGTTGCAGCGGCCAAGGATATTCGTGAGACTTTCGGTCGCATGGCGATGAACGACGAAGAAACCGTTGCGCTGATTGCGGGCGGCCACACCTTCGGCAAGACCCACGGCGCGGGCCCTAGCGCCGATGTGGGACCTGAGCCTGAGGCTGCTCCCATCGAGGAGCAAGGCCTCGGCTGGAAGTACAGCTTTGGCACTGGCAAGGGAGCGGATGCGTTCACCAGCGGCCTGGAAGTCATCTGGACCAGCACGCCGACGAAGTGGAGTAACGACTTCTTTAAACACCTGTTTACCTATGACTGGGAGCTGACGAAGAGCCCGGCCGGCGCGTATCAATGGAAGCCAAAGGGTGACTCGGGTACGGTGCCGGATGCGCATTATCCGTCCAAGCGTCATGCACCGTCTATGCTGACTACCGATCTCTCCCTGCGCTTCGACCCTGTCTATGAAAAGATTTCACGGCGCTTCTACGAGAATCCAGACCAGTTGGCGGATGGCTTCGCTCGCGCCTGGTTCAAGTTGACGCACCGCGATCTGGGGCCGCGTACCCGCTACCTCGGCCCGCTGGTGCCGCAGGAAGAGCTGATCTGGCAAGACCCGGTCCCCTCTGTCGATTATGAGCTGGTCGATGACGAGGACATCGAAGCCCTGAAGGCCAAGGTTCTCGCCTCCGGCCTGTCCATCTCGCAGCTCGTTACCACGGCCTGGGCTTCGGCTTCCACCTTCCGCGGCGGTGACAAGCGCGGTGGAGCCAACGGCGCGCGCATCCGCCTCGCTCCGCAGAAGGATTGGGAAGTGAACCAGCCCGCAGAGCTGGCGCAGGTGCTCGCCAAGCTTGAAACGATCCAGAAGGAGTTCAATACCGCGCAGAAGGACAAAAAGATCTCTCTGGCTGATCTCATTGTTCTCGCGGGTTCGGCTGCCGTGGAGGCTGCGGCGAAGAAGGCCGGTCACGACGTGAAAGTTCCCTTCGCGCCCGGCCGCACCGATGCTTCGCAGGAGCAGACCGATGTGGAGTCGTTTGCGGTTCTCGAATCGGACGCAGACGCCTTTCGCAACTACGTTCGCGCGGGGCTTGAGGGCTACGCCGCCAACCTGCTAATCGATAAGGCGCAACTGCTGACTTTGACCGCTCCCGAAATGACGGTCCTGATCGGTGGCTTGCGAGCACTGGGTGCGAACTATGGTCATACCGAGTACGGCCTCTTCACCAAGCGGCCTGAGACCTTGACCAATGACTTCTTCGTCAACCTGCTCGATATGGGCACGAAGTGGCAGAAGTCTTCGACAGAAGGTGTGCTGGAAGGACGCAACCGCAGCACAGGCGACCTGAAGTGGACGGCCACGAGGGTTGACCTCGTCTTTGGATCGAACTCCCAGCTCCGCGCTCTTGCCGAGGTCTACGCCAGCAGCGACGCGCAGCCAAAGTTCGTGCAGGACTTTGTGGCTGCATGGACGAAGGTGATGAACCTTGATCGTTTCGATCTCGCCTGATCTCGGAAGATAGGCCTCCGAGTCTTATATCGAGCAACCTCGACCTGATACCGGGTTATTCTGGATCAGGTCGGGGCACTGGCCCCGATTGTTTACTTCTGCCTTCCGATGGCCTGTAGATGAGGTCGACGATATTTCGGATGTACTGTTCGTCCGTTAATCCCTCAAGGCTTTCTTCCGGAAATGCGACAATTAAGCGAAGATGCTCAGCGAGCTGGCGATATAGCTCCAGCCTGAAGTTCGGATCCAGTTCCGCGCGGCGTGTTATCGCCTCCAGTGCGAGACGCGCTTCCTCTGGCGTAATGGTCTTGCGTAGCTCCGCGGCGAGATGCACGTAGCTTCGCAAGGAGTTGTAGTTCCCGCTGAACAACAGTTCGAGGTCCGGAATCGGTTCTGAAGCGACGTAAACGACGATTGTATTCGCAGCGAGGTCACCGATTCTTTGAGACCTTTTCGAAAAGAGACAAGCGATCCCGCCAACGGCGTACAGAGCCGGCAGCGTATCGACTATCCGCAAAAGGTTTCTTATTACGATCTGTGCAGGGCGCAGCCGGTAGCCTTCGGCGTCGATTACTCGGATCTTGAGCACGCGTTTGCCAAGAGTTTGCCCGCGCCAGATCCACTCAAAAAAGATCGAATACCCGATTGTGATAACAAAATAGGAAATTGTTCTTATCGCCAGGGCGGCATCCGGACTGATGATCGACGTAAACATCACGAGCTCGCCGAGTAACTGCGAGATAACGGCGACAGCCGCTAAATCAACCGATAACGCAAGGAAACGTGTAACCGGACCGGCCAGCCGCTGGGTGAAGCTGATGCCTTCTGCTGTACGGATCGTAAAAGTGTTCCTGTGCATCTTGGTCTTGGACGCAGAGCACCCGGGCGATTCCATTTCAGAGGCGCGAGGAGCTGTCGCCTGAGATGTTGCCACCGCGCGAACCGGCGGTAGTCAGATAGAAAGCAAACGCTGCAAGCTCCATGAGGCCGAACACGATCTTGAAAGAATACGGAAGAACAGGTTCATGGTATTGAGAGAAAAAGGCTTCGACCAATCCGGCCCAGAGCAGCAAAACCGAGGTGCCGGTAATAAGCGTGACGAGCGATCCTGTGATTGATCGGAGACGTTGAGTAACGTTTTCACTCGAGTTCCAGCCGATGAGTGCCTGGCCAAGCAGAAGACCAGCTTGTCCGGCAATTAGAATCGCCGGGATCTCGATGACACCATGGGGCAAAAGCCAACCCATCAGGAAGACCGCTTGCCCGGCTCGCACGTAGTCGCAGATGATCGCTCCAAGGATCACGCCGTTATAAAATAGCAGGATCACAGTTCCAATGCCCCAGGTCGTACCGAGCGCCAGAGCCAGGATCGATACTCTGGTGTTGTTCGTCATGAGTGCGGCTGAGAAACGGCCTTTGGAACGGGCGAGAGCCGGATTTACATTGCTCTCCTCTTCCTTGACGCGCGCTGCCGGGTCCTCAAGCAGGTGCGGAAACGGGGCAATCGCGGCTTTGGCATCCGGATCGAATCCGACTGCCGCTCCACCGAATAATGAACCCAGGATCGTAAGAGCTAATGATGCGATAAAAAAACGGAGGTGTTTGCGGAACGTTTGCGGAAATGTCTGATACAACCAGACGCTGATGGAGAATTTCTCTTTCCGTAAACGGCCTTCGCGCACCTCAGCATATGCCCGGGCGAGCAGCGTCTCGAGAGAATGAACGAGATTCGGTTCTGCTGCAAATGTGGTGATCTTAATCAGGCCTGCGCCTGTGCGTTCATACAGGTAATGCAACCGCTGAGCGTTTTCGAGCGTGAGATGCGAGCGCGGCTCGTTCTCAAATTTCGTGAGCGTTTTGTCCAGTTCCTCCCAAATTGGGCGCTCATTTTCGATGAAATGTTTCAAATCGACGATCATAGCAACTGACGTCTCTTCAGATCCATATAATCGCTGACGAGTTTCAGGCCGGCTTGCTGATTTGGCGCGACGTGGAACTGAACCCCTTTGCGCGCTAGAACACGCTGGAGATTTTGTAGCTTTATCCAATTCAGGTGTCCGCCCAGCCGGCGATAGATTGCGTCCGCATCGCTCACCCGGCTGCTGTCGAACAGCGGTTGTAGACCGGCCGGCGCAATCGTTACGACAAGAACGAGATGTTGCCTGGACAGCAGGCCGACCGCCCGGACGAAATCGTCAGCGATCACCGAATCGTCGAGCGAAGTCAGGAAGACGAAAAGCGAACGGCGCTTCAGGCGATTCTTCACGGTCGCCATGATCTCAGCAAAATCGGGCGAAACGGTTTGCGAGCAGAGCGACACTGTCAGTTCGCGGCACGCGCTGAAATGAGCGAACCCGGATCGCGCCTTGAGAAAATGGTTCACTCTGTCCGAAAAACAGAGAAAACCGAACCGGTCTCCCTGCCGCTCGGCAGCAACGCTGAGCAGCAGCGCCGCGGAGATCGCCCGATCCAAATGGGTCGTCGTCGCTGCATTTTCGTCACGCGCAAACGGTTCCGGTAACGGACGCGCACTGAGGCGCGAGGTATCGACCGCTATATAAATTTCCTGGGCACGCTCCAACTGGAAGATCTTTGTCACCGGAAATCGCCGTTTCGCTGTCGCTTTCCAATGGATCGCATCGAAGCTGTCCCCTTGTTCGTACTCTCTTAGCTTCTCAAACTCGCGTCCTCTGCCGATCTGCGGCCGTGCGTGAGCGCCCACTGCGCCTCGGTTCAAAAAGTGTGCAACCTGTCTTCCTTCAAACCGCAGATTCGGATAGATTCGGACTTCGCACTGAACTGTGCGGTGGTCTCGATAGATCCAGAATCCCAGGGGAGACCGCCAATCGAAGTGGATGAAGCGAATCTGGAATGAGCCGCGCGATCTCCCGACAAACGGGATCCGAACGATGCCATCCGCTTTGTTCAGTCCGAATCGTGTCTCGGTGCGTTCGGACTCCAGTCCATCGGGAAAGCCGACCGCAAGACGGATTTTCCCGTTTCCCACAGTGATATGCTGTGTTTGAATTTCCAGTTCAGCGGGCTCGGCAACGGTTCCTCTGACAACTCCCGGCAACAGGAAATCGAGGTCCCGGTACCGACCGAGACCAAGTGCAAGATCCAAAAGAGCGATGATTAAAGCGAGACCAATCAGCAGCAGCGAAAAACGCAATAGTCCCGGGCTCACACCGGCTGCGGTTGCGAGCGGGACCGCTACGACTAGCATCACAAGCACAAGACGCAGACGCGGCGCAATCATCGCGGTACTGGAACCTTTTCAAGGATTCTGCGCACGACGGAGTCTATCTCGGTTCCCTCGATCTCGAATTCTGGGCGAAGGACCAGACGATGTTCAAGCACTGGTTGAGCCAGTATGCGCAGGTCGTCCGGTGTCACGAAATCGCGGCCGTCTAATGCAGCGTGCGCCCGACCGGCAAGCAGAAGGGCTTGCGTGGCACGTGGGCCGGCTCCGACGAGCACACTCTCGCTTCGCCGCGTCGCGCGCGTGATATCGACCAGATAGGCTAGCAACTCTGGCTTCACGAGAACGTGGTTGAGCGCTCTACGCAGGCGAGGAATATCTGATTCCTGAATAACCGGCTCCACTGCGCCCTTATTAAGCACCAGCTCAGGCGCATCTTCTCCTAACATTCGCTCTGCAAGCACCAGTTCTTCCTCCCTCGCCGGCAGATCCATGCGAATCTTGAGCATAAACCGGTCTTTCTGCGCTTCCGGCAACGCGTAAGTTCCCTCGTACTCGATCGGATTCTGCGTCGCGAACACGGTAAAATTCGGAGACAAATCGTGCGTCGTGCGGTCGATCGTCACTTGGCGCTCCTGCATGGCCTGTAGCAGTGCCGATTGTGTTTTGCTGGGGGCTCGGTTGATTTCGTCTGCGATAAGGAAGGTCGTAAACACCGGTCCAGGGACGAAATTAAATTCGTTCTTTTGCAGGTTAAAGATGTTCGTACCGATAATATCGGACGGCATGAGATCCGGAGTGAACTGAATCCGGTTGGATGGTGTTCCAAAAATGCGTGCGAGCGTCTTGACTAGCAATGTCTTGGCGACCCCGGGTACGCCTTCGACCAGCGCATGTTGATTTGTAAGTATTGCGATAAGCGAAAGATCGACAGGAAGCTTCTGACCAATTACGACTTTTCCTGCCTGAACCCGGGCCCGACTAAGAACCTCTGCTAGCTCATCCAATGCTTGATTCATACGTTTTCGTTCAGGAGTCTCGCTAACTGGTTATAGCCATCGACCGCGGACTTCGATTCATCTGCCCCGGACTGAAATTTCTGGGCGATTATGAGTTGTGCGGCGCTTGGCTTATTGCTTTTAAGCCAGGTCTCAACGCAAACGTGGAGTAGCTCTTTTTCTGGAACTGAGCGTTGGAGCAGGTTGAGAAAGGTTTGTTCCGAGCCGGACCCTGAAACCGTAAGCCGGTCTGTTTCGGACTTTTTCCGCGGAACCAGCGAATACTGGCAACTCCAAACAAAAAGCAGACTCACGGCAACAACACTTATCAGGGCCCCTTGCAATCCGTAGCGGCGCGCCAGCGTCATAATGCCCGCGTGTTCCGCGATTCCAAGATGGATTTCGTCGAACACGACTCCGGCACGGTCATTGATGAGCCAGAGGAGGAAATCGGTTTGACGATCAGTTGCCAGTCCTTCGTTGCTCAAAGGGTAGGTGTCAGACAGCAGAACGATTGATCCAGCCCCGACGATTCTCTCTATGATCACATTCTGGCGCCCCACGGTGGCTACCGATTTCCAGTCTGAGGTCAATTGGTCGAACGCGTTCTGGCTAAACCACCGGGACTCTCTGGTGAATAGCGCAGAGGTTGCTTTGCCGGGCGGTGGCCCGTTGATTGGAATTAGGTGCGCGCCCCATCGCTGGATGAGAATTTCCCACGCGACCGGAAACGTCGGCTCTTTTTGCGTATGCTTATCGCCGGTGGTGTTTTCATTTGAACTTTTGAGGGCGATTTTTCCGGGACGGAAAGCGATGATTAATCGACCACCGGTTGCCACCCAGTGATCCAGAAGCTCCGAGTCCTCCTTTGACGCGGGTACACTATCCGGCGATACGCCGGCGAAAACAAGCACCTGATTCTCGCCGGAAGGTAGATTGATCGACGCCTGTACGCGGCGGCGAGTTGTTATCCGGTCGGTGGCCGCAAGGCCGTCGTAGAGCACCTTAAGACCTTTCGGGTCCGCACGATAGGTCGAATACTCCGGAAGCGAATTCCCGGTTTGCAAACGGATTTGGAACGTTTGATAGCCGAAGTATAGCAGGGCAAACAGACAGCCGATCAATATGAACCAGGCGGCTATCGCGCCGAATTTATGCGGCCGCATGCTTTATCCTTTCGTAAATATCGCTGTAGGCCTCCAGGTCTTCTGCCGTCAAGGTGCCTTCGCCGTACCAGCAGCGTTCGAATCTCACGCGACTCATTGCATAAAGGTGGGCAAGATCCGGCAGATGCTTTGTTCTCCGGCCAAGTTCGTTCTCGTAGTCGCAGTTCGATTTCCAGCGCTCGATCGTGACCAATCGATGGGAAGCGAGACAGGAAAGAATGGCGAGGAACAGTGCCCGTTGCGCCTGACGGAGGTCTCCGGAGGCGATTTTTTCGCGTGCCAGCTTGTGCCATTCATCGTCCGGCCGTTCGTCCGCGGCGACCTCTTCATGTTCGAGGTCCGGCGTCGATTGAGCGACGGCAGACATCGGATGCCGGGTCCTTCCGGATTTCAACAGACGGATTGCGAAAAGTATTGCGATTCCCGCAATCCCAGCCAGGAGCAGGTATGTAAGCACGCTGACCAAGCCGGATGCGAATGGCATTCCGTTGGTGCTCTTCTCCGGAGCGGGGTGCCATCTGAGAAAGCTAAGAAGTCGGTGCAACTCTGCGACCAACCAGCGGCCGAGGGACGAGATCGCCTGAACGACCGACGACGTCCAATTCCGAAGCGTTGAATTTTCGTTCGAAGGAGGGATGTCAGGTTGCCGCCAATCAAACTCCGGATTTTGCAGGACATTTGCTATTTGCCGATCGAGTGTCGTTTGGGTCAACCTGTGCGGACCGCGCCCGCCGGCGGGCGACGCTTCTGTAGTATGATCGTTTGCTGTGGCGGTCAGAAACGCGACTGCGCATAACAGAAGCGTGAACAGCCGGCCGATTATGCCGGCAATCGAGTTGCGCAGCCGGAGTTGGTGTGGTGATTCAAGGTCCACGAACAACCCCCTTCGGTCGTTTTAGTTCGTGTAATCTCCGCAGCAGATCCTCTCCGGTCGCCTGAGCCTCGCCGTCGCAGCAGCGCACGACTTCGATCGCTTTGACGACGATATCAGTGAGGAAGTAGGCCACTGCCGACAGGGTGAAGAAAAGAACAGACGAAAATATCCAAAGGAAGTTCCGCGTGAGAAGGCTTTCGATGCCTAGAAATATTTTGAAAGCGACCGGGATTGCAACGATCGACGCGTATAGATCGACCAAGAGGACCAAGCCGAGGAGAGAGAGCAGGCTGAACACTGCGAAACTTTGTTTGGGCCACAGCCGGGCCAGATCCCAGCTGTGTCGAAGATCATTCGAATCTGTCCCCCCGATTATCGCCAAGTTTTGGAAGAACGTGGCGATATACGCGCCGGGAATCACCAAAAGCCACGCGAGCGGCTTCAGAATAAGCCCAAGCGGCTGAAGCGCGATTTGCCTGCTCCATATTGACAGCAGCAAACGCGGCTTCCACCATTGGGTGATGTTGCCTGTGTAAACATTTACGAGCTCGCGGCAGCAAAATGCCTGCAGCCCTTTCATCCAGAGATACGCGACTGTGACGGTGAACGCCGACGCGGTACATTTTCCCGCGGCATCGCGGCCGTAACTCATTTCGGAGCAAAAATTGAAAAACGCCAGCAGAAATGGAACCGTTCCGGCCGTGTAGAGTGCGTAGACGGAGATCGGAGCGGCGCGAAGCAATTGGATCGCTTCCTCAATCAGACCGAGTGCTGCCTTCTCACTTTTCATTCGTTTCCGAAGTGCGGAGCAACGTGGAAATTATCCGATCCCGTTGAGATTGTGCAGTTCATGGAGATTCGGCGGAACCAGAATCAGGAGTCGTCCGATGATATAGAATAGGAACCAGGCGATGGCGAACCCTGTGATTAAGGCAAAGGCCCCCGCGATCCGGCCTCCGAATTGGCCTCGCGCTCGAGGCGGTGCAAAGTTTCGTTGAAGACAACTTGAGCAAAGGAATTTTCCTTCGTGCTCGGTAACGCATTCTCTGCAAAAATAGCCGGCACATCCCGGGCACCGGACAACCGCTTCGCGGTCACGATGGATGCTGCATCTTTGGAGAACGAGGTCCATTTTCAACTGCGTAAATTTGGGTGGGGATGCGGCTAGCCTGCATCCCTCATCGCCGCGGCGGGTGAGTGACGTAGGCTGTTATGAGATTTCGGTCTAGAGCGTGGGGCCGGGGTTCGCAAAAGAGGCCTCCTGTGCTTTTCGGATCAATGGTTCGATGGTCTCCATTCCTTTGCGGAAAATGCGCACTCGTTCCAGAGGCGCGATCCGATAGCTCTGCGCGCACGTTTGCAACCGGACGACACAAGTTGGGCCCTGAATAATGGTTTGAACAAATGCGAATCCGAACAGGAGCGCGAAGATTGACCCGATCGCTACAACCACTGGATGGTGAAAAAGCAAAATCAGTGCACTGACTAAAGCGCATACGCCCCATATCATACTGAAGACAACCCACCGGGCGCTGTTCGCGCGAGTGATCGCCTGGATATCGCGAAAATAGAATCGCTTGTACCGCTCGACCAGGATGAATTGCTCGATCAGCAGCAGATGATCCGTGCCAAGATAAAGCTTGGTCCGCAATCCAGGAAGAATCGACATCAGTACCCCGCCGTTTGAGATTTTCGTGTAGGCCATGGCTCAGCGTTCAGAGTACATTTTTCCGCGATGTTATGACGGTGTAAATCACGACGGCCCATCCCAGCAGCAACAAGATGGAGGACATTATCGCGATGACGAAGCGGATATGGGAACGGCCCAGTAAGGTCCACTGTCTCGACCAGTAGTAGAACGATATAAACAGTGCGGCCGGGGCCGATAAAAGCGTGAAAATGCTAAAGAAAAGGCTAATCGTCGGACCTATCACCAGGAAGAGCGCCGTGTTATCAAAAAGGGCTGCACGATGGACAAGCCCGGATTCGCCCCTTTGCTTTCTTAAATTGGAAATGCATTCCGCACAGAGGAGTCGCGCACCGACGTTCACCGAACAGAGTTCACAGAGAAATCTTCCGCAACCAGTACATGGAGTAACGGCGCGATATCGCGCGTGAAAAAAGCAGCTGGCTTCCGATCCTTGCGCAATCTGGATCCTAGTCCGCGCAGGAGGCTCGCTTAGCATAGCAGGAAAGAGAATCGCCTCGACTGTCGCGCTGCATGTCGGGCAGCGCAATATTTGGCCATCGCCGGCAGAGATGGCCGGTATCGGTTCACTACATCGAGGGCAATTCAGACGTATAGCCATTCGGGATAAATGTTTAGTTCTGTATGGGTGGAGCAGTCTCCTCCCGCTTTATCACTCTCGTGTCCGCAATGTAGTCATGAAGTGCACGGCGTTGCGGATCAAAGACAACCATGAGGTATCCAATGTACAATGTCAGATCGCTCAGCAACTTTCCAAGGGCTCGGACTGTTGCTCGCCAGTAGGAGACCCGCGAGAAATCGGAACGAACGACCCGCATCCCAAGCAATAGCTTTCCAGGCGTGCCGGCGAAACGCCCGACAAAAAAGGTCTCATAGCCAAGAGCTAACGCAAAGCTGATCAGAGCGAGCAGGGCCTGGAGACTTAGATAGTTCCCGAGGTGCGGTAAATCTTCTATGCTCGTCGCGCCTCTGGCCTCAGCGCCGCTGAACATTCGGAGCGTGAGCGCTTCGTTAGCCAGAGAAAGTGGAACTGTGAAGACTGACAAAAATAATATGTCCAGCAGTCGGGCGCAGACACGTATCCAGAACCCGCAATATGCCTTTGCTTCTTCGTTTGCGGTGCCTTCCAATAGCCGCCGAAAATAGGAGTTTTTGCATCTCGGACAGATCCGGAGATCTCTGTAATGAACGGTGGCTTCCTTGTCGACGGTTCGCTTGCACTCGTGGCATGTGACCGAGGGACGGCCGAATATTTCTCCAAGTGGCTGCCAAGCGGACATTCCCTCCCGCCAGATCGGTGTGGTCCATTCGATATCGCCGGACAATTCTAGCGCTTCCAGGGCCGCTTCCTCAACCGGGCCTCGCGTTTTTCCGCCTGTTCCATAGTACCAGCGCATCGAGAGAAATGGTGGCGAAAAGGAACTACGCCGTCAACGGCCTCTGAATCGGACCAAACCGAGTCCGCCCTGGTGATCTCATTAGACGATGCCGATGCGATGGAAGGGACGCGCTCCCGCGCGGTCCGGCGTCGCACGTCTAAAGAAGGTGCGCCACCAGCCGAGCGGCTCGGTCCGCCGTGGCGGAATTTTCGGGAAAGTTTGTCTTGCGGAGGGGGCTACCCGCTCTTCGGCGGCGCCGTCGATCGCCGCACGATAAATTCCGGATCGAATATGAGCGTTTGCACTGGCTTGTTGCCGCGCAGCCGAGCAAGCAAAAGCTCCATCGTACTTTTGCCCATTTTTTCCATCGGCTGTGCGACGACGGTTAGCGGCGGATCCATGTAACGGGCCCAGAAAGAGTCGTCGAAACTGACAATCGAAATTTCGCCCGGAATAGCGATCCCCTTTTCGCGCAGAAAAGCGATCACACCTGCCGCCATTTCTGCATTTGCGACGAACAAGCCTGTCGGCCGGCGCCGCAATGCGAACAGCCGATCCGCGCACTGATAACCTGATTGCTGTAGGAAACTCCCGAACTGAACGTAACCCTTCTTCGTGCGAATCCCATATCTTTCGAGTGTGTCCACAAATCCTTTGTAACGCCCCCGCGCGTTCGAAAGATGCTGAGGTCCGGCGATCGTTCCGATCTCGCGATGCCCAATCTCGACGAGATGCCGCGCCGCGAACTCGGCCCCTTTGCGGTTATCGATAACGACCGTGTCGACATTCTTCAATCCCGACTCCCGGTCCAGGTCGACAAGGATCGCGCCAGATCTCTGGAAGCGACGGAGAAGATCCAGATTCGCGCCGGTCGAGCAATTGATAACGCCGGATACTTTTCGGTCCAGCAAAAGTTCTAAAGCAATTTCCTCCTTCGCGCTGTCTTCGTCGGCGTTGCAAATCAACAGGGTGTACCCGTTTGCCTGGGCTTCGTCTTCAATCGCTTTGACCACGTTTGCGAAGAAAAAGTTCCGGATATCGGAAAGGATCACGCCAATCGTTCTAGTCTGCTGGGTGCGCAACGCGCGGCTCGTTCCATTCGGCTTGTAACCATGGCGATGGACGGCGGCAAGAACCCGTTGGCGGGTGGGTGCGGCAACGTCTTCGGGACGACTCAGAGCTCTTGAGATCGTAGCGATGCTGAGATTCAGCTCTTTGGCGAGATCGGTCAGAGTCATTGGAGGAGAAGCGCGCGCCGGGCCGGTGAACCGTGAGCAGGCTTGACAATAATTGGCACAATCTGTAACTGGATGTAAAGTTTTACATTTGTCCCCAGATTTGCAGCTCGCGGCGATTGCGGGCGGAGACTCCGGTTCGGTGGAAGAGAGATTCGTGTTCCGCGCGATCCGCGTTTCTCCGGCTTCCAGCCGCCGTTCCCATTCGACTCCTATGGTTGGTACAACCGAACAGACCGAACGACCGATTCAACCAGCTTTGCAGATGCGGGCGATCTCGAAGAGTTTCGGGCCCACTCAGGTCCTGCGAAAGGTCGATTTTGATCTCCGTGCAGGGGAAATCCACGCGCTGATGGGCGAAAATGGGGCCGGCAAATCGACCTTGATGAAAATTGCTGCCGGTCTGATCGACCCTTACGACGGCGATATCTTTGTTGCCGGTAAGAGTTACCGGATGGCCACTCCGCGCGATGCAATGACAGCCGGAATCGCGATGATTCAACAGGAGTTGAGCCTGGTGCCGGAGCTCGCCGTCGACGAAAACATCTTTCTCGGTCAGGAAAAAGTTCGATCCCTGTTTCTCGTGAACCGGGAGCAGCAGATCCGCTCAGCTCGCGAAGTATTGCAGCCCCTCGATTTTCACGGCCGGATCGATCAGCCGGTCGCGAAGCTTCGCGTCGGCGAGCAACAATTGGTCGAGATCGCGAAGGCGCTGGTCTCCAACGCACGGATCCTGATCATGGATGAGCCGACCTCGGCTTTGTCCATCAACGAGACTGAACGCTTGTTCCATGTGATTCGCCGGTTGGCGAGAGAGGAGGTGGCAATCGTCTATATCTCGCATCGGATGGAGGAAGTTTTAGCGCTCGGCGATAGAGTCACGGTGTTGCGAGATGGGCAGCGAATTGGAAGCATGTCGAAAGAGAGAGCAAACCGCCGCGATATCATTCGGATGATGGTCGGGCGCGAGTTGCAGGAAGTCTTTGCGACCGGTAAATCGGATACGGCTACGCGCAAAGCGGTGTTGGAGGTATCCAACCTCTGGCTGGAAAATCCGGCGCCGACGCTCGCTCGTCCAATGCTTGTAGAGAATGTCAGTTTTGAGGTTGCGGCCGGCGAGGTGTTGGGGATTGCGGGATTGCTTGGAGCCGGTCGGACTGAAACGCTCGAGATCATTTTCGGGCTGCATAACGGTACTTCCGGAGGGGAAGTTAGAATTAAAGGAAAAAAGGTGCGGCTCTGGAACCCCGTAGATGCAAAGGCGGCAGGCATCGCTTTGGTGACCGAGGATCGTAAACGGGACGGATTGGTGCTCGGCTCCGGAATCGATCGGAACGTGGAACTGCCGGTGCTCCGAACGATTGCTGCGTTTGGGCTGGTGTCCGATTCCAAAGAATTGAAGCTCGCCGAGCAGACAATCGCCCGCCTTGGAATCCAAGCCAGCGGGCCAAAACAGCCTGCGGGGACGCTTAGTGGAGGAAACCAGCAAAAGCTCGTCATTGGCAAGTGGCTCTGGACCAAGCCACGCGTCCTGCTCCTCGACGAACCGACCCGCGGGATCGATGTGGGCGCAAAGGCGGAAATATATCGTTTGATTGGGACACTTGCTGAAGAAGGGCTTGCGATAGTCTTTGTTTCTTCCGAGATGCCGGAGTTGACTCTGCTCAGCGATCGCATCCTTGTCCTCCGCGAAGGCCGTCCGACAGCTCTATTGACCCGGGAGCAGTTTTCGCACGAATCCATTTTCGAATACGCTTCGCCCGGCGGGGCAACCCAACCCGAATTTGGCGAACTCTCGATAGCCAGATGAAACATGCCGCACAATCTATCGGAAAATTCCTGCTGCAGACGAAGCTCTTCTGGGGACTGGCGGTTCTCTACCTGGTCGGGATCGTTTCTTCGCCGGTCAACCGAAAGGGACTGAACATTTTTCTGGAACCCGGCAATCAGTCAGACGTTCTTCGCCAAGTCTCCAACAACGGGATTATTGCGGTCGGAATGACCCTGGTGATTTTGACAGGAGGCATTGATCTTTCCGTCGGATCGATGATGGCCCTGGGGTCGGTTGTCTGTGCGATGCTGCTCACACAACAGGGTTGGACAAATGCATCGATGCTGGCGATCCCGGTTCTCGCGTTGGTCTCATTTTTTTTATGCGCCTATCTCGTGCCGCTGATCGCCATTCACGCCACGAAAGGTGCGGGCAAGTCGGTTGAGAAGGCGAGTCCGGCTGCACGATGGATCGGCATCGGTCTGGGAGCGATTTTGGCGGTAGCCTCCATCCTGTGGACGGTTGCGCAGATCGGTCCAAAATTCGGGGTCCCTGGCGTATTGATCGCTGTGCCCGCGGTAGGGCTTACGTTCGGAGCGATCAACGGGCTGTTTATCACTAAAGGCAGAATGCAGCCGTTCATCGTGACGCTCGCAATGATGGTCGCCATCCTCGGAATTGCGCGATTGCTGGGAGGATCGAATACCGCCGTGCATCCGGTCTATTCAGGAACGAATGCAACGGAGGACTTCGATATTCTTCGCGCGTTGCTTTTTCAGATTTTGCCGGTTCCAGGTATCTTCTTTCTGATTGCCGTGCTGGTCTTCGGATTCGTTCTGAAAGTCAGCACGTTCGGGCGATACATTTATGCCATCGGCGGAAATGAACAGGCAGCGCGCCTGGCCGGTATCCAGGTGGATCACCTGAAGATCGCAGTCTACGCGATTTCCGGGATGCTCGCGTCGACTGCCGGGGTTCTTTACACTGCGCAGTATCGGCAGGGCAAGCCGGATGCAGGGGAAGGGGCCGAGCTGGATGCAATTGCGGCTGTGGTCATCGGCGGCACAAACCTGATGGGCGGAAGAGGGTCGATGCTTGGAACGCTCGTAGGCGTTTTGATCTTCGGATTTCTGGGCAACATTCTCCAACTGCGCAATATCGACAGCAATACCCAGCTTGTCCTGAAGGGAGGGATTATTCTGGCGGCGGTGTTGCTACAGGAAGGTCAGGTCGGCTTGTTTTGGCGGCAGATTCGCACTGTTTTTCCGACGATTGGCCGCGTGCCCGCGAAGCGGCTCGATTCGCCTCCCGTTGAGGAGGCGGGAACGCGTCCTCAGGCCTGAGAGGGCTTTGAATGTTGATTGACAATTTCCAACAGTAAAGCCGGCGGTTCGCCGGCTATCAACCAAACAGAGAAAAAACACAACCATCCCCCTATGAACAGGAGATCGTTTATTAAAACAACCGTTGTCGCCGCGGCGGCTTCAACGGTGTTCAAACCGTTCTATATTCGTGCCCAGTCGAAGAAATATCGATTCGGCTTTTCGCAAGTGACGACCGTTGAACCGTGGCGCGTGCAGTTCAACAAGGACATGCTTAAGGAAGCCGGAAAACATCCGGAACTCGAGCTTATAATAACTGACGGTCAAGATAAAACGGAGAAACAAGTCGCCGACGTTGAAAACTTGATTCAACAAGGAGTCGACGTCCTCCTCGTCAGCCCCAAGGAATCGGCCGGCTTAACGGGAGCGGTCCTGAAGGCGATCGATGCGAAGATCCCGACGATCATCCTTGATCGCAATGTCGAGACAGACAAGTACACTCAGTTTATCGGTGGCGACAATGTCCTTATTGGCAGCGAAGCCGGCAAATACGCGGTGGAACTGCTGGGAGGCGAAGGCAAAGCAAAAGGGAATATCATTGAACTCTGGGGCGGCATGGGGACCCAGCCGGCTCACGATCGGCACGACGGATTTGCTTCGCATGTCAGCAAGGAAGCCGGGATCAAATCGTTGCTTGAACCGATGGACTGCGACTGGAAGCAGCAGAAGGCCTACGAAGTAATGGCCACCGCCTTGAAGAGCTTTGATCACGTCGACCTCGTCTACGGACACAATGATCCTGAGGCCTACGGCGCTTATCTTGCCGCGAAAGATGCCGGCCGGGAAAAAGAGATGAAGATTCTTGGTATTGACGGCCTACCCGACGAAGGAGTCACCTGGGTGGCAAAGGGGCAACTCACTGCCACCTTCCTGTATGCCACTCCCGGGGCCGAGGGCGTGCGCCAGGGGTTGAAGATTATGAACGGCGAGACAGTGGAAAAGAAAATCACGCTCCCAACGATGCGCATCGATAGCACCAACGCTCAGCAGATTCTGAAAGACAACGGATTGGCTTAGCCTGAACTGCTCACAAGTTCAAAAACTTGTGAGAAAGTAAGGGCTGGAAAATACCGGTAACAAAACGACTATTCGTAGTGATCCGCGTCGATCGGCCGGATCACTGTCGAATTGAATGGCTCAAGTCAAGGCGAGTGGCCGGATTTGATCGACCCGAGATTCAAGTGCTGCGGCAACTTTCGTGGCCAGGTCGGCCCGGCTCCGATCGAACTTGAAGCTATATTGACGATTTTTTGCGACGGTGTTCAGGCGGAGTTCCTCGCACAGTAACCGGCGTTCGAGCGACGCTTTGAACGGCTCGATTTCCAGCATTTTAGAAGCGCCGCCAAAGATGCTTCCCTTAGTGACGAAGTAGACCTTGGCGGGCTCTTCCACGGTGGCCACCAGGTATCCAAAGCGGTTCGGTTCCAGAAACTTGCCTTTCCCCGAGATGCATGGGACGGCCCAATCCACCGTGCCGGAAGCGCCGGTGAGGCGCCGGAACGAAGCGTCGTACGCCGACGGCAGGTGTGTCGGAAGTTTCCCCGGTCCACCAGTCAAAGGGAGTTGATTCAACTTCCTCGAAATGAACCACAGATTCGTCGAGATAGATCTCCACAGCCTGGGCATGAAGTAGATCGTGATGGCGAAAACGAGCGAGAGAAATGAGAATACTGCGATTGGATGTTGCCAGATCAGAGCAACCCCGCCGACAACCATCACATTCTCCGCCGTACTGACGGCGATATTCGAAAATGGCTCCGGGGAACTGTTGACCACCAGGCGTGTGCCAGCCTTTAAGCTGTGCGACGTAAAGCTCATCGCGCCGCCTAGAAGGGCCATAATTACTTCAAAAACGGGTTCGGTGTGCCCGAGAGCCCGGGTGGCAAGAAAAGCGCCGCCGATTGGGCGGATAAACGTGTGAACAACATCCGATATTGAATCGACCCAGGGGATCTTATCCGCGAAAAATTCGATCGCGAACAGAAGCCCCGAAACAACGAGAACAGTCGGATCGCCCAGGACAGCGAGCGAATCGTACTGCGGTGCCAAATGAATCCATCCGCAATGGATGGCCAGCCCGGAGGCGAAGACAGTCAGGTACAAACTGTACCCGGAAAGTGCAGCGAGGCCCAGGGCAAGGGACAGAGTCTGAAGGACTTCCATAACTGCCTGAATAGATACGCCCAAGGCCGTGCTGAATCAAATGCAGTACTTGCGCATTTAAGCTATTTATTATGCTGCGGAAAGGCATTCCTTTCCGCAGCATTTTTCGATCAATCCATTATGATTCTTTTACGTAAGTGATTATGGCGATTGCTGCTCCCTGTGGATCGATGATTACAGCGAAGCGCCCTACCTGTGGGATGTCTTGCGGCGGACACATGATCTTACCGCCTAGCTGTTCTGCCTGTTTCGCCGTGGCGTCGACGTCATCGACAGTCACGTAACTGTTCCATGCTGGCGGCATACCCTGGGCGTTAGGTGGGATTGGCATGATGCCACCCTGTCCGGATTCGGCGTCACTCGCGGTGACAACGGTGTAGGTGAAATCTGGCATCGGCCACTCTTGAGTTTTCCAACCGAATAGTTGGCTATAAAACTTCGTTGCCGCAGCTGGATCGGTGGTCAGCAGTTCATTCCAACTGAATTGTCCGTGTTTGGTTTTTGACGGTTCCATTTATATCGATTTTTTGGGTGTCGGGTTCTCTGTCTGTTTGTTGGGGAAATGCAAAAAATGTGTTGAGCTAATCAGTGAGATATTTCTGCAACTTATCCAAAGTGCCGTTCCAGCCTTCCGCGTGAGAATCGCGCGCCTGAACACTTGGCAATTGCTCGTGTCTGAGGCGAATTTCTGTTGAATCACCAGATGGAATAAAGTCGACGCTTACCAAACTCGACTCGTCTCCAAGTTCGGGTGTTCCCTCCCATTGCCATGTATAGACTAATTTCGACGGCGGTGTGATTACGCGATACTGACCGTTTAACTTAATTTCACCAAAGCGTTCGGTTAACAGATGAAAGCAGAATTCGCCGCCTACACGGAGATTCACGTGTGCGTCAAGAACACGACAGGTGGCGGGTCCGAACCAGACTTTTATATCTTCCGGTGTCGTCCAAGCCGCGAAAACGCGTTCAGGTGACGCCGCAATTACCCGGCTCAACTGCAGGACCGGTTTTGCTTCGGTTGTTTCATTCATTATCAGTCTTTCTTTTGTTGTTTCTGCAGGTAATCAGCCAATGCGTCGAACCGGACTTCCCAGAAGTTGCGATAATGTTCGATCCAGGCGGCCGCGTCGCTCATCGGTTTCGCATCGAGTCGTAACCGGTGGACTCGGCCGTCGCGCTTGCGTTTGATCAGTCCAGCGTTTTCCAGAACCCGGAGATGTTTGGAAACAGCAGGTAGTGATACGGAAAAATGCTTGGCTACTTCCGTCACACGGAGTTCCGCGCCAGTCAGCAGGCCCAGAATGCGGCGGCGTGTCGGATCGGATAGCGCGGCAAAGGTCGCATCTAGCGAACCGGACCGTGGATATTTAACCATTAGGTTAAATACTGGAATTCGATTCAAAGCCTCGCAAGCAAAATCTTCCCTTGCCTGATTCGAATCCAGCGAGCCGAAAATTTTTGCAACTCAAGTACTTTTTCGGCAGTTGGTTAGGTACTGTGGGTTCGTTTCTGCGCAAATTCGAGGGATTGGCCTCCAAACTGGCGTTGGCGTTTGTCGGGGTCCTAGTGGTCTGGGTGTTGGCAGCATATTTCCTGGTGCCTGAATGGTGGAAGTTTCACTGGTCGCGCCATCCGGTGGTAACGAACGGACCGCGGCTTACTCGGACCAGGGCTGGCAATCCAGGAGACCCGGTGAATCTTTCTTTCATCGGGAGCGAACCTGAGCTTGTGGGAGCATTGCTCGCGGCAGGGTGGTTTCCGGCGGACCCCATCACACTGCGGAGCAGTTTGCGCATCGCGGAGAGCACCATCTTTCATCGTCCGTATGAGGATGCGCCGGTCAGCAATCTTTTCCTCTTTAATCGGCGGGAGGATCTCGCATTTGAAAAGCCGGTGGGAAACGACGCCCGCCAGCGCCATCACGTGCGGTTCTGGCAAGTTTCTGTGCCGAGTGCCTCAGGGAAGCCCTACTGGCTTGGCGCGATCACGTTTGACCGGAGCGTAGGGTTCAGTCACACAACAGGAAGGATAACGCATCACATTGCACCGGATGTCGATGCCGAGCGCGATGGTCTAATTTCCGATCTTCAACGCGTTGACCGCGTTACTGGGATCGATTGGCAGGATGGATTTCAAGATCCACCCGAAGGCCGGAACGGGGACGGCGACCCTTGGAAAACCGACGGCCGCCTGCCGGTCATCACATTAACTGTGCAACAGGATGCAACTATCGCCAGTCCAACGCCTTAGCCTGAAATTTTCATCCGGCGCATCAGCATACGCGTCCCGCGTGTAACTTGTTCAAGTAAACGGCTGCGTGCAAAGTAGCATACGCGTCCCGCGTGTAAGTTGTTCACGTCAATGGCTGCGTGCAAAATAGCATACGCGTCCCGCGTGTAAGTTGTTCAAGTCAATGGCTGCGTGCAAAGTAGCATACGCGTCCCGCGTGTAAGTTGTTCGCGTCAACGGCTGCGTGCAAAGTAGCATACGCATCCCGCGTGTAAGTTGTTCACGTCAATGGCTGCGTGCAAAGTAGCATACGCGTCCCGCGTGTAAGTTGTTCACGTCAATGGCTGCGTGCAAAGTAGCATACGCGTCCCGCGTGTAAGTTGTTCGCGTCAATGGCTGCGTGCAAAGTAGCATACGCGTCCCGCGTGTAAGTTGTTCGCGTCAATGGCTGCGTGCAAAGTAGCATACGCGTCCCGCGTGTAAGTTGTTCGCGTCAATGGCTGCGTGCAAAGTAGCATACGCGTCCCGCGTGTAAGTTGTTCGCGTCAATGGCTGCGTGCAAAGTAGCATACGCGTGCAAAGAAAGGAATACACGCAAGATGCGTATGCTACTGTGCGGGATTGCTTGCGCGTGTTCTCAGCGGCGAATGTGAGTGAACGTGACGAATTCGCCGGCTGTGTTGAGCACAACTTTAGCACGACCGTTCCGCAGGATCACGTCGGTCGTTCCCATTTGTTCGCCGGCCTGTGTGAGTCCATCGTTCAGGGCGTTGGCCAGGTCATCGAGCGTGTTAATTCCGCAATCGGGCCCCCGGGCGACCAGTCTCATGATGAAATGAGCATTGTGCGCTTCTCGCAATCCAGCTTTCGCCATCGCATTGCGAATTTCCTGCTGTGAAAGGCCTCGGAGCGACCGATTCTTAATCAGACCGTTAAATTCGATTCGTGTAAATTGACGCGCCATAGCAGGGTGATCCCGACGGTGTGTTGCGGGAGGTCTTAACTTAGTTAAATAATTATTCCAAATCCATATCAAGAGATCGGCGCGGCGTGGAGACTTTTAAGGGTTACTCAAGAAATAAATTTTCAACGGGTCTTTCGCATCCTCGGTCGGAAACCGCCCGCCTGGGCTCAAAGCCGGCTCTCGGCGCGTAGGTGCAATGAACTGACGGCGACGGCAAATACAATCAATAACCCGACAACTACGTCCTGAATATATGGGTCAACGCGCATCATATTCAAAGCGTTTCCAATCACACCCCAGAGCAAAACACCGCAAAATGTTCCGAGAGTATTTCCTTTGCCACCGGTCATAGGGGCACCGCCGATCACGACTGAACCGATCGCTTGCAATTCGATTCCCGTCCCGGTGCTTGGCTGAGCGGCGCCGACCCTCGAGAGCAAAAGCATTGCCGCGACTCCAACAAAGATTCCGTTCAGGGCGAAAAACATCAGCTTTTTTCGATCGACGTTTATGCCGGCCAAATACGCCGCTCGTGGATTGTTTCCGATTGCATACACGCACCGGCCGAGCTGGGTATGGGCAAGGATGAGATGGATGACTCCGTATCCGGCGAGTGCGATTACGAACAGCAATGGGAAGACATTGAAAAGTTTCACACCTCCCAGAGTCTCAAACTGCCCGTATATCGTCTGAATCGTTCCTTGTGTGATGAACAATGCGATGCCTTGAAAGACTCCGATGGCGGCAAGTGAAATAATAAAAGAAGGCGCTTGAAACAGAATCGACGCCGCGCCGATGAGGGAGGCGCAAATCACTGAAATCAGCACTCCAACGGCGGCTGCGAACAGAGGAAGGACTCCGTTACGCATAAGAATCGCCATCACAACTGAAGAGAGGCCGATATTCGCCCCTACCGAAATATCAAAGTTACCAGAGACGATCAGAATTGTCGCCCCGCACGACACCAGACTGAGCACGGAAATTTGCCCTAATAGATTAGTTATATTGCCAAGCCACCAATACCGAGGATTAACGCTCCCGGCAACAATCGACAGGATTGCCACAACAATTAACAAAAACGACCATTGATTTGCCAGCAGCTTGTTCTTTAGAAGCGTTCCAAACGCGGTCATTTTCTGCCTCTCACACCTCGTCGAGCTCTAGAAAATATCCTAGCAATTCTCGCTCCGTGGTACTTTTCGCTTGGAGAATGGAAATTAATTCGCCATTTCTCATTATGGCGATCCGATCGCTCATCGAAATTAGTTCTGGCATATCCGAAGAAACCATCAGGATGCTCTTTCCCCCCTTGGCTAATTCGACCATTAGCTTATAAATTACTTCTTTTGCTCCGATATCCACACCTTTGGTCGGCTCATCAAATATGAAGACGGTCGCACTGCTCAGAAGCCATCTGGCAAGGATCGCTTTCTGTTGATTCCCCCCGCTCAAGGATCCAACATGCTGTTGAATTCCGGCCGAAACGATATGAAGGCGATCAACGAGCTTTTCCACGCTTCTACTCTCCAAAGCGTGATTTAGCATCGGCATATTAAGCTCGTTGTGAACGATAGCTATATTTTCCAGCAGCGACCGCAGATCAAACAATCCCAGCGCTTTTCTGTCTTCCGGAATCATTGCAACTCCCGTGGCGATCGCGTCTATGGGCATCCCAGGATTAAAGTTGCGGCCGTTCAAAAGAATTTCTCCGCCGGTCCTGCGATCAGCGCCAAACAGCACATTCATCAATGCGGACCGGCCCGACCCGACGACACCGCCGAAGCCGAGAATCTCTCCTCGTCGAAGGTCAAATGTCACCTGCTTAAAGTGACCACGCCGTGTCAGATTACGAACCTGCAGGACCACTTCTCCAGTTTCTATCTCTTCCCGGCTAAAGAAGAGATTACGCTCCCTGCCGATCATGCGTTTCGTGATCGCTGCCATGTCCGTCTGGCGCACTTCTAATGTTCCTGTTACCCTTCCGTCTTTAAGAACCGTCACTCGATCCCCGATCTCGAATATCTCGCGCAGGAAATGTGAAATATAAATGATCCCCCTGTTCTGAGCGGTGAGGCTTTTTATCACTTTCAGTAACGCTCTCGTCTCCTCAACGCCGAGTGAAGCGGTTGGCTCATCCAGGATTAGAATGGTCGCATTACGATAGAGAGCTTTCACAATCTGGAGCATTTGTTGCTGCGCAGGCGAAAGTGCCTCCACGAGAGCTGTTGGGCGAAGATCGATGTTCATCGACTCAAGCAATTCGCCTGTTCTACAGTTCTGGGCTGCTGAATCGATGAAACCCCACCGCGTCCTGAGCTCGCGCCCGATAAAGATGTTGTCCGCAACAGTCAGCGAACTGACCAGTTCCACATCCTGGTAGATCGTCGCAATTCCTGCTTCAAGGGACTGTTGCGGAGTGAGGCGGCTGTACTGTTTGCCGAATGCGGTGATAGACCCATCATCTGGTCGTTCCGCGCCGGAAAGTATTTTTATGAGCGTCGACTTACCGGCGCCGTTTTCACCTACCAGGCAATGCACCTCGCCTGCACGCAGATCGAAATCGACGCGGTCCAACGCGACGGTGTCGCCAAACTTCCTGCTCAGATCATGGATAGCCAGAATTTCTCTGCGATCATTCTGCTCCATCTGGTTGAGGCTACGGCGCTTTGTCAGGCAAATAGGATCCCAACCCGGCGAAATACTGCTTTGTCAATTGAATCCAGACCGGGTCGTATTCCCACGGAACCACTTTGGTTTTGTCTAGAGTGGTGTCTTTAGTTACCGGAATAACCGGTAGCATGATCTGCTGATCCACCTTCTTCGAATCACCGGAGACAAACTGATTCAATGCAAGCAGCGCGACCATTCCTTCCCAACCAGGTGAACTGCTGATCGTATAATTGAGTTCGCCGCTTTGTACCAATGGAATACCGACCGGAGAGCCATTTTGGGCGATTACGACGTATTGATCGAGAATGCCTTGAGTTTTCAGATACCGAATGACTGCCGCTGCCATGTCTTCATTCATAATCCAGAGGATGTCGAATTTGACTCCGGATTGGATCAGGTCTTGCGCCTGGGTAACCGCAACCGGAGGGTTATATTTGCCATCTCGAACCGCCACAATCTCGTTCTTACCGAGCTCCTTCATACGTTCTTTCATGGCACCGGTTATCATCTGTACTGGCAAATGCTCCAGGAGACCTGTGATCAAAGCGACCTTCTTCCCTGGGAATTGCTGCGCAATGTAGTCGGCGTAATTTGCGCCCATTGCTTTCCAATCAAAGTCGACGGCCGCCACAATATCGTTCCCGCTGGCGAGTGCCTGACCACAGTTGTCCACCGTGACCAGGGGAATGCCGGCTGCCTTGCACCTTTTAGCCGCCGTGATAGCCCCCTGCTGGTTGAACGAGAAGATTGCCATTCCGTCAACGCCCTGGGTAATCAGGGAATCGATGTTGGAGACTTCCTTCTGAACGTCGTAATCGGAGTTCAGGACCACCGTTTTGATCCCCAGCAATTTGGCAGCCAGGACGAATCCATCGACATCCCTCTTGTACCAGGTGTCAGGGCCGGGAGTGATGTACCCGAAGGTCAACTCCTTTTTACCGGCGCAGTTTGCCGAGGGGACATCGATGACCAGAGTCAAAAGCATCAGCAGAAACAGAGAGATTTTCTTCATCGTTAAGCACCTCCATAACAGATGTGAGTCCGAAGATTAATACTTGAGTCGTGTTGTTCCAGGACCGGCTGTTCGCCTTTCGAGAAACCGACGATCCGGGGGGTAAAGAGACCTTGAAGTGATACGGAAGAACGCGACTGACTGTCAAACGGATTCCAGGAGTTGCTGCGACCGCCAGTCCAGTGTTGCACTGGAATGCTGCACCGCTATAATCCAGCTTACTCCTCCTTTGGCTTCTCTGCTTCGACTGCAAGCAATCCAGAAATCGTTTTACGGCACGTCGGTGCTGAAGGGAGTGGATTTTGAGCTTCATGCCGGCGAAGTCCACGCACTGCTTGGCGAGAACGGTGCCGGCAAGTCGACCCTGATCAAAATCATGTCCGGCGCTTATGCTGCCGATTCCGGCTCGATATGGTTTCGGGATAAGATCGTCGGAGGACACTACGGGCCAAGGGTGGCGGAAGATCTAGGCATCGTAACGATCTACCAGCATTTCCACCTGATCCCGCATCTTACAGTCGCCGAAAATCTGGCTCTCAAGTCCTTCTTGACCGAACCCGGTTGGCTGGTGAACTGGCGACGGGTTGACCGGATAGCCGCAGAAGCGCTGGCCGGGTTTCAATTCCCGATTGATTCCGCCACGCGAGTGAAAGACCTCAGCGTTGCTCAACAGCAAATGCTGGAGATCGCGATCGCGTTGTCGAAAAAAGCCCAGGTGATCGTCATGGACGAACCAACAGCTGCACTTAGCAAGCGCGAAACGGAAGTTCTATTTAGCTTGATCGGACATTTGAAAGAACAGGGGCTCGGCGTCGTTTACGTTTCACACAAGTTGGAAGAGATCAAGACGATTGGGGACCGGATTACGGTCCTGCGCGACGGTAATAATGTCGCAACTCTGGACGCGAAAACGGCGGAGCTGAATGAGATAATTAGACTGATGATCGGAGCGAGTCGAGTAACGGAATCTCGCCAGTATTCGCAACCAAGAGAAAAGGTCCTCTTCTCAGTCGATCAGCTTCGAAACAAGCATTTTCGGCAACCGTTCGATCTTACTGTCTACGAGCATGAGATCGTTGGCATTACGGGGCTTGTTGGCGCAGGTAAGACGGAACTGACTCGCGTGCTGTTCGGCGCGGACGCGAGAAGTGGCGGTGAGATTCGATTTGCTGGGATTACCCTGCCCCACCAACGGCCGCGCGGCACGGTAAAACATGGGCTTGGATACGTCCCGGAGAACCGGGACAGCAAAGGATTGTGCCTGAACCTGACCGTCGCCGAGAACCTTGGGTTAGCGAGTCTGGTCAAGCTTAAGGGATGGTTGTTCGACCGTGCGGCTCAGCGCAGTATTGTTCGGCAGGCCATTAGTTCGATGCGAATCCGAACGCGCGGTCCGAATCAACCAGTCAAATATCTCAGTGGCGGGAACAAACAGAAGGTTGTGCTTGGAAAGTGGTTGGCGGCTTCGTGTAAACTGCTCCTGCTCGACGAACCAACCATCGGAATCGATGTTGGCGCTCGCCAGGATATCTACAGGCTGATTCGAGAGTTCCGGTTAGAGCCGGACCATGCCGTTATTCTGGCTTCGAGCGATATTGACGAGATCCTGGAGATTGCCGATCGCATCGTGGTACTGACCGACTATCGAATCGTTGCCGAGTTGGATCCGGCCCAGACAAGTAAGCAGCAGATTCTGGAATACTGCACGCGACAGACGGCGGCTTAGGAGTTCGAATAGCAGGATGGAGACACCCAAGGGAGATCGATTCAGCCAGATTCGCGCGGTGCTGGGAAACCAGGCCGTTTCGATGTCTGCCATTCTGATCTTGATTTGGTTTTTGCTGTCTCTGATGTCTCCATATTTTTTCACTGTCGGCAACCTGTCCGAAATAACTCTGCAGACTGCAGTCATCGGCATTATTGCGGCAGGTCAAACGCTGGTTATTTTATCCGGAGGCATCGACCTTTCGGTCGGTTCAATGTTCGCAGCTTCCGGCATAGCGGGGGGACTAGTCTTTCAAGCGACCGGCAATCTATGGCTAACCATCGGTGGGACTCTTCTGAGCGCCGCGGCGCTCGGCTCATGTAATGGGCTGTTTATCACCCGGCTTCGGGTGCCCCCTTTTATCGCAACGCTCGGAATGCTTGGGATGGCTCGCGGCCTCGCTTTAATCCTTTCCCGGGGGATCCCGATCTTCGGCCTGAGCAAAGACTATCTTTGGATCGGTCAAGGCAAAATCTTTAACGTGATTCCCGTCCCGACTATTATCTTGTTAGCGGTATATACGTTCGTCTTTCTGATCGCCCGCTACACGCGGTTCGGGCGGTTTGTTTATGCCACCGGCAGCAATGCGGAGGCGGCGGAGTTATCCGGTATTAACCTTGGTTACGTTGTCTTAGGGACCTATTCCTTATCGGGGCTGTTCTGCGGCGTCGGAGCTGTCATTGAAGCGGCGCGGCTTGGTACAGTTCAGCCGGCAGGCGGTAACGGCTATGAGCTGTTGGCAATCGGCGCCGTGGTGATTGGAGGAACTAGTCTTTTCGGAGGGGAAGGCAACGTGATCGCTACCTTGATCGGAGCCTTGCTCGAGACGACGATTCGCAACGGGTTGAATTTGCTTGGTGTCAATGCCTTCTGGCAATATGTCGTGAACGGGGCCGTGATCATTGCCGCTGTCGCAGTCGATCAATGGAGACGCGGACTCTGATAAATCAGACAAACAATTTTACACGGCCTGATCCAGGTCGATTCCTGCCGATGCCTATGTGAGGTCAATTGCTCGCGGGAAATACTTTCGTCCGCGAAATTAATCCTGTACAAGTCGATGCTGCCGATCGTTCTTTTAGATTACAAAATCAAAATCCCCCTCATGAAAACTTCATTCCCCTTTTTTTCGAAGACCGCCTTGATTGGGGCGCTGGTCGTCTGTGCACAATCTTGTTTCGCTCAAGCTGCGAACAAAGGCACTATCGTATTCATTCCAAAATCTACTTCGGCGACCTTCTATTTGTTTTTGGTCAAGGGCGCCAAAGACCGTGCGAAAGAGTTGGGTTATACCATCGATTATCAGGGGCCGGCGAACGAAAGCGAGGTGGCGAGCCAGGTCGACCTCGTTCGCAATATCACCCGATCCAAACCGGCAGGAATTCTTCTCGCGGCGCTTGATTCCAAGGGCCTCATTCCACCGGTGGAAGACGCCGACAAAGCCGGGGTGCCCGTAGTGATGGTCGACTCAGGGATCGACAGCGATGTCCCAAAGGCAAGCATTACGACCAATAACTACCAAGGCGGGTATGAAGCCGGTGTTCAGATGGCAAAGCTGCTGGGAGAAAAGGGGCTGGTGGCGAACCTCGGGATTCAGGCGGGTTCTGTCAGTTCCCAGCGTAGTACCGGCTTCAACGACGCGATCGCCAAATATCCGAACATGAAGGTCCTGCCGATTCAATGGACAAATGCGGACGCGGCGGCGTCAATGAACATCGCGAGCGATCAACTGAATGGTAACCCGAATATTGCCGGCTTTTTCTCTGCATGCGCACCGACGGCCGTGGGCGTTTGTCAGGCAATCAGCGCGAAGGGGCTGGAAAAGAAAGTCAAGGTTGTCACGTTTGACCCAAGTCCAGAGATTCTGCCCTTGTTCGAAAGCGGCGTAATCGATTGTATTATCGCGCAGGACCCTTACCAGATGGGGTACCAAGGGGTTGATTGCATTGATAAGGTGAAAAACAATGTCGCAATTGAAAAGAAAAAGGTCGAACTGGCTCCGGTATTGATTACGCCGGAAAACTACAAATCATCCGAAGTCCAGAAGCTCTTGCAAACGCCCGACAAGTTTTAGTGACTCAGCGTTCACCTTCCGGACCGGCTCTTAATTGTTCGTTGCCGACCAGGAGGATTGCAACGAGATTCTGTACCCAGGAGGAGTCAATGCCGTGAAGATTTATGTTTTCTTCTGCTCTCTTTTTTTGGCGCTGCAAACCTGCTTTGGCGCAGAACCAGTCGGCGAATTTGTCGAATTGCACTCTTGCGACCTCTATACAGGGGGCTGCACGGCTTCATCTGAATCTACGCTCTTGGGACGCCAACTGTTCCGAGTATGGTCGATTAGTGAGGGGACATGGAACAATCAAAATCTCGCTGGCCTGAAGATTGCCCTTTTGGAACTTGGATCAGTAAACCTCGCAGAGAAGGGAGCGTTAGCGGATACGGCCGAAATATTCGTGCCTAAAGGCTTGGCGCCGGCGCAGAAGGAGGCGCTTCTCTCCTGGGTGCGCTGCCAGGTAATCATGCCCGTCTCAACGCAGTTCCTAGATGCAGAGATTACATATCAGCGGTCTGGATGCACGGCGAATGTTACCGTTGGCGATTTAATCTCGCTGTCCACCATGGCGATAGATAAGTGCAGCACAGGTGCATGCGGTCAGGTCCTGTGGTACGAACCCCAGGTGAAATATTCCTCGTTCGAAGTTGTTGAATCTCGTAGTTCGGAAATCCGCGACCCCGCCATAAAGTTTCTATGGCGCGACCATGACAGGCCGAACGTTTTTTTGGCGAGTTTCGGCCCTGACGCAAGCCCTATTCACCTCGCTGAGTCAACCTGTCATTGAGAATCTAACCCCCTGAACTGTGGACGAACAAATCTCACGCAGAAATTTTCTCAGGGGCGTCGGCGCGTCGGCGATGGCAGGCGCCATGGCGAAGGTTGCGGCTGCCGCTCAATCAGTTGGGTCTTTGGACGACCAGAAACCGTTCGGCCTCGAGCTAATAAAGCTGGTATTGCAGGTGAACGGCAAAAAGTATGAAGTGGAAACTGAATCGAGGGTGACCCTTCTTGATCTCCTGAGAAATCGGCTTCAGCTCACTGGTGCAAAGGAAGTCTGCGATCGAGCGACCTGCGGCGCGTGTACGGTGCTTGTGAATGGCCAACCGGTTTACTCTTGCATGAAGCTGGCGGTCGAGATGCAGGCTCAGGAGATTACCACAATTGAAGGTCTCGGCGGTCCGAACAATCTGACGCCAGCTCAACGTGCATTTGTAGACTGTGACGCGTTGATGTGCGGATATTGCACACCCGGTTTTGTGATGTCTTTGACTGCACTGTTTAGCGCCAACCGGAATGCGACGCTCGATGAGATCAAGAAGGCATGCTCAGGCAATCTCTGCCGGTGCGGGACCTATCCTCACATATTCAAAGCTGCTCAAAGAGTAGCTGGATCCGGGCCGTCAACTTCCTAGCGGAGAAATCCGATGCCTGGATGGCCAACAAATCCGAAACAACTGGGTAAAGAACATCTGCGGTATGATGGCCCGATCAAAGTCAGCGGTAGCGCCAAGTTTGCCTCTGACATGCAGCCGACCGGATGGCTCTATGGGATGATCTTGCGCTCGCCTTGGCCGGCCGCAAGGATTCAGGCAATTGACCTGCGACCGGCTTTGAGCGTCCCGGGTATTCGCGCGGCTGTCACGGCGAACGAACCGCCTTTCACGGTTCGGTATTGTGGTGAGGAGCTCGCCGCGGTAGCCTCTCTCTCGAAAGAGGCGTGTCTGGACGCCCTAAGAGCGATCAAAGTGGAGGTTGATCCTCTTCCGTTCGTGGTCAAGGAAGAAACCGCTCTGCACGATACGTCACCTCGAGTTTTTGAAAACCAACCAAATGCCGGTGAACCGCGCGAAGTCCAGACGGGAGACGTCGACGCTGCGTTTCGAACTGCCGACAGAACAGTGGAGGGATTCTTTCAGACCCAAGTGCAGTTGCACCACTGCCTCGAGACACATGGGAACACCCTTCAGGTTACACCGGATGGAATCACGTGCTGGGCCTCTACCCAGGGGATTTTCAGCGTAAGGGACAGCCTGGCCGACAGCGTCGGCATGCCGCTGGACAAGATTCATGTGCTTTCGGAATTCATGGGCGGCGGTTTTGGTTCCAAATATGGAGCCGGAATAGAAGGAGGACTTGCGGCACGGCTCTCCAAAGAGGCCGGGGGTCTCCCTGTGCGGCTGATGCTCACTCGCTTCGACGAGGCGTTGGCGGTCGGAAACAGACCCTCGTCGTTTCAGAAGGTGCGTTTAGGCGCTAAAAAAGATGGGACTCTTGTCGCATTTGAGCTGGAATCTTTTGGCACCGCCGGATACGCCAGTGGCGGCGCTACGGCGGGCGGAGGCGGAGGCGCAGGGTTCCCGGCGCCTTACATTTATCGGGTTCCGAGTAGTCGTGTTCGACAAACTACAGTGGCTGTTAACGCCGGCTCAGCGCGAGCAATGCGAGCGCCGGGCCATCCTCAGGCGTCATTTGGAATGGAATCCATCCTGGATGAAATGGCGCTCGCGCTGGGGATCGATCCCGTTGAACTGCGGATTAAAAACGATCCATCAGAGATCCGGCGCCAGCAGTACAAAATTGCCGCTGAACGTTTCGGTTGGAATGCCAGGTACCGTTCCCCCGTTTCTTCTGATGGCCCTGTGAAAACTGGGATTGGTTGTGCCGGTGCCACCTGGGGCGGTGGCGGGCGAGGTTCGGAAGCCGAAGTGCGGATCAATCCTGATGGCACTGTGGAAGTCCGGTGCGGGACTCAGGACCTTGGAACAGGTACAAAGACGTTGATTGCCATCGTGGCCGCCGAAATGTTCGGCCTCGAGCCTGCTGCGATCTCAGTAAGGATAGGTGACACGACATTTCCGCCATCCGGCGGAAGCGGAGGGAGCACGACTGCGGCCTCGGTTGCGCCGGCGGTGTTCGACGCCTGCCAGAACGCGCTTGCCGAGCTCGCGTCGCTTTCGGGCATGTCGGATCCAACTGGATCGAATTGGCGCTCTGCCACTGCCCGCCTGCGGATAAATCCGGTAGTCGCCAGCGGCCGCTGGAAGGAGGGACTCTCGAGTCGCGGCGTTGGCGGCGTGCAAATGGCGGAAGTGGAAGTGGACACTGAAACCGGATTTGTGAGGGTTAAGCGGATTGTTTGTGTGCAAGACTGCGGTTTGGTGGTTAATCGGCTTGCCTGCATAAGCCAGATCAACGGAGGGATTATTATGGGTATCGGTTTCGCCCTCTATGAAGAACGGATTCTGGATAGCCAGACAGGAGTAGTCCTCAATCCGAACTTCGAGACCTACAAGTTGCCCGGTGCCGCCGATGTTCCAGATCTTGACGTGATTATTCAGGATATGCCTGAGCGAGGTGTCATCGGGATCGGGGAACCGGTCACGATTCCGACTGCCGCGGCGATTGCCAATGCTGTTTCCAATGCGATTGGCAAAAGAGTTACGCGCTTGCCAATCACGCCGTCCCAGGTTCTCGGTCTGCTCGAAAAAATACCTGAACTCCATTCCTCGAACGGATCTGGAACAGGTTGACAACTGAGCGAAGATCGCCATGAAGAATTTCGAATACGCCAGAGCCCGTTCAGTCGATGGAGCAATCCAGTTGTCGACTTCCGAGAGCCGGTTCCTCGCCGGCGGCATCGATCTGGTCGGCGAAATGAAGGAATATATTATCAGTCCGAAGCGGGTGATTGATCTGAAGACTATTCCAGATCTCGATCGGCTCGATACTTCCTCCGGCACCTGGAAGCTTGGCGCGAACGTCACGATTGCTGAGATTGCAAAAAACCCTCAGATCATTGCGACCCTGCCGGGTTTAGCCGAAGCAGCTTCGGAAGTGGGCTCGCCGCAGATTCGCAACGTCGCCACGCTCGGAGGAAATCTCGCGCAACATTCACGATGCTGGTATTACCGCCACCGCGACCTGCGTTGTCTAAAACGGGGCGGCAGCACTTGTTATGCTCGGGAAGGGGAAAACAAGTACCACAGTCTGTTCTCGGGCAACCCTTGTATCAGCCCGGTTGTTTCAAATCTTGCGGTTATTTTGGCGGCGCTTGATGCGCGGGTTAACGTACGACGGGGCGACACAGAGCGGACTCTGACGATCGGGGAACTTTATTCCGACGCTTGGGACAATCCGCTGGCTCATAACTCGCTACAGGTGGGCGATCTCATCGTTGATGTCGATATTCCGACGCAAAAGAATCGCAGCACCTATTTGCAGGTCAGCGAAAAGAGTGAATTTGATTGGGCCCTTGTGAGCTGTGCAGCTGCTGGACGAATTACCGGAGGTCAGTGGGCGGATATCACTGTCTTTCTAGGGGCCGTTGCACCGACACCGTATCGCGTGGATTCTCCGCTGCTCGAAGGCGGCGAGCTGTCGAAGGATGCCATTGAATCCATCGCGGGGAGCATCGCCTCAAAGGCTACGCCCCTGGCGCACAACGGTTACAAGGTCCCGATGGCCCAGGCTTTAGTCCGCCGTGCTCTCACCAGAATCGTCACCTGACCTATGTCTTTTCAGCCCTGTAGATATCTGCGTTACAAAGAGTTGTTCACCCAGGAACCGGTTACCCTCCAGGAGGATACCCAATCGATTCCCGCGGTGGCTCACGCCTGGTGCAATCTGACATTGAAAGAGATCGGCCGAGATGATCACCCGGTCTCGATGATGGCCTGCTCCCGGCCGGGTCGCATTTGTTACTGTTCCTACCTGCAAGAGGGACATCTCGGTTAGTTTCCTGATTTCAGGAAATTGAGGAGCGCCTCTTGTTCCTCTTGGCTGAGATCCGCCTCCTCTCGCATGTGACGTATGATGGCATCCAATTTCGCCGCGGCGAAATTGATCCGAGGTTTGACTTCATGACACATGGTACAATTTTCCGTCCAAAGCTGGGCACCACGTTTCATCGCGTCCGTTTGAGAGTCCGCGTCAGCAGCCCTGTTCGAGCCGGCCAAGCTCAGAAAGCCGTACATGGCCAGGCAGGCGAAAGTAACTGAGCGGAAGGTCTTCATGGTCGAGTTCCACACATAAAATAAATATATACTTATGATTCAGGACAAGCCTCTTATCGCTTATTTCTCGGCAGAATTCGGTCGGAACCGAAGTCCAGGTTCGGGTACGCATCCAGCTCGGTTCTCTGTCTTCCGTAAGACGTTGCAGTCGAGTTCTACCTCGGCTGTCTGAATCCGTCCGGCGATTCTATCAACACTATTTCGGAGCCGATGAAGCCAGTCGAAAAGGAAAGGCATGCGAGCTGAGAGCGGGTAACGAGAATTGACTCCTGGCAGGCCCTCTTCAAGGATTGGGCGGACGCGGATCGTTTCGAGTTAAACTGCTGATTGCAAAGAGCGGTACAAAGTGCTCTTCATCCGTGCCGGGTCCGTAGATCGTCAGAGTAGTGCCTTTGCGCGAAGGGTGGGTACCGATCCAGTGGCGATCTTTAACAAAAAAGCTCCGGCCATCGTTCAAGTGAACCGTGAAGGATTGGTTCGTTTCGATAAAGTCCCAGATTTTTTCAATCGTAGTCATCGCTCGTAGAGAGCCGCTCTGTTGAGCCATTCTATCATAAAGTTTAAAACTCTTCAGTCTGATTTGAGATCCAATTCATGATTTCTGTTCGGACTCTAGCCTGACTGGAGTTTGGACATTTCGAAAGGTCATGCCGCCACTTGACAGGTGTGGCGTCACGGTAGGGTCACGCTCCTGCGTGACTTTTTAGCGTTATGGTAGGGTCACGCTCCTGCGTGACCTTTGTGGCGTTATGGTAGGGTCACGCTTCCGCGTGACCTTTGTGGCGTTATGGTAGGGTCACGCTTCCGCGTGACCTTTGTGGCGTTATGGTAGGGTCACGCTTCCGCGTGACCGGCGCGGCGATGCCCCAAAAGCCTTACCATCAGAACCACGATTTGAACACCTGGCCTCGGTAGGTTCAGTCGCACGCCCTTTCTGCTAGACCCGCCCGGATTCGCTCTGAGAAGGAGCCGTACCCAAAACAAATTGAAAGTGAATAATTTTCAATTAAGTCAACGCGTGGTTCCGAACGATCGACTGGCAACGTAGATCAAGTCTGCTTTTGGGGTATCGCCGCGCCGGTCACGCGGAAGCGTGACCCTACCATAACGCCACAAAGGTCACGCAGGAGCGTGACCCAACCATAACGCTAAAAGGTCACGCAGGAGCGTGACCTACCATGACGCCACACCTGTCAAGTGGCGTAGTGACCCTTTCGAAATATTCAAACTCCAGTCGCCCATTGCAAGCTGCTTGGGAAGCAGCTTGCCGGGGCGAAAGCCAAAAAATCCGCTGCGATCGATCCGTACATCTCGGTGCGGGACGGATTTTTGAGCTTCCGTGCTGCCCAGGTGAAATAGTAGAAAGTACCGCAATGGCTCACCAGAGACGATGATGACATGAATTCCCACAAAGCTGATGCCGACGAATCTTGACCCGTCGAAAAGAGTTTGGGAGCACGCTGATTCTAATTGACGGGATTTCCAGTTTCGAATCAAGATATCAAAGCTATGCAAAACCCCGTCACAGACAGCATAGGAGCATTTTCGAAATGCCGTTCGACTTTCTGATTAAGAGCCGAAGTCTGGAAATCTAAACTCCGACCAAACAGAATGGGAGGCCAAATGGTCAGCCAATATGCCGAAACTTACGCTGCCTGGCAGCGTGATCCGCTAGATTTTTGGGCTAAAGCAGCTAAAGAGATCGATTGGATAAAAGCGCCGCAAAAAATTTTTGATGCCAATGCGGGCGTCTACGGGCGTTGGTTCCCCGATGCGACCTGCAACACCTGTTGGAATGCGTTGGATCGCCATGTAATGGCTGGCCACGGCGCACGAATCGCCTACCTCTACGACAGTCCTGTCACTGGGGTGAAGCGCAAGTTCAGCTATAGCGACACATTGCTCGAAGTCGCGACCCTTGCTGCTGTCTTGCAGGACTTTGGTGTCACCAAAGGCGATCGGGTTCTCATCTATATGCCGATGATCCCTGAGGCAGCTTTTGCCATGCTCGCCTGTGCCCGTATTGGCGCGATTCATTCGGTTGTCTTTGGCGGCTTCGCGTCGAAGGAACTGGCAACCCGTATTAATGATGCCACTCCGAAACTCATTCTCACCGCCTCTTGCGGCATCGAGCCGAAGCGGATTGCGCCCTATAAACCGCTGCTCGAAGAGGCCATCAACCTTGCAGCCGTTAAGCCGGAAGCCACATTACTGCTCCAGCGCCCTCAGGCGAAGGCCGTGTTGCATGAGGGGGATCATGATTGGGCGGAGTTGGTGGCGGCTGCTAAATCACGTGGACAGCAGGCGGCCTGTGTCGAACTTGCTGCAACCGATCCGCTTTACATCCTCTATACGTCCGGCACGACCGGTAAGCCGAAAGGGGTGGTGCGTGACAATGGCGGCCATATGGTCGCGCTGAAATGGACGATGAAAAATCTCTATGGGGTTGACCCCGGCGAAGTTTGGTTCACGGCGTCAGACGTCGGTTGGGTGGTCGGCCATTCCTATATTATTTATGCCCCGCTGCTGCACGGCTGTACTTCCATTATTTATGAGGGCAAACCGGTCGGGACACCTGATCCGGGCGCTTTCTGGCGGGTGATTTCAGAGAATCGTGTCGTGGCTTTTTTTACGGCGCCGACGGCTTTTCGTGCCATAAAAAGGGAAGACCCGGAGGGCAAATATCTTGGCGCTTATGAGATCTCAAGCTTTCGTACCTTGTTTCTGGCGGGTGAGCGCGCCGATCCCGATACAATCGCCTGGGCGGAGCGGATGTTAGGCGTGCCGGTGATTGACCACTGGTGGCAGACGGAGACCGCGTGGGCCATAGCCGGCAATCTGGTGGGGCTGGGATTGTTGCCTGTAAAACGCGGCTCGCCGACCGTGCCGCTGCCCGGCTATGATTTACAAGTGGTCGATAGCGATGCGAAGCCCGTGCCGACTGGGGAGATGGGATCCCTCGTGGTGAAATTGCCGCTCCCGCCCGGCTGCTTGCCAACTCTGTGGCAGCAAGATGCGCACATGGTGGAAAGCTATCTCCGCGAATTCCCCGGCTTCTATCAAACCGGCGATGCAGGCTATCGCGATGCAGATGGCTATGTCTACGTCATGGCCCGCACTGACGACATCATCAATGTCGCGGGACATCGACTTTCAACGGGTGGCATGGAAGAGGTGCTTGCGTCACATCAATGTGTGGCGGAATGCGCAGTGATTGGAATTAAAGATGAGTTGAAAGGCGAAGTGCCGTGCGGCTTTGTCGTGCTGAAAGCGGGCGTCAATCGAGAGCCTGCCGAAGTGGAGCGGGAACTCGTCACCTTGGTGCGCGAAAAGATCGGGCCGGTAGCGGCGTTTAAAATCACCGTTGTGGTGGACCGTCTGCCCAAGACGCGGTCAGGCAAAATATTACGTGGCACGATGAAGAAAATCGCCGATGGCGATGCTTGGACCATGCCCGCAACCATTGAAGATCCCGCTGCACTATCAGAAATCGGCACAGCTTTGCAGGGGCGGTTGGAATAGGACTTCTCTGTTTTCCGTTTAAGCCTCATTTCATCGTTCCGATCACCGAAACAACCACCGACCGGTCGGCGCCCGTCGCACGGTGCTCGTACAAAAACAGGCCCTGCCAAATGCCGAGCCAGAGTTTCCCAGCTGCGATCGGGATCGATTCCGAAGTCCGTGTGTCGAAGAAACACATTCACCAACCCTGTCTCCACCTGACTGGCGCGAACCACTTCCGCCACCTTATCGGTGATCTCGTAGGTGCCTTTGCCTTTGGTGGGGACGACGAATTCGGCGCTATAGACGGTGACCATAATGCGATTCGAAGAACAACCTCTCTCGCTTGCGAGAGACCCTGAGGACGTCAAGTATTAGCGATAGTTCCTCTTTCACTCCCACGGCGGTACGCACAATTGCCGAACAAACCTGAAATTGTAGCCTACGATAATTGACCTGTCCCTAACTCGCATTCGAAAAAGTTCGCGCTGTCTGCCCTGGATGTGGCGGCGCAATCGTCGAGTAATTGATCTGAAACAAGAATCGTTTCCGGGCGAACGCGCGGCGGCTCCTCGGCCGGTTCCGCAGCCGTGGTGCGAGCAGGATACGTGCCACTTGAGATCGGCTCGGACCTCGCCGGCTCAATCCGCGTTCCGGATTTTCCGAGTCCTCCTTATTGATAAGAACCCGGTCCTGTCGACCTCGGTGGCGGTCCCCGAAGCGCTTGATCGCCTAGGCAAGGTACGACCCGACGGGGCTTTTTTTTCCCACGGCGTGGGCAGCGAAGGATGGAGCACGGATGGATTCAGCCAGTCGGCATGAAGAGGCAGAGCCGCTGAATTGCGCGCGAGACAGACTATGGACCCGTTTTCCTATATTTCGGTTATACTCTCAATCGTTCTCGGGCTGGCAATCGCCCAAGTCCTGTTAGGTTTCCGCGGCCTGATTCTGACCAGAGCGAAGGTGAAGCTCTACGCTCCGACAATAATATGGGCATTCTTTGCGCTCCTCATTCCGATTCAGGCATGGTGGGCGGATTTCGCTATGCGAAAGCAAACCAACTGGACTTTTCTGGCGCTGTTCGTAATCATGCTGCAGGCGATCAGTATTTACATGTTTGCCGCCCTCGTTTTACCGGACATCGGCGGAGAGAAGTTCATAGACCTTCGGCAGCACTTTTTCGCGCACCGGTCCTGGTTCTTTTGCGCCCTGCTTGGAAGCGTTATATTCAGCCTGTTGAAGACTCTCGCGCTTTACGGGCATCTTCCCAGTCGAATCGATTTCGTCTTCGAATTGACCTTCGGCGCGATCGCGATCGTGGGCGCTGTGACAGGTTATGAGTGGTTCCACAAGCTTCTGGCCCCTGCAACGGCTCTACTTTTCGTCGTTTATATTGCACTTCTATTCAGCCGGCTGCGAGCGGACTCCTAACTTCTGATCTTCCTTAGCTTTCTAATGAACAACTAAGAAATTCAACGACTATGGGCGGAGAAACCATTCAGGGTATCCATCACGTCACCGCTATCGCGACGGATCCCCAAACAAATCTTGAATTCTACACGCGCGTGCTTGGTCTGCGTCTGGTGAAGAAGACCGTGAACTTCGACGATCCAGCCACCTACCACTTTTATTTCGGGGATCGGGCGGGGACGCCCGGGACTGTAATCACTTTCTTCCCTTGGCTCGGCGCTGCACGTGGTTCACGGGGAACCGGTCAAATCGAAAGCACTGCGTTCTCTGTGCCTTCAGACTCGATAGGATTTTGGCTCGATCACCTGCGCCAAAATTATGTCCCGGTGGAGATGACTGGCGAACGCTTTGGGGAACCGGTAATTCGTTTCCTTGATCCGGATGCTCTGCAACTCGAGCTGATCGGCTCAGCCTTGACCGGCGCTGGAGAGTCGTGGACGCAAGCCGGAATCCCCCTTGAATCGGCGATCCGCACCGTTCATAGTGTGTCCGCGGTGCTTGAGGGCTACGAGCGGACTGCGAAGCTTCTCACGGAGCTGTTCGGCTATCGACTGGTCCAACAAGAAGGTAACCGGTTTCGATTTACACCCAGCGGAGAAGGCACGATCGGCTACCTGGACCTGGTTTGCTTGCCGGACAGTCATCCCGGTCAAGTGGGCGCAGGTTCCGTTCACCATATAGCCTTCCGGGTGCCGGACGACGAAGAGCAGCGGCAGTGGCGCTCACGCCTGGTCGACGCAGGATTTAATCTCAGCCCGGTCATGGATCGCGATTATTTCCATTCAATCTATTTTCGAGAGCCGGGAGGCATCTTGTTTGAGATCGCAACCGACACGCCGGGATTCACCACAGACGAACCGCTTGAAGAGCTTGGTCAAAAATTGATGCTCCCGAAGCCGCTGGAAACGCACCGCGCGCGCATTGAGGGGCTTCTGCCGAAGTTATTATAAGCGATACGAGAGTCATCCGCAGAGTTATGAAAGAGCTAATTCAAACCGAGGAGCTGCGAAAGCAACTGGACTCCGTGAATCCTCTTAAGGAAAATTTTACAACGATAGAGTGGATCCTGTCCCGGAGGGACCAAATGAAAGTAGCCTGGCACGAAGTGCCTGGAAACAAGAGAAAAGCGGACCCGTCCCGGAGGGACGGTTGATCTGCTCACTAGTCCCAGAGATATTTTTCGTCGAACTTTACATCGTGCGCTCTAAAAAACGCCAGATACTCCTCTTGAAACGTTCGAGTCCGAGGCATGGTTTGAATATCCGATTAGAAGATCAACGAAAGGAAGCTCTATGCATTCAAGATCGAATCATCGTGAGAATCATCTTGCAGCGCTGCAGCGCCTTGAGCGCGTGGGGTTGACGTGCAGGCATAAGAATCATCTCGCCGCCTTGCACACGTTGCAGCTTGCCGGCAATTGTGATTTCGACTTCGCCTTCCAGAACCTGGATCAACGCATCGAACGGAGCCGTGTGTTCGCTCAAGCTTTGCCCTTCCTCAAAAGCAAACACCGTGACAGTGCCCGTCGGCTTCTTCACGATTTCGCGACTCACAATCGAGCCGGTCTGGTAACTCACCAGGTCGGCAACTTTAGCCGCTTCCGCTTCTAGTACTTTGCGTTTAGTATTTTGCATAATTTGCGCTTTTCGTTACATCGACCTTTGTCAAATCAAGGTTTTTGTCCGATAGTCGTGACGGCGCGGAGGTGGGTGCCATGATCGCGAAAAGCCTTTTTGGTGGCATCGAGGTGCTCTCCCGGCAACGATCTGGGACCTTCTTGGAGGCTTTATCGTCGTTGATCCTCCAAATCTCAAATCGCACGTCCGACGAGGAACCGGCTCGATACTCGGAGAAGTTCTTCCCGTTGGCAGAGGCCATCGCGACAGCCTCCCTGCAACATTCATTCTTAGGAGTGAACGTCGCAAAATAGCAGTTGCATAATAAATCGTATCACGATATATATCAGTCATGAATGCGCTGCAGAACGAACAAAACCAGGTGACCAATCGCCCGAAGAACTCGCCTGCCACAATTTCGGCTATCGACCTGATGAGAATGGCTAAGCCAATTGGAACTTTCGGAGGTTCGACAGATTTTATTTTGAGGTTCCGTAAAGGACAACTAGTCGCCGCAGACACGGGTGACCAAGGTGGAGGTCAAAATTAAAGAAAAATAAAATGGGGCGCTTGAAAGGCATTGAGACGGGCAGCGAGGCGCCTGAGTTCCTCTTTGTGAGCTGACGTGAGCTCTTCGAGAATCTCGACTCCACGGGCAGTAAGTTTCACATAGACATGACGTCGATCTTCAGTACTGGCTTCGCGTGAAACTAGCTTCTGGAGAGCCAGGCGATCTATCAGTCCAACCGCGCTGTGATGGGCAATTTGCAGCTGTTCGGCGAGTTCTCCGACAGTAACGCAATCACGTGCAGGGAAACCCTCAATGGCCAGTAAAGCTTGATGCTGACGAGAGGTCAATCCGGCGGATTCGGCGGCTGACTCGCTAAAGCGTAGAAATTGACGAAGGTTATAGCGAAATGCTGCCAGCGTCTCGTATTCTGCCTTGGACACTCGATTGGACGCTTTCTCTTTGGCGCAGCTCATAACTTTGAGATTGTGGAGATTAAAGAAGATAGATCGTTGTACGATATACAGTACCATGCTACATTCAAGTGTTCTCTCATAACGAATCCAGTTCAGAGAATGACCGTCCTGTAATCGATTAGGAAGATCTTAAATGCAAATACCATCATATTTGAAGCTGAGAGCCTTCGAAGATGCACTTTGGGAAACCGCTCTCGAAACCGTCGGCCCAGTAGAAATCCATCCGGCTTTCGCGCTTACGCTGCGGGCGTGGATCACAATCGGTGTTCAACGCATGGAACGACAGCGTCGCCTGACACCTGAAGATTTAGCCGTTGCCCATAGCAACTTGAGGGAGTTTATCGGCCTCCTGAAGAGGGAGGCTGTTTTTTTAGGCAATATGGACCGCCTCGATAATGCTACCTTCCGAGCCGCTCGCCGAAGATTACGGCGGCAAGCTTCGTTGACAACGTTCGCGCTTTGGCCGTTCTGGCCGCAAAACTTCGTCGCGACTAACTGACTCCGGAAAAATCCCGTTCCGAAATCGCGAATCCAAGGCTACAAAGACAAGCAATATGACACAAGCAGAAGCAAAATATTGGGATTTTGAGTTTTTGGATTTCGAATTAGACGCGATCGCAGACAAAGGCGCGATGCTTATCGCCGAAAGACAATGCAACGATATCGCGATTGAAGATTGTTACGCTTTCTGGACGAACGAGAAAGCAGAGCGATAAAGGAATGATAAAACAATTGTGAATAGCCTTTTTTGGTCGCGATACCTAAATCAAGTTTTGGGCACATTAACTTGACCGGAGATTACGTTCGGCAGGCGAATCACCGGGTTGCGAAAGGTCATTTCCGCCCAGCTAGTTTAGTTAACCTTTCCTTTACCTATAGCCCGGCAACGTAGCGAGAGGCGCCGGATTGTTCCCCTTGTTTACCGGCCTCAACCATCAACAAAACGCAGAATCAAATCAGCGACAGCAGTCGGATGTTCTCGATGCGGAAAATGCCCCACCCCTGGGAGCTCAATGCGTTCGTACCCTGCCTTGTAGAATCTCTCCACGTTTCGCGACACCGCCGGGAGGGTACACGCATCGGCATCGCCGCAGACGAAAGTCGTTGGAACATCGACCGTGTGGATAGCACGAAGCGCAGCCTGTTGCGCTCTGTAGGCTGGCGAATCAATACCCACATTCCAGCGATGCTGGTAGTAGCTCACGACCGTCTCCGCGAATAAAGCGTTGTTGAAAGATGGCAAAACCGCTCGCAATTCTTCGGATGCGAATTTCCACGTCGGCGACCAGGTCCGCCAGATATGCTCTGCCAGCTCCGCAGCTTGCCGCTCCAGAGCGAGCTTTCCCTCACGAGTATGAAAGTAAAGCTGGTACCAAAATGCTTGCGTCTGCCGCAGCCGGAGGTGGAACGGGAGGTCGGGATCGACAAAGAAGGGCGACGCGATCGCAAGAAGGCTCGAGATTCTGTGAGGAGCCAGAATTGCTGCGGCGTGACCGGCACGAGGCCCCCAATCATGGCCAACGACGTTAAAAACACCAATTTCAAGGGCATCTGCCAGATCGAGCAGGTCCTGGCCAAGCGCAGCTGCCTCTCCAGATCGGGCACCCGACTCATTTACCTCAGTCGGGCCAAATCCACGGAGAAAAGGCCGGATCAGGCGCAAGCCATGGTTGCTGATCAGGTCAACGACCTTGTCGAAGCCCATTGGATCATCCGGAAAACCGTGCAACAAAAATAGCGGCCTGCCGGCGGATGGACCATTCTCGAGATACGAGATGGTGGCGACGGCTGTCCGAACAGATTTCCATGCGGTAGGACTATTCTTGGACACCTCTCGTTCAGACGTCATCATCCCTCGATTCTTGGCATGATGTATTCTATCCGTCCAGTCAGATGCTTTTCAGGTTTGCCACGTAATAACCTAAGAGGGAGCCAGCTTCTGACCTGTCCCTCTTTCGCTCTTTGAGAAAAATTCCCTCCGCTTGTCCGAAAGGAGACCTCTCGTTCGTCAACTAGATGAACAACCCATTCTCAAACCCAAAACCACCGAGGAATCATGCCCACGAAGATCAGCCCCTGCCTCTGGTTCGACCACCAAGCCGAAGACGCTGCCCGCTTTTACACCGCCATCTTCAAAGACTCGAAAATTGTCACCATCTCGCGCTACCCGGAGGCCGGACAGGAAGTCCATGGGAAGCCAGCCGGCTCCGTGATGACGGTGGCCTTTGAGCTGAACGGACAATCATTCACCGCGCTCAACGGCGGTCCCATTTTCAAGTTCAACGAAGCTGTCTCGTTCCAGATCGAATGCGCGACGCAGGAGGAGGTGGATTACTACTGGGAGCGGCTGTCCGAGGGAGGCGATGCACAGGCGCAGCAGTGCGGCTGGCTGAAGGATAAGTTTGGCCTCTCCTGGCAGATCGTGCCCAAGGTCCTGCCTGAGTTGCTAACCGACCCAGATGCCGAAAAATCCCGGCGAGCCTTTCAGGCCATGATGCAGATGAAGAAGCTGGATATCGAAGGTCTGCAGCGCGCATTTGCCGGATAACGGCAGCCCGCGGGAAACTGTCACACCGGGTCCGCAATTTGCCTTCTAAACTTGATTGCGAGAGAGTGCCACTTTGGTATCACTCCATGCGCACCGAACTCGTCAGAGGGTGTTCGCACACGTGGAACAGCTTGCCGCTCATCCAAAAAGCCGGTCCGTTCCACGGGAACTGCGCGGCTTGCGCTATCGCCAGATCGTTGAACCGCCCTGTCGCGTGTTCTACCGCTACGACGGAGAACGGGTCTTTATCCTTTACGTCATTCGTGGGGAGATGCAGGTGCCGTTCCACTCGCCTTCGCCAGCGTGACCGCAGAGTTCGATCCTGAGGAAATCAGATGAGACTTTTCTTTCTTCTCTGTTGCTACCAGGGCTTAGTTTCTGAAAGTGGTTTGCAAAACTCTTAGGTTTTGTGAAAGTCCTTCGAAAGGGTGTTTCCCGAGTGAACGCGGTCTTGCAAAAGGGAAGAGCGCACCAGTGCAGGGAGAGAAGCTGCCCAGAAAAGAGGAGTGCGATTCGGGCGCCCTCGAAAACTGAGCATAGATCAGGAACAGTTGGCGCGTCGGTTTGTTCTGGAAGGCATATTCGTTTCCGATATCGCCAGAACCTTTAACGTTCATGTGCAACGATATACCGCCTCGCTGATGCCGATTCACCGTGCGAACTGCTCGTGTCAAGAAGCGTCCCTTTCGTTTTTTGAACTCGGCCCCTCTGGCCAACCCAGCGGTAATGGCGCCTTTACCCCGTCATCGACAATACGCTATGAGCTATCACGATAAACTCGAGAAACACGGCTCACGCAAACTGCTCGCCTGCGACGGCGGCGGCATTCGTGGCATCATCTCCATTGAGATCCTCGCGCGGATCGAGGCCGGGCTGCGCGACAGCAGCAAGCGGCCGCGGCTTGTTCTATCAGACTATTTCGACTACGTCGCCGGCACCAGCACCGGCGCCATCATTGCCACCCTGGTGGCGCTTGGCAAGAGCATGGATGAGATCCGCAACTTCTACCTCCAGAGCGGCGCGGAGATGTTCGAGAAGGCACGCCTTTGGGAGCGCTTCAAAACGAAATTCCGCGACGATCGGCTCTCGGCCATGTTGCGGGAAATCATCGGCGAGGACACGCCCTTTGGCTCCGACAAGCTCCAGACGCTTTTGATGATCGTGCTGCGCAACGCGACGACCAACTCGCCCTGGCCGCTTTCGAACAACCCAAAGGCGAAGTTCAACCTGCCCAGCGCCCCGGGCCGCAACACCGACCTGCCGCTCTGGCAGCTGGTCCGTGCGAGCACCGCGGCACCGACCTACTTTCCGCCGCAGGTCATCACGGTCGATCCACACGAGTTCATCTTTGTCGATGGCGACGTGACCATGTATAACGATCCCGCATTCCAGCTTTTCCTGATGGCGACGACCGAGCCCTACCGGCTTTGCTGGCCCACCGGCGAGGACAAAATGCTGTTGATCTCGGTAGGCACCGGGGCCGGTCCCAATGCCAACGCCAACCTCAGTCCTGAAGAGATGAATCTCCTCTACAATGCGGAAACGATTCCCAGAGCGCTCATGTCCGCCGCACTCCACGAGCAGGATTTCCTCTGCCGCATTTTCGGCAACTGCCTCGCCGGCGATCCGCTCGATGGCGAAGTCGGCGACGTTATCGGCCAAGGCATCCCGAACGTGCCGAAGCTCTTCACTTACGCGCGTTACGACACGGAACTTTCTCGGGAGGGGCTCGATGCGCTCGGGCTGAACGGTATCAATCCCGCCCACACTCAGCAAATGGATTCCATCGAACACATCAGGGAAATGCAAGCGGTCGGCAGGGCGGTCGCGGAGCGGAAGGTCAAGCCCGAGCACTTAGCGAAGTTTCCAGTATGATTTAGAGCGTCACTATCTGGGAAGCCACAAAGCGGTGGGCGAACGACTCCACTACGTGGCCACCGATGCCCAGGGTCAGTGGCTGGCCTTGCCAGTCTTCAGCGCTCCAGCCAACCCGAAAGCATGAGGATGGTTCGACAACGAACCATCAATTCCTGCCCGATCGACAAGGTGTTTTGAGTTTTGCCAATCAGTAGGCTCTGCTAAATGATTAGAACGGGATAACGCACCCGTCCCGAACGGTAGTATGGTAACAAGTCCTCCAAAGTGACTGGCAACATGTCCGTAAAGGTCTGCCAATTTCCACCGCGCTAACGATGTTGCTAAACCGAATAAGCAGAACGGCACTCGCCGATTCTGTCTGAGAATGTTGCACAGATGACGCAACCGTGATTCGGCAAGGAGTGTGACATTTCAGCACAAATGCTCTGTCCCCGATAGGTCGAGAAGAGGTTAGAATAACGAAGTTCCGGTTCCGCTTCCGACATTTGACCTGTCCCTATTGAGCGCTGCTCAGCGCTAACTTATTGCAGCAGGGGGAAGGCGCCATTACGCATTTATCCCGGAGGGATCAAAGCGAAGGTAGCCTGGCACGGAGTGCCAGGAAAACAAGAAAGGCGCGTCCAGTCCCGTAGGGACGGTTGATCAGGTTTCTTGCAAATATGTCATTCTTGTTTCCTCGGTCTTGGCGAAATAAGAATACATCAAAGAATAATGTTCTTCTCATTCGAAAGGTTTGAGTACGATTATTACCATGGGCAATACCTTTTCATGAAGTTCCGGCAGCTTCGACAGTTGACGCCAAAAAGTAAAATGTTTCGACCTCGACTCGCGGTTTGATTTCTAATGGCATCGCCATTCGATCTCCACCCGCTGCGAATATGCGATCAGTAATTCAGAATCCAGTTTTGTTGCTCCGCAATTTGATCTGCGTTTGCTGGATGAAATGTTTTTGCGTCTCCGTTGCATTAACTTCATTCATACCCGCTTGGGCCAGCGGAGATGAATGGGCTCGTACGTTCTGGGACAACAAGGACACCGACTTGGGAGTCGACTTGCAAGGCCTAATCGTACTTAACCAGTCGCCTGGCGGTCAGCATTCATACCTCTCCTTTGACGACTCGGTTAACGTGTTGTTGCGGGACTGGAATCTTTACAAGTTGGAATCTTGTAACAACCAAGCCGTGATCACATTGATGCACGAGCCTGCGTTGGGAATAACCCGATCTATGCATTTTCGAGACCCGGGCGACGTAACGGGCACACCGGCTCAAACGCCGAATCTGACATTTCATCCGTTGGCCACTGCGCAGTCTGATCTCTTCAATTTCACAATCAATAGACCAAAGGAAGAGGCGCAGAAGGAGGAGGAGCCACTTGTAGAATTTAAATTGACGGTTGCTCCCCAAGTCGATCTCTATGGCCGTTTCACTGGCAAAGATGCTCAGTTTCAGTTGCCACTTCAGCCGAACATCGAATGGCACTTAACCAAGCAAGTGTCGCTGTTGGCGCAAGTGTCAGTCCCGCTATTCACAGTGGGCGGCCGTAATCCACCGGCATCTTTTGCGATCGGCTTCCTGTGGCACGCTGTAAATAAAATTTCTAAGGCAGGAGCCGCGGATCAGTAGTCATGCAAGAACACACGAACGACCGGTTATTTTGTGCGTCGGAAGCTAAACAGAATGGCTATTATGTTTAGAGTATGCTAGTATCGGAATTAGCCGATCAAGTCTGGAAGCCCATTTGCGGGCATCACCCATTCTATCTGGTTTTTTCGGCCGCTGTTTGCCTGTGGCGGAAGGGTCTCGGTTCACCAGTTTGATCCAGAGTCGCCGCTCCGATCGGGTTAGCCCCAAATGGCGCGGAGTAATACGTCCTCTTCAACGCTTTGGAAAGAATTTCACTCCGGGCAAATCTTCAAAGTGTTCGTCCTGTGTCCAGAGGACCGCGCTGTGGCGTTGTGCGGTTGCGTAGATGATGCTGTCAGCTAACGGCAGCGGCAGGCGCGCCGCGGCCGTTGCGAGCCCTGCGTCGACATCGACCACGTTAGCTTGGGAAAGTAGGCCGTAAACCTCCAGGGCGGCTTGCTCCCCGCGTTCTCGCAGCACTTTCTTAAAGAGTTCGTAGATGACAAGCACCGGAACGATCAACTGCCGGGTTCCTTCGATTGGTTCAGCGAAGAGAGATGCTCTCTCGGAATCAACCAGATACTTCCGACAAATGTCCGCTTTCCCAACCGCCGTACTTCTGGTAAGGTTTTACCTCGGCAAACGCAAACAATGTGAGATCGAGTTATAGTTCTGTTGCCGGAAAGGACGGCCAATTCCGGACGACCTGTTGGAGCGCTGTCCTACTTTCGGCGCAAAACCAGGCGCCGGGCTCAGATGGTCCCCGAGAGAAACTCTGCCAGCTTTACTGGTATCCGCTGTATGCCTTTGTCCGGGGGCGCGGATACCATGCCCACGGTGCTGGCGCTCTGACCCAAGGCTTTTTCCTTTTTGAAAAAAAGACCCTGCACCGAGCCACCCCGGCCCGGGAAAATTCCGCTCTCTTTTATTGAGCCCGCTGATCGCGGCAGAAGAGCGGCCAAGGCTATGAGCGCGGTAGAAAAACGTGTCTGCCCGACCTGCGGCACCGCACATTCCCCCCAAGACGAATTCTGTCCGGTCTGCGCATTTCGAGCAGCGCTTGAGGGCAGCGAGACTGCCATCGAACTGTCCGTAGTGACGGCTGCAGCAACCCGCTTTGGGCATTACGAAATCCTGAGGCGGGAGGATGGATCGCGTTTCGAGTTAGGTCATGGCGCCATGGGGATCACCTACAAGGCTTTTGATGTCGATTTGCGGCGCTTTGCTGCTTTGAAGGTTATCAGCCCACGCTACCTAGCCGATGAAGCGGCCCGGTTCCGATTTTTGCGGGAAGCCCGGGCGGCAGCGAGCGTTCGCCATCCAAATGTCGCCACTGTTTTCCAACTGGGGACGAGTCATAAGAACTATTTCTATGCAATGGAGTTTGTCGACGGCGAGACCGTCGAGAGTCTGATCAAACGTTCTACCCGGATCGAGGCTAAGCTGGCGTTAGAAATCGTTGCGCAGGTTTTATGGGGCTTGGGCGCAATCCACAAAGAGAACCTGGTGCATCGTGATATCAAACCGAGCAACATCATGATCCGCTTGGCGGCGGATGGCGTTACATCGGTAAAGATTATCGATCTGGGCCTGGCAAAGACGCTCACCAGGTCGGACTCTCAAGCGTCCATCTCAATGCCGGGCGCTTTTGCCGGAACACCCGAGTTCGCTAGCCCCGAACAATTCATGGGAACGGAGGTCGATATCCGGTCTGGTCTCTATTCACTCGGGGTCACACTCTGGCAGATGGTGACGGGCCGACCACCATTTCAAGGATCACCGAGTGCGGTGATGCATCAGCACCTGAATAGTCCATTGCCGTTGGAAAAACTGCGAGAGGTTCCCCAGCCGGTTATTGCATTGCTTGCAGTATGGCTTAGGAAAGATCGCGCCCGCAGATTTCAAACCCCGGCCGAACTCACAAAAGCGCTCCCGGCGGTAATCGATGCGATCGATGCGGGGCGACTGCTCAGGAAGACAATCAGAGTTTTCATCTCTTCGAGCAGCGAAGTCCAAACCGAACGAAATTTGGCAAACCGAATTGTCCGGTCGATCGCAGCCGAGTTGGATCTGCCAGTATCCGACTCCGGCTCGGATTTTCAACGCTTGGTGGAAGTTGATCTCCATTCAGAGAGTGAAGAAGAGGGACAACCCAAGGAGCAAGAACACCATAAACTCGTGCTTTGCATCCAATTCTGGCACTATACAGGGCAAGGCGAAGTCAGGCGGATCCCGGACCCGGCAAACTTTGATCTAGTGATTTGTATTTTAGGGAGTCAACTAGGCCTACCAGTTCACCCTGAGTTACGACTACCAGATGGCCGTATCCCAACTTCAGGCACGGAATACGAAGTTACTTGGGCCGCCGAACACGCCAGCAGAAAAATGGATTCCGGTTCTCCGAGTTTACCACAGCCGGAAAGCGCTCTCGTTGGCACTGGCAGAAGAAAGTGAAGCCGTGGGAAAAGAATCGGACTCGGCCCAGGATTTCTTTGCGGAATGGAAAAAAAGAGGAAAGGCAGCGCCGACCTTATCCGTTACAAAACGTAGAGGAATTCGAAGAACAATTCCGAAGCCAGTTTCGAGATTTTCTAACGGAACAAATCCGGCAGGAAACTGGACCCCGGCCAGAAAACCGCAGGGTGCGCCGATGGAAATCGACTCCCTTTCGTGGACTGGATGTCTTCGATTTCGAGCATGCACCAATTTTCTTTCGCAGGACGAGAGCCATCGGGGAGGTGCTTGAAGCGTTGGAACAACAGCGGAAAGTTTGGCGGCCCTTTGTACTCATCGTTGGCGCGAGCGGTTCAGGTAAAAGTTCTTTAGTCCGGGCGGGAGTGCTCCCGCTATTAACCCAACCAGGCACGATCGAAGGGGTTGGGCTCTGGCGTCGCGCCGTGACCCGGCCCGGAGCGGGAGGAAGCGGAGGCGATTGTTTCGACGCGCTCGCAAATTCCTTGCTGGACTCTGCTGCTCTCCCCGGCTTGGAAAATCCAGAGTCGACCAATGCCGTCCAGGACTTGGCTGCCGAGTTGCGGGATCATCCCGAGGCGGTTGCTCTCCGGGTTCGGGATGCGCTCGATAGCGCTGCCCGAGAATCGAAGATCCAACGGGCTAATTGTCTGCGGGTGAAAGATCAGAAATCACGGAGCTCCGGAAATGCGACGGTCCCGGGGCTGACTGCGCCTCGGCGCAACCCCGCCCTTCCTAAAGCTCGCCTGGCGTTAGTCGTCGATCAGATGGAAGAACTCTTTACCAGCGGTTTCTCAGCGGACATCCAGGAAAAGTATGTCTCACCATCGCTGGGTTAGTGCAAAGCACGAGGGTCTTTGTCCTAGCGACTTTGCGCAGCGACTTTTATTCATCTTATCAACATTTCCTCGAGCTGACCGAACTGACTCGACCTAGCGGAAAGGTCGATCTGAGACCACCCACAGCCTACGAGATCGGCAACATGATCCGCCTACCGGCAGAAGCTGCCGGCCTTCAGTTTGAGCTCGATCACCGGAGCGGCCAGAGGTTCGACGGGGGACTGCACGATGCCGCATCGACCACCCAGAATCCTTGCCCCTGCTCCAGCATGTTTTGTCGCTGCTCTACGATAAGCAGGTTGAACGGTGCGACGATTTATTGCGTTGGTCCGACTATCGCGACCTCGGTGAATTGAAAGGAGCCTTGGCAAAATACGCTGAGACTGTTTTTGCAACGTTGCAGCCTTACGAACAACTCGCTTTTCCGCTAGTTATGCGACACCTGGTCACGCTGGGTCATGCGGAAGAAGAAGCTCCTAACCGTAGGACCGTTCCCTACCGAGACCTCATTATGGCTAGTGATGATGAGGGTAAGGCCGGCGCTAAGGGTTTTGTTGATCTATTCATCCAAAAACGGCTATTCGTAGCGGACACAGATCCGCAAGGCGAGGTTAATGTTAGTGTTGCTCACGAAGCATTGCTTCGCGAATGGCAACGTGTTAGAGAATGGTTGGCAGAAAATCGCGATTTTTGCGAATGCGGATCGTCTCGATTCAAGTCTTAATCTCTGGCTGAGTCGTGGGAAACAGAAAGATGATTTGCTCGGACCTGGCCTGCCGTTGGCAGAGGGAGAAAAACTCCTCAAAGACTTCGAAACGTCACTGAGCCGCACGCAGACGGATTATGTGTACACAAGTGTCGCCGAACAAAAGCGGCGACACCGGATTCGCGAACGAGTCCGCTTTGTAGTGCTGGCCGGCACCACGGCGGCGCTCATCGTAGCGATAATTTTTGGGCTGGTAAGCTATCGTCAGTACCGCCGGGCAGAACGAGCTAAAATCGTAGCTCA
>CAVVPV010000031.1:0-81973 GCA_963750185.1 uncultured Verrucomicrobiae bacterium
GCAGGTCATGGGTTCGATCCCCATCGTTGGCTTAGTGGATAACTCGTAGGAAATAAGGGATTTAGGAGAGAGTCGATAAGAAGCTGTCCTTTTTGCGAGCCTTCACTACCAAAGCCAATTTAAAGCCCGAGAAAAAGCTTCGGATCGACCTTGAACCGGGCGCCGAGGCTTTTTGCATGTTTGACCGTGATTGAACGTTCACCGGTCAGAATCCGGGCGGCAACGGAATGATCGACTCCGAGAATTTTACCGAGTTCACGTGTCGTAATGTTGTTTTCAGTGACCAGATAACGCAGCGTTTCAAGCGGGTCAGATGGCTTATCCTGAAACCCGTCTGGGGATTCGAATCCGTCCATGAGATCGCCCAAAAGCTCAAGGTAATCCAGTTGCGCGTCGTTAGTCGCTCTAGGGGCAAGCCAGTCGGTAATCTCGGTTGCGTTATCGAGTTCGATTTGATCGCGAATCTTGCGTGGGGGCAGGAGCCGGACAAGTTCCTCATAAGTCTTGGGAACCTCAGCCGGTAAACGCAGATCTTTGGTTGTCATGGATCGTTTTTCCAATCTTCTTTGCTGTATTGGGCATGCGTCAGAAACCGTCTGATATAGACAATTGCACGGTTATAATGGATCGCCGTGATCAGGCGGAACGCGCCGCCGCCGATATCAAATACGACAATTCGCTGACCTGCCGGTAACGTCATTTGATCCGCATGACCGAACGTTTTTCTGACGTCGTCAAAGGATTTCCAATCTGCACGGCGCACAATCGTGCGCCAATTCTTGAGCGATGAATTCGCTCGTGAGTGTTGCTTTGCGTACTCGCGAAGTCTGGACTCTTTGATAATCCGCATAAATAAGATCCTGACTTGCTTTCATTCGTTGGTTTGCCTTCCTTTTTGTTTGTTGTTGTGTTTTTGATTAGAAGAAACGTCGCCAATTTGACACCGCGTTGTCAGATTGGCAACAGAAAACACAGAATATTCTGATTGTTGCGTTCAACGCCTGTTCTGCCCGTATTTAAAGGTCGATATGGCAAGAGTCGTTCACGCGGTTGACGTTGAGATCACAGGCGAACTCGATCCCTCTTTAGCCAAAGCAGTCGGGATGACTGAAACCGAGCAGGGACAAAGAGGGACAGGTCAAATAAGACAGAAACTTATTCGTAAACGAGCGACAGGTCAGATAAGGGGGAAGGTAAAAGAAGGCGAGAATGGAATTGGGATGATGGATTCAGGAAGTTTGAGTTCGGAGCAGGCTAGGGGGCAGCAAACAAATAGGGAGGAACCTGGATCTCGAGTTTTCGGCGAAACAAAGCGTGACAGTCGCTTGGCAGAAACTGCATGGCAACGCATCAGCAGCAGAAATCTTTCCGCCTCGGCGGAACCGTGGTTGGTGGTTTGGAAAATGAATCGACGGTCGACCACTCTGGAAACGCAGTGGTAAAAACTCTGACCTTCAGCCTTGACGCGCGGGAACCTCATGGGTGTGTACCAGAGTACACAGAACAAAAGATAAACGTGTAGTGAAATTATCGCCCGCTTCGATATTTGACCTGTCCCTACTCGCATATTCTGTGATCTGAAGTTATTGGGAGGCGCGCCCAATGCCGGTGTTCGAGATTCGCTACATCAATCGGTCAAACTGACCACAAATGCCTCCGCCCCCATGGAGGAGGCCAAGCCTTCGGTTTCGCCGGCGAGATACATGACCACACCATTCCCGTTGGTCAGCTTGGCATGCATCTTCCCTTCGATCAGGGTGAGTCCCCGGCTGACGCCCTGGTAGGTTCCGGGGAAGTCGTGGAGGCTATTTAGATTATAGACTTTGCCGGTGGCGGACACCTTCTGACCTCCCATGCCCCCGACACCAAGACCAGAAATAGTGAAATGATGCCGCTGGCCATTGTAATACAGAGTGCCTTTTCCGGCTGCTGCCGAACCGTAGTAGGCAGCCGACCACTCCTGAATCCTGACAGTTGCCGCAGGCGGGGTACTCGGGGCCTGAGTCATTGATGCGCATCCCGCGAGGAGGAGGACTGTGATACCCGTAAAGGCGAAATTGACGAAGTTGGTTTTCATAATTCGTTAATTCAACTGAGTTCTTTTTTGTCTGCGGTGCGATGTCTATAGGACTTTAGGGCATCAAGCGAACGTTTCCGGCGTGTTGCCGCTCTGCGATCGTTGGTCGCTACCCGGGATTGTGAATTTGTTTTTGCGAACCGGACAAGCAAATAATGTTCGACATGTTGCAAAACTCTGCTCAGTGACGAAAAACTGAGCATATCCCGAAGAATTTCAAACTCTTCAGCACGGAGACACGGAAAAAGAAACAGTTGCGATGAGTAACGGCTTTCTGGCTAAATTTTCACGCTAAAAATCCGTAACTTGGCGTATGCCCCGGACACGAGCAAAACTCCCAATCCCGGAAAATCCCTTATCGCGGCGGATGGAGTCGGTCGAGTCGCGACAAGCAACGCTGAAGGCGGCGTCGACGCAGATGTGTCGGAGGCGATTCTTGAGGAGGAAAGGCGAAAACTGAACTACATCGCCCGCGAGTATGCGCCAAAGATACTGAACTCGGGAGCATTCAATCCGACGCGTGCCGACCCAGTCTTCGGCGCTGGCGCTTCAGAGGTGAAATGTTAGCAAAAGCACTGATTGTGGCGAGCCGAGAAGGGCATTTTACAACTGTAAGCTGCCGCGCACATTTGCTAAATCCTACACGTGAGTGCGCATTTCTGCGTACGAACGCCCCCATCAACATTGACCGCTTCCGCACCTACTGAGATGAGTTGCTTCTTTTTGTATTCGGCATCGCGCAGAGCGAGCCTCAGCGCCCAGGCTTCAGTTACGGTGTATTACCTATTCGAATTGCAGTCGCCTCACGTCAACGCCAGCACAAAGTTTAACAGCTTCAGGAATCGGACGGACGCTGAGCGGTTCGTAGGTGTTGGGCTAGGTGGTGTTTTAGAGCACGTGACAATTGAAGAGATCAGCGAATCGACAGCGAATAAGTTAAAGCATGGACCTCCTAAGCAGATAGACGGGGGCGTGCTTTTCGGCGTGGACCAGACGGATTATCGTCAAATGCATTCCACATGGCAACGCATCTTGCGGATATTCCAAAAATAAGAATGACGTCGTAATGTCTTGTCGTGAGACAACGAGGGACAGGTCAGATAAGATAGCAATGATCTTTTGCTGCCGCGGGTCTCGGTTCTTCCGCTCTTTCAGAGCGGCGCTGATATTAATACGAGATAGATGACGAGTGACTAGCCTGCATCTTGCGCCGTCCGCTTTTGGGGCAGCTCTGCATGCACCAGCCCCGGCCAGTCTTTCCACGCATTAATCTAACAGGGACACAGAGAAACAGGCGAAATTCGGCGGAATCGGCAGCTCAAGAAGGCCCGCAGCCATTTACCGATGGAGTCGCTCCGGCATGCGGAGCCGCAGGCGAGAATCTATGGTCATCCACGGTGCCGAGTGACACCGTAGTGGTTTGAGGAACACCGAGAGATTTCAGCACCGCCGCGATGTTTGAGGGCTGGACTCCGTTAACCTCCAGGTAAGGAGCGATCTTATCAAAGTTGCTGTCAGGATCGGCATTGAAGTCAGAAACATCCTGCGCGGTAGTTCCGGGATCAAGCATGAACAGAGCCTTAGCCTGTTCCAGCGCGGAGACGACGTCCCGACTCTTAGTCGCCTTGGCGTCATTGACTACCTTGTTATAGGCGATTACCGCGCTGGAGGCGAGAATGCCCATGATGGTCATGACCACCACGAGCTCGACTATTGTGAAACCGTTTTTGGATCTCTTTTCGTTAAACATTTGATTAAGCATTATTCGGTGACCCCGTTCTATTCTTCGCCGGAGTTTTCACAACATTCATTCAAGGGCCTCCCTGCGATGTCTTAGGCTCCTAGTTCCAATTATCGTCTAGGGAGAGTGTATGCACAGCGTTTTCCAGCCGGAGAACCGGTCTGAGAGCTGATCCATTGGGTTTTCCAGCCGCAAGCCAATGCCTGTAGGGCGATTGCGCTAGCTCCCCCGGAAATTAAAATTCCGCTACGGGGCTTTTAGGGCGCGGAGAGAAGACAACTGCACGGCGCAAAAAATTTTGGCAAAAGATCAGATTCCCGTAGCTCTTATGGCGAATAAACGTTCCAGGCGGATCTTCTACCGAACATTCGTTCTGTTGACATGAATTCCATTTGTGCGCGACACTGGTCCTCGTGTTCGAATTTCCTACACCGTTTGATGAATTTGGGCATCCCGGCCGCACCAAGCCAGCAGTTCGACGCGGAATTCTGGCAATTTGGGCCCAATCCGCGTTGCGTGCATTTAGTGTTGGAGCTCTTTGGGTAGCAACCGTGACCGCGGGCTTCCTGATCGTGCGCCATCTCCTGCCATTGATCACCGGCTCTGAACTGACAATTTCTCTGAAATCCGGAATCCCTCTCCTTGCGATTGGGGTCTCTTACATCATCCTCATCATCACGCTGCCGCGAACGCCCGGACAACGTCTTGTCGGGATTCTTATGGGATCGGCGTTCGTGCTGTGGGGAGCCGAACAGTTTCTTTCTGACCGAGCGGTGATTTCCTTTATGGACGACGTTGTCGTATTTCTCTTTGTCGTCGATCTGAGCATCGTCATCCGGCAGAATTTGAGGAACTGCGCCGGTGAGCGCCTAGTCAGAAAAGCGCGTTTTCCGGTAGTCAAGACAATTGATAGCTTTAACTTTGCCGCCCAGCCTTCAATCGACGAGGGGCTCATTCGGATCCTGCTCCAGGGCGAGTACATTGAGCGCCGGGAGAACGTTGTAATCGTCGGAAAATCTGGGACCGGCAAAACCCACCTCGCAGTGGCGCTCGGTTATGCAGCCTGTCTTCAGAGGAAGCGAGTATTCTTTACCACGACCTCCGCACTAGTCTCCGAATTAGCCGATAAATACGAGAAACGCCGTCTTAGCCAATTTTACCGATGGCTTGACGGGCTGGACTTGCTGATCGTCGATGAGATGGGATATGTGCGTTTCTCAGAACTCGAAGCTCGGCTGCTCTTCGAGGTCCTCAGAGGAGGTTATGAGCGAATGAGCTTCGTGATCACGACGGCGACCCCGATGGAGAAGTGGGTTGAGGTGTTCGGGAGTGAATCCCTTGCAAGGGCTGTCGCGGATCGCCTAATCGATCGCGGCCATTTGCTGGAAACAACTGGAGATCCCTACTGGAAGCCGGGCCGGAAAGCTGGCGTCATTTCGCAATTTAGTCCATATTGAAGCTTTATTGTGGACTTGACGATTTGGATGCTCCGGGCAGCGTCGGAGGTATTCTTGCACTTACGGACGGAATGCTGATACGAAGAGGTCCGCAAGGTGGAGGAACGCTTTTCAGCGGCGCTGGCGTGGTCGCGATCGCTTCTTACGGTGTCGTCGTACCTGACTGGCCCAGAACAATTCTGATACCCTAGCAAAAGAAATATGACTGGAACTGGGTTCTTCCCAAGGAGCACGAATACCGGGAAATGACCGGGGCAGGCGATTGCTTCGCCGAAGTCCTACGTCGCGACCGCAGAGGGTGGTTGCGCAAACCCCTGGCTGTCGGGCGCGCCGTAGGACTTCGGCGAGCTCAGTCGAGTCGCTGGGAAGGCGGCCTGGCACGAAGTGCCTGGAAAAAGAAGAAAGACCCGTCCAGTCCCGTAGGGACGGTTGATCAGATTTCTTGCAAATGTGTCATTTCTCCTTTCCTCGGTCTCAGGAGAAATAAAGAAACAGATAAGAATAATGTGTAATAGTTCGGGAGGCAGCAGGGGTACGGTGCATTCAGTGCGAGCGTTTCTCAGCTGCCAGAAACGATCGGTTACATCGACCATCAGCTCGAACTTCATCGGACTCGAACTTTTTGAGAGGAGTATCTGGCGTTTTTAAAAGCGCACGATGTAAAGTTCGACGAAAAATATCTCTGGGACTAGTGAGCAGATCAACCGTCCCTCCGGGACGGGTCCGCTTTTCTCTTGTTCCCAGGCACTTCGTGCCAGGCTACTTTCATTTGGTCCCTCCGGGACAGGATACGCTCTTTCGTTGTAGGATTTTACTTGAGTTTGCGCTTATGGGGGAGGGCGGCCCTCCCCCGAAGGGGGAAAACAGAATAGCCCAGGTACTTTAGCCCTGGGTGCGATCCGCAAGCGAAAGCCCCGCTCTGAAAGGGCAGCCGAGTTTTTTTGGCGAAAACACAAGTGTATGATGTTATTACCTATATGGGGCAATCCCTCTCTTATCTTCTGATTCATTTAAGGGCTCTTCATCCAAGCGTCTAAAGCAGAAGGGTGAACGTTGCCGGCGTCCAAAGTAGCATAGGCGTCTCGCCTGTGTCTTCCTCATCCGAGGAGCTTCGTGACGGAGAACCCGTTAGCTCTCCGGTCAATCGATACCCTTGGTGTCCGACACAGGCGAGACGCCTATGCTACTTTGGACGCCGGCTCAGAGCCACAGCGGGTGCACATCAAGCTCGCACGCCACACTGAGACTGGAAATCTATGCTCCTCCCAAACAACCCGGAACTCCGAACCCCGAACTCGGAACCGCGCCACAGAATATAAGTTAAAAGTGTATCTCCCACGCGCGCTTCCGATATTTGACCTGTCCCTACTCGCGCGCGCGCTCGTCCCTGCTCGCGCGCTCGGATCCGCGTGGGCTATAGCTGAGCACGCGAGGCTTAGAATGATCGCGAGTATTAGTGTTTTAGCTTGTGTCATGGTCCGTTTGTTTAGATGAGCGCAGTCTTTGACTAGGCTTCTTCCTCGAAGCGCGTTCGCGCCATGCGGATGATTTTTTCAATGTCCCAGCCTTGTCGGTTTGCGAGATGGAACAGGTCGGAAACCAGGTCGATCGCCGTGGTTTCAATGTCGTAGGCTGCTGCGTCGCGGTATGCTGCAAGTGCAAAGTAGGCGTTGTCAGCCCGGTCTTCGTTTGAATTTCCCATAATTGGTTAGCCGCGGTTGATTCCGCTTGCTCCTCTTGTCCGTAAAGACGGGAGAGTAGCGGAGCCATCATAGGCCTAATTTCCTATAGGGAATACTGTGCGATCTGTTCGGCTGTCATTTCGTTTGAACCGTGTATAATACGGTCGGAGTCCGTTCGGCTTTAGGAAAAGATTCTTTGGGGCGCCGTTTCTGGTCAGCGGCTGCCCTGGTCAGACTGGTAGGGACGCGCTCCCGCGCGATCCGGCGTTGCTAAATGGGAAGGAGCCTCAGCTCCGATGGCGCAAAAGTGCGTTCGCAGAGGCGCCAAAGAGCGGTGCCTGGAGATATGGAGCCGGACGCGCGAGAGCGCGTCCCCCATCGTTGGTGGAGCGCCTCGGTCCGATCATTCCAAGGTGCATACCAACGATTCAACACTTGCCAGAAACTAAGCCTTCTTGTCAGTCCTTTTTTTAGCACGCTTCTTGGACAGGATTGTGACGTGCGGGAACCTCATGCGTGTGAAGTAGAATGCACACAACAAAATACAAAAGTTTCGCCCGAATATACGCGCGCTTCCGATATTTTAACCTGTCCCCACACTCGCGTAAACGATAACGACGTAGTCCGGGTTGTCGAAGGATGCTGCACCTAACGCTCGGGGTTGATACCGGTACCGGAAGTGCCAGGAGTCGAAAGCTTAACATCCAGGCCGCCATCAGAGGTGCGGGACGCTCCGGCGTCGCAGCCACCTGTGGTGTGGGCTTTGGCGGTGTAGAGCACTTATTCGATTCGGGTTATGGTCTGTTGATTCGTTTTATCGGCATCGACAAGACGCTTATGCAGCGGCGCTTTCGATTTCCTTTAGTTCAGCATCCGACATGGAGATCGCCGCGGCCTTGAGGTTCTCCTCAAGATGAGCAACGGACGAGGTGCCCGGGATCGGCAGCATGACAGGGCTGCGGTGCAACAGCCATGCGATCGAGAGCTGTGCCACCGTGGCGCCGTGGCGTTTTGCAATCGTGTCCAGCTTTCCTCCGGGTTGGGCCAGCTTGCCGGCTGCCACCGGGAACCATGGTATGAAAGCGAGTCCATGTTTCTCGCAATACTCCAGTACGTCCTCGTGCTGTCGGTCGCCTAGGTTGTACAGGTTCTGTACACTGACGATGTCGAGCACCTTGCGAGCCCGGTCAATCTCGGCGGGCTTTACCTCACTGAGACCAACATGGCGGATCTTGCCCGCGCGCTGCAGTTTCGCAATCACTCCTAAAGACTCTTCTACCGGCACCTGAGGATCGATGCGGTGCAGTTGCCAGAGGGCGATAACTTCCGTCTTCAGACGACGCAGACTCATCTCGACCTGCTGCGCCAGATACTCCGGTCGGCCAACGGGCAGCCATTGGTCGGGTCCTTGCCGGGTCAACCCTCCCTTGGTCGCGACCACGAGTCCTTTTGGGAAAGGAGAAAGTGCCTCGCCAATCAACCGCTCGCTGACCTCCGGTCCGTAGCTATCGGCAGTGTCGATGAAATTTATTCCCAGTTCCACTGCGCGCTTCAGGACACGCTTTGCTTCATCGATATCTTTCGGCTCACCCCAAATACCGTTGCCGGTCAGTCGCATTGCTCCAAACCCAAGGCGATTTACTTCCAGATCGCCGCCAATTTTGAACGTCATCGCTGGTGTGATCATAGGTCTAATCCTTGTCTCTTTATTCGTTGCATGGCTGGAGCGGAAATCAAGATGCAAGCAGCCGATACTTCGAAAGAAGAGGGACAGGGCGGATACGACAAAGAGGTCAGATAAGAGGGAAAGTGAAATTCGCCACCCATTGGAGGTTAAACAGAAAAAAAGTACCGAACAAGATGGAAAAAGACGGGGGCCGAAAATGAGAGCGAATCCAAGCGATCCAGGGCGCCGCCGTGACCGGCAATCGAAGTGCCCCAGTCTTTGGCACCCAGGCTACGTTTGACCGCGGAGAGAACCAGCCCGCCGGCAAAACCAAAGACCACGATGAGGGCAGCGAAACCGAGAGCTTGTATCGGCGTGAAAGGCGTAATCCACCACAGCAACATCCCGCAAAGAATTGCGCCGGCACCGCCGCCGACCAGACCTTCTACGGTTTTCGAGGGACTAATCGCGGGTGCAATCGATGTCCTTCCGAGCAATTTGCCGAAAACATACTGAAGTATGTCGCTGAGCTGCGTCACGAACACGAGATAGAAAAGAAGCAGCGCATTCTGCTGGGGATAATTCGGAATCGTCAACAGTAGCAAAGCTGGAGCATGACTTATGCAATAGACGGTCAACATCAGACCCCACTGGAGGCGAGCCGTGCGCTCGAGGAAATCGGCCGTTTCTTGCCGAATAACCGGAAATATGGGCAAGATCAAAAAGGTGTACACCGGGATCATAATCGAAAACAGCCCGTACCATTGAATCCCGATGAGAAGATACTGAAATGGCAGGATCAGAAAGAAGGCCACGGCAAGGGCTGCATGGTCTTCCGGCCAGGTCTGCGTGAGCCTGAGGAATTCTCGTAACGCCATGAACGATCCGATCGCGAAAACCAGAAGTGTGGCGGTGGCTCCAAGCAGGAATGAGATAGCCAGCACGGCCGCCATTACCCACCAGGCTTTCACGCGTGCGGTCAGATTGGCGAGTGTGGCAATGATTTTCTGATTTGGCTCCTCAGTCGTCAACCGGCGATTCAGGACCCAGGTGACAATCGACGATAACACCAACAGAGCGAAAACACCGGATAAGACCAACGTAAATTTCTCGTTGGTGCTCATTTGGCCGCGATCATGGCTGGTTGAGCCCGTTCCCTGCCGCTCGACCTCAATATTGACCATATTCCGAAGTTTGGACTCGTTCTCGTCCTCGTCCTTACGGTCGTCATCCCTCGGCCTCGAAAATTCTGATGTTTCACAATCAGAATAACGGAACACATGTCAGTTGCGCCCCTGTAGCTTGCGCGCCAATGCTCGAGTGCGCGTCCAACAGGTGAGCAAAGAGCCCGCAGCGATCAGTCCGCACGTGATTGGCAGACTGTGATTGGTTTGGACGGCAAAATGCTCGACGATGGAAATGAGGCAACCGGCTGTCAACGCGGCCATGCGGTGTTGCTTGGCCATGGGACCGCGAAAGTCCTGAGCAAACCCGAGCGCTGCACCGAAGACACGGATGTAAGCCGTCAGTGCCGCCAGCAGTGCGCCAAGCCAACCAAGCCACGGTAGGTCGGAAGCATATCCAAGGGCAACGAACAGCACAGAATCGGAGACGCGGTCCGGCAATTCGTTGTAAAGGACGCCAAGCTGACTCTGTTTCCCGTGCTCGATCGCGACCATTCCGTCGAGGAGATTGCACAACAGCCGAAGCTGAACGCCACAGATACAACTGATCGCATTCCAAGGCTGCGGAAAGAAGCCTAGGCCAATCGCTCCCACTCCAGCTGCCAATACACTTGCCAGAGAAATCTGATTGGGTCTGACGCCGATTCTGGCCAGGTAGGAAGCGGCGGTCTGTGCCCAGAGAGCATTTCTCGAACGTATCGGACGACGATCCGCACGCGCAGCCGGGACTGCGCCTAATTCGCGCGGTCGCGAGAGCGGAGTCGCTTCTCTCATGGAGATTCGTACCACGGGAGCATTAGGTTAGCGAGTTGATTGAAGGATCAAGAAAACCGCTGCATCCTGTTCAAATCCGAGAGGGCAGGGGGCCACCCCACAGGGCGTGGACGATTCGGAGAAGAATGACTGCGAACTGAATGATGACCAAATACCCGAGATATGGGCCCGGACGATAATTAAAAAGATCGAACGGGCCAACTCGATAGCGTCTAGCGCGTCGAAGTTAGTGCGGAACGCTCAACTTGGATATAAACGATTCATTCTCTTTGGCGTAAGCGATCCAAACGTCGTGAGTGGCCGGATCCACAGCGACACTGTGTGCACCAACGGGAGTCGCAATGGTGCCAAGCAATTTCAGGCCGTCAGCCGTTTCTTCCACCACCGAAAGGCCGGACCTGCCGCTTGCGCAGTAAGTCCTCTTGATCACCGGATCAAGGGCGATCTGGTCGACCCCTGACGCGATCTCTGCAGAGTATAGTACATTTCCGGAGCCGGAATCCAATACCGATATCTTTCCGTTTCCGCCAGCGGAGAAAATTCGGTGGGTTATGGGGCTGATCGCCAATCCGTGCAGGCTTTCTGCCGGTTCGGTTGACCATGAGCTGATGATGGAGTTCGCCGCCGGGTCGATCACGAGCGTAACCGGCTGGGACTTGATGTTCTGGTAAATCCGGTCCGAAGCCGGATCGTATAAAATGAATTCCGGAGCTTTGGGTACTTTGATTGTCGCCACGATGCGTCGAGCTCTCGGATCAACCACCCAAAGTTCTGCCCCGTTGTCGCAGTCCACGTAAACAAGCCCATTTTTTGAATCGTATGTACATACATCAGGCGCGCCGGGGAGTGTTACGCTGTCGTCAACCTTCAACGTTTGTCGATCCAGGATCGTTAAATTGCTACGATCACTGACCGTGACATAATACTTGCTGTGCTCGATATCGACTGCCACGTCTTGCGCGGCGCCAATGGGCACAGTCTGGCGCAATTTTCCGTCCGGTAAGTCAAATACATCAAGAGTTCCATTTCCTGTATGATCGGCCAGCAGCCTGTCGAACTGCCCGTCAATCTGGAGACAGTCGAATTTGCCTTTGGTCGATTGAACCAGAATTGGTTCACCCTCCACAAGCGGCGGAGTTTCCGCACGAGATGTGAAAGGGAGGATGGCGACGAGCAGGCTCAGGCGCAGAACAGAGAGAATATTTGGTGGCTGGTCAAGTTTTGGAATAATCATCGTAGTTTCTTGAGGATTGAGTTGAAGACCCGTCGGCTAGCTTAGCTAAAGCCTGTTGCGAAATAGCTGCAAGTCGCGTCCCGTAGGGACACGCCGATTGTAGCCTGGCACGCAGTGCCTGGGAAAGCGTGCCTAGAAAGGAGCCGTCCCGTAGGGTACGGTATGATCGGGCGCACCTAATTCCAGAGGTATTTTTCGTCGAGATGTGCGCCGTGTTTCTTGAGGAAGGTTAAATACTCTTCTTGAAAGGTTCGCGTCCGATGATGTTCGAGCTGCTGCTGCTCTATGTAATGGACCGTTTGCTGAACCTGCGAGATACCGACGCTGAACGCGAAAGGCGTTCTCGAATATCAGGATTCAGGACCGGAACACGTTCCTTTGTGCTGAAAACGCAATGAATATTCAGCCACGAGAAAGTGTTCGCCATGGAGCGAATTGTATTCAAGATAAAAAATTGCACGACATAAATTTATAACGTTCTTTTGCTCCGCGATCACATCGGGCCAGTCATCGAATCGGTCCGCACACCCGCACCGATCACACCGTACCCTACGGGACGGCTCGTTTAGGGCGCGCTGTCCCAGGCACTTCGTGCCAGGCTACGATCATGCAGTCCCTCCGGGACATTTTGCCGGTAGCTCTCACGCCGCCACATGCCCACGGCACCGCGCTAATCGCATATCAGACCGTATCCTACACCTGCGGGGCGGCGACTCTTCGGGCATGCGTTCCAGGAGTTCGTACCGGGTTACCATCGTTCACCACCCGGCGTTTCTTTCGATCTCCGGCACATTTCGCAACCGCCTTTAGCCAGCTGACAAGGGGTTCGGCACCATCTGTTTTGGGAGAGTGAAAGCAAATGCGGTCCATCCAGGCGCCTGTCGCTCGAGCCAGATTTGACCGCCGTGCGCCACGATAATTTCTCTGCAAATGCTTAGACCAAGGCCCGAACCGATAGTTTCCGACGAGCGACTCGAGTCCGCGCGATAAAACCGCTCAAAAATCCGATTTTGATGCTCCTTTGGAATTTCCTGTCCGGTGTTGGAAATCCGGAATACGACAGATGAGCCGGAGTCAGTGAGCGAAATGCTGATGGTACCTCGCTCAACATTGTATTTGACCGCATTGTCCAACAAGTTGAGGAGTACGCGGCTAAGGTATGATTCGTCCCCTTTGACATAAATGTTAGGCAGGATTTCGGATTTGATTTGTATCAGTTTACGGAGAGCCAGTACTTCTGCGTCGTCCAGCAAGTCGCGGCAAAGCTTAGTGAAATCGACAGATTGCTTTTTGAGCGCGAATGCGCGGGCATCCGCACGGGAAAGGAACAACAGACTTTCGACGACGGTGGACAACCGTTCGGTTTGATCGAGCAACCCGTCCAAGAGTAGCTCAACGCCGTGATTGCCTTTGTATGTCTCGAGAGCGCATTCAATATCGGCGTGCATAATTGTCAGAGGAGTCTTGAGTTCATGGGATGCGTCGCTTGTAAAGCGAGTCGCTTGAGCAAAGCTCCGTTCGAGCCGATCAAACGTTTCATTCAAGACGCGCACGACTCTTCCAATCTCATCATTCACGGACGGCTGCGGCAGTCGCTGGCTGAGCGCGCGTGCATGTATCAATTCGGCGGCATCGGCTACATCCTGCAGCGGCTTTAGCGCTCTGCGTAAAACCCACCAGACCCCGAAGGACGCGATCAAAACACCGACTGGAAGGGCGGTGATATAGGCGCTGGCGAGGTCGACGATCAATTCCGAAGCTTCCTTGCGAATCACAATTGGCGAATCAGGTTGACCCTTGATTTCGCGAAACGCTTCCAGTTGCTCATCATAAATAACCCAGCCGGATGCGAACCCAAAAAATATCAATTCGATAGCAAACAGAAATGCTGTCCAGACAGCGAGTCTACTTCGAAGTGGCCAGTGCCTCACTTGGTTTCCTCAATTTTGTAACCGGTTCCGCGAATAGTTTGGAGAAGCTTGATCTGCTCCCCGTCATCGATTTTGCGACGAAGCCGCTGGATATAAACGTCGACCAGGTTCGTCTCGGGATCGAAATTATATTCCCACACGCGTTGGCAGAGCTGGGTTCGCGTGAAGATACGACCAGGGGCACGCATCAGGCATTCGAGGAGCGAGAATTCTCTGGTCGTTAGTTGAATGCATCGATCACCTCTTCGAACCGCACGAGTCGGCAAATCCAGAATCAGATCTCCGACGCGGTATCGGACGAGGTTTTCCCCAGAGTTGCGGCGAAGGAGAGCACGGACGCGAGCAGTCAGTTCGTCAATGGAGAAAGGTTTCGCGAGATAATCGTCTGCCCCGAGATCGAGTCCCTCAACTTTTTCGGATATTTCGCCGCGTGCGGTCAAAAGGATCACTGGAACCGGGTTGGATTTCTGCCTTAGAAGTCGCAGGAGACTCAAGCCATCACGTCCGGGAAGCATGATATCGAGTACAACGGCATCGAAATGGGTTGCTTCGATGACCTCCAGTGCCGCGTCTCCGCGATGCACGATATCTGCGACGAAGCCACGCTCTTTGAGTCCTTTTTGGATAAATGTTGCGATCTTTTTCTCGTCTTCGACAACCAGTATCCTCATCAGTGAACTTCCGTTTTAAGACTAATTGTGAGCGCAATGAACAGAGCATTCTTGTGACGTGCCAGCACCTGATACTTTAAAAATTCGGGAACTTTGATGTCCTTGAATGAGAGGAACCGGGGCACCAGCATTAAAAATTTGTCATCCTTCGCCGACAGAAATACACGCGGGACGCATATGCTATTGTGCCGGTCTCGTACCGATTTGCGGTTAAATCCAGCCCCACACAGGCTGGAAGCCTATGCTCCGTTGCGCAGTTCGAAAACATCTCTGCGGACTTCCACGTCTTCCGGACCGAGCGTCAGAAAACGATGTCCGCACACCCGTTGAGACGTGCACAGGAGCATAGGCGTCCCGCCTGTGTCTGGGCCAATCGTCGCCTCGTAAGGCCACCACCCGGTCGCACTCCGCTTTGGCAATGGAATCTTGCGCCCGAGCTGTCGCCGAATCGGAGGTTTTCCTTGGGAGAAAAGACTACAAATGACACGAAGCTATGCCAACCGTCTCCGAAATAGCCAAGAGGCCAAAGTGAGCGTAAAGAGCGCAATAATAGCCATGGGCCAAGTGTTATTCAGGATTTCGATCGGCGGCATGTTTTTCAAAAAGACGCCCTTAATTACCACCATGATGTACCGCAACGGATTTGCGTAGGTGAATGGTTGTAACCAGTCCGGCATATTCTCGATGGGCGCGGCGTAGCCGGAGAGGAGCGTCGCCGGCAGCAGAACCGTCATAATGCCCAACATTGCTTGTTGTTGAGTCACAGCGATCGAGGAGATACTTAATCCGATACCGATCATGGCAATAATAAACACGGTGAGGCTCAGGTAAAGGAACGGGACTGAACCATGAAACGGGATTCGGAAAATGAAGATCGTGATCAGGATGAAGATGGTCACTTCGATAAGAGCCAAGATCAGCGCCGGGATGCTTTTACCGGCGATGATTTCCAGCGGGCGCATTGGCGAGACCAGCAACTGCTCGAATGTCCCCATCTCCCGTTCGCGCGCCACCGACATCGCGGTAACGTTGAGACAAATTTGTAATGTGATCATTACGGCCAGCGAGGGTAACGTGAACCAGATATAGTCCAAATTCGGGTTGAACCAGGTCCGTTGGATCACCTGCACGTTAGGACGACCGCCCGTTGGAGTTTGTTCGCTGATAAACTGGTTCACGATCTGGGTGACGTACCCTTGCGCGATCTGCGCCGAGTTCGATTTACGGCCATCGGCAATCATCTGGAGAGGCGCCACGTGTTGCTCCATAAAGTCCCGAGAGAAGTCGGGCAAGAAGCTAATCGCTAACATGACCCGCTGATCGTCGATCATTTGCTGGAGCTCTTCCCGCGAGTGCGCAAATTCCACGTGACCAAAATTCGGTGAAGCGCTAAGCCTTTCGATTAACTCGTTGGACACCTGTCCATAGTCCCGGTTCCAAATGCCCAGAGCGACATGTTTCACTTCCAGGGTTCCAGTGAACGAAAACAAAAAAAGTTGTAAGATTGGCGGCATGATCAGCGCAATCCGGTTCCGTGGATCGCGCAGAGTCGCTAAAACTTCCTTCTGAATTAAGGTGACAATCCTTAACCACATAGCAACCTTTCTATGCCAGGCGTTTATGGGTCACGCGGGCGGTTAATACAAAGAACAGGGTAGCAAACCCCGCGAGAACTAGCGAGTTAAAGAGGACGATTCTCCAGATATCGCCGGCCAGAAAGATGGTTTGCAATGCCTGGACGAAATAACGGGCTGGAAAGAGCCATGTGAGTAGTTGGACAATGTTTGGCATGCTCGATATCTCAAAGAGAAAGCCAGAGAGCTGGAAGCCAGGCAGGAATCCGAGAATAATTGCAAACTGGCCCGCCACAAATTGGCTCTTGGAAAGAGTCGATACCAAGAGGCCGAGCCCCAATCCGCCGGCCAGGAACAAAGAAGTAACCAGGAACAGAGAAACAATGGATCCACGCAACGGGGTATGGAAGATCGATACCGCTACCACGGTGCAAAACAGCATCGAGCCGAGCCCTAGCAAGAAGTACGGGATTAGTTTACCTAGCACTAACTCTTGAATGGCGACCGGGGTCGCCATCAATGCTTCCATCGTCCCGCGTTCCCATTCTCTGGCTACTACCAGCGCGGTCAGTAGCGTGCCGATCATCGTCATGATGATCGCGATCGATCCCGGCACGAGGTAGTTCTTGCTTTCGAGAGAGGGATTAAACCAATTCCGGGTTTCCACATCGATCAGATTATTGACCGGTGTGCCTGTTTCCATGCCCCGTTGTTGCAGCCACAAGGATACCGCAGCTTCCAGGTAATTCTGCGCAAAGGTAGCTGTATTCGGCTCGCTGCCGTCCGCAATGATCTGCAGCGGCGCCGGGTTATCCGTGGAATAGAGGCGTCGGGAAAAATCAATCGGAATCACCAATAACGCACGCAATCTACCTGCCACAATTTCTCTTTCAAGAAAGCCCCGGTCGAAACTAGCGGTGACATTTAAATACGGTGAGTTACGCAGCGAAACGAGCAAACTCTCCGACTCTGCAGTTCTTTCTTCCATTACGACGCCGACCCGAATCCGAGTCGAATCGAGCGATACGGCGTAACCAAATAAAAAGAGCAACATCACCGGCAAAATAAATGCGATCAGGATACTGCTCGGATCGTTGACAATCTGAATCAATTCCTTGCGGACCAACGCCCCTAGACGGTGACCGCTGAATTTCTTTGCGCTAGAGTTCATTGGCAGCCCGGTAAGAGTTTGCTTCTGCGGTTGAACTCTCTGCTGAATCTGTGTGTCTATCTGGTTGAAACTATGTTCATCCGCGGTATCAAATTGCTGGATAACCCGAATGAAAGTCTGCTCCATAGTTGGCTCCGGAAGGTCCGGGGAACGAACACTGCGCTTCAGGGCGTCCGGTGTATCGAGCGCAATAAGTTTACCGCGATAGACTAGCCCGATCCGATCGCAATATTCGGCTTCATCCATGAAATGAGTCGTTACCATAACCGTAACGCCCTTGTCCACGAGACCATTAATCTGTAACCAAAACTGACGCCGCGTGATTGGGTCGACGCCGGAAGTCGGTTCGTCCAGAAAGAGAACGTCAGGTTCATGCATGAGAGCGCAAGCCATCGCTAAACGTTGCTTGAAGCCCAGCGGCAATTGCCCGGAAGGGGTGCCCAGATAGCGATCGAAGCCAAAGGCATTGATCATCCGATCGATCGCCGAAGTCCTCTGCTGGCCGCTCAACCCGTAGACACCGGAAAAGAAATCTAAATTCTGCTTCACGGTGAGATCGCCGTAGAGGGAAAACTTTTGGGCCATATAACCGATCCGATTCCGGGCGGCACTGGCCGATCTTCGAAAGTCAATTCCAGCGATGCGCGCCGTTCCGGCGGATGGCTCAAGCAATCCGCATAACATTTTGAAAGTGGTCGATTTTCCCGCTCCGTTCGGCCCGAGAAGGCCAAAGATCTCGCCTCGCTTTACGGAAAAGCTAACTTGCTCGGTAGCAACGAAGTTACCGAAGCGTTTGGTGAGCCCTTTCGCTTCAATGACAGCACCCCCTTCACGCTGGCGATGCGGCATTGTGCCGGCCACTAAAGATTCTTCCTTCGGCAAACCACCCAGAGTATCGACAAAAGCGTCCTCGAAACGCGGGGCAACAGGTCGTAAACGCCTATCATCAGCGAATCGTTCAATCCCGCCCCCAGCATCGCCATCCTTGAGCACGAGCCGGACATAATCGCCTTGGACTACACCATCAACCACCGCCGGTGACCGTAACGCCTCCGCCAGGATCTTCCGTCGATTTTCGGCCACGCGCAGCTGGAAAGTTCGGGAACGCACCCGATCGGTCAGCTCTTTTGGTGGTCCGTCGAAGATCGTCTTACCTTCATGCAGAAGAATCACAGAATCACAAAGCTCCGCCTCATCCAGGTAGGCCGTGCTCCAGATCACGCCGATGCCATCTGCAACTAACTCTTGTACGATCTTCCAGAGATCACGCCGGGAAATCGGATCGACACCGACGCTAGGTTCATCGAGTAACAGCAGTTCGGGCCTGCTCACGAGCGCACAGGCTAAACCCAGCTTTTGCTTCATGCCCCCTGATAGCGCGCCTGCCTTGCGTCCTTGAAAACGCTTCAGATCCGTAAATGTGAGCAACCTCTCAAAACTCGCTTCTCTCTCATTACCAATTACGCCGCGGAGCTCGGCATAAAGACGGAGGTTCTGGATAACACTCAAGTCTTCATAGAGACCGAACCGTTGCGGCATATAACCAATCCGGGATCTAATTTCTTCCGGTTGAGTTGTGGGATCAAAACCGAAGACCCGGATATTTCCTGACGTCGGCAACAATAAGCCCGCTAACATCCGCATCAGTGTGGTTTTTCCTGCGCCATCGGGTCCCACCAGGCCGGTAATCGCACTCGCTGGCACCCGAGCGTCCAGGTGATCTAACGCCGGTGGGCCATTCGGCCGAAAGGCTTTCACTAGCCCGGCTACCTCAACTAGCCACTTAGCCCCGTGGTTGCTCTGGCTCATGATGTTCATCGATCATTCGGAGGGTTACTGGCATCCCCTGGCGAAGGTACCGGTCGGGTTTAGCTATGATTACCCGAAGCCGATAAACCAAATCGGTTCGGAGGTCCCGCGTCTCGACGGTTTTCGGGGTAAACTCAGCGACCGGCGAAATAAACCCGATTTGCCCGACATCGGGGTGGTTCGGATAGGTGTCGTTGTAAACTAGCGCCTTCATACCAGGGTAAATCCGGCCGAGATCGCGTTCCCCTACATAGGTTCGGACCCAGACCGGTTCGTTCTGACAGATCGAATAGATAATCGAGCTAGTGGAGACGATCGTACCCGGTTCCACCGCTCGAGTAATGATCACGCCATCGACGGGCGCAAAAAGCTCACAGTCAGCCAGATTCTGTTGTGCGGTCGCCAAGCTAGCTCGTGCGCTATCCAGTTGCGCTTTCGCATTATCGATGTCTTCGCTGCGGTTGCCTGCCAGTTCCAGATCGAGATTCGCTTGAGCCAATTTGACCTGTGCTTCCAAGGAGTCTCGTGAGGCCTGAGCATTATCGTAATCCGACTTGGAAATGACATGATTCTGCTGCAGCGCATTCTGCCGCTCGAAATAGCTTAGGGCGTTCTGGTAGTTTGCTTTTGCTTGAGCAAGTTGCGCCCGCGCCTGCTCGATTTCCTCCGGTCGATACCCGTTCAGCATCTTAGCGTAGCTGGCTTGAGCTTGCGCTACCTGCGCCTCCGCTAACTGCACTTGATCTCGGTACGGCGCCTCGTCCAGTTCCGCGATCAAATCTCCTGCATGCACAACGTCACCTTCCTCGAGCTTGATTTTCTGAACTCGCCCCGTGACGCGAAATCCGACGTTCACTTGTCGGATATCAATGTTGCCTTGGAGGGTCAGAATGTGGGATGGCGCAGCGGTGAAGTGCTGGTAAAGAAACCAGCCGCCAACCGCCAGGACGGCTATTACAACCAGGATGATCGGTAGTCGCTTCCTCATGTTCTGCCTCAGCGTTTAGGTTGGAGAAGATCTAACTGTTCATGAAGCGCTGCTTTGATTTCGGCGAACTCCTCTTCCGTGTAGCCTGTCAGCCCGAGTCTGCGGCGAATGGTTTCGCGACCCGATAGAAAGACCAGAACCTGACCGACGATCATCTGGGCGCGCAAGATCACCGCGCGATCGGTCGGCTTTCGGTCCAAAACGACGCCCAGCAGAACGGAAATCGTCTCGTGAACATGGCGAATGACCCGTTCATAAATGAGGTCGAAAGCCTTAGTTGGCTGCATTTGTTCCCGGATGATGATCCGGCCAAAAGATCGATTGGTTTGTTGCCGGAGCAGGATTTCCAGCAGGTGTTCCAGCAACTTTTTCAAAAGACCGAGCGCCTCGGTTCGATCGATTCGCTGAGAACCTAAGCGGGCCTCGATGCCGGCAACTAGAGCCTGAATATTCGGCGTATGGACAGCAAAGAAGTGCTCGATGGTAGCGAGATAAAGACCTTCTTTGCCGCCGAAATAATAAGGGATAGCGGCCTGATTGACGCCGGCGTGCAGGGCTAATTGCCGGGTGGTTGCGCCTTCGAGGTTATAGGTACCAAAGATCTCGGCAGCAGCCTCGATGAGCCGGGCACGGGCGCTGACATCGGGAGCAACTGGGAGAGGATCAGCCATAACCTAAGGTATTTCAATCAAATGAATAAATCAAACGAATGAATCATATGAATAATGCATTTGCATGATAGCCGAGGTTAGTTTCGATCAGCCAGATGCCGAGTGTGCCATCTTCGTCTGGAAAATGATGCGACGGTCGACCACGCTGGAAACGCAGTGATAGAGGCTCTCACCCTCAGCCTTGATGCGCGCACTGCTGTCCATAATGAACGTTCGTTACGCGGCGCAGTCTTGGATTGGGGCCGTTACGCGGGTCTTATAGACTGCATCCGGGCGAAGAGGCCTCAGATTTTGCCGATATTTGATTAGCCGATGCCGTTGCGACAAGGGACGCGCTCCCTGTGCGATCCGGCTACCATTCCCGGATCCGGCGTTGCCAAATGGGAGAGAGCCTCAGCTCCGATGGCGCAAGAGCGCGTTCATCAGCGTCTCGACTGCCACGATGTGTGCCTTGACGCGTGACTCGATCGGAAAAGGCTTCGGCGTCTCGACTGTGTAGCTCACCTCGGTGTGATAAACCGTGAGATAAGCCGCCTCCGCCCACTCGGGACGATCTTCAAGCCGACCTAGTTTGGCGGCGAGATCGCGGCGCGAGATGACACCGCCGCGCGCAGGCACCTCCTCGATTTCCGGGCGCAGGTCGATCGGTAAATGGAGTCCCATCGCCGCGATGATTCTGGCCCCGAGCCCGGGATCGAGCGTCTCGTTCAGTTCGTAGAGATAGGCGCCGATGCCCTCGTAATCTTCGTGCAGTATCATTGACGCGTCGAAACGGCCGAGGGTCAGCAGTGTCTCTATGTGGCTCTTGATTTCGGGTGACCTCGGATTCCGGTAATCGCGGTTGAGGTCGATCCCGTCCAGGTTCGTCCGCACGCCGCGCGCGAGGCCGTCAGGATTGAGGATTGGAAATATGGTCACATCGAAGGCGGAGAAGAAACCAGGCTGCCGGATCATTTCCAGCAGTGCCAGGGGTCCGGATATTTCGTCGCCGTGAATGCCTGCGGAGAGATAGAGCCGCGGCGATGCGCTGGCACCGTCTGGCGGAACTCGTTGGAACCACGGCCGAGGCCCGCTTTGCATGGGCGAAAGATGTCGCACCGTCCAGGCCGCCGCGTACGCGGCGTTCTCAATTTCCCGTGTATAGGCAACCGGATCGAAAGTCGTGAGAAAATTCATTTCAATTACGCGGGCGGTTCCCTCATCCTGAGCTTGTTGACGAATGCTGTGGGATTGGCTTCAACACAAGCTCAAACTTGGGGGACCAGCCTGCCTCCTTTGAAGAGAATTTGCAAATTCGGGCGATCGAGAGCGAAACGGGCGGGAATAAAGCCATGCATTTGACGACCAACGCTGTACGCTGCGAATTATTGGTATGAAGACTGTCACACTCACCTTTCCGGAGTTGCTGCTGCTGGCTGGCACACGCGCCCTGCTCGGCGCGGGAATTGCCCTTCTCGTTAGCAGGCGCCTGAGCGATCCGCAGCGCGAGACCGCGGGCTTGGTCCTAACGGCGGTTGGTATTCTCACGACGATCCCGCTTGCTTGCGAGGTCTTGGGAAAAACCGAGCGCGGCTAGAGTTGTTCGTAGCCTGGCGTTGCGGATAAACAGCTGCAAATTAAGCATATGTTTGAGGTGGAGCTTTCTTTCTCCGCAAACCTGGCGGTATTCCTTCACCGCGACTTACGCGCCCACAATCTCGTACGGCGCATTCTAGCGGAGAAGACGGCGGTGAAGGATGTCATCGAGGCGTGCGGGGTGCCGCATTCAGAGGTGGATTTGATTGTTGCCTCTGAAGTACGCCGGGACGAGCGGCATGCGGTCGATTTAGGTTGGCCAGTTCAAATGTCCGTGCAGCTGGAAACCTTCGGAGTACCCGCGCCCGCGAATGTTTTGCCGCAAGCTCCGCGACTTCAGGTGAGGCGCTGGAGCCGTTTTGTCGCCGACGGACACCTCGGGAAGCTCGCGCGCAATCTCCGACTGCTTGGCCTCGACACCGTGTATGAACGAGACGCCGAAGATCGCCGATTGCTCGAAATTATGGCCACCGAAAACCGCGCATTACTCACCCGAGACCGCCGCCTGCTCATGCACTCGGTTGTCCGTCACGGCTATTGTCCGCGAAGCGCAGAGCCCGAGGAGCAGACTCGTGAAGTGCTCGGGCGCTTTGGGCTGACCTGCGACTCAGGTTACCTTGAACCTTACAGCCGTTGTCTTCGCTGCAACGCGCTGCTCCAGTCGGTGTCCAAGTCCGCGGTGCTCGATATACTGTCCGGCGAGCCACTCACGTTGCGCTACTATCACGAATTTTGGCGTTGCACTGGTTGCGGCCGAATTTACTGGCCCGGCACCCACTTCGGAAAACTCGCCTCACGATCGAGACGCCTGCTGCAATGCGTTGATCCCGGCGTGGCGTTGACCCAGGAAATATGCTAAAGGCTTTTTCCTGATTTCGAGTGTCAGGTCGCCTACAATCGCTTGCTTTAGGAATTTTTTGTGAATGGGTTGGGTACAATGCGTGTCGAACAACGAGGACCGGTTCATCAGAGCTACCGGAGTCTATTTGGCAGGGTGTGCAATGGAGCGTTGGCAACTTTCGAACAGCTTCCCTGGGTTGGGCGACGTCCGGATGTCACCAACCTCCTTGCCGTCGCCGAGCGGCAGACGGGCCTAAGCGATTTTGGTGATTGCTGGTTCTTGGAGCCGATGGCGTTTCTGTTCGAATCTGTTGAGCGCGAAGCTAAATTGAATGCACTGGGGCGATTCGTATTCTTTCAGCACGCTATCCAGCTGCTACGCAACCGGCTTTACCTGCAACAGGATTGGAAAATCGACAAGAGGATTTGCCGGCGAAAAATCTGCAAGCCGGTTTTCATAACCGGATTGCCCCGCACCGGCACCACGTTGCTGCACGGGCTGCTCACTCAGGACCAGGAAGTTTTCACGGCCCCTTTGACGTGGGAAGTGATCTACCCTTCACCGGCTCAAGGTGACACTCGCCGTCGAATCGAGAGGGCCGAACAGAATCTGAAGTGGTTCGATCGATTGGTTCCAGCGCTTCGGGCCATCCATCCAGTTTCGGCGGAACTTCCTCAGGAATGCGTGGCGATTATGAGTCATTGTTTCCTGAGTCAAGAATTCGACACGATGTTCGATCTACGGGAATACGAGTCGTGGTTGGAAGAACAAGACCACCGCTCGGTATACGCATTTCACAAGCAGTTTCTTCAGCACTTGCGCCCTGGATCCCCGGAGCGCCGTTTCGTCCTCAAAGCCCCAGCCCATCTTAATTCACTTGAGGCGATCTTTGAGATCTATCCGGATGCAAAGATAATCCACACTTATCGTCATCCTCTACAGGTCCTGCCTTCTTTTGCGAACCTGAATTTTACTCTAAAGAGCGCGTTCAGTCGCGACATGGATCCATTCGAAGCGGGGTCGGGCGTAGTAGAATACTGCTTGCGACATCTGCAGAAATTCTTTGCCAGCCGCGACCGCCTCGAGGCGAATTGCACGATGGATATTTCCTACGCCGACCTGGTCCGAGATCCTATGTCGGTCGTTAGCCAGATTTACACCGAGCTCGGCGAACGGCTGACGTCAGACGCCGAATCGAGGATGGTAAAATTCCTCAGTGAAAATCCCCAAGCAAAATGGGGACCTCACGTCTATACGGCGGAGGCCTTCGGCCTAAACGCGCCCGCAATCGAGGAACAGTTCCGTTTTTACACAGAGCGGTTTAACATGGCTTCGCCATTGTCGGAGATGACGCTCTCAAAGTGAGGCGGACACTAACCTGGCTCAGGCCGGATGAGAAGTTCATCCGTTGCCCCGAAAGTTTTCGGGGCAGGGGCGAACGCAATGGCGGGCAGTCTCGGCCCTTCGGGAAGCGGCCAACGGCAACAGAGCCGGGGAAAACAACAGGCCGAGCGACTGATTTGGCCGCTGGCTGCTCGGCCTTGTTGGCCGAGCGCCGATGGTCCGGGCGGTGCGAGCTGCCGACGGCTGACAAATTCAGTCGAAGGATCCGCTTCAATTCGCTGATGGTCTGCGGCAGAGCAAATGAACCGTGCGGACCTGGCACGATCAATTCAGACTGGGCGCCCGCAAGGTGCGAACTCCAGTACGCCACCACTCCGTCCGAACTGTTGGGCGTATCGCCCTTGCCCCGATCGCCGATGATCGAGTGATACGGCGCCTGGATTTTCAACGTGTCCATCCCGAGAAGGACAGGGGACCGCGGTGACAGCCCATTGATACCTGTAGGCATGTGCTTGAGGCCGATATCTTTTTCGAGTGGAGCGGTGGCAAAGTCGCCGATTCCAGTCAGGATTTTGCCTGGAAAACGGACTAAAGCGATGCCGATCGATCCGATCCAGTTGATCGCGAGATCGCTCCCGCGATGCGGGACGCAAATAAATACAATACGAGCCACCCGGGGATTCGCTTCGTAGATGAGTGCCCGCTTAAGCACATTATCCGCCGGAACTTTAGCGTAGAGCTGATCCGCATCACTTTGGAAAACGCGATTCCAAAGCACCCGCCCGGTCGTGACCGATTGCATCTGAGAAAGCAGTCCGCCCATGCTGTGGCTGATGAGAACCATGCCTTTGGTTTTGGGATAGAGTTGGTAAACGCGCGCCAGACTTTCCCGCAGTTCGAGCGCGGACAGCGCGATAGGATCACCTGTTGGGTATGCAAAAACCCAGAATTGATATCGGCCGCGCAGCGTCGGATCGGATTCGATCCCGCTAATTGTAGGGACCCACATTTGAGGAATAGAAAGCAACCCGTGGATTAAAATCACCGGTATCCGGTCGGGATCATAGGGTTCAAGCATGTAAAGACCCGCAAGTTTTTCGTATTCAGCCGGTCGGATCATCGCCATCAGCCCGCGGATCAACCCAGGTTCGGGATAATAGGCGAGGGGAGCGGCGAAATCGGCTGCCAGTGGCCGTTTTGCGCCCTCAATCTGTACTATATCGCGCCTGGTAGGGTCATAGAGCGCGAGCGTGGCTTCATGCGCTCCCGTAACACTTGAGCTGGCGCGTGTGAAATCAAGAGCCGCGGTGACTGCCACCGCAAGACCAACGGGCGGCAGGAAATACTTCCTGGGGTCCGCGGGCTTATAAACTCCCACGAGGACCCCGCCCCAATCGTTAATTCGCGCCTCCTCGTGAGCGATCTTTTTATGCACCTGCTTTGGGGTGCGGAAAAAATCAAAGTACGCCGGATCCCACGTGCCCTCCTTGCGGGAACCGGCGGCAAATCGTAACCGGTAAGTACCGTTCTCGGACGGAATCGTCTGGGTCTTATTCCAGAGCTCAACGTTTGAGCGCAGTAAGACCGTTACCTCTTCGCAGGCGCTGTTGTAAATCAGCTGCGCTTCACTTCTCTGGTCCGCGGATGAACTGCTGGCCACCCGGAGGGCCATTTCTGCCGCTTCGAGATAATGGCCGACAGCGGTGCGCGGATCTGAGTTTGTCTTGCGCGCTTCGGCCAAGTTCAGCTTGGCGGCCGAAATTATCGCCTGGCTATCCGCCGCCGGAATCCGATCAGTTGCATGCCCACTAGACACCGCAACGCTGCAAAAAAGGAGGAGCAGCCCGAGTCAATCGCGACGCTTGACGCCTGGGCTCGGAGGGCGTGTTGAGTATCGTTCTTTGGCGACAGCTCCTGAATTTTTTCATAGAGAATTTCACCGCGGGCCGCTGTCGGTACCAGTTGGGTATTTTGCTGACCTTTTTGCGGCCAAATCAGATCGACCGTGGGGGCGACGGCACTGCGCAACACATTACGCGCTTCCATGGACTCAGGTCCGTAATGGGCCAGGACGCGGTCAAGTAAATGATGTTCGGCTCGATTGCCGTTCGGCTCACCCGAAGGTTAGGCATTAACTCGTTAACGGTGTGAGATCTAGTTCATAAGCTGCTCCACGTCTATTGGACGAAAGTACAATAGACGCGCCAAACGCCGATGTGCTACTACAAGAGGCCAATCCTGGTCTCCGCGTTTTGCGCGTTTAGCTGAGAGCTATCGCGGTCCCCGAACCAAGCCGCAGATGAAGGGAATCTGGCAATTCGCTGAACGCCCCGCAGGGAGACCGTTATGCCGTCGTGCCGCCGCCGAAGGGAGCGGTCATCCCTTCAGTTCCTGATTCCTCTATAAGCGTCTATAGCGGAAGCGACGTCGTTTACCAAACGGTGCTCAACCGGACTGGTTAGGAGCCTCACGCATTTGCCGGTAACGTGAAATGAAATGTCGCGCCGCGCTCCTTGTTGTTCGTGGCCCATAGCTTGCCGTGATGAGCGGAGATAATGCTGCGGCAAACAGCAAGGCCTAGCCCCATTCCATGAGTCTTCGTCGTGAAAAAGGGCTCAAAGATGCGCTCCATTTTTTCGGGCGGAATTCCACAACCCCGGTCAGTTACCGATACACAGACTTCTCCGCTATCCAGATACTCAGTGCGCACGAGAAGTCTGCGTTCAATCGGCTCGACCCCAGCCATCGCGTCGCAGCCGTTCACGACGAGGTTGAGCAGCACCTGCTGGAGTTGTACGTCATCGCCGGCGGCCGCAGGCAGATGCGGTGCGAATTGGACATCCACGGCGACATTTTGATTCACCAAGTCGCTTCGCAGCAGCTTGAGGACGCTCTCCACCAATTCATTCACCTCTACCGGCTCAAGTTGCACCTCGCCTGTATTCAGCAGCGAGCGCATCCGGTGAATGACTTCCCCGGCACGCCACCCATCCTGGCGTATATCGCTGAGAATTGCCCGAAGCTCGTCGAGATCCGGCGGATGCTTTTTGAGGAAAATCTCCGCCGCTTCAGCGTTGCTATGAATCGCGCCCAGCGGCTGGTTCAGTTCGTGCGCGATCGAGCCGGCGAGTTCACCCAGCAACGTCACGCGCGAGAGGTGGGCAAGATCGTTGCGCTGTCGCGCCGCTTCCAGTTCAGTCTCTCTGCGCTGGGTGATATCAATGATAGATGCCAGCGCAAAAAGACCCTCCGAAGTATGGATTGGGTTGAGACTGATTTCGATTGGAATCTCACTGCCATCTTTTCGGCGCCCGAAGAGCTCGCGCCCGACCCCCATCGCACGATGCTTGGGATCGGCAAAATAACCGGTGCGATCCTGCGGGTGCTGAGAGCGAAACCGCTCGGGGACAAGCATCTCCACGGGACGCCCAACGAGATCCTGACGAGCGTAACCAAAGACTGCTTCAACCTGTGCGTTCGCCAGAGCGATCTTGCCCTCGGCACTAACCATGATCATCGCACTGGGGGCGGCTTCCACGACCAAGTCGAAACGCTCTTCCGCCTGTTTGCGGAGAGTGATGTCGCGTGACGCGCCGCGCATGCGGACAGGCCTTGCGCCGTCAAACTCGACGCGGCCGCGGGCGGCGATCCAACGTATCTCCCCTGTCGGCAATACGATGCGGTACTCTCTTTCATACTCGCCAGCGCCGTTCACCGCCGCGGCCACCGCCTCACGGACACCATTGCGATCCTCCGGATGCAGTGTAGCGAGGAAGCGTTTGAAGTTGATCTTATCCGAATGCGCGACACCGTACAGCGTGCGCCATTTGTTCGATGTCCAAATCTCGTCTAGCTGGATGTCCCACATCCACATGGCCAACTCTGCGGCGCTGGCTGTCAAGCTCATTTGTTGCTCGCTCTCGCGCAACGCCGTCTCGCTGGCTTGCAGCTGCCGGGCGAGTCGTGCCGTGCTCACGACGTCCGATCCCAACTGGTAGGCCATCGCCGCCAGAATGGGTAAAAAGGAGAGGCTGATCAGATAGGGCGACTGGATAAAACCCGCTTCCACTAATGCCGAGTGCCCGGCTGCTACCAAAATGAAAAATGTCATACTGCCGCCAACGACCACAGCACGGCGGCGCTCATTGCGGTTACCCCGACGCCACAGGGTGATAGAAGCGTCCACCACGAACAGCAGGACCAACAGTGAACTCAGTTCGGAAACTATTACCCATGGATTTTCCATCCCTTGGGCGATCGAAATCGTCTCTCCTCCCAAGGTCAGGTGCCGCAAGCCAGTAATCTGTTTGTAGTTGGCATTCGGTATGGAGAAAAAGTTGATGATCAGGTCCAGTAGCCGCAGGCCGCACGCCGCGTAGCCAAGCCACGGTCGCCCGGCGCTGAAATAAAGGCGCACAAAACCGACGATAGAAACCGCCAAGAAAAATACAGGTAAGTGTGCCCACCAAATCACCCTACCGAATTGCTCGCGGCTCCGCGCGTGCATTAGCAGAAGTTCACACGCGGCGATTGCTGCCACCGAGATTGCTGCCACTGAAAATAGAAGATGCGCGCGTTGGGCGGGTTCCTGCAACCAGATGAGCAGATCGATGACCGCAAGGGTGAGACACGCGGATACTACCATGGACCAGGCGATGGTAATCCAACTCATGGAAAAGCAATGGGTATTGGGTTTGAATCGACCGGCAATCCCAGGCATCCGTATAGCAGAATTCCAGCCAGTAGCCCAGCAAATAGAGAAGCGTGCTCTCTAACCTGGAATTTTGATGAATAATCCGCCCGGAGGGCCGGAATCGTCCGGCGGCCGCCAGGCAGCCGCTTCATAAGCATTTACTTAAGCGATTCAGAGCTCGCAGAGGCGTCAAAATGTAAGCGAACCGTCTCGGTTTGCGGCCCCTTGAAGCTTGAAGAGCTGCAAAGCGGGGACGCTTCGCCTACTGGGGCTAACACAAATCCTTTGCAAGACTTTGCCAATCAATGGTGGACAGAAGTTGCTGATCGAATTAGAACGGGACCAACACATCTGCGGAATGAGCCGCATGCCGGTTGCAGCGTTCCGGGGAGCCACCGCAAAGAGGAAAAGCCGCATGAGCCACGAAGCCGCATGAGCCACGAAGCCGCAAACCCGCCTCAGAGCGACGGTGAGCCTCAGTGCACGCCGATCATCTATTTGGTGGATGACGATCCCTCTTTTCTCCGCGCTTTGTCCCGGCGCCTCCGGGCTGCAGCGTACCAAGTGGAAACATTTGGTTCTGCGGAGGAATTCCTCAGCCGCCCCCCGTCGGAAACTGCTGGCTGCGCCGTGCTCGACTTGCAGATGTCGGGACTCAGCGGTCTGGAGTTGCAAGAAGCGCTCGCTCAGGCCGGAGAAAATCTGCCGGTGGTCTTTCTTACAGGCCACGGCGACGTGTCCTCCTCGGTGCGCGCGATGAAGGGAGGCGCAGTGGATTTCCTCACTAAGCCAGTGCGAGGGGATGAGTTGCTGGAAGCGGTGCAGCGGGCACTGGCCAGGCAGGCCGCCGAGCAGCAAACGCAGCGGCAGAAGCGGGAATGGCGTGCTCGATACAAATGCCTGACGCCACGCGAGTGCGAGGTATTTGCGCTCGTGGTGAGCGGCCTGCCCAATAAGCAGATAGCCGACGTGCTCGGTATCGTCGAGCGCACGGTCAAAGAGCATCGCGGTCGAGTGATGCAAAAAATGGGTGTACAATCGTCGGCCGAGTTGGGGCGGGCAGTCGAGTGGCTAGGCGAGCTGTTCCAAGGCGCAACATCTCTCGGCGAGGCGCAACGGTAGAAGACACGAAGCTAATACGCTGTGTGTGGAGGGACGGCGCTCAGTCCGTTAACGCTCCAGATATTGTCCGAAGGGACAATACGCGGTCGACCGGCAGATGTGCGATAATGGAGTAGTTCGCCCAAAGTCATGCTGGTAAGCAAATACACCATCGCTATCGTCGAGGACGACATAAGCTTCCGCCGCGCCGTAGAACGGTTGCTGCGTGCGTCCGGGTTTGAGGCGCACACGTTTGCATCCGCGGAGGAATTCCTCGGGAGTGCCGCGCCCGAGTCGCACGCCTGCCTGATCCTCGATCTTCAGCTGCCCGGGATGTCGGGATTCGAGTTATTCGACCAGCTTGCCGCGTCCGGTCAGCCCCGCCCGGCGGTCTTTATTACCGGACAGGATGCGGAGAGCGTGCGAGAGCGAGCGGCCCGGATTCCCGGTACCGTCTATCTGCGCAAGCCATTTATCGGTGCGGTGCTGGTGGAGGCACTGCGTTCGATGCTCAAGCGCAGCGGCTCCCGGGCGGACCGCTCCGGAACATAAATCCAATAGTGATCTGCGGGTTCGGCACGCTGGATCGGCTGCTCAACTCGCGCGAGTTGAGCATATTGTGCACATAGTGCTTTGGTCTAATTGTGACCGATCGGCTCTCAGCTTTATTCTGATTTCAGGCTTGAAACGATGCCTATGATTTCTGGATCTTATACCGTTAGGGGGAACGAATTTATTGAATGTTTTGAAGAATATGGCGGATACGGTGCAAATTAAAAGACCCGAGGCGCGCGGCCTTCTCTCCTGGTCAGCAGGCAATCGAGCCTTGGTCGATCGTATCAGTCGCGAGCTCTGGTCGCTGGACAGTGATTCTCTTTGCGCCGAGGCGAGGCGCAGGACGCGCTTGGAAGATTTCGGGGACCCGCCGATTGATCCGGCGCTGAGCAACCTTGTAAAAAGCCTGGATTTTGAGGCGGATCTTCACCCGCTCGGACGGTTTCTTATGCGGGTTCATTTGCGAGAGTTGCTCGAAACTCGATTGCAATTGACACAGGCATGGAGCGGGCTGTCGGAGTTGCTGGATGGCGTGGTCATTGAACGGCCCATTTTCATTACCGGGATGCCTCGAAGTGGTTCCACTTTTCTCCACGAATTGCTGGCTGAAGACCCGGAAAATCGGGCGCCGCGCGTTTGGGAAGTGATGTTTCCCCTGACGCCTGAAAGCGGTCGGCCAAAAAAAGTGGATTCGCGGGTCCGGAAGGCAGAGGCTTGTTTGTGGTGGTTTCGACGGCTCGCTCCCGGTGCGGATTCTGTCTACCCGATGCGCGCAAGGACGCCGCACGAGTGCGTGGCGATCCATAGTTACACGCTGATGTCCGAAGAATTCATTTCAACCGGTCGTGTTCCGAGCTACGAGGCGTTTTTGCATGCAGCGGATCTTGGCCCCGTATATCGCTGGCAGAAGCGGTTTCTCCAACATTTGCAGTTAGGGTGTCCGAACAGGCGGTGGGTTCTGAAGTCTCCCGATCACGTGTACGGCCTGGACAAAGTGCTGACAACGTTCCCGGACGCAGCAATCATCCAGACGCACCGCAATCCAGTCGACGTGTTGAAATCGCAGATTCAACTGACCGAGGTTTTGGAGGCTATGTATGCGCGGCCGGTCGCCCGGGATCAACTCGGAATGAGCGAGGCGCGTAAGGTGAGACAGCTTTCGGACTATATAACCCGGTTCCGAGATGCGCGTCCCGACGCGGCAGCAAAGTTTATCGACGTAACTTATCGGGAATTGGTGTCTGACCCCATGGCGGTCGTGCGGCGGATCTATGAGCGACTCGATATTGCACTGACTGAGGCCACGGCCGAACGTATGCGGCGGCTGGCAACGGCTCGTTCGCGTTACCAGAAGCCCGTTGACAGTCCGACATTGGCATATTTCGGACTCGACTGTGCGGCCCAAGCAGAACTATTCCAGGGTTATTGTTCGCGATTTGGAATTCGCTGCTAAAAAACGATGAAATACACAAACGTAAAAACTGTTTCGGCTGGCGCACTGGTCCTTATGGTTGCACTGGCGAGCCTCCCAGTCGCCGGGAAAGCGGGCGATCAATCGGTATGGTCGAGCTCCCGCGCGACCAGTTTTCGATGTCAACCCGGTGTCCAATACAGCATCAATTCCGAAGCAGTCCGGCTCAGCCTTCGTGACCCGGTTGTCGTGCAGGTGCAACTTGCGCTTCGGCGACGCGGCTACTACAACGGTGAAATCACCGGGTTTATGGGCGACAATACGCAAAGGGCGATTGAGTTGTTTCAAGTTTCCCACTGCTGTACGGCAGCACCGCTCATCACTCGCTGGGTCCTAGCGGCGCTTGGAATTGGTTCGGAGGGCAAAACTATTTTCAGCGGGCGAAGTTCAGGGTCAAGGCAGTCTGGCGTGATCGACTGAGAAAGCTCAGGTAAGCGAACGTTCCAACTTTTGCCGCCCGGAACAGAGCGCTCCGCCGCGGCGAATCCGTTACGCTTTTGGACGCTCTGCGTGAAAGTCCGACTGAGAAAGATCATCGGGCCTCTCCGACGGATTTCCGTGTGGGGGCCCGGCTTGCTGGTGATGCTGGCCGATACTGACGCCGGCAACGTGGTGACAGGGGCTCAGGCGGGCGCTCGATGGGGCTATCGGCTGCTGCCACTGCTGCTGGTGCTGATGCCGATGCTCTACATGGTGCAGGAATTAACGGTGCGGCTGGGTATTTACACCGGGCGCGGCCACGGTGAACTGATCCGCGAACGGTTTGGCGTCGGCTGGGCGTGGTTGTCGACGGCAGGCTTGGGGGCGGCAACGATCGGCTCGCTGGTTACCGAATTTACCGGAGTGGCGGGGATCGGAGAACTCTACGGCCTGTCGCGCAGTCTTACCTTGCCCGTTGCCACAGCTGCCCTGCTCATCGTCGTGGCCACCGGTTCCTACCGGCGAGCGGAACGGATAGCGATCGTCATCGGGCTGTTTGAACTCGCTTTTTTTGCCGTCGCCTGGGCCGCGCACCCGAACCTCGCGACCTTGGCAAGGGATGTGGTAGACCTGCCCCTCTACAACCGTGAATTCATGTATCTAGTGGCGGCGGTTATCGGAGCGGTCTTCAATCCATGGATGATCTTCTACCAACAGGCCGCCGTTGCCGACAAGAAACTGCGCCCCAATGACCTCACGGCTGCCCGCTGGGATACGGCTGTCGGCACGGTTCTTACGCAGTGCTTGACGGGAGCCGTGCTGGTCGCTGCGGCGGCGACGCTGGCATCCAGCGGTGTCTCGACGAACCTGGGCAGTATCGGCGAGATCAGTAATGCGCTGACGCCACTTCTTGGAGAGGGTGTGGGACGGCTGATCTTCAGCGTAGGCGTACTTGGCGCTTCACTGGTGGCCGCCATCGTTTGCTCGCTGGCGTTGGCCTGGGGGGTAGGTGAGGTCGCCGGCTACCGGCGTTCTCTGGAATATCGGCCGTTCGAGGCGAAGTGGTTCTATGGTGTCTATGCGGCCTGCGTTGCGGGTGCCGCCGCTCTTGTCTGGTTTGTGCCGGATCTTGTATCGCTCAACATTGCGGCGCAGGTCCTGAATGCCTTCCTGCTGCCGCTGGTGATCGGCTTCCTGGTGGCACTGGCAGTGAAGGCGCTGCCGGAGCCGCTCCGTCTGCGGGGGATCTATCTTTGGGTTTTGATCGGGATCTCGGTCATCGTGATCGCGGTGGGGCTATTCGGTGGCGTCTCGGGACTGCCAAGGCGAACACCATAAAGCAGGAGTGCGCCAGCCGAAACAGTTTTGCCTTTCTGCTCTTCATCGAACTTCGGCAAGCGTCCTTTTGCGTATCATTCCATTCAGCGACTCTAAAGCACCCATCAGTTGCCAATGAAGTTCAAGAAAGATGCTTGCGTGCCCATAACTCGTCATTGCGCTGAGCGAATAGAGCATCGCAGCGCTATTGTTGGATAGCGCGCCGAGGAACCGGTAAGCGAGTGCCCACATTGTCACTTCGATTCCGTGCAGAATTGTGGCGAATAGCGCAGTAGCGCCCATGATTGCGGCGAAAGCGGGCACGAAGCTGTGCCGCGCTCGCGAGGGTCCGAAATCCTGATGAATGCTATTCGCGCCGCCGAATTTTGGGTCGGGCGGCGGGACTTGCCTTCCGTCAATGTTCGTGGTGGCGCTGGCTGAACCAGGCACGCCTTGAATCACGTCCTACGCTGAAACCGGCGAGGCAGCGTCGCCTGTCGCCGCTTTTGCTTTGCCCGACAGCCACGAGCCGCCAAACGCCGTGGCAATCACCGCCTTTACCGTCGATAAGAACAACTGTCGTCGATTCATTTTCATTCTAATAGCCTCCGTTCGTTCTGTTTACGTCGTGCGCAGCACGCACCGGAATCCGATGTGGCTTGTGGTCGTGTCGATCGCTTGCGGGTACCGAGCCGCCGGCCTGTAGCGCTGGCAGTAATTCGGTGCGCAGAGATACGAGCCGCCCTTGATCACTTTTCGCGCGACGCGCTGTCCGGGCTGCGCCGAATCATAACTCTGCGCCTCGGCGACCCCTCGTGGGTTGCGCGGCGCGCAACACGGCTGGCCGGGATCATGCGGGTGACCGACGGCATACCAGTCCTTGGTCCATTGCCAGACATTGCCGGCCATATCGAACAGGCCGTAACCGTTGGCGGGAAACGAGCCAACCGGTGCGCGCCCGGGAAACCCGTCCAGCGCTTGGTTCTGCCACGGGAACTCGCCCTGCCAGGTATTGGCCATCCAGCGGCCTTCCGGCGTGAATTCGTTGCCCCAGCAATATGCGGCGCCGTCCAGCCCACCGCGCGCGGCGAATTCCCACTCCGCTTCGGTTGGCAGATCCTTGCCTGCCCAGGCCGCGTAGACGGCGGCATCTTCAAACGCGATATGGACGACTGGCTCGCTTTCCCGTCCAGCGATCGTGCTGCCCGGCCCTTCCGGATGTCGCCAATCGGCGCCCGGAACGTATTTCCACCAGTCGAGCATGTTGCGCGGCCGCACCGGGCGCCCCGGCATACTGAAAACGGCACTGCCCGGCTTCAGCAAGTCTGGATCGGCCCCGGGATAAAGTGCCGGATCAAGCGGCCGCTCGGCGAACGTAACGTAGCCGGTGGCAGCGATGAACGCGGCGAAGTTGGTATTCGTGACAGCGTACCGATCGATCCAGAAGCCGTCGACCGTAACGCTGTGCGCCGGCCGCTCCTCGTAATAATGCGCATCCGATCCCATCCGGAATGTGCCACTTGCAATCTGTGCCATGCCCTTAGGCACCGCAGTCCGCTTCAAGGCATCATCGTCGGGGCTCGATTCAGACGGCATTTTCGGTTCAGTCTAGGAGGGTATAGAGGATAGATCTTAACCATCGATATACCCCGAAACAATTGGACCAAAGTACAGTATGGATCAGGTCAGTCTCTAGGTGAGCCGTTTCTCGATGCAGCCGATCGGCGTTCACAGAATGCTTCGAATTCCCGCAATGCTGCGCGCATCGCAGAGTAGCCAAAATGCCCCTGGTTTACCTCGATTAAACGCGACCCCGGCCAGGCATCCCGAAGATTTCTCAGGATGCCGAGCGGAACAATTGCATCGTATCGTCCTCCCACAAGCAAGATACGGTCAGCATCGCATAATGGCTGTCCGTCCTTTGGAGATGTCAGGTGGGCATGGCGTCGCGTGATGCCGATGGGAATTGAAGCTTTGTCCAACTGGGACCGAATCGCCTTTCCGGCCGGACTCTCCCAGATCGCGTACTCGACGTCCGCCACGGGCTGCAATAGAGCCATATAAGAAAGATCTTTCTCCAGAAAACTAGTAAGCGCTCCAATCCATCCTCCGAAGCTCGTCCCAATCAATCCAAACTGAGCGCACCCTCGCTCTCGAAATAACGCTAGAACCTGCCGAACTTCCTTCACCGCCTGTCGGATTGTCTCGCCGTTGCGCGGCAGATTCGAAGTTAATGCCAGTGCGCCGTTCATTCGACCGCGCGGAATTCGCGAAAAGTGGAACGGTAAATGGACGAGAACCGCATTCCAGCCCGCCCGGTTCAAGCGACGCGCAATGCGGCAATATCCGAAATCACTGGCAGACATTAATGCGTGAAGGAATATCAGCGTCGGCGCCTGCCAGCCTTGCATGGTCAGAAAAAGCCTGGCTCCCGCGATATCATTTTCGTCGTAACCACTTCGCGTAGGACTTCGCCAGTGGAGGAATGATCCCTTGAACTCCAGCTCCGACATCAGGGTCACGGCGAAAAATTCTTCGCGCGTAGTCCGCTCTCCTTCCGTCAAATAACGCTCAAGTTGTGCGCGAGTACAGACTTCACGGTGCGAGGTGAATTGGGCCGAATTGAGTAATAGTGTCGTGGTCCCGTCAACAAGATAGGAAATCGACCTTCTCAACATATTGGTCTAAAACATGGATGATGAACAAAGGAAGAACAATCCTGTCCAAGAAGCGCTCCAAAAAATGACTGACAAGAAGGCCTTTGTTTCTCGTTAGAGTTGAAATGTTGGTATGCACTTTGGAAATGATCGCACCGCCGGCGACGGTAGGGACGCGCTTCCGTGCGTCCGGCGCCATAAGTCTCGACGCTCCTTTTTGGTGTCTCTACGAACAGCTCTTGGGCTATCTTCGCTTTGTTGAGGTTCGTGGAGGACCGCCTTGAAAGGAACTGTAAAACAGCGGTCCCATCATCAGACTCGAACTATTCAAGAGGAGTATCTGGCGTTTCTAAAAGCGCACGACGTAAAGTTCGAAGAGAAATATCTCTGGGATTAGTGAGGCAGATCAACCGTCCCTCCGGGACGGCTCTACTTTTATCTTGTTTCCAGGCACTTCGTGCCAGGCTACTTTCATTTGGTCCCTCCGGGACAGGATCCACTCTTTCGTTGTAAAATTTTCCTTAAGTTAGCGCTTATGGAGCGTAGCGGAACCCTGGGCTTAGGTCTCGTGCGCCATTGGCGCGGAAAACGCCGAAACCTCCTTTTGGAAAGCTTTTCAACAGCCCCGCCAAAGCGCTTGAATACAAGAGCAACCTGTCCAACTAGCGATTATTTTGGACAGCAGTGGGGTGCTCTGGGAAGAGACCTGTGTTTATGAGCAGCTGCTAGCTATGGCGCTGGTGTTAGTAAATTTAATTTGATGTCCTACCATATCGCTTCGGTCGGTCGGAACCGAACGGTGAGATAAAAATTGTGGATGCCGAAACGATCTAGGGATAAACGCACTATATAGTCCTGCTGCAGGCCGGCCGGATAGCTCACCATCACCGGGTATTCATCCGTCAAAGCTCCGTGACCTTCACAGTGCCAGCATTGGTAGGTTCCGGCACTCCCTCTTCCATTGCATGCCGGACAAATCACTCGAGCGGGCACCAGAATGCGTATCTGCCCGCCCGCAAAGGCCTCTCGGGGCGACAAAGTCACATCCATGGTCAGGCTTTCGAGTCGCTCTGCTTTTGGCCGGGTCACTAGTTCGAAGTTGCTCCAGAGACGGTCAAACATCTCACTGAACGATGGGTGAAACGTCTCAAACGACCGGAGGATGGATACCTCTTCGAATCGGCCGACCGGTTGGCGTGGAGCGAGGGGCTCGGCTGAATGTCTCCGCCTGATCACGGTTGCTGTGGGCCGCACCGCATCAGTGCGCCGAATCGGAATTTCTTGCGGTTCCCGGTCGTAAGATGCGCGGCGCATGGGGTCGCTCAGCACGTAATAAGCTTCCTGCAGTTCCAGGAAAGGGTCGCTGGTAAAGCCCGAAAGATCGGGGTGAAGTTCAATAGCGCGACGCCGATAGGCGGTTCGGATTTCCTCCGCCGTGGCTTCGGGCGTCAAGCGAAGAATAAGGTAGTAATCCTTTTTCATACAACTCATCCAATTCCATTCTGCGCTGCCGCAATAGCCACCGCGACTTCGGCAGCGACACCACTATTTTCAGGCATCGCGCTGCGAAAATCAATCGGCTGAGTCGCCATCTGCTTGAAATCCACCAGATCGCAAGTAAATGACGGGAATCACGGGAAACGCCATGAATGCCACCAACACAGGCTTCGGTCTTGGTCCGATCGATGCGCATGTTCATCTTGTGTTAAACGGGCAAAGCGGTCCAGGCGGTTGGTCCCGCCGGCGCTTGGTGATGAGGCCTTTCCTTGCGGCGGCGGCCCGTGAGATTGGACTTCGGGGCGGATTTGGAGGTCGGGATTTCGATGCGCGATACCTGGATAGACTCGTTGGCTGGCTGGACGACTCATCGCTCTCGGCCGCGGTGCTCCTGGCTGAAGATTGGGTGCGCGATTCATCCGGCTCTCCGAGGAAAGATCTATCCGACGTTTACGTTTCGAACGACGCGGTGATCGCCGTCGCCCGACGGCACTCGAAAATCTTGCCCGGCGTATCCATCCATCCAGCCCGGCCGGATGCATTCGAAGAACTCGAGCGCTGCGCGGACCAAGGAGCTGCCCTGCTAAAACTGTTACCCTGCGTGCAGAATGTCGACTGTAATGAAAGTCGCTACAAACCTTTCTGGGAACGTCTGGCCAAGCTGCAATTACCGCTCCTGGCCCACACCGGCGGCGAGTTTTTCGTGCGTAGCATCCGCAACGACCTCAAATCCCCCGCCTGCCTTCGGCTGCCGCTCGAATGCGGAGTTACAGTGATCGCTGCTCACTGCGGAACACGCGCCCTGCCGTGGGACGGGGACCATTTTCGAACTTTTGTGGAAATGCGCGATCGGTACGCGAATCTTTACGGCGACCTTTCGCCGCTGTCCCACATTACCCATCTGGCGTCGCTCGAACGGCTCCGAGAAGATCCGGCGCGTCTCCTGCACGGGACTGATTATCCGGTGGTCAGTGCGGTATTTCCATCATTTCTGAAAGGTTGGATCAGCCGAGCGGAGCTGCATCGCTTAAACGCGATCGGCAACCCGCTTGAGAAGAAAATTCAGCTGACCCGCGCCCAAGGATTTCCGGAGTCTGTTTTTACCGATCTTTGGCGACTGCTCCCAGACAGGGTGGTCCGCACTTTTCAACATCAGCAGGGATCGAAGACATCAATGGCGCTTTGATTGACTGAGACTGTGCACCAGCTTAAGGGAGGGGATGCGCATCAGCTATTTCGCAGGATCTACGGTCATTATTACAGGAGCATCGGCTGGGATCGGCTGCGAGTTTGCGCGTCAGCTGGCCCCTGTAGCGAGCAAGATGATTCTGGTAGCTCGTCGCAACGATCGCCTGGAGGCGCTTGAATCAGAACTGAAGGCGGCCAACCCCGATCTTGAGCTGTTCAATCGACCCCTGGATCTTCGCGACCAAGCTAAGCTGGAACGATTCTGCGATTGGTTGGACGAAAGCGGCTTGAGGATCGATCTCTTGATCAACAATGCCGGCATGGGTGATCATGGATCGTTCGTCGGAAGCGATTGGGAGCGCGTTGGATCCATGTTGCGGGTGAACGTGAGCGCTCTGACCTACCTCACCTTCAGAGTCCTGCCTGCAATGAGAAATGTCGGGAGCGGTGCGATTCTGAATGTGAGTTCCGTCGCCGGCTTGCTTCCTTTGCCAAACAGTGCGGTGTATGCCGCGACGAAAGCGTACGTGAACAGTTTCAGCGAAGCGATTCGCGCAGAGCTCCGAACGTCCAATATATCCGTTACGGCGCTATGCCCCGGACCTGTTGAGACGGAATACCTGTCACGCGCCACGCGCGGAACTGCTCGTCAGAAGCATACCGCCCCGGACAGTTTCATAGTCACCGTCCAGGAAGTCGTTCGACAAGCTTTAGAGGCCGTAGCTAACGACCGTGCACGGGTGATTCCTGGCTTCACCGTAAATTTGGCGATGACCACCATCGCTTTCCTCCCGATGTTTATCAAACGGCTGCTGTATAGAATACAAGCGAACCATCAACCGCCGGATTCGCCAGGTTGTGAGCGGACGGAAGCGCTTTGACGTTTTCCCATGCTTTACCCGGACCGATTCGGGAGAAACGAAAAACGCAAAGCGGTTTTTATTTTTTCCCGAATCGATTCTCCGTTCCATTCAACAGACGCACTATATTAGCGCGATGGCGCCAGATCGCCAAAGCTGTCATCAGGACTGAAAAACCAATCAGTAACCAAAAATCAGTTCCGGTCTTTGCGCCAATCAAGAGTACTGCAATCGGCAGGGCCACAGCTGCACTGATCGACGCTAAGGACGTATACCGGCTGGTAACAAATACCGCAATCCAAACCACCCCGGCGGATACGAAAACCAGCGGCGGCAATAGGGCAAGAACCGTTCCGCCCGAAGTAGCGATGCCCTTGCCCCCTTTAAAGCGAAGCCAGACGGTATAGTTGTGGCCCAGGATGGAGGCGATCGCAGCGATAACGCCACCCAGGACAGAACTCAACTGGAAACGCGACGCGATCAATAACCCGAGGTTTGCTGCGAGAAACCCTTTCAAAAAATCGCAAAAACCGACGAGGTAGCCCCATTTCTTGCCCATGACACGGGCCACGTTCGCAGCTCCGATATTGCTGCTCCCATGCTTGGAGATGTCGATCCCTTTTGACCGTGCAATGAGATATCCGCTAGGGATCGAGCCGATCAGATAGCTCAAGGCGAAAATAAGCAACCAGATCATGGCTCGGAGGCCGGATTCGCGGCGTTTTGCATGATGAGAGGATATTTGAAAAGTCCCGACGCCGTCAAATTCGTCGACTGCCCGTTCGGAATTTGGAGAAAAATCGTTGGAGCCACGAGGCGCTTGAAGTTAAATATCGGGCTACCGGGTCGGTAAACCAATGCTTCCAAACCGTGCACAGTTCAGGGCAATCAATGGAAAGTAATACTGCTAGTTTCGGTTCACAAAAGACTGAGAAGCCTATCCAGAGCCTTGTGACCGCGGAGAATATCCTGCGGCCAAAACGGCCATCGATGGAGGCGATCTTTGCCCCGTCATCAATCGCCCTCGTGGGAGCAAGCGAAAGGCCTGGAAGCCTCGGACAAAAACTGATGGTGGGCCTGCGGCCGTTTGGAGGACGACTTTATCCAGTTAATCCGAATCGCACGACTGTTTTGGGAATTAATAGCTTCCCGACGATCAGGGCGATTGGCCAGGAGATCGATCTCGCCATTATCGCAACCCCGGCTCGATCGGTGCCTGAGATAGTGCGCGAATGTTCGGAGGCCGGTGTGAGGGGAGCGATCATTATTTCCGCGGGCTTCAAGGAAACCGGTCCGGAGGGAGCAGAACTGGCAACGCAGATCGCCAAGAACCGGGGCACGATGCGGGTACTCGGCCCCAATTGTCTTGGTGTGATGGTACCGCGAAACAAATTGAATGCGACCACCTTTGCCAAAACCCCAAGTGCGCAGGGCGGCGTCGCTTTTTTGAGCCAGAGCGGGGCATTATGTTCCTCCATTCTGGATTGGAGCAATAGCGAAAACGTAGGATTCAGCGCCTTCGTCTCGACGGGCTCGATGATTGATGTGAGCTGGGGTGACCTCATCAATTACCTCGCAGATGATGCGCACACGCGGAGCATCCTGATCTACATGGAAGCAATCGGTGATGCGCGCTCCTTTATTTCAGCAGCTCGCGAGGTCGCTCTCTCCAAACCGATCATTGTCCTCAAAGTGGGCCGGACCGCAGGAGCCGCCCAAGCCGTAATCTCCCACACCGGTTCGCTCGCTGGTAGCGACGATGCGCTGGATGCCGCGTTTAGACGCGCCGGGATTCTGCGCGTCGACACGGTAGACGAGCTTTTCGGTCTGGCCGAAGTGCTCGCCAACCAACCCCGCCCACGCGGATCCCGCCTCGCCATTATAACAAATGGCGGCGGTCCAGGTGCGCTGGCCACCGACGCCCTGATTCGCGCCGGCGGCGAGCTCGCCAAGCTATCGGAAAACAGTTTTGAAAAGCTCAATCTGCTGCTCCCGCCGTTCTGGAGCAAGAACAACCCGGTCGACCTTTTTGGAGACGCTACACCTGCCCGATTCGAGAAGGCAGTCGAAATTCTCGGCTGCGATTCCCAAAACGACGGGGTGCTTGTGATTCTGACTCCCCAGGCCATTACGGACGCGACCGAGACGGCAAACTGTTTAAGGCGTTGGGCAACCCTGCAAGGCAAACCGATCCTGGCTTCCTGGATGGGAGGCAGAGAGGTGGCCGAAGGCGAGCGGATCCTGCGTGAAGCGGGTATCCCGACGTTCCGTAATCCTGATTCCGCGGCTCAAGCTTTTTGCGCATTGTGGGAGTACGGCCGAAACCTGCGATCGCTTTATGAAACGCCTTCGCTTTTAGTCGAGGCGACGCATGCAGCGGCCAGGGAGGGCGTGGAAGGATTGATCAAGGCAATCTACGCCGCCGGCCGCACATTGTTAAACGAGCTTGAGTCCAAGGCTGTTCTGGAGGCATACGAAATTCCGACACTGCCGACTCGTGTTGCAGCTGACGAAGAAGAAGCGGTCCAATTGGCTGCGGAATTTGGCGGTCCGGTGGTACTCAAGGTATTTTCCGAGACGATAACCCACAAGTCGGATGTTGGCGGTGTTCAGCTCGATCTTCGTGACGGTGAAGCAGTTCGACGCGCCTACCGGTTAATTGAACAGTCGATTCGCGACAAATGTGGTTCGGATGCGTTCCAGGGAGTGGCCGTTGCACCGATGGTTCAGGCAGAGGGCTATGAGATCATTCTCGGCAGCGCGACAGATTCACAGCTCGGTCCGGTTGTTGTATTCGGGGCGGGGGGAGAGCTCGTCGAAATCGTCAAGGATCGCGCGCTCGGCCTGCCGCCACTCAATTCGACGCTCGCTAGGCGATTGATTGAACAGTGCCGCATTTCGAAGGCGCTGGAAGGGGTTCGTGGAAGAAGGCCCGTCGATCCAGAGGCGCTGGAAGCTATACTAATCCGTTTTAGCCACTTGGTGGCGGAACAGCGTAGGATCAAGGAGATCGATATCAATCCGCTGTTCGTCTCCCCCGATCGGATTGTAGCATTGGATGCCCGATTTGTTTTGCACAGTCCTGAACTCTCGGACAGCGAGATTCCGAAGCTCGCCATTCGACCCTACCCGACCGAATACGTGAGTCGGTTGAAGCTGCGCGACGGCACTCTCGTGACGCTCCGTCCGATCTCTCCGGAGGACGAACCGATAATCGCGGATTTTCACCGTACTCTCTCGGAACAAACCGTCTATTATCGCTATTTCGGCTTCATGAAACTGGACGATCGAATATCGCATGAGCGATTAGTGCGGATCTGCTTCAATGATTACGACCGCGAAATCGCTTTGGTCGCCGAGCCAACGATACCAGAAAAGCATCGACGAAGGATCTTTGGAATCGGACGTCTGATCAAGACACACAGGTTAGACGAAGGCGAGTTCGCGATCCTGATCAGCGATCAGTGGCAAGGTAAAGGGCTGGGCACCGTACTGCTAAAGCAGCTGGTTGAGATCGGCAAAAAAGAGGGGCTCACCCGCATCACGGCGGACATCATCCCTGAAAATATACCGATGCAACGCGCTTCCAAGAAGTCAGGGTTTACAGTGCACTACGACGCAGAGGCGGGAGACTGCAGGGCAGTCATCTCGTTACAGTAAAATTGCCGGGGTTAAACTAGATCCAAACCAGATCTTTAGCCCGGAGATTGCATGACGCTTCGACGTCATGCAATCTCCGCCACGAACAGTCGCTACCGTATCGAAAAGCTCGGAATCAAATCGAAGCAGGTCATTGCTCGCCGAAAGTCCTGACGTCTTCGGGGCCAGCCTGGGTTGCCACCTTTGCCTCGCCCTGAACCATCACGCGGATTTGCTCGACGATCTCGGGGTTGGCAAGGGTAGTGACGTCGCCAACGTCCATGGTGTTGGAGATTGAGGCCAACACCCGGCGCATGATTTTGCCCGAGCGCGTCTTGGGCATGTCAGGAACGATACGAACGCCCTTGGGTCGCGCGATTTTGCCAATCGAACTCTCGATTACCTGAATGATCTTGTCTTCGATCGCCTTGCTCGGCGTGAAGCCCGGCTTGAGTGCGATGTAAATCTCGGGTATTCGCCCGCGCACCTGATCCACCACCGGCACCACCGCGGCTTCCGCGACTTCATCGACGGAGAGGCAGGCGGATTCCAGTTCCTTGGTTCCGAGCCGATGACCAGCTACGTTTATCACGTCATCGACACGGCCCAGGATGCGGACGTAGCCGTCGGCTCCCTGCATCGCGCCGTCGTTACAGAAGTATGGCCAGTCGCGCCAGTCCTTGCTCTCCGGGTTCTTGCAGTATTTGCGGTAGTAGGTGTCAACGTACCGTTTCGGATCTCTCCATACGGTTTGGAAAATTCCCGGCCACGGGTTGCGAATGCAGATGTTTCCGGCCCGGTTGGAGCCTGCCGGGACCTCGTTTCCGTCTTCGTCGTAAATCACGGGATGAATCCCCGGCATGCCGGGTCCTGCGCTGCCGGGCTTCATGGGATTTAGCGCCGGCTTGGTACTGCACAGAAAGCCCCCGTTTTCCGTTTGCCACCAAGTATCTACGATGACCGCCTCCCGCTTGCCAACCACGTTGTAGAACCATCGCCACACGTCCGGCTCAATCGGCTCGCCCACGGTGGTCATGTGCTTGAAGTGGTAGTCGTACTTGGCTGGCTCGTCCGGACCGGTTTTGCGGAGCATCCGGATGGCCGTCGGCGAAGTATGGAAGATGTTGACGCTGAGCCGCTCGGCAATTCGCCATGTGCGCCCGGCGTCAGGATAGGTCGGAACCCCCTCATAGATCACGCTGGTAGCGGCTACGGCCAGAGGGCCGTAGACGATATACGAATGCCCCGTGATCCAGCCGATATCCGCCATGCACCAGTAAACGTCCTCGGGATGGATATCCTGGATGTATTTCGAAGTTCCCGCCACATAGGACATGTATCCGCCCGTGCTATGCTGGCATCCTTTCGGCTTCCCGGTCGTCCCGCTGGTGTACATCAGGAACAGCGGCGCCTCCGATGGCATCGACACCGGGGCGACCTTACGGCCGGCGAACCCCTTCATTACCTCGTAAAGGTCGTAGTCGCGACCCGGCACCATCGGGGTTGAGGTGGACAATTTGTCGCGATGGCGCCGCCACACCAGAATCTTGTCGACCTTCTGCCCGTTCTCCTCGGCGACGGAGGCTGCGACGTCCGCATTCGCCTTATGGTCGATCAGCTTCCCGCTCCGATAATAGCCGTCGATGGTGATCAGCACTCGGCTTTGCGAATCCGCGACCCTGACTGCGCAGGCCCCGCCGCTGAATCCACCGAATACCTCCGAATGAATGATACCGAGTCGGGCACATGCCAGCATGGTGATCGGCAGTTCAGGAACCATCGGAAGGTGCAGCGTCACACGATCACCGGTCTTGAGCCCGGCGAAATCCTGCAGCATCGCGGCAACTTCGTTGACCCGCGCCCAAAGCTCCTGATACGTGATCGCCTCGTACCCTTCTTCCTCGGGTTCAGGCACGAAAATCAACGCCGCCTTGTTCCGGTATTTGGGCAGATGGCGGTCAACACAGTTGTAACAGGCGTTGAGCTTTCCGCCGACGAACCAATTCCAGAACGGCGGGTTGCTGGTGTCCAAAGTCGTGTGCCAGTAGTGGTCCCAGCTCAGCATATCGGCATATTCTTTGAAGCACTCGGGGAAATTATCGATGCTGAATCGCTCGTTGACCGCGGGATCGGTCAGATTCGCCTGGCCAATGAATTTGGCGGTGGGTTGGTAATATTCTTCCTCCTTCCAGTGAACTTCAATTTGCGCCTCGCTGAATTCGGCGCTGGTTTTCGCGGCAGCTGTTGGTCCTTGCGTTGCGTTGGTCTCTTTTGTTGCGCTTGTTTCGTCTGGCATAGTATTACTCGGTTAGCGAGTTGTTTTAGTGCTTTCGGGTAGAGGCGATGACCGTGATCGCCGATGCGTACCAAGCTCCGAAGGCAGTGACTAGCCCAAGGTATCCCCCGAGCACCGTTAGTCCGGCCTGCGAGGTAAAGGCACCGATTGTAAGCAGGAAGAAGGTAATGGTCAACAGGACGAATACAACGAGCACCGGTCGACTCAAAGTGGTTGCCGCGACTGTCATATATAACGTAAAGATGCTCCAGGCGAGCAAGAATGTTCCCACAGCAGCGGGCCGCGCCTCAGGCGGAATACTTCCAATATTGAACGTGACCAGATAGGCAAACGCGATCCAGAAAGCACCGTAGGAGGAAAACGCCGTCGCACCAAAGGTATTGTTCCGCTTAAACTCCCACATCCCTGCACATAACTGCGCCAATCCCCCGTAGGCGAATGCGCACCCCAATACGACGGGTTCTCCAGGTTTTGGAAGCAAGCCGGCATTCACGGCCGAGAGAATGAAGGTGGTCAGCCCGAATGCAGCAAGACCGAGCGGTGCGGGATCGGCAACCGATGGAGCCTGCGGCGCTGTTGTGGTTCCGTTGCTCATAATCGGTCCTCCGAAGCGGCTCGACTGAGCTCGCCGAAGTCCTTGGCTAATGATCCTTGGGAACAGAAATCGTACCGTGCGAAAATGGTACCCGACAATGACATTAAGATCGCTCGTAGATGTCGACCGCTGAGGAGATCGCGAGAGAACGCGAAAACTGTGGTAGTAGATGCTGACATAATGGGCATGTGCGAATAGTTGGAATTAACCAAAGAACGCGGGACGAACAGATCCGCGCTGCGGAAAAAAATACCGCGTGTGACCTTCGGGGGACACTAGGAGTCAAGTATGCGAATTGGCGCCGCAGGTCAAGCTATTCAGGTCCGCAGCCATACAATCTATAAATCTTGAGAGCGTCAAAAATCGAAGCCGATCATAGATCATGCCCGGCGTAGGAGAGATCAAAGCTCTTGTTGCATAGTGGAAAATCCGAGATGCCGTTTTCCCGGACGGCAATGGACAGACCCTGCCAGTTGTGAAATGACGGGTCCTTGATCTTAACTCTGGAGAGCTTTCCAGCCGCGTCCGTAAGCAAAACATGGGCTACTTCGCCGCGATGGCCCTCGGTGAGCGAAACAACCAGACTGTCCGGGCGCAAATTTTGCACGCTGTTCTTCGGCTTCGGTGCTGGCAGGTTCTCTAGCTGTTCCAGGATGAACTCAATTGACTGCTGGAGTTCCAGTGAACGCATTTTCGTGCGCGCGTAGACGTCGCCGGATTCCAGCACGGTCGAGCGAACGGTCGAGTAACGGTACATCCCGTAAGGAAAATCAACTCGCACGTCTCGACCGACGCCGCTGGCGCGAGCAGCCAAGCCGACGAGGCCGATTCGCCGCGCCGCTTCGCTGGTTACCACTCCGGCGTCTTCCAGCCGGGAGAGCGCGGATGCGGAGTTCAACAGCAGGGATTCGGCGTCACGGAATTTGTCCCGAATCATCGCTAAGACATTTTTAGCCTTCTGGATCCACGCGTCATCCGCGTCAAAGCGCACTCCACCGGGAATAATCCAGCCACGGCCGAACCGACTGCCGCAAATGTCGGCGGTCAAATTGATGGCGAGCGTGCGCAGATTTCCAATCGCAGCGGCAGCCAGCGCGAAACCGATATCAATCGAAACGCCGCTGAGTGTTGAGAGGTGCATTGCGATGCGCTCTAGTTCTGCCGCGACGCTGCGCAGAGCATGATCACGCAAGGCTAGCGTTACTCCGGAGAGGCTCTCAACGCCCGCGCAGAACGCCGTAGTGTGAGCAATGACCGAGTCGCCGGCGATGGATTCTACCAGGACAATCTGTTGCCCTGCGTTGGATTGCGGCAGGAGTGTTTCCACATTTCGGCGCTGGTACCCGAGCATGATTTCCAAATGCAGGATCTGTTCGCCATAGCATTGGAACCGGAAGTGCCCCGGTTCAATCACACCCGCATGCACCGGCCCAACTGCGACCTCATGAACTTCTTCGCCCTCGACGCGGTAAAAATCATACCGTTCGCCATTTTTTCTCCAGTCATCGGCGGTGCGGACTGGTCGGAGCCATGGGTGATTTTGAGGGATGATGCCTGTCTGCTCGAAGAGCTCGCACTCGAAATAGTTTATAGCGGGAAAATCATTGGCGAGTGATTCGAAGCAGGGACCATTTTTCTCCATGCGAGCCGAAGTCACCCACAAAACCTGCTCGCCGCTCTCTCCGAGCACGCACCACACGCGAATGCTGCCGTCGCTCTCGTTTTCGCCGAACAGCGCGACTGGATAGGAGCCTTCGGCCAGCTTTTGGCGCAACGCCGCATCCCACGGCTCAACTTCCAGGACCGGAACCAGAGAGCGTTCCACAACCTCCAGCGGTCTCAGTCGAACCCAGCTCATAACGAGAATCCGAATTCGGCAAGAATCGAGCGCAAGGGCCCGAACAGGAAATCAGGTCGAAGAATCGCGATCGGCACGGAGACCGCGAGCGCATAGAAGCTTACAGCGTGAGCGACGTGAAACCGTTCAAGCGGCTTGCCGCTTGGCAAGCCGAACGGCTGCGGACTTTGCAACATGCGGAGGAGAGCGCGACTCATACCGATAAAGATGATCATGAGCAACAGGAGGAAAAGGCCGAGCACCAGCCAGTTCCGAGCGTGAACCATTCCACGCAACATCAACAATTCACTGAAAAAGAGACCGAAAGGGGGCGTACCAATGATGTAGAAAAATGCCAACCCGAAAACAAACCCGCTCCATGGCAGGCGTTGCATCAAGCCGTGAACCGAGTCGATTTGACGCGTCTGCAGATCGCGATTGATGCGGCCTGCCATGAAGAAAAGGGCGATTTTGCCGAAAGAATTAAAAAGTGTGTGCAACAGCGCACCCAGCATCGCGACGCCCCCGACGCCGGTTGCAAGAGTGATGATGCCGAGATGCTCAACGCTCGAATAAGCCAGCAGTCGCTTGTAATCACGGCTTCGCCAGATATACACCGCCGCCACCAAAATCGAGAAGGCGCCCGCGATCATGAGCAACCGCTGCGAAAAGGCGCGCACGCTGGTATTACACGCTACCTGGTAAAACCGCAGCAATACCAGCATCGCTGTGCTGCGTAGCGAACCGGCCATCAACGCGGCGACCGGGCCGGGAGCATTTGAGGTCGCATCGATGTCGGCGGGATGCATCGGCGCGAGCCCGATCTTGGCGCTGATGCCGACCAGCGCGAGAACGAAGCCGGTCTTGACCCAGAGCGGGTCGAGCTGGGCGGCGTCTCGCACCAAGTCGCTAACAACGAGGCTGGCGTGTTCGCCGGCGCCCTTTGTTGCGAGGCCAAGTGCAAGGATTCCAATCAAAAGAAATACCAGGCCGAGGGAGACAAGGAAGAGGTACTTCCAGACCGCTTCGAGTGATTCTTTCGACCGATAAAAATAAATCAGCGGCACGAGACTGAAGGTCGTCAGCTCAATTACAACCCAGAGCAGACCGAAATGCTGTGTGACTATAACCAGCGTGCTTGCAAGAAGATAGGAGTTCAGCGCCGGATAGTAAAGCCACCGCGAGGCGTGATACTCCGGCTTTTTCATTCTTTGCAGGAAACCCGGCGAATAGAGTGTCACCGCGAAAAACGTATGCGACAGGATCAGGAGAAAGAAGCTTCCGAGCGGATCGAGCCCAAACCATGCGCCCGTGGGAAACGGATTCTGTCGAGTGAGAAGAAGGTAAACCGTCGCCCCCAGGTGGCCCGCTCCAGTCGCCAGTGTTGCGAAATGGTTCTTCTCCAGGGATCGGCTCCGCGCAGTATATACCGTAGAGAGCAGCGGCAATCCGAGTAATAGGAGAATGGTTAACATCATCAATCGCGCAGCGTTGTCAGGTCTTCACCAGCGCCCTCGGGGAAATGGGTCTTGAGGTGGTTTATCGCTATGCCCATTAGAAAAATGAGCACGAAAAGATCGAGAAAGGCGCCTAACTCTATTACCCACGGTAGATCGGCTTTGACACCGACACCGAGCAGGAACAGGCCGTTTTCGATGATCAGAAATCCGATTACGTGTGCCAGCAGCAGTCGCCGTCGAACTATCAAAAGCCCACCGCTACAAATCCCGGCCAGCGCTGTGCCAAGCGGGATAACCAGCACTGGCGTAATGCGCGAAAATTGATATGAGAACAGCAGCGCCGCGATGATCACCCCGGAGATTTGAAGCAGAAACCCAGGATGGTATCGGCGTGTCTGATCGCGGTGTCCCATGTCAAGGTCGCGGATAATCTTTACGATGTAACTCGGAATCAAAATCGTGCGGAAAAGCAGGACCGCGCCGGCGATCACCAGGTGTGCCGCGGAGAACTTTTCGAAAAACGAGACCGTATATACGCCTGAGACGAGAATACCTTGAAAAACCAGGATTAAGACATAAGACGAAAGTCGCGTGGTTACGGCCAGGTACATCAGCGTGAGGCAAAAGAGGATCGAAAGTGCGTTGGTCATCGCTCAATGTGAGAACGTAAAGATGAGAATATTAAGCACCCCTATAACCGTGGCGTAGAGCAGGAACTGGGGCACAAGCACGAGTCTGAATCGCGCCATGAGAGTTTCGATGGCCGCCAGGCAGGCTGCGAGCACCGCAAGCACAACGACCACAAGCGCAACTCCAGCGGCCGGATGTAGCCAACCGAATGGATTGAGCAGGGTGGTGACCAGGAGCGAATAGAGCAGGAGCTTGAGCGAGGCGGCGTGCTGGTAGAGCATCAGGTCAAACCCGGACGCGTCGAGGATCATTACCTCGTGAATCATCGTGAGTTCGAGGTGCGTATTCGGATCGTCCACCGGCATGCGCGAGCATTCGGTTATCATCAGGAAGAAAATCGAGATCGAGCTGACGATAATAAAAATGGGAAACAACGGCTTATCCCACACGATACCAGCGACGATCGACTGGAGCGAGAACCGCCCGGTGACGAGAGCCAGGCTGCCAATCGTGAAAAAAAAGATCGGCTCCGCAAATACCGCGAATCGCGCTTCACGACTCGCGCCCATCCCTTCAAAGCTGCTCGCGACATCCAGAGCAGCGAGGATTTGTAGAAAGCGGCCTAGACCCAGAAGGTAAGCCAACAGAATGATATCTCCGTCAAATGAAATTGGGCCGGGAAAAGGTCCGACAGGCAGCAGCAACACGGCGAATGCGGTAGTGTTCCAAACAATGACCGGCGCGAGGCGCGTAATGAAACCGGAACTACGGCTGTAGATGGTCTCTTTTCGTGCCAGGCGCACCAGATCGAAGTAAGGCTGGAGAACCGACGCACCGAACCGGCCTGATAGCCGCGCCTTCAGTTTGTTTACTATCCCGGTGAGCAAAGGTGCGCCCGCGACCAAGCCGACGAATCCGAGCCACGAGAAGGGATTTGAGGAAAACGTCACCATACGAAAGCGAACGCAAGGACGAGGTAAATTATGAGTGCTGCGAAAATGTAAACGACGTAGTGCCGGATGTTGCCGCTTTGGATCCAACGCAGCAGCCTGAGTGCGCGCCCGATCGCGCGGTCAAGCCGAATCCAGAGGCCCTGTTCTACCTGGTCAAAGCCGTGCGAACTGAACGTTCGCGGTTCGGGAAGAACCTGCGTAATCGATTTCCAGTGCAGCTTCAATCCTAAGATTGGCTGGCCGAGCTTTACGAGTTCCTCGGCGAAACTCGATGCGCTGTACTGCATGCGCGCCGTCACATTTTGGTAGCCGCAGCCCCAGGTCTCGCGCAAGCGCACACCTGCCTTTTTCTGGGCCCATAGTTTGACTACCAGGGTTAGGAGCGTCATCACGATCAGAAGGGCGAAAACCGGCGTGAGGTCGTCCAGCGGCGCAATCAACTCTCCGCCCAGACGAATAGGGGGCAGTCCGGACATCTCGCTCACTGCGGGAGCGACCAATCTCAACGCCGCGCCAGGTGCGAAGCCAATCCAGACGCAAAGGGTCGCCAGGCCGACCAGCACGGGAAAAGACGAAATGGCTTCATGTCCGTGCGGCGGCGTTTCTGAGCGATTCTCACCGAGAAACACGACCCCGTAGAGCTTGGTGAAACAGGCCACCGCCAGGCCTCCCACGAACGCCAAGCTCACAGCGGATACCAGAAGCGCCAGCGGCGCGTGACCGCCCATCAAACTGCCGCCTTGAAAAAAACTCTTGTAGATGAGGAACTCACTGATGAAACCGTTGAGCGGCGGCAAGCCACAGATCGACACCGCCCCGATCAAGAACCCGGCGCCGGTCACCGGCAATACTTTTGCGAGGCCGCCGAGTTTCTCGATGTCGCTCGTATGCGCGTAGAGATAGACATTTCCCGCACCAAAGAAGAGCAGGGCCTTGAAGATGGCATGGTTGAGCGTGTGTAGCAGTGCGCCCGCGACGCCCAGGGCGACGAGGCTGGGCGAACTGATGCAACGTCCGAGCCAAGCCACGGCCAATCCTAACCCAATGATGCCGATGTTCTCCACTGAATGATAAGCGAGCAACCGCTTCATTTCGTGTTGGGCGAGGGCGTACCAGACACCGCCGATAGCCGATACAAGCGCGACTGCGAGCAATACCCAGCCGAACGCTTGCCGGTCGATTGGAAAAAACATGAACATCCGCACGATGCCGTAGATTCCGGCCTTGATGTTGATCGCCGAGAGCAAGCCCGAAACGTGCGCCGGCGCAGCCGGATGTGCGTTTGGGAGCCAGGCGTGAAACGGCATGAAGCCGGCCTTTATTGCGAATCCGACGAATCCTGTCACGAGCAGCAGTGCCAGCGTGCCCGCGTCCCACCCGGTCCGCCTTGCGTAATCCGCGAATTCCCAACTGCCGGTCTTCTCGTGGAGCAGGATGAAAAAGACGTAGAGAAAAAGTGCGCTCGCGTGCGTGGCCACGAAATACCAGAACCCGCCTCGTCTGACTTCCGCTCTCTCCTTCTCCAGCACAATGCAGAAGTAGGCTGACACCGCCATCATTTCCCAAGCGACGAGAAATGCCAAGGCGTGCTGCACAACGACAACGAGCTGCATAGATAAAATCAGCAGCGTAAAGGAGACCAGGTGCCAGCGAATTCGAATGCCGCGTTCGATATACTGCTCAAGATAGCCGATGGCATAGACGCTGCCTGCAAGCGACAGTAGTTGGAACGTAAAAAGGAAAAACAGTGTGATCCCATCGCAGGCTAGGGGAATAATTCCCACCATGGGGAGCGCCAGGCGCATTTCCCACGGCTGATAAGCAAGAAGCGAGTTCAACGAAAAGACAAGGCTGCACGCCAGGGCAAATGCATTCAGCAAATTGACTGCCCGATTCAGCAGCCGGTCATCGTGTACCACGGCCGGTATCGCCATCGCTGCCAAGTGCAGGATCAAGCCGAGAATGAAAAACCCGATCATCGCGAGTTCACTTCGGCAGATGACAACCGATCCATTCCACGATCGTTTCCAGTTTGGCCCGCTGGCGAAGCAGCGAGATAAATTCCTTCTGCCGGAGCAAAAAGGCCAGGCGCGCAAGCAATTCGAGATGTTGTTTCGGCGTCAAGCTCAGCAGCACGAAGAGAGTGTGTACCGGCTGCCCATCGAGCGCGTTCATCTCGATCGGTTGGCGTAGAAAGAAGACGCCGAAGACCGGGGCCGGCGCATTCACCACGACTGGAACTCGCACATGCGGAACGGCGACTCCGTCGCCGACCGCGGTTGTCATAAGCTTCTCGCGGCTGACCATGAGATCGCAAATCAAGTCTTTGTCGTTTCCGGGCGGCAAATCGAGCCGGTCCAAAGCCGCCCGCACCGCTTCGGCAAAATTCGCGCCGGAAACATCGTAGTAAAAGTGCTTTGGTGAGAAAACTTCGCTCAGCGGCGGCAGCGAGCGATCCGTTTGTGCTTCCGGCTTAGGCAATTCGAGCGGATGATTGTGCGAGAGCGCCCATTCCAGAATCGCCTGGCGATTGTAACGATATCGGCCTTGCGAATAGATGTGAGGCAGTTTCCCGGCACGCGCCCACTCGCGCACGATGTTTTCTTCCAGTTTCAAAAGGGAGCCGACCTGGGCAGAATTCAATTCCATGAAGTTCAAGCCTGGCCGGGATTGGAACGCGCGTGCGAATAACGCAGATAAGTCAGAAGCGCATATATAAACGTCAGCGGATGCGGCGGGCAACCGGGGATATAGAGATCAATTTTCAGCTGCTCCAAATACTTCCGGGCTAGCTCGCTGGAGCCTTGAAAAATCCCTCCACTGATCGCGCAAGCGCCGAAAAGAATCACCAGTTTGGGCGCTGGCACCGCCTCGTACGTTGCCGCCAGCGCATGCTCCATATTCCTGGTCGTCGTGCCGGAAAGCACAATGCCGTCTGCGTGGCGCGGCGAGGCGACAAATTCGATGCCGAACCGGCCCATGTCGAAATTTACATTGGCGAGCGCGTTCAGTTCGAGCTCGCAGCCATTACAGCCGCCGGCTGAGACAGAGCGCAGCTTCAGCGAGCGGCCAAAATGCGAGAAAATCTTCTCTGAACAGGCCTCCGGCGTCACCTGCGGTACTTCGCCGATGCGCAAACCCTGTCGTGAAGTCGCGCCCATCCGGTAATCGTTGGTGTAAGTGATCGCGCCCTCGGGACATGCCTCGGCACATAGCGGACAAAACACGCAGGAACCCAGATCAATGCTGAGCGGATTGGTGGAAATTGCATTTGTTGGGCAAACTCCGAGGCATATCGCGCACCCGTCCGGACAGCGCGTCGGGTCGATCTTCAGCTTTCCGCGGAAGCGCGCCGGCGTCGACGCGTTCATCACATCCGGAATCACCGGCTGCCCGATGGCCAATCGCACTCTGAGCGCTTTTGGTGGTGGAAGGTTCATTTTTAAGCTTCGCAGCATGCGGGCTGCGCTCCAGAGGCGTCAAGTTCCTTAAGCGCGTTAATTCGCGGCGCGCGGGTGTTTTTCTCCGTGGGAACATTCGATCAAGCGTTATCTGACCCTTAGCGAAGCAGCATAAATGTTGCCCCGTCAATCAGCGTGGGGACCAGGGCTCCAAGGAAAAGGTACAGCGGCGAAATTCCGGCCTCTCCAAATCGCGATGCGAGGATCGATTGTCCGGCTGGATTTGGCGAGTTGGCTATCACGGTTAACCCTCCGCCAGTAACGGCCCCGACCATCACTGCATATTTCAGTGCGTCAGAAAATCCAGGAACAAGGGATGCAAGATAAGTGACAGCTGCATTGTCGTTGAAAGCGGTGAGGATCGTAGCGCCAATCATCAACGGCCATTTACTCAAGCTGCTAAGGAGAGGCGCTATCCACCATTGCTGGCACCCTCCATGAATGATCAGGGCGGCGAGAAAGAAGCCCACGAGCAAAGGTGGCCCCAGCGCAATGCCATGCTGGTTCAGCCGAGTAGCCGAGACGAACGCAAGAAAGAATAGAAGACCCAGAATCACAAGCACAGGATAATGGGCGTTCGTTACGGTCCACCACAAAAAGAGGATATGGATGCCAGTGATCCGCCAAGGAATTGGCCGGCGCCCTTCTTGATCTTGTTTTTCGTCTGGAACGTTGGCTGCAAGTCTGGCGAATTCCCTTCGGAAGACTGCGAGGTAGAGCAAATTGGACAAGATGATTCCGATCACGGCTTTCCAGCCGAAATGGGTTAGCATGTGCGCGAGGTCCCAATTCCAAACGCGAGCGACGATCACCACCGGAGGAGACGCAAACTGAGTTAATACCCCTCCGACCGAGATATTGACGAACAACAAACCAAGGGTCGCATATTTGAGCGAGACCGATGGCTTAAGGCTATAGAAACGATGGCGCAATAGGAGGGCGCAGATCGTCATTGCAGCCGGTCCGGTGATGAAGGAGCCGAGCAAGGGGCCCAGCGTCAGAATCGCTAACCACCAGGAAGCAGGTGTACTGTTTCCCATTGCCGAAACTTTAGCGATCACGGTTTCCGTAAAACGAATGATCGGCAGCGAACTGGCCATGGCCATGATTACGACGACAAATATTGCATCCGCGACGTTAACGTTACCGACATAGTCAACCATCGTTGACCATCCGTGGAACGAAATAATCGCGATAAAAAGCGGGATTAACCAGATACCGAAGACCGCTTCGACCTCGCCCATGAAATGAAAGAACTGAGCCCTGAAGATTAGCTTTTCGTGACTCTTCCCGGAATCCGCTAGGTCCTCTGGAGAATGAAGCAAATACTCGATCGCGTCGTAAGCTTGCTGATAGTGATAAGCAATCTGACGAAACTTAGTGGCCAGGAACGTGTGAATAATCGCAGCGATAAAAATGATGGTCGCCACAAGGTTGAGAGGCTCCTGCTGAATCCGCCCCTTAAGTTTGCCGAAAAGCGACGGAATCTGTTGATCGCGGTAGCTGTCGAGCGGCAACGGAAAATCCGTAGCGGGCCTCGGTAAGCCTGCGGCCACGGCCGAATGAGCAGTCAGATATAAACAGAATCCCAGTGCAAGAAATAGCAACGTTCTACCCATGGAAACCGACAATTTATCGGAACAAGCTGGCGGGAACCAGTAGTTCCCGCTGGATCCATCCGCCATCGGCCAAAATCCCCGCGACAGGCCGGAGGCGCTTTGCTACGCTCATGAGGGATTTGGCCTCTTTTCTTATGGAAACACCTACCCCAAAATTCAAAATACTCTTCCTCTGCACTTGGAATGCGAGCCGAAGCATCTTTGCGGAGTACTTCATGAAGGAGATGGGCTCGGCCCGCTATGAGGCATTCAGCGCCGGTGTGACACCGAAAGGTCAAGTGTCTCCGATCACTCTGAAAGTTTTACAAGACAGGTTCCGAATCGATGCGTCGGGAGCAAGAAGCAAGTCCTGGGAAGAGTTCAAGGATGCTCATCTCGATTTCGTCGTGAGCGTCTCCGAACAAGCCGAAGAGACGAGTCACGCTTTTCCCGGTAAGCCAATACTCGCCCATTGGCCATACGAAGATCCCGCCAAGGTCCAGGGAACACCCGAACAGGTGGAGGCGGCCTACTTTCGCGTTGCCTCACGAATTCGTTACCGCTTGCAGTTGTTCAATAATCTGTCGTTCGATCAGGTTGATCAGCTTCGCAGTGAACTGATGATGAAGAAACTCGCAGAATCAAAGTAGCATACGTCACGGTACCGGCGTCGAGACTACATTGGAGAGTACGCTCTCAACCCCGTTAGCGTTGTAAGCGGTAAGACCGAAGTAGAAAACCGCGCCGGAACTCAATCCCTTTAGCGTAGTTGTGGTAGTAGACATCCCGCTGATCTTGTCTGCCGTCCCCGGAATAGGCGGATGCATCGCTTGAGTGAGAGCCGTTGGGTTCGTCGTGTAATAGAGATTGTACCCAACAACCGCCGAATCGTTATCAAGATCCCATGCTAAGCTCACTTGTCCAGGGGGCGGCGTAGGGGGCTTTGGTTCTCGGTCTTTGTGTCGAAATATGACAGGGAAACACTCATGCCCTCGTGCGTCACGGAGTCGCTCAGCGTCGTCTTCTGGGCAACGAAGGTGGTTACCATCCCTGCTGTCCGCGATTGGTAAGCGCGTGCTCGCTTCCTGGTATACCGCCGAGGCAGCACAAAGAATAGCGAGGAGAACAAATAAGGGAGTTCTCATTTGAACGGTCCATCGAACAGGTCGGAGTGCGTCTAGCCTCGATTATTTACACCTATTATAAGAAATCGCAATGCATATAAAATATGGAAGATGCAAACAGTTTTATGCGCTTCAGATCTTGGGACAGGCATCCTTTTGAGCTGCGTCATCGATTCATGTAACGCGCCAATTGTTCCGTTGACGCTCGTGCCAAATACAGCCGGTGAGCCTCGTGATGGATCGAGCCTGGAAGTGGGGTGTTGGGTAATTTTGACTCGGGCGTGTCAAATTTATCGGGGAATGCCTCCTCGCCTCGGCAACCTCTGCCGTGACAGGACGTAGTTTTTACGAGGGAGAACGGGTCGAGGTCAGCACAAAGTCAGCAACTTTCGCGAGAACCGTGCACCGGTCTTGAGAGGGCCAGCGTTTTACGAGGTAGAGAGTCACATTATTGGTCATTTCATAATTTAGGTGATATTTCTCTTTTCAAAATGAAGGTGATGTTCTATATCTTGTGGTATGCCCCGGGATGGGAGGACCTTACCGCACAATATATTGGAAGAGATGCGCTTTCGTGCTGTCGAAGCGTACCAAGCGGGGAAAGGTGTCGCGGAAATCGCCAAGCTGCTAGGTGTACATTGGGGTAGTGTATCGCGTTGGCTTACAAAATGGCGGCGGGATGGACAGAGGGCTCTTAAGGAACGCAAGGCGACAGGCAGGCCGACCAAATTGGATTGCAAGCGACACGGCAAAGCGATTCTAGAGTTGGTGAAACATCCGGCCACTGAATATGGTTATGAGCATCCGCTCTGGACCTGTCAACGTATTAGGCAAGTTATCAACGCTGAATTGAATCTGGTTGTGTCTGTCCCCACGCTCTGGAGGGAACTCAAGAAACTAAAGCTCAGTTGTCAAAAACCTGAACGGCGTGCGCTGGAACAAAATCCTAAAGCGCGCGCTCGATGGATCGCGACCGAATGGCCTCGGATCAAGCGTCTGGCCAGGAAGCAGCGCGCTCTACTCTTCTTCGAAGACGAGTCGGTGGTTCGATTGACTCCAACGGTGGGCAGAACCTGGGCGCCGGTGGGAAAGACTCCGATAGTTCGCGTTACGGGCAAGAGAGCCAGCGTACTGGTCATGAGCGCTCTGAGCCTGCAAGGTCGATTGTTTTTTAAGATTCCCTCGGAGAGAGTCAATGCCACCGTATTCATTGACTTCCTCAAAGAGTTGCTCGCTGAATATCCGAAACGGAAGATCTTTGTGATTGCAGATCAGGCAAGCCCACACATCGCCAAAAGTGTAAAGGCTTTCGTCGCTGGCCAGAAAAGGCTAGAGTTGTTCTACCTGCCGACGTACTCGCCGGATTTCAATCCGGATGAGGGGGTTTGGAGTCATTTGAAATCGCAAGAATTGAAGGCGCACCAAGCAACTAACAAAGAAGAACTGATCAAAAAGACCCATGAGGCATTAAAAAGAATGGCGAAACGCCCGGTCCTGATTCGGTCCTTTTTTAAACGCTGTAACATCACCTAAATTATGAAAAGACCAATAACGCCAGATTTGACGACAGCCCTTCAGGAATTTTGTTTTCTCCATTCGTCGCCACAAAAAGGTTGATACTTCATCGATGACGGCGGGGGATCCTAACGCGCCGTTTCAATCGTCTTGATCCCGGCTTAAAATCGAGGCTCATTGCTCGGTGCGGTGACGTTGGTGAATATGTTCAGACGAACATATATAGTACAGTCTTCTGCTGGTACGCAAATGCCGACCGATCGATCAAACGCGATCCCAAGTAATTCTGAGGTGTCGTTTGTTGTCATTCCCGATTCAGGCTCGCCATTCTAGGGCATGTGTGATCGGATTCTGAATTAACTCCTATGGTTCCCGACATATCCGAAGGTAAGGCGAGATTCTGGGACTTGCTGGTGAAGCTCTTCACCGGACTGATTCCGGCGGGCGTACTCTGGACTGGATACCAAACATTCAAAACACAAAGCAAGCAGATCGCGACTAAGCATCGGCAGTTAGGCATCCAACAAGAGCACCTCTCCGAGGAATACCGCCGCAAGTTTTGGGACACGAAACTAGATTTCTACGAGCAACTCTTGCACAAGTTGGCGGATCTATACACAAGCGCAACGAATGCGTCTGACTTTGCAAAAAAGAATCTAGAGGTTATGAACTTGTTCTTCGCTGATCTGCAACTCATTGCTTTAGCCGGACGTTAATACTTCCTTCAGAGACGCTCTTCGAGCTATCCACATTCTAAATAGGACATGGTGGCGGATCAGAAGACGTGTTCAACGCGCTAACGCGACTGGCGATCTCTTGTCGAAAAGATTCTGTGAAAGAACTGCAACTGAGTCCGGCGCAGCAGCAAGAATTTGAGGATAATGCACAGGCAGCAGCCAAGATATTCGAGGGTGTGCCAAAGGCTCCAATAGGCATCGGTATATCGACAAAATAGTCATACCGATTCCATGGATTAATGAGTGACCGCCTGAAAAAATTCTCAACGAACGAACGGCAATAACCGCACCCCTGTTGGCACACGCGCCCTGTGCCCGTCTCGACGGATGTGCGGACGTCGTTTTTGAGGCGCCATTCGGATCAGTCCGCGATTGCGTTTAGCGGCGACGCCGTTATTTTGGATACATCTCTTATGGCACTGGGCGGCAAGCATTCAATACCCGGCTTCGAGCAGTCGCTGGTGGATCTTCGGGGAGATATCCTCATGATGGCGGCGCTGGTGCGTCGCATTTTGAGCAATGCCAAGACGGGGTTTGTTCAGCGAGATGATGACTATTGCTCGGGAGTCATCGCCGACGATGAAGAGGTGGACCTTTTAGTGAAACAAGTGGATCGAGGTGGAACTAACATTTTGATCCGTTATCAGCCGGTTGCCTTGGACTTACGCACCGTGCTCACGACCATTAAACTGGCTTCACACTTGGAGAATATCTCTGATCAGGCTGTGAATATCGCCCGGCGCACCCGCGCGTTGATTCACGAGGGCATCCTGGAAGGGGACGACGGACTGACTTTCATCTTCGAACTGGTTGAGAAGTCGTTTACCGAAGCTCTGGAGGCTTTCTCTGCGTTTGATAACACTCGAGCCGACAAGCTTCGCCGCCAGATGGAGCCAATTGCTCAAAACGCCCGAGAATTACTGGAAAACTTCAGCGATGCTGTGGGTAACGATCCGGGGCGTTCCAGATTATACGTGAACCTCATCATGATGGCGCGGAGCCTGGAGCAGATTATCTACCTGATCGAGAGCATCACGGAGGACACAATCTACGTCGCGGAGGCGGAAGATATTCGGCACGCGACCAACCGCCTTGCAATTGAGAAGGAGCAGTAGAGGTATTCTGCCCATTTGAATCCTGCTTTATGCCCTGGCGAGGTTACGCAGCTCGTCAACCAAGACTCGCTTGTTTTCGGAATAATCCACCGGCACAGCGACCAGATGAACGCCTCCGGCCTCGAATGCCGCTTCCAGAGCTGCGACAAGCCCGTCTGCCGTCTCAACCCTGAGAGCCCTTTGCACCGTACGACTCCGCATACTTCACGAAATCCGGATCACCAAAGGTCAGGCCCCAATCCGTGAATCCGTCGACAGCCTGTTTCCACCGGATCATGCCGTAGGCGCAATCTTCCACGATCATTACGACAAGGTTCAAACCAAGCCGGACCGCCGTCTCCATCTCCTGGGAGTTCATCATGAACCCGCCGTCACCGCACACAGCCAGGACACGCCGGCGTGGGTACAGAATCGACGCGGACATTGCTGAGGGTAACCCGGCGCCCATTGTTGCCAGCGCGTTGTCCAGTAACAGCGTGTTCGCTACCCGCGTACGATAGTTACGCGCAAACCAGATCTTGTACATACCGTTGTCGAGGCAAACAATACCATCCTCCGGCATGACCTGGCGCACATCGTGGACGATGCGCTGCGGTGTCACGGGGAACCGGCTCTCGGTGGCCCGGTCAGCCAGATGCGCAAGAATCTCCTCACGCAACGGCAAGAGCGCCGAGGCGTACTTCAGCTTACCCTCCAGACGGTTTGCTAACAGCGCGAGGCTCGATCCGACATCGCCGACCACCTCGGCGTGCGGCAAAAAGACTTCCTCCACCGTTGCCGGCACATAGCCGATATGGATCACCTTTGGCCCACCAGAGCCCATGATAAAGGGAGGTTTCTCGACTGTGTCATGGCCGATGGAGAGAATAAGGTCGGCCCTGTCTATTGCCTTATGCACGTAGTCTCGCTCGGAGAGCGCCGCCGTTCCCATGTAAAGATTTGCGCCACCCGACACCGCGCCTTTACCCATCTGGGTATTGAAAAATGGAATACCCACCCGACGCACGAAGTTTGACAACGCATCTTCCAGGCGCGGCCGGCTCGCTGCTGCCCCCAACATAATCAGTGGCCGTTCGGCATCCAGCATCATCGCGGCCGCGCGGTCGAGCGCCGCCGGGTTTGCAACGGGAATTTCGATCGGATGCGGCGGCACCGGCGGCAGGTCCGGCCCTTCTTCGCGGGCAATGTCCTCCGGGAGCTCAAGGTGCACGGGTCCGGGCCGCTCCTGCTGAGCAACTCTGAAAGCTTCTCGTACGATTGATGGGATCGTCGTTCTGCTGACAATCTGGCGCGCCATTTTTGTCAGCGGCGTCATGCTCGAGACAACATCCACGATCTGGAACCGGGCCTGTTTGCTTCTCAGTATCCCTTTCTGCCCAGTAATCAGGATCATCGGCATCGCACCGAGCAGCGCGTAGGCAGCACCGGTAGAAAAGTTTAGTGCGCCCGGCCCGAGGGTGCTAAGACATACACCTGGCTTACCCGTCAGCCGACCGTAGGTCGCCGCCATAAACGCGGCCGCCTGCTCGTGTCGCGTCAGGACGAGTTCGATCTTCGAACTGCGCAATGACTCCAGGACATCCAGGTTCTCTTCCCCCGGAACTCCGAATATTCGCTCGACCCCCTCGTTCTCAAGTGCTGCTACCAGGAGATCGGATCCTTTTTTCATTGTACGGTTGTTCCTTCTAGAGTGTTTTCTCCAAGATTATTAAATGCGCCCCGCGACCCTAATCTTGTGTCAGGCAGTCGCCCGTTCCAGTCCCGGTGTCAAAGTCGGCAAGAAGAATTTCCCAACTAAAACGTGGATGGATGTGCTTGAGCCTGTTTCTGTAGTCAACTATCATTTTTCATACCCGATAACCCGTATGGAGGTGCTCTTTGGCGAAAAACCCGGTTCAAGAGTCTGTCGAACAACACGCGCTACGGATGGTCAACATCGAAAAGTATTTTGGCCTGGTGCATGCGCTGACCAACATCAACCTCGAAGTTGGTCGCAATGAGATCGTGGGGTTGATCGGTGACAACGGAGCCGGTAAGTCGACGCTGGTGAAAATCCTGACGGGCGTGTTTCCGCCAACCAGGGGCGAATTATACGTTGCTGGTCGCAAAGTCGATTTCCGCCGGTACAACGTTCAAAGCGCCCACGCGCACGGCATCGAAACTGTATACCAAGATAAATCGCTTGGTGAAAAACAGGTGCTGTGGCGGAACTTTTTTATCGGCCGGGAGATTGTGAACCGCTTTGGCTTCATCGACGTGAAAAAGGAAAAAGCCATCGCCAACGAGGTCATGATCAATACCATTGGCTTCCGGAGCAAGGGTATCACGGTGGACTCGAACGTAAGCCAGCTTTCAGGTGGTGAGCGCCAGGGGATCGCCATTGGACGTGCGATGCATTTCGAGGCCGATCTCATCATTCTTGACGAGCCAACCGTTGCTTTGTCTCTCAAGGAGGTGGCGAAGGTCATCAACTTTGTGCACAAGATCAAGGAGGGCGGCAAGGCGAGCATTTACATTTCCCACAGCATTCCTGACGTGTATGAGGTCTCCGACCGGTTCATCGTCCTGGATCGCGGCGAGATCGGCGCAAGCATTCCGAAGAAGGATATCAGTCTGAAGGAGTTAGACGGATTTCTACTCGATTACGCGCACGGCCTGAAAGACAAGGAACGATCATGAACTCCGTCAGGTCACTCTTCAAGTTTCTGGGTCGGCTGGAAGGTTTCGCGATAGCTATGGTGCTGTTGGCTCTCTATATTGCGCTGATCATTGCGGCCCCCGCCGTCTTCACGCACCCCCTGATCTATATATCCTTCCTGGAAACGGTTCCACCTACGCTCATTGCTGCTTTAGGGCTGACGCTCGTCATTACCGCAGGGGAGATCGACTTGAGTTTCCCCGCCGTTGTTTCGCTGTCGGGATTTGCGCTTTCCTGGGGCTGGAAAACCTTTGACCCGGCCTACGGTGCCTGGATTGGCATCGGGCTGGCCCTGGCTGCCGGCGCCCTGGTAGGGTACATCAACGGCGTCATGGTCGCACGCATCGGCGTACCGTCGATTATGGCAACCCTCGCCGCGAATTTTTTCTGGTACGGTATCTCCATTTTGCTCGCGGGCGGACTGCAGGTGACGCTCAAGGGGAGCGAGGACAATTTCGTTCACGAGCTTTTTGTCGGGCGACTGTTTGGGAGCGTGCCTGTTCAGGCATTCTGGGCGTTGGGGCTGGCCGTGCTGCTGTGGTTCATCCTGAACCGACACAAGTTCGGTGAGGGCATCATGTTTATCGGTGACAATGCTAACGTCGCCCGGGTGATGGGCGTCAACGTCGAAGCGACGCGCATCAGGCTCTTCGCCTTGCACGGCATGATTGCCGCCTTTTCGGGAATTATCGTCACTCTTGATATTGGCGTGTTCTACCCCGACCAAGGCAACTTTCTCCTGCCAGCCATGGCATCAGTATTCGTTGGCGGGACCTCAATTGCCGGGGGCGCAGGTTCTATATTCGGGACAGTTTTCGGATCCTATATCATTGGCTCGCTGGCGGCCGGCGTCGTGGCGACCACGATCAGCGGCTATTGGGTCCAGGTGGTGGAAGGCGTCGTCATGGCTGCGGTCATCGTACTCAACGCGGCAACGGGGAAAGGCAACCTGGCTGCGCTATCCAGTCGGTTTCGTCATTGGGGGGCACCAGTTGCAGCCAGCCCGGCCCACGAACTGATACCGAAGGACGACACGGCGCCGAATTGATCGGGCCATGAGAGCACTCGAGTACTCGAGTGCTTGAGTTCTTTTATGGCCCGGGTTTAGCCTTTACCAAAGGGAGGAAGCCTATTTAATCTGAATGAGGCTGACAGTGTCAGCAACATCCCCCAAACAAAAAATCTCATTGACTCAAATCAGGAAACAGAAAATGAAACGCATCTCAACTATTAGGGCGCTCGTCCTAGTATCCGGTTTCGTCCTTGCAATATCGCCGGTGAAATCCAGCGCGGCGCCAGACAAGCCGATCGTCGTCTATATGCAAATGGGCGGCGATAAGGGTACCGCCTCCGTGTTGGCCCGCACCACCGGTGCGGAAGCCGCAGCCAAGGCCCTCGGCATCGAACTGCATGAGCAGTACGCAAGCTGGGACACCAAAAAGATGATCGACCAGCTCAAGGAGGCGATTGCCGCCAAGCCTGACGGAATCGAAATTATGGGCCACCCCGGCGAAGATGCCATGGCGCCACTGGTTGACCAGGCCGAAGCCGCCGGTATCATTGTCACAAGCGGCAACAACCCGCTGCCCAACATCGAAGCCAAATACAAGGCCAAGGGCTTTGGTTACGCTGGTGCTGACTTGTATGCGGGCGGCTATTTGACCGGACAGGCGATGGTTGACAGCGGGAAGCTCAAGGCTGGCGACAAGGCACTCGTATGGGACATCTTCCATCAGGAAGGGCGCAGCAGGAGTTCTCAGGGGGTCTTTGACGCGCTCGAGAAAACTCTCGGTAAAGGCAATGTTGACAAGCTCGACGTCACACAGGATGTCGACTCTGATCCGACCAAGGGCATCCCGATAATGACGGCCTATCTGGCGGCCCATCCTGACCTCAAGGCCATCGGAACGCAGCACGGTCAAATCACCGCCATCTTGCCCAAGATCCTCAAGGACGCCGGCAAGAAACCCGGTGACGTCGTGGTCGGTGGTATTGACCTCGGCCCGGACGTCATCGCCGGGATCAAAGCCGGCTACATTGTGGCAAGCTTTGACCAGGTTCTGTACCTCCAGGGCTGGGACCCAGTATTTCAAATCTGGTTGACCAAGATGTACCTTATCCCCGGCTTGCACAACGACACGGGTGTCGGCTTAGTCACGCCAGCTAACGTCGATGCCATTGCTCCACTGATCGAAAAAGGCTTCCGTTAGAATGATGCGGTAATGTAAGCACCGCAGGTGCCCCGGAGGGGCAACGGGAGTTTGGACATTTCGAAAGGGTCACGCCGCCGCGTGACCGGTGTGGCGTCATGGTAGGGTCACGCTCCTGCGTGACCGGCGTGGCCTATGGTAGGGTCACGCTCCTGCGTGACCGTGTGGCGTCATGGTAGGGTCACGCTCCTGAGGGCGTCCCGCAACATCTTGTCGAGTGACTGGGTCAAAAAAACGCTAACCTATTATTGGGCCCTCGTGCCCACAAGTCCGGTTTTTCAGCTCGCTCAGCAGCAGCCCGATGCGTTCAAATATGATTCCGGAGGCCTCTAGAAAGCCCCGAAACAGCCCTTCAGGCGGCCTTGAGCCTTAAGTCGTCACCTTTGAGCTGCCAGACCTGGAAGATTTTTTGCAGATTCCAGGTGGCACACAGCATCGACCACTGTGCCTGGACATTTTTCAAGCCTCGGACCGTCCAGCGACGGAAGCCGCCGTTTTCTTTAATCTGAGCAAAGACCGGTTCGACAATCCGACTCCTTTGTTTGAGCAGTTCTCGCAGGGCAGGATCACGCATCTTGGCTCGGTGCTTAGCGACCGCCTCGTTGTAGGGTCCGATATCAATACCGCGTCCTTGACGCTCGCTCGTACACAAGCTTCTGACCGGACAGCCTGCACAAGCCCGGCTATTGCGATAAACTTTGAGCTCTACCCCATTTTTCTGACGGCGATGATGGAACTTTAGCTCCTGCTGCTGGGGACAGACTACGAGATCTTTTTCGGCTACATAGCGAAACTGGCTGCTGTGATAAGGATTATTTTCCCCCTCGACGCGCTTGTCTAAGGGCGCGATGACCTCAAGCTCTCGGGCCTGCGCTTGGGCCAGCTGTTGGCCGGTGCTATAACCGGTATCGGCAAGCGTCTTTGGACAACTCTGGCCAGTATTGGCACTAGCGGCCTCGATCATAGGTACTAGGAGGGCCTGGTCATTTTCCTGGTTATTGACTTCGGCTGCAGTGACGATCTGATTTTTACTGTCCACAGCGGCTTGCGCGTTGTAGCCAAAGCGGTTAGGTCCCTCGGTTCTCATCCGGCGTGCCTCTGGTTCCTGGGGATGAAGGTGAGAGCTTTCTTGTTGTTCGATCTGCTCGATGGCCGCCTGTACCTTCTCTTTGAGCCGCTCTTTTGTTCCTAAATCCTGGCTCAGCTGCGCTACAGTCTGTTGCTCTGAAGAGCCCGCACTGGCAATCTGCTTCTCCAGTTGAGCGATGCTTTGTTCAAGATTGGCCGCTAGCTTGCGATTGTGCTCCAGATCAAAACTGCCGTGCTTTGTGGCCACCGCCTGGATCTTGGTCCCATCGATGGCCTGCAGAGCCAGAGCAACTAAGTCCAGCTTGAGTGCCACTTTGACCGTGGTCTTGAATAATTGTCTCAATGCAGCCTTGTTGTCTTTCCAGAAACGCCACAGTGCGTTGTGATCGGGCTTGTGTAGTCCACAGAGCCACATAAACCCGACGTTCTCCACACAGGCTTGTTCCAATCGACGCGTAGAACGGATCTTGCAAAAATATCCGTAAAGCCACACTGCCAAAAGCAACTCCGGCGCATAGCATTCTCCGCCTTCTTCGGCGTTGGGCTCCTTAAAGCCAGTTTTGGCCAAATCCAGCGATTGAACAAACTCTCGAATGAACCGTGCCGGATGTCCCTCGCAGACCCAATCCTCCAAGCTTGGAGGCAATAAATGAAGCTGATCGTAATCGGCTCGCTTGATGTTCCTCACTTGGCAGCCCATCTTAGGAAAATTGCTACGCCCTGTCTACTTACATCGCTCTAGCAGACGATGATGTTGTGAGACAGCCTCTCCTGCGTGACCGGCGTGGCCTATGGTAGCGATACCCCAAAAGCCCTACCACCGGAACCCTGTTCGAACACCTGACCTTCGTAGGGCCAGTCGCAAGCTTTTCGTACAAGACCTCCCCGATTCACTGTGGGAAAGAGTTGTATCCAAAACACACTGAAATTATGAATAAACCATTTTCAATTAAGTCAACCGCATGGTTCCGAAAGATCGACTGGCAACGTTGATCAAGTCGGCCTTTTGGGTATCGCCACGCCGGTCACGCGGGAGCGTGACCCTGCCATGAGGCCACGCCGGTCACGCGGGAGCGTGACCCTACCATAGGCCACGCCGGTCACGCGGGAGCGTGACCCTACCATGAGGCCACGCCGGTCACGCGGGAGCGTGACCCTACCATAGGCCACACCGGTCACGCGGGAGCGTGACCCTACCATGAGGCCGATCTTTGGGATCTTTTGTGAATTTTCTCCTGGGACGGCGCGTGCCGCTTTCGGCGGTTGAATTGGCCGAAAGAATTTGTGCGCGGGAAGTCTTTTCCCAATTACTCGAAAAACTTCTCCCCCTCACAGAACCCGGCCGCTTTCACTGGATCGCGCCTCAGACCGAAGCCGGGGGTCTGTCTGTTGCGGCATCGGCGTGCTTTGAACCGGCGGTAAATTTCCGCGGTGGAAGATTTGGATCAAGAAACCCGAGCGCGTGCGGCGGTATTATCACGCGTACACCTTCCTTTTTCTGTTGCTCAAGGATCTCCTGATGAAACTGCTCCATCTTGGTCCAATGCAGCTTGGGCCGGAAATGGTGCTCGGCGTGGTAACCGTTGTTAAACCAAAGCTGGTTGTACCATTTGTCATACGAACTGACGCCCCAGGCGATCGGTTTGTCCGGATTTCCGCCATAGTGCAGGAAATAACCATTCAAATAAGTGCAGCAATGTCCCAAATAATAAAAGGGAAGGAAGTACAGCCAAAACTTCCAGTTTATCAGAAGGCCAATGGCTATGGTTGCTCCCAGTACGACGATCTCAATTATTCCCCAGCGTGCATCGACCGGATTTTTTCTTTTAATTTCCTTGTAAATCGCCTTGGGATCTTCTCGCAAATAACTTAAGAAGATATAGCTCCAAGGATTTTCGGCCAGGCCATCATGCCCGTGCCGATAAATCGAGATCCAGTCGTGGGTTTCTCCATGTTCATCCGGTCTGTCGCTATTGCCCATGTGGTGCCGATGATGCACATGCTTATAAAATGTTTGCGAAATGCCCAGCGTTACCGATTCCATGATGGCAAATAGCCGGTTGAGTATCCGGGATTTGAAGAACGGATTATGGATCAGGTTATGGGAGACCCCGTTGATATTCCAAGATACGCTCACGGAGTAGAGCAGCCCCATGCACACGAGGAGCCACCAAGGCGCGTATGGAAATATGAAGAATAATGTGACGACGTACGCAAAATGAAGGAGTCCGCACAGGACGCAAATCGCATCCCATTTCGAGTAGGCAAAGATCTTCATGGACGACCTTTCTTTTGAGTTTTTTCTGATTTCACGAGTAGACAGGGAGCGAGTAAAGGATGGCTCATAAGGAATTGCAAGCGGTTATTGACCGTAGCACCCTTCTAGCCCGAGGACAAAAAAAGAACGACCACCGCCCCAGGGAGCCTTCGGGATGCCAGAGGGAATGGATCCGCGAGTGATTCTCTTGAAATAGTGCCGTTCTGCTGGCATAACCGAGGGTTAGACATGACAAAGACCGAACTCCAAGTTGCACTGGCTGCTGCTACTGAAACCGACAAAAGAACCGCTGGGCTATTCCTCGATACTCTCAGCAACCTCGCCTACAAGGAGATCAAAAAGAACGGCGAATTCGTGTTGCCCGGTTTTGGCAAGCTGGTGAAGCAGAAGAGGAAGGCGCGTACGGGCATCAATCCCAAGACGATGCAGAAGATCAAGATTCCAGCCAAAACCGTCGTCAAATTCCGAGTCGCCAAGGCCGTAAAAGACGCCGTTCTCGGCGCAAAGAAGTAGTTCTGGTTCTTCTGGCGTTCGTTCTCTTCCAGAGTAATTCAGGACGTTCCCGTAGCCCTAGTGGTTCCTTGCAAAAATAAGCGGAATAATTGTCCTCGCCGCTGGCCTCAAAAATCCTGATTGTTTGACGATCAGAATAAGGGAATAGAATATTTCCGGGTCAATCGGGTTCTTTTTGCTACGGAACTGGGCGCCTTCTTGCTTCCTTCCCCAATCGTCCTCGTCCTTCGTCGTCGTTCTCGACCTCGCTCTTTGATCGTTGATCTCGGTTCACGTTCCGGTTCCGGTTTTTAGCTGTGCCCCTGTCCGGCAGATCGAAGCGACCACCCAGTTCCAAGAACGAGAACGAGAACGACGACGAGGACGACAATACCGCTTTATTTTTGCGGGTAACTACTAGTGAGCCATAAAGAAGGGTTCTTCCGAGCCATAGTACGTCGCAACGTGCCGTGAGCTGATTGGGCTTGCCCATGAACGTGATCCGCACCGAGTTCCTCGGCTTACGGGAAAAAGTTGTTGCGATCTTTGACTGAGGGCGTGGGCTTGTAGTACGCGGGCATCGAAATCCCGCTGCCGGGTGGCGAGTCGTAGGGATTCTCGGGCTCGCACGGATCTGCCGTTTGCGGCTCAGCGTCTTGCGCGGTTAATGCGGCCCATAGCCACGCTTCGGAGGTTACGCTCCGTCCAGACAGAGGAGTTCTCGCGCCAAGCACAGGAGCATAGACTTCCAGTCTGTGCGGGACCCGGGCCGGCTTATTCACCCGGTTCCGCCTGAAAACCGGCGCCCAAAGTATCATAGGCGTCCCGCCTGTGTCTGAGTACCAAGCTGGTTAGATAGAAGGGTGGCGCCAAGGTAAAACTGAGGGATGAAAAAAGGCTATTTTCGGAGGCTACGCTCTGTCCAGACACAGGCTGGAAGCCTATGCTCCTGTGCCCGTCACGACGGGTGTGCGGACATCGTTTTTTGACGCTCGGCGCTTGCCACCTTGGCGAATCCCTTTACTACATCGCGGCGGCTTAACAAGGGATCCTGCTTTGCGTTACCGCTTGGAAGCTTCTGTTCTGTCTTCATTGATAATAGCTTTATGCAGGTGCGAATAATATCGTACTAGCAAAATAAATGAGGCAAATCCCGGTAAGAACTATCCCGCTGGCGCGAGCAACATTGGGTGTAAATAGACTCTTATTAATGTGATAGGAGATTTGAGCATAGATAATCCAAAGAACGGGAAGAAGAAAAAACCATGGCCAATTCTTATCAAGAAACTGAAAGTAAGGTGACGACGTGATGTCTACATTTGCGTTTACCATGCCCTTCATAACAACTGTACCGAGGGTAAGGAGTACAAGCTGGGTAAGTGCGAGGACGGTCGTCATGCGGATCCGTGTGGTTAAAATTTGATTCCGGCGGTTAACTGCACGCCCCGCAATGTCATCTGATACAGGAAGTCGTGAGCGCTTGCATCACGGAAATCGTCGTAAAGGTAACGGTAACCAATCTCCGAAAAGATATTACGGGTAATTTGGCAGCCAAATGCGGCGTAAGCGTCAACAGCGACGTCGGATCCTACTCCGAAGCCGCCAACATCGGTTTCCGCGGTCAGATAGAACGCCTTGCTCAGATTAAATCGCCCTCGCAAACCAATCAATGGATCGGTCCAACTTTCGTAAAACGAAAAGCTTCGATTCAGCTGGCTCGCAACGCTTTTGGCAACCGTGTTTGATAGTTGGGCCTTTAACTGATTAACTCTGGCTTGGGCCCCGGTTCGGATCGCAGCTGCAAGCTCTGCCTGCTGGCTCTGGAGCAACTGTTCGACCAAAGCTGCTACTACCCCCTTTTGGCTCTCTGCAACCGGGCCTACAGGCAATTTTGGATGATGCCCATCAAGCGCACCTAGCTCATCTATAATATGATGCTGGACGAGCGCACGCACGTCAGAGCCAGAGGTGGCTAGTTGCTGAGCGAATTGGTCCACCAACTGGGTGCTCGCCGCATCGATTGCCATATTGTTGGCTTGTAGACCGACCGCGTCGCCGAGGTAAGTATATCTGAACCCCCCCAGCAGATCCACCCAGCCACGGGGTCCTTCAATGACTCGGTAGGAAGCAAAGAGCTGGCCGAAGAACTGTTGATACCACACATCCAACTTTGACACCAGACCTGTACGTTGAGGAGTGCCGGCTTGAGCACCCAAGTATAGAAGGCCACCGGTAAGACCAAAGCGCCCTTTTTGAACCTCGGCGCTCGTCGCATAAATAGCGTTGATATTCTTGAGAATTTGTCCGATTCCAACGTCGACGTAGGGGTTGACGCCGTGAAATCCGGTGTGGCCGCTGGCATTTGCAAGCCAGCCGGGTCCCCCGATCGTAATTTGCCAAGGTTCAGTTGTTTTGGCCGGTGGTTGTTCGACCACCGGCGCTTTTTCCTGCTTACCGTCCGATTGGGTGACTGGTGGTTGCTCAACTCCCGCCGCCTCTTCCGGCTTACCACCCCATTTCCACTGGACGCCGGCATTGACGGCCCACGGTTCTCGTAGCTTGTCGCCGTCGGCGTAGTCGTACTCGGCGTAGAGGTTGACAGACTGGCTAACTCTGGTTGTCAGGCCGGCGGCGGCATCCACGAAGGTCCCGCTGAGTGAAGGATTAAAGCCAATCTCATCTGTTGTGATCTGATCTCCGGTCAGGAACTCGTGGATGGCCGAAACTTTCAAGTACGGCTCGAGCACGACACCGTTGCTGAGCGCCAAATGCATTCCGGCTCTCAGCCCGATCCTGCCTCTCAATGAGTACTGATCAGATTGGCCGACCATCAAGCCGCTCGAGTCGGTGTAGTCGCTCCCACCTTCCCATGCTCCAGCCAGCTGGGCCTGTGGCTCGATGAAAAATTTTCCGAAATCGAAGCGTTTTCCGACTTCGAGGGAACCACCTAGCGACGGGTTGGTATAGTTCGCGGTGGAGCTACCATCCGATGCAGGCGTATTATAATAGTTCCAAAGCTGGGTGTACTTAAGAACGAGATCGGCGTACCAGCCTTTCGGGTGAATCCAGGTCGCATACGCTCCGAAACTGAGTGCATTGGTCGAACCATTGCCTCCATCCAGGAAATCGCGCGAGGCATTAAAGTAGCCCAGAAACCCTCCGACGTAGAGATCGCCGTGAAATGCAGCAAAACTCTTATCCGCGCCAAGCTGAAAGCCGCCGGTGTTCTGATCGTAAGCACGGCTCACCTGGTCGTTGATGTGCATTCCGTTGCCAAATCCACGAGCCCAGGTCCCAATGGTTGAAGAAGTTTCCTCAGGAGGCGTTGACAACGTCATGCCCTTGCCGTTGGAATCGACGGAAACGCTGCCGCCTCCAGACTGCAGACGCAACTCACCGAGTCGCTGGATTAGGGTATCCATGTCCGCATAGAACAAAGGCACACCCGCTGAATAGGTCCCGATTGCTGCGTTTGCCGGGTTGGAAAGAGCCTCGACGGTTGAAAGCCCTACTGGCGTTCCAATAGACCCAGCGGGTAAATCGGGAGATCGAATAACCTGATCGCGCCTTATTCTGTCCGCGCGTACCAGATACCAATCGTCCGGATTCGGTGTAGCGCTCGAGCCGTCGCCATGGACAACGTAGTATTTGAAAACCGCGCGATCGGTCATCCCTGAGAACCCCGCGATACCGTCTGCAGTCTCTACAACCAGCAACGCCTGGTTTCCTCTAAGATCCGTTCCCCGTCCGAGGTCGAAAAAATTCAGCATGTGCGAACCTTGGCTTGTGCCGCTGATATCGACGAGATCGCCAACATCATGCCGAAGGTCGATATTCATTCCAAAAACGCCGCCCGTGCCAGACAAGCTGCCGAGAGAGAGTGTATTGTGAATGTTTCTTAACGGATCACGGAAAACTGCAGTTGCTCCAGGACTGACGCTTAACGATTCCACATTCGAATTTCCGGTCATGAGCCATTCGCTGCTGCCGTCAATCGACATTTGGACGCCCAAACCCCTCGACAGCGGATTCACTCTACCGGTCAACACACTGCTATTTGCCAGATTCACCGTTGTCTGAGTTCCAGGGTCGGTGAAAATATCGCCGACGAGGGTGGCATGGCTGGCGTCGAAGTTTACCACTGTCGCTGACGGCGGATCAAGAACCCGCAATAGGGAGCTGTTGCCCGCGACAGTGGCGCCGCCGTTGACAGTGATGTTTGTAACCCCGCTCTGCACCTGGAATGCGTCACCGAGCACGGTGGTGAGGTTTCCACTGCTGAACACGATCGAATTGGGTACGACTGAGGTTCCACCGGTTGCTACAATCCCGTGGAATAGAGCGGTCAGGCTTGAGCCTGAGAGCGTAAGGCTTGCGCCGCTATCCACGGACGCGCCATTGCCTTGCGTGCTTACGACATTGCTATTGTTCAGGGCTATCCGGCTTCCGGGGCCGGAAACAGACAGCCCATTGGCGTCAGGGCCGTTGACGGTGATCGTCGAGTTTTGTACCGTAATAATACCGCCAGTCTCCGCTAACGCTCCGTGTGCGATCGCTCCTTGCGTTGAGATATCGATCCCGGCGGCGGTAATCTGACCGCCGGCCGTTGCCAACAGCCCGTTGCTCCCAGCGTTAGTTGTCGTGATGGAACCGCCGGCTAACTGAATCGAGCCGCCATTATCGGCCTCAGCACCCGCTGCCAGCCCTCCCGACGTTAAAATCGTCAGATTTGTTCCGAAAATCTTGCTGTTTGGATCAAACGCATGCAGGCCGTCCGCGTTGAGGCCGCTGGTATTGATTCTCGAGTTCGCCAAATTGATGGTTCCACCGAGCGCTGCCGCTCCGTCCGCGTTGAAACCGTCCGGTGATAAGAGACCGGAGGTGATGATTGCAACTCCGTTCGCAGTCACCGTCCCCGCGGTCGTTGCAAATATTCCGAAGCCGCCGGCTCCTGTCGTCGTGATTGTTGTGCCTGGATTAATCTCTACCAAGCCAGTGGCGTCCGCCTCGACTCCACGGGAATCGACCCCTGTCATGGAAATGGTTAACCCGCCTTTCGCGCTGACAGTTCCGTCGTCACTAGAAAGGCCAATGCTGCCACCGCTTGCGATTTCGAGCTGGCCGCCGTCAAGGGTGATCACGCCGCCATCAATGGCACTTGCACCCACTATTCCGGTCAGGCCTATTCCCAAGGCGGAGATGCTTGGGTTCTGCGCTGTGATCTTGCTTGCGATCCCCTCCGCCTGCATCCCCGTTTCACCTCCCGGGGGAAGGACTGCTAGGAGGTCGTTAATCGATACGATCGTACCGCCATGTATGGCGAGCACATCCGGTTGCGCTGTGCTCGTCGAATAAATCCTGCTAACGGATGTCAGGTTTTGACCCGGGCCATTGGCTTCCAACACATTGTCGGCTCGACAGACACCGGGTGCTCCAACCAAAAGTAAGATCTCGGCCAGGATGAATGCAGAGAACACGTGTTCCCGGATTTGGACACCTAACTTGGTGCCCATTTTCCGTGGTGCACGGATTCCGCATGCTTCACGCCGGGCAGTTCGCAGATTTTCACGTCGAACACTCGGGGCGGTGGATGGCCCAGCGAAAGTTGCTCCTGGCGCTCCGTCTAAGGATTTACATCGCATTGTGTGAATAAGGGGGTTTGACCAAGCTTCAGGGCTTCAAGTCCGCGCGTGCGGAGACTGCGTGATTTGTTCGCCGACCATGACTTTTTCCCTCGCCGGATGCAAAGGTATATCAACCTTGCTCGAACATTCCTATTGCACCTTAGTACAATTGTTGGGGGGATGGTCTTCACACAGCGCGGCGCGAGGGGATTCCGCACAGAGGCACAGCGCGGCGTAGCCGCAACCTCAAAGTAGCATAGGCGTCTCGCCTGTGTCTTCCTCATCCGAGGAGCTTCGTGACGGAGAACCTGTTAGCTCTCCGGTCAATCGATACCCTTGGTGTCCGACACAGGCGAGACGCCTATGCTACTTTGGACGCCGGCTCAGAGCCACAGCGGGTGCACATCAAGCTCGCACGCCACACTGAGACTGGAAATCTATGCTCCTCCCAAACAACCCGGAACTCCGAACCCCGAACTCGGAACCGCGCCGCGCGCTCACGGTTTCGCGTGGCAAAACGGCTACGGCGCATTCTCCGTAAGCGAGTCCAACGCTGAGGCTCTTCTCGCCTACATCGCAACCAAGCCGAGCATCATCGAAATACACGTTTCAGGAAGAGGTTCGTGAGCTGCTGAAGCGGCATCGCGTTACGTTCGATGAACGATACTTTTGGGATTGAAATCACCTATTTCGGCCGCCCATTCAGGGCGGGTCTGGGGTGGCCCGCACCACCCAGGGCTAAAGCCCCATGTTCCGATCTTGAACCCAGAGATCCGAGAGCGCCTTTGGCCTTATCTCGGTGGTATCGCAAAGCAAAACGGAATTCATCCGAAGAAAAATATCTCTGGGACTAGCGAGGCAGATCAACCGTCCCTCCGGGACGGGTCTACTTTTATCTTGTTTCCAGGCACTTCGTGCCAGGCTACTTTCATTTAGTCCCTCTGGGACAGGATCCACTCTTTCGTTATAATAGTCAGCGCTTATGGCGTTAAAACCCGACCTTCTCATCCGGCGCGGCGGATGAGAAGGTCACCCGTTGCAAGGTGCTTGGGAGGCAGCTTGTCGGGGTGAAAGCCTTCGCGCCTAGCCGGTGCTCCGCCCGCATTAAGCTCGAGAATGCGATGCACTTCCTCGATGGCCTGGGGATTCTGGTGCGCAGGGTGGCCGGACGGCACGATGCACTCGGACTGCGCGCCTTCCATGTGCGAACTCCAGTATGGCACGACGCCATCGCTGGAATTTGGCGCGTCGCCTCTGCCGCGATCACCCATGATCGTGTGATACGGGATACCGGGCGTGATCGGGATCGTATTGATTGCTTTCACGAACCGGTTGTTCGGCGCGAGCGTATCCACGCTATTTGGGATCCGTTTGAGCTTCAGATCACCCGCTCGGAAAGAGGTTAGTTTAATGATGGTGGTGCCCGCGCTGAGCAGGGTGGAGGGAGCTCTTACGAGGCTCGACCCAATCCGTCCGAGCCAGTTGCTTGCGAGGTCACTGCCGCGCAACGGCGCGGATATGAAAATCACGCGTCCGATTTCCGGGCGATGCTGGAAGATAAGTGAATCCGTGAAGATCTTTTTGTTTTCAGGAGATAGCGGCACTTGATCAGGCGGCTTATTGAAAAGTTTGTCCCATAGTTTGTCCCCAGTATCGGTAATAAGGAGTCTGCTGATGCAACCACCCATGCTGTGACCGATGACAACCATCGGTTTGCGCAGCGGGAAGCGCTTTTCGGCGCCATCGAGTTCGTGCCGCAGGATCGTGGCGGAATAAGGGTATGGGTAGCCGCTTGGGTAGCTGTAAAACCAGAATTGGTATTTTCGCCGGATATCCGCGTAGCCTCGAAGGCGGTTGAGCATCGGCGTCCAGGTCGCAGGCGAATCCATTAGCCCGTGGATTACGAGCACGACGGTTTTGTTCGGGTCATAGGGCTGAAGCCTCGAGATGCGGGCTGTCTCTGCGTATTTGGCGGGATGAAGCAACCGGGCAAGTTCGAGTTTTTTCGGGTTGGTGCTCGCGAGCATCACGGCGAGCGGTACAGTGAAATCAGCCGCGAGCGTGTAGGTGTGCCCGTTCAATTGGATCGTTTCGGTCGCGAGCGGATCCTCGAAGGAGAGCTCGCAACGTCGGCCATCGAAGCGTGCGATGGCGGTGACACCGTAGTAAATGCGCGGCAAAGCGAAGTCGGCTCTGGCATTCTCATTGACATTACGTCCGACGGCCACGATGGGCGCACCGATCCCTTCGCGCGTCGTGCGCTCTGTCACGTAGGTTCCGCGGATATCAAACTGATCCGCCGGCGTGAAGGTGTAGAGTGCTGGATTCCACTGTGGGCGGGGGTCGGGCTTATGTGTCAGTATGAAATCGCCCCCGCTCGCTGGGACTCGGAGCGGATGGGTCCACGGATCAAGCTTCCCGTCGCGAATGGTTTCAATGATACGCCCGACGGCGAAATTGTAGGCTTGTCGCGCAGCCTGGTCCTGCGGGCTGCGTTGAAGTTGGAGCGACGCGGTCTGCGCTGCGGTCAGGTATTCGTCGAGGCCCGCGAGCGGATCGCGGCGATCGACCTGGAGCGCTTTTATAATTGCCGCGTTCGCATTCGCAAGGGCGCCAGTGGCGCCGGCGAGGGGGTGAAAGCCAGGGCGTCTTTCGCTCACTTTCGAGTACGTCGCACAGCTTGCAACGGCACAAGCCGTGATCAGCGCGACCGCGAGCTGTCGCAGGCGGTTGAGTCTGAAGTGTTCCGGGACCATGGGCATTAATTCTCGTTCTCGCATTATGCGAAGCGGATTCTAGCAGATTCGTAACTACAGTCGTTGGAGTATTTTTGACTTATTTGGGCAAGAGTCCGTTAACCCAAACTTTGAAGTTTGGAGATTTATAGGTCGTAGCGGTGTGCTACGATGGTAGGGTCACGCTCCTGCGTGACCGTGTGGCGATACCCCAAAAGCCCTACCAGCAGAAACCCCGGTTTGAAAACTGACCTCGGTAGGGTCAGTCGCACGCCCTTAGCACAAAACCTGCCCAGAATATCCACCGATCCCACCGGGTGCGACCGATCCCTACGAGCCGCCAACAACGCCTGAGAAAGGGGATTGAATAGGCGACGTTTCCGATCGATTGGAAAGACTCGATCAAGATTTAAGTAGCATGCGGGTCCCGCGTGTATTCTGCTTCGCACGTCTATGACTCCGTGCATACAACGGAATACACGCGTGGACGCGTATGCGGTAGGGCAACATTTAAAGATCCGAAGAAGATATAACCGGCGAACAATTCGGCGCAGCGTTCTATTGTGATTCAAAAGCTGAGGTTTTTGTGCATATTTTGAACAAACTATTCGTTGTTTGTGCGATTTTCGTAGCTGGCTGTGCTTCTGATCGGGACGCCGCGAAGAATGGGTTCATTTCACAGGGAACTCTCGCGCTGCAAGGCACGGAAAACAGAGACGAAATTTCCTATTGGAACGGCAGAGGCTCCGAAGGCAAGCCCAGGATAGTGATCGATCTCGATGAACAACGGGCTTATTTTTATAAAGGCGATGAAATCGTCGGTGTTTCAATCGTCTCGACCGGTCGAGAAGGTTACGATACGCCTGCCGGTGAGTTCCGGATCGCGGAGAAAGACCGAGAGCACGTCTCGAGCCTTTATGGAGATTACGTCGACCGAAGCGGGCAGGTCGTGATGGAAAACGTAGAGTCCGACAAGGATCCCCGGCCCCGCGGAACAAGTTTCCGGGGAGCAGCCATGCCATACTTCCTCAGAATCCACGGAGCCATCGGCATGCACGCCGGTTATCTGCCCGGTTACCCAGCGTCACATGGCTGTATTCGGTTGCCCGAGAAAATGGCAATTCAATTTTTTCAAAATGCTCCAGTCGGCACCCCCGTGGAGATTCGTCACGCATTGGCGTCGGATTACGGGCCGAGTCCAATCAGTGAAAGATACTCGGGCTTTCCTTCGATAATGGATCGGCCATTAGCCCAATGAAAGCGGCCCACCGATAGAACAAGTGTACCCGGTCCCAGCCAATGAAGGGGAGCTGTATCCGGCTCCGGGGGGCCCGATATTCCGGCTGTCCAACTAACGATTGTTTTGGACAGCAGTGAACACTGCAATAAAGGTCTCCGCCTCATTGTGAACTCTTGGAAGGACCAGGCGGCCTCTTCACTCAGGATCATGCGCTTGCCATGTTCCTTGGTGAGAAGAGTCCAGCCCCAGTCGACAAGGGTGCTGATTTTTTCCTCTGCGCCGTTGAGCAGCGTGAGATGCACGCCAAGCCAAGCAACCCAGGCCAATTGACCGGTCATTGTCTGCCCTGTGGGTAACTCGATCACCGCAGCACCCCGGCCGACCTGAGCCATCGTGCCTTTGTCGAGGTATTTGAAAGGCTCCGGCGGTTTGCCTTCCACCAGACGCTTGATCGTTTCACCGACGTGATGGCCGGCCTGGAGCGCCGTGGCGCCAAGTCCTGGCAGAGGTTTGCCTGTTTTACCGTCGGTCATCTCGGCGATGTCTCCGATTGCGAAGACGCCTGGATGATCTTTCACCTGCAAATCGGGGCCGACAGGAATCCGCCCACCGTGCACTAGTTCTATGCCGAGGGATTGGACGATCGGATTTGCCTTAAGTCCAGCCGCCCAGATCAGTGTATGTGTCTTCACCGTCTCCCCGGTCGCGAGCTCAATGCTCGACGGCCCGACCTTTCGCACATGCGTGCCGGTGTGCACTGTCACGCCGCGTTGTTCGAGCTCTTTGCGCGCATAGTTCTGGAGCTCGGGTTTGAATGGCCCAAGTAGATGCGGCGAGGCCTCATACAAGAGCACCTGCGCGCGATCGAGTGGCAGATTCGGGTAATCCTCCTTCATCTCCGTCCGAAGCAAGTCGGCAAGTGCACCAGCCACTTCAACGCCGGTGGCGCCACCGCCGACCACGCAGAAGTTCAGTGCACCGTCGTCGACCTGTGAGGGGAATCTGTCCACCGCCTCGAAGGTCTTCAGAATCTGCTCCTTGAGCCGGATCGCATCGTTCATCGTGTAGAGCGGGAAAGCGTATTGGTCCGCGCCCGGTGTCTGAAAGAAATTTACAACCGCTCCCAGAGCGAGAACCAGGTAGTCGTACTTGACCGAAGTCCCACTAACTGCTGTTACCTGTTTGGCAGCTAGATCGATCTTCGCGACGGCTGCCTGGTGGAAGGTAACATTCTGCCGGTGGTGCAAGAAATCGCGAATCGGAAACCCGACTTGTTCGGGCGCTAATACTTCCGTTGCCACCTGATAGAGCAGCGGCTGGAACGTGTGGTAGTCGTGCTTGTCGACGAGGGTGATCCGGACATCAGCATCACTTAGTGTTTTTAGGGCCCCGATTCCACCGAAACCGACGCCGAGAATGATCACATGCGGCATGTCATCCATAGGTTTTGCACTTTACCGGAAATCATGTGGTGTGCGCGAGTGATTCCGTGACGGCCAGTGAGGAATTGTAAGAATACACATTCTGGATGGATTGGCCCTTTAGGGTCGGTCAACCGAACTATGGTTTCGGATGACGCGTGGATGGCGAAGTCTTAAAGGAGATCTCATTGGATGGCCCACTTTCCTTGCCCGCTGCATTGTACGCCGTGACGATGCAGTAATACGTCTCCCCGGGTACTAAATTCGTAAGAGTGTAGGTCGTTACATTTCCTACATCAATTAATCTCGAGTAGTTCCGACCGGAACTAAGACCGCAATGCAAACGGTAGCCCTTCACGCGTCGATCGCCCGACTTATCCCATTTTAAAGTCACGGTAGAGGACTTGAGCGCAGTAGGATCAGTGATTCGTGCGGACTGTGCTAAACCGGTAACGAGTAGAGCCGCTCCTAGTAGGATTGTGACGAAAGCATTTTTCACGAGGGTTAGATTAGCGCACTATTTGCGTCGCCGCCGCTCGCGTCTGCAGAAAAAATGTGGCCGCAGCGCACCCGCGCTTTCAGCGGTTGCACACAGACAATAATGATTCATGGGCCTCCACTTCGTCCCGCGGCGGCGGCACGCGGCCGCGCGATCGGGGTTCCCCGAAAGCATTCGGGGTTCGCCCCGGCAAGCTGCTTTCCAAGCAGCTTGCAACGGGTGACCTTCTCATCCGCCGCGGCGGAAAGAAGGTCAGGCTGAAGCTCTACCAGGGCTTATCTCTATAATTTATAATTTAACATTCCTCACCCACTGGTAGGGTCACGCTTCCGCGTGACCGGCGTGGCGATGCCCCAAAAGCAGACTATCAACGTTGCCAGTCGAACTTTGGGAACCACGCGTTGACTTAATTGAAAATAATTTATTCATATTTTCAGTGTGTTTTCGGTACAGCTCCTTCCCACAGCGAATCCGGGCGAGTCTTGTAAAAACGGCGTGCGACTGGCCGTACCGCGGTCAGTGTTCAAACCGTCGTTCTGGTGGTAGGGCTCTTGGGGTATCCCCACACGGTCACGCGG
>CAVVPV010000032.1:0-144650 GCA_963750185.1 uncultured Verrucomicrobiae bacterium
ATCGGCCATGATGACCTCAAAAAATGGCAAAATGCAAGCAACATCGCTGTCGCCGTTAGTTGATGGAGGCCAACTGTGACAGGCTGTGGATCCTTTGCTGAAGCGGGTTTGCTCGGCGTAGCGCGCCCAGCGACCCTAACGGGATTCGAACCCGTGTTACCGCCGTGAAAGGGCGGTGTCCTAGGCCACTGGACGATAGGGTCGTGCCGGGAGAGCGGAATATGGCAGGAAGGAGAGGGTGCGCAACAGAAAAATGTCCCACCTCAAATCGACGCTGCTCGGCCCGGAATCATGACCTGTTGTTGCTCGCACTCCGCGTGGAGAGGATTGCGGTTGCGCTCCGCCGGATCGATCCACGGTGTTGAGCGATCGCTTCCGAAGCGCGCGCGACCAGGACGGCGGCTGCCGACGGATTTCGCAGCAGATCTGCAACGGTCGAAACCAGTGAATCCGGCGAGTGGAGCTGTACGATCCCGCCGGCTCTGCGCAGCGCATCAACGATGTACTGAAAATTTTCCATGTGCGGACCCACAACAACCGGTTTGCTGGCCAGAATTGGTTCAACCGGGTTTTGACCGCCGATCCCGCAAAAGCTCTTACCGACGACCACCACCGTTGCGGTCGCGTACCACTCCCGAAGTTCCCCGGTGGAGTTCACGACAAGAACGGCAGGATTCGTTTCGAAGTCCGGATCGAACCGCAAAGCGAACGGAATTTTCGATACGCGGAGAAAATGTGCGATCTCGGGAGTTCGCTCCGCGTGGCGCGGAACCAGGATCAGAAAAAGGTCAGGGAACTCGGCTTGAAGCGACTTGAAGCAAGAGACAAGGAGCTCTTCTTCGCCGCGATGAAGGCTGCCGCCCAGAAGGATCCGGCGTGCGCTGTCGATTCCGTGGCTCTCGAGCCACTCCGCAAAGCGGGACTCTATGCCGTTGCGCAGGTTCTCGGTGTCATACTTCACGCTTCCGGTCACCATGATTCTTTCCGCGGGAAAACCGACCCGTTTCCATCGCTCCGCGTCCACCGCATCCTGGGCGAACAGGGCAGTCACATTCTGCCAGAAAAGCGGTCGAGTCAGCCTGCGTAATTTGCCATACCGCTTTTCAGATCGGTGCGATAACCGCGCGTTTGCGAGATAGACCGGGCATCCGTTCGATTTTGCAATCGCAAGGAACGAAGGCCAGAGATCGGAGTCGATCAGAATCGCTTCCCTTGGCCGAATCTTTTTCCAGCATGCTTGAACGACCGGGTAAAGGTCGACGGGGTTGTACACGATCTCGATCCAGTCCCGGTTCTCCCGACGCTGCTGCGCAAGCGCGTATCCGGTCGACGTGGTCGTGGAGATCACGGCACGAAAATCGGGCGATTGACGTTTGAGTTCTTCGAGCAGGCGGAGCGCCATCCCCACTTCGCCAACGCTGACGGCTCGCACCCAGGTCCATTCCCAGCCGGCAAGCCGGCGCGACAGTGCCGGCGAATAAATACCAAACCGTTGCAAAAAGCCTTTTGCGTAACCGCCTCGTTTCAGCATGCGGCGCAGATAGAATGGGAAACTGACGATCAGAGCGATCGGCAGAAACAGATTGTAAAGGAATAGAAGCATCAACTGGGTCGTTGCTTATGGATACAAAATAATAGCTGTGTTGCGCCGTACTTTTTTGCCCGGGTTATCTCCCAGTAAGGCGAGGAGATCGGTTGATCCGCCGGCGCTCGCTCTAACACCAGGAGGCCTCCGGGTTCAACGACAAGCGCCAGGGATTCGTTTTCCAACAGTTCCGCGGCAAAATTGCGGTCATCGAAATTTTTTGCGTACGGGGGATCGGCAAACAGTAGCCGGTACCGCTCTACGTGCCGTTGCAGGAATCGGAAAACATCTTCCCGAATCACTTTGCCAGCGAGTTTCGCTTTCGAAAGATTAGTTCGGATTGCTTCGATCGATTTCGGATGATTATCAACGAAGACTGCTTCTGCAGCACCCCGGCTCAACGCTTCAATGCCGTACGCGCCGCTCCCGGCAAATAAATCGAGCACCCGAGCATCCAGAACAAAATCGCCCAACGCCGAGAACGCAGCCTCGCGTACCAAATCCATTGTAGGACGCAAGTCGTGCTGCGGAATCTTTAATCGGATCCCGCCGGCGGACCCGGCAATCACTCGCATATCAGCCGTTTGATGGCGTTCCCAAACGTTGGGCACCGTCCGGTGTCGACTCCTTCTCCTTGCGATCAAGCCGGAAGATCTTTCGCAGGAGTTTGCCCCTGTCGCCGATGATCCGGTCGATGAGATTGGTTTGAGGTTTTGACACGGAGCCGGTCACCTGGAAATTAACGTAACTACCGTCGCCGTCCAACGACTTCTCGAAGTTGTCCTCCAGCTCGCTGGGAATCTTTTGCGTGAGGAAGTGACTCAACGTCAGCCGGCCGTTGAGGTCCAGTTTTTGAGCAGACTCGACAGTCCCCGACAAATTTACTTCGCAGTTTTTCGAGATCAGTTGCAGCGAGTTTACTTTGATATCCTGTCCGATCACGCGGAAATTTGACCGCGCCCGCTCAAGATCGAGCCGTTGCAATTCATCGATCTGGGTCCAACGCCCAATTTCTTGCAGCATCGGGAACTGATCGAGATAACCTGTCTGAATCTCGAGGCTGCCATCCCCGGCGGCGAGTGACGGATCTTTCATGGATCCCGCAAGCTGGAGACCGCCCCGCAGCGTTCCATGGGCCCGATCGAGGATCCCGCCGGCGCGCCCTACGAACTGATTCACGTTGACTCCGCTCACCTGTAGATGAATCTGGTACGGCAATTCCGGATCGGTTAAATTCGCGTGAAAGTTTGCACGGATTTCTCCGCCGGAAAGACGCCCTGAGATGTCCTTCAGATCGATGGCGCCATTCGCAATTCTCACTGGGGACGAAATGTCGTCCAGGATCAGGGAATTGGATACGGATGCGTTCGCGATGCGAATTCTTCCTTCGAAATGACCTTTATTTGCGTGGATCGCTCCTTCGATCTCGCTAAGCTTCGCAGCCGTTTCACCATCCCCGCCGATTAGGTACACGGTCGCATGCCGGATTTTGAGCTTCCGGAACTCGACGGAGAAGTTTGCGGGAACAGGGCTCCCTTGCACCAGGGGTACTTTGGATTGGGCTTTTTCAGGAGTCGCGTTCGGTGTGGCGGCTGAATTGTTGGGCGCTTCGGCTTCGGAAGGGGCCCGCTCGCGCTCGGGGAGCGTTTCGGTCGTCGATGGTTGCCGCTTCAGGCGGGTCGCAACAGGAATCCGGATCTCCGCGCCGCTCAGAAAGATTTGCTGAACAATCACTTTGTGTCTCAGAAGCGGGAACAAAGCACATTGGATCCAAAGATCCTGCGCCTGGAGAATTGGATAGCCGACTGACGGATCCTGGATTGTGACACCCTGCAGATGAACCCCGGTCCACGGGTCGACGCTGGTGCGAAATACGGAGACTGGGTACCCGAGATGTTCACTGACTGTTTCACACAATCGCGCCTGAGTACCGGGCGATTGGACATAGAGATTAATTGCCAGCAATCCCAGTCCGGCGAGACAGGCGAGCCCGACCGCTACCAGCAGCGCTGCCTTTAAAATTCGTTTTACAAAAACCGACGAAAACACCAGGTGGTACAGTTACCGAGTAATTGGCAAGCAGACAAGGGCAAGCCGCGCAATCATTCTGTTGCGCCGCAGTGCGTAACGTAGGCGAAGCGTCCACGCTTTGCACCTCTTTAAAGGCGAGCAAACCGAGACGGTTCGCCTACCTTCGGTGCTGAAGAGCTCATGTCGCAATCTAGTCATTGCGTCTACGCCGCTAACCGGCGCGAGACAAGCCGCAATCTAAACGTTATCGTCCATCGCGATGGTCGTACCCGCCAAATTCATCGACGATCTCTGGGACCCATCCGGCGCTGCAAAGGTCTGGGAAAAGCTCGCATCCACGAATCCGACCATCATCCAAACCCTCACGGATTCTCCGGAAAATGCGCCGGCGATTTTGAATTTTTTGACGTTTTCGCCGGTTTCTCTCGAGAAAGTTTGCCACCGGCCGGAACTCCTACAGTGGTTATCCCATTCGGACGTCCAGAATCCGAAAGTGACTAGTCGCGCCACATGGCGGGGTGATCGGGCCGACTTTTCATTTCGTGATTTGCGGCTTTGGAAGTCTCAGGAAATGCTCAGAATCGGATTCCGCGAAATTACCGGTCTTTCGGGATTTGCCGAAACAACGCGTGATATCACCGCTGTTGCCGAGCGCTGTGTTACGGAGGTTTGCACAACCTGTTTCGAGAATATTGCCGGACGATTCGGACGCCCGGAGACCGGATTCAGCGTTCTGGGGATGGGAAAATTTGGCGGCACGGAGTTAAACTATAGCTCCGATATTGACGTCGTTTTTTTCTACGGCGAGGAAGGGGATCTCACCCCACGATTGAGCTATCACGAATTTTTCACGCGTCTGGCCGAGAATATTATTCGGATTTTTTCTGTGGCGGCGGATCCACTGTTTCGCATTGATTTGCGGCTCCGGCCGGAAGGCGCGCAAGGCCCGCTCGTCCGCTCGCTCGGCGCGATGGAGAATTACTATGCCGGGTACGGTGAAACCTGGGAGCGTATGGCATTGATCAAGGCCAGAGGCGTCGCCGGTGACCGCGAACTTCTTTACGAATTCGGCCAACGGCTGCAGCCCTTCATTTATCCGCGCACAGTCTCCACGGATCTTATGGAGGAGATTGCGGCGGTCAAAACACGGATCGAACGGGACATCGTGGGAGCGGCCTACCTTCACCGCAATGTGAAGCTTGGCTACGGTGGTATTCGCGAAATCGAATTTATTCTGCAAACCATGCAACTTTTGCATGGATCCAAAAACGCTTTTCTGCAGGAGCGAAACAGTCTCAAAACGCTCGATGCTCTGAAGCAGTTGAATATCCTCCCGCCGGATGATGTGCGCCTGCTGAGCGACGCATACGTTTTCCTGCGCACCGTGGAGCATCGGCTCCAGATCCAGAATGAGCAGCAGACGCACACATTGCCGGCGCGCCGGGAAGAATGGTTATCGATCGCCCGGACGCTTGGGTACCAGGACGCCGGCGCATTTGCCGGGGCATTGGAAGCCCACACATCGGCGGTTCGAGGAATATTCGACCGGCTGCTGAAGGGTGGCGAAGTGCGCCGGGCGAAATCGGATCTTTCGTTTTTCAACGATTCAGAAGGGGCTGCACGATCGCTGAGGGCGCTACGCGACGGTCCTTCCGGTGTACACATCGCGCCGAGAACGCGCCGCCTTTTCACCAAGCTTGAACCGGAATTGCTGGCGGCGTGCGCCATTGTTGCCGATCCGGATGCCACGTTGAACCGGTTCGTTCGCTTTGTCGATTCGTACGGAATTCGAGGGTTGCTGTTTGAGACTCTGCTTGCAAATCCCAAACTGCTCGAACTGCTTGTAAGGCTGTTCGATTCCAGCGCAATTTTCAGCGACGTCGTGATCCGCCGGCCGCATCTTATCGAAGAGATCACACGCGGTAAGAGCCTTAGCGAAGCGCACTCCAGGGAGTGGTTCCTGGAAGCGCTCGGGCAAAATGCCGAGAATTTGCCGCCTCTGGAATGGGTGCGCGCTTTTCGCCGGAGTGCGGTTGTCCGCATCCTTTTGCGCGATATCCTGCATATCGCTTCCCAGGAGGAACTGCAGTTCGAGATGACTCACCTGGCCGAGGCCTGTCTCGAGTATTGTTGCCGGCAGCTCCCGAAGCCGGATGCCGTCACCGTGTTGGCGCTCGGTAAATTTGGCGGGCGTGAACTTCTCTACGGGGCCGATCTGGATGTGGTGTTCATCGGGAACGACGTCGCGGCCGGCACGCAATTGATCCAATCGATGGGAGGCCGTATGGCGGAAGGCGCCGTTTATCCGCTGGATAGCCGGTTGCGACCGGACGGCGAGAAAGGTGTCCTGGTGACGCCGCTGGCGGCTTATCGGGAATATTTCGAAAAACGCGCTCAGTTCTGGGAGGCGCAGGCGTTAACCAAAGCCCGTGCTCTTTACGGACCGGAACGCGAGGCACTCGATGCCACTGTCGGCGAAATCTGGAGACACCGATGCGAGAGCTCGGAAATCGAAGGGGAGATTGCACGGATGTACCTCCGAATTGTCAAAGAGCGCGCAAAAGGAGAGCCTCGTCTCTTTTTCAAAACCGGGAAGGGTGGACTGATAGGGATCGAGTTCCTCGTTCAATCGCTCCAGATGAAACATCAATTGTCCGAAACCAATACGCTTCGAGCGATTGAGAAACTGGCGGGGATTTTGGATCCAAACGAAATTGAGAGCCTGCGAGGGACGTACAGTTTTCTAAGGCGCGTCGAATCGGTTTTGCGACGCGTCTCGAACAGTTCCATCTCGCAACTTCCTTCCAGCGCCGATGAGCTTCGTGCGCTTTCGATTCGCATGGGTTTCGAGAACCAGGAAAAGTTTTTGTCGCATTACACGGCCGCGCGTGACCGAGCGGAAACGATAATCGGCAAATATTTGAGCGCCGGGTGAAGTGCATACGGTTGCACATCGCGAGCCCAAGGTAGCGTAGGCATTCTGCCTGCGCCACGCTGGGCATGGACACACCGCAGCGGGTTGTAGCTATAAAAGAACCGCTGTTGGAAAAGCGACTTACGCGCTCCGGCCAGCCGGCAACTGAACAGGCGGACGAGGAAACGTAGCTTTTTGCACGCCCATGTTAAATGGCGCCGGCGGATCAGCATACGCGTCCCGCGTGTATTTTTTTCATTGTACACGCATTGACGTGGACAAACAGAATACACGCGAGACGCGTATGCTACTTTGGGACTTTCGATGACTCGGATCCACCTCTACAACCATGTCGAAGACGCCTGGGAGGCGAGTCTTGCGGGCTGGCTCGATCAGCGGTCGCTTGCTAGTCTGGAGGGAGGCGACACTTGGCTCGTAACCGGGTCCTATTTCCAGGCGAATTGGGTCCGTCGAATGGCTCTTTCCCGGAACAAATCGCTTTTTGGGATTCAGGTTTTCGACCGGCGGAGTTTGCGTCGACATCTGTCGCGTATTTACGGATTACCTGAGCAGTCTCTCGGCCGCGAAGCTCTGCAGGTTTTGCTCGATTCAACGGTTGCCGAATCGGTGCCAGGATATACCGGCACCGCGAGCCTCTTGAACGCGCTCGATCTGTTGGGCGCATCCGGTGCCTTGGATCGACTCGGACAGGAAGCCGTGTGTGAAATGCTCGACGTTCCAGGTGCGTTGCGGCCGGCGATAGCTCAAGTCATCTCGTCAGCCTGTTGGATTCCTCGTTTGGACACGTTACTGCTGGAGCGCGTACTGCCCCAGAACGGATTGCATTTGGGCCTCTTAGGGTTTGATTCGGAAAGTTTTCGCGAGCTCAATCTTCTTTTGGCCGCCGCAAAACAGGCGGCGGAAACCGATCTCTGGATCGCGCAGCCGCTTGGCAAGGAAGAACTGGGATTTAACTGGATTTCGATCCTGGAGCGAGCGACGCAGTCCGAGGCGACCGTTTGCCCAACCGGGGAGGCCCCGCGCCCGTTCGAAGAGTTTCTCGGGCACTGGCAGGGCGGAGGAGGAAGGTCTCGCCGTGTTGCCGCCCCTGAAATTATAACCGGGATGCGATGGCTTGACCAGGTCGATGGAATCGTGCGCCGTGTCGCGGACGCGTTGGTGCAAAAAGCCCAATCTGTTCTGGTTGTGGTACCGGAAAAGTCGCCGACCGGAAACGCCGTTGTCGACGCGTTGATTTCTCGCGGGATTGCGGTTGCGGATGAAATTAAAGAAAAGCGAACTCTGCCAGAGGCGGCGCAGATCCAGATTTCAATGGCGCATTTCCTATTGCGGGACCGGACCCCCGAAGACTTTTTGCGAATTGTTCAATGTCTGCTCCGGTCGCAGAACGACTTCCGGACATTTCGAGAGGCACTGCTTCGATCGTTTGAATTCCGCCAGATTCGTTCCGTCGCCGCTCTGATCACCGAAGAGCTACGGGAATGTTTTCCCTGGCTGCACGATCTGGAAGAAATCGTGCTACCGCTCCCCGACAAGGCCGCATGGGACGATTTGGCCCGTCTCTGGGATGCCCGATTGGAGCGGGTCTCATCAGTCGCGAATGCGTGCGGAGGTCTTTTGGCCAAAATCGATTTTTTCGTGAATCAGCCAGTTTGGAGTGAGTTGAGGCCATTGCTCGAAGGTTGTGTGGCGAGTTCTCAGGTTTTCCTGCAGTTTGTCATCCGTTCGCTCTCAGCTCAGGCTCGGGAGCCGCATCCCGAGTCGCATCATCGCTATTCGAAAGTCTGTGTAACCACCGCCTCAAAGTGCCATGGGACCTCCTGGGATTGCGTTATTCTCGCCGACGCGGTTGCGGATGGCTGGCCGGTGGGACCGGCGCCAAACCCGCAGTTGCCGGACGAGACAATAATCAAGCTTCGACGACAGAAGTTATTTATTCTGACCGCTTCCGAGCAGCGCGCAGTGCAGGAAGAGCGTTACCTGCAACTTGCCTATTCCGCACAAAGGAGCCTCGTTCTCGTCCGGCATGAACAGGACGATAAGGGAACCGAATTGGTCGCCAACAACCTGTCGACATTCAGCGAAGATTTCCTGAAAGCCTCTGTCGCGCGTGTGCGCGCCGAATCCGTGTGGATTCCGGACCCGATGATAGAAAGATTCGCAAAAATTTGCGAAATCCGTTCGGATCCACACAGGCCGTTTGACGACTATTTTTTGAGCTTTAAGCGCTTAAACGCTCCGGCTCAGGCATGGCATCCGTCGGAGCTGGAAACCGTGTTCAAAACGCCGGCGACATTCGCATTCAGATTAATGTTCAATTGTGGCCGGGAATTCGATCGTGGATTCGTCCGATCGGCATCGATGACCGTCGGTCGGCTCACACATCGGTTGCTCCAACACGGATTTGCGGGGAGCGGCCAATTTCGCTCGATTGATCCATCAGCAAAATGGACTAAAGAGCAGGAGTGCATGCGGATTTTGCATGCCATGGAGACGGCGGTGGCTGACCGGCGTCAGGAACTATTGGCGCATGGCCGCGATCTCTGGTGGGAGAGCATTCTCAGTAAATCGTTCATATTCGCGACGCAAATGCTGGAGCAGCTAAGTGCCCGGTTTAAAGAGGGTCAATGGTATCACTCGGAAGCGAAGTTGACGGGAGCTTTCGCGACCGCGAGCGGCGACCTGAAACTGGAAGGACGGACCGACCTGATATTATCGGACCGGGAGACTCTTCAGTCGGCAACTCCTCTTATCTTCGACTATAAGACATCGAAACGAGCCCAACGCTTTGATGCCGAATCCGGCGAAAATTTGCAGTTCCTGGGGTATCGAATCCTGGCCAAAGTGAATGGGGCGCTCGCGACCGAGATTTTGGTTGTAAAGCCGAATAGCATCAAGTCGCTCGACTTGCCGCCTGACGAAAAACTGGCCGGTCTGACCGAACTGCTGGCGCGTCTTCAAACCGAGAGGTCATTTGGACGCCGGCCCGCGGAAAAGTGGGAATTGACTGAGAAACTTCCGATTGCGACGCTCCCGATCGAGGCCGGTGTATTGGAAAGCAAACTCGAACTGACGTGGAATTGAACCTCACTGATCAGTATGCAAGGGAGCGGTTCTGCACCGAAATCGACAAGAATTTTTCCGTCATCGCAAGTGCCGGAGCCGGCAAAACGCGTGCTGTGGTCGATCGGATCGTAACGATCGCAAAAGATGGTCGCGATGATTTGCTGCCTCGGCTCGTCGTGGTGACCTACACCAACAACGCTGCGCGCGAATTCAAGCGCAGGATTCGCGCGACGCTGTTGCAAATGCTCCGGAGTACTTCCGCGCGGGTCGTCCTGCAACGGCTCGAACTGACCTTCTTCGGGACAATCCACAGTTTCTGCATTCGGTTGCTCCGGGAAAATCACGCGCATCTGCGGTTGCCAGACGAACTAGTCGCACCCACCGACCAGGAACGTGCACGGCTTTGGCTCGAGTTTGTCGGCAACCCGCAGTTCAGCAGGACATTTGCCGAGAATCCGGTGGTCAGAGAACTTTTACGGTTTTGCACATGGCAGGAACTTCTGGACCTGGCCGCTCAGATCTCCCAACCGATTCCCAGGTCCGTTTCGTCCGTTGTACCATCTAAATTCGATCTCGCGCCCGTCGAAGACTGCCCGGTCCACAGACTGAGCATGAAACGCAAGGAAGCGATTTTAGCCGAGTTCCGCAAGTTCAAAACCCGGTTCGAGAACAACGAGTCCGGACTCGTTGTCCCGAAGGCGCGCATCGCCGCGGAAGGCCTGAGAGTGACCTGTTCCAGTGTTCTTGCTCCGATCGTCGCCTGGCTGGAAGAGGCGTCGCTGTCGATCGCAAGCGAGATCGCTGCAAAATTCCAACAAGATTGCCACCGCCAAGGGATCGTTACGTTTGATGATCAGATTGCTCTGTGCCGGCGATTGTTAGACAATCAGACCATCCTCAACCGGCTCAGAAATCGGGACCACAGCGTCATTCTCGATGAAGCGCAGGACACCGCCCGATCCATGTTCGAAATCCTGATCGAGATCACGCGCCCAGTCGGCGAGCCTGTCGGTACCTGGCCGGCTTACGGCGGTACCGGACCGCGCCCGGGCCGTTTCAGTATCGTCGGCGATCCGCGTCAATCCATCTACGAGCGCGCAGCGCCGGAATTGTATCGCGATTTGAACGAAGCATTCTTCAGGAGCGGGACCGGCGGTCTCCTGCGGTTCCAATGCACCAGGCGCTGTAAGAAGTCGGTAGTCGAAGCCGTTAATCGCATTTTCCAGAATGCCGAAATCAGTGGAACCGAGCTCCCCTACAACGACCTTCTGGCCGATCTGGACGCCGAGATCGGGTACGCCGCCCGAATTCATATCCCGCCGGCCGATCCGGACACGAATCGCCCCGTCGACCAGATCTTTTCAGATGAATGCCTGGCCTTGGCGGAATGGTTGAGCAACCGAGGCAAATCCGGTCTCGGGATTCGCTCCTGGAGCCAGGTGGCAATCATTGCGCCACGGCACGAATGGCTCGCCCTCTGTGCCGGTCAGCTCCGCAAGAAATCTTTGCCGTTACTTTATCGAAACCAGAAAATCATCTGGAACGAGGTCCCGGCGTTCACGTGGCCGATTTCTGTTTTGTACACGCTGGCAAATCCGTGGGACAATTTCGAAAGGCTCGGGGTGCTCCGAGAAATCCTTGGCGTGTCGGACACCGCTCTCGCTATCTGGCGGCACAATCCGGCGAACATCAGTACCGAACTGGCTGAGGCACTCGAAGTCCTGAAGAACCTGGAGACGATCCTTGCCGAGGACGAATCAATCACGCTGGCTCGCCTCGTTGATCGGATCATCGCAGATTGCCGCCTTGAGTCACGGCTGCGCGCCGCCGGTTGCGATCCAACCGGTCTCAGCTTCGTCCGCCAGCGGGCATTCACCGCCGGCCTCGACAACGTGAGCCTGCAAGCATGGATCGACGAGCTCCTGGCGTTGCTAAATGAACCGGCTGATATACAAAATGCGACGCCGGACGCGATCGAACTGATCACGAGTTATTCTGCGAAAGGACTGGAATGGGACATTGTCATCCCCGTCGGGTTCGGTCGCAGCATCACGCCGGCGCGAACCCCGGGCTACCCTTGCCTGATCGAACGAGGACCACTTCAGCGCGTGATCTGGAACGCCGAAAGTCGAACTGCGGCCCGGGAAAAACAGGAGGAAAAGAACGATTCGTTGATCCATGCACGCAATCGCCGTCTCCTGTACGTCACACTGACCCGTGCCCGGCACGGCCTTCTGTTTCCCTCCAAGAAGTATAAAGAGGCAAGGGACTCTTTCCGGGCTGCTGCTGGTTTCGACCTTGACCAAATCGCAGAAGTTGAAACGCCCTTGCCTCCCACCAGTGCGAGCATCGCTGAACCCAAGCTCGAACAATCCGATCTTCCATTCTTTCAGGAAACCGATTATTCACTCGCCGCCCAACGTTCACACGAAGTCCCGGAGCTGATCCGTCCGCACGTGCTGGCTAAAGACGATGACCGGCCGGACCGCCAATTCAGCGAAGACGAAGAGGGACTAGATGAGCAGGGGTCTTATCTCTATGGCCGTTGGTGGCATCTCTGGGTCGAACGATTCCCCTGGAATGCAACTCCAGCTGAACAAAAGCAGTATGCTCAAACGATCAGTCCTGACCTCCCATTCGCCAGTCGCGCTATTCAGGAAACAACAAACTTTCTGCGATCGACCGAAATTCACGAAATAATTTCCACGGGCCACTGGTTCCGCTCCGAAGTCACTTTTTCTCATCCAATCGCCGCCACCCGATGGATGGAAGGCGTTATCGACCTTGTCGTCGGTACCCGATCGAAAGAAATCTGGATCATCGACTGGAAAACCAATCAGAAACAGCCCGGCGAACCAGACGCCCAATTCTCGCGCTCTCTCCGCGACAAATACATTCCCCAGCTCGAATCCTACCGCAGCGTCCTGGAACAAGGCTTTCACCGAAGAGTCTCCCGACTCCTTATCTACTCCACCTTCCTGGCTCGGTTCGTCTAAGCGCGTCGGCAGGGCGCAAAGGATGCAGTGTCGGCGTGTGGGCGTATCGGCGTGTCGGTGAGGCCGCAGAGGACTTTAGGGCTCTCCCATCGGAATCGTTACTTGGACTTCAGTAGTACGAAGGGCACAGAGATTCCGAATATTGGATTGGTTTGGATTCGGATGGTCGGTTGGCACGTCGCCCAGCAACGTAGCATACGCGTCCCGCGTGTATTCTGTTTCCGTCACCGCGGACGAGTGCGTCTGTACGGCGCGAACAAGCTGGATGAGAGAGCGTTCGTTCAGATAGGGAGACTGATGCGTTAGGTACAGAAATACACGCGGGACGCGTATGCTACGTTGGCGACGCGCCGCGCACAACGAACGTTCAGAACCGACCAACGCGGTAACCGACTGACAGGAGATCCGGAACATTATCCGGCAACGGGGCCGCAACGGCCTTTGACAAATCGCTTCACCCCAGCATCCTACTTCTATGAAATCGCCGCTGAAAGTTGCTGTGACCGGGGCTGCCGGCCAGATTGGATACTCGCTCCTGTTTCGAATCGCATCCGGCTCTATGTTCGGTCCTGATCAACCGGTGGAATTGGAACTCATCGAAATCCCCGATGCGATGAAGGCGCTCGAGGGGGTTGTGATGGAACTCGAAGACTGTGCTTTCCCGTTGGTCTCAAAAATCGTCCCAACTTCCGACCTCGCGGAAGGCTTTCGCAACGTGAACTGGGCGTTGCTTGTGGGTAGCGTCCCGCGGAAACAAGGGATGGAACGAAAGGAACTTCTCGGGATCAATGGCAAGATCTTCACCGGTCAGGGTCGCGCGATCGAAAAGAACGCGGCCTCGGATGTCCGGGTGCTGGTCGTCGGGAATCCTTGTAACACCAATTGTCTTATCGCGATGAACAACGCCAAAGGGGTTCCATCCGAACGCTGGTTCGCTATGACCCGGCTGGACGAAAACCGTGCGAAATCGCAATTGGCGGGTAAGGCAGGAGTGCACGTCACCGAAGTCTCGAACCTTGCGATCTGGGGAAACCACTCCTCGACTCAATACCCTGACTTTTACAACGCGAAGATTGGCGGCAAACCGGTCACCTCTGTGATTTCCGATGACGATTGGCTAAAGAATATCTTCATTCCCACGGTCCAGCAGCGAGGGGCGGCGATCATCAAGGCGAGGGGAGCCTCTTCGGCTGCCTCTGCCGCAAACGCCGTCGCCGACACGGTGTTCTCCCTTGTGACTCCGACCGTGGAGGGCGATTGGTACAGCGTCGGAATCTGTTCGGACGGCAGCTATGGCGTCGAGCCGGGCCTCATCAGTTCGTTCCCGATCCGCACCGCAGTCGCTGGGCGCGAAGTCGTCCAAGGCCTGACGTTGAACAGCTTCAGCCAGGAAAAGGTCAACGCCTCCGTCGCAGAGCTCCTCGAAGAGAAGGCGCTGGTAAGCGACCTTCTCTAAAGGCAAAAGTAAGAAGGCAAAAGGCAAAAGTCGGATTCATGGGCGAGAAAAGCCTTCTTCTATCCGTCAAACTGATCGTTAGGACCGAAAAGTAGATTCACAGGAAATAACTTCTTTTTTGTGTGTTCCTTCTGTAGAGCATTCAAGTAGGAATGCAGAAGGAAGAAGTCGATTTGAGGAAGCGGACGAAGGAATTCGCTTTGAGGATTGTTCGAATGTTTGTTTCGCTCCCAAAGACGACCGAAGCCCAGGTCCTAGGTAAGCAAGTTTTGCGTTCAGGGACTTCCGTCGGAGCGAATTATCGCGAAGCGTCTCGAGCCCGCAGCAGAGCCGAGTTTGTATCCAAATGTGGCGATTCACTACGCGAGCTTGAGGAATCCGCGTATTGGCTGGAGCTTCTTGTTGACGCTGGAATAGTCGGATCCGACAAACTTTCTTCTCTGCGTCAAGAGTGCAAAGAACTGATTGCGATATTCGTGACAATCCTCAATCGGGCAAAAGACAAATAACTTCTGCCTTTTTCCTTTTGCCTTCTGACTTTTCCCCACTGCGTCAAGAGTGCAAAGAACTGATTGCGATATTCGTGACAATCCTCAATCGAGCAAAAGACAAATAACTTCTGCCTTTTTCCTTTTGCCTTCTGACTTTTCCCCACTGCGTCAAGAGTGCAAAGAACTGATTGCGATATTCGTGACAATCCTCAATCGAGCAAAAGACAAATAACTTTTGCCTTTTTCCTTTTGCCTTCTGACTTTCCCCCACTGCGTCAAGAGTGCAAAGAACTGATTGCGATATTCGTGACAATCCTCAATCGAGCAAAAGACAAATAACTTTTGCCTTTTTCCTTTTGCCTTCTGACTTTCCCCCACTGCGTCAAGAGCGCAAAGAACTGATTGCGATATTCGTGACAATCCTCAATCGAGCAAAAGACAAAAAACTTCTGCCTTTTTCCTTTTGCCTTCTGACTTTCCCCCACTGCGTCAAGAGTGCAAAGAACTGATTGCGATATTCGTGACAATCCTCAATCGAGCAAAAGACAAATAACTTCTGCCTTTTTCCTTTTGCCTTCTGACTTTTCCCCGCTATCTTGCTCGTTCTCCGTAACGCACCGCTAGCTCAATTGGCAGAGCAAGTGACTCTTAATCACTGGGTTGTTGGTTCGATTCCAACGCGGTGCATGTTAGAAATAAAGGACTTACGCAAGTCACTCTCAGAGCCAAAAAAAGTGGTTTGCCATTAGTTTGCCACTTTTGCGGTCCAAAAACCGGCATGCTCGGCGTTCCGACGGTTTTCGAGGAATTCCGATTTGTTCTTTCGGTCGCCGCGGTGATTTGATACAAACGCGCGTTGGAAACGACCCGTTCCCTAAAGCGTCAACACGCCGGAAACGTTCCGCGATGGGCGTTTCTGGTGCCTTACAACCCCGCCGCCAGAGCTTCAGCCGGATACTCGGCGCGAACCTTTGCCGCCAGCATCAAGGCGAGGCGAAGCGTGATCTCAATGGGTTGACGGCGGCACCCCTCGTTGACAAGATGCTCGAAGAGCTGAAGAGAACACGCGACCGGTTCTTGAAGATCGGCGGAAAGACCGCGCGAGAGGTACTGCGTTGTCCGGTCCCAGAGGTGGGAATAACCTATCCTATCCCGGCCTGGCGCGGATGCAACCAAAAAGAAAGGTTTCAATATGAAGACAGAAGAAGGCTCTAGCCCCGCTGAAAACGGTAGTCCGAGCGAGCACAAACCTGGCATAAAAGAGAAAGCCGCCCATCAACTAAGGGAGTTCTTGGTAATCACCATCTATCTTTGGGCTTTGTTCGCCCTGTTGGTCATCAATCAGAGCGTCGTTCTGGCTCGGGCGGACCCTGATTATCAAGCTCACGGGTTTGCAATCTTTAACGCCTTAATGCTGGCAAAGGTGTTGCTTACCGGCGAGGATTTGAAGTTCGGAACCAGATTCAAAGACAAGCCGCTCATCTATTCGATCTTGTATAAGTGTTTTATATTTACGCTCTTCATTATCGGTTTTCACATCGTCGAGAGGGTGATTGGCGGAATCTTGCACGGGAAAAGCATCGCTCAAAGCTTCCCGGTCGTTGGAGGTGGAAGTGTGCAGGGAATATTGTCCGTGGGAGTGACTACATTTGTTGCCTTAATCCCATTTTTTGCATTCAGAGAAATCGACAGAGTGATCGGCCACAGCGAACTCTGGTCTCTCCTGTTAAGTCGTGGAACCAGGGTCTATACTCTTCAATCGAGGCCACAACAGTGATGGAGTGATGGGACGGTGCGCTCTTGCGTAGGAAGCCGCATGTGACTTCGGATCACAGGGTTGCAGGTTCGAGCCCTGCCGGGTGCAAGATGCTGAATACGAAGAAATTAAATCTAAATTTCGAGCTCCAAAAAGCGCGATATTCTAAATTGCATCCTCATTCGCGAGGATTTTCAGGACACAAGCATCTTCATGAAGACGAGGAGATCAAGATCTCCACGAAAGTCGGGAAATTATGCCCTGCTCCGGGACGACAGTCGCGCAGAGAAAACCAGGATTGCGCCAATAGTAGTAATGAGCAACACCAAGCCGGGACCCCCATCGGGAACGCTCGGGATTTGTCTGTCTCGATCTCGATCCGAATCGTGATCGCCCCACCGCTGTCCGTGGTCACCGTCCTTGTACGCTTTATCGTTATCGCGGTCGGCATAGGCTAGCGATGGAAGAATTGAGGTGACTGCGACCAAAGCGCAGATCTTACAAATGCGATTGTGTAATCGGGTATAAGTCATATTAATGAAAACTAAATATTCATTCGCCTCTTAAGCGTGGCCGTCTGCTGACGAGAAGAGACGCAAATGCGGCAATTATGACGAGCAGATCCTGCCACTTGAGGGCGAGATCATTCATGTGTGATTCTTCTTTATTACGTATCGCGATCTCCTTTCTTTAGCTATTCTACATACCACTTTAGGATTATGGAGGAACCCCAGGCTCTCGTTGGCATCCGGCTCGATGGGCAACAAAAGCAAATTGCACAAAAGACCGCAAAGACCGGAGAAGAATTGGGCACTACTCGGCAGTCGCAACCGAGAGTTTGACGCGCACGCAAAAAACAGAATACACGCACGCAGCGTATGCTACTACTCGGGTTTCGTACCGATTTTCGGTTGAATCCAGCCCCACACAGGCGAGACGCCTATGCTCCGTTGCGCAGTTAGAGAACAACTCTGGACGGGCACAGGAGCATAGGCTTCCAGCCTGTGTCAGCGCCGAGCGTAGCCTCCGAAACAGATCTTTGTTCGTCCCGATACCGCGTCCTTTTTGGATGTGCGCGCCGATGCCTATCAAGACGCGAGCTCGTACCCGGTGGTACGGAAATCCGTAAGGCCGAAATCTCGTACGGACAACCGCTCGAGTCTATTCTATGCATAAGCATTTGATGGACAGGCACAAGCAGCGGATCATGAAGTGCTGGCACACGACATGTTCCTCTGATAAAACAGGAGCAAACACGAGAAACGCTATGATGTGGATCGTAAAGATAGCTCTTCGAGCGCCCTACACGTTCACCGTTCTCGCAGTCTTGCTGCTCATCGGTGGTGCGCTCAGCGCTCTGCAGATGGCAAAGGACATTTTTCCTGCGATCAATATTCCGGTCGTCGGAATCATCTGGACGTACAACGGGCTTCCCGCTCAAGAATTTGCGGAGCGCATCACAACAGTATCGGAGAGAGCGTCGACGACTTCGGTAAACGACATTGAGCACATTGAATCCAACTCTTTTAACGGCATCGCTGTCATCAAGATTTATTTGCACCCAGGAGCGAGCATTGATGCAGCGATTGCTGAAGTCACGGCCGAGTGCCAAACGATTCTGAAGACGATGCCACCCGGTGCTACCCCGCCGAACATACTTAGCTACAACGCTGCCAATGTTCCGGTGTTGCAATTAAGTGTCGGTGGAGCGCAGTTTTCGGAACAGGAGCTGTACGACTTTGCAACCAATTTCATCCGGACTCAACTGGCGACCGTTCAAGGATCGTCTATTCCGTTACCTTATGGAGGAAAGACCCGGGCAGTATCGGTCGATCTCGACCCGAGTAAACTGCAGGCCTACAACATTGCTCCGCAGGATGTCGCCAACGCGATAAATCAACAAAGTGTCGTGCTGCCGTCTGGCACCGCGAAGATCGGCAAGCGCGAGTACGATGTACTCATCAACGGGAGCACGGACACGATCGAGGCTCTGAACAATCTGCCTGTGAAAGAAGTTAACCGTGCGACAGTCTATCTCCGGGATATTGCGAATGTGCGTGATGGCTATACGCCACAGGTTAACATGGTCGTTTCAAACGGGATCAAGGCTGCCCTGTTGCCCGTCTTAAAGAATGGGAACGCTTCGACGTTGGACGTTGTGTCGAGGGTGAAAGATGCGCTGCCCCGAATTGCTGCGACTTTGCCCAAGGCGCTTGAGATTAAACCGCTCTTTGATCAATCGGTATTTGTCAGCTCGGCATTGGAAGGCGTAATCCGAGAGGGCATCATTGCGGCGTCACTGACCGCTGTAATGATACTACTCTTTCTTGGGTCGCTGCGCAGTACGGTCGTGGTAGCCACGTCGATCCCGCTCGCCATCTGTTTTTCGGTGCTGGCGTTACATCTGATGGGGCAGACCATCAATATAATGACCCTGGGTGGGCTCGCATTGGCCGTCGGCATCCTCGTGGACGACGCAACTGTTGAAATTGAGAACATCCATCGCAACCTGGGAATGGGAAAATCGATGATCGATGCGATTCTTGACGGCGCCCAGGAAATTGCTACGCCGGCGTTTGTTGCGACACTCTGCATCTGTATTGTGTTCGTGCCGATCTTTCTGTTAGGCGGCGTCGCTTATTATCTGTTTTCACCGTTGGCGATGGCGGTTGTCTTTGCAATGCTCGCGTCCTATTTCTTGTCGCGAACAGTGGTTCCAACCATGGTGAATTTCCTGCTCAAGGGGGAGCATTCAACAAAGGGAGCTGACCGACGGCCAGAGAGCTGGTTTGTCAAGCTTCACGAACGGTTTAATGACGGGTTTGAAAAATTGCGGAACTTTTATCGCGCGCGGTTGAAGTGGGCCCTTGAGCATGGCCGCATCGTGGTTGCCATTATGCTGGCGGGCGTAGTTCTCTCGCTCGTTTTCCTGACCCCGATCCTGGGAGAAGATTTCTTTCCTTTGGTCGACGCCGGGCAATTTCGTCTCCACGTTCGCGCTCCGGCCGGAACACGCATCGAAGAAACGCAGCGCGTGTTTTTCGAGGTAGATACAGTGATCCGGTCGCTGATCCCGAACGACGAGATAGATATCATCCTGGAGAACATTGGATTGCCGATGAATCTCAATCTTGCATTGAGCGACACCGCCACGATCAGTTCCGCTGATGGCGAAATCCTTGTGTCGCTCAATAAAAAGAAGCATGGGCCAACTTGGAACTATGTGAAAAAGATTCGCGAACAGCTAATCGCCAAGTATCCCGATTATACTTTTTTTGTTCAACCTTCTGACATTGTCGGCCAAACGCTCAACGCTGGTCTTCCTGCGCCAATAGATGTTCAGGTCATAGGGCATGATCCAGGCAACTATCAGATTGCTGAGGAGCTGCTCGGGAGAATCGCGCAGATACCCGGGGCAGTCGATGTGAATATTCATCAGGTCATCGACGGTCCGTCATTGCTCGTGGACATAGATCGTACGCGAGCTGAGGAATTTGGCTTAACCGAGAAACAAGTAGCTGACGATTTACTTATTTCATTGGCCGGCAGCGGACAAACTGCTCCCAACTTCTGGCTGAATCCCCGAAACGGAGTGAGCTACGCCATCGTCGTGCAGACGCCGCAACATCTGATCAGCTCGACGGCAGACATTACGGCAGACATCGACTTAACGCCTATCACGGGTGCTGCACCGGCTCAGATGGCGCTGGGCGTTCAGGGTTACCAGACGCCGATGACAGGGTTGACAGGAGGCGATACCTCTCAACCTCAACTCCTCGCCAACCTGGCTTCGATTCATGGTATTTCGACTCCTGTCGTCGAAAGTCATTACAACGTCCAACCTGTATTGGATGTTTATGCCGGCACACAGGACAGAGATCTTGGATCGGTTGCTCAACAGGTTCAGAAAATCGTGCGCGACCTCGAGCCACATCTCCCCCGCGGCACGACTCTCGTCATTCGTGGGCAGGTGGAGAGCATGATTAGCTCTTACATCGGACTCGGCGTCGGGATCGCCTTTGCTGTCTTGCTGATTTACTTTCTGATGGTGGTGAATTTCCAAAGCTGGCTGGATCCATTCATTATCATCATGGCGCTTCCCGGCGCGCTTACGGGGATTGTATGGATGTTTTTTCTAACCCGTACGACCATCAGCGTGCCCGGGTTGATGGGAGCGATTATGTGCATGGGAGTTGCAACATCGAACAGCATTTTAGTGGTGACGTTTGCTAACGAGCAGCTTCGCGATGAGAGAAAAGTTCCAGTCGATGCAGCGCTAACCGCAGGCTTTACTCGGCTACGTCCGGTGATAATGACCGCGCTGGCCATGATCCTTGGCATGTTCCCGATGTCCTTGGGTCTCGGTGATGGCGGTGAGCAAAATGCGCCGCTTGGACGGGCGGTAATCGGCGGTTTGTTGGTAGCGACATTTTTCACCCTCTTTTTCGTCCCGATCGTTTACAAGCTGCTGAAACGGAACTATACGCCACACGTATTGCATCCGCGGCTGCGCTCGCATTCGGAGGATGAGAGTCATGCATGAATGACTGCGCGGCTGAACTGTCCGCTTCAATTACGGCCTGTCTAATCTCATACGAAACCATGAATGAACCACCGCCCGAAGACGACCATTCCGCCCGTAGTACTCTAAATCATTCTCAAGCGAAGTCCGCAGACTCGGACACGCATCCCAAGTTCGGTGGGACGCGTACCGCGATCATTCGGAAGTCATTGATCGTGGCGATTCTCGCGATCCTGGCCGGCGTGGCAATTTATTTCGTGGCGGTCTACCCAAGGATTGCGATTAAAAAAGAGTTGGCAGCGGCTGCTCTGGCAGCCGGGAAGAAGACTGTGATTGTTGTAACGCCGACGCAAACTTCGAGCGCACCCGAACTGAATCTTCCGGGTAATATTGAAGCGAACCAGACGGCATCGATCTATTCGCGGGTCGATGGTTATCTGAAGCGATGGTATGTGGACATCGGAGACGATGTTCAGGAGGGCCAGGTCCTGGCAGATGTAGAAGCCCCGCAGGTCGATGCGGAACTGCGCATGGCCCAAGCGCAATTGGAGCTTGCTGAGGCAAACTTAACATTAGCTCACACCAATTCGCTTCGCGCTCAAGAACTCTTCCAAAACCGCGTGAATTCGCAGCAGGAACTCGACACAGTTCTCGCCAACGAACAAGTCCAGAAAGCGACCCGCGATAACGCTGCAGCGGCTTTGACCAGTGCGCAAGATATGAAAGCCTTTGAGCAAATTCGCGCACCGTTCGCCGGCACGATCAGCGCCCGCTATGTTGACGTCGGCTCTTTGGTTAGTTCAGGTAGCGGTCGGACTGTTCAGAAACTTTTCGATCTGGCGCAATCAAATCCGGTCCGCGTGTTCGTGAACGTTCCGCAGGCGGATGTAAGCAGCGTAAGGCCTGGAACGCCGGCCACTGTTACAGTGGACGAATTCTCAGGTCAAACCTTTGCGGGCATGGTCACTCGGGATGCCGGAGCATTCGATCTGGCTTCGCGCACATTGCTCCTTGAAATTGACGTTCCGAATCCTAATCGCCGTCTCTACCCCGGTATGTATGCCCATGCCAGGCTCGCGCTCCAGAATCCGACACGGGCGCTTCTGGTGCCGGATAATGCGATACAAATTGATTCGAAGGGCGTCCAAGTCTTCATCGTTGATGCAAGCGGTAAAATTGAGGTCAGATCGGTTGTATTAGGACGCGATTTCGGTTCGAAGTCAGAGGTTCTCAAAGGCATAGACGTCACGGACAGAGTCGTTCAAAACCCGACGGAAGATCTTCATGAAGGAATGAGTGTGAGTGTACAACGCGCTGACAATCAGCCGGACGGTTAGTTTTGCGAGACGCTCGGAAGAATTGTGTTCGATGAAAGTCAACGCTGTGTGGAAGTCCGCAGAGTTGTTTTCGAACTGCGCAAAGGAGCATGGGCGTCTCGCCTGTGTGGGGGCTGGAATCAACCGCAAATCGGTATGAGACCGGCACTGGAGCATACGCGTCCCGCGTGTATTCTGTTATTGGGCGCGCATCAAACTCTCGGTTGCAACCGGCAAGCCGATACGCCCACACGCCCACACCGCGTCCTTTGATCGTTTTCTCGAGATCGTCGCCTTTCAGTTGAATGGAAGAAGTCGCTTGAAATATGAATGAAACCAGCGGGGGCGGTACCGCTTTTAGGATCTCAATCGGGCTCGCTTTTATAGGCGGTTATGCTGATGCATCGAGTTTTTTGCTTGCCCGCACGTTCACGGGACACCTTACAGGGAACTGTGTTCTAGCCGCAGTGAGTGCCGCTGGCAAAGACTGGTTTCTTACGTTGGACCGACTCTTGGCAGTGGTTTTTTTTCTCGGAGGAATTTTCTTCAGTTTAATACTAGATCGCTTCGCCTCGAAGTTAAGGCGATCTTCTCTAGCGATCGCAATGTTCATAGAGGTTCTGCTTTTTCTGAGCGCTTCTTTTTTTTTAGGTAACAGGGCAAACGAGCGGCCGTTCATCGTGTGCATGTGTCTTGCGCTCGGTATTCAAAACGGTGCTCTCCATAAAACGAACGGAATCAGTGTCCACTCGACCTATATGACCGGGATGGTTACCACGCTGATGCGTAAAATCTTCGACCACCTTTCTTCAAAGGGGAGCCCTAAAGAAGACTCTTCAAAACATCCGGAGCGACCTACTATTCAAGTTCTGGCAATTATGTGGATCTGTTTTATTTTAGGTGCGGTTACCGGCGCTGTTATCGTTTCGTCCTTCCACAGCATTGGTCTGTTGGGAATGATATTTCTGCTAATTCTGTTAATACGCCTCGAAATGAAAGAGGGATTACCGGGCACTGCGGACGGCGGTAGCCCGCGGTGATTTACAGCGTGGTGTTTGCAGCATTGAAGATGTCGTATCGTCGCCGGGCGGCCTTCCACTGTGGCTTTAGTACCAAGGAACGGGTTCCGATCTTGAACCCAGAAGTCCGAGAGCGCCTCCGGCCTTATCTGGCGTTTCTAAGAGCGCACGAGGTAGAGTTCGACGAATAATATCGCTGGGACTAGTGAGCAGATCAACCGTCCCTCCGGGACGAGTCCACTTTTCTCTTGTTTCCAGGCACTTCGTGCCAGGCTAGTGCGCCTGAGAGTGCGCACCAACAGTGGGGTGGAAGTCCCCGTCGGACAGAACACTGGCTGTCCGTAGCTGAAGGAAACTGCGTCGCCAAGAGGCGGGGTGGGGAGCAACCGGATGCGAACGACCAGTCCATAATTAAGAAAATGATGAACTCGATACGGCCTGATGCATTGGCGAGCCTGCTAGCCAAAGGCGAAGCCCAGAACGGAAGCCGACCCGGAAAGGGAACAGCGGCAACTCCGCGACCTGACCTGCGGCGAGAACAGTGAGCGCAGTTACAGGAGTGCATGGGGTGGGTGGAGATAGAATGGTCGGAAGTTGGAGCGACATGAATCAGGGATCGCGAACCGGGAAAGGAACAGCGTTCATGGTCTGTAGAAGGCCCGAAGAACTGTGCCCGGGAGGTGACAGAGCCTTCGTAGTAGCGAGGAAGCGGGGTAATGCCCGTGGAGCCAAGGGAGGCAGGAAGGTGGAGACACTGAACAAAAGAACGAAGGAAACAGCACCGTCAATGTCCTAAGGACTCACTACGGTGAAGAGCAAACCAAGTACGCGAACCTGCAACTCTTGTCCAGTGTCTGTTGGCCGCCCCGGGAACGGGAGACTACCATTGATCGACCTTGTAGAATCAAAGGAAGCGTCGGCCGATCTCCTTTGGAGTACAACTACCAACTGGAGAGCCGAATGCCGGAGATCGGCCTGTTCGGTTCGGGAGGAGGGGCGTCGCTAACCGACGTCCCTACCTCATCTTTCATTTGGTCCCTCCGGGACAGGATCCACTCTTTCTCACCACTTGAAGACGGCACAGCGCTATGGCTACTGGTTTGCCACCCCGGAAGAGAATGCAGCAGTCGGCATTGCTCTCCTCTAGATTTGAGTTCTACAAAGTCATCCTCCAGGTCCGCACGCTGACGGCAGAGAGCTCATTTCGAATCGAATTTGCGAATCGATAGAACTCGCCGGCAAGCCCTCCAATTTCCCCGCTTGGAATTGCCCAGGAAAACACTCGGTGAATTCGCAGACCTGGAATCTCAATTTCTCGCACCACTCCAGAGGCCAGTTCGTTCTGGATCTCCCAACATGAAAAAAAAGCGACGCCAAGACCGGCGATTACCAGCGACTTAATCGCTTCCGTGCTTCCCATTTCAACGCCCTGGTCCAATTTCCTCAAGTTCACACCGCTCTCTTTCAGAACTTCTTCTGCCACGGCCCGAGTGCCTGCTCCAGGCTCGCGCCAGATAAGCGGCAGATTCTCAAGGTCTCGAGCAGACTTCACGTTCCCAATTGCACGTCGAAGCTTAGGATCCGAAATTTGAGCTCCACAAACCGGAATGATTTCATCGGGCATAAACGGCTCAAGGCGAACACCCGGACTCCGCTCATGGCCCCCAAGCAGCCCGAGTCCAACACGTTGTTCTCGAACGTGCTCCAGCACTTCCTTTGCGTTCCCAACAATGAGTCGAAGACCGACTTCGGGGTGGTAATGGCGAAATCGAATGAAAATGGATGGCACAAAATGCGCCGCACTGGTCGTACTGGCAGCAAAATGCAAAACCCCTGTAAGCTCCTTCGCCGGATCCAATTCTCGCAAGGTTTGTTCTAGTTCCCCGAAAACCCGTTGCAATCGTTGTCGCAAATGAACGGCCGGCGGAGTCAAGGCGACTCCGTGCACGGACCGGATGAACAGCGGCGTGTTCAGCTCAGATTCTAAGCGCCGGATTTGAGCGGTAATGGCGGGCTGGGAGAGATGGAGTCGTCGAGCCGCTTCAGATATCTGGCCTGCATCGGCGACAACCAAGAAGGTATACAAAAGACCGGGGTTTAAGCGGTTAAACTCCACGGATGATCGATAACACGAGGCGTAAGCGAAAGCACCAGTTTTTGCTCTGCTGTTTCCCTCCAGCGACAATGGGCTCTGCCGGAAATAAACCAGCAGAGCCTTTAACGTTTAAACTTTTTCCAGCTACACAATGGCTAGAGCTTGCAATGTCGCGCCATCGATGCGGCCTGTTACCGGCAATTTATCGACCGACTGGAACCAGCGTATTGCGTGTTCGGTTTGCGATCCGGCGATGCCGTCAATCGGACCGTGATAGTAACCGAGTCGAGTTAACGCCTTCTGTACTGACACCGTGCGCGCCGTTGACGCTTCGGGCACTATCTCGCCCGGAGTAGGTTGCGCATCGAAGGAGCCGTCATTGTCATTGTACGGGTAAACATAGCCATAAGGATCATCGAGCCCATAATCAAATGGTTCGTAATCGAACGGTCCGTAATACCCGTAATACCCACCGTACCCATGGTGGTACCAACCGGCTCCATTATGCCACCGAGCGTCACCGCGTCCGCCCCGCGTGAATCCGTGGCCGGCAAAGCCAGCATGAAACCCTCCAAAGTGGGCGCCTCCTCCACCCCCTCCAAAGTGACCGCCGCCCCCTCCGTGAGCGAAAGATTTATCGGGCGCGATCGCCAGCAGGCCGGTCAATAGGAGGCCGGCAAGTAAACTTTTGGTAAACCTCATACAGTTCATTTTCCTTCCTGCAGGCAAAGTCGCAGCAACTGCTGCCTCGAGATAATCATGCCTTTTGATCGCGTATCAGTTCCCCTGATAGGAAGGCAGGCTGACCGGTTAACCGAAATGAGCTCGCAGGGGCCAATTCGAGGCACCCGAAAATAGTCCTGACGAGCTATGGAAAGATCCGTTGTTGATCATAGGGTGTTGAAGTCGCGGACAGCGTCGGTCGAAATTATCACGTCCGCTGATAGAGAATCAGCGGAATGAATTATACAGGCGTGATACGAGCGAAAAGATTAAGCATCAGATGAAACGATTTATCGAGTTCGATATGCTTCGAGGGTTCTTACTGTTGATGATGGTCGTCAATCACTCGCCCTCATCGCTTCGTCGCTTTACGGACCAGCCATTGGGGTTCTTCACCACCGCCGAATGCTTTGTGTTTGTGTCCGCATTTCTTGCCGGCATGCTCTTTCGCAAACGCGCTGAAAAGCTGGGGTTCGCCGCGGCTCGATCGTCTTCGATTCGTCGGGCCGGACGCATCTACGAGGCGCATCTCGTCACTCTTGGCTTCGCATTTATTCTCGGACGCTTCTTCTTATCCGAGTTTCCTGGTATCAGAAATTTGTTGGACCACTATATGCTGAATCCATGGGCGGCGATTGGTGGATCATTGGTACTGCTGTTCCGGCCGCCGTTAATGGACATCCTTCCGATGTACATCCTATTCTCTTTTCTGACACCTGTTGCTTTCTGGGCGGCTCAACGCTGGGGCTGGAGGACGGTTCTCCTGGTCAGCGCTGCGACTTGGTTCATCGCGCAGACACACGTCAGAGACATGTTGGTAACTGCATTCAGAGATTTGCCGTTCATCCAGTTGGGACCGTTCGATCTATTCGCATGGCAGTTGCTCTGGGTGGGCGGACTATGCATTGGCCAGCGTTTCTACGAAAAAAAGGCATTGCTGCCCCTGCCTCAGCTGCTACGCCCGTTATTCTTGATCTCGGCGATCGCCTTTCTAGTCTGGCGTTGGAGTTCCATCGCGTCCGGCCCCGATGCGTTTACTGGGACATGGCTGCTGGATAAATGGCATCTCGGGCCTTTGCGCCTCATCAACTTCTTCGTGGCCGCTTCAGTTATTGCAAGACTTACCCCGTACCTGAACCGCCTGGAATCACCCTTGCGACCATTTATGCTGATTGGCCGTCACATGCTGCCCGTCTTTTGCAGCCAAATCTGTCTCTCTGTCTTACTCATTGGCCGCACCGAGTCGGGCTTGACCGTCGAACCGGTCACGTCTGCTCTAGTACTTTGCCAGCTGTTCACTGCACTTCTGTTCGCCGGGTTTCTGGAATGGCGATCGGCTGGTAAGAATTTGCCGCTTGCGAATCCGCAGATGCCGGCCAATAAACAACAGACTTTGAACGCGGAAAAGCGACCGAGAGAAATGTCATCTCCTTCTCGCCGTGTCAGAGAACAGGTGTTACAACCTTCATAGAAGAGATTCCTGATTAGCGCTTATGCCGCTGCGCTCCACCCCAGGCTTTTCTCCACTCGCGCCTTCGGCGCTTAAGACCGCTGCCATTTTAAGTTAGCACTTATGGGCTGTTATCCGGGGCTACAAAATCAACTCGTCGGCTATGCTTGCCCCTCCGGGGCAACTCTGGATTTTGGACATTTCGAAGGGTCACGCCGCCGCTTGACCGGTGGCGTCATGATAGGGTCACCTCCCGCGTGATCTGACCTGTCCGGATAGCGATTACGGCAAATGGGACAAGAAACGGCGGCTCCCTCAAATCCTGCTGTCTATTAGAAAAAGAAATATGGAAATATTAGTCTTTGGATTGATTGCAATGCGCAACGGATACAGACAGCAGCAAGAGCCGTTCGTTCGTGAGCCGGACGAATTGCAGCCGTTCGATGTTCGGGCGCTGCTAAATGGGAGGGTAGGGACGCGCTCCCGCGCGATCCGGCCTTGCTAAATGGGAGGGTAGGGACGCGCTCCCGCGCGATCCGGCCTTGCTAAATGGGAGAGTAGGGACGCGCTCCCGCGCGATCCGGCCTTGCTAAATGGGAGAGTAGGGACGCGCTCCCGCGCGATCCGGCCTTGCTAAATGGGAGGGTAGGGACGCGCTCCCGCGCGATCCGGCCTTGCTAAATGGGAGGGTAGGGACGCGCTCCCGCGCGATCCGGCCTTGCTAAATGGGAGGGTAGGGATGCGCTCCCGCGCGATCCGGCCTTGCTAAATGGGAGGGTAGGGATGCGCTCCCGCGCGATCCGGCCTTGCTAAATGGGAGGGTAGGGATGCGCTCCCGCGCGATCCGGCCTTGCTAAATGGGAAAGGGCCTCAGCTCCGATACAACAAGAGCGCGTTCGCAGGGGCGCCGAAAATGAGCGTCGATACATATGGCGTCGGACGCGCGAGAGCGCGTCCGACGCCATCCTCGGATTCATAGATTTTAGGATGCGACCCGGTCCCTCAGCGACGGTGTAGTCAGCCGGCAGTTTCGAAGACGTGAGCTGGTAGTCCGACAGACAGTTCAACGTTGCGTCTTCACCACCACGGCCAGCCGCGCAGCCCCTGACCGCGAAGCGGTGATTTCAGTGTTTGCCCGATCACGCAGTCGTACGCGGTAAAGGCGGTCACCGTAGTGAGTAACGCGTTCCATGGCTTGCAGGTTCACAACGGCATGCCTTCCGATCTGGATAAAAGGATCGCCACCTAGCCAACGCATGAGGTCAGCCAGCGGATAATAAGTCGCAAACTCTTCTCGCACGGTATGGACCCAAGTGCGCCGTTCACGTCGCAGCACCGCTGCAACCTCGCGACGGGCGAGCAGTCGGATCTGGTCGCGGTCCACATCCTTGACCGGCAACAGCTCGTTGGCCATACCAGTAAAATGCATTTTGTCCGGTGTTGGGCCTTCGTTGGCGTGATCGCCGAAACTCGGGGAAGAGCCAGACTCAAAGGGCCGCAGATATGCCAGCAGGCGATTGACGGCCTCCGTGACCTGATCCGGATCCAACGGCTTCAAAAGATAATCCACCGCCTCCAACCGGAAGGCGTCGGTCGCCCGGTTCGCGTTTCCCGTCGTAAAGACCAGCCGTGGCGGCTGCGGAAGCATGGCCAGTTGCGCCGCGAGCGAAACGCCATCTTTGCCCGGCAGATTGATGTCGACAAAGACGGCGTCCGGACGCAGCTCGGCACAAAGACGCAGGCCTGCCTCGCTCTCAGCGGCCGAACCGACGACCTCTACCTGGCAGGTGTCGTCCAGAAGTGCCGCCAGGTATTGGGCGGCCAGCGGTTCGTCTTCGATAATAACAGCTCGGATCCGGATCCACATGAGAAAAGATCTTAGTTAGGTGCCAGTTCGTGGAGATCCGAAGTGATAGCTCCTGGCGATTCGAGGCCAACTCCGAACGGCTTTCGCAAAGGAATGCGCATAGTCACCGTGGTGCCGGCTCCAATCTCGCTACGCACCTCCAATTGAAACGAGCGCCCGAACAATCCCCGCAGCCGCCGGCGTAACAGCACCAGCGCGTGCATCCGCGGGCGCTCTTCGAAAAAAAGTCGTTCGACTTCCGTCGAAGGGACACCTTGCCCGTCATCGCTAACGCTCATCTCTAGCCACTCTCCTATCGGGCGGACCAAGAGTTGGAGCCGGCCGGACCGCGGCGAAGAATGGATTCCGTGTTGGATCGCGTTTTCCACCAGTGGCTGGAGGGAGAAAGGCGGCATTAGAACATTCAACAATCCCGGATCGATCGTCTGCTCCACCTTCAATCGGTTGCCGAGTCGCAGCGACTCGATGTCTAAGTAAGCACGAACTACTGCCAGCTCTTCTTCGAGGGGTACGAGCAGTTGCTCCTGTTGATCGAAACTGGCCCGTAGAAATTTGCGCAACTGTCCTGTCGCCCGTGGCACTTCTCGAGGCGCGACCTTTGACAGCGCCGCCAGCGCATTCAAAGCATTGAACAAAAAGTGGGGATTCATGCGCGCTTGCAGGGCGTGCGCCTCGGCCGAAGCCGCTACTCGGGTTTGCTCGTCACGGTCACGTACCTGCTCGACGATAGCCAGAATCAACGCCGTGCCCAAACCTTCCAACACAGGGGCCATTCCGATCTCCTCGAACCTGGGCAGCGCTGCGCGTGAACCAGGAGCGTATAAGAAGGTGAGGCCACTGCGGAGCAACGAGACGCTCAAAGTCAGACAGAATCCCGTTAGTGGAAGCTGCGCCAGCCTAGGGCGCCATCGGTACAGGCACCCTCCTGCCAAACCACCGCACAACATGGAAATTGCGATAGAGCCAAGCGGCAGGCCGTCGTACGCGACCGCCAACCATGTGACAAACATGCCGACGGCAAGTCCTACCCAGGGGCCTGCTACCAGGCCAGCTGCGCATACCGCTACGATTCGTTCGTTGAGCCAGCCGGCGTGCGAAACAGTCATTTCTTCGACGAGGCCGAGGACCAAAAACACCAGCAGGGCAGTTCCTTGATCGCGTCTCGATAACAAAGAGCGCTCAGGTTGCCTGAAACCTGGTACGAGCGTGAGCGCGAACGCTGCGGTTACTAGTACGCAAACGCCATTAAGAATAGAATCCATCGCGTTGTCCCCGGAATCGATCGTTAAAACCAGACGTCCGGGGGGCGACAGAACTGCAAAACAACATGTGCATCCAAAACAACATCCGCATCAGTTTACTGAACGGTCAATCCTTTCCGACGAATTGAGCCCAAATGTAGAATTAATCAAGCTAAAGTGTTGACGGATTGGTCTGAGGCCGTGGTTTTGTCCGATATTGGCCAGACCAGTCCCGCTGCACGGCTCTCCGCTCCCGGCATGTTCAACGTGCATTGTTTCGGGCCGGTGCCTCAATCATTCCTCGTTGATGGTGACCGGCACCCCAACTTGCCCGGCGTAGAACACGATTAGCTCGACCGGTTCGTCGGTCGTGAAACCACGATGCGTCGCTTGTACAGTTTCCGCCACCGCTTCTCCAGCCTGCAGAACCGTGCGTTCTCCAGTATCTTTTTTTTCTAGCGTAAGATGTCCAGACAGCACGTAGGCAACGCTGATGATCGGGTGACGATGCCAATGCAAAGCCGTGTTTGGCGGGATCGTAATCCTGAGCACCGTTACCTGGGGTTGCCCGGTGGGATAGCTGGTGTAGGGACTGCCATCCCAAGATCGGGTCGTTTGCAGAACCTGTTCAACCTTGAGTTGCGGCTCGCCCGCGCACAACCTGCTTGGGACCAGCCAAAACGAAAAACTCAGAACGAGGCTTAAAAGCGTTAAATACTTTTTCACGGTGCTGCAAGCTGCTCCTGGGTGCCAGCAATTGAATCTGCAGCCAACAGCGTCGTAACGGCTAAGACTAATCGCGTTGTTTTCATGAAATTCTTCATACTGCCTGCTCCAATTTTTGCCCTCTATTCCTTATTGCAACGAATCTTATCCGGGCAGTGGCTGTTGCGCCAGCTTTGGCCGCCACTTATGTAGCCACCCACCGGCTAGACCGCCGCACAACATCGAAATACCGATGGATGCAAATGGCAGGCCGTCAAACCTCACCGCCAGCCAGGTCACAAACGTGCTTACGGCCAGTCCTACGCAAGGGCCTGCCACCAAGCCAGCCGCACAAACTGCCACGATTCGCTCGTTGAGCCAACCGCTGTGCGAAGCGCTCGCCTCTTCGACCAACCCAAGCACCAGGAACACCAGCAATGCCGTTCCTCGATCCCGCATCGACAATAGAGAGCGCTCCTGTACCGTTAAGCCTGGCAAAAACGTGAGCGCGAACGCTGCGGTTACCAATACACAAATGTCGTTAAAAAGCCTATCCATCGCAGCAAGACCATTCTCGTCTCGCGCACTTAGTTCTAAACTGGAAGAGACGCCAGAATTGAGGAGGCTAGCCAAATTTGTCCGAATTGCCGTGTTTTTGGTCCCAACTGCCGACACTCCAAAGAAATTGAGCTGGCGGCAGGGGGGAGCGTATCGGCGGGTCGGCGTCCGGGCGTTTAGGCGTTCGCAAAGAGTCATCTGCTTCGTGGAGGCCTGCTGGTCAATACAGCCATGGCGAAAAGCAGTTTTATTCCCTGGAACGCCGACACGCCGATACGCTTCTACAAATCTGCTTCCGCTGCTCGAAGCGCGTGCGGCAATGGTAGCCCTATTTCAAAGTAGAGCCGGGTCAGCGTCGCAAGCTTTTCGACGTATGAGCACTGACTGATATCGGTACTCATATGCATTTCAAAGGCCGAAGATCCAAAGAGCCAAACAGGAAAGCGCTGCTGCCAAGATCATCCAATAGAACGCTTCTTCGAGAGCGTCAAACAAGCGGACAGAACGTTTTCGACGGATAGCGAATTCCTCGATCTGCCGGCCTAACTCCCTGTCATGGGCGATTCTCTCAGATTCCGTGAGCAGCCGGTGTCGCGCCTCGAAAAAGTCGATCACGTACGTTGCGGACATGGGTGGTGCTTCGTTTGAATTCGGCTGATGATCGACGGATCGTGCGGCATTGGAACGGGCAGTCATTACAAAACTAGTTGAATTATTCATGTTTGTTAATGCCGTAACCAACAGCAGAATTTGAGAGGCAGTCCGTATTTGTACCAGCTGCCGCAATCGTTGCTTCGACTGGTGCGCTGCCCGAACCGGCAGCTCATTTGAGGTGCCCTGTCAGGCGTTTTTCGCCGGCGTTCTGATATTGTCCGCATATTCGGTCTGCGGCGACTCGTTGCAGCCATCGAGATAACGATTGCGGCAGTTGGACCAAAAACGGCGCGCATCGAAAGTACTCGGCTTTAGTACAGCCTAACTAAAACACGCAGTGCCGGAAACGCAGAAGCGTGTCCCCGCGCTGCCAGATCTGCAACGAATGCACTATCTATGAAACTAGGATTTATTTGTCCCAACGTACCAGGCCACCTCAACCCAATGACTGCGCTGGCGCGTCAACTTCAGGCGCGCAACCATGACGTTGTCTTTCTTTATTCGTCAGGCGCTGCCGGCCTACCGTTTATTCCTGCTGACGAGAAAGATCACATTAACGAAAACAGAGCAGAAGTAAGCAAAATGCAAGGAGAGGATGCTTTGCAATTTTCCGTCCGACTTGTGCTCGACCAGACGGAGATGATATTGAAGGACATTGCCGTCAATTGTTGCGGCAACCGGGGTCGACGTATTGATTGGGAAACCCCGGTTCCACTCTTTCCCCATTAGCGTCAATCACCCAAGTTCCGAGAGCCTTCGACTTTGAAAGTTCTCATTGGCCTTCGCAATTCCACCACACCGGCCCGTTCCATGATGGCGAGGGCCGGCAGAAAGTGGATTTTCCCTGGGAACGATTAACCGGCGAGCCTCTTATCTACGCTTCAATGGGGACGATAATGAATGGCCAGGTGCATGTCTTTCGCACCATTGTCGCTGCCCTCGCGTCGCCGCGAGAATCGTGGACAAGCAAACCGGTGTTGTCATGTCATTAGATAAGTTAACCGCTGACCACCTCTCAACACTGTTAAATGAAGTGCTGAACGACTCCACTTATCGGGATAATGCGCGCAAACTGCAGAGGGCGATCGTTGAGGCCAAAGGACTCTCTGTCGCCGCCGATTTGGTAGAAGAGTCGTTGGGAGTGACTGAGCAGATCGGCAGGAAGTAAGGGACTGTGCAGGTTGCGGTACAACGGACGTGGTTGAATGTTGATTGTTGAGACGTGATCCTTTGGTCTGTCCCTCTTTCGGTCGGAAGTATGAACCACGTTGTCAACCTTTCTCCCGGACGCGAACAGTCACCTTCTTACCTACGAGCTGATTCCGCAGTCCGGTTTTCATGCGGGAAGGTTGCCACGATTTAATTTGCGGTATGGTACTTTGGCGGCGCTTTTGCATATGGAATGTCCTCTTGTTGCAGATCGGCACGAACTCGCGTGTCGGATGTGTTTTTGACAGTTTTATGCTGCGAAAAATCAGCCTGGAGGACTTGCCATGATAGTGTTCAGATGAATGCGGGACAGGCAGAGACAGTCAACCACCACATGGCACCACTCGATGGTTTACCGGATCGATGTGACTTATTGCAGCAGGGGGAAGGCGCCATTACGCATTTATCCCGGAGGGATCAAAGCGAAGGTAGCCTGGCACGAAGTGCCGGGAAAAAGAAGAAAGGCGCGTACTTTTATCTTGTTTCCAGGCACTTCGTGCCAGGCTACTTTAATTTGGTCCCTCCGGGACAGGATCCACTCTTTCGTTGTAAGATTTTCCTTAAGTCAGCGCTTACGCCGCTCCGCTCCTGTGCCGTCGCGCCACGGACTGAAACGAGGTTTCCAGCGCGGAACATGAGTGCAATAGGCTTGGTACTGAGCTCCGAAGGATCTCCGCAATGTCGGTTCCTCGTAAAGGAGGACAAACAAGTGCATAGCCAGCCAGCAAAATACTGCATATGCGAAGATGCGAATGTCACCTAGCAATAGGGCTTGGCCAAAAACCAACAATAGAACTGCGACGTACATAGGATTTCGGACATAGCGATAGGTTCCCTTGACAACGAGGTGTCGCGTTGGAAAAAGGGGTGCAGGTGTGCCGATGCCTTGAAGCGCGAAACGTCCGAATGATTCAAGTAGTACAAGGATGGCTGCGGCCATCAGTAGAGTACCAACTACGCGAAGAGCCGTGAAACCTAAAAACGGTGCATGGACCTGCCACCGCGAAATCCACCAAGGGAGGAGTCCTGCGACGATTCCTGGGGCAACCGGAAGAAAAATCGCGGTCCCCAAAGCGGCAAACACACGGCCACTTCGACTGTCCGCTTTCGATCCATGTGCAGCCTTCATTTGAAAGGAGTCTCCACGACCGTAAAGCCGCCGTCTCATTCTGCAACAAATTCAACCACGATTCTCCGACCGCCATCGCTGCCGCAAAACACTACTGCAGGACGGTTTGACGTTTGTGGACCGAGGTATTAACCTGCTGCTCGGGGTACCCGCTCCGCGCGAAGCGGCGGGCAGCCGAATAATTTTGGACGCCCACATCCTCCAGGAGTTTCGCGCCATCACCGGCGACCGCGGCCTGATTACATCGCAGGAAGAATTGAAGACCTACGAGTGCGATGGGCTGACGAATTTTCGCGTCGTTCCGCTGGCTGTGTTGCTGCCCCGTTCCACAGAACAGGTCCAGGGGATCGTGCGTGTGTGCCATCGAGAGCGGGTTCCATTTGTGGCGCGCGGTTCAGGCACGGGACTGAGCGGAGGCGCCCTGCCAGTCAAGGACGGAGTAGTGATCAGCTTGGCACGTATGAACCGTATCCTCGAAGTGGACCTGCCGAACGCACGGGTGACGGTAGAGCCGGGCGTGATCAACTTGGAAGTGACCGGACGGGTTGCGCCCCATGGTTTTTTTTACGCGCCGGATCCCTCGTCGCAAAGTATCTGCAGCATTGGCGGAAACGTGGCGGAAAACGCGGGCGGCGCGCACTGCCTCAAATACGGATTTACCACCACGCACGTGCTGGGCCTTGAGGTGGTCCTACCGGACGGCTCGCTGGCGCACCTGGGCGGCAGGACGCTCGACACGCCAGGTTACGACCTGCCGGGCGTGTTTGTGGGCTCCGAAGGTACGCTGGGCATTGCGACCAAGGTGATCCTCCGCATCGTCAAGCGGCCCGAATGCATCCATACTTTGCTCGCGGCGTTTGGATCCACGAGCGACGCCGGGACCGCGGTGAGCGGGATCATCGCCGCGGGCATGCTGCCGGCTGCGATTGAAATGATGGACAACCTCGCCATCCAAGCCGCTGAAGCGGCTGTGCACGCCAATTATCCCAACTGCGGTGGGCTGTTGCTGGTGGAGCTCGACGGGCCTACGGCGGAAGTCGAAGCGCTGATGCGACAGGTGGAAGAAATCTGCCGGAAGTGCGGCGCCGGGCAAATTCGCGTGGCGCAGACGGAGGCGGAGCGCGCCGTGGTGTGGAAGGGACGTAAAGCGGCGTTCGCCGCGATGGGCCGCATTTCGCCAAATTACATCGTGCAGGATGGCGTGATCCCTCGCACAGCGCTGCCGCGCGTCATGAGCGAAATCGAGCGGCTCGGCGCGGAGACGGGAATCAGAGTAGCCAATGTGTTTCACGCGGGCGACGGCAACCTGCATCCTTTGGTTCTCTATGATCGCCGGATCGAAGGGCAGGAGCATGCCGCAGAGGTCCTAGCCAACCGCATCCTCGAACTGTGCATCGAGGCTGGCGGCTCCATCACGGGCGAGCATGGTGTGGGCGAAGAGAAGAAAATGATGATGTCCAAAATGTACGCGGAGCCCGACTTGGCAACGATGCAGCGCGTACGCTGTGCGTTTGACCCGGAGCACCTCTCCAATCCCACGAAGGTTTTCCCACGTCCGCGGCTGTGCGGCGAAATGCCAGGGGAGTATCGACCTCACCCGCTGGAAGTCGCCGGGATCGCAGAACGCTTCTGAGATGGCAGCCCCACCATCAGCTTTGGGGGCAGGGACGGGGATCGCGGACCCGTGGGAGAACCTGCGGGCGATCGCCGGCGCGGAATATCTGCGCGCCGCGGGGCCGGTTGATGGCGTCGCTGGAGTCCAGCCCCAGATGGTTTTTGAGCCAGGCAGTGAGACCGAACTGGCGGCTGCGCTGCGCTGCGCGAACGCCGCGGGGCTCGGCGTTGTGCCTCGCGGCGGTGGCACGAAGTCCTGTTGGGGCAATCCGCCAGTGCGCGCTGACCTGATTCTTTCAACGGCGCGGCTCAACCGGGTTATTGAACACGCCTGGGCCGATCTGACAGTGAGCGTAGAGGCCGGCTGCACGATCCGGAATCTGCAGAACACACTAGCGCAGCACGGCCAGCGCATTGCAGTGGATCCGCTGTGGCCAGAGCGGTCCACCGTCGGTGGAATCCTTTCGACGAACGACAGCGGCTCGCTGCGTATTCGGTATGGCGCGCTGCGCGATCTGATCATCGGGATAACGATTGCGCTGCCCGATGGCACGGTCGCTTCGAGCGGCGGCAAAGTGGTGAAAAACGTCGCGGGGTACGACCTGCCGAAATTGGCCACTGGAGCGCTGGGCACGCTGGGCGTCATCACTCGCGCCAACTTCCGGCTGCATCCCATGCCGTACAACATACGGTCATTCACGTTTGCGGCGTGCGATCTGGGCGACGCCAACCGCGTAATGCTGGCGGTGCAGGATTCCAGTTTGACGCCCGCCGGCTTACAGATGCGCTTAACGCCAGGTGCGGCGCCCGCGGTGGACGTTCGCTTCGAAGGCACCGTTGCGGGACTTGCGGCGCAGGAGATGGTGCTGCGGAAAATTGTCGCGCCGGCGGCCGAAACTACGACCAGCGACGCGGTGTGGCAGGCGCGGGATGGGCTATGGCCTTCGGCGGAGCCGGCAGCGATTGCAAAATTCAGCGTCCTACCAGCATCGGTTGCGGAGACTTGTGGCCGCTTTCGCCACATGGCCGATTCCCTGGGCGTACAGTGGCGTGCCGTTGTGCAGGGAACAGGGTTGGGCTGGCTGCGTCTGGAGGCGTCGAGCGCCCCTGCCATCCACGAAGTGCTACACACCCTCCGGCCCGAGCTCGAACGCGTGGGAGGATCGCTGGCCGTGCTCCATCGACCAGCGGCAATGCCGGCGATTGACGCCTGGGGTAGCGCGGGCGATGCGTTTCCGCTGATGCTGAGCGTAAAGCAGCAATTTGACCCGCGGGGCACGCTGAATCCCGGTCGGTTCATCGGGGGGATCTAATGGCGCAGCAACAAAGCATCAATCCAGCAACCGCCAGCGGGTACGACGCGCACCACCCGCCGGCGGGCGAGTTGATCGACAAATGCGTGCACTGCGGTTTCTGCCTGCCCGTGTGCCCCACCTATGTGCTGTGGAACGAGGAGATGGATTCGCCGCGTGGTCGGATCTACCTGATGAAAATGGTCGCCGAAGGCGATGCGACCATCAACGAAACATGGGTAAACCATTTCGACTCCTGCCTGGGATGCATGGCTTGCGTGACTGCGTGTCCTTCCGGCGTAGACTACGCGAAACTAATTGAAGCCACCCGGGCGCAAATTGAACGCCGCTACGCGAGGCCAACCTCGGAGAAGAGGTTTCGTCGGTTTCTGTTCAGCATTTTCACAAACCCGGCCCGGCTGCGCGCTCTACTGTTGCCATTGCGCCTGTATCAGAAGGCCGGCCTCGAGGCGCTGGTGCGGCGCATGGGCATTCCGAAACTGCTTCCCGCACGACTGCGGGCTTTGGAGTCGCTGCTCCCGCAGCTGCCCCCGGAGGAAACGCTTCCCGAGTTGATCCCCGCGCAGGGCGACCGGCGGCGCCGTGTGGGGTTGTTGTTAGGCTGCGTGCAGCGTGTCCTTTTCTCGCAGGTCAACGCGGCCACAGCACGCGTGCTGGCTGCCGAAGGATGCGAGGTGGTGGTTCCCGCGGCACAACCCTGCTGCGGAGCCCTGCTAGTGCACGCGGGAGAAGAAGAGCAAGCCTTGCAGCTCGCGCGCCAGACAATTGAAGCATTCGAAAGCGCCCAGGTGGACGCGGTGATCATCAACGCCGCGGGCTGCGGCTCGAACGTAAAAGAGTATGGCCACCTGCTCCGCGACGATCCACAGTTCGCCGCGCGCGCGAAGGCGTTTGCGGCCAAGTGCCGCGACGTCTCCGAATTCCTGGCCGAACTCGAGCCACGCGCCACTTGCCACGCGCTGCGCCTGCGCGTGGCCTACCACGATGCCTGCCACTTGCAGCACGCGCAAGGCGTCCGATTGCAACCGCGCGCGCTGCTCGGACGCATCCCGCAACTCCAATTGCTGGAAATTCCCGAAGCCGCGATCTGCTGCGGCTCCGCGGGAATATACAACTTGGTACAACCGGAAGCCGCGACGCAGCTGGGCGACCGCAAGGCGAGCCACGTCGCCGCCCTGGACGCGGACGTTGTTGTGTCCGGGAACCCCGGTTGCCTGCTGCAGCTCCAGTCCGCCCTCTCGCGCGCGGGACGAAAGCTGCCGGTTCGCCACGGCGTCGAGCTGCTCGACGCATCTATCCGCGGCGTTTCCATGGAAATTAGTCATCGTACATCGGTTTCGTGACGTCGCCAGATTAGGCGATGCCGTTGGGAGAGAGGGATTGCCCCATATTGGTAATAACATCATACGGTTGTGTTGTCGCCAACAAACTCGGCCGCCCTTTCAGCTTTCAGGGCGGGGCTTTCGTTTGCCGATCGCACCCAGGGCTAAAGCACCATAAGCGCTAACTTATTGTAGCAGCGGGAAGGCGCCATTACGCATCTATCCCGGAGGGATCAAAGCGAAGGTAGCCTGGCACGAAGTGCCGGGAAAAAAGCAAAAAGACCCGTCCAGTCCCGTAGGGACGGTTGATCAGGTTTCTTGCAAATATGTCATTCTCCTTTCCTAAGAAAAATATCTCTGGGACTAGTGAGGCAGATCAACCGTCCCTCCGGGACGGGTCTACTTTTATCTTGTTTCCAGGCACTTCGTGCCAGGCTACTTTCATTTGGTCCCTCCGGGACAGGATCCACTCTTTCGTTGTAAAATTTTCCTTAAGTTAGCGCTTATGGGCGCGGGATGTTCATGGACATCACCTGGAATTGTCCAAAGACCACTACCGCGAAGGATGTCGTGAACTGGATCGGGATCGCGTGTAGCCAATGCTCAGTGCAGGGTCGTGGCACCGGAGGAGACCCAGACGGAATGGTTTGCCTTCTTGAATGTCCTGTTCATGCCGAGAGGCTGCATCGACGAATATGAGGGAAAGGTTTATCTCTGGCTTCCAAACGGGGAGCTGCGCGATTTCAACCCGAATGGCGGAAACTGGCTTTAGAGCGGAATGGCACTTCCCCGGAGTCTTTGCCAGAACGGTCTTGATTCGGCGCCGTGTACGCGGAGAATAGCTATTGAGGTCGATGCAAAGAAACAGCAATGCGATTCGTTTCTTTCCTCAGCCGTGAAACCGTATCAAGCCCATCCCGAAAAACCGGATACCAAAATGAGCACAGAATCGAAAGAAAAAGAGCCGAATAAAGACGAAACCGAGGAACGCGAAGTGAAAGTCGTACCTGAAGGAACTTTCGCGGGCACAGTCGATAAACCTATCTTCGTTGAAGAAGGTAAGCCAATACCTGAGGATACGGGGGACCAAGGTGGGGGCCAGAACTGATATTTTCGAAGTACGAAGGTCCACGAGGGGTTGATGTTCGTCGCTCGCGATTGTGACATCGCGAGCGCGACCGAGATAGAAATTGTGCCTCGGCATTAAGCAAACAGGTAATCTATGCTTTTTTGGAGCTGCGCTTTGAGGTCGGAAAGCGGCAGTCCCCGTACCTGTGATGAAAATGGCTCGTAGGAGATGGGTGCCGTGCAACCACCCTCCAGCAAAGTTGCAACCTGGCCACGGTTATCCATGATATCATCCCTGGTAACCAGGATCCGATCTTCGTCAGTGGTAGCTGCCTTGGTCTTGCCCGGCAGAAGGCCTGAAACGTGGACGAGCGCGGTCTCCTTCGGGAAAAACCCGGTTTCGCCACTCAGGTAATGATGAAAGGTATCATGCAGCAGTTTATAGGATTGCGGATAATTGCATCTGGCAATCCCTTCCAGGGCAGTCTTCTTAGTTCGCAGGGAGCTGATCTGAAAACCCAGGGGCTCAATCAAGCCGATCATCTTGGCTTCAGCAAACAATGGACCGTAGGCGTTTAGTGCAGTCACCAGTTCATCAGCCCGTTGAGTGGAGTTGCGCTTGTCGTTTGCGTCATTTAACGGACACAGCACGATCTGAGGACAATCGATGCGCTTGGCTTCGCCAATCAGTCCCTTCAGCTTTTCAATATTCTCGTTTAGAATCTTGACATCTTCAAAGGGGTACAGCGCGTTGATCGTCAAAGCCCGAATACCATTGTCTTGGAAGGCCTTCTCCAGGGCAGCGTCCGATAGCCCATCCAAGATTCCCTTATCGGCGAAGTCGTTACGGACCTCGACATATTTTATGCCCAGGTCAGCCGTGAATTTCAGGAATTCCTCCAGCGGAATCTGAGGTTTGATTATCCGGTTCACGCAAAGCAAATCAGTCGCTGACATAAAGCGTCCTCACTTCGCGGAGCCCCTGGAAAGCAACATCTGCTCCATCGCCTTTGATACAGCCGTTTCGTTATCAGACGGAAACTTCACCTCAAGTTTTTCTCCTCCGTCTGCCGCATGCACCTGGAGGGCAAGGACGCCGGAGCCTTCCTGATGGCTCACGTGAAAGTCTTTGAGCCGAACACAAGGAACGAACGTAATGATTCCCCCAAATATTGGCTTTGATTGCTCTGCAGAAGGGCTTTCCGGAGGGCGTTCTGCCAAAAATTCTTTCTCCTCCGCAATCAATACAAGCTCGCGCTTGGTAACTAACAGTGCGCCGGACGGAGCCAGTTGTTGCTGGGTTCCGCCGAAGACAGCCGGCCACTGAATAGCGGCCAGAAACTGTTGCCCCCTGGGCGAATAGCGCTGCGCGTCGTTTCGGATTTTCATCGGCCAAGCCTTGAAGATCGAAGCTTCGATCCGATCGTGCTCGGCTAGGCCAGTAAGTACCGGATCGATGCTTGCGAGAATCAGATCGATTGCCTCGTGATAAAACTCGTCCTCAACTGTCTCGAATCTAATTGTTACGGAGTACGACTTATCTACCGCAGCAAAGCAAATTCTTAGCTGGCCCAAAAGAAGAATAGACTTTAGCTCAAGATACAGGGTGTCGCTGAAGTTGGATTTTTCTACGGCGGCGCCGCCGCCTTCGGTCTCCGAAGCTACGAGCCAACCGTTGTTCGTCACTGCAAGAACGGTCGCCGGCGATTTTTCCTTCTCTGTTGCAAAAGCTGGAGCGTGCACCAGTAAACGAACTGGTTCTCCTGATGGGAGATTTTGAACCAACGCGCTGTGAAGTGGTTCCGGCGCGTCGGAAACGTTACTAAGTTTTGTCGGGAAGCGGGTGTCGATTTCCATACGCTAAGTGAGCAGGCCTCCAAAACGCCTAAGTGGGTGGTGATTTCCTTTTGCCAGTCGGCAATTGACGGGGCATTTTTGAGCATGATTCGTCATAATGACTCACAAATTCTGATTTACATGAGCACTTTTGAGATATACGGTCAATCTGAAATGTTACCAAATGATTCGACAAATAATCTCCCTGGGCAAATAGCAGCGAGGGACGAATCGTAGCCATCAGGGGGGCCGGCGGCTGCCGAGGTGGGCTACGGCGAGATAATGTGCGGATACCAGCAATGAAGATTCGGGGACCAGTGGGTATAAATGAAATTGTCGCGGCGACGGGTTTGAGCCGGGCGACGGTCGATCGAGTACTGAACAAACGTTCCGGAGTTCATCCCCGAACGCAGGCTCACGTGCTTCGCGTGCTGGCACATTTGGAGAACAGTGGAGAGGTGGGGCTGGAAGAGTCTTTTTCTCTTGAAAAGCGTGAAGCCCATCGTTTTGGAATCGTGGTTCAAGCCGGTGAGACGTTCAGACGGTCGGTGCTCGAGACTGTGCAAGAGATTCAGAACGCAGAAAGTGGCGCCGCAATCTTGCAGGCCGCAGCAAGCAGGTCGGATGAGGAGACGATTGAACTTATCCAAACCGTTGGGCGAGATTCAGACGGACTAGCCCTCGTGAGCAAGAATATCGAGCCGGTGAAATCGGCGCTGAAAGAGTTGAAGGGTACTGGCAAATGCGTCGTGGCTTTGGTCTCGGACCTTGATGTGACAGCCCGGAACGCTTATGTGGGAATCGATAATCGAGCGGCGGGGCAGCTTGCGGCCTTCATTTTGGGTCGGTGCCTGGAGCGAGCAGGAGAAGCAAAGGTCGCCGTTGTCGTGGGTTATTTCTCCTATCTATGCCAGGAAGACCGGGAAATTGGCTTCCGGTCTCTCTTGAGGCAACGCTTTCCACAAATAGAAATTGTGGAAGTTATCAAGGGAGAGGACTCGCGAGAGGCCACATACGAGGCGGCGCTTCGCCTGTTCAAAAATCGCCACGATATCGCCGGAATCTACAACGTGGCGGGCGGCAACTACGGGTTAGCGCGAGCGATCGATGAAGCCCAACTCACCCGGCGACCACTATACATAGCTCACGAAGTCAATGAAATTACCGAACCGCTGCTGCGAACCGGGGTCATCGATTTTCTGATTACACAGAACATTCGATCTTTGGTTCGCCTGAGCAGACAAGTGCTGATCGATTTAAGGTTGGGCGTTGGCTCTGTGCGTGAGCTCAATTACCTGCCCATTCAAGCGGTCTCGGAATTTACTCTGTTCCCTGGCACCAATAGCAAATAGGGGTTCACATAACCTCGTATAGCTGCGGGTTCCGCTTCGAATAGTTGATCGAAACGAGAACCTTTCTGATTCTTTCAGCTCGTTTTATATCAAAAAAATCATTTTAGCACTTTACATTAAGTTAAAAAGATGTATACAAAGATCGCGAGACTCTCGCTATGCATCATAATCACTCACGAAGAAATGATTTAAGCGCGATGCCGGAATACTCGTCCGTCCGCGTTACCAGCAGGGGAATAATTGGGCCAACGCGCTGCGGCATCGTCGTGCAGGCTGGGGAATTTACGCGCCCGGTGTTGGATGCTGTTGACCGCTTAACCAATAAAGGGGTTGGCGGTGTCTCAATTGATACTGTCGCGAGCCAATCCGACGAGGAAACACTTGAACTGATTGGAACACTTGGTCAGCAATCAGATGCCTTTGCCCTGCTTGGGAAAAACACTGAGCGAGTGAGAGCTGCGCTGCTCAAGCTTCGGCGCTCCGATATACCCGTAATTGCACTTGTTTCTGATTTGGACGCGAACGTGCGCTCGACATATATTGGCGGCGACAATCGCGCCGCCGGTGAACTTGCGGGCTTTATTTTCGGCCGATGTTTGGAGCGGGAATCTGGTGCCCAAGTCGCGATTATCGCGTGCAATTTGGCGTATCGCTGCTGGGAAGATCGCGAAATCGGATTTCGCTCGCTGTTGAGGCGGCGCTTTCCTCAGATCAACATCGTCGAGCTTGTCACGGAGGGTGACTCGCCGCAATCGACCTGCGAAGCAGCCTTGTGTATGCTCAGTAACGGTCGCGGAGTTGGTGGAATCTACAATGTGACCGGTCAGAATCAGCGTCTGGCGCAAGCGATAGGCGAGATTCGGTTGCCTCGTCACCCCTTATACATCACCCACGGCCTGGACGAAGCAACTGAACCCTTTCTGCGGTCTGGAGTAATCGATTTTCTGATAACAGAGAATCTGGAATCAATTGTGAACGTATTAAGGCGTTTTCTGATCGGCCTACGCACTGGCGCCGCTCGATGTAGAGAAATCATTCTTGTTCCCACAGAGCTTATTTCAAAATTCAACCTGCAATCGCGGACAGGGCAGTAATCGAAATTTTGCGCCCTCGCAAATGAACGCATTTTTGCTGAGCTGAATTGATCTATATCAATATCATATCGCATTAAAAATAGATTTTATGCTCAAATAGCGATAATTATTGTTCGAGTATTTAGGAGTTTTGATTGATTCCTGATTTCTTTCTGATACAATTGTCGTTCACGCACGACCCCCAGAAAAGCATTCTTTTAAACTTAGGAATAAGTCGCGGTTAGCGTGCCCCCCAAAATCGAAACCCCGGAGCAGATCATGCCCATTCAAAGCACAACCCATAAGCAATCCCACATCCACCGAGAGCAGGTGAAAATGAGCCGGCCCATGAGCGGGCTAACAAAAGTTTTCCTTCCCGCGATTGCCGTAATGACAATCGCCATGGGCAGTATTCCTGCCATGGCCGCCGACAAGATTAAAATCGGGGTTGCCATGGCGTTATTCGACGACGTCTGGTTGACTTATGTCCGGGATGCAATGACCAATTGGGCCAAGAGCCATCCCGATGTCGAACTCACCATTGTCGATGCGGCCAATGACAGCGCCAAGCAGACGGGCCAGGTTGAAAATTTCCTGGCTCAGGGAATGGATGCAGTAGTCATCCTCCCGGTGGATACCGCTGCGACCGGACCGATGACCAAGACCGTCGTCAAAGCCGGCAAGCCCTTGGTGTACGTCAACCGCAAGCCTTCAAACCTGCCGAAGGGTGTTGTGTATTGTGGTTCCAACTCCATTGAAGCCGGGATCATGAACATGGAGGAACTCGGTAAAGCGATGGGCGGCAAGGGTAATCTGGTCATCCTGATGGGTGAGCTGAGCAATGAAGCCGCCATTGGCCGTACGGATGGAATTAAGCAAGTAGCCAAGGGAAAGTTCCCGGATATCAAAATCGTCCGCGAACAGACCGGCAACTGGAAGCGTGAGCAAGGCAAGACGATTATGGAGAACTGGCTGGCTTCCGGCCAGGAGATCGACGGCGTTGCCTCAAACAACGACGAGATGGCACTGGGCGCGTTGCAAGCCATCAAGGCTGCCGGAAAGCTCGGCAAGATCCCTGTTGGAGGCACGGATGGCAGCCATGACGCATTGGAGTCAATGGAGAAGGGTGAATTGAACAACACTGTGTTTCAGGATCCGGTTGGCCAGGGCGAGGAAGCTATCAATGCCGCCTATCTGCTGGTCAAGAAAGAACCCAATCCAAAAGTCGTGGACGGTAACATTTGGATTCCCTACCAGCCCATCACCAAGGAAAACTACAAGTCATTCATGAAGTAAGTCCTTGCTTGGCCACTGTCCGCCTCTGCCCGGAAGACAGCGGCTGTTGCACGAGAGAGGAGCCTGCTATGGATAACGACTACGTGCTCATCATGGAGGGTATTTCCAAGCAGTTCCCAGGTGTGCGCGCCCTCGACAATGTCGAGCTGCGCGCCCGCAAGGGAACGGTGCATGCTTTGATGGGCGAAAACGGCGCAGGCAAATCGACGCTGATGAAATGCCTGATTGGCATCTATGCGCCGGATTCGGGCAGCATAACCTTCAAGGGTGAACGACTGAATATAACCAATACCCATTATGCCCTGTCCAAGGGCATTTCGATGATCCACCAGGAACTGAGCCCGATTCCCCAGATGACGGTTGCTGAGAACATTTACCTCGGCCGCGAACCCATCGCCTGGAATGGCCTGGTTGACATGCGCAAAATGAATCGCATGGCCACGGAACTGTTGGATCGGCTGCACATCAAGATCAAACCAACCGCTAAAATGTGCGATCTGAGTATTGCCAATATTCAGCTGGCTGAGATTGCCAAAGCGGTTTCCTATAACTCGGACTTGATCATCATGGACGAACCGACATCGGCAATCACCGAGGCGGAGGTGGAAGGACTTTATACTATCATCAGATCATTGAAGGCCGATGGGTGCGCGATCATCTACATCAGTCATAAAATGGACGAGATCTTCAAGATCACCGATGAGGTCACGGTTTTCCGTGATGGTCGATACATCAGCACGGACGCAACCGCTGATTTAACCCATGGCATGCTCATCGAAAAGATGGTTGGCCGGACTCTTACCGATATGTTTCACAAGGAGACAACCGACATGGGTTCGGTTTTCCTTGATGTTCAAAACTTAAGCGGCAAAGGATTTCGCAATGTCAGTTTCCAGGTCAAGCGCGGCGAGATTCTAGGCATTGCGGGCCTGATGGGGGCTGGGCGCACAGAACTTTTGGAAGGTGTTTTTGCGGTGACCCGGACCCATGGCGGAACCATAAAGATTAATGGGAAAGAGGTGTCAATCAAGTCACCGGCTGATGCCATTCGGGGCGGCATGGCGTTGCTGACCGAAGACCGGAAACTGACCGGTTTGTACCTTAACGCGACCGTTCGCGAGAATATGTTCATAGCGAATATAAATAGATACATGCTAGGACCCTTCATTAACTTCGGGAAAATCGAGAACGATTGCGAAAAGATGCGGGGCTTAATGCGCATCAAGACACCTAGTCTGATGGAAATTATTAGGAACCTATCGGGTGGCAATCAACAGAAGGTATTGATTTCACGTTGGTTATTGACAGAGCCGGACTTGCTGATTCTGGACGAGCCAACGCGTGGGATCGATGTCGGCGCCAAATCAGAAATCTATCGGCTAATGACCGAATTTGTTCGCTCAGGCAAGGCAATTATCATGATCTCGTCGGAATTGCCGGAAGTCCTCGGGATGAGTGATCGAATCATGGTGATGCACACAGGCGACAAGGTGGGTGAGCTTTCGCGGGCGGAAGCAACACAGGAAAAGATCCTTCAAATGGCTACGGGGATGAGTTTAACCGCATAAGAGAGGAGCATTGTGGAAAGTCCAGGAGTCACTACCGCAAACAGGGTGAGAAACGGGCAAGACGTTGCTCACGTGGTTTCGCGCATCTTCAGCAAATATGGAATCTTCTTGATTTTTGCCGTCATGGTTTTGACGGCCTCGATACTCTCCCCGGCGTTCCTGAGCAGTACCAACCTGATCAACATTGTACGACAGATGTCCGTCGTCGGCCTGATCGCGCTGGGGGTAACTGGCGTTATCGTAAGTGCCGGTATCGACCTTTCGTCGGGCTCCGTGGTAGGATTGACGGCGGTCGTTGCGGCGAGTTTGGCGCAGGACCCCGAATATTCAACCCCCTTTTATCCCGGTCTACACCTTCCTTTAATTGTCGCGGTGCTGGCAGCTTGCGTGGTGGGTGCGTTGGTGGGTTTGATCAATGGCAGCCTCGTTGCGAAAACCCGCATTCCGCCGTTCATCGCTACTTTGGGCACCTATACTGCGATTCGCGGCCTAGCCCTGCTCTACACCGGCGGTCGTCCAATTTCCGATCTGACGGATGAGTATGACTTCATCGGACAGGGGGATGTGTTTGGCGTTCCAGTCCCCATTATCATTCTGGTGATCATGGCGATCGTCACCCACATCCTTTATGCCCATACCAAATTCGGAAAATACATCTACGCTATTGGCGGCAACGAACAGGCGGCACGGGTTTCGGGCATCGATGCAGTCAAGTATAAGATGCTCATTTACGTCTATGCTAGTTTCCTGGCGGGACTGGCCGGATTGGTGGTCTCGTCCCGTATTGGTTCGGGGCAAGCGGGACTTGGCGTCGGCTACGAACTTGATGCCATCGCGGCCGCGGTCATTGGCGGCACCTCCCTGTCGGCTGGTGGGATTGGGACAGTTGCGGGAACGATTGTTGGAGCGCTCATTATCGGTGTACTAAACAATATTCTCGACTTGATGAATGTGTCGGCCTACTGGCAGCAGATCGTCAAGGGGTGCATCATTGTTGGTGCAGTTATTCTCGACCAGCTCAAGCAGCGCGGTCGCAGGTAATACTCAGAAAGCGGTTTCGCGTTGCCGGCGACCTGAAAAAAGTCGGGATTCCTGTGAATGCACATGTTTGAAAGAAGAAGGATTATGATAGGAATCGCATTGATGGGTGCAGGGCGTATGGCCCGAGTACATGCCAAGGCGATTGGCGCGGCCGGAGGAAGTCTCATTGCCGTTTACGACGTCGTTGAGTCGGCGGCTAAGTCGTTAGCTGCCGAAGCAGGCGCATCGGTAGCGCATAGTGCGGAAGAGGCATTCGATCGCCCTGACGTGGCTGCCGTCCTGGTAGCAACGTCTTCGAATACGCACGTTGACTTTATAATTAAAGCGGTTCAGGCCGGAAAGGCTGTGATGTGTGAAAAGCCGCTCGCACCGAATCTGTCAGATGCGCAGAGGTGCATCAACGTCTTGGGCTCCCAGGCAGGCAGCGTCTTCCTTGCTTTTAACCGGCGTTTCGATCCGGGGCACTCTGAGCTGAAGAAGGCGATCGATCTGGGTGAAATTGGCAACCTGGAGCAACTGACGATCACCAGTCGCGATCCGGCTCCACCGCCGCTTGACTATATTCCGAATTCAGGCGGGCTCTTTCGAGACATGATGATTCACGACTTTGACATGGCCCGATGGATACTCGGCGAAGAGCCGGTTAGTATTTACAGCTGTGGCAGTTGCCTCGTCGACCCCGAGATCGGCAAACTCGGTGACATCGACACGGCTTGCGTGACCATGCTCACGCAGAGCGGAAAGCAGGCTATAATCCTCAATTCGCGTCGGGCCGTTTTTGGTTACGATCAAAGGATCGAAGCCTTCGGCTCGGCCGGCATGGTTATCTCGGACAATCCCAGGGCGACAGGCGTAAAGCGATATTCAAGCACGAGCTTTGGGGCGCCGGACCGGGTTTTCACGTTCTATATGGATCGTTACGGTGACAGCTATCGCAGGGAAATCGATACGTTCCTCGGTGGCGTGGCAGCGGGCACGCCGCCACCGGTAAGTGCGATCGATGGGTTGCGAGCGTCCTATCTGGCAGATGCGGCGGGAGCGTCCCTCCGGCTAGGGAGAACCATTGAACTCAAACCCAGCTGCGAGGTGACCTGGCATGACTGACGACTTATTCTTGCGGAACCGAGGGACAATCGCAGTCATTACCGGCGGAACGCAAGGCCTAGGGCTCGCAATAGCCAAAAGCCTCGCGCAGGAGGGAGCGCGTGGGATCACGATCAGCGGTCGAAACGCCGACAAGGGTGAGAACGCTGCCGCGAGCATCCACTCACTGGGAACGGATTGCCTGTTTGTGAAGGCGGATGTCTCGACAGTAAACGACTGCTACAGGCTGGTCGAAACGGCTCTGAAGCACTTTGGCAGCGTGAACGGCCTGGTGAACTGTGCTGGTATGGCAGATCGCGGCACGCTTTTAGATACCACCCTCGAGCTCTGGGACCGCCACTTCAATACAAATGCGCGTGGTCCGTTTCTGACGATGCAGGCCGTTGTCAGACACTTAGTCGAAACTGGCAAACCGGGCAGCATCGTCAATATCATCTCGATGGTAGCCCATTGCGGGCAATCTTATCTGACGCCGTATTCGGCTTCGAAAGGAGCGCTCGCAACACTCACCAAGAATGTAGCCAACGCGTTTGCGGCCAAGCGCATACGTTGCAATGGCATCCTCACCGGGTGGATGGATACTCCCGGTGAGAGCGCGACCCAGCAAAAATTTCACGGCGTAGGTGAAGATTGGTTGGCGAAAGCTGAGGCCGCTCAGCCCATGGGTCAATTGGTCAAACCGGAACAGGTAGCGGGACTCGTTGCCTACATGCTGAGTCCGGAGTCTGGCATCATGACGGGAGCCCTGGTGGATTATGACCAGCATGTGGCGGGAGCCTATCCTGAATAGCGAAGAGAGACTAATGCAGATCCAGAATCGCGTTCGCCTCTGCGAAAAGCAGACCGCGTAATCTAACAATATTTGTGGCGACAGAAGCAGAGAGAAAGGTCAGGGTAGGAATGGTTGGCGGGGGACCCGGCGCCGGAATCGCCGAGACTCATCGGACTGCGATGCGTCTTGACGACAGGTACGTTATCGTTGCAGGGGTTTTTTCACGGAACCGTGAGAAATCGCTGATTGCAGCAAAGAAATTACAGATTTCCGAAGAGCGGATCTACTCGAACTATGCTGCTATGGCAGATGCGGAATCCAAACGAGAGCATAACAGGATTGACGCGGTCGTCATCGTAACTCAAACCGCTAGTCATTATGAGATTGCAGGAAAGTTTTTGGAGGTTGGAATCAATGTCATTTGCGACAAGCCCTTATGCCTGAAGCTTGCGGAAGCAAGGGAGCTCAAGGCCCTCGTTGACAAAGGCGGACTGATCTTTTGCCTGACACATAACTATTCAGGCTACGCAATGGTCAGGCACGCGGCTCGAATGGTTAGGAACGGTGACCTTGGGGAAGTGAAAGTTGTGCAAGCCGAGCATGCGTCGGGCTGGGCCGTCAAGCTATTGGAAAAAGAAGGTCATCCGCAAGCCGCATGGAGGACGGATCCGGAGGTTCTCGGTGATGCAAGCGTATTGTACGATCTTGGAACCCATGCGCACCAGCTTAGCCGCTTCGTTACCGGACTTGAAGTTACTGAGGTGGCGGCAGAAATGAACCAGATTGTTGAAGGCAGAGCGATCAAGGACAATGCGAATTTATTGCTCCGGTTTTCCAATGGCGCGCGCGGAACGCTCTGGGCATCCATGGCCGCCGTTGGCAATGATCACGGCCTTCGGATTCGCGTTTACGGGAATCGGGGCAGCTTGGCCTGGCAACACGAGGATCCTCATCACTTGCGCTACTTCCCGATTGATGGTCCCCCGCAAATACTAACACAAGGCGCGGACTGGCTGTCGCCGGACGCACGGAAATGGACGCGCGTAGGGCTTGGGCATCCGGAAGGGTTTTTTGAAGCTTTTGCAAATCTTTACACAGAAGTTGCGGACGCTCTTTTGGCTAAGGCGGACGGAAAAGCCTACGTAAAAGGTGATCTCGGTTTTCCGGACGTAACCGATGGAGCGCGCGGGGTATCGTTTGTGGAAAGCGCGATGCGCTCCTATACGACAGGTGGTGTTTGGACGCGGGTTGAGGCGGTTTAAGAACGAAAATCAGAAAGAGAAAATAGATGCTCAAAATAGCTGTCATTGGAACCGGCTTTATCGGCTCGGTCCACGCGAAAAACATTGCGCGACATCCCGGTGCTGAACTTGTGGCGGTGAGCGATGCAAACATCGAATTCGCAAAGAAGATCGCGGCGACCACAGGTGCGAAAGCGATAACTGATATAGCGGAAATATTTAATAATAAAGATATCCAGGCCGTATTAATTGCGACTCCTACCGATACGCATGTGGACTATCTCAAGAGCGCGGCTGACGCGGGAAAAGCTATATATTGCGAAAAGCCGATCGGCTTGGATTACAAAGAAGCGGAACAAGCTGTGCACGCGGTGCGTGCTGCGGGCGTTCCAGTCATGCTTGGATTCAATCGTCGTTTCGATGCGAGCCACGCAGCAGTAAAGGAGGCCGTAGACCGGGGCGATGTCGGCAAAGTTGAAATCGTTCAGCTCACGAGCCGCGGTCCCAAGCCTCCGCCAATCTCGTATGTCAAGGTTTCCGGAGGCCAACTGCGCGATCAAACGATTCATTTCTTCGACTTGCTGCGATGGCTTACGAATGATGAACCGGTTGAGGTATACGCGATAGGCGCCGCGCTTGTTGACCCTGCAATCGGCGAGGCAGGCGATGTCGATACGTCGATCGTGTCGATACGCATGGCATCCGGGGCACTTTGCCAAATCGATAGTTCGCGACGCGCAGCCTACGGGTACGATGAAAGAGTCGAGGTCTTCGGATCAGAAGGAATGGCAGAATCGGCGCGGCAAAACTTCAGGGGACTTTCACTTTACAAGGGGCGTCAGATTCTCACGGACGGACTTCATCCGGGTTGGTTCGAGCGGATTGAGGAGAGTTACTACGAGGCAATTGACGCTTTCCTCAAGGCCGTAGAACAGGGGACGCCGCTGAGTCCTTCCCTCGAAGATGGTTTGAAGGCTCAGCTCATAGCCGACAAGGCGACGGAGTCAATAAAGACGGGGCAAGCAATCAAGATTGCCACGTAGTCTGCCAATATGGCTAACGAGCAATTATTAACAGAGATTCATTTGGGTGTTAGTCCATTAAGTTGGACTAACGATGTGCTGGCTGAGCTAGGCGGTGATACCCCGCTGGAAACCTGTCTGAAAGATGCCGCTGAGATAGGCTACGAGGGAGTCGAATTGGGAAGAAAATTCCCGAAGGATGGCCAGAAACTTTCATCGATCCTTTCAGAATATGGGCTTCGACTAATAGGCGGATGGCACTCAGGGTTTCTCACCGAACGCTCAGTAGAAGAGGAATGGAAAGCTGCTGCGGATCATGTGCGGCTATTGAAGGACTGCGGCAGCCATGTGCTCGTTTACGGAGAATGTGGATTGATGACCGGGGCATCGCCTTGGGACGAACCAGTAAGCAAACGTCCGAGCCTGAAACAGGTCGACCTATCTACCTATGCCGGCAAGCTTGGAGAATTTGCAACCAGGCTGAAAGAGACGGGTGTCACGTTGGCTTACCACCATCATTTGAAAATGTTGGTTGAAAGAGCCGAAGATATCAACGCTTTCTGCGAATCTACCCGAGAGGATGTCGGGCTCCTCCTCGATACCGGTCATGCATATGCCGCCGGCGCTGATTACGCCGAGATACTCCGAAGGTTCGGATCGAGGGTTGTGCACATCCATCTAAAAGATGTGCGCCGCAGCGTGCTGGAACGCGCTCGCAAAAATGATTGGTCGTTTAATTCAGCGGTCAGGGAAGGAATGTTCACCGTTCCCGGCGACGGCGACATCGATTTTTCGGCAGTAGGTGAGTTTATCCGGAATTCAGGCTATCGCGGCTGGGTTGTGGTTGAGGCGGAGCAGGACCCTGCAAAAGCAGCTCCGAGATTATACACGGAGAAAGCGTATCAATTCGTCAGAAAACTTTTAGTCGGCTGATTGCAGAGAGAAATAAACATGGTTAATACTTTAAATATTGGACTTATAGGTTCGGGGTTCATGGGGCAGGCCCATGCCGATGCTTATCGGCGCGCGGGGATTTTGTATCGGAACCTGCCTCGTACGCCGGTGTTGTACGCTATAGCGGATCAGAGCGACGCATTAGCGGAGCAAGCCCGTGGCAGGCTGGGTTTTGCAAAGGCTTACGGCGATTGGCGCCGGTTGGTCGAGGACCCCGCGGTAGATGTTGTCGACATCACCACACCAAATCATTTGCATGTGGAACCGGCTTTGGCTGCCATCGCTGCGGGGAAGCATGTTTACTGTGAGAAGCCCATGGCCGTGAAGGTTGAAGATGCACAGCGCATGGCCGCCGCAGCCAAGAAGGCGGGCGTGAAGACGTTGGTAGCCTTTAACAATATCAAAACTCCGGCGGCACTGGTCGCGAAGCAGATTATTGAGCGTGGAGAAATCGGTGAACTGGTGCGTTTCCGAGGCAGGTTTGATCAAGGCTTTTTTAACGATCCCTCTTTGCCCTGGTCCTGGCGCTGCTCCAGGGAGTTGGCGGGTACCGGAGCTCTGGGTGATCTTGGCGCGCATGCCGTTTCTGTAGCGCAATTTCTTATGGGCGACGTGACGGCAGTGTCCGCACAGGCTCAAACGATTTTCAAAGAGCGTCCGGTACCCGATTTCGATGCCGGCTACGGAAGCAAAGTGGCGGCCGACGGCAAAAAACGGAGCGTTGAAAACGAAGATCAAATCCAATCCCTCGTGAAGTTTTCATCAGGTGCTGCGGGTGTCATTGAGTCTTCTCGCATCTGCGCCGGTCGGGTATTTGGCGTATTTTGGGAGATTTCCGGTACGGAAGGTACAATCGTGAACAACGGCGAACGCTTTAATGAGCTTCAGGTCTTTCGAATGAGAGAAGCAAAGCGCGATCGCGGCTTCACCACCATCTATTGCGGATCGCAAGTTCCGCAATATTCAGCCTTTTTTGGCTTCGACTTCGCCGGCGGCGGATTGGGTTATTTTGATATGAAGGTATTCGAGGTGCACGACCTCATCCAAGGCATTGGCCGGGATGAGGAGTGTTTCCCCGATTTTGGTTTTGGGGCGAGGAATCAAGAGATCCTTGAGGCCATTGATCAATCTAGCCGCTCGGAGACGTGGGTACCGACGAAAAGCTAAACACCCTTTTGCCACCTTTCCTACGTCGAAAGCAAAACGGCATGCCACTCAGCAACAGCGAATCCACCTCAAAAAAATGTTAACCATGAGCAAATATGAATAGCACAATAGATTATCAAGAGTTGGAGGCACTTGCTCGTAAAGGTCGGTGGCTGGTGATTAGCACCGTTGCAGCAAGCGGAGCTGGGCACGTAGGCGGGCCATTCTCTGCGATGGACATTATGGTGGCGCTTTACTTTCGCGTTATGAAAGTCAGGCCGCAAGAACCGAAATGGCCGGAACGCGACCGGTTTATTCTTTCCAAAGGGCATTCTTCGATCGGCCAGTATGCGGTGATGGCGATGCGAGGCTTTCTGCCGATCGAAGAACTTAAAACTTTCGATAAAGGGGGTTCACGATTGCAAGGTCATCCGGACGTCACCAGGCTCCCCGGATTGGAGACTTCAACCGGGTCCCTCGGCCAGGGATTGTCGGTAGGGCTGGGTATCGCCCTGGGCGCCCGGATGCGAGGGCAGAAGTTTCAGACCTTTGTCATGGTCGGCGATGGCGAACTACAGGAAGGGATGGTCTGGGAAGCATTACACGTTGCTCCCAGATACAAGCTCGGGAACCTGACCGCCATTCTGGACTGGAATGGCCTGCAGCAATTCGGGTGGGTGCTGGCGATCAATGAACAGCATCGCGGCGACCGGCGCGATCCCTGGTCGGGGATCGATTTGCGAGGCATATTCGAGAAGCTTGGCTGGCGTTGCCTTGAGATAGACGGGCACGACTTTTCGCAGATTATTCCGGCCTTGGAAAGCGCAAAGGCGTCCGGAGAATCCGATCAGCCGACGATGATCATCGCTCACACTGTCAAAGGCAAAGGAGTGCACTTCACGGAGGGTAAACATGAATGGCATTCCAAAGTCGCAACCAAAGAGGAGCTTAAAATTGTCGCTGCTGAACTTGGCATCGTGGAGGCAGGAGTATGAAGGCGCTACGAGATGTGTTTGGCGATACGCTGGTTTCGCTGGGTTCGACCAATTCGAATGTCGTCGTCTTAGACGCTGATTTGGCAAATTCGACCAAGGCAGATAAGTTTGCGATGGCGTACCCGGGCAGATTTTTGCAAATGGGTATAGCGGAGCAAAACTTTGTGGGCGTTGCGGTTGGTTTAGCATCGCTTGGCTTTGTGCCTTGGCTTTCCTCTTTCACTGTTTTTTTTACGCATCGGGCCATTGATCCAATCCGCATGTTAGTTGCCCAGACTCACGCGAACGTGAAAATCGGCGCGGCATATGCCGGACTAATGACGGGACTAACAGGAAAGACTCACCAGGACGTTGAGGATCTGGCAATCATGCGCGCAATGCCCGACATGACAGTACTCGCTCCGGTAGACGCAATCGAAGGTGAAGCCCTCATCCGCTGGGCCACGGAATTTGATGGGCCTGTATATCTGCGTTTGGCCCGTGATGCTTGCCCGAACGTTTTCGACCAGCAGTACCGCTTCGTGCTCGGGAGGACGATTTCGCTCAAAGAAGGAGGGGACGTGTTGCTGATTTCAACCGGGCCCCAAAGTGCCCGCTGCCTGCAGGCCGCCGAACTACTCCAGGGACAGGGGATATCCGCAGGAGTTCTGCATGTGCCGTCGATCAAGCCAGTAAATAAAGATGAGATCGTGAACGCGGCCGAGAAGGCCAAAGTGGTGGTCACAGTCGAAGAGCATTCGATCTATGGAGGATTGGGAGGCATGGTTGCGGAAATCCTGTCCGAAGCGTCTCCGCGGCGGGTAATCCGTTTTGGGATCGAGGATCGCTGGGGTGAATCGGCGCCAAACGATTACCTGCTCGAAGCGTTTAAGATGTCCTCACAGCGGTTGAGTGAGAGAATTCAAAAGTTAGTCGCATAATTGCTATTACTGGAACAACCGGCTGGATCGCATTCCAAAGCCTGCGAAGCCTCATGATGTCACCAAGTCTCTCCGACTTCCAGCGCCTTGCCGCTGAACTCGAAGGCGCGCTTCACTTCGATTCAACGATGCGGGCGCTCTATGCAACCGACGCATCCGTTTATCGCGAGATGCCGCAGGCTGTCGCCTTGCCCAAGACTGAAGGAGATATCTGCAAGCTCGTTCGCTTTGCGCGTGAACGCGGCACATCGCTCATACCCAGAACGGCTGGCACGTCGCTGGCGGGTCAAGTCGTTGGTGCTGGCATTGTAGTGGATGTGTCTCGTCACTTGACTCGCATACTGGAGATCGACGAGACGGGGAGCCGCGTTCGGGTGCATCCCGGCGTTGTGCGGAATGAGCTTAACCTGGCGCTCGCTCCGCACCAGATTTTCTTTGCACCGGAAACCTCTACACAGAACCGTTGCATGATTGGAGGCATGGTTGGCAACAATGCTTGTGGGGCCAACTCCGTTGTGTATGGCAGTACGCGCGATCACCTCATATCGGCGCGGGCCGTGTTGAGTGACGGTTCAATCGCCGAATTTGGCCCGCTGTCGCCTGAGGAATTCGAATCGAAATGTTCGGGCAAGACGTTAGAGGCTTCGATCTATCGTGAGACGAAGAAACTGCTCGGTGATGCGGGGAATCGGGCGGAAGTCGGGCGCGAATTTCCGAAGAAATCTATCCATCGTCGTAATACGGGTTATGCGCTAGATTTGCTGGCAGAATGTGCACCGTTTACATCGGATGGTCCGCCATTTAATTTTTGCCGACTGTTGGCCGGTTCCGAAGGGACGTTGGCGTTTTTGACCGAAATCACATTGGCGTGCGAACCGCTTCCTCCGAAGGTAAGCGCGCTTATTTGCGTCCACTGTGCGACGATTGACGAGGCTTTGCGTGCTAATCTTGTCGCGCTACGCTATGCACCGCGTGCTTGTGAGTTGATGGACCACAATATCCTTGAGTGTACCAAGGCAAATCTAGAGCAGCGGCAGAATCGGTTTTTCGTCCAGGGGGATCCCGGCGCCATCCTCGCAGTGGAGCTAGCGGCGCCTACACGTGAAGTGGTCGCCGATGTTGCGGCCCGACTTGAAACCGAATTACGTGCTGCCGGTTTTGGTTATCACTATCCTGTCGTCTGGGGTCCCGACCAAAACCGTGTCTGGAACTTGCGCAAAGCCGCCTTGGGTCTGCTTTCGAATATACCGGGAGACGCCAAACCTGTCGCCGTCATAGAGGACACGGCGATCGATCCGCAGGATCTCCCGGAATTCGTGCAGGAACTCGATAAAATTCTGGGCGGCCATGGCCTCTCTGCCGTGCATTATGGTCATGCTGGTTCAGGGGAATTGCATTTGCGGCCTATCCTGAATCTGAAGGAACAAGAACATCGCAGACTTTTTCGCGTTGTTGGAACCGAGATCGCACAACTGGTGAAACGGTATGGCGGTTCACTGAGCGGCGAACACGGCGATGGTCGGCTCCGCGGTGAATTTCTTCCCCTGATGGTGGGAGAGAAGAACTATGCTCTCTTCCGCACGGTCAAACAGGTATGGGATCCATCAGGAATTTTCAATCCCGGCAAGATCACCGACACGCCGCCGATGGACGCAAGCTTGCGCTATGAGCCGAAGCAGGTCGTGCGGGAATTTAAGACGGTGCTGAGATTCTCGGTGGCTCGGGGTATCTTGCGCGCCGCGGAGCAGTGCAACGGTTCGGGCGACTGCCGCAAGTCCCATCTCATGGGCGGTACAATGTGCCCGAGCTACATGGCGACGCGCAACGAGCGGGATACGACGCGCGCACGGGCAAATATCTTGCGCGAGGTTCTTACACGTTCATCGAAGGCCAATCCCTTTGACAGCGATGAGATTGCTTCGGTCATGGATCTCTGCCTCTCTTGCAAGGGGTGCAAGTCAGAGTGTCCGTCGAATGTCGACGTGGCTCGCCTAAAAGCTGAATGGCTCCAGCAACGCTACGATGCGAAGGGTGTTCCGCTGCGCGCGCGGCTTATCGGGGGATTTTCCCGCGTCATGGCTTTGGCCTCGATTGCGCCCGGCGCGTTTAATTTTTTGGTGTCAAATAAGACGACGGGTGCTCTGTTCAAAAAGTTCGCGGGTTTTGCTCCGGGGCGTTCGATTCCTAAGCTCAACAAGATTCCGCTACGGCGGTGGATCCAAATTCACGCAAACAAGAGCGGCTCCTTTCCAAATGGACGCGTCTTTCTCTTTTGCGACGAGTTTACGAACTTCAATGACGAGGATGTCGGCATCAAAGCTGTACGGTTGCTAAACCGGCTTGGCTACGAGGTTCTCATTCCCGAGCACGTCGACAGCGGGCGCGCGCAAATTTCTAAAGGCCTGCTGCGCGATGCCCAAACATTAGCGGTCCGCAATGTGGAATTGCTAAAAGATGTTGTTACCTCTGAGACTCCCATGGTGGGAATCGAACCCTCAGCGATCCTGGGTTTTCGGGACGAAATACCGGATCTCGTCCCTGGGCATTTGGTTCGGGCGGCAAATGCGCTGGCGAAGCACTCGCTTTTGGTCGACGAGTTCATTGAGCGCGAGGCTGAAAGGGGTCGTATTCGGCGTGAAGCGTTCACAAAAGAGACCCGCAATATCAAAATCCACGGTCACTGCCACCAAAAGTCCCTGGCGTCGCTGACTCCCACAGTCAAGGCGCTTGAATTGCCCGTGAATTACAAGGTTCAAGTCATTCCATCAGGATGCTGCGGGATGGCCGGATCGTTCGGTTATGAAAAGGAGCATTTCGATATATCAATGAGGATCGGCGGACTCGTACTCCTGCCAGCGGTGCGCTCGGCTCGGGCCGACACAATCATCGCTGCACCGGGTACGAGTTGCCGGCATCAAATCAAAGACGGCACGGGGCGACTCGCGCAACATCCCGCAGAAATTCTGCACGACGCGTTGGTGTGAGTCAGGAGTCAGGAGTCAGGAGTCAGGAGTCAGGAGTCAGGAGTCAGGAGTCAGGAGTCAGGAGTCAGGAGTCAGGAGTCAGGAGTCAGGAGTCAGGAGTCAGGAGTCAGGAGCACAGGAGTCGATCGGAGTCAGGAGTCAGGAGTCAGGAGTCAGAGAGGAGTCAGGAGTCAGGAGCACAGGAGTCAGGAGCACAGGAGTATTGGAGTACTGGAGTAAAAGGAGCTACAAAATATGGAATACGTGGATTTTCGGATTGTCGATTGAATGCTGTTAACCGTTGGCGCACTCGATTAAAGCCGTTGATCTTCATTTTGATGCCGCCGGGCTACTCCACTACTCACTACCCATTACTCCATTGCTCCATACCTCACTTCCCCAATGAATGAAACGATAACTGTTCCAAAGAACCCAAGCGTTGCCAAACGCGCGACAGTCCGGCTTACGACCGCACAGGCCCTTGTGCGCTACCTGTCCGGTTTGCGGACGCGGGTGGAAGGCCCGCAGGGCGACGAAATCGTCCCGCTTTTCGGAGGAATCTTCGCGATCTTCGGCCACGGCAACGTCGCGGGCATCGGGGAGGCCCTGTATCAGTATCGCGACCGGTTGCCGACGTATCGGGCGCACAACGAACAGGCCATGGCCCACGCAGCGATTGCGTACTCCAAGGCACACTTTCGGCGACGCATGATGGCATGTACGACTTCCATAGGCCCCGGGGCGACGAACCTTCTCACGGCGGCTGCGCTAGCCCATGTCAATCGTTTACCTGTTCTTTTCCTTCCCGGAGACATCTTCGTTTCCAGGGATCCGGACCCTGTACTTCAGCAAGTTGAAGATTTCAGTGACGGCACGATTTCGGCCAACGATTGTTTCCGGCCGGTTTCGCGCTATTTCGATCGGATCCTCCAACCCTCCCAATTAATCACCTCGCTCCCACGTGCTGTACATACCCTGACTGATCCCTTGCTGTGCGGACCGGCCACTCTTGCCTTGCCTCAGGACGTGCAGGCTGCCGCCTTTGATTATCCTGCCGAGTTTTTCGAGAGCCCGGTCGTCGAGTTTCGGGCGGCGCCCCCAACCGACGGGGATCTGTTTGCGGCGGTGCGTGCGGTGATCGCAGCCAAGCGACCTGTGATCATTGCCGGAGGAGGTGTCCTTTATGGAGGCGCGAGCGAAGCGTTGCGCACATTTGCCGAGCGCCACGGGGTTCCGGTCTGCGAGACACAGGCTGGTAAGAGCTCTCTCCCGTGGGACCATCCTCTGCAGCTTGGTTCGGTGGGGGTGACGGGCTCTCCCGCAGCCAATGCCCTGGCCAGCGAGGCAGATTTGATCCTCGCTGTGGGCACACGGTTGGCTGACTTTACCACTGGATCAAATTCGCTCTTCACACAGGCGCAGCTGGTCTCTCTCAACGTAAATCCCTTCGACGCCATTAAATCGCGCGGTATCCCATTGCAGGCCGATGGACGCCTAGGCTTAGAGGCTTTGACGAAAGCGCTACCGTATTGGAAGACCGAGGTCGCGTGGAGCGAAAGGGCCAAAGCCGAGGCCGCAGCCTGGCGCTCGACAGTGGATCGTATCACCCAGCGTCGCGATCTGAACGCGGGAGAATTGCCCTATGATGGCGAGGTGATAGGAGCCGTGCAGCGTTCGAGCCCGAAGTCCACTACCGACGATATCGTAGTATGCGCTGCCGGCACGCTTCCCGCCGAGTTGCACAAGCTTTGGCGCACTTCTACACCCGGCGGCTATCACATGGAATACGGCTATTCTTGCATGGGCTATGAAATCGCAGGAGGTTTAGGAGTGAAGATGGCCCGGCCAGAGCGCGAGATTATTGTAATGCTGGGTGACGGCAGCTATCTCATGCTCAACAACGAGATCGCTACGTCGGTGATGCTCGACAAGAAGCTGATTATCGTGTTGCTGGACAACCGGGGCTACGGTTGCATCAACCGCCTCCAGCAGAGTTGTGGTGGGAATCCCTTCAACAACATGCTGGAAGATTGCCTACAGTTTGGCACGGGTGCACCCAACATCGATTTCGCCGCTAACGCAGCCTCCCTGGGCGCCCTTTCTGAGAAGGTGGCCAGTATCGCTGAGTTGGAGGCCGCCCTCCGGCGTGCTCGCTCGGCCAATCGCACCTACCTGATCTGTATCGACACTGACGACACTCGCACCACCGAGGAAGGCGGCTGGTGGTGGGAAGTCGCAGTCCCTGAGGAATCTCCGCGCGAAACTGTCCGGCAAGCGCGGGCTGATTACCTGCGGGGGAAGGAAAATCAGAAGCACTAATTAGATAAATCTATGAATCTGCTCATTAAACCGAGAAAGAACTCCCAGGAAATCGTATCTGTGACGCCTCAGTCAGCGGGATGGCGTTATGTTAGCTTTTCTGCCTATCAATTGACCTCCGGGGAGTCGCTTACTTTTTCTGACGATGCCAATGAGCTCTGTGCGGTCATATTACGCGGGATCGTTTCCGCCAAGACCAGCGGCTTCGAGTGGAAGGAGATCGGGGAGCGCAAGAGCGTTTTTGAAGATGCCGCTCCGTATGCGATTTATGTGCCTCCGCGCACCGAGTTGGCCGTCGGCGCCAAGACTGATGCCGAACTTGCGGTGGCTCGCTCCCCTGCAAAAGGTGAACTTTCCGCGCGGCTCATCGAACCCGCCGCCATGCGACGCAGTGTGCGCGGAAAAGGCGCCAATACGCGCTACGTTTGCGATATTCTGCCGCAGGAGGAACCCGCTGAGTCCCTACTGGTTGTCGAAGTCAAGACGCCGAGTGGAAATTCATCCAGCTATCCCCCGCATAAACACGACGTGGACAACATCCCAGTAGAGAGCCTGCTTGAAGAAACCTATTACCATCGAATCGATCCGCCGCAGGGCTTTGTTTTCCAACGCGTCTACAGCGACTCGCGAGACATCGATGAATCGATGGCTGTCGAAGATCGGGATGTCGTTTTGGTGCCTCGTGGCTATCATCCGGTCGTCGTCCCTTGCGGCTACCAGTCCTATTATTTCAATGTAATGGCAGGTCCCAAACGGGTCTGGCACTTTCACAATGATCCGAATCACGAGTGGATTTTATCAGCCGCTTGATCAAGCGGAGTGGAAGAAACAAATCAATAATCGGTTATAACCTGGGCGGCAACAATAATAAAATGACAACATTTTCTTTGCAAGATCAGGATCTTTTTCGGCGCCGAGCCTACATTGGCGGCCAATGGTGCGATGCCGATACCGGTGCGACGTTAAAGGTTAATAACCCGGCAACCGGCGAGGTTTTGGGTACAGTGCCCCTGATGGGCGCTAATGAAACGCGGCGTGCAATCGATGCGGCGAAGGAGGCCTTTGTCCAGTGGGGCCGCAAACCGGCCAAGGACCGAAGCATTCTTCTTCGTCGATGGCACGATTTGATCATGGCCAACGTCGAGGATTTGGGGAGGCTGATGACAGCCGAACAAGGTAAACCGCTGGCCGAAGCAAAGGGCGAAGTCGCCTATGCTGCTTCCTTTATTGAGTGGTTCGCCGAGGAGGCCAAGCGGGTTTATGGAGATACGATCCCCTCGCCATGGAGCGATCGCCGCCTGGTGGTTATTAAACAACCCATCGGAGTCTGTGCCGCGATGACTCCTTGGAATTTTCCCGCAGCCATGATCACACGAAAAGCTGGTCCGGCATTGGCTTCGGGTTGCACGATGGTTGCAAAGCCTGCGAGTTCTACCCCGTTTTCGGCCTTGGCGCTTGCGGCGTTGGCAGAACGCGCTGGTATTCCGGCCGGGGTGTTCAACGTATTAACAGGCAGCTCGACAGCGATTGGCGGTGAAATGACTTCCAATCCGGACGTGCGCAAAGTGACCTTTACAGGTTCGACTGAAGTGGGTCGCTTGCTCATGAAACAGAGCGCTGACACCGTCAAAAAGCTTTCGCTGGAACTCGGAGGCAATGCGCCTTTTATCGTTTTCGACGATGCCGATCTGGATGCTTCGGTGGAAGGCGCGATCATTTCCAAATACCGCAATGCGGGTCAAACCTGCGTTTGCGCCAATAGACTTTACGTCCAAGCCGGCGTTTATGATAACTTCGCTCAGAAACTGGTCGTCGCGGTAAAAAAACTTAAAGTAGGTAACGGCTTCGAACCGGGAGTACTTCAAGGTCCTTTGATCGACCAGGCCGCGGTGGCAAAAGTGGAGGAACATATTCAAGACGCCGTTTCGCAAGGGGCCCGTGTTCTTCTTGGCGGCAAGCGGCATCCTCTTGGGCAAACTTTCTTCGAACCAACCGTGTTGGCGGATGTTACTCCCAGTATGAAGGTTGCCAGAGAAGAAACGTTCGGTCCTGTAGCGCCCCTTTTCCGTTTCGACACCGACGAGCAAGCAATCCAAATGGCGAACGATACAGAATTTGGTCTCGCGAGCTACTTCTACAGCCGCAATATCGGCCGCATCTGGCGGGCGGCCGAGGGCCTTGAAAGCGGCATGGTGGGTATCAATACCGGTTTGATCTCGAACGAAGTTGCGCCGTTTGGCGGGGTGAAACAGTCAGGGCTTGGTCGTGAAGGTTCGCACTACGGTATTGAGGAATTTGTCGAAATAAAATACCTCTGCTTTGGCGGGCTCGACCGGTGACGAAAGCAGGAGTTGCAGCAAGTCGGGAGTCGGGAGTCGGGAGTCAGGAGTCAGGAGTCAGGAGTCAGGAGTCAGGAGTCAGGAGTCAGGAGTCAGGAGTCAGGAGTCAGGAGTCAGGAGTCAGGAGTCAGGAGTCAGGAGTCAGGAGTCAGGAGTCAGGAGTCAGGAGTCAGGAGTCAGGAGTCAGGAGTCAGGAGTCAGGAGTCAGGAGTCAGGAGTCAGGAGTCAGGAGTCAGGAGTCAGGAGTCAGGAGTCAGGAGTCAGGAGTCAGGAGTCAGGAGTCAGGAGTCGGGAGTCGGGAGTCGGGAGTCGGGAGTCGGGAGTCGGGAGTCAGGAGTCGGGAGTCAGGAGTCAGGAGTCAGGAGTCAGGAGTCAGGAGTCAGGAGTCAAATATCCGCGGCGGGAACAGAGACTGCCTTCGAATGGACTGCTAGCCGAGTTGAAAATTTCATCGCATGGAGGCCGATCAATGAAGATCCAATAGACCGAAAGCCGTCGTCTAATTCTGCAACTCCTGACTCCTGACTCCTGACTCCTGACTCCTTCCCTCCCATTTACAGGTTTTATGACGTTCAAAATGAGATGAGACAATGATTAAGATTGCAAATGCTCCGTGCTCTTGGGGTGCCCTCGAATTCGACCTGGAAGGTGAAGCTCCCGGCTACGTCCAAGTGCTGGACGAAATCGCTGAGACCGGCTATGCGGGAACGGAACTGGGAGACTGGGGATTCATGCCGACGGACCCGGAAAAACTTTCCCTGGAAATCCATCGGCGAAATCTCGTGCTGCTTGGCGCATTTGTTCCGGTGTTTCTTAAGGACCCGGCTTCCCACCAGGCTGGCGTCGAAAGCGCCGTGCGCACCGCGCGATTGATGGCTGCGGTCGAGGGCTGCCTGCCCTTTATTGTGCTTGCCGACGATAACGGCAAGGTTCCCGAGCGCACGAATAATGCGGGGCGTGTCACTCCTGAAATGGGCCTTAGCGATGCGGAATGGCAGGTCTATGCGGAAGGCGCGACGAAAGTTGCCGAAGCGGTTAAAAATGAGGCCGGCCTCCGCACCGCTTTCCATCATCACTGTGCGGGTTACGTGGAGACCCCGGCTGAGATCGCCAAGCTTATGGCGCTGACCGACCCTGAGGTTCTCGGTCTGGTATTCGATTGCGGTCACTATCGCTTCGGTGGCGGGGACGCCAAGGAGGGGCTGCGCACATACGGCAAGAGGGTGTGGCATTTTCACTTCAAGGATTATGACCCCGGCGTGGGCAAGCAGGTCGCCGAGAATGGTTGGAATTACTTCCAAGCTTTGAGACAGGGTGTTTTCTGTGAACTGGGCAAGGGTGATGTTGACTTCCCGTCGCTAATGAAAGAGCTCGAGAAACTCGACTACGACGGCTGGGGCGTAGTGGAACAAGATGTTCTACCAGGCATGGGGAAGCCCAAGGAATCAGCAAAGCGCAATCGAGAGTATATCCGGTCACTCGGGTATTGACTAAGAACTTTTAGCCTGGAATATTCGTGAATAATTCGCCCCGAGCGCCGAATCCGCTGCTGTGGCCACGAAAGCGTTCGGGACTGGGCGCGTGCCAGAGCGACTCCCCAGGGTCATGTGACCGTCCGGGCACCTGATTGCGCAAATTGCTTGTTTCGATAAGCTGAAAGGAACTTTTTTTATGGGATCGCCTGAACGTTACCTGATGTGTCCTCCGGAGTATTTTCAGGTCGACTACGTCATCAACCCCTGGATGGAAGGCAATATTGACCGTGCCAATGGGGCCCTGGCTGCTGAACAGTGGCACCGGCTCCAGGTCCTGCTTGCCGGTCAAGGATCCGTCGAGCTAATCACACCACTCGCGGGATCGCCCGACATGGTGTTTACCGCTAACGCAGGCCTGGTCCTTGGCGATCAGACCGTTCTGAGCCGGTTCTTACACCGGGAACGGCAAGCCGAAGAGCCACATTTTCGTGATTGGTTCCAGCAACACGGCTTCCGCGTGCACGAACTGCCCAAAGATTTGCCGTTCGAAGGTGCTGGCGACGCGATCTTCGATCGCGTGAGTTCTCTGCTCTGGGCAGGGTACGGTTTTCGCACCGAACTTGATACGCACGCGCTTATTGCCGAGTTGCTCAGAGTGGAGGTCGTCAGCCTGCGGCTCGTAGATAAACGCTTTTACCATCTCGATACCTGTTTCTGCCCGCTCGAAAGAGGGTTTTTGATGTACTATCCACCGGCTTTCGATGCCCGATCCAACGCCCAGATCGAACGCCGGATTCCGATGGAAAAACGGATTATCCTGGACGAAACTGACGCTATTCATTTCGCGGCGAACGCAGTCAATATCGGTGAAGCCCTTATTCTCCACCGTGCGAGCGACACCCTCAAAACACAGCTTTCCGCCGCAGGTTTTCAGGTCTTCGAAGCGCCTCTAACCGAGTTTATCAAATCCGGGGGCGCAGCCCGTTGTTTGACGTTGCGCCTCAATGAGTTGCCGAAACCGGGTGCGCAAGCGCGCACCGAGATCGCGAGCCGCGTCCTGCGATTGGAAGGTCACCTGCTCGATTCGGGTCTGCTCGATCGGGCGCTGGAACTGACCGTCGAAAATGGGGGCAGTTTTCAGATTTTGAACTTCCAGCTCGGTAAACAACGTCAGAGCACCTCGAAATCGGAGATTCGCGTTTCTGCGCCTGCATCGGACGCGCTCGAAAACCTTGTTGGTCAGCTAATCGAACTCGGCTGCATTGCCGCCGCCGCGGAACGTACGAACGACGCGCGACGCGAAACTGTCACAATGGATGGCGTCGCCCCTGACGATTTTTACGTCACAACGATCTACCCGACGGAAGTACGACTGGACGGAAGATGGGTGCGAATCAGCGGCCAGCGGATGGACGGATGCATCGTCATCGACGAATCCGATCCGGCCAAACCGACCGCGACCGTCCGCCTTATTCGCGATCTGCGACAGGGCGATCGGGTGGTAGTAGGAATTGATGGGATCCAGACCGTGCGCAAGAGCGAATCCCGCGAGGAGCGCGGAATCGGTAGCGCGCCTGCCGCAGAATTTGCGTTCATGGGCGCCGGAGTCAGTAGCGAACGCAAAATCGAACTCGTGGTGCGTGAGATCGCGTGGGAACTCGAACGAATCCGCGAACGCGGCGGCAAGGTAGTTGTCGTGGCTGGACCGGTGGTCATTCATACGGGAGCTTCGGAACATCTAGCCGCGTTGATACGCGCCGGCTTCGTCCAAGTCGTCCTGGGCGGCAACGGCATGGCTGTGCACGATATCGAGCAGGCGTTGCTTGGCACCTCCCTCGGCGTGGATATGAGCCGCGGCACTCCGGTTCGGGGCGGCCACCGACACCATCTTCGCGCCATTAATACAATTAGACGTTGCGGAAGCATCGCTGCGGCGGTCGAACAGGGGGTGCTCACCAGCGGAATATTCTACGAGTGCGTCCGTGCGGGAGTTCCATTTTCGTTGTCCGCCTCAATCCGAGACGACGGTCCGTTGCCCGGAGTTATTACTGACATGATCGAAGCCCAGCGCGATTATGCTCGGCTGATAGCGGGCGCGGAAATGATTTTGATGCTCAGTTCGATGCTTCATAGCATCGGTGTGGGCAACATGACTCCGGCCGGCGTAAAGCTAGTATGCGTTGATATCAACCCGGCTGTTGTCACAAAGCTGGCCGACCGGGGTTCGATCGAAAGTGTCGGGGTCGTCACTGATGTCGGGCTGTTCCTGAGCCTCTTGGTCCAACAGGTCCTTGCTCAGCGCCCATTGGCGACCGAGGAATTGAAAGCCGGTCGCTAGCCTGATGTTTGCCCCGGAGAGTCAATGGTCCTGAGCCCACGGCCTTAGCCGTGGGCGGGGAGCGTTGTATTTTAAAGACAAGCCCTGGAAGGACTTCAGAACCGCGTGTTGCGAAAAAGCTGCAAGCCGCGTCCCGTAGGGACACACCGATCGTAGCCTGGCACGCAGTGCCTGGGAAAGCGTGTCTAGAAAGAAGCCGTCCCGTAGGGTACGGTATGATCGGGCGCACCTAATCCCAGAGGTATTTTTCGTCGAAATGTGCGCCGCAACAGGCTTTAGCCAGGAGGCAGGTGCAGCCCGTAATCTTCTCGATTTCTTCGGAAAAACACCCGTGTCGCCTTTCGTGCCTTATTAACCTGGCAGTAATCTTATGAAGTAGCTGCGCGGGGCGCCAGCAGATCCTCAATCTTCACAGGTAACCTTCGAATACGCACCCCAGAGGCATGATAAACCGCAGAGGTTATTGCAGGTGCAACCCCTGCCAAGCCGATCTCTCCGACCCCTCGCGCTCCATATTCGTTTAAAACAAGATCAGGATAATCCAAAAACGTTACATCAATCTCTGGAGAATCGGCATTAACTGCCATGCAGTAATCTGCCAGGTTATTATTGATCGGATGTCCAGTGTGAGGATCGTAGCGTGTTTCTTCAAAGAGCGCCATACCGACGCCCATCATGATCGCACCCTCGATCTGATTACGGGCTGGACGCTGATTGATGATGCGCCCACCATCGATCACGGTCACAACCCGTCTAACTCGCAGGCGAGCAATTCCAGGGTCCCAAGTCACCTCGACAAAGTGAGCGCCAAACGAATGAGTGGAATATTTGTCGGATCCATTCAGAAAGGTACCTTCTGATTTCCCGCTACCCGTTGCCTCGCTCACGTTCGCATTTTTTAGGACGGTCTCGTAAGGAATGCCAGTATCAGGCGGACTGTTTTTCTCGTGGATTCTGCCATTCGTCAGCGCCAATTCGTTGAACATCTTTCCGCTAAAGGGCGAGTTTGCGGCTTGTGTAGTGGTGAACAAGAGGGTCGAAATCGCCTGGTCCGACGCTGCGCTCACCGCAGGAATGACTGATGCAGTGGCCATCGAACCTCCAGAGATTGGTCCTGGAGGAAGCGATGTATCTCCGAGAACGACACTGATACGGTCGAGCGGAACTCCGGTCTTTGCGCTTACGATCTGCGCGAGAATGGTGTAGGTGCCGGTACCAATGTCTTGGGTGGCGCATGCTACCCGGACGGTGCCATCGCTCCTGAGTTCAACATTCGCTTCACAGGGAAAACGCGCAGCGATCCACGAACATGCGGCCATTCCCCAGCCCAATATGAGATCACCTTCGCGCATCGAACTCACTGCAGGGTTTCGTTTTGACCAACCAAATTTATCAGCGCCGACCCTCAAACATTCTTGAAAATGGCGAGACGAAAAAGGAAGCCCATTGCTTTCGTCTTTCTGCGGTTCATTAAGCAGGCGAAACTCCACAGGATCCATGTTGAGTTTGATCGCCAACTCGTCCATCGCTGACTCGGTTCCAAACAGACCCGGAACCGCGCCAGGACCGCGCATCGCGGTCGGCGTACCCACATTGCGCCGGGCTAATCCGGAGGCGACGCGCAAATTGGGAACGCTGTAGAGATACGGCGTCGCTTCGCCGCAATTTTCTTCGTAATCGTCCAGGATTGACGTGTGGTTGATATAATCATGTTGAAGCGAAACCAGTTTGCCGTCAGGAGTTGCTGCCAACCCGACCTTTTGCTGGGTGAGGGGGCGATGGCCAACGTTCGAGAACATCATGCCCCGGCTTACTACGAGCTTCACAGGACGATTCAGCTCGCGGGAAGCGGTTGCTGCCAAGATGCTATGCGGCCAGGGAAAGAGTTTTCCGCCAAACCCGGATCCAAGAAAACGCGAGATGACTTGCACATTTTCCTTGGGAACTCCAAGAACCTGCGCCATCACAGCCCGATGATTGACGACTCCTTGTGTCGTTTCATAGAGAGTGAAGTTGGTACCATCCCAGAGGGCAACTGACGCGTGCAGTTCGATAGGGTTATGTGTCTCAACAGGAGTTACATAGGTTTCTTCGATCTTCACGGGAGCATTAGCGAATGCCGCCTCGGTGTCGCCACGCGTACTCCCGACCTTCAATTTCCCTTCCGGTTCTAGTTTATCGCTAACGTCCGGTTTTTCCTCGCCATATGCTACCTGCACAGCTGCAGCAGCGGCTTGGGCCTGTTCGAATGTCTCGGCGACGGCGAGCGCTACATACTGACCGTTGTAATAAATGATATCATCTTCGAATGGAGGTCGTCTTTCATCGAGATAAGCGCTAAAGGTCAGATCTCGCGCAGACCTGTATATCTTGCCAATATTCTCGCGATGCAGGATTGCCACAACGCCTGGCATCTTCTCGGCATCCGAAGCATCAAGCCGTGTAATTCTGCCCTTAGCGATTGTACTGCACACCGGAACTGCGTAGACCATCCGCGGGAAGTTGAAATCCGAAGTATACATCGCGTTTCCGCTGACCTTGAGAGGGCCGTCGATACGCGGTACTGCTGCTCCAATAATCGAAGGAAGTGCGTTTTCTGCTGAGGCCATATTCTCTCCTTTGAAAAGTCACGCGGTTTGCGTCGCGAGCTTGAGCGCGCGAACCAGGCAACGCTTTGCCAGTTCAACCTTGAAACCATTTTCACTTTGCGAACGGGCATTACGAAGAGCTGCTTCTGCTGCCTCATGAAAGTGCTCCTCGCTGGCGGTCTTTCCGTCCAAGGCCGTCTCGGCCTCGAGGGATCGCCAAGGCTTGGTGCCAACGCCACCCAGAGCAATGCGAATGCGAGTGATACTACCTTGCTGGACATTGGCGACAACCGCCGCTGACGCCAAGGCAAACTCATACGAGGCTCTGTCGCGCAGCTTCAGATAGACCGACTTGTTCCCGACAGAAGGTGGTGGCAGCGTTACGAATGTGATCAACTCTCCCGGCTCAAGCACTGTTTCACGGTGCGGGGTGTCTCCAGGAAGCAAGAAAAACTCGTCAATCGGCACATTCCGCTCGCCGTTTGTACCCTGGACATGAATGGTCGCTTCTAAAGCAGTTAGTGCTACGTTCATATCCGATGGGTTAGTCGCGATACAGTGTTCGCTTGTCCCAAGGATTGCGAGGGTTCGATTGAATCCTCCAATGGCGGAGCAGGCCGTGCCCGGCTGCCTTTTATTACAAGGCATATTTGTGTCACGGAAATAGACGCACCTCGTCCTTTGCAGCAGATTTCCACCGGTAGTCGCCATATTGCGCAGTTGCGCTGAAGCTCCAGACAACAGAGCCTGCGACAGGACAGGGTAGTCGCGGACGACCGCCGGATGATAAGCGAGGTCGGAGTTGCGGACGACAGCGCCAATCTTGAGACCTCCATCCGGCAAAGACTCCACATGATTCAGCGGCAACCGATTGATGTCGATCACCTTTTGAGGCTGTTCGACGCCGATCTTCATCAGGTCAATCAGGGTCGTACCGCCCCCAACAAAGCGAATTTGCGCTCCCTGTTGCGCTGTCGAACTTCTGGCTGCTCCCTGAATGGCTTGGGTGATATCGGTGGCCTGGACCAATTCAAATGGATGCATTTGTTCCTCCCGATTTGCTTGGCTTGGCGAATTTCTCGAATCGCAGAAATAATGTTGCGGTAAGCGCCGCATCTACAGATATTTCCGCTCATCAGCTCCTGCACATCGGCATCTGTGGGACCACAAGGCTCCTTGAGCAGGGCCACCGCAGACATGATCTGTCCCGAGGTGCAATAACCGCACTGGTAACCATCATGCTCCACAAATGCAGCCTGAACCGGGTGAAGGTTGCCGGGCTGACCGATGCCTTCGATCGTGGTGATCTCTTCCCCTTGGTGCATCGCCGCAAAGGTCAGACAAGAGTTGATTCGGCGACCGTTGACATGCACTGTGCATGCGCCGCACTGACCGTGGTCGCACCCCTTCTTTGTTCCCGTGAGGTGCAAGTTCTCACGCAGACAATCTAACAAGGTTGTGCGGGGATCAATTTGCACCTGATGTTCCCGCCCGTTCACCCGCAGAGTGACAGGAACGGCCCCAGGCACCCTGACAGGGGTCTCTGGATCCTCCTGTTTGAGTTGGGTTTGTGCGAAACCTAGCAAAGGAGTCGCAGCCGCAGCAGCAGCGCCTGTAGCTCCGAGCCGTGACAGGAATGTCCGGCGGCTCAAGTGCCCAAAAGAGGGGGGCTCCTTTGGCTCAGTTTCTATTTTGCAACCTTTTTCTGTAGCCATGAAACTTTCTCCATAATTGGCGTGATGGCCTGGTTTGCCTGTCGCTGATGGTTCGTCGCCTAAACGACCTACTAACCACCGCGTCGCCGGGCCAGAAGGATAAACTTCGGTAAAAGGTCTCCGAGCGACACTCAAAATGGATGCCCCGCGTTATTCGGTGTCAAGAGAATCAATTGAAGACGTAACGCACCTGTCCCCAAATTGTCCCCAAATGAATGAAGACGTAATGGAATAGAATATTTCCGGGACAATCGGGTTCTTTTTGCTGCGAAACTGGGCGCCTTCTTGCTTCCTTCCTTCCCCAATCGTCCTCGTCCTTCGTCGTCGTTCTCGACCTCGCTCTTTGATCGTTGATCTCGGTTCACGTTCAGGTTCAGGTTCCGGTTTTTAGCTGTGCCCCTGTCCGGCAGATCGAAGCCACCACCCAGTTCCAAGAACGAGAACGAGAACGACGACGAGGACGAGAACGACAATACCGCTTATTTTTGCGGGTAACTACTAGGGAGCGTCGACTAGATTGATTAATATCGGGTGGACGATGTTGGTCTTTTGCAAACGGTGTGCCGGGTCAACCATGTCGTGTGGGATCTGCATCCCTTTCGGAAAATCGATGGCGACGAATCGCTGGAGCCCTTTGCCACGCCAGAGCCCGATCAGTTGCCAGTTCGCGAAATCGCTGACGATGTGATCAGAGCGCGTAGTAACGAGAACGATATCCTGTACAGCCGGCGGCTTTTCAAGCGACTCCGCAAATGTGGCAAGACTCAGCCTTAAGAGTTGCCCGAGCGCCTTGGCAGAAAACCCGGGGTAAGCGTATTGAGGGGCTTCCGGGTCAGGGGAGTACAAGTCCTGCGGAATGTCCGGGAGCCAGGCGATCATAAATACGCCAATGCGGTCCAGAAATTTTCCGGCTCCTCTCCCAAGCACGAGGGCGGGGGCGATGAGAACGACGCGTGAAACTTCCTTCCTATTCTCCGCAATCCACGCGGCCAAGACCCCCCCGGCTGACAGCCCGCCAACATAGACTTTATCCCCCAGGCCGGTTGCGATGTCTATGCTAGTGTCCGCACAGTCACGTAAATCCTCCGCGCGCAATGTGGAAAGATTTTCGAGTTTGCGATCTGCCACGCCGTGATGTGGGAGAAGCGGAATGAGCACGTTGTACCCCAGTTGAAAGAACCGTTGGCCAAGTTCTCGGAATTGCTCCGGGGAACTGCTATAGCCGTGAAAGAAGACGATCGCCTTCTCGGCACGATTTCCGTGTGTGAGCAGGATGGAACGAGCCAGTGGGCTAACGGTCGATTTCTCGCTCGAACTGAGTTTCTCAAAGTGAGCAACAGCAGCAGCATAGTTAGCAACAGGAGCGGGGTGGCTGATCAGGGTGTCGCGCAGGCCGCCTAATAAAAGGTGAGACGCAAAATAGACGATGGCAATGAACCCGACGAGAAGCGCTGTGAAGAGGACAACATCCTTCGCAATTTTGAAAAGCAATCGACTTAGCTTCATGGTTTCACCTCCCAGAAGTCTAATCCGAAATGTGCAGGATGTGGAAGAGGGGATCTGCCCCAGGGCCAGACGTCAAAGGCTGCCGATCAATATGCCCACTAAGAATACGAGGAAACCACCCAATACCACCTGGAAAAGGGCGCCAAGAAGAGGCGTATCCATATAGCGGTTCCGGATCCAAGCGATGGCAGCCAACTCCAGGGCGACCACCGTCACGGCGATCCAAGTCGCGACCCAGAAGTTGGACAGCAAAAATGGCAACGTGTGCCCGATCCCGCCCAAAGTAGTCATGCCGCCGCAAACCCCGCCCCGAATCCAGGGACGCCCTCTGCCACTCATGACGCCATCGTCCGAAAGCGCTTCGGCGAATCCCATGCTGATTCCCGCACCAAGCGAAGCCGCAATACCGACCAGGAAAGCTGTCGAAGGATTATGCGTCGCAAACGCTGCGGCAAAAACTGGCGCAAGCGTCGATACCGAACCGTCCATCAGACCGGCAAGTCCTGGTTGCACGACCTGAAGGACGAACATCTTGCGCTCCAACACATGGTCCCGGTTTGATCCTCCCGAGAGGCCTTCTTTGGTAGTCTTCGCACCCTCATCCCCCTGAGGGGGTGAGGGTCGAGCAATAGCCGGATCCTTACGCGCAGAGATGCCGTAAATGCACATGAGTTGGCGCAACTGCGCCTCCTGACGTTGGCGCATGGTCAACAAAACGGATGCCGCTTCCGGGCTCTTTGACCGGATTTGCTCCGCCAACTCCTTGTAATCTCGCGCATGTTCCGCTTGAAGGGCAAGGGCGGCGGCGAAAGGGGCGGTCTTCTCAGTCGATTCAGATAACGAGCTCATGTGACAGTAAAGGCACGAAGTTTATTCCGGTGAGCAAAACTGTGCCACCCTGGACTCGTACATCTCTAAAACTGAGAAAGATACTCATTAGCGATTGGAAATGGCCAGGCGCGGTTCCGAGTTCGGGGTTCGGAGTTCCGGGTTATTTGGGAGGAGCATAGATTTCCAGTCTCAGTGTGGCGTGCGAGCTTGATGTGCACCCGCTGTGGCTCTGAGCCGGCGTCCAAAGTAGCATAGGCGTCTCGCCTGTGTCGGACACCAGGGGTATCGATTGACCGGAGAGCTAACGGGTTCTCCGTCACGAAGCTCCTCGGATGAGGAAGACACAGGCGAGACGCCTATGCTGCTTTAGACGCTTGGATGAAGAGCCCTTAAATGAATCAGGAGATGAGAGAGGGATTGCCCCGTTTCGGTAACAACGCGTGTGACAAGCTGCGGTACAAGCTCGGCAATCCATGGTGCGTATTCAGATGCCGGATTGCGTACGGTCCTGTCAAAAAGGGAACTGAAAGCCCGGTAGTAATCGTGGCGAGATATAGGAGCCGGCATGAGCGGTAACGCGCCAAGAAACCCCCAAAAATGACATCGCTTATCCTATGAACATAATCGAGCCCCCTAACCTGGTACGGCAAGAGCGACAGTTTGTCGAGCCCCCTGGCTTGGTACAGCAAGAGCGGCAATTAGTCGAGTTCCCTAACTTGGTACAGCAAGAGCGACAATTAATGGATTTGTACCCGCTTTCGCGTGAAGTGCCCAATGTAGACGCGGCTGTGGCGGAAATCGCCCGGTATTCTGCGGAGCTAACCTTGCCCCAAGGCACCATCCACGTAATAAGCGATGTTCACGGCGAAGATCAGAAGTTGCGCCATGTCATTAACAACGCCTCGGGCAGTTTACGCCCCTTGGTCGAAAAGCTCTTTCAAGAGCACCTGACACCCAAGCATTTTCAGGAGCTGTTGACCTTGATTTTTTACCCCGCTGAAGTGGTGAGCCGCTTGGAGCGCGTGTTGCGCACCCCGCAGCAGCAGAAGGATTACGCGTTACGTATGCTCCATGAATTATTTGCGGTTGTGCGAGTGTTAGCTAGCCGAATTAGCCTGAACCATGCTATGCGGATTTTTCCTGCCGAATTCCGGGAACTATTTACCGAAATTTTGCACGCGCCGACTGCAGGGCGCGACCGGGCTTACGTTGAGGCCATCGTCGATGCTCTGGCGGAGGAGGGAGCTCTCTTACGTCTCATCCATTTAACGGGGCGCGTCATTCGAAACTTAGCGATCGATGAGCTGATCATCGCCGGGGATTGCTGGGATCGAGGTCCGCGCGGTGACCGGGTGGTCGAGTACCTCATGCAGCAGCCGAACGTCGCGGTGACCTGGGGTAACCATGATGCGGCGTGGTTAGGTGCGGCGCTTGGTCAGGAGGCGTTGATTTGCCAGGTATTGAGAATCTCGTTACGCTACCAACGGCTAATGCAGCTGGAGGAGGGGTATGGGATCCCTCTCGCACCCCTGGATATGCTAGCCCGTAAGGAGTATGAGAACGATCCTAGCGAGAGCTTTGCGGTCAAAGGATCCGAGATGCGGGATGCAAGAAGCATGCACCTGATGCAGAAGGCGATCGCGATCATGCAGTTTAAGCTCGAGGGTCAAACCATCGCCCGTCACCCTGAGTGGGGATTAGAGCACCGGCGGCTTTTGCACCGCATTGATCTTGCCGCCGGCACCGTCGAGGTGGACGGAGCCATCTATCCTCTCAGGGATGCGCATTTGCCAACTCTCGATCCGACCGACCCGTACGCCTTGAGCGAAGAGGAAGCGGTTTGTCTTGAGCGGTTACGAACCTCGTTCCTCGCCAGCCAAAAGCTCGCGGACCAGGTACGTTGGATGACTACGCGCGGGCACATGCACCTTATTCGCGAAGATCATCTAATTTTTCATGGCTGCGTGCCTGTGGATGAACGAGGTGACTATTTGCCTATGGCGGTGCGCGGCCGACCATACCGCGGCAAGGCGCTGTTTAACGCAATCGAGCGCGAGGTTTACCGGCTGGTGGATCGGCCCTCGGCTGCACCGGATGACTTAGACCTTTTCTGGTATCTTTGGAGCGGACCTGAATCGCCCTTATTCGGGAAGGATCGCATTACAACCTTTGAACGCGACCTGATTGCCGATCCAGCCACACACCACGAAACCAACAATCCCTACTTTCGGTTAATTCATGAGGCATGGTTCTGTGAAAAGATTCTCGCGGAGTTTGGGGTCGATCCTGTGGAAGGGATGATCGTCAATGGCCACGTACCGGTAAAAGTGGAAAAGGGTGAGTCGCCCCTTAAAAAATCGGGCAAAGCGGTTACGATCGACGGTGCTTTCTCACGATCTTACGGCGACCACGGTTTTACTTTGGTGCTGGAACCGCGGCGCACGTTTATCGCCACTCACCACAAGTTCCAGTCGGTAGAAGCCGCTATCGAAATGGGGGCGGATATCGTTCCCAAACGTACGGTCGTGCGAGAGTCGGAGCAGCCTCGGCGCATCGCGGGTAGCCAACGAGGTCGCGAATTGCGGTACTCTATCGAGCGTCTGAAGCAGCTTATCGTAGCCTATCGAAACCACGACCTGACAGAGCGATTTCCAATTTGAAATTAATGGCGACAAAAAGCAGATCAGCGATCACTCGGATACCACGCAAAGGTAAGCAAGCCGGACTGAGCCTGCGACTTTTCCGTCGATCGAAATCGCTCGCGGTAATGGCTCTTGGTGCGTTGCTCAAGACACCGCGCCTTTGCCGGCCATTCAGAAACCACGCCACACCGTCACTCCACTAGTTGTCCAACAGGGTTAGCCGACTGCGGATATTGCCCTCGTGACGATATGCTGGATGGCATCACTATGAAGCAGACGAGACGACTGGATGAAACAACTGCTCATTACAACAAGAGCTATGACAAGTTGCAGAAGCAGGAGAAATGATTCGAGCCGCGCGACGCTGGGAGAGAATGCCTGCGTGGTCAGCTTCCACAGCCGGCGTTCGGGTTCATGCATTGAAGTCCGCTGAATTGGTTGCGCTTCGCGGAGCGCCAAACGGCTCCTGCTCCTGACTGGTTGAAAAAATAGTTCGGAGGGCTCAGCGGATTTGGTGATGGCAGACATTGCGATTTATCCTGTTATAATATGCCGGTTTTGGCGTTTGACCGGACTACCGGTCTTTGTCCATTACTAAAGAGTTCCGAGTCCGAAGTTTCATAAAACCTTGGGAATTGTGGCCGTTTCCTTTTCCTCGCGCATTCTCGCAAGCCAGGATCACAACGGAGGCGCAGCCCAGAAGGAGCGCGGAGATGATCAATGACTCTCTTACACCGGGCATGAAGGTGCTCGTTTTGGCGACCAGAGATCCAAACAGAGCAACACCGAGAACGCTGCCTGTTTGCCGGGCGGCGTTCAGTACGCCGGAGGCGACGCCAGATCTTGCTTTTTCCACTGTGCCCAGGAGAGCCGATGTGAGCGGCGGAACCAGCAGTCCGAGTCCGCCACCGACGGCGACGAGTTGGACGCACATAATCCAGTAGTTGGTGCCGCGCTCGATCGGAATCAACGCCGCGCAACCGACGGCAGCGGTCATTGCGCCCGCGGCGATGACGACCGGCGCGCCAAATCTCTCCGTTGCCCGGGCTGCCAGGAGATTTGCGGGCAGAACAGCGCCCATCATGGGAACAAAGGCGAGACCGGTTGCCAGCGCTGAAAAGCCATTGAACCTTTGAAAATAGAGGCTGAGAACGAAAATCAGTCCGTAAAATGCAACGTTCACAAGAAACCCGACAAGAGTGGCGAGAGCGAACAACCGGTGTTTGAAAAGTGACAGCGGGAGCATCGGCTGCCATGAACGCCGTTCTTGACCTATAAACAATATCCCAATGACAAGGAAGGCGGCAAGGCCTGCCAGAACCCATGGGTTGTTCCAGCCCAGAGCGCCTCCTCCAATGACGGATCCCGCGAGAGCACCGAGGGCGCCGATTGCAGCTGCCTGGCCTGGCAAATCGAGTTCGCGATTTGCAGACCGAGGGGTCTCAGCAGCGTAGCGCCAGGTCAGCCAAAGCCCTATGAGGCCGATCGGGAGGTTTACCAGGAAAATCGTCCGCCAGCCGGCGAACGCAATGAGACCACCACCTGCGAGCGGACCAAATGTGAGCGCAAGAGTAGCTCCGGCTGCCCAAATCCCTATAGCTCGTCCGCGTGCTTTTTCTTCGCGATAGGTATGATTGAGGAGGGCTAGCGAGTTCGGAACCAGGACCGCCGCACCGACTCCCTGCAACGCCCTGGCGGCAATTAGAACTACAATGGTCGGTGCCAGAGCACATACGAGTGATGCCACGGTAAAGATGGCGAACCCAACCACGAAAATCCTTTTCGCTCCGATTCGGTCGCCGATTGCACCCGCTGTCAAAATCAGAGCCGCAAATGCTATGGTGTAAGTACTGACTACCCATTGTAATGCTGAAACATCGCCTCCGATCGAGTTGCCGATACTGTTCAACGCCGTATTAACAATGGTGACGTCGAGCTGAACCACTCCATAGCCGAGGCTCATCGCGGCGAGCGTCAGCGACTTCACGAGGGGTGACGATCTGGGGCCGTCAGACTCCACAGATAGTAAGGCTTCACACGTCTGGCTTGTTTTCTCGCCATTTCTTTGCACGCAACAACATCAGGCAGTTGCAGGATCGCCACAATGGTGGATACTTCATTGTTCACTGAACTATGGAAGGCAAATACTCGATTGCGCATCTATCGGCGCTGCTTGCTGACCCGGCTCGCGTCGCGATCATGGTGACTCTATTGGATGGAACGAGCCGGCCCGCCTCCGAGCTCGCTGCGGCAGCAAAAGTCTCCCTGCCAGGAGCCAGCATGCATCTCGCCAAGCTTACCGAAGGACGACTATTAAAAGTCGCACGCTTTGGTCGCCATCGGTACTATCGAATTACCGGCCCGGAAGTGGCAGCCGCCGTCGAAGCCCTGGGCACGCTGTCCAACTTTGTGCGGCCAACGCAACTCCCTGCGGATGCTCCCATTCCGCCAATGCGGATTGCGAGAACCTGTTATGATCACCTCGCAGGGGAAATCGCTGTCGGCGTGTGCGAGGCTCTTCAGTCCCGGCGATTTCTGGATAGAAACAGTTTCGGGCTGACTGGGGCGGGCGAGTTGTTCCTGGCGAAGCTCGGCATTGACTTCGATCGATTGAAGGCAAACCGAAAACGCCCACTTGTGCGGAGATGCCTCGATTGGACCGAGCGCAAATTTCATCTGGCAGGAAGTCTGGGTGCGGCGATGCTCGTACTATTCCGGCAACGATCCTGGTTAATGCGCCAACCAGGCTCTCGTGTGGTGTCGATTACGAAAGAAGGCACGCAAGCTTTCCGAGATATATTTGAGATTCAGATCAATTGACTAGCCTGCACGATCATCCGGCCGAGGCCACAAGTTGAAAAACTTGTGAGAAGGTCAGCCCAGGCGGTAGACTCTCTCAAGCAGAAGTATGAATGGCATCTTCCGGAACCGAATCGAAGCTGGCCGGCTCCTGGCGGAGAAAATGGCGCGTTACGCAAATCAGCCGAGCGTGCTCGTGCTCGGATTGCCGCGGGGTGGCGTGCCGGTCGCGTTTGAGGTAGCCAAGGCGCTGCGAGTGCCTCTCGATGTATTCGTTGTGCGGAAGCTCGGCACGCCCGGGAGACCTGAATTAGCAATGGGCGCCATCGCCACAGGAGGCGTTCGTGTCCTCAATCAAGAGGTTGTAGGAGCACTCAGAATCTCGGCGGAGAAGATCGATGCGGTAACGGCGGACGAAACGCGAGAGCTGGAACGGCGTGAACTGGCCTATCGGGGCAGTTATTCCGTGCCCGAGGTACGCGGGAAAACGGTGATTCTAATCGACGATGGTATCGCCACCGGATCAACTGTCCGAGCCGCGGTGTGTGCATTGAAGGCCCAACATCCGGCCCGCTTGATCATCGCAGTTCCGGTCGCAGCCGACTCTGCCTACAGGGAGCTGCGACCGGAGGTGGACGAAATCGTGGCGCTGATGACGCCGGAAAAGTTCTACGGGGTCGGGGAGTGGTATCAAGATTTCAGCCAGACGAGCGATACGCAGGTCACTGATCTGCTACGTCAGGCGCAATCGTGGCAGCCTATGTGTTAAGTCATGGGCCCGCGGCCAAGGAAGTCGAGAACCCAACTTCGCCAAGGGTTCATTGGGCAAGCTGACGACGACGAGGACGATTGGGGAGGCTGCTTATACGGTGTGCAAAACAGGGGGAGAAAGGGCCAACCGTAGTGGAGCAAAGCGGAACGGCCTCGTAATATTTAAGGTCAGATATGAAAGCTATTCATTTCCACTGGCCGATGGTGAAGTTCGCTTCCAATCCTTGGCTCAATATACTGCACCGGCCGGAACCGCGGTCGGATCCAGTATCTGAGACTAAAGCGGATACTCATAGCAAATTGACAAATCAGCTTGCTGGAATCACGACTTCTCTCATTGTCGGGTTAATTGCCCTGTGGCTCAGTCTGACGATTCTGGGCACGATCGGACTGAGGAATGTTGATAGTGAAGTTCTGCATTCGCTCGGCCTGAGAATTTGTATTGCTTCAGCAATAGCTCTGGGACTCTGTATTATCGCACTCCCGTTCATTTTTCCGTGGTTTCTGGCTTTTTTACCGGCTTATTTTCTCATTCCAGGTAGCTCTGTGCTTCGGAATTGGTGGGTATGGGCAGTGGGGGGCGTTTTAGTTGGCATTGCGGCGTTGTGGATCGACGCAGTAGTTTATTGTTTGTCTACAGGTGCGCCGGTCTCGTCACTGAACATAGCGCTATTAAGATTGGCATCACTACCAGCGGCTGTGCTCGGAGGAGTGTTCTGCTTCACAGCCGCGGCCGCCGAAACGGCGGCCGAGAAGTCGACCCCACCCATTTCTGGGCCGGCTTCAAGGCTCGAACATTAGAGTGGTCCAAAGAAACAGAGGTGATTGAGTGGACAACATCGTAGATATAGAGGGTGGAATTAGTAATAGATTACAGTCGTGGCAATGCGATGGGGAGGAAAGGTTCCGAACGGACATAAGACGAATTATGGTACCGACGGACTTAACGGGTGAGAGCGATCGGGCGATTGAGTTTGGAATTGCTCTTGCGAACCAATTAGGAGCGCATCTGACACTGCTTCATGTCTATCAGGATCCATATTACGTGGTGGGCTATGCTCTCGGACCGCAAGGGGGAGATCCTGCACCGCAAATACGGAGGAATGTCAAACACACTTTTGAGTCGCTCGCCAAAAGCGTTCGAAGAGAGTGCCCGGAATGCCGGTTCGAATTCCGCGACGGCGTGCCTATAGAGGAGATTGTTCGCACCGCAAAAGAGCGAGAGATTGATCTCATCGTGATCTCGACGCATCCTTGCAACTGTTTCACACGATTGATCTTTGGTTGCGACGCCGAAGAGATCATCCGAGATGCACCGTGCCCTGTTCTGATATTGCACGAATAGACAGAAGCCAGCGGGCCAAAATGAGAATAAGCACAGATAGAATTTCCGTAAGCGCATTCGACACCTGGACGAGTTTTGTGCGAAAATCTATTCGATAATGAGAAGTTCTGCATCCTATCAACTGGCCGTGATCGGATCCGGCGCTGGCGGGAAGGAAGCCGCAATTCTTGGAGCCTCGAACGGTCTTCGGGTCGTTCTAATCGAGAAGAGCGTATTGGGTGGAACGTCTTTCCATTGTGGATACTATTCGGTGAGAGCATTTCGCGCTTATGCTGAGGCACTCCGCGAGAGCGCACAAAGTCCTGCGGTTCATTTTCAAGAGCCCCTTTGCAGGACGGACCTGCCGGTTTGGGCGCACATCCAGCAACAAGTGAGCGCGAGATTAGAGCGGGAATTTACGGATACACTAAATAGGATGGGTATAGCGGTTCGGTTCGGCCGTGGATCGTTGATCGATCGGAACAGAGTACGGGTCGAAGGCATCCAGGGCGAACCGGAGACCATTCTTGCCGACAACATCATTATCGCAACTGGCTCGAGACCAGCTTTTGATGGCCACGCTTTGGGATCTCGATTCGTAAATATCGATCAACTTCTACGGTTGGCGTACTTGCCGAAACGGTTTTTGATCGTTGGCGGAGGTTATATCGGTTGTGAGATCGCTTCAATATTTCGGTCGCTGGGCTGTGCGGTCGATGTAATTGAAAAACAGAACTTGTTACCAGATTGGGATGTATTCATCGGCGGGCAGATTGCGCGCGCTTTGCACTCCTCGGGCGTTGGATTGCACTTAGGTCAGGAGGCTGACCTACAACATCCCGGCGGCACATCGGAAGAACCCTCTTTTCCGGTTGAGGGCGGCGTAAGGGTCTCGGGTGATTTGGTGTTAGTCGCCTCGGGTCGGAAACCGAATGTGGAAGGACTTGGGCTAGATCGGGTGAAGGTGATAACCGACCCATTCATTCTGGTCGATGAACGAATGCGGACGTCCGTGCCAAACATATTTGGCGTTGGTGATGTCAACGGCTTTGGCTTGATGGACAGTGTGGCGGTTGCACAAGCTCGCGTCGCTGTCGGGGCGATCCTGGGAAAGAAAACGCAGTTTTCCAAAAGATCGGTACCACGTTGCGCGCATACCGATCCACCGGTCGCCTCGGTTGGTTGGACCGAGGAGGAGGCCGTTCGCGCAGGGCTTTCGGTAACTGCTCATATTGGGACGTTCAAATGTGTTACCGAAGACGAAAAAAGCGTAATTGATCCAGTCCCCATAATGGTGAAAATCCTGGTTGATACGCAATCAAGGATGATCCTCGGCGTTCATGCCATCGGACGTCACGCCGCTGAAATAGTAAACGCTGCGACCTTTTCCATGAGGTCAGGTACGACGGTTGACGATTTGAGCGAGATTACGTTTGTGCATGAGAGCGCAGCCGAAATACTACAGGAATTAGCGACAAAGGTTCGAAGTTTACTTGAGCCTGTCTTTATCTGACAAAGACTGCCGCGAAGCGGCAATAGGGGTGCGCCCAGGGTTTTAACCCTGGGAGAAGCCTGCTTCGCAGGCAAACCCGGCGATAAATCGCCGGGCTACGGTCGTTCGTCCCTCCGGGACGAAGCTCTCGAAAACTGCAGGGTCACGCTGCCGCGTGACCGGTGTGGCTTCATGGTAGGGTCACGCTTCCGCGTGACCGGCATGGCGATACCCCAAAAGCAGACTTGATCAACGTTGCCAGTCGATCTTTCGGAACCATCCGGTCGACTCGATTGAAAATAATTTATTGGTAATTTCATAATTTCGGTGTGTTCTGAATACAGCTCCTTCCCACAGAGAGTCCGGGCAGGTCTTGTACAAAGGGCGTGCAACTGGCTCTACCGAGATCAGTGTTCAAACCGGGGTTCTGGTGGCAGGCTTTTGGGGTGTCGGCACACGGTCACGCAGGAGCGTGACCCTACCATCGTGGCACACCGCTACGACCTACTTAAAATGTCCAAATTCCAGGCCCAGGGTTTTAACCCTGGGAAGAAATGTTTTAGACAATAAAACCTGAAGGGGGTTTGAGAAGAGAGGGGCGTAACAAACCTTTTTTGCGACTCGGTTGAGGATGTCATTTCGACGGCTATCGCATGTTTGTCTCAATTAGGACTTATCTTCGTGCCATTGATTACAGTCACCGATTCTACTCTTTAATTCCTCCTGCTAAGAGTCTTGGTCTGGGCTACACACACCTTGGGAAGCCGGTTCCTTTCATTGATTGGCGGAATGAGCCGGCGGCGTCGATTGTCTATCGGTGGTAGAAGAAAAAACTCTTACGAATTTTATTGCGATCAGCGTGATAAGTACGAGCAGATAAACACGCAACGCCCAAAGGGCCAATTTCGCGGTCGGAGTTAGCTTGATGCGTGCCATATCGCAATTTCAGCCTTTAGCACGGGTGACCAGGCCCTTCATAATATCACGACTGTGAACGACTCCGATCAAGCGATCGTGCTGATCCAAAACCGGGATCATATGAAACTGATACCTGGCGAATAGTTCGACCAGATCCTCGCGCAGGTCATCGCTCCGGGCAGAGACAACGGGGGAAGTCATCAGTTCCCCTAGCAAAGTTGTGTCTTGTGCGAGAATAATCTCGCGCAGGTCCGCGGCGCCGATCAGTGTTTTTTCATTGTCGAGAATATAGACGTACGAAATGCTGTGGGGTTCATGCTGCGAACCGCGGAGACCATTCAAAAAATCCCGCGCAGAAATCGTTTTAGTTGCGGTGATGAATTCGGACGACATCAGTGCTTCTGCACTTGATTCCAGTTCTGTCACAATGGCCTTGATCCGCTCGGCTTGATCCTTCGGAAGAAGATCCATCAAACTGCTCATTTGATCGTGAGGCAGGACTGAAAAAAGATCAGCAAGCTGCGGCACCGACATTTCCGATAGAATCGTCCGAGCCCGTTCGCGTCGCACGTTAGCGATCAATTGCCTCTGTGCACGAGGTTCCGCTTCGAGGAGCACCTCGGCGGCTTGTTCCGAATCGAGCGCTGAGAAGACCGCATGCTTCACATTGCCGGGAAGAGTTTCGATGGCGTCAGCAAGATCTTCCTTAGGCATTTCTTTGATCTGCCGCCGCGTGATCGAAAGAGAGAGTGCGTCGCTCGTATCGGCATCCTCGAGGGAGAGCGGTTGGACGTATCGCCATGAGATGAGTTCGTCGTCGGCCCACTTAAATCGCTCCATCCCCCATCTGCGGAGAAACCCGTTAAAAGAAGTATCGACGTGAATGATGATCATCCGATTGTTGGAATAGAGCAGCTGAACGTCGTTGGCGACTTCTGTTTTGCGGCCGTCCAAATCCAGGATCGTCCGCCCGATGAAATGTTCGCCGACAAGTATCCAGCCTTTTTGATCTACGAATGGCGGATAGGGTTGTCCAGTTTCAGAAGGCGAAATGAAGATGGCGTCGTCATCGATTTTGAGAACTTTATCCCAGGGAATGAATTCATTCGGCCGGCCCATGCTGTGTTCAACATAAAGACCTACTGCAACGGGAAAAGGTTCCATTAGTTGAAATACCAGGTCGGTGAGTCTCCCGATTTTCTGGTCGAATTTTCTGCTACAAATCCGCCGCTTAAGCAGACGCGTGAAATAAAGCAGCTTGTAATCTTCTTGGGAGGGCGCGGGAGATCCGGTATTACGTGCCGGAAATGGTCGCGGCGTTTCCATATTAAATTAAGGTCACTGTGAGGAGCCAAACCATTCCGGGAACAGCACGGAGATGCCGTACGCGGTTGAGATAATAATGACGAATATTGTGATACTCCAATTAGCAATATTCTGGGAGCGCGTGTTAACGTGGACGCCCATGAGCTGTTTGTCATTCAGTAACAGAATCAGAAAGGTCAATGCCGCCGGCAATAATGTTACAGCCACGACTTGGACGAAAATGGTGATCAGGTTCTGGACGTCGATCGACGCAATCAGCGACACGACACCTGCAGACATTAACATCAAAACATAAGCCACGTAAAACCAGGGCGCCTCGCGCACGCCTCGATTCAGCGAGTGCGCCCAGCCGAAGACCTCTCCCCGGTTCTTGTGGTCAATTGAGAATGCTCAGGATAAGATCTGCAATAGGATGCGAATCTTCGACAGCCCTGCCTTACGCGCGCCACAGGTCAACGTTTTGTCCAACGGCCGTTATCAACTGGTCATCACCAACGCTGGGGGCGGTTACAGCCGATGGCGGGAACTAGCGGTTACCCGATGGCGCGAGGATAGCACAAGCGATCGTTGGGGATCCTTCATTTATCTGCGCGATCCGGCCACAGGAGAATTCTGGTCCACAAGTTATCAACCGACCTTGCATCCCATTGAGCGCTACGAAGTGGTTTTTACACATGCGGGCGCCGGCTTTCGCCAACAGCATGGTGGTCTTGAAGCCCAGACGCAGATCTGCGTTTCGCCGGAAGACGACGTGGAGGTCCGGCGTGTGACCCTCACGAATCATTCTCACGCGCAACGCTCGATTGAACTAACGAGCTATGCGGAAGTAGTCCTCGCGGCTCCCGGAGCGGACGCGGCGCATCCGGTCTTTAGCAATCTTTTCGTGCAGACGGAATTCCGAAAGGCAGGCTCGGCCGTTCTTTGCAACCGGCGTCCGCGATCCGAAGGGGAACCGGCACCGTGGCTGTTGCATTTGATGGTGGGAGAAAAGGGGGCAGAGGATGCAATCTCCTTCGAAACGGATCGGGTCCGGTTTGTTGGGCGGGGCCGCACTCCAGCGAGCCCGGCGGCAATGGTGAATCGGTCTGCGCTTTCCAACACGACCGGATCCGTGCTCGACCCGATTGTATCGCTCCGGCGCACGTTCGGTATTCCCCCGGAAGAGAGCGTGCGAATTGATTTCGTGCTTGGTGTGACGGAGAGCCGTGACTTCGCGCTTGCGCTTGTCGATAAATATCGTGACCCAGTCACGGTAGACAGGACTTTTGACCTCCCTCGGAATCAGGTGGCCTTGGGGCAGATTGAAGCCACAGAAGCCGAACTCTATGACGGACTGGCCGGCGCTTTGATTTATGTCGATCCAGTTCGGCGCGCTCCTGCCGATATATTGGTTCAAAACCGCCGCGGCCAAAGCGGCCTCTGGCGCTATGGCATTTCGGGAGATATCCCGATCGTCCTGCTCACAATTCGTGACCCGGCGAAAGTCGACCTGGTGAAGCAACTTGTCCAGGCCCACACCTATTGGCGTTTGAAAGGCTTGACCGTGGATCTGGTCGTTTTGACAGAACAGGTCTCGACCTCTAGTCAAACCCTCCATGACCAAATCATCGATTTGATCGCGTCAGGGCCCGCAGCAGAAATGATAGACAAGCGGGCCGGAATATTCGTCCGACGCCTCGAACAGATCTCGGATCAAGACCGTGTTCTGCTGCAGTCCGTGGCCCGCATTGTGCTCACTGATGAAAGCGGGATGTTCGCCGAACACCTGGATCTCGTCGATCAGACGGATCCACCCGTTCCCGCGCTGAGGCCCGGCCGATCCTTCTCGCCAGACGCTTTCCAGTCGCTCCCTCCGCGGGAGCTGGTTTTTTACAATGGTCTCGGCGGCTTTACTCCAGACGGAGGCGAATATGTGATTACGTTGCAGGCGGACCAGGTCACTCCGGCCCCCTGGGTCAATGTGTTGGCGAATCCGTTATTCGGAACGCTCATTTCAGAGAGCGGCAGCGCCTACACCTGGGCGGAAAATTCCCACGAGTTTCGTCTTACGCCCTGGAACAACGATCCGGTCACGGATTCGGCCGGGGAATTCATATATATCCGAGATGAAGAAACCGGACACTTCTGGTCACCGACCCCATTGCCGGCACGGGGCGCTGCGCCCTATGTCATTCGGCATGGATTTGGATACTCCATGTTCGAACATGGCGAAGAGGGCATCATTTCCGAACTAACAGTTTATGTGGCAGTCGATGCGCCGGTCAAAATTGTGGTCTTGAAATTGCGAAATGTCTCGGACCGTCCACGCCGGATATCTGTCACCGACTACTGCGAGTGGGTGCTTGGAGATTCGCGCGAAAGGAACATGCTTCATGTGCAAACAGAATTGGACCGCGAGACCGGCGCGTTGCTGGCGCGCAATTTTTACAACGGCGATTTTTCCGAACGGATCGCATTCCTCGATGTGGACGATCGGGCACGCACTGTAACGGGAGATCGGCGCGAATTTCTAGGCCGCAACGGAACTCTTTCAGATCCGGCCGCCCTGAAGCGGGCGTGCCTTTCCGGAAGAGTCGGTGCCGGACTGGATCCTTGCGGCGCTGTGCAAGCTGTTTTTGATTTGCCGGCGGGAAAGGAACAAGAGATCGGTTTTCGGCTGGGGGCGGGCCGCGATTTGGGGGAGGCGCAAAACTTGATTCGCCGGTTTCAAGGCTCCCGCGCTGCCCGGGGCGCGCTCGAAGCCGTGCAGGAGTATTGGAAACTAACGCTCAGCGCCGTGCACGTTGAAACGCCCGATCCATCGGTGAACTTGATGACGAATGGTTGGTTGCTATATCAAATTCTGAGCTGCCGTCTGTGGGGTCGCACGGGTTTTTACCAATCCGGGGGAGCATTCGGATTTCGCGACCAATTGCAAGACTCAATGGCGCTGGTTCATGCCGAACCGGCCTTGCTGCGCGAGCATCTGCTGCGCGCAGCGTCGCGTCAATTCCAAGAAGGGGATGTACAGCATTGGTGGCATCCACCATCGGGCCGTGGAGTGCGAACCCATGTATCCGATGACTATTTGTGGCTGCCTTACGTCACCTGCCGCTATGTCTCGTGTTCCGGGGACTCCAGCGTACTCAACGAGAAAATTTCATTTTTGGAAGGCCGGACCCTCACGCTGGAGGAGGAATCGTGGTATGATTTGCCGAAGCCCTCCGAAGAGACGGGTACGCTGTATGAACATTGCGTTCGCGCCATCGAACACGGGTTGACGTTCGGCAAACATGGCCTGCCGCTGATGGGGGGCGGTGACTGGAATGACGGAATGAATCTGGTCGGAAAGGAGGGCCGGGGTGAGAGCGTCTGGCTTGCCTTCTTTCTTTATGATGTGCTTAGGCGGTTTGCCGAATTGGCGCGCGAGAACCACGACGTCACCTTCGCGGACCGTTGCATGGGTCAAGCGCAACAACTGCAATCGAATATCGAACAGCATGCCTGGGACGGCCGATGGTATCGCCGTGCCTACTTCGACAATGGAGAACCGCTCGGTTCTCGGAACAATTCGGAATGTCAGATCGATTCAATTTCGCAAAGCTGGTCGGTCCTCAGCGGCGCCGGGGATCCGAAGCGTACGTCGCAGGCGATGCAGGCCGTGGCTGAGCGCCTGGTACGGTCTGAGGCAGGGCTGATTCAATTGTTGGATCCACCTTTTGATCGCTCCGCGTTAGATCCCGGCTACATCAAGGGATACGTCCCGGGTGTCCGGGAGAATGGGGGCCAATACACTCATGCAGCGGTATGGACCACGATGGCCTTTGCGCTCATGGGGAACAGCGAAAAGGCGTGGGAATTGGCGACTCTCCTGAATCCCATCCATCATGGGGCCACTGCAACCAATATTGCCATCTACAAGGTGGAACCTTATGTCATCGCCGCAGACGTCTACGCGGTTGCACCCCATACCGGGCGGGGCGGCTGGACCTGGTATACCGGGTCAGCCGGCTGGATGTATCGACTGCTGACCGAAACATTGTTAGGTCTAAATTTGGAAGGGAATCGATTGCGATTGCTCCCTCATCTCCCGAACGCCTGGACGACCTGCAATATTCGTTACCGCTATCGGCAAACGCCTTATTACATTACCATCTCCAGAGTGGATGGTTCGCCTGGTCAAATATTCCTCGATGGAGAAGCGTTGTTGGAGAAAACAATCCCCTTGGTGGACGACCGCCGCGATCATAACGTAGCGATCTTCGTGGCGCTGTAGCATACGCGTCGCGCGTGTATTCTATGTTCGACGTCAACGACTACGTACAACGAAAGAAAGGAATACACGCGGGTCGCGTATGCTACGGTGCACAATACACTTGCGGCTAGCTGATGGCATCTCCATAACTGCAGCATTCAATCTATGAACGTGGGGCAAATCATCGTGTGGATCATCGTCGGCGGCTTCGCAGGGACGCTGGCTGGACGCGCTGTCACCTTCAAAAAGGAGGGTTTGGGCCGCTGGACGAACCTCATCGTGGGCATTATCGGCGCGGCGATCGGCGGCGAGTTGTTCAAGTTGTTCAGAATCGACTTCGGGCTCGGGGATCTGAAGGTCACATTCGAGGACCTCATCGCCGCCTTCCTCGGCTCGCTGCTCGTGATTTTCCTTTGGCGCATTATCGCGAGGTACAAAGCAAAAAGCGCGGCGGAGAATCAGCGGCCCAAAACCAAGCCCTGAGCAAAAGCAGCCAAACAAAAATGCATAAGGGTTGGACAAGATCGGTTTGGCCAGCATGGCGGCGTCTTTTAATATTAAATGAGGAGAATGAAACTGCTGAAGGCGAATCAAAAAGCTCGCAGCGGCTTGGCATTGTCTCGGCGCACCAATTTTGAGACACGCGGGAAATCAACGTTGGCGTCAGAAGATGTGAACCGAAAATAGCCCGCGGAAAAGCAGTGAGTATGAGTGAGATACAGAAGTGGAATCCATTGAGGGCTTATACGCCATGGCCTTCGCTAAGTCAGATTGAGGAAATGCAGAAGAGGTTAGCCTCGCTTTTCAGTCAAAGGTTACCATTGCTAAAAACCGATGAAGGAGAAGGGTTTACCATCGCGGAATGGTCACCTCCGGTGGATATCGATGAGGATGATAAAGAGTATACCCTCAAAGCAGAGCTGCCCGGCATGAAGAAAGAGGAGATTAAAGTGACTGTGGAAGCAGGCGTCCTCTCAATAGCAGGGGAGCGCAAAGTGGAAAAAGAGGAGAAGCACAAAAAGTACCATCGGATTGAGCGGAGTTATGGGGCGTTCACTCGGAGCTTCACATTGCCTGAAGGCGTCTCGAGCGACAAGCTGAGCGCCGAATTCAAGGATGGCGTGCTTAAGGTGCACCTCCCGAAGGATGAGAAGGCGCAGCCCACACCTGTTGAAGTGAAAATCGGCTAATGCTGGATCTTAGCCCGCAGATTGCATGACGCTTCGGCGTCGTGCAATCGCGAGAAGGGTACCTATTGCAGGCAGCGGGAAGGCGCCATTACGCATTTATCCCGGAGGGATCAAAGCGAAGGTAGCCTGGCACGAAGTGCCGGGAAAAAGAAGAAAGGCGCCTCCAGTCCCGTAGGGACGGTTGATCAGCATTCAGTGTGAGCGTTTCTCAGTTGCCAGAAACGATCGGTCACATCCACCATCAGGTCGAACATCATCGGACTCGAACTTTTCAAGAGGAGTATCTGGCGTTTCTAAAAGCGCACGACGTAAAGTTCGAAGAAAAATATCTCCGGGACAGGATACACTCTTTAGTTGTAAAATTTTCCTTAAGTTAGCGCTTACGGGGCTTTAGCCCTGGGTGGTGCGGCCACCGCCAGACCCGCCCTGAATGGGCGTCTTCCGGATATCGTCAATAGACCTTTTGATTTTTGCGTGTTACAGCTATCGTGTTTTTGGTCCGCAGAAAGGTTATGAAATTTCTTGCTGTTCATCCTGGTTGCTTGATGTACTCAAAAATTTATCTTCGATTAGAGCCGCTCGGGCTCGAACTCGTATGCGCCGCTGCTCGTCAAGCTGGACATGAGGTGCGCCTGATCGACCTGCAAGCCGACCAATGGGCGGACTACTTCAAAATTGTGGACCGGTGGAAACCGGACGCGATCGCATTCTCTTGTAACTATCTCGCAAACGTGCCGGAGATCCTTGACCTCGCTGCGACTACGAAGGAGAAGCTCCGCGATTGCTTTATTTTCGTAGGAGGGCACAGCGCCTCCTTCATTGCCCAGGAGATTCTCGAACACAGTAGAGGTTCGATCGATTGTGTGCTGAAGGGAGAAGGTGAGCCCTCGATCGGTCCACTGCTCGATGCGGCGCGGCACGACAGAAAGTCGGTCCATCTCGTACCCGGCGTGTATACGCTCGCGGGAGAAGGACCCAGACCATTGTTTGTCCATAGCCTGGACGATTTAATGCCGGCCAGAGATCTGGTGCGGAATCGCAGGCGTTATTTTATCGGCGTTCTGGATCCATGTGCCTCGATCGAATTCAGCCGAGGTTGCCCTTGGGATTGCGTATTTTGCAGTGCGTGGACTTTCTACGGACGCAGCTATCGAACCAAATCCCCGGAGGTTATTGTTGAAGAAATCGAACGCATCCGCGAACCGGGAATATTTCTGCTCGATGATGTGGCCTTTATCCAGGCAGATCACGGCATGCGAATCGGCGAGTTGATCGCGAAAAAGGGTATCCGAAAAAAATATTATCTTGAGACCCGAGGCGATATACTTTTGCGAAACAAAGAGGTCTTCAAGTTCTGGCGGGAGTTGGGGCTCGAATACATGTTTCTCGGTATCGAAGCAATTGATGAAGAAGGACTGAAGCGATTTCGAAAGCGGGTGACACTCTCGCAGAATTTCGAAGCTCTGGAGTTCGCGCGCTCCCTTGATGTCTCAGTGGCGATCAATATCATTGCCGATCCTTCCTGGACTCCAGATCGTTTCAAAGTAATCCGGGAATGGTGCATGGAGATTCCTGAAATCGTGAACATCAGCGTAAACACGCCGTACCCCGGCACGGAGAGCTGGCGGACGGAATCACGAAAATTGACAACACGCGATTACCGGCTGTTCGACATTCAACATGCGGTGCTGCCGACTGAATTGCCGTTGGAAGAATTCTATCGTGAACTCGTGGAAACGCAGCGTGTCCTCAGCATCAAACACCTTGGTTTTTCAGCTCTTAGAGAAGCGGCTGGCCTCGCCGCTGATAGATTACTCCACGGCCAGACGAATTTTGTAAAGATGCTGTGGAAATTCAACAGCGTTTATAATCCTAACCTGCAAATTTCTGATCACCAGCAGCCGGTGAAATATGAGATTTCGTTGCCTCTGGGCCTGCAGGGTAAAGTTGATCGCCAGAGTCTCTACATCCATAGCGCAAAGGGTCGCCAGGGACGTCAGATCGATAGCGCGACTGAGCAATTCGTTGAGTCAACTAGAATGGGAGCTGACTAAGGCATTAAATATGGTGTTACCAAGGCAACTCACGCCGGTGGGAGAGCAGGCGATTAAAGAATTGGCGCAACGCTATGGCGTCAGTGTCGATGCTGTGAGGACACTGCTCTATGCGGTGGCAACGGGAGGCGGCACATTGGCTCAGTTTAACCATCCTGAATTGGGTGGGAACGGCCAGTGGATGAGCGGCGGAATGACCATGGTGGGTGACATGTTCAACTATGGCTTGAAAGCGACTGTGAGCGGATTGTGCTCGGATCTTTCATCACTGCTCAGTTCCCAACAAATGTTCGTTCCGCTTCCTGCGCGGAGTGTTGTCGGCGGCTTTATCGCTCCAGGCAATGCCTGGTGGCCCGCAGAACTTGGCAGTCCAAGCTCCAGCGGCGGGCAAAACGAAGCGCGCTACGCCTACTTTCCGCAACGCCAGCGCCTTGCAATTTTGCAGAACGGCCAGATTAAATTGTACGATACCCTCCACCACCAGATCGGAGGCGTACAGCAACAGCAGGGAGGATACTCCGGCACCCTAACGTTCACCAGTCAGTTCGGGACGTTCGGCGTTGACACTCTGCCCGTGGTAAGTCTGGGATCGAGTTCGGCTATCAGCGAACCCGCTACTTCTTCTTATGAGGCTCCAGAGGCTCCGCCCACGCCTGTCGCGAGCCCCAAACGGGAAGGCTCTGCCGGCTCGCTGCAATCTCACGACGACATTCTGACGGCGCTGGAGCGCATCGGCGACCTGCATCAGAAAGGGATCCTTTCCGACGACGAGTTCAAATCCAAGAAAGCCGAATTGCTTTCGCGGCTCTGAACCATCGGTTTGCGGAGCGAATTGGTCCCGCTCCCGCGTGACCGCGTGTCATCGTGGTAGGGTCACGCTTCCGCGTGACCGTGTGGCGATACCCAAATGCCCTGCCACCAGAAACCCCGGTTCGAACACTGACCTCGGTAGTGCCAGTCGCACGCCCTTTGTACAAACCTGCCCGGATTCGCCGTGGGCAGGAACTTTATCCATAACACACTGAAATAAATTATTTATCAATTAGTTGCGCGTGGTTGCGAAAGACCGACTTGCAACGGTTGATCAAGTCTGCTTTTGGGGTATCGCCACGCCGGTCACGCGGAAGCGTGACCCTACCATGACGCCACAAAGGTCACGCGGAAGCGATGACCCTAACATGACGCCACAAAGGTCACGCGGGAGCGTGAGCCTAGTGTGCCCGACATGGGTCTGAACTAATGATATCATCGGAACTGGTGGAGGTAACCGTAGCCGAAGTGCGGGAAACAGACCGTGAGGTCTGGAGACGAAAGAAGCGCAAGGCAGACAAGCGACCGTAGGAACACGAACTGGCAGAGAGGCCGGGTGCAGGCGACGAGCTGGCTAGGAACAGGCGAAGTCCAAAGATCCATCAAGACGCATCAAGTAGAGCCAGGCGGATGCTGAAAACGGCATGTCCGGTGGTGTGGGAGGGTCACGGTGCGCAATCGCCGTGACCCGACCCGATCCGTGCCACAGGCTAAGCGTCTGTTTTACATTTTCAGGCAAACGGATTTCACTTCGGTATAACATTCGAAGACTTCACGGCCCATCTCGCGACCCCATCCGGATTGTTTATATCCACCGAAAGGGAGCGCGGCGTCAAAGACGTTATAGCAGTTGATCCAAACGGTCCCGGCTTTCATTGCCTTGGCCATCCGATGCGCCTTACTGATATCTTGAGTCCAGACGGCTCCAGCGAGTCCGTAATTCGTCTGATTCATCTCGGCGGCAACCTCGTCAATCTGCTTGAAGGGCATTGCGCAGACAACGGGCCCAAAGATTTCCTCGTCTACGACCTTCATTCCTGACTTTACGTTTGTGAGCAGTGTCGGCTCAACGAAATAACCGTGGTCGCCCAATCGATGTCCGCCAATTATTGTGGTGGCGCCCTCCTTTTCGCCTGCTTCGATAAACCCTAAGACGCGTTCAAGCTGTTCGTTTGACACGAGCGGACCCATGTCACATTGAGGATCAAAACCTTTCCTAACTTTGATGTTTTTAGCGTTCTCGCTTACGCCTTCGACGACTTTATCGAAAATCTTCTTCTCAATATACAATCGTGACCCGGCGCAACAGCACTGGCCGTGGTTGAAGTAGATTGCGTTGGCCGCACCCTGAATTGCCACCTCAAGGTCGGAATCCGCAAACACGATATTGGGCGATTTGCCGCCCAATTCGAGCGAAACCTTTTTGAGATTGCCTGCGGCCGCATGGACGATCAATTTACCGACCTCGGTCGAACCAGTGAACGCCACCTTATCGACGTCAGGATGAGCGGCCAGAGCGGCCCCGGCCGTTTCGCCGTACCCGGTGACGATGTTGACGACGCCTGGTGGAAATCCGGCTTTCTCGATCAGTTCACCTAGCCGGAGAGCTGAAAGTGGCGTTTGTTCGGCGGGTTTGAGCACGACCGTGCAGCCTGCAGCCAGCGCCGGCCCGAGTTTCCAGGCAGCCATCAGCAGTGGAAAATTCCACGGAATTATCTGGCCAACGACCCCTACCGGCTCGCGCAGAGTGTAAGCAAAATAATCGTCCCCGAGATTGCTTAGTGAGACTGTCTGACCTTCAATCTTGGTTGCCCATCCTGCCATGTACCGGAAGTTGTCGATGGCCAATGGGATATCGGCGACCCGAGCGACAGCCAAAGGTTTTCCATTGTCCAATGATTCGATCTGCGCGAACTCCTCGAGATTTTCCTCGATAAGATCCGCCAGTTTCCAGATTAGCTTGCCGCGCTCTGCGCGGGTCATGCGAGACCAGGGACCTTGCTCAAATGCCCGGCGCGCCGCCTTTACGGCAAGGTCTACGTCGGCGTGGTCGCCGGCGGCGACATGCGCCAGTATTTCGCCGGTGGCCGGATTATAGACTTGGAAATTGTCGCCCGACTTCGCGTCGACCCAATTTCCGTCGATCAGCATGCGCCGATGGGTAGTTACAAACTGGCGAATCGTCGGTTTAATTTGTTCTTCAATTTCTTCCAGTGTTTCTGTTGGCATAATGGAATGCTAAGTTGTTGTTAGTTTCTTGCGAATTGGAACCCGCTTTTCCCAGATCGCCTGGCGTCTCCGCAATCGCCTGGCGATGAAGCTGTTCGACCTCCGTAGAACCGCGCAAGGCGGTCGCTGACGACTCTCCCCGCTGAAATAATGACGTTCACCTCATCGAAGTACCCGGCGCCAACTTCGCGTTGGTGGCGAGTTGCCGAATATCCAAAGGATTCACCGGCAAACTCGGCTTCCTGCAGCTTTGCGTAGGCCGGCATTCCGCGTTTGTTGAATTCCCTAGCCAGATTTAACGTGCCGCAATTCAGCGCGTGAAATCCGGCTAGAGGGGTGAACAACAACCTATAGTGCATGTCGGCTAGTTCGCAAGGGAATTTCTGGTCGGGATCCATTCGGCCAGCCATGTTGGCGTCGGCAGCCACCTGCCAGCCGCTTAGGTAGATCGCTTTAAGAACGGCTTTCACCTGCTGAACGGCCTGATTCCCCGTGAGTGCTCCCCGGGGGGCTATGAACTCTTGTTTCGTCGTGCTCAGTGGATTCATCACGTTTGTTAAATTGCTAGTTTTTTACAAAATCATGTCGTCAGTTCAACACCGGCAGGTAATCTGAGTTGGCCGATCATTACAGTGACTCAGGTACACGCCGATGTCTTCGTTGATTCAGAGCCTTAGCATCTGACTCAGGCCGCGGTGCTGCAATGTTTAGCCGCAATTAGCAGGTAAGTCACCGCATAGAGAGCAAATTAGCATAGTAATGGAAGGCATTAGCCGGGTGCGGAAGCGGTCTTCGCCCAGTGTACTGACCGCTTCGGCTCCCATTCCGCAGGCAGGTAGGCAGCCGGCGTTATTTATCGAAGATCGAATACGAGCCTGGCCCGCGCCTTCCCGCTCTCAACCTCCTCGAAAGCAGTGTTAACTTCCTCGAGTCTCCGTACCTCACGTTCCACCTTTGTTCTCCCGGCGGCATGCAGTTCGAACGTCTCGGCCAAATCTACGCGATTCCCAACGATTGAACCCTTGACCGTAATGCCATTCAAGACGGTCTCAAAAATGGGCAATTGCACGTAGTTATCGGCAGGCAAGGCGACAAAGACGAGCGTCCCGCCGCGGCGCAGAGATCTGTAGGCCTGCTCAAACGCCCTGGGAGAAACGGCTACGGCAATCGCCGCGTCGGCACCACCTAGTTTTCGAATTTCCTCCACTGGATCGGATCGTTTGGCGTTTACCGTGTATGTTGCGCCGAGTTCTTTCGCTAACTTCAACTTTTCATCAACCAGGTCCACGGCAACCACTTCGGCGCCGGCGATTCTGGCATATTGCAGAGCCAAGTGACCAAGGCCGCCGATGCCGAAGACCGCAACGAGGTCCGAGGATCCGGCTCCGGAGACTTTGACGGCTTTGTACGTCGTTACACCTGCACAAGTGAGAGGTGCTGCATCCAGAGGATCAACACCGTTCGGAATCTTTCCGACATACTTGGCATTTGCTTTGGCGTATTCGGCGTAGCCGCCATCTACAAAGTAGCCGGTATTGAGTTGTTTCTCGCACAGCGTTTCCCACCCGGATGCGCAATGTTCGCAGTGGCCGCAGGCGTAGCCCAGCCAGGGAATTCCTACGCGATCGCCTTCTTTAACCTCTGTCACGCCGCTCCCGATCTCTTCCACGATGCCCACACCTTCATGGCCCGGAATCAGGGGAAGTTTGGGTTTGATGGGCCAGTCGCCGTGTGCCGCGTGGATATCGGTATGGCATAATCCGCTGGTCTCGATCCTGACGACGATTTCACCTGGTCCTGGTGTTGGTTTCGGGATGTCTTCGATTACGAGTGGTTTGTCGAACGAGTGAACGACGGCTGCTTTCATTTGGCTTCTCCTGGTCATTGGTTGTGGCCGTCGGAGGGTGGTTACCGACGGCGAAAAAATCCGGGAACGGGACTAAACTGAACGGGCTGGTTGGTTCATGGGTAAACGCTTGTCGCAAGCGGGGGACTTGCCGTCGCGGGAGAGCATCGGACGTGCCAATTCCTTATCAGCATGCCCCGGAGCGCATTGTGTGCGTGTTATGTCGCCTGCTCACCGAGTGTTGGCGCGGTTTTCCTCGCGATTGATGCAACGTCTGTTGCAACAATCAAATCCCCCTTGCGTTTGGTTGCGAGTTGCAATTAGTGTAGTGCATTGGGCTGGTTCCTAATCCCCCCGAGGGTTGCGTACGCCTCGTTCCGCGGGAGACCCGCTGGGGGCAGAGATGTTGGCAACAAGCCCCTACACTCGCTGCAATGCTTAATAGTGAAGTATTCGCGCATACCGAGGGGGTAGAGCGTCTCGTCCGGAATGCCGAGATGGCAGCGGGTCCGAAGTCTCGCGTAATTGACTCCTGGCGACGTTCCCTGGCGAATTATGGACTCGATCCTTCGCGCACCAGCAATCCGCGGATCCTCACATCCTACGAACTTCGCGAGGTTCGGACTCCTCTGGAACAGTTTCTGGCGTTTGCCCGACCGGCTCTGGAGCGACTATATGAGCGAGTCCGCGAGGCAGGATACGTTTTGCTGTTCACCGATGTCCATGGGAGAACCGTAGATTACCTTGGCAACGAGGCCTATAAAGAGGAGCTCCGCCGCGCCGGACTTTATCTAGGCGCCTGCTGGTCCGAATCCGAGGAGGGTACCAATGGCCCTGGCACATGCATCGAGGATAATGAGCCGATCACAATCCATAAGTCTGACCACTTCCGGGCACCGAACACCAGGCTGACGTGCAGCGCGGCTCCGATCTTTGGGCCGCAAGGCGAATTGCTCGCCATCGCTGACGCTTCCGCTTTGTACTCGCCGGATGATAAGAGGAGTCAGGCGCTCGTCCTGCAGTTGGTGATCGACACCGCAAAACTCATCGAGAACGCACACTTCGCCGAATCTGCGCGCAACTATTGGCTACTGCGCTTGGCGCGAGCGCCGGAGTACCTCGACTTTGAACCGGATTGCATGCTGGCGGTTGACGAAAATGGCACGGTAATCTATTCAACCCGCGACGCGCGGGAGCATCTCCGGGCTCGCCCGCGTGAAACGGATTTGGCCAAAGATTTTGATACCTCTCTGGAAAAACTATTGGCCGGAGGAACTGGTCGGAGTTCCTCAAGAGCCGTTCAGGTGAGAACAGCCGACGGCGGACTCTGGCACCTCCAGGTCCGGGCACCGGACCTTGCCCTTCGACGAAGTCACGATTGGTCCACGTCGACTGCGCGTTACCTGGAAAAATTCGCTGGACACGATCCTGAGCTGAAACGCGTAATTCAGCGCGCTTCCCGGCTGATTCACGTCGATCTTCCGCTAGTCTTGCACGGCGAAACCGGGTGCGGCAAAGAGCGATTTGCGCACGCGCTTCATCTGGACGGGCCGAGAGCCGGCAAACCGTTTGTGACACTTAATTGTGCGGCGATTCCCGAGTCGCTGATTGAGAGCGAGCTCTTCGGCTATCGCGAGGGAGCCTTTACCGGAGCCAAAAGCAAAGGGATGCAGGGGAAAGTGATCATGGCCCACGGCGGCACCTTGTTCCTGGACGAAATTGGCGACATGCCGCTCAGCCTCCAGTGTCGTTTACTCCGGGTGCTTTCGGAGCGCGAAGTTTTACCCCTGGGAGCTGACACACCGGTCAAGGTCGATGTGCGGGTGATCTGTGCTACTCACTGCGACATTCTCGGGATGGTACATGCGGGTCTCTTCCGTGAGGATCTTTACTACCGTCTTTCTGGGGTGGTGATGCATTTGCCGGCGGTGCGAGACCGAGGCGATCTGCCAGAACTGCTTGAGGAGGTACTCGACGAGGAGATTCGTACGACAGGCATCGAGGCGTCTCTCAGCCGGGACGCGAAGAAAGCATTGGAATCGCATGCCTGGCCCGGCAACCTGCGCGAAATGCACCACGTTCTGCGTTACGCCCTAAGCCTCTGTGATGACGGCGTCATTCTTCCAGAGCATTTACCTGAAGCGTGGAGCGGAACGGCGGCCAATACGCCCTCGGATGCGACAACGCGGAGGGCCCGCTTGGAGGCCTTGCTCGAGGAAAACGGCTGGTGTATCGAGTCCGCAGCGAAAGCTCTCGGAGTGGCGCGATCGACCTTGTATCGCCAAATGGATCGTTTCCACATTGTCCCTCCAAAAAAATCGGGTCACGTGCAGTGAAATCAGGAGTTGCAGGAGTTCTGCAGCATACGCGTCCCGCGTGTATTCTCTGGTGCGCACGAATCATCTACCTGCCAACGCAGAATACACGCGGGACGCGTATGCTACAGAACTCCTGCAACTCCTGATTTCTTCACTCTTCCTTTGGCTCCGCACGAGTCCCGGACAATGAGTTCCATCGAAAGGTGGCAATCCAGCCTGCCGACCCGTCGACCTTCAAGCAAATCGATCGCCGCCAGCGCCGCTTGTTCGCCCTGCACAGCGGCTTGCGTGGTTACTGTTGTAAGTCTCGGGTTGGAGTAAGCGGCGATTGGAAGATCGTCAAATCCCACCACCGCAATATCGCCCGGAATCGCTCGCCCCGCTTCATGCAGGGCCGAAATTGCTCCGACCGCGATTGTATCATTCCCGGCGAACAGCGCGGTCGGATGCTTGCCTCTGGCCCAAAATCTCCTGCATCGCACGATAGCCGCTTTCCATGCTGAAGTCACCGTAGACAACCAGGCTATCATCAATTTCTAACATCGCCCGATCGAGCGCTCGTTGATAAGCCCTGAGCCGCTCGGTAGAACCGACGTATCGCACAGGGGCGTAGGTAATATGCGCGATTCGACGATGACCTAAATTTATGAGGTGCTGCGTGGCGTGCTCCGCAGCTTTCCAGGTGTTGGGACAGATCGAGTTTTCATTCGGATGACCGATCGACCCGAATAAAACTACAGGAAATTTGGATTCGATCAGCCGCACAAGAGCTTCGTCTTCAGAATTGGAGTTAAGCACGATTAACGCATCAATGCTTTTGCTCCGGGTCAGATCGAAGTACGCATCACGCTTTGCCCCGGGTTCGACGGCGTCAACCAGCAGTTTGTAGCCGCAGCTGTTACAGACGCGGCTAATCGCAAACATGAGGGGAGGGACAAAAGCATCGAAACTCATCAGATCCCCGTGAGCAAGCACCAGCCCCAGCGTCCGACTTCGGCCGCTCCCAAGTGTGCGGGCGGCCGAATTCGCAACGTAGCCGAGAGCCCGGGCAGCGTTTAGCACCCGAGCCCTCGTTTGGGCACTGATGTTTGTGCCCTCGGTGTTATTCAGTACAAACGAGACCGTCGTCTGCGATACATGCGCCGCTCGTGCGATGTCGCCGCTGGTAATGCGCCGAGTCACTATTGGAAAAGTGCGTTCACCTGATCATTTGCGGCTTTGAGCGTTTTGGCCGCATCTTCACCGTTCAGCAAGATCGCGTCAAACGCTTCTCGCATGATGCGAAGGAGTTCGCTCGCGTGATCCGTGATGGGATACAGGAACGTTTCGTTCGGATCATTTGCCTCATTGACGAAAGGCGACACATCAAGCCCTTTCTTCGTCATCGCTTCCTTGGCGAGTTCAGTACCTGCGGGGACGGCAGGAAATACGACACCAAAGCTGCCGACGATCTTCTGAGCTTCAGGAGAGGCGAGAAATTTCACCCATTTCCAGGCTTCTTCCTGGTGTTTGCTGCCGACCCAGATTGAATCTGCAAGGCCGTTGAACATTGTCCGGCGCCCAACCGGACCGACCGGCAGAGGTGCGAAACCGATGTCAAATTTGCAGTTCTCCTGGCACCAGTGAACATCCCAGGAACCGAGGAACGCAAGTGCACCTTGCTGGCCCGCAAATAGTGGGTCTGCTCCCGCCTGCGCATCCTTGGCCGGAACAATGAAGCCTTTCTTACGCTCCCCGTCGGCAAGCCACTGGATCGTCTCTGCCAGCTTTGGGTCATCATAGTAAAAGTGCGTGGCCCAAGGCCCATCGTAAAACTTAAATCCATTCGATACCGCGAGATGGCTCCACGGCACTTGGCCGAACCCATCTGGCGCCCCCTCAATTATCAACCCGTACTGCTTGACGTTCTTCGGGTCGAATCCAGCATCAAGCCCATTTTTGCCATTCGCGTCGATGCTGAGCTGGGCGATCAATTTACCGAACGATCCGCCATCCTTCGGATTCCAGGTTAAGTCCGAAAGCGACTTGGGATCGATTCCAGCCTTCTCCAACATTGATTTGTTATAGACAATCGCGATCGTGTCCCAATCCTTGGGCAGACCATATTGTTTGCCCGCTTTGCCCCACACTTTCACCAAACCGCCAAAATAAACATCTGTCGGAACCTTATCGCGCTCGATCAGCGGAGCGAGATCGACCAACAAATTGTTCTGAACAAATTCCGGATACCGTGCCAGGTGATCGGTTATAACGTCCGGTGCCGTTCCTGAGACAAATGCGGTGTTTAATGCATTCCAATAGTCGACCCACCCTGTCTGGGTGATTTTGATTTTGATATCCGGGTTTTGCTTTTCAAATGCGTCAGCGCACGCCTGGTAGGCAGGGGGCTGATTTTGATCCCACAGCCAGTAGTTTATTTCGGTTACCGCATATGCGGGAACGCCGGCGAGGAGGCTGCCGGCAAGCAGTATATTGGTCAGGTATCGCATATTTCTGTATTGGAGCGTGTTCTATGGGGGTCACTTTAGGGTGTAATGAAAGGTCACGGCGCAACTACTCGAACAAAGCGTTCACTTCTTTGTTTGCGGAGTTGAGGGTGTTCGAGACATCTGCGCCTTCGAGAAAGATTGCGTCAAAGTTCGCGCGCAAAATTCGTACAACATCGTTTGCGTGCTGACTGATCGGAAGGAAGAAAGTTCCGTCCGGCTGCTTTGCTTCGTCGACAAATGCGGAAACGTCGGCTCCTTTTGCGGCCATTTGCTTCACGGAGATCTCCGCCGCTTCGGGGATCGCCGGAAACACAACGCCGAATCCGCCGACAATATTTTGGGCTTCCGGTGAGGCCAGGAATTTCACCCATTTCCAGGCTTCCTCCTGATGCTTGCTGCCAATCCAGATTGAATCGGCCAAACCGTTGATCACGCTCTTCCGGCCAAGAGATCCTTTCGGAAGCGGTGCAAATCCGATATCAAACTTGCAGTTCTCCGTATACCAATGCACCAACCAGGAACCGGTCAGAGCCAGAGCACCTTTCTGGCCGGCGAAAAGCCCGCTGGCGGCAGCCTGGCGGGCATCCTTTGCCGGCACAATAAATCCTTTGTTCAGGCTCGCATCGGCAAACCACCGAACCGTCTCGATCAATTTTGGATCGTCGTAATTGAAGTGGGTGGCCCACGGTCCGGCAGAATAATTCCAGCCGAGTGAGGCTGCGAAATTGGCCCACTCCTCGTGACCCAGTCCATCCGATTGACCATTGAGCAGCAACCCATATTGCATGATATCTTTGCGATCGAAGCCGGGCTCAAGGCCATTTTTGCCTTTCCCGTCGATGGAAAGTTTTGCGATCAACTTGCCAAAAGAACCGCCGTCATTCGGGTTCCAATCCAAATTCCAGAGAGACTTTGGATCGATTCCCGCTCTCGCAAGCATCGCCTTGTTGTAAACGATTCCGATGGTATCCCAGTCTTTGGGAAGGCCGTACTGCTTCGCGCCGCGGCCCCACACTTTAACTAAGCCTCCGATATAGATATCCGTCGGCACGTTATCCCGCGAAATCAGGGGCGTGAGATCGACGAGAAGATTGTTTTCGACGAAGTCCGGATACCGCGAAAGATGGTTCCAGAACACATCGGGCGCAGTACCGGACACGAACGCGGTGCTTAGAGCGGTCCAGTAATCGAACCACCCGGTCTGAGTGATCTTGATTTTGATGTCGGGATTTTTTTTCTCGAATGCCTCGGCGCATGCCTGGTAAGAGGGAAGCTGATTGCTGTCCCACAACCAGTAGTTGATCTCGGTCACCGCGTACGCAGGAACGCCAGCAAAGATGCTGCCGGCTAACAGGATCTTAATGAGTTCTCGCATGATAGTTCGGGGGTTAACTTCTTAAAATCATTTGGGGCCGGCATACTGGAAGGATTCCACGACCTTTCGCCCGAAAAGTACGAGTAAAAGAAAGATTGGAACGATACCAAGGACGGTGCACGCCATCAGACCGCTCCAGTCTGGAGTTCCCCCGGCCTGTTGCTGCCGGAAAGCATTAATCGCAACAGACATTACGCGCACCGATTCCGAACGTCCGACAAGGAAAGGCCAAAAGAAATCGTTCCAGGCCGACAGCGACGTGATGATCGTCAGGGTAGCGAGGGCGGATCGATGGTACGGCAGCACGATTCGGAAGAAAATTGAAAAGTACGATGCCCCGTCGATGCGGGCGCATTCTTCAAGTTCACGCGGCGTAGACAGAAACATTTGCCGCAGAAAGAAGACCGCGAAAGGAGTCATGAGCGCGTACGGTGCGGCCATACCCTGATAGGTATTTAGCCAGCCGAGATCTTTGATCAGGATGAAGTTCGGGATATAGATGACAATCCCTGGAATCATCGTAGCGCAGAGGAATAGAAAGAAGATCAACCGGCGACCTGGAAATCGAAGCCGCGCAAACGCGTAGGCCGCCATCGCGCTGAAAGCGATCTGCGGGCCAACAGCTAGAATAGTGAATATGGCGCTATTTACCAAGGCACGGAAAAAGTCGATTTTCCCGTAGCTCATCTGAGCCAACCTTGGATCCGCCGGATTCGCGATACCTAGCACCCGCTGCAAATTGAAGAGCGTCGGATCCAGAGGCAAAAACGAACTCGCACCGCTGAACAGCGTCCTGCTGTCGCTCAGCGCCGTCTTTACCGCGATCCAGATTGGGCCCAACGAGATAATGGCGAACAATGCCAGCGCGGCGTAGCCCAACCAGCGAGCCAGGTTCAGTTGCGGCCGAGATGAGGTGGAATTCATCCGAGTTCCGATTGACCGGATCGCAAAATCCGCATTTGAACGATCGTTACGACGGTAAGTGTGACAAAGAGGGCGCACGACATTGCCGATCCGTAACCCATTTTGTAATACTCAAAACTCGATTCGTAAATGTACCAGACAATGGTTCGTGTTGAATCCACCGGCCCGCCGAGGGTTGTGACGGCGATTGTATCAAAAATCTGAAATGAACCGATGATGCTCGTCACTAGAACAAAGACCAAAGTCGGGCGGAGCAAAGGGAGCGTAATGTTCCAAAAGCTTCTCCAAGGCCCTGCTCCCTCGATTTGAGCCGCTTCGTAGAGGCTGCGCGGGATACCCTGCATACCGGTGTAGAACAGCAGAGCCACGAATCCCATATGCCGCCAGATGTTGACGGCAGCGATCGTCGGTAAAGCGAGCTGCTGGTCGCTGAAAAAAGAGATCCTTTCAACACCCATTGATTGCAGGAGCGCGTTGATAAAACCGAGCAAAGGATCCAGCATCCAGAACCAGAGGATCGCCGCGATGACATTTGCAATCAGGTAAGGAGCGAGGATGATGGAGCGCAACAGCACCGACCGGCCAAGTCGATCGAGCAGCCCTGCCAATAGCAAACCGACGACCGTCTGGATCGGTATATTGTAAAGCACGTAGAGCAGGGTGATTCGCATCGCGTTCCAGAACTTCGCGTCGGTCCATAGCCGCGCATAATTATCGAAGCCGACCAATTTTGGCGGGCGCAGGAGGTTCCAGTCAGTCAGGCTGATGAAAATTGCGCGAAGGCACGGCGCCAGGTAGAAGACCGTGAACCCGATAAGGGCCGGGGCAATAAAGATCCAGGCGCAGACCGAATCCTTGTAAAACAGTGCCCGAAATACGGAGCGCCGGGTTGGCTCACGGGGGATCACTCGATGAGTCGACAACGTTGGCGACAGTTTGCGGTCAGACATAGCAGAGGGAGCGGCTGCCGTTGGCCAGGGTAAAAGCTTGTGGATGATTGACGATCGTTTTGGTTTTGAATGGGGGGTAAAACCGCCACGCTTAATCGAGTAAAGCGTATTACTAACCCATTTACTAACACGCATTGCCTGCACAGCAAGAACAATCTGGTCGCAGCCGTCACCTCAGGCGGATTTGATCGTTGCGATCTGATAATGGCCAGCAAATGTTTAGATCAGGTTGCCATGGCCCAGATCGACCACGATACTGTGACCACGCGTCCACAGGATGAGGGACCGCTTCGTTTGCCAAATCATGAACTAACTTATCGCGGAGATCGCATCCAAAAGCGTGCCCTGGACCGCATGAGCGAAAAGGCAGAACGGTAAGAATTCCGCAGAAACCAATACTCGATAACCGAAAGAAAAAGGAGATCAATATGACCGTCGGGCTCCAATCAATCAAAGAGTGTCGAGCGTGGAAGGCGCTCGAATCCCATCACGAAAAGATCCGGGAATTGCACCTGAGAAAACTCTTCGCAGATGATCCCAAACGAGGCGAGCGCATGACGAGCGAGGCTGTGGGTCTTTACCTCGACTACTCGAAGAACCGCGTCACGGACGAAACCATTCAATTGCTCCTGCAACTTGCTGAGGAATGTGGATTGCGTTCACGGATCGATTCGATGTTTCGGGGCGAAAAGATCAATATCACCGAAAACCGATCGGTCTTGCACGTTGCTTTGCGGGCGCCAAAAGGATCTTCGCTCGTCGTCGATGGGAAGGACGTCATTCCGCCGGTGCACGCCGTTCTCGACAAAATGGCGGATCTTTCCGACCGAATTCGGAGTGGGGCCTGGACAGGGCATACTGGCAAGCGGATTCGAAACGTCATCAATATTGGTATTGGCGGTTCCGACCTCGGACCGGTGATGGCTTACGAGGCGCTCAAGCATTACTCAGACCGAAGCATGACGTTTCGGTTCGTTTCGAATGTCGATGGAACAGACTTCGCAGAAGCAGTCGAGGATCTCGACCCTGCCGAGACACTCTTCATCGTCTCCTCCAAGACCTTCACAACCCAGGAGACAATGACCAATGCACATACGGCGCGCGATTGGTGTCTCAAGGGTCTCGGGGGGGATATCAAAGCGGTGTCGAAACATTTCGTCGCGGTGTCGACCAACGCTGCGAAGGTATCGGAGTTCGGAATTGACACCGCTAACATGCTTGAGTTCTGGGACTGGGTCGGTGGACGCTATTCGATGGACTCGGCGATCGGCCTATCAACGATGCTCGCTGTTGGACCAGATAACTTCCGCGCCCTGCTTTCAGGGTTCCATGAAATGGATGAGCACTTCCGGACGGCGCCGTTCGAAAGCAACCTGCCGGTGCTCATGGGGCTTCTCGCCGTTTGGTACAGCGACTTCTTCCGAGCCGAGACGGTTGCGGTATTGCCGTATGAGCAGTATCTGAAGCGGTTTCCGGCTTACCTGCAGCAGTTGACCATGGAGAGCAATGGCAAGCACGTTACACTCAATGGGAGCGCCGTTGACTACCCGACCGGGCCGATCTATTGGGGCGAGCCGGGTACTAATGGTCAGCACTCGTTCTATCAGTTGATTCATCAGGGGACGCGGCTTATTCCTTGCGACTTTATTGGGTTCGCCCAGACGCTAAATCCGCTCGGTCGCCATCATGACATCCTATTGGCAAACGTATTCGCGCAGGCAGAGGCGTTGGCTTTCGGCAAAACACCGGAGCAAGTCAAAGCCGAAGGCACCCCGGATTGGCTGGTACCCCATCGCGTCTTTGAGGGGAATCGTCCCTCCAACACGATTTTGGCCGAGAAACTCACGCCAAACACTCTGGGCAAGCTAATCGCACTTTATGAGCACAGCGTCTTTACGCAGGGCACCATCTGGAATATCGATTCGTTTGACCAATGGGGTGTGGAACTCGGAAAGGTTCTCGCCCAGCGCATTATCCCGGAACTCGAATCCAAAACTGAACCCGAACTCGGACACGACAGTTCGACAAACAATCTGATCCGTCGTTATCGCGGACAGAAAGGTTGAGAGAAGCCGAAACAAAAGGATTTATTATGCAACTCGGAATGATTGGACTCGGAAGGATGGGGGCCAACATGGTCAGGCGCCTTTTGAAAGGGGGCCACGAAGGGGTGGTCTTTGATATGTCGCCAAAGGCGGTAGAGGAGCTGGTTCTCGAGAAAGCGGTTGGAGCCGTCTCTCTGGCCGATTTCGTCAGCAAGCTCGCGAAGCCGCGAGCGGTCTGGTTGATGGTTCCCGCAGCTGTGGTGGATAAAACCATCGCCGATTTGACAAGCTTATTGGAACCTGGCGACGTCCTTATTGATGGCGGTAATTCCTATTATGTCGACGATATTCGGCGCGCAAAGGAACTCGCGGCGAAGCAGATTCATTATGTGGATGTTGGCACGAGCGGCGGTGTCTGGGGCCTGGAGCGCGGTTATTGCATGATGATTGGCGGTGAACCCGCAATCGTAAAACATCTCGATCCGATCTTTGCGACGCTTGGCCCCGGGATCGGTGACATACCTCGCACACCGGGACGCGACAAATTGGGTGGGACATCCGAGTCAGGGTATCTGCACTGCGGGCCCAACGGAGCCGGTCACTTCGTCAAGATGGTTCATAACGGCATCGAATATGGAATCATGGCCGCCTATGCCGAAGGGCTGGGTGTACTACGTGACGCCAACATCGGCAAGCGGCAGCAGACGATAGACGCTGAGACGACACCGCTTCGCGATCCTGTTCACTATCAATACGACCTTGACCTTGGCGCGATCACGGAGGTATGGCGCCGCGGGAGTGTGATTGCTTCGTGGTTGCTGGATTTGGCGGCGGATGCTCTGGTCAAGGATCCAGCGCTGTCGCAATTCTCCGGCCGCGTCTCAGACTCAGGCGAGGGGCGTTGGACGATCAAGGCGGCGATCGACGAAGGTGTGCCGGTACCGGTGCTAACGACGGCGCTCTATGAGCGATTTAGTTCGCGCGGTGACGCTGACTTCCAAGACAAGTTGCTCTCTGCATTGCGTTTCGAGTTTGGCGGCCATCTGGAAAAAAAATGAAAAACAAGAAGCAAAGCCAAAAGTTATGATGAATCCTGCGCAGTCGGATGCTTTCGTATTCTTTGGTGCCACCGGTGATCTGGCTTACAAAAAAATATTTCCGGCACTTCAGGCCATGATCAAACGAGGCCACCTGAACGTACCGGTCATCGGTGTAGCCAAAGCGGGCTGGAATCTCGATAACTTCAAAGCGCGAGCGAAGGATAGTCTCGAAACGCATGGAGAGGTTGATCCCGCGGCGTTCGACACGCTGTGCAATCTGTTACGCTACGTAGATGGAGATTACAACGATCCGGCAACGTTTAGATCCCTTCGCAAAGAGCTCGGGTCTGCACAGCGGCCCGCCCATTACCTGGCGATTCCACCGACGGTATTCGGATTAGTCGTGGAACAACTGAGCAAATCGGGCGCGGCAGAAGGCGCGCGAGTTATCATTGAGAAACCGTTCGGCCGCGATCTTAATTCAGCAAAGAATCTGAATCGTATCTTGCTCGGCACCTTTAACGAGAACTCGATCTTCCGCATCGATCATTACCTCGGAAAGAGACCTGTCAACAACATGTTATTTTTCCGTTTTACAAACGCCTTTCTTGAGCCATTCTGGAATCGACAACATGTCGAAAGCGTTCAGATTACGATGGCAGAAGATTTTGGCGTCCAAGGGCGAGGCGCATTTTATGAGGAAGCGGGCGCAATTCGCGATGTGATTCAGAATCACCTTTTTCAGGTGCTTGCTAATGTCGCGATGGAACCTCCTCCCAGGACCGATAGCGAATCTGTTCGCGATGAGAAGAGGAAGGTTCTGAAAGCGATTCCTGCGATCGATTGTAACAATATCGTGCGCGGACAATTTAAGGGTTACCGGAATGAAAAAGGGGTTGCGGCTGATTCCCAGGTTGAAACGTTTGCTGCGCTTAGGCTCGATATCGATTCATGGCGTTGGAAGGGCGTCCCTTTCTACATTCGAGCTGGCAAATGTCTGCCAGTAACATGTGCAGAAGTTGTCCTTCGAATGCGACAACCTCCGACAATGTACGAACAGTTTAGCCTAAGTCCGAATACCTTCCGGTTGCGAATCAGCCCGGATATGGCCCTCGCTTTTGGGATGAATATCATGGCCGTCGAAAAGTCTAATATTAGTCATTATACGGAGATGATCGCAAGCAGCTATCCCCAGGCGAATGATATGGATGCTTACGAACGCTTGCTGGGAGATGCAATGGCCGGGGATTCAACTTTATTCGCGCGCGAGGACTATGTCGAAGAAGCGTGGCGGATTGTTGAACAGATTTTGAAAAAACCATGTCCAGTACACGAATATGAGCCGAACACCTGGGGGCCCAAAGAGGTTGAGGCGGTTACGCCTCCGGGAGGGTGGCAGAACCCGATCGTTACGACTCACCCTGATTGACAGGCTTTTATCCTAAATTCCGCAGTTTGGACATTTCGAAAGGGTCCCTTTGCCGCGTGACCGATGTGGCTTCATGGTAGGGTCACGCTTCCGCGTGACCGACGTGGCTTCATGGTAGGGTCACGCTTCCGCGTGACCGACGTGGCGATACCCCAAAAGCAGTGGCGGCTCTCAATATCCGGCAGTTGCCGATAGGCGTTAAGGTAAGCAAAAGGTCGGCCTTCCCCCGAAGGGGAAAAACAGGGTGTGTTTTCAATTTGGGTAACACTTTTGTGTCAGAATTGGGTGACACTTTGTGTCAACATATGGGTAACTAACTTATTGGAGCAGCGGGAAGGCGCCATTACGCATTTATCCCGGAGGGATCAAAGCGAAGGTAGCCTGGCACGAAGTGCAGGGAGAAAGAAGAAAGGCGCGTCCAGTCCCGTAGGGACGGTTGATCAGGTTGCTTGCAAATATGTCATTCTCCTTTCCTCGGTCTTGGCGAAACAAAAACACGTCATACGCCTTTGGCCTTATCTAAAAGCGCACGACGCAAAGTTCGAAGAAAAATATCTCTGGGACTAACGAGGCAGATCAACCGTCCCTCCGGGACGTGTCTACTTTTATCTTGTTTCCAGGCACTTCGTGCCAGGCTACTTTCATTTGGTCCCTCCGGGACAGGATCCACCCTTTCGTTGTAAAATTTTCCTTAAGTTAGCGCTTATGGGCTAAAGCCCTGGGCTTCTGTGTTAGTTATTCGTGCGCGGAAGGCGGAGCCAACGCGTCTGTCAGTCCCTCGGGGGTGAATTCACGATCGGTATAGGTGACATCGTGCCTGATCCGGGATCCATCCAAATTGGTTACAGAATCTTCTTGAGGGCCGCGCACGGTCAGATCGCCAGGGATGAACCGCCTTTTGTCGTCTGTGACCACGCGGACAGTTTCAATTCGGCGCGCCAATTGGCCGGACGGCATATATTTTTCCACGCGAAGTGGTACCAGTCTGCGGGCGTCGATCCAACTGCGAATTCGAGAGTAGCTGGAGGCCTCGCCTTTATCAGGTCGCGACTCGAGAATGAGGCAATTCGCACCGTTTACAACTTCGGAACCGACGATGGTCTGATTCGCCCATCCAAAGAAGTTCTCGATGACATCCTCGTAAGATAAATCACTGCCAAACAAGGCGCCGCTCATTTGCTGGGCGTTCAGAGGACGCGGTTTGTCAGGGGGAACGTAAAGCGAACCGCTTGGAGGATTTCCATCTGCCTTGTGCAAAAGGACGCCTTCTCCGTTGCGCTCTTTAGGCCAGAGCACCTGGTAAACAAGATCGGTGGTTGTGCCCGTGCGGCGCTGCTTTATTTGAAGTTGAAGCGTCGTCTTCGTGGTGTTGATCGGTTGTTTCACCTCAAGACGCAGACGCACATAAGAATTGCCATCCTGCAGTGCGAAAAGACGCGCTGCGAGGTCCTTGGCGGATATTGTGGCTGGAGGCTCAGTGTCGGCGCCGGTGGAAGAAATCGCCAGCCCGAGGCCAAATGCGAAAGTCGCAGCGCGCAAGATACCGAATCGTAATCGATTCATGAATTGTCCGTGTCGATTTTCAGCCTTGCAAGGCCCGACTCGGGACTAGCCGAGAACTACGCCAGGCGGGGTAGAGGCCGCTAACGACACCGACCGCAACGGCGATCGCGACTGAAACAGCGAGAAGGCTAACGCTGAGGTCCGGCTCCAGGAGTCCTCGAATTGCAGGTGTCGTCCCCAATACCTTTAGGCACAGAGCCCCAATCAAAACACCGGCGAGGCCGCCGAGCAACCCGAGTAGAGCCGACTCCCACAACACCATGCGAATGATCCGCCCCCGTCGCCAACCGAGCGCAAGCAAGACGCATATTTCCTGAGTGCGCTCGAATACGGCCATCAACATTGTGTTCATTACGCCGAATACGCCAACAAGCACCGCTAACAATGAAGTGCCCCAGCTCATCGCTTTGACGATACGGTATGCCTCGCTTTTGGTGATATTGTCACCCGCAGCCACCGCACGACCTTCCGGGACAACCTGGTTAATTTCCTCACAAAGACGTGCGACCTCTTTGGCACTTGTGGAGGGTGTCATGTGGATGTCGATAACGTTAATCTTGCCCTGATTCCCTGTAATTTGCTGGAAGATGGGCAAAGCGAGAATAATGGAGCCGTTCTCGACCCATGCGTTTCCGTCCACGATCCCGACCACGGATAATTCCTCAGTCTCTATCTGGATTTTGTCGCCCACTTTTTTCTTGAGCATATCCGCCGCAATCTGACCGAGGATAACGGCCGGCTCCGCGGCGTCCCGTGGCATCCGCCCGGAGATCAATTTCAGGTTATTCCACGAGAATCCGCCCCACTCGCGTGCCGACACCATAATCATTTGGGCGTTCTCGACGCCCATCAAGTCGACTAATATCCCGCAGGTTGCTTCGACGTGGGGAAGGTGAGCGATCCGGTCACGGACAGAAACATCAAATGGTTTCGGGATGAGCGAACTGCCCATGTTGCTGACGACCACATCGGTGCCACGCGCCTTCATACCTGTCTCCCAGCTTTTGCTAAACCCTCTCGAGATACCCACCAGCGCCACTACAGCCGCAATTCCAATGGAGATACCCAGGATTGTCAGTCCAGTTCGTACCGGACGGCGTATCAATCCGCGCGTCACAACCGTGAAAAAAGTCATATTATGCTCCCGATGATGGTTGATTCGCGATCTAACACGATACGGCCGTCCTTCATCCCGATCGTACGTGATGCCCGCTTGGCGATGCTCATGTCGTGCGTGACGAGCACGAGCGTCATATCTTGTTGCCGGTGCAGCCGAATGATTAGTTCGAGGATGAGGGATGCGTTTTCACTGTCGAGGTTCCCGGTCGGTTCGTCGGCGAGCAGGACGGAGGGGTCATTCGCCAAACTGCGGGCGATGGCAACGCGCTGTCTTTCTCCACCAGAAAGTTTGGCCGGAAAATGGCTGAGGCGATGGCCCAATCCAACTGATTCTAACAACTGTACGGCTCGATCTTTTCGCTCTGAATGGGGAAGCCGGCCTTCAAACATCGGAATCTGCACGTTCTCGAGCGCGGTAAAGGTTGGCAGCAGATTAAACGCCTGGAATATGAAGCCGATCTCCAGAGCACGATACCTCGATTGATCCCGCAGATCGGAAATCGAGTTTCCGCGATAAAGCAAAGTACCCTTCGTAGGCCGGTTGAGAGCGCCCAGGATTTGTAGCAGCGTCGTTTTTCCGCAGCCACTTGGACCGGTAACGGCCAGGAATTCACCCTGAGCCACGTTAAAATTTACGCCGCGCAAAGCCTGCACCTGACCGTCATCGAAATTTTTCGCGATTCCTACCGCTTCATATATGTATCTCGGGAGGCTCGCCGTTGCGCCATCCAATGTCGCCACTGGATCAGGCAATGTATTGGTCATGATCTTACCCGCTTCATTCAATATTCCTCTCAGTGCATCCAATCTGTCGTTGCAATGCGTCGACGTATAGTTCGAGTTGATTATTCAAATGTTCGTTCGGTTGATCGATTCACTACCAAGTCGAAGCCACCTCCCGAATAGATCGTGTAGCCGCACGCGGCTAGTCGTACGTTTACGCCCGAATCGTGCCTGCGGCCTAGGCTGAACACCTCTGCTTACCGTGGCGTCGTATTTAGCCACTGAGCTCCGGCGCGAGGGTTGGGGAGGTTGCGGAGAAGGTCCATCAAGGCGTGCCGGTAGCTTGGAAACGGGGACATTTCATCATTATTCGCTGGCTCGAGCTCCGAAGCGAATCGGGGTAGTTCCGCGTGCGGCAGGCCCGCGTGCCGGTGATGCACGCCATGGTACGGTTCATGAAGCAGCGTGAAAGCGACGAAGCGGCCGAGGAACCCCTCTGACACGATGCTTCGCGTAGAGCTATTAACGGTGGAGCCGGTGAGTCCGACGTGCTCGATGTACTTGCGCCAGCTCTGCATGTTTGAGGCCAGAAATGCAGGAGCGAGGTACATGCAGAGAAAGTACTTCCAAGCGCCCCACCAAGCCACCGCGGCCAGCAGGCAAATCCAAACGCCACCGGCCAGCGCGAACTCTGCCCAGATTCGGCGACGCAGTTTCTTGTTTCGAATGGGCGAATCGGCACGGAGAAAAGTGCGGACGAACAGAAACGGCGTGAAAAATAAGCCGAGAGTAAGTTCGAGAATAGCGGCCAGGACCCTGGCCCATCGGGGCATTCCAGGAATAACGAACGGCCAGAGTTCTACATCCCGCTGCGTTGCCAGGTAGGCGTGATGCAATTGATGCGCCGCTCTGTAAAGGCTGAAACTCATCAGACTGAAGATTCCGATGATAACGCCATCTATTTCATTCAAACGCCGTGTCTTTCGAAGCAGCCCATGAGACGCCTCATGAAAGCCAATCAACATTCCGTGCATGAGATGGCTCGCGGTCAATATCAGCGGAACAGCGAACCAGACAGAACCAAAATAGAGGGCGGTGGCGAGAGCGGCCTGATTCAGAAAGAATGTGGCCGCCAGGATCGGGAAAGCCGCACGGCTCACCCAATGAGGCGGAGGCGGTTCGACCAAGTTTTCTGTCGATGGGCCGGGGTTCATCACGTCTACGTCATTAGGGCAGCGATCCGACGTTCCGGTGAGCGGCACGCTTCTGCTAACACAACCCTGAACATGTACGCCAAATTTTCGATTTCCGCCAGGGGGAATAGTTTTGGCCGGAAGAGCCATGTGACCTCCAGGCCATTCTCTGCCACGGCGATTTCGCATCCCAGATGAAAACGGGCGGTGCCTGTCGAGCGCATCCTGAGCCGGGCGGACAACCCGTGAAGCGCGACGTCCGGAACCGGATGGTTCTGCAAAGCGAACCGCACCTCAAAAATGGGATTGTGGCCCGGTGCCGGCAAGTCTCCAACCGCCGTGACGAGTTCAGCAAATGGCATAGCGTTTGCGAACGAATCCATGGTTGCCTGATGCACCGCGGTGAGGCTGTCGGAAAATGGGCGGTCTGCATCGACATGGCCTCGAAGTGGGACAATACCGGCGAAGTAACCCATTGTATCTCGCACGTCCTGCCTGGTTCGGTTCGCCACGGGCGTGCCCACCAGGATATCTTCCTCGCCCGTCCAGCGGGAAACCGCGACCTGAAATGCGGCTAGCAGCGTGCTGAAGAGGGTTGCACCCGTGACGCGTGCCAACTCCTGTGCAGCATCGGCCAGATTGGCCGGAATGTGCGTAACCGATCGATTGGGCGCACCCGAGGAGGTCTCGGGTCCCTCCAGCGATTTCCAGAACCGCCGGCTTGCGGCAAGATTGGATTTCCAGAAAGCGGCACGCCGCTCCAATTCCGCCGGCTTCCATAACGCGCGTTCAGCTGCACCCCAAGCAGAATAGGAGAGAGGCACGGGTGGAAGCGCCTCGTGCGGCCTCAAAAAGCCTTGCACGTATGCAAAACAGAGATCCTGGACGAACACACCCAGGGTCCAGCCATCGGCAATCGCATGATGTATCGCGAGGACGAGCACATGGTGATCGGGCCTCCGTCGAAGGACCTCGGCTCGGTAAAGCGGGCCCTGAACTGGATCGAACGGCTCGTTGAATATCTCTTTTGCAAGCTCTTCGACCGCATCGTCATTTCCCTGCGAAGTGGCAAGCTCGCGGAACCGGATATTGGCTTCGCCCGTTTGCCGAAACATCTGTACCGGCCGATCTTTACCCGGCAGGAACGAGAGGCGCAAAACCTCCTGCCGGTCCACTACGCGCTGAAGCGCGGCCTCCCACGCCTGCAGGGTAATGACGCCCCGCAACTCAATAAGGCAGCAGATATGGTTCGCGTAGTCTGCGACACCAACCGGCGACGCCTCCCACAGTTCCCGCTGCGGGAATGTCAACGGTTGGAGGCTTGTCTTTCCGCTCGCCAACCACTGCTTGAGAAGGACGCGTTTGTCTCCGGACATCTTCGCTTCTTTTGGGGCTAGCGTACGCCGTCCTCCGGATCGCGAGCCTCATCCGGTGTCGCTTGATCGCCTAGGAGCCCTTCAATTTCTTCGTCGGAGAGCGCCTCGAAGTTTACCTCGTCGGCGGAAACCGCTTCCGCTGTCGCCGTCCGCGGCGTTGTTGACGCTAGCGCCCTATGGGAGCTCTTCGCACCCATCTGCTCCGCGATCAGCGCAATGATCTGACCAATTGTACGCGCGCGAATCAGGCTGGCCTGCGGCAGCGCCACGCCGAGGGAACTTTCAATTGAGTTTTCGATCTCGACCCCCATGAGCGAATCCAGTCCTAACTCGGTGAGCGGCTGGTCGTCGCGCAGAGCGCCCGGCTTCACGCGCAGCACCGAACTTACGGCGTCGCGCACCGCCTGTCCGATGATGCCCTCCAACTCTTCTGGAGAGGCCGATTCGATCCTGAGACGTAAGTCACCGGTCGCGACGCCCGTCTCCTGGTCTTCGACGGCTGCGAAGATCCTTTCGACTAAGGGATTTTGCTGCATCCCGCGGAAAAACTGCCGCCATTTAGCCCAATCGACCCGAATCGCCATCACCTGGGTGACGCCTGCGGTCAGGGATGAGTCGAGTAGTGTCATGACTTCCCTTGGCGACAGCTCTGTCGTTCCCTGGCGGGCGAGGAATTCGGCTACGCGCTTGTTGCGGGCCACATAACCCTCACCGCCCAGTACTCCCCAATTTATCGTCAGCGCCGGCAGGCCCAGAGCGCGCCGGTGGTGCGCAAGCGAGTCGAGGAAAGCGTTCGCGGCTCCGTAGCTGCCCTGCGCCGGATTGCCAAAGATGCTCGATACCGATGAGAACATCACGAAGCAGTCCAGTTCGAAATCGAGCGTGGACTCATGCAGCAACCATGCACCATGTGCCTTGGGAGCCATCACGTTCCGGATTCGGTCGCGAGTGAGTGAAACAAGCGGTGCGTCGTCGATCAACATCGCCAGGTGGAATAAACCTTTCAGCGGTCGACCGGCTGAACGAATCTCTGCAATGAGGCGTTCAACGTCGTCACTTGATCCGATATCCGCCTGCACGACGCGCACAGTGATGCCGCGCGCGCGGAGCCTTTGTACAAGCTCCTCTGCATCGGATGACGCTGCTCCGTTCCGGCTGGTGAGCACGAGATGACGGGCGCCGCCGTCAACCAGCCATTGCGCCAGCACTTTTCCGAAGCCGCCAAACGCTCCGGTGATCAAATAGCAGCCCTCCGGACTGATCGCAAATGCCGGTCTGAGCGGCTCTCCGCGCCGGGGAAGGAACGCACTGGAGCATGCGACGACGACTTTGCCGATATGTTTGCCCTGCGCCATCAATCGAAATGCCGAGTCAACGCGGCACGCAGGAAACGAACGGAACGGAAGCGGAGAAAGTTCGCCGATTTCCACGAGCTTGGATATTTCCTCCAGCATTCGTTGGGTCAGCGCCTGGTCTCCGGAAAAGACCGCATCCATGGCGACGACATGAAACGACGCATTCCGGCGCAGCGGCCAGAGTGGGATTCGAGCGTTCTGATAGATATCGCGTTTGCCGATTTCGATGAAGCGGCCAAATTCCGCGAGACAGGCAAGTCCCATTGGAATGGCTTCGGCGGCGAGAGCATTCAGCACGACGTCCACGCCGCGCCTGCCGGTCAAATCCATTACGGCGTCCGTAAAATCAGCGCGGCGCGAATCGACTACATGCTTGACTCCAAGCGTCTCCAGCAGTGCACGTTTGGCTGGGTTGCCGGCGCTTGCGATGACCTGCGCCCCAAGATGGTGCGCGATCTGGACGGCTGCCATGCCGACGCCACCCGCCCCCGCATGTACGAGGATAGTTTCACCTTTTCGAATCCGTGCGACTTTCTGTAAGGCGTGCCACGCGGTCATGAAAACGACGGGTAGCGCAGCCGCCTCCTCAAACGACAGTCGCGCAGGAATGCGGCATAGGTCACCACCCCTTGCCAGCGTATGCGAGGCGAGTCCGAACAGGGCGAGGCCAAATACTCTGTCACCCGGCACAACATGATCTACATCGGCACCGACCGCCTTAACGATGCCGGCGACCTCGTCGCCGAAGATCCGAGCATCCGGCGCTTCGCCCGGATATAGCGCAAGCGCCTTAAGCACGTCGCGAAAGTTCATTCCAGCCGCTTTCACTTCTACGAGAACCTGGCCGGCACCGCAGGTCGGAAGAGCGAAAGGCGTGAAGCGTAGCGTGTCAAGGTGTCCGCGTTCGCGGGACTCAAGTCGTAACGGTACATCGGAATCGAGCCATTCCTCTTGCATGGATCGACCACGGACCAGGCGCTGAACGTATCGAGCTTCGCCCCGCAGCGCGATTTCCCGTTCGGCATCTTCACAAAGCAATTCGGCCCACAGCAACGACAGGTCCGCTGTGGAAGCTTCGGGCGGCAGATCGATCGCGCGCCCGGAGATGTTTGGGTATTCGTTCAGAATGACGCGCAACAACCCGACAAGAGGTGCTTGTGCAACGGCGACCGAATCCATAGCGTGTCCCGGCGGTTGGGCGCCCCGCGTCACCAGATCGATGCGCAATCTTGTCGAGTATTTGAAGTCGTCAATCGCTTGGATCAAATGGAGCAGCGCATCGGTGCCCATCAATACGGCGTCTCTTTCGGCGGCCGACTGGGGCGCGTCCAAGCTCCATAGGTAAACAAATCGGTCCGGCGGAGAGTCGTCCGCGAATGCGTGAAGTAGCTGTTTCCAGTCATCGAGTACCTCTGGACGCAGGGTGAATGCGTCGTTTCCATTCGATTCAAAATGGTTGCCACGGCGTGCGACACGACACCGGACGCCGAGTCCGTGCAACTTGGACGCTAAGTTGTCACCAAGACTGGAGGTGTCTGCAAATATGAGCCACGAATTCTTCTTCGGCGCCTCAGAAGGCGTAATCGAAGCGGGTGACGTACCGGCGGAGAGATCTCGCCATGACTTCCGCGCGAGGAGGCCAATCTGGCCTTCACCTTCCGATCCAAGGAGACCCGGGAGGGAAGCCGTCTCCTCGAAACCTGCCTCCCGCAAGATGCCTTCCCATTGCGCGCGTCCCAACAGTGGATGGAACGGGCGCAAGTCTCGATCTGTAAAACGCCACCAGCCGCTGACAAGGCCAAAGACAGACTCCGTCCACAATTGTGGACTCGCAACGTCCATGAATACCAGGTTCCCGCCCGGGGCTAGCAGTTCGTAAATATGTCTGAGTGTCGAGCGTAAATCGGCCACGGCGTGAAGGACGTTGGTGCCAATGACGAAATCAAAGGCTCCAGCGTCGAATCCCTGCTCCGTACCCGGTTTTTCGAGATCGAGAATCTTGTATTCCACCCTTGGAAATCCGGCCAGCTTCTGCATGGCGGCGCTAAAAAATGCCCGGGAAACGTCACTGAAGACGTACGAATGCAAATCGTGCTCAATGAGCGGTAACACGTGCGATGTCAACCCGCCCGTTCCGGCTCCAACTTCCAGGATTCGCAGCCCGCGGCCCTCAGGCAGATGGCGCGCTGCTTCCTGGATGGTAGCGGCGATGGCTGCGAGCCAGTGGCTCGTATAGAGACCCTCACCGTAGAACTGGTCCAACAAATCCGCCGAAGCCCCTGCGAACAGCACCTGCACGGCATCCTTTTCTCCACGGAGAATCGGGCCTAGTTCGGCGCAGTTTGCGGCACAGAGCAGACCCTCGGGCAGATGTCCGGAATGTGTCATTATGAATGAGCGCAGCATTTCTCGAGCAGAACCCGCCGCGCTTGCAAAGGCCGGCGTTGGCCGATGCCCATCTCCATCCGAAACGAGCCAGCCTCGTTTCGCCAGATTTGCAATCAGACGCGCGAATACTGCTCGCATCGGCTCCGTAACTGCCAGGGAGTCGGCTGTAAACCTTTCCCTCGGTGCCGCCTTCGCTGCCATTTCACGGAGCCCGAGCGCGAGCTGTGCCGCCGCTAGTTCGTCCCCGGCTGCTATGGCATTCTCAAGCTTTGTTCGGCCTCGCGTGGCGATTACCTGGTCCAGGGCATCCTGCGCTGCGTGTTGGAGCCGAGTCAACGGCACCGGCTGGTGAGAAAATGACTGGGGCGACGGAGCAGGCGTTCGCTCCCACATAAGATGGTAAAGAACATTCCGGGGTTCCCCCAGCGTTCCGCGCCGCCGCGCACCGGAGACATTGATGGCACGGAAACCGTCAACGAGCACACAGGGGTTTCCTGCGCCGTCATACATTTCAAGCCGGCCTTCGACGCATTCGTCATTGCAATGCTGCACCGCCGCGCGGACGAGGCTCGAGGTGCCAGGTGAGCGCAGAAATAGAATTTTTGCGAAGCGCACCGGTAGTCGTAGTCCAGCCTTGTGGTCCTCGACCGTCGCAGCTCCGGCGGAAAAGATTTGCAGAGCTCCATCGAATAGAACGGGATGCAGGGGATACTCGCTTGCGCGGCGCGTAACCGCGTCGGATAACGATACTCTGCCCGCCGATTCGCCGTTACCGGCCAACAGATCGCGGATTGGACGGAACTCATCACCGTAATGAAGTCCCATGTCACTCATGTGCAGGTAAAAATCCTCCAACGTTACCTGCCGCAACCCGGGCGCTCTCTTGCTCTTCCAGGCTGAAGTCGCAAAGTGCGCCTCCGTGCGCTCTCCACGCATCGAGCCCATGACATGCAGCGACCATGCTGTACCATGTTCGAACTTGCTCTGAATCAAGAACGTGCGCTCGTCTGGATCATAAGACAGCTCCAAAATCAGTCCGGCGGCCGCCGGATCGGGAAGGATCAGAGGTTTGCGAATCTGAAAGTCTTCGACGGCGAATGGGCGTCCATTAAACAATTGGACACCCGCTTCGATCACCATTTCCACAAACGCAGCTGCGGGAAATACGATCAGGTTCTCTACCCTGTGATCCTTCAAAAAGATCATATGCCGATTATCAAGCTGCGCGATCCACGTAGGGGTCGCCCTTGGCAACCGGACGTCGAGAAATCCGCGGCCCCCGGCCCCTAGACGGCCTGCGTGCCAGTCGCCGGACTCATGCCACCACCGGCTCTTGTCCCAAGGGTAGGTTGGCAATGAGAGCAGCCGCCGAGACGGCGTCATCTTCGCAAAATCTAACCCGACGCCGGCGCGGTGCAGATCCATTGCAGTCTCCAGCATGGATTCGTGCTCGCGTTCGCGGCGGATCGAGGACATCACCGGCACCTTTGCGGTGCGCGCAGCAAGACATTCCTGAATCGAGTGAACCAGGGCCGGTTGCGCGCTGATTTCCAGCAACACATCTACACCTGCGTCCATTAACGCATTGACGGCGTGCACGAATTGAACCGGTTGGCGAACTCCTCGCCCCCAGTGAGCGGGGTCGCATGTTTCGCCGGCGCATCGCAGACCGGTTACCGTGCTGAAAAAGGGGACAGTCTCTTCTTTGGGAGTGAGACCTGCTAACGCCACTTCCAAAGCCTCCGAAGCGGGTCGCATCAAAGGATGATGGAACGGATGATCGACTTGCACGAATCGCGCGAATATCCCGCCGAGTTCCAACTCGGCGGCCATTGCCTCCAGCGATAACCTGCATCCTGCGATCGTCAGTGAGCGAGGCCCGTTGAACGCGGCAATCGTCGCAGTCCGGTCATGCCGTGCGATCAGCGCTCTCGCAGCCTCCTCGTCCAGAGCAATCGCGAGCATCGTTCCTTCTCCGCGCGCACAATCATCCATGAATCGGGCGCGCAGAGAAATCACGCGACTTGCTTCCTCAAGGCTCAGCACTCCCGCGACGCACGCTGCGGCTACTTCACCAACGCTGTGACCGATAATTGCAGCGGGTTGAACGCCCCAGGACTTCCACAGGTTCGCCAGCGCTACCTGCATTGCAAAAATGGCCGGTTGCGCAATTTCGGTTCGATGCATTCGTGAGACTTCCTCCGGGCGACCGAGCTCTTCGATCAGCGAAAAACTTGCCCACCGGCGCATTGTATCATCGCAATGCTCGATTGTTTCCCGGAACACGGCCTCGAGCCGAATGAGCTCGCGCCCCATACCCCACCATTGCGGACCCTGTCCGCTCATAACAAATGCGACGCGCGGCGGAGATGTTCGGCGCGTTGCGAAGGCCATGCGCGCATTTGCTCCCTCCTGGCCCATAGCGTAACCATTGAATTCCTGGATCGATTCTTCTATCGATCGCGCGACGAGCGTGAGGCGATAGGGATGGTGATTGCGCCTTGCGCCAAGGGTATAAGTTAGGTCAGGCAGGACTGGCGAATTGCCATTTGAATTGAACCGTTCACCCAACCAGGCGCTAAGGCGCACTGCGGAAGAGCGCAGAGCTTCCTCGGAACGGGCGGAGAGCACCAATGGCCAGGCGCGATTGGTATGCGCCCCGAGATCCTCTGCCTCGTGGTGCGACGGAGCCTCCGTCAAGAGGACATGCGCGTTGGCACCTCCAAACCCAAACGAATTGACGCCAACGATTCGCGCGCCATTCGTTGCAGGGAAAGGCTCCAACGCTGTAGGTACCCGGAGCTTCAGCGCAACGAAGTCGATGTTTGGATTAGGGGTTTCGAAATGCAGACTGGCCGGAATCTGTCTATTCTTTAAGACGAGGAGCGCTTTCACCAGACCAGCGATACCCGCCGCGGTTTCCAGATGGCCGAGGTTTGTCTTCACCGACCCGATGAGCAGCGGCGCTTCCTCGGAACGGTCTTCGCAAAGCGCACCAGCGAGCGCGTGGGCCTCGATCGGATCACCCACAGCTGTGCCAGTCCCGTGAGCTTCGATAAATCCGATCTGCGACGGAGCGATGCCCGCGTCCGCGCACGCATCGCGCACGAGGCGAGTCTGTGCCTGCGCGCTGGGAAGTGAAATCCCATTGGTGTGGCCGTCTTGGTTGAGCGCCGTGCCGATAATCACTCCGTGGATTCGGTCGCCATCCGCAACCGCCCGCGAGAGCCGCTTCAGGAGTACCACGCCCGCTCCTTCCCCACGGACGAAGCCGTTTGCAGACGCGTCAAAAGCCTTGCACCGACCCTCGGGAGACAGCATCGATGCCTGCGAAAATCCAATGAATCCGCCGGGAGTAATAATCAGCGTGACGCCCCCCGCCAGCGCCGCGTCGCCGCGCCCGGCCCGAATGTGTTCACACGCCGCATACACGGCAGTTAGCGCGGACGAACACGCTGTGTCCATCGCAACGCTTGGCCCAGTCAGATTGAAGCAATACGAGATCCGATTGGCGGCAATACTGTGGGCGCAACCGGTGGGCGAGTGGGGACCGATGCCGGAGTGCTCCCATGGGGTGCCTTGAATCCCCTGATAGTCGTTGTGGGATATGCCGACAAACACTCCGAGATCGGTTCCCCGGTCGAGATCGAGCACCAAGCCGGCGTCTTCCATCGCTTCCCAAGCAGTCTCCAGGAGTAACCGGTGCTGCGGGTCCACGTAGGGTGCTTCTCGCGGCGAGATCCCGAAAAACTGCGGGTCGAACAGGTCGATTCGCTCCAGAAACCCGGCCCGCCGCGCGATTGACTTACCCGGCAGTCCCGGCTCCGCATCGAAAAATCGTTCGATGTTCCAACGGTCTGCCGGCACATCGCTCACAGCTTCGCGTCCCTCGACGAGCAGCTTCCAAAATGATTCCGTATCATTCACTCCGCCGGGTAAACGGCATCCAATTCCGACGATTGCAATACGATCCTTAGTCATAGAAGCTAGATCTGCCACAAGTCTGAGGGGAGGCTCTTAAGGGAAAATTCCGATCGTGACAAATGAATATTGTGCTGCTGTAAGTCAACATTCTCTTGGCCCTTGAGGAGTTTTGAACTCTCCACGAAGCACGGCAGGAACTGATCACGACATACGATCTAACTGAAAAATGTGCCCACCATCGAACTTTCCATCAATATTTCTTCGCACCAGATCCCCTCGCGGGTCTTGGGAAACTGTTGGAATTAACAGTTGTTTGCCGGGTAGACTCTGAGTTAAAGGCTGACCAACGTGTGCGGAATAGCGGGTATCGTAGATCTGGCCGGAAACCGGGAGATAGCGAGCGGCATCATCGAAAAGATGACGCAGGCAATTATTCATCGCGGCCCAGACGAAGAGGGTTACTTTCGACGTCCTGGCGTGCGATTGGGTTCGAGGCGGCTGAGCATCGTCGGCTTGGCGGATGGGCAGCAGCCGGTCGCCAACGAAGACCGGAGCGTGTCTGTGGTGTTTAATGGAGAGTTCTTCGACTATCCTGAGAAACTCGTCGAACTGGAGGCGCGCGGGCATCGACTGGTCACGCACTGCGACACAGAAATCATCCCACATCTTTGGGAAGATTATCAGGAAGGCATGTTCGAGCGCCTGCGCGGGCAGTTCGCGTTGGCGTTGTGGGATGAGCGCCGAAATCGTCTGGTGCTCGGGCGTGACCGCTTCGGTATCTGCCCGCTCTACTGGACGCGCCAAGGCGACTGGCTCCTGTTCGCATCAGAAATCAAAGCGCTCTTGGCTTCGGGCATGGTGCCGGCGCGACCCGATCTTCGCGGCATCGATCACATTTTTACGTTTTCCGCCCTGCCGGGACCGACGACTTGTTTCGAAGGCGTGCAACTGCTGCCTCCCGGGCACTACCTTCAAATAGAGCCGGATACCGGTCGCGGCGCAGGGGCTGCCATTGGCGGACGCGCTTATTGGCAGATGGATTTTCCGGATCGCGGCGACGAGGACCGGGGCGGAGATCCGCACGCTCTCGTGGATCGCTTTGAGAAGATAATGCTCCAGGCTGTGGAGAAGCGGCTGCGAGCCGACGTGCCGGTGGGCGCCTATCTATCCGGCGGTGTCGATTCGAGTATGATTACCGCCCTTGCCTGCTATTTAAAGGGTCCGGCGATTAATACCTACACGGTCCGTGTCGACGCTCCTGATCTTGACGAACTTGACGCGGCCAATCTCGTGTCGCGGCATATTGGGACGAAGCCACCTGTTGTCCAGGAGTTTAGAGCCGCGGATGTGCTCAAGACCTATCCCCAACTCATCCAAGCCGCAGAGGCGCCAGTTATCGATACCTCTTGCGCGGCTTTGCTGCAGTTGGCGCATCGCGTTCACGTCTGCGGTCAGAAAGTCGTTCTCACAGGGGAAGGGGCCGACGAATGGTTGGCTGGTTATCCTTGGTACAAAGGCGCCAAAGCGCTGGGATTTCTCGATTTGTTGCCCGGGTTGCCGCTCAGCGACCGAGCACGCCGCGGCTATCTTTGGTTCCGGCACGTCCCACAATACCCTCCCGGGTTTCGACGCGGTGTCGAGGAATCTGTCGGAGGTCCCAACGCATGGATTGATGCTTACGGGCTACTCGGGCTCTCAAAGCTTCGGTTTTATGCTGAGCCCATGCGCGAAGTGCTCGAGAAATCCAATCCTTGGGCTGACCTTGAAATCCCCCTGGAGCGTGCCAAGCGCTGGCACCCGCTAAATCGCGGTATCTGGGTCGCAGCACGCGTCACCCTGGCTGGACACTTGCTTCAGGCCAAAGGGGACCGCGTGTCGATGCATTCGTCGGTGGAGGTCCGCTATCCTTTCCTCGATGAGGAGGTCTTCGGCTTTTTGGCAGGATTACACCCGCACTGGAAACTCCGTGGGTTTCGAGATAAACATTTGCTGCGCCTCTTGGCCGAACGGTGGCTGCCGCCATCCGTATACCGTCGCCGTAAAGTTATTTTTCGCGCTCCCCTGGACAGTTTTCACATTGAACCGGAGCCTGAATTCGTTTCGCAGCTCTTGAGCGAAGAATCGCTGCGGCGCACCGGCTATTTTGATATCGCGGCGGTGCACCATTGGCGGCAGGCCTTTCGCCAGATGCCAGCCGGTTCCCTCCCGCGCCTTTCAGTGGAAATGGGTCTGACGGCCGTCGTTTCGACTCAGCTCTGGCATCACTTGTACATCGGCGGCAATCTGGCAGAATTGCCGGCATCGACATTCACGCAGACCCCCGTATGATTCACAACCTGTCGGTGAAATCTCCATGGTTCGTGCGGCTTAACAAAAAGGGGCGCAAAAGCTTGAAGAAGCGCGGGCAGGCCGGCGGATATTGGGTGCTGACAGCGCTTTTATTGACCAGCTGTCTCACTGGCTGCTCAGTTTTCCAGGCGCATTGGCCTCACGGCTCGCACGATCACGCGTACATTCACTATTGGCGGCCCCCTCGGGACAATAAGCAATTGCGGCTTGCGGTGAAGGATAACATCGACATGCAAGGCGTCGTCACCAGCGCCGGTTCCGAATTTCTGGTTAGGAACAGTCCCCCGGCTTCAACTGACGCGGACTGCCTTGCGATTGCGCGCAAGCGAAACGTTCGGATCGTCGGAAAGACAAACCTCAGTGAGTTCGCCGTGGCTCCTTCAGGTCTGAACGATTACTTCGGAACTCCGAAGAACCCGTTCGACAAGGGGCGCAAACTCATCCCGGGAGGTTCGTCGAGCGGTTCGGCGGTGGCGGTCGCAAACGGAACCGCCGACGTGGCCTTTGGAACCGATACCGCCGGTTCCATCCGGGTGCCCGCAGCTTGTTGCGGCATTGTCGGTTTGAAGACAACTTTTGGCCTTATTTCCAACAAGGGCGTATTTCCGATTGAGTCGAAACATTTGGATACTGTCGGACCAATGGGCAAAGACGTGGCTCATGTGGTGGAAGGGATGGACCTTTTGCAGAACGGTTTTGAAACGCAGTACCGAAGGGCCATTGCCGCCAAACCTTCGGCGAAGAAAATCAGAATTGGACGACTCTACCTGGACGGCACCGACCCTAAAATTGACAAAGCAATAGATGAAGCTCTTTCCCGAGCGCAATTTCAAGTCGTCAAACTGGACCAAAGGTTCAAGACGAAGTGGGGTAGGGCCAAGAGTGACGGAAATACTGTGGCGGCGGCCGGCGCGTGGATCAACGATCGAGGATACCTAGCCAGGCCCGGAGTACGGCCCAGGACAATTGCAGCGATCGCCTTGGGAAGAGTCTTGTACCCGGCACAATACCGGGCAGCCCTGCATCGGCGAGCGCAGTGGGAGCATGCACTCGGCGAAGTCTTCAAAAAAGTTGATTTTATCGCTCTGCCAACGCTGCAAGCCCTGCCCCCGGCAATTCCCCCCATCGGGAGAATTGTCCTCTTAGAAGCGCGAGTTTTAGTGATGCAGAACACAGTTCCCGTGAATTTTGCGGGAAATCCCGCGCTGGCCATCCCGATTCCGGTCGATGATAAAACCGTGCCCGTTACCAGCCTGCAGCTTGTCGGACCGCGGTTGAACGAAGCGGGACTTTTAAATGCAGGTCGTTTAATCGAGGCCGAACGTCCAGAGCTCGAGAGAGAGCTCAGTGCGCGGTAGGGACGCGCTCCCGCGCGTCCGGGATTGCCCCGCGGGTGGGGACGCGCTCCGTCTGGGCGACTTGCAGGAGAGATTACCGCTGGTTAGCGCACACTAACGTCGCAGCTGCCCATGCGCGTTGAGAGAACAGGCCGCCGGTTTTCCCCTGGAGGGGGAGCACACCCCATAAGCGCTAACTTAAGGAAAATTTTACAACGAAAGACTGAATCCTGTCCCGGAGGGACCAAATGAAATTAGCCTGGCACGAAGTGCCTGGAAACAAGATAAAAGTAGAACCGTCCCTACGGGACTGCCGGAAACAAAAACGTTCTTGTCAATCCTTTTTTAGAACGCTTCTTGGACAGAATTGCACGTTCATATATCTTACCGCAATCGGTTTGTACTGTCTATGAACCCTCCATTCTTAAAAGCGCTTCCACTTAGCGTGGTGCTGCTATTGACGCCTATGACACTCCACGCCAAACCCGCAGATGAACTCATTGCGGAAGGTGATGCCGCTTCTGTCAACTTCCATTCTGCGGACGCGCTCAAATTTTATCTACCCGCAGAGAAGCTTGAGCCGAACAATGTGCGCCTACAGGTGCGAATATCGCGCGAATACCGGCACCTGATGAGCGACGCGAGAACGCCGGAGGAAAAGTTCAGCCTCGGCAACACCGCGGTGGGCTATGCGAAGCGTGCCGTGGCTCTCGATCCGAATGACCCGGAAGCCGAGCTCGCGGTGGCGATCAGTTATGGAAAACTGCAGCCACTGGAAAGCAGCCGGGCAAAGCTCGATGGCTCACGTATCATCAAGGAGGCCGCCGACAAAGTGATCAAACTCGACCCCGGCAACGATTTGGCATGGCATGTGCTGGGTCGCTGGCACGTGGCGGTCGCCGAGATTAGCGCGTTCGAGCGTGCATTGGCCCAAGTCGCGCATGTTAAACTGCCGGATTCTACGTACGATGACGCCGCGCGGTGCTTCGAGAAAGCAATCGAACTCAATCCGAACCGCCTGATGCATTACATCGAGCTCGGACGGGTATATGCAGATATAGGCCGAACCAACGAAGCGCGGATTTTCATCATGAAAGGGTTGGGGATGCCAGACACGGAAAAAGATGATCCAGAAACCAAACGTCAGGGGAAAGAGTTACTTGCGAAACTTCCGTAGATCCTCCGAATTCGCGGCCCCCTGCGACGGGTACTGATTAAAGGTCAAGGCGCCAGATAGTTCGTGAACCAGGAGCTGCCAAGCAAAAGACCGTCCCAATCTCTCCTTATCTTCGCGGGGATGAATTGCGGATAGGTCAGAATGCCAACGCAAGTATGATGTCGCACTCAGAATTCGTCCTTGGCTATGAAAACGGACGCGTGGGGTGCAGCGTCAGCGGGTTTCAGACTTTGGGGCTATTCTTGGCCGGCAAAATTCGCGACAAGAGGGTTTCGATCACCCTGTTTCTCTGGTTGCTCGGGATCCTGGTGTTGATCGGGGCGTCCTTCGTTGGGTTCCTGAATTTACCTGTTCTCTGGGCGCTGCTCTGCACGATCGCCATGTTGGCAATCTACACCCTCGCGTTTTTCTACTGGGTCGGAGGGCTTGTCCTGTCTGCCGCGTTAGCGAACGAAGAATTTTATGAGCTCGTCAAAGCGAATCGCGTACTGTGGATCTACTCTGATGACGAAGAGAACCTGCCGAAATTTCAGAAGGTTGTGCCTATGCGGCGCGCTCGTCGTCGTCCTTCGTCCTCGCAAAATCCTGATGTTTCGCAATCAAAATAACGAAACAAGATAATTGCCCCGACAATCGGGCTCTTTTCTCTGCAGAAAAACGCCGGTTCATCGAGGACCCAACTTCGCCAAGGCTTCGTTGGGCAAGCTGAGAACGACTATAAAGGACGACAACGAGTCCAAACTTCGGAATTTGGGTTTAGATGTTCCGACCTGTCGCTTCCAGGTCTCTCTCATAGTTCGAGGCTGTGACGAAAAAAGGCCTTCACCCAAGCCTTCACAGATCTGAACGTGGACTCTTCGGAGGGCCTGGCTCTCCGAGTGTAAGCCTTTGTTCGCGATCTTCCTCGATGCTTTACTGCGGGCACCGCTTTGTTTGAGAAAGGTCCCGTTTCGGCGCGGTGCTCAGCGGGAAGATCTTCGTTTTCACCATCGCCATCCTGGTCAATGTGCGTCGGCTGTAAAGGCGTTGCACTCGCCGTTTGAACTTGCGGCGAAGGAGAAGATGTATTCCCGGGTCTCGCGTCAACCGGGGGCGTCAGGCTTGCGTTGGCCGGGACCCACAAGCCGAAACGCGAAAACACATAGTGGGGATCCGCCTCAGACCCCTCTGTCTTCGCCGGAGTTGGCGATTTCCTGACTTTGTTATTCGTGGACGTTGAGTAGTTCCCGTTAGATGCCGGATCGGAGTCCGTTTGTTGTGCCGCGAGCCAGCACACCAAGCCAACCGCAACGACGATTGATGCGGGAATCGCAATGCGCTTGATTCTCGGAATTCGAAACGGCACGCTTTGTGGTTTCCCATCGCGAGCGTCAACGGGGCGCAGCGTCATGCTCCTCGTCACCCGGCTCTGGGAAAAAGCATCGTGAGGGGAGGAGCGGTCCAGACCGGCCAGAAGAGCGTTGATCCGCATCGGCAGCGTTTTGATATCCTGGTCCGCAGACTGGCCATCCGCATCGATCCACCGGGCGTTGTTGAGATAAAAGAGAAAATCGCGCCGCGGAAGCGCTTTGGCCAAACGGAAAGGGACAATCATCCGCCTGGTGTAATAGGCGTTCGCGATTTCCCTCTCGATATGAGGCGCCGCATTGGCATTTTCCGAGAATACGAGCAACAACAAGGGGGCAGGATTCAATGGCATCTCGGATTGCTTTCGCCCAATCTTCGCCCTTGGATATATTCCGCGGAGCAATCCAACATTTCAGACCGGACGATTCAAGCTCTTCGCAGATGGCATCGGCAATCCGTTTATCCTTGGACGCGTGACTAATAAAAACGTCGTGTGCCATACGCGTGGTTTGATCGAATCAGGACCTTTTTCGAACAATTGTCAAACGGAGGAAGAAACAATTCGCTCTGGCAATACGAGAATCTCGTAAGGAAATTCATTAGTCTACCAATACATGCGGAGTGTCGCTAACCGAAACGCGCAGGACGACCGTGTTTGGATCGTTCAAATCCAACGACAAATTTAAGGGCGTATGTTTTCCGCTCAGTGATGAATCTTCATGCTCATGGCTGACTCTCGGGTCGAGGCCAGAAATGCAGGTGCGAGGTAAGAATGAAGCTCAACGAAAACTCGCAAGTTTCATCCTTGTTGGTTCCGACTTATGTTAATGAAAGATTTTTACGCCGGAGATGTTTTTGTGTTAACGACCAGTAGCGTTATCCGTTCCATGAAATCTGCCATGCGGAGGTATCGACCACCGAGGTACTGATAAGAACCGGACATGATGTCGCACAAGGAATTCATCCTTGCCTATGAGAACGGCAGCGTGGGATGCAGTGTCAGCGCATTGCTGATTTTGCGGCTCTTCTTCGCCGGCGATATTCGCGAAAAAAAGGTTTCGGTCAATCTGTTTTTCTGGTCGCTTAGTTTCCTGGTGTTGATAATTGCGTCCATTATTGGGTTTCTCAATTTCCCTGTTAGCTGGGCGCTGCTCGGCGCCTTCGCCATGCTGGTGATCTACACAGTCGCGTTTTCCTACTGGGTCGGAGAGGTCGTCTTGTTCGCTGCGCTGGCAAACGAAGAGTTTTTTGAGTTTGCCAAAGCGAAGCGCGTGCTATGGTTCTACGCTGACGACGAAAAGAACTTACCCAAAACTCTGAAAGTTGTCGGCATGCCGCACCTCCGCCGGCCCCGGCGTAGGTTTTGAAGGGGACCTTGCAATTACCAGCGCTTTTAAAGTGACAATAACCTCTGCAGCGGCAAGCGCTTCTTTGGCTCGTTGAATATCTCAAGGATCTTCAGACCGGACGCTCGCCAAACATACTTCTTTGGGTTCTGTTTGCGCTCTTGCCAGATGGCTTATGCTCGAGGTAGGCGAGACACGCGAAACGGAATGGCGAATAATCGGTCGGCGTGCCGCTCATTTCCGGAACGGAATTATCATGACTGCTAATCGGCTCGGTCGCCTGGCTCCAAGGCAATTTGCGGCGAAGCGATATGCGCCCTTCGCCCTGCATTTCTTACACTGAGATTATTGCCGCAATCCGCACCCCTCTGCGGCCAACCCCAGGGTGAAATCGGTTCTTGCGGCCGAGTCGTCGAGGATTAATGACTCATATACTCTTTCAGCCAAATAAGCGCCGGACGTTCGCTACCGTCACCGCGTAATAAATAAGTTTCGGGCTTCCAGGTATGATTTTGCTTATAACCCCACAGAGTTACACCTCTCACAGCGGAATGCTGCCAAAGGATCGGGAATAAAGATTTGTACCGCCCCTGTTGGGCATCGTCGTCAGCAATGTTGAGGTCCAGTTCGGAAATGTAGACAGGCAAACCCAAACTCCCCAAGCGGTCCAGAGAAGACCGTATGGTAGCATCACTCACATCTTGCAGACCATGACCTTGGATACCTATTCCATCTATTAAATCTCGCTTTTCGAGAATCTTTATTATCGCCATAAACTGCTCAAGATCCTTTCCACCTGCTAATAAATTGTATTCGTTAAGCAATAGTTCGGAATGAGGACAATATCGGCGTGCGGTAGAGAACGCCTAAATGACCCAATCCCACCCGGTTGATCCGTCGCCACCCAGCGCGTTCTTATAATTGGGTTGACTATGTAGCGGTTCGTTGACGACATCAATGAGCTGGGTATCAGGATAGCGCCGGCCATATGCGCGGATCCACTTTGCAGCTTCTCTCTTTTGTTGATTTGGAGGCAGGCTATCCATCCAGGAGGGCTGGTGTCGGCCTCAAATAAAGTTGTGTTCCTTGAATAGGAAACCGTGTCTCTCCGCATAATGATACATGGCGTCGAGTGCCGACCATTGCATTAAACCACGAGTAGGCTCAACAGAGCCCACTTTCCACTGTTTTCTGACGTAGCTTGGTTCCAGTAAGCCGCAAAATTGGGGTCAGCCTGAGAACTACTTAGAATGTTACCTAAGAACTTAGCTTTTCCTTGGGCCATTTGAGCATACAGCGAGGCGCCGAGAAACAGGAAGATAAAAAAAGGTAAAAGCTGCTTTTTTATCGTTGATCGAATCGAATGTTGAGTCAGTTAGATAGGTGAATACGTCCGAGTAGCTGCAAAAACTGGCCGGACATCGAGTCAAAACTGTTCTGATAGCCGGGCAATGGGACGACTTTCTCTGGCTGACGTAGAACGCCGCTGGGGCCCATGGCTCTTACGAGCACGGCCACCAGCATTGCTGAAACTATTTCTGTGGGCAATTGGTCTCCTGGTGTTTATTATAGTGACCGTCTGCATGTCCTAGAAGACTCGTTGAGGAAGAAAATATGCAAAAGGCAGTCGCTCGCATCTTGTCTTATCTGGGATCAATTCGCCGTCATTATTTTGTCGAACCCTTTAGTTTCCACGGCACGCTTCCTTATAAAGTGGCGTATCTAAAGGCTCGGTTGCAGCACAAACGCAAATTAACTATCTTATGTTACCCGCAGGTTCCTCGAAGTTTTTACGTGCTATACAAGTTGGTGCATTTCGCCGGCTGTCGTATTACCGACAATCCGAAGGCCTGCCATGATCTGGTAGTACGGTTTGAAGATACAACTCACGCGAGTATTGATGATGTGCTTTCTCGATTGGCAGAGCGAACAGCCGTAATCAATGCTCGCTGCACCGATATTAGTAAAAAACGGGTAGACGCAATATCTACTCCGATTTTCGGGCGTTCGTTGATGATTGATCCGCTGACATATAGTGGGGAATGTCTCATGAAATCCGACAATAACTCCGCAAAAGACGGCAAAGTCATTATGTGCCCGATTGCCAAAGCCATTCCGGGGTATGTCTACCAGCGCGTTGTTAACAACCAGATGGGTAACCTGGTGCAGGACATTCGTGTTCCAATAATTGGGGGGAAGATCCCTTTTGTGTATCTGACATATGATAGGATCAAGAATCGATTTATTGGCGGATCCTTTCACGTTGAGATGGCAGAAACACTCGATGTTTTATCGTCGGAAGAGGTGAACAACCTCATCCGTTTTTGCGGGGAAGTCGGGCTGGACTATGGAGAACTAGACGTATTGCGAGATGGCGAAGACGGTTTTCTCTATGTCGTAGACGCAAATAATACACCTGCTGGGCCTTCCCGCCTTCTGACAAAAAAAGAAAGACACGACGCATTGTCTACTCTCGCAGAAACCTTCGATAAGGTTTTCTTATCACGGTTGCGCTCTGATGTTCGATCGGTATAGAAGTATCTCTTGAAAGCAGTCTCTTGGCCTGTTTCAACCACCTTGCTAGTCTTTCGGCTAAATAAAATCCGAGACATCTGAGAGCCAAACTATATTTCCATGGTGCCTGGGGCCCCTCGGGTTGCATCAGGCCTTCGCGCTTGCATTCGCGGTAGTAGAAGGTCGCCAAAACAAGATCTTCATGTGCAAGGGTTCTTGCCATTTCGAAACAGGCGCGTCCGGCTAACCGCTGATAGTGTGGGGTCCATCTTCCTTCGCTCTTCAGCCATCGGAGAAAGCACCGAATTAACTCTGTCTTTCCACGCGCGAGACCCTTCTTATCGCGGTGGGACACGGTGTTCTCTGACCAGATCCGATGCACAGAGAGAGGCGCACCGGCGACCCGAAAACGAAGCTTTTTCTGCAGAGCGCGGAAATAAAGCTCATACTCTTGATTACACTGGACGTGTTCGTTCCAACCACCGATGTTCTCGAGCGCCCGCCTTCTCCAAAGACAGCCTCCGGTCTGCGGAAGCGACCACGCCAGCCAAAGCGCAACCCAGTCACATTCTTCGTTAAGCACATCTACCTTTTGACTCGCGAGTTTTCCGTCGATCCAATCTTCAAAGATGGTTGCACTGCAAAGGATGTCGGCATCCACCGGACGCGCGTAGGATTCCAGGTGGGAGCGGATTTTGTTGGGTTTAAGGTAATCGTCCGCGTCGAGAAATTGAATCCAGTCCCCTGAAGACAGCCTCCAGATCTGATTTCGAGCAGCATTACCGCCTCGGTTCGGCTGTTGCATGAACAAGATCCGACTTCCGAACGATTTGCAGATGTCGGCCGATCGGTCAGTCGAGCCGTCATCCACAACGATAATCTCTTTGTCCGGCCAGGTTTGGTCGAGAGCCGACTGGATCGCAGTCGCGACCCACTTCTCACAATTGTATACCGGTATGCCGATCGTGACTTTCATTCGACTCGGAAATTGCGCCTGGGCACCTTAGCTCCTTGATATGGGGCGTTACGTACTTCGGATCATTTCGATAAATTCCCCTAAGTCTCGCCCGATACGGGTCCACGCATAAGAATCCAAAGGCGCGACCTCATCGCGCTTAGTTTGTCGCATCCATGCTATGAAGTCAACGAGCACGCGCTGGTTAAATTCTCCGTGATAAAGATAAATCCAGTGCGATCCGACGGTTTCGCGTAACTCAGTGCGAGCATACGACGCGCTCGTCGTACCGAACGTTGACCTCGTTCGAGGATTGTTTTCGCAGTTCGCCCACGCTTATTCAGCCTTATTCGGCCTGTGAACGGCCGTCGGATTCGAGGACGATCCTGCCAGCAATGAGTAGACGGTCGCGTGCTGACTTACTCGCCCTTGGATTGTCACACTGGACCCATTTTGTACAAATGAGACCGCCCAGGAATCCCCTGTTACAAGATCAGTCGCCGTCACGGAACCCACATGGGTAGCACTCTGAGCGATAATGTTAGCCTTAGCGACGACGTTATTCAGGCTTCCGTACGGACCTTTCCACATGACGTATCCAAACCAGACCACGACGTCGTGTGCAGATGCCCCTGCAAAATCAAAGCCAACAAAATCAGCGCTATTGGAGGTAAAGTTAGGATCGGTGCTCATTGCCGTAACGGATGTACCCGTGGGAGACAGCAGGCCAAGAATGCTAAAGACGCGGTTTATAACCGCATTGTTCCACCTGGGGTAATCATTATAAGTAAACGTCGATTGTCCTGGATCGGAACCAATTAACTGATACAGCATGAAGTAAGGAACTTTAAGCTCGAGGCAAAGTGAAATCCTCCTAGCTACCCAGACCGCGCTCAGGTATTCGTTTACACCGCTGTTCTGTGCCATTTCAGTCATCCATACCGGCATAGAGGTAACGGCAGTGACCTTCCGGTAAAAATCGACAAAACCATTTACATCTCTGTCATAGGGAGGTTCGTAGGCACTTTCAGCGGACATTCCTGATCCGTCATTACTCGCCGAGCTGTTATACGGGTGGTACACAACGCCATCTCCAGGGGCAGCGCCACCCCCAGGTGGGCTCAGAGCAAGCATCTCGATAATCTGCGAGCCTTGCGCGTCATAGCCGATTACTTTGATGGAGGGTGCTACGGCATGAACTGTCTGCAGCGCTTCCTGCATGAAGTTGACGTAGTTTTGCATCCATGTCGAGCTGTCTCCCCAGTACCGCGTACTGTTTTGGACCTCGTTTCCGATCTCTATGGCGTCGACAATCCCCGCGTAAGTGGTGGCAAACCACTTCAAGAACCGGCCGGCGGGAGAGCTACCCGAAGAATCTTTTTTGTATTCGTTGCCCACGCCGTAAAATGCAGGGTCGTAATACTGATTCAGGATGACCAATACGTGCTGACCAGCGGCTTTTAGGGTCCTGATCCACTTGTCGTCATTGCCGTAGATCCGATACGTATCCTTGGAAACCTCGTAGCTCACCCACCCGATGTCGCTTCGCACCCAGGTACTTGGTGTATAAGCAGATATGAAGTTTGGCGTGTAGCCTAAATTGTACTCCGGGTCGTTGGAGTTCCAGTTATGGTATTGTGTCGCAAATCCGAAGCCTTGATACCGTCTCGGATGGACCGTCGCATTCGATTCAAAAGCGCACAATGATAATGCGCATGCGAAAATTTTTATGATACTGCCCTGCATCCGGATTGGCGATGTCATGGATTCGGAGAAGCTGCTTGCCAAGCGTCGTCGTCAACCGTGCAATTGGTCAGACGTTTACAATCGTATTAACGTTCTGTTAACAAAGCCCATGGAAGATTTCAATGGTGGCCAAGCTTCGCTAAAGGGCCGGCGGGCGGATCACTTTTACATCCCAGGACCCGACGCCGCAGTGCGTGACCGTTACTCCATCTTCTATGGGCATGGATCGCTCAAGGGATCGCCAAATCCGTCGACTGCTCGTCCACCGGAGCATCGAAATAATCGCGATCCCATCTGGGTTAAGAGCACGGGCTACTCGCCGGACGACGTCAACAGGATCCTTCAGATAGTACAGCACTTCATTAAAAATGATGACGTCGAACGTGTCCTGCGGCTTATAAGTCTCCGCGTCAGCGCAACGGAATTCGGTGCGTGCATCCTGCTCAACCTGTGCCCGCGCGATCGCCTCTTCCGAGCGGTCAATCCCGAGGTAATGACTATAGCCCAACGCACGCAACCGCCTTTGCAAGACGCCCTCGCCACAACCAACATCGAGCAGGCTTCCACCGGGGCGGTAGTGCATGCAGTAGCCAATAATGACGCTATAGTGTGCGAGTTCGCGCGCATTCTGCAGGTGGCTCCAGCTGCCGTCTCGATATTCTTGCTCCCATTGGTTTTGCGGGATATCCGGCTTTCGATATGGGCGGATCCGAGCGCGAATGGCTTCGGGAATCACGCTCCGTAATCCGAGCCGGAGCAGAAGACCTACAGTATCGACCTTCCGGACAGGACGTTTTTCTCGCGCCTCGGGCGCACTCGCCGGAGGGACTTGGCTGTCTTTAGCGCGCCCATCTTTCTGACTTGCTTCAGGGCGCATATGGTCAACGACGCAGTTTGCTTCTGCGGGCACATCGATTTGCTTGCGATTTGAGCTCATATTCAACCTTAATTGCGCGATTTTTGCCGCCTGGCCGATCCGCTATTTAGCGGAAAAGTGTATCGACAAGCCTTCGCGACGAAACGCTCGATGGCCCGCCGTCCAGGCCTGGTGACGCTTTTCAAATCATCTAGCGCGTAAGAAAGCTTGTAGCTCCAAATCGAGCTAAACGACCTTTCATCGGCCAAGAATCGACCTAGGCGAAGTGTGTCCACGCCACGGTGCACCACACCCGGGTTGCATGTGCACGCAGTCTCAAACCCAGCCTCTCTAACTAACTCCACGACTGCATCGTTGCAATCTCCAAAAGGGTAGGCGAAGTGTTTCACGTGAACACCGAATAGGTCCTCGAGCTTTTTTTTGCTGCCAACGACTTCATTTCTCGCTTCCACTATTGGAATTGCGGAAAGCTTCGGATGCGTTAACGTGTGAGCTCCAATCTCGAAGCCAAGTGAGAGCCACTCCCGTACCTGAGTTTCGCTCATCAGCCGCTCCATCGTTGTATCCAGACCGAGATCCCACTCGTTGCGCTGACCGAGCCGACCCGCTACGAGAAACTGAATAGCGGCGCACCCATGCTCTTTTAACCTTGGAGCCGCGTAACGCAAAGTACTCTCGTATCCATCATCAAAGGAAATCACGAAACGATTACCGACTTGCGCGTCCCCGTTAACGGCATCGCTCAGCGAGATTGATTGATAGTTTTTACGCTCAAAAATGTCAAGTAGGCTGTAAAAGTGAGGCTGCGAGATATAAAACCAAGGCATGCTCGCGGAGGTCTGATAATGACCGATCTTGTGGAACAGCAAAATAGGAACACCCTTACGACAGCTCCTCATAAATCCCCTTTGTGACCTGATTGCCTTCATAATCTTCGATAACGATAGCTAACCTTCTAAGCCTCCGAATTAATCAACACGGAATGTGAATGATCCCATTATCTAAACTCAACGCTTGTTCGCATTCGACCACTTCGAAACAATACAGCGGAAAATAATTGTGTATACAGCGGCCTAAGTTGAGCTTTGACCAAATCTTCGTATTGTTGCGAGCTTCGTACAGGATACAGCCGCCGATCTGCACGATCTATACCTATATTACTAGGAAAACTCATTTTCATTTTTGATGGCCGAACAAAACAGTCTTGAATGCAGGGCGCTGGAACCCATTGGTAAATTGTGATGTCGCTGACTGTTCTTCGGTCGGGATCAAACAACTCGGTATCTATAGCTGCATCGAATAAATAAACATATTTTAAAAGATGTGAGGCCGTCCGCTTATTCAGGATGTAAGCTCCGGCTCCGGCATGGTTTGTCTGCAATTTATACGCTTTGCGGTTCTGCGCAGTATAACTCGGCTGCCGTATTAGGGTTACATTGGCGCGTCCTGTTTCCATTTTATGCACACATAACTCGCTAGGATTGAGCTGCATGCTACGAATGAAGTCGCCAAAATCGTCAGAGACGTGGACATCATCCTCCAGTACGAAGCCATGCTCATCGTCCGCCTGCGCGATTAGACGCCAAGCATGGGTATGGCTCAGGAGGCACGCGATTTCTGCAGCGCCGAGATGGGACCGGCGTGGATCAGCCGAGTAGGGGTGCTGGCGCGCCCGAACCTCTGCCCCATTGACGGCGGCGACACGGAAATATTGAACTTTGTGAGCAGTCAACTGCCGATCCATCCAATGTCGTCGCTCAACATCCTTATCAAGGTTTATAACATAAACGTCCATGGTGCTTCCCTCCCTAAAATGAAGCGATCGAGGTAATATGATCGTTTATCGATTGATTAATCAGAAAAAAGCGGGTAACACGCCACCTAGATTATGTGCACGCTAATGTTGTTCCATAGCTAACCAGCGGGTAGCTTTACAGTTCGTTAATCCTTCCCGGGTGGCAGCGGCCTAATAGAATGTCCTGTAGAGCCAATAGATGTCCCTTCAACCTTCCATGCCAATCCAGAGATCGATCACCTGTCACTAGATTCCAGAGGCTTGTCCATGTGCTCTTACCAAAACAGATCAACCAAAAGCGAGTCCAGGCCAGCATAGGAGGCAGATGCGTTACTCCTTTTTTTAGAAAGTACCAATTATTCGCTACGAACGAGTATCCCCGTAGTAGCTCACGCACCCGGCCCGCAGGCGTTTCCAAATGAACCCCGATGCAACCATGAAAGCGGCCGACAAGTCCGTAACGCTCTAATCGAATTGATAGATCGTAATCCTCCCCATAGGAATAAAGGGGAAGATTTTCGTCAAACGTCTCGTAATTCAGTACAGCGCGGCGAATGACCATGTTGCAGCCGAAGAGAAGGTGATGCTTCCCCTGGCTGAAGAAGATCCCTTGCGAGTTTTCTCGAGGTTGATAAGTAGCGATTAGCTTCTTCGCTTCCTTCCGGCTGATGCCCCCACCAGCAAGAAGCCGGCCGGAGATGGCCATGACTGAGAGATTCGCGTTCATAAACGCAACGGCTCGTTCCAAATAGTCTTCTTTGAGTTCAAAATCATCATCAAAATATCCGACATATGGCACCGTGATGGGAATTGCGGTGATAGCCTTGTTTCTCTGCGAGGTTAGTCCCAGAGGCCCAACGATGTAACGCACGTCATCGCCCCATTGTTTGGTGGGCAAGTCCTCGATCGAGGGGACGACAATAATGATTTCCGTTGGTTTGAGCGTTTGGCGCTGAAGACTTTCGACAGTTTCGCTTACAAAATCAGGGCGGCCTTTGGAGGCGATCACTACAGTTATCGACATACCCACTATATGAGAGACAATGGAATGCATTTATCTGGTCGTCCGATTCTTTCTGTGGGCTCCGCTGGTCAGCTAACGCCTCGACCTTCGTCTGTCGCCATTAAAAAGCTGGTACAGGCGCCAACGCACATTGCCAGCCGAATTTTGTAGTCATGATTTTGAAAATGCACTAGCGAAAGAAATAAGAGAATTGGCACCGATGCAATCAGCTTGATGGGTCGCAAATGCGGTGGAAGAGGCCGATGGCGAGAGCGAAAAATGCGGATTTCACTGAAGCCTTCCCAGAACGTTCGCCTTAGAATCCATGAAAGCTTTAGTCTTTCCGGGCTAATCTTGTGGTAAACTTTGAAGGCTGGATCAAAACCGGCGCCCAGCCCCGCATCCAGAACTCTTTTTATGACGTGGGAATCTTCGCCACTGATCAGGCTGCCGCGGACGCGTCCGAGCGTTTCTGAGAAGCCGCCAATGTCTAGCAAGACGCGCCGACGGATAGCATAGTTGGCGCCATTCACGGCGAAGCCCTCGGTAACTGAACCCGGTTGATTCGCTTCCGCTAGAGAGAGAAACATTTTCCAACGCTTGCTGAGGTGCTCGCCGCTCATGCCGTCGGGCCATCGTGGATAAATTGCGCCGCCGATGATGGCCTGCGTCGGAGACGCGGCGTGCAAAGTGGCTAGTAACTTTGCCAGCCAGTCCGGAAATGGCACGGTATCGTCGTCCAGGAACACCACCCAGTCAGCGGCCGCCAGGCCCGCGCCGCGATTTCGGGCGCGGGATAGACCGGGTTGGTCCGCTCGTATCAACTTTACAGCCTGATCAAGAGTTGCCAGCTTCTCCATTTCAGCCCTGTTTTTGGGGTCTGAAGCGCTGTCGACGAGGATGACTTCGGCCCGGGCGCCGATCTGAGGAATAAGCGCGAGCAGACATTCAGAAAGGTCAGCGCTACGATTGTGGCTGCAAATTACAATGGAAACGAGCGGGCCTTTGTTCATGTGTAAAGTGGGTCTTTGAAATGTCTCATACGATGCCGATTGGCGTTAGGTCCATCATCGTCCATGACGTTTACACCTTGGCGTCCCCGGTACAGCGAATGTTATTTGCGCGGTTCTCGACCGACCTAGGCTTATGGATATGCGATTAGGCAAAATCGATTTTTCTTCGCATTCGACCGCTTAGGAACAACCATGCAGAATAGAGCTTTGTATACACCGTTCTAAGTCGAGATTTCAAAACAATTTTAAGCTTTTGCGATCGTTCCACAGAGTAAAGTCTTACATCTGATCTATCTATGCCAATATTACTAGCAAGGTTTCTCCTGTTTTCTGATTCTTCCAGTAGAAAATCTTGAATACAAGGCGCTGGAACCCATTGATAAATTGTGATGTTTTTAATGGTTCTTCGAGCAGGATCAAATAACTCGATATCAATGGCTTCGTCGAATAAATCAATGTAATTTAATAGCTGTGAGGCTGTTTGCTTATTAATGATATAAGCTCCTGTCCCCCCATGGTTTGTCTCCAATTCGTACGCTCTACGGTTCCGGACAGCGTAAGCCGGCTGCCGCTGCAGTGTTACATTAGCGTAAAAGGTTTCCAGTTTATGGACGCAGAACTCCTTAGGATCGAGGGACATGCTGCGAATGAGGTCGCCGAAATCGGGGCAAACATGAATATCGTCCTCAAGCACCAGCCCGTGTTCGTCCTGCGCCCGCATGATTAGACGCCAGGCGTAAGCATGGCTTAGCAGGCAGCCAAGTTCCCCAGTGCCGAGGTGCGACCGGCGTGGATCGAATGGAATTTCTGCTCCATTGACTGCGGAAATCCGCAAATATGCAAGTTTATGAGCAGACAGCTGTTGATCCATCCAACGAAGTCGCTGAACATCTTTATCAAGATTTATGAAGTAAATGTCCAAAGCGCTTTCGCAGTTCAAGTAATAAATAACAACCGATACAAGGTCTCTCGGGAGCTATGTGAGTCAACATAGCCTCTCCAATGTAACGATCCTGGAAAAGGCAGCCGATGGCACTTCATCCTGAAGGCAGGCGGAATTACTGCAGTTCTGAGCTGATCAGGTCTTCCCACTCCGCCAGAAATTTTGCGCGAGTAGCGCTTCGAGCATGAGCAACCAATGCGTTCCTTAACTCAGCGCGTCTCTGTTGGTCCAGCGCGAGTACAGATTCCATTGCTTCGCCGATATCCGAGATGGAATGCGGGTCAATGTGTATCGCCAGACCGTTCACAGCCTCGGCGAGGGCACTTTCTCTGGAGATGATAGGAACTAGCCCGTGGCACGCTGCCTCGAGCGCTGGCATCCCGAAGCCTTCGAGCAGGCTCGGAAGTACGAACGCGCTCGCCTCCTTGTATAGCCAGCGCAACTGGGCGTCCGACACATAACCTAGCACCTTCACTCCCGGTGTACGCGCTGCACTCGCGACGATATCCTCCGCGCCTGCGCCTTTCGCACCACAAAGGAGATAGCTTACACCTCGTCGAGCGAAGCCATATCGCGCGAATGCCTCGATTGCGGTACGCTGGTTCTTCCTTGTCTCCAGCGCTCCGACCGTCAGGAAGAAGGGCCGTTCTATCCCGGGGACGGGTTCGGAATGGCCGGCAATGCTGCCGGAGCGCACGTACAAAGAAATCGCCCGAAGAAAACGAAAGTCTTTGCCAAATCTTGCCTCAAAAGCAAGCCGTGACGCGTTGCTGACGAAGACGATACCGGGCTGTGCCCTGGCAATCTTGGTGTAGGCCTTCTCGTATGCGCCGACCGTTCCGTTCTCGTAAAGCTCGGGATGGCTTACCGGGCCGATGTCGTGGCAAAGAACGATGTCCGAGGACTCAAGCCTGGAACGAGTGACATAAAGTGGATCCAGAAAAAGCCTCTTGAGCTTTACCGCTTTCGGCTCGGGCCAGAGAAATCTGCTCGATGTGCCCAGCAGAGCAATTTCCCGTAACATCAAACGTCCAACTAACTTACGAACTATGCGATTAGGGAGTTGCTGTCGCAAAAGGCGCCACCTTCGCAGTATTCCCTTGCCACCAAATGCACTGGCGAGATCCTCGCCAATGTAGTAAGCACCTGTCCGGTTGATCAGCGACAGAGAACAATCTATCAGGAGTTGTTTTCTTGTTCCGTTTGTATGCATGTCTTGCTTGGCGAGGGTTCGTGCCGAGAGTTGCGTCCTTCACGGAGCGCTTGCGCCAGAACGCGCGCGGAATCCTTCCAGGTGCGGCCGGTCGCTGGAGACGGTTTGGGCAAGCCCATTGCCTGCAGAATTCCCGCCTTAACCCCATCAAGCGTAGGCGGCACGTAGATCACATACTCATCTCCTGCCTCCCTCAGCTCCGGGATATCGGTGGTGACCACGCGTGCGCCACAGGTACGCGCTTCAAGAACGGGCATCCCGAAACCTTCATATAGCGATGGAAAGACTAGCGCGTCGGCTCCGGCGTATAGACTGGGCATCGACTCATCCGGCACATAACCTGCCAGCACCAGACCGTGTTCACGCGCCTCGCCGAGCCTTTGCTTCAAGGCTCCGTTCTTCCACCCCGTGGGGCCCGCGAGCACCAACTGATGCTCGGCCAGCTGCCCGCCTCTCTTCAGATCAATATACGCGCGAAGTACAGCATCAAGGTTTTTGCGTGGCTCTGATGTTGCTACTGACAACAGATAAGGCCGCTTGATTCCGAGTCGCGACAAATTCTCCAGAATTTCAATTTCACGCAGCGACTGCGACGCGTGAAATTGCGGCGTTACACCGGGCAGCACAACGTCGACTACCGCTGCCCCAACCATTCTACGGATGCGTTCAGCCGT
>CAVVPV010000033.1:0-329512 GCA_963750185.1 uncultured Verrucomicrobiae bacterium
CCGGTCCGCTCGCAGTCGCGCATCACTCCGCGGACATCCGCACGTCAGAAGGTGCACGTATAACCAGTTCGCGCGTATCACCGTTCATGCGGAGCTTGTTCGGGATGTAAAAAGTGTCGAAGCCGATGTGGACACGAACCGGATCAGTTCGCGATAAATCCACTTTTTGGAGATCTATCGAAATCTCATAGCTGCTGCCATCCCGTCTCAGCGATGCCGGCACGGCTTGTGGTCCAGAATCGAGTTCGACGGTCGCAGACACTGCAGGAGTTTTTGGCAGTCGCGAAAAATCACTTATACCGGAGATTCGGATCTTAGGAAAACGCTGAAGCGTTTCGCGTGATACTTCAAGCGTCAGTCCACTACTGGTAATCCAATTGCCAGAAACGCCGAGAACCGCGGGGTTCGGGCGTATATAGACGGTTGCGATCATATCATCCAGCGCAATTCTTCGAGACATGATCATATTTTTCTCTACCCAAGCGTGAATATCGTCCCAGTACCGGCTAATTGTTTGGTAAAAGGGATCCACACCCGTTTTGGGGGAATTTGTTAGAATCACGAAATCGCTTTGCGCCAGGTACGCGAGAGCTTCCGCACGATCGACACCCATGATGCTACCGCCGAGGAGGGGATAGAAATAGATCAGCTGGCGTAAGCGCTCGTAACCAGTAACAGTAATGGTTCCTGCATTGAGATCTCCTGAAATAATGTCAAAAGAGATCTTCGGTTCTTTCCACTCACGCGCGGCGGCATACTCAACCAGCCATTTGTCAAGATCGGTGAGGCGTTGGTAGTAGAGGCGTTGACCAGACTGCGGGAGGTGCCGGGTTGCATGGCCGGCGAAGTTTGACAGACCAATGGCGAAAATTAATCCCGCAACAACGCCAAAAAGCATCTGACTACGGGAATCGGAAGTCTCGAGGTGGTTCATGCCAATGGCGGCGGCGAAGAGAACGACCAGCAAGGCGGCCGGGACGCCGACAATTCCGCCGACAACCAGGGATTTCGAGACGTCGATTGTCAGCACAATGAGCGGACCTGCAATTGCGCCGAGCAAAAAAATGATCTGCAACAGCGGGCTCTCAGGCGTTTCATTCAGCCGCCCGTTGTTCGATATTCGTCGCCGCCTCAGCAGTCGTAGGACAACGGCAGCCAGAATCGCGAGCGCAGCAGCGCAAAGAAAAGTTGGGCCCCAGTGGTCGCGAATGATCGAAATTGGATAGAAACTCAAATGCCCGGCTAGATCGTGAATACCGGCCTCTCGGGCGCGGATCTCCTTCTCAGCGCTGACCCCGTGGCCAATAACATAGTAGTCGTGTATAGCGGCCCAGTTGCGAATCAGGAACGGCGCGACGATGATGGTGAGCAGTCCGACGTAAATCCCGAAATTTGTGAGACGTCGACGCGTCCGGACGATCAGCCCGACGTCGGACTGTTTTACGGCTATGATTATAACAAATACTGCGGCTGTTCCGATGGAGATGCCCACTAAGTAAGTGATTGTCAGAAAGCGGTTTAGGACAAGAATCGAGCCAAGAACTGCGCAGGCAATCGCCCATCGCCTGTCGAGAAACAGGTCCGACCGAACGACTGCGCAAGCCCAAATGCCGTAAAAGCAATAGGCGAAGAAATCCATTCGAAAATCGAATAGTCCACCCGCCCAGAACCAGGCTGTTGTTTGACACAGAATGAGCCCTACGATCATGTAGCCGTATCCCCTTCTGCGCCAAACCGCGTGCGCGGTAACAAAGGCGAATATCTGCAATAGAACGAAAGCGAAGAATAATACGCACAACTCGGGCAGCCTCGTTCCACCGACCAGAAGACCCGAGATAGCCCCTTCAATCGGCAGCGCCAAACCGGTGGGATGATCGCTGCTCCATAAAATGCGCCAAAATGCACTGGGACCCTGCCAAAGTAAGCGTTCCTGTATCCGATAAGCTTGAGTCAGGTACCCCGTCTGGTCGAATCTCAGTGGCGGATACCACGCAATCTCGCGCGTATAAAAGACAAGAAATAGCACCAATTCGAGCGCTACGAGCACTACCAGCACTCTTCGGTGGACATTGCCGTCATTGAGGACTTTGAGAACCTTCACAAAACCGCGGGAGAACATTAATCGGATGAGTTCTAGCGTGAAATAAATGACTCCACAAGCGCGTCTACGGGATCTCATCGTCCGTTTGACTTCCGCTACTGTAACAGACGCGTCCCGCGTGTATTTCCTCGCAGTCGCGCATCACTCCGCGGACATCCGCACTTCAGAAGGTGCACGGATAACCAGTTCGCGCATATCACCATTCATGCGGAGCTTGTTCGGGAACGTAAAAAGTGTCGAAGGCGATGTGGACACGAACGGGATCAGTTCGCGATAAATCCAGTTTTGGGAGATCTATCGAAATCTCATAGCTGCTGCCATCCCGGCTCAGCGATGCCGGCACGGCTTGTGGTCCAGAATCGAGTTCGACGGTCGCAGACACTGCAGGAGTTTTTGGCAGTCGCGAAAAATCACTTATACCGGAGATTCGGATCTTAGGAAAACGCTGAAGCGTTTCGCGTGATACTTCAAGCGTCAGTCCACTACTGGTAATCCAATTGCCAGAAACGCCGAGAACCGCGGGGTTCGGGCGTATATAGACGGTTGCGATCATATCATCCAGCGCAATTCTTCGAGACATGATCATATTTTTCTCTACCCAAGCGTGAATATCGTCCCAGTACCGGTTAATTGTTTGGTAAAAGGGATCCACACCCGTTTTGGGGGAATTTGTTAGAATCACGAAATCGCTTTGCGCCAGGTACGCGAGAGCTTCCGCACGATCGACACCCATGATGCTACCGCCGAGGAGGGGATAGAAATAGATCAGCTGGCGTAAGCGCTCGTAACCAGTAACAGTAATGGTTCCTGCATTGAGATCTCCTGAAATAATGTCAAAAGAGATCTTCGGTTCTTTCCACTCACGCGCGGCGGCATACTCAACCAGCCATTTGTCAAGATCGGTGAGGCGTTGGTAGTAGAGGCGTTGACCAGACTGCGGGAGGTGCCGGGTTGCGTGGCCGGCGAAGTTTGACAGACCAATGGCGAAAATTAATCCCGCAATAACGCCAAAAAGCATCTGACTACGGGAATCGGAAGTCTCGAGGTGGTTCATGCCAATGGCGGCGGCGAAGAGAACGACCAGCAAGGCGGCCGGGACGCCGACAATTCCGCCGACAACCAGGGATTTCGAGACGTCGATTGTCAGCACAATGAGCGGACCTGCAATTGCGCCGAGCAAAAAAATGATCTGCAACAGCGGGCTCTCAGGCGTTTCATTCAGCCGCCCGTTGTTCGATATTCGTCGCCGCCTCAGCAGTCGTAGGACAACGGCAGCCAGAATCGCGAGCGCAGCAGCGCAAAGAAAAGTTGGGCCCAAGTGGTCGCGAATGATCGAAATTGGATAGAAACTCAAATGCCCGGCTAGATCGTGAATGCCGGCCTCTCGGGCGCGGATCTCCTTCTCAGCGCTGACCCCGTGGCCAATAACATAGTAGTCGTGTATAGCGGCCCAGTTGCGAATCAGGAACGGCGCGACGATGATGGTGAGCAGTCCGACGTAAATCCCGCAATTTGTGAGACGTCGACGCGTCCGGACGATCATCCCGACGTCGGACTGTTTTACGGCTATGATTATAACAAATACTGCGGCTGTTCCGATGGTAACGCCCACTAAGTAAGTGATTGTCAGAAAGCGGTTTAGGACAAGAATCGAGCCAAGAACTGCGCAGGCAATCGCCCATCGCCTGTCGAGAAACAGGTCCGACCGAACGACTGCGCAAGCCCAAATGCCGTAAAAGCAATAGGCGAAGAAATCCATTCGAAAATCGAATAGTCCACCCGCCCAGAACCAGGCTGTTGTTTGACACAGAATGAGCCCTACGATCATGTAGCCGTATCCCCTTCTGCGCCAAACCGCGTGCGCGGTAACAAAGGCGAATATCTGCAATAGAACGAAAGCAAAGAATAATACGCACAACTCGGGCAGCCTCGTTCCACCGACCAGAAGACCCGAGATAGCCCCTTCAATCGGCAGCGCCACACCGGTGGGATGACCGCTGCTCCATAAAATGCGCCAAAATGCACTGGGACCCTGCCAAAGTAAGCGTTCCTGTATCCGATAAGCTTCAGTCAGGTACCCCGTCTGGTCGAATCTCAGTGGCGGATACCACGCAATCTCGCGCGTATAAAAGACAAGAAATAGCACCAATTCGAGCGCTACGAGCACTACCAGCACTCTTCGGTGGACATGGCCGTCATTGAGGACTTTGAGAACCTTCACAAATCCGCGGGAGAACATTAATCGGATGAGTTCTAGCGTGAAATAAATGACTCCACAAGCGCGTCCACGGGATCTCATCGTCCGTTTGACTTCCGCTACTGTAACATACGCGTCCCGCGTGTATTTCGTATTGAACGGGATGTGGCTTAATGGCTCCGTCTCATTCTGCAATTCCTGAACTCCTAGCTTCTTGACTTCCTTTTGGAATGAATGAATCAAAACAAACTATCTCGATGAGTTTGCCCAAAGTTTCAGTGATCACTCCCTCTTACAACCAGGGGCGTTTCATTGAAGAGACGATTCGAAGCGTGATCGAGCAGCGCTATCCGAACCTGGAGTTTTCGGTGTTCGACGGAGGAAGCACAGACAGGACCGTTGATATTCTGCAACGGCGCAGTGCGGAGTTGAGTTTCTGGCGTTCGGATAAAGATGCTGGCCAGGCTGCGGCAATTAACGAAGGATTCCAACGAGCGACCGGGGAAATTTTGTGCTGGCTGAACAGCGATGACCTCCATCTAACTAAGACGCTTTCGATCGTCGCGGATGGTCTGCGGGAGAGCATCGACGAGCCGGTGATTTTCTATGGCGGGTGCGAACTCTTCGACGATCGAACGCGGAAAGTGGAAATGCGTCCGGCACTGATTTTCGACCCTGATTTACTCGGGACAGTCGATTACTTTGATCAGCCGAGCGTCTTCTGGACGCGGAAAGCGTGGGATGCGGTCGGGCCCCTCGATGAAAAATTACATTTTGGCTTCGATTGGGAATGGCTGCTGCGAGCCGCTAAAATTTGCCGGTTCATCAGGAGCGACGCGATACTCTCCCGATACCGGATTCACAGCACGCACAAATCGGGCACCGGAGGCGACAGACGATGGCTGGAACTCTGCGATGTTGTGCGCCGGCATTCTCCGCCGTTCGTGATCAGCCACTACGAATTTCTTCGACGCAATGATGCCGCGCGCTGGTGGCTGAATAAACGGATGCGTCTATTTCTCGGCTTGGAGAAAGTGCTGCGCGGTTTTTCGGATCCCGTCGCAAATCTGCTAAGTCCACCCTTCTGGTTCCTGCCATCCGGAATCCAGCGCAACGTTCTCTGGCAAATTTCCGGGATTCGGTGATCGATACGCAAGGTGTGGAGGATACCGAGCGTAAAGTATCATAGGCGTCCCGCCTGTGTTCTTCCCAACTATGGCATTCCAGAACGCGCTTCGCCGCTTTCGGCGTGGGTAAAAAAAGCGCCGGCTGGAGGTCCGGCGAAGGCGCAATAATGATGTCCCCTATCATGTCTCCTTGGACACCACGCACATTTACGCGGAGGTCGACCTGGAAATGAAGGCGAAAGCACTCGCGCTCTGCGATCTGCCAAACGACGTCGTGACCAAGCCGTGGCATTCCGATCCGGGGCTTATCGGATTCCTGAGATCACTCTGAGGATCCACATGCAAAAGTTATGTTGCCGCCAAAAGGCGACAGTCAGTGGCGCCGCGATGATCATCTTTCGTTTGTTGCTGGGATCTCCAGACTGCAACGCAAGGAACTGACGTGTAAAGGGTGTCACCCCTCCAGATCGAACACTCCTGGGAAGGATAGTGGTATTGATCGATTGGAGCCCTTTCCTTCGGGCTTCCGTTTTCTTCTATCTAAGAACAACCTGCGCCGAGCCCTACTCTATCTCGATCGCCCGCACGAGCCGCTCAAAGTCCTGCCGAAAGTCCGGCGAGGCAAGGGATCGGATAGCGTGAGCAGCGTCCTCATTGAATTTTTCAAGCCCCGGTCGGATAGACTCCAAATGAAATGTTGCATTTGCTGGGTCTGCGATTGCGGCGCTTAGTTGTTTTGGACAGAGCTTTTCCAATATACCGAAGATAACGGGATTACCCTCCTGTCCTATCATCTGACCCTTCTCGGCATTGAGTGCACCATTGTTTCCCAGAGACCAGTGGCGGAGGAGCATTGCATAAAGACGAACTCGATTGATTAGCCACTTCACAGCGCGCGGCGTTTCGCACGCAGCTTTAATGCAAGGGGTGAAATGGCTGAGGGTATCCGTGAATGTCTCAGAGTCGCTGACGCTGGAGAAGTCGCGAATCGCGAACACCCAGAGCGCGCCGCCTAGAACCAAAATCACCGCCGCCGTGACCCAACCCCAGTCCGGCCCCGCTGTCTGTCCTGCCAGGACTTCAGCTGGGTCACTCTGCTTAGACAATTCGCGCTTTACCGTAGGCCCAGGTTTGGGAGATGGACTGACGGTCGGGGTGGGTGTTGGCTTTTGTTCATCGGATTTGCGTCGGATCCCCAAAACCACATCTGTATTGTTCAGCTTTCCTGCAATTTCCATCGTCGAGAGCCAAACGGGCGGGTTTTCCGCCTTCTCCTCTGGCGATCCCTTAGAACTATTTACGAACCACTCGCCCAACTGCCATGCCAGAGCGCCAACTGCGCATACGAGCGCCGCAATAGATAGAATCCGAGCGGCGGATTTAAGAAAGCGCGGAATGCGAGTACCGATGCGGGAGAGATCGCTCGAAGGCGGCCGGTTCACGCGCCCGCCCCGCCGGTTGCGGGTATCTATGAGAGACTGCAGTTCCTCGGACGACAGAGGCGCCATGTAAAGACGCATTTGCACCAGCTTTTCCAACCACAGCTGGGCGCGTGATGTCCCCGCTGGGACTCTTTCCGGAGCTGGAAGATCTTGCAGCCAGTCTAATTTTTTCTCCAGGCAATGTATCAACACTTCCTGCTCCATCGCGAGCACGATGTAGCAAGGTCCCGATGTGGCGAGGAAATTAATCGCCTCCAGGACTATCACTGTTTGGTCTGGATGACACCGATCGAGGTCGTCGATGAAGAGAGTCAGAGTCTGCGGTTGGAGCGCACGAGTCACTTCGCCGAATTCCTCAGCGAATCGTTGCCGGAAACTAATTGCCTCGCGGGCTTCCGTTGCTGTGGCACCACGCAGGCTTTTTGTCAGCTTTGCCGGTTCAGCGCCAAAGGCGGAAAACACCTTCCACAGAGCGATGACTGGCAGTAAGCCAGCTGGAATCGCTAAGCTAGCGAGGATTTTGTCGAGACTCGACCATTCAAGAATTTTGTGAGATTCGACGGTCAGCTTCGACACTACTGTGCAGGTAAATACGGCGCCAGCGAGGCCGAGTAGCAGCCGCAGCCACATCCGACCAAAACGCTCAATCGTAAGCCGTCCTCTTGCGCGGAGCCCGCGTAGTGTCCACCAAGGCGGCAGAGCATTGCCGCGAAGCGAAGCCAGCAGCGAAGCGAAGAGATGTTCCTCACTTTGATGATGCCATGTGGCGCCCAGATTGCGCCGCCATCCTTGGTCTGCAGGATGGTGCCATTATCTCCCACGGCCCAGCCACGCTGGCCGTCAGCAGCGAAGTGAGTTGACCTCAGGGTTGTGGCTATCGAGGGCAGCCGCATTTCAGGGAATCTCTCCCTGGGGTTCCAGAACCAGTCCCAGCCACGGAGAGGTCCTGAGATTGGATGCGGCGATTGGTAAGCACAGAAATATGCTGTGGACATACCTGCCCAAACTGCAGCGACAACCAGCCACACGTACCGCCACCGCCGCCCAGCGCCGGCCGTACCTTCTTGAGGCGCTCTTTCCCCTGACGCGGTAGCTTCTTGGGGCCCTCTGTCCCCTGACGCGGTGCTCATTTTGTATGACGATTAACCTGGGATAAGAACTTTCCGTGGCTCAGACGCCATCTTGCCCTCCAAACCTCCCATATCGGATCTGACCGGATTTGTCAGGTTGGAACTCGGTTCACCGTGCAATTCTTCCGAATCCTGAGGCACGAGCGGCCAACCGAGTTAACGACAATGCTTCGTAACAAGATGCTCGACGACCCGGTAAGGGAGCCTGAGCGCAAAAACCTGTTTCGTGGGACGGACCTCGAGCTCAATGCTTTGATTGGTGATCGCGAATATCTGCTGCTCTACATCGTCGAGTGCAGCTCCTCCCGCAGCAAGGCGTGCAACTGGAAACGCTGCCGGTCGCGATCCAGCATTCGCAACAGCGACGCATCGACAAGCTTGTTGCGCGCTTCGCGCCCCTCCGCCTCCGTAAGACCGGCTATCTCCAACCCTTTTCCCCGCTTTGTTTTTTCTTTTCCCTTTCCGGACGTGCTTTCTTCCGGTTGCTTTCGCTTCACCGAAATCCCACTCTCCCCCAGGCTCGTCTTTTACACCGTCAAATCAATCACCATCTCTTCCCCCGTCAAATCAATCACCATGCCGTCCCCCATCACATCAATCGCCTCTGGTGGGATGATTTGCATGTCATCCCACTCTCTTATTCCACAGCTAACTAGAAACGGCTGGAGCTGGAGTAGAACCTTTCGTACATTGGCCTTGCCGATGGTGCGGTATGTGTATTTCAGTCCTTTTCGAAAGAGCGCATCCCGAGCGTCTCTCATGAGTTCAAGCGCTGCTGGTTGATCTAGAAAATTCGTCAGCGCGTATGTACCCTCCCCAATGGCTCGAATCCTTTCGGCTGCAAGTGTGCCGGCGAGATCAGGGGACTTTCTCTCTTTTTCATCCCTGTAAAATTTTGAGGCGTAAGTCTTCAGTGGTTTGACGCCACCTGTGCCGAGTTGAGCTAGCATGCCAGGATATTTATCTAAAGCGGTATTTTTCGCGTGATCTCCTGGATCGTTTTGACCATAGTAGACCTTGATTCGCTGGTCTGTCTCAGTGCAGGCACTTAGCATTCCGGCGCACATGGCACAAGGCTTGAGTGTTGTGTAGAGCCGGGAGTCATCTGGAATTGGTGCGCCCGTGCGATGAAAATAACTTTGAACCGCGTTGAGCTCGGCGTGAAACGTGTAGTTATCCTTCATTTCATTACGACCCCAGCCGAGTATCTGGCCTTCGGGATTGACCAGGATCGCACCGATGTTGTGACCACGTTTTGGCCCTCCGGTCCTGGCGCGCTCCTCGGTAATAGCGAAGGCGGCCATCATGTACAACCGGTGTATAGTATGATGCCCCGGTACTTCGATGCGTAAATCAACCGCCGGAGTCGGTCCGACACTAAAATTCGTGTATGTGTCGAGGCCAACACTTCGCGCTGCTGCTTCCTCCGGGCGGTATAACCCTTCCCAGACATTGAAGTTCGACTCATGCGCTGCCTTCAGGATTTGAACCTGTTTTATACTTTCATTTTTGACACCAAGGAACCTCAACATTCCGATGCACATGTCGGTAGCGTGGGGCTGGCCTGCAAAACACATTTTCAATGTTTCAATTTGCGAGGCCCTGCCTTGATAGACGTGCTGCAGCATGTTGACTGCCCTGGTGTGCGGAGCTTTGCCATCCCGAACGGCGGCGGACCAGATGACCTTAGGCTTGTCTTGAGAATCGTCGAAGCAGAAGACGAAATTATCACTCTTGCACTTGTTGTGGATCAGTGTGGCAATGCTACCGAAATGTTTTGGATCCCACCCCATAAAACGTTGCTAAATATTTCTAGTTGCAACAAAGAATATCGGATTTCTAGGCACAAGCAATGCAAATGGGGTTTTTGCATATCCCCGCAAAAAGGTTCAATTCAGGATCTCGAGTCGACTCGAGACCGAGCGTCTACTACCACTTCTGCGTGTATTCATCGACCACATAATATCGGTGAGGTTCAGATAAATGGCGGTAGTAGCGAGGCGCTCATGGCCGAGAATCTTCCGAACGGCGGCCAGAGAGAACTGGCGATCTCGCAGCTGGCAAGTCGGGTGTTGTTCATCCTGCAGGTGGGCTATTTCAAGGCCAAGACTCTGTTCTTCTTGTTCGAGATCGACGAGGTCGCCGAAGACGTGAAGCACGTCCTGCAACAGCACTACCCGCAGTACCATGACCCGGCGTTGAAATTGACCATCGTCAAACAGACCCGCCACGCGCAACAGCGCAAACTGCTGGAACTGTACGGCTATCATGGCCTAGTAAAAACATTCGTGTCACCAGGGGCAAAGTAGCGCTGCAAGTAGCAGTCATGCAGCAACCGCATCTTGTTCGATCGCCAGCCTCTGATTCATGTCGAGGCGAAAAGTCCCGTAGGGAGTCACGTGAGAGTAGATAAGCGGCGTCAGTGCACGTAGATCTTCTGGGGTATCCGTCTTATCTTACCAACTGCATGGCTGACCGCATCGCCGGATTCGGTGGTTAGTTGCGGGCCGCCCAGGCGGTGGGCGTGAGCTCGGCGATTCGACTGATTGGAAAATCGGCCAACCCGGGCGCGGCTCATGCCGTGGCCATGGAGAGACTGTTTGCCGATTGGGAAAAGGCGCTGGAGGGAATGCCGCCAGTGCTTGCCGGAGGTGATCCCGGCTGTGCAGCATTTATGGGAGAAAAATGAGAGTAGCCGCGCTGTGTTGCTTTCTTACTGGGGCTTCGCAACCGGAAATAGAATCGGCGAATTGGAGATTGCGCTTCGCATCCTTCAGCAGTACCTTTGTGATAGAGTATTGCGTTGTGATGCCGGAACGTGGTAAATCGAAGGCCTGTTTCGACTGTTCACGTGCATCACAATCAGAGCAAATCAAAATCGAGGGGAGGAGAACCAATGACCCACGTTGAGAGAGTTATCGCTTTGCTGGTTCGGTCAGCGACACGGATGAGTGAAGTCTACGCGGCTATCTGTCAAATACCGCAACCGGGGCCAACCGAAGTTTTTCTCAAAGATAAAATTGAGAAATGGACGAACAATCTCGGAGGAGCACTTGGGCATATGGCCGAGTTCGAGATTTACTATAAGCATCGGATTGTCAAAGGCAGGAGAGTCGCACCACCCGGGGGAACAGGTGACGTCGTGATTGGTGAGCCAGATGACCCGTTTGCGAAGACTATCCAATCTAAGGCCATCACAACCGCAGCGCCCAGTACGGTCACGAAGGACCTTCAGGACGCGATGCAGCAGTTAGCAGGATTGAGCGGCGAAACACCGAGACCCAACGATAACTACGTCGTGCAGATCACGATTTACAATTCCGACAATCCATGGCCGTTTACCCGCAACATCCTTTCAGCACAAGGTTTACCCCCGTTGTTCGAAGTACAGAAGTGCATAGTCACAGAAGCACGGAACGCTATTCAATTAGCGTTAGGTATTCAAAATACTAAGAACCAGAATACCCTTAGTCAGGTCTTTAAAAGTGCCGCGAGGACAGTTGCTTCCGCGCCTGGTCCCAGGTCTACAAGACTTGCGGCTCCGGGACCACCGCAACAGGTCACACATTTTAATCCGATCACGGAAACAACCACAGTCCATCAAATTCCGTCGTGGTTCCAGAAGGCAGTTCTTCTTGTGAAAATTAAATGGCCGTTCGGGTATGGCTACGATAATAAAGGCAGTCTCGCCTTGATTAAGGCGCTCACGATACGTTTCACGGACGACAAAAACTTCCAAATCGTCAAATGTGAAGATCTAACATAAAGGTTCACATTGGTTCAAGATGCTCTCACAAAAGCTTTAAATGTACAGAGTCCTCCAATCGTAGAGTAGTCTCCGCGGTCGCCTTAATCTAAAATCACACGCTCGGCAGCGGAGACCTACTCGACTCAAGGTTGTCGGTCTGTTCTCAATTAATGTGATTTCATTCTCACGCAATGTGGTCCTGAGCGGCCTTTCGTTCTCACTTAATGTGGTTTGGAAATAAGCGATGTTGTCGGTTCGAGCCGTTTATGTTCTCGGGCCGCTACATGTAGTGATCGTAGCGCACCTCGACCGCTTTGGTCGGAGCGACGGGTTTCCACGGTCCAGCGGCTTCTCCGCTCCAATGTACTCCGGAAATCCCGTGTCGGACGATCAACTTTGGGTCGCAAACGCTGTGGGCGAAATGCTCGCTGGCGCGCTGCACAGAGTGCGCGGCGCAAACAGGTTCTCAGCGACGAGGTGCGCCGGGTTGTCGTCAGTTTGCACGAAGCCGGCAGGGAACCAACCTTGAGAGAAGTCGCTTCCCGACTGACCACGCCCGGATGCATACGGGAATGCATCGCAAGGGAAGGTTTGACGCGAATCCTCCTTGAATTAGATCCCGTTCGGCGTTAGTTCTCCGGCTTGGACGGCTGTGGATCGCCACGTTGAGAATTTGGAAGCATATTGTGGCCGCGACGGCCAAAAATATGGTTCTTTTCACCGCCGCCGCCGCCCGAGAAGCCGGCATAGCTCAGCTGGTAGAGCAGCTGATTTGTAATCAGCAGGTCATCGGTTCGATCCCGATTGCCGGCTCTGTGTACAAGGAGGGTTTGGACCCGGGACAACGCGGTTCGGGGTTCGGAGTTCCGGGTTGTTTGGGAGGAGCATAGATTTCCAGTCTCAGTGTGGCGTGCGAGCTTGATGTGCACCCGCTGTGGCTCTGAGCCGGCGTCCAAAGTAGCATAGGCGTCTCGCCTGTGTCGGACACCAATTTAATTACTCACGATCAATTCGTTGCGCTCTCCGCACGGATCTATTCCGGGATGCTGTATAAAGTTGACGATTTAATTTTAGGCAGCGTACTTTGCTGACCAAGCGCTGTCAGATGGTTGGGGTCGTCGCTAACCGTTGATCCCCGTGTTCAGGTTGTCGGTTTTAAACCGATCGCCAGTTCCCCCCGAGCGCGGAAAATCACTCAGTTGAAATATTCAATATGAACGCTATCGGAATACATTTCGGATATTGGACACAATCCTGGAGCACAGACCCCGTTTCGTTTGTCGCGAGGGCTCGAGAATGCGGCTTCGATATTCTTGAAATCAACGCTCCCAAGGTCACTCTCTTGAGCGATAAGGACCGGGAGATCCTCAAACGCACAGCTGAAGATGCCGGGCTGGCATTGACCTACAGCATCGGCCTCAAGGAAGATATGGATTTGACGTCGGAAGACGCAGCCCTCCGCAAGAATGGAGTCTCGTTTCTTCGGGACATATCACGTGCCATGCAACAGATGGGTGGCACGATCATGGCGGGGATTAATTACAGTTCCTGGCCTCGCAAATTGGGCCCGACTGAGGACAAGCGGGTTCTGACGGATCGCGCGGTGGAATGCGTGCGCGAGGCGATCAAAGCGGCAGAAGATTGCGGCGTCATTTTCTGTGTCGAAGTGGTCAATCGATTCGAACAATTCATTATGAATACTGCGGCGGAGGGAATTGCCTTTGCCAAACGTGTCGAAAGCCCCAACTGCAAAATCCTTCTTGATACCTTTCACATGAACATTGAAGAAGAGAGCTTGCGCGGATCGATTGTCGAGGCTGGATCCTGGTTGGGTCATTTTCACATCGGCGAGCCGAATCGGCGTCCTCCGGGCCGTGGCAGGATGCCTTGGCCGGAAGTGTTTGGGGCCCTTCGTGAGATCAATTATCAAGGTGGAATCGTGATGGAACCATTTCTTGTTCCGGGTGGCGAAGTTGGCCGGGATATTTCGGTTTGGCGCGACCTGCTTGGGAAAGACGATCTCGATGAGGAAGCGGCGAAGTCGGCCCGGTTCGTGAAAGGCCACTTGGAAAAACTGGGCCAAACGTGAGAGAAGAGTTTATCCATCGGTTCGTGCCGGGACATTCGAACCGGACGTTGATTCTGCTTCACGGAACAGGCGGAACCGAAACCGATCTTTTGAGCCTGGGACACGCACTCGACCCTGACGCAGCCCTGTTGAGCCCTCGCGGAAAGGTGCTCGAGAATGGGATGCCACGATTTTTCCGGCGGCTTGCTGAAGGAGTCTTCGATGAGGAGGACTTGATTCAGCGGACGCAAGAACTAGCCGATTTTATTTCAGCGGCCGCGGGCCGGTACGGATTCAAGCAGGCGGAAGCGATCGCTGTCGGCTATTCGAATGGAGCCAATATTGCGGCCAGTCTGCTACTATTGCGTCCAGGAACCTTTTTTGGTGCTGCGCTCTGGCGAGCGATGGTGCCGCTCGTTCCCGATAGGCTTCCGGAATTGAAGGGTGCTCCGGTGTTGCTGCTGGCGGGAGATAATGATCCGATCATTACACCGGAGAATGTTCGCCGGCTTTCGGTTCTCCTGGAACGGGCGGGCGCCGATGTGACGCTTACTTTCGAACGAGCCGGGCACGGTTTGACCGAGGCAACAATCGAAAGCACACGCCGGTGGCTGGGCAATTTAGAGTCGCCTAGGCCGACAGCGTGATCCGACGGTTCACGATGTAGCATACGCGTCACGCGTGTATTCTGTGTTTCGGTTGGACACGCGAAAGGCGATACAGAATACACGCGGGACGCGTATGCTACGTGCCTACGTGCGGGACGCGTATGCTACGACGCGCCGGCGCCAGGGCGAGTTATGGCTGGACTGCTTCACGTCTGACGTGAAAAACCGGGGAGTAAAGGATAGCCAGGCCGAGCGCACCAAAGAGTGTTCCTGCGACGCAGACCCCGGTCCAACGAAAGTGCGCCCATGCCCACGAACCAATGGCCGAACCGACTGCGCCTCCAAAGAAGTAACAAACCATGTACACCGAGTTGATTCGGTTCCGGAGCTCGGTGGATATCGCGTAGATGCGTGTCTGATTCGAGATCTGGCTGGCCTGGACCCCGGCGTCCATCAGGAAAACCCCGACCACAAGCCAGATCAGCGAGTAGTCTGCAAGCCGCATTAAGAGAAACGAGACGACAACGAGCGCCAGGGCGGCTCCATTGACGATCCGCGCTTCAAATCGGTCAGACATTCGCCCTGAAATTGGCGCCGCCAGGGCCCCTGCGACTCCGACCAGTCCGAAAAGCCCGGTCGTCTGGCTGTCAAAATGCTCGGGCCGGTTGCCGAGATAGAACGCCAGCGTTGTCCAGAACGCGCTGAAAGCTCCGAATCCAAGCGCACCGATAATCGCGTGCCGTTGCACAATGGATTGCCGCGTTAGAATAGGCCATAACGAAGCGAGCAACTCGCAATACGCCACTCGTCGCTCTGGCCTTTGCGGCGGAAGGATAATCGCCGCCAAAATTGCGAGGAGAAGCATTGCTCCGGCAGCGACCAGGTAAACCGCCTGCCACCCGGCTCGTGCGCCGATAAATCCGCTCACCGAGCGGGAAAAGAGAATACCGACCAGAAGACCGCTCATGACCGATCCGACCGTTCGTCCCTGGCTGCCGGGTTTGGCGATGCCGGCGGCATACGGAACAATCAATTGAGGCGTGATACAGATGAAGCCCAGCAGATAGCTGAGAAGGATCAGAAACGGCAGCGAAGAGCACAAGGCCGCCGCGAGGAGCATTAGAGCGGTTCCGATAATTGAGGCCACAATGAGGGCTCGCCTCTCGAGGCTGTCACCCAACGGCACGAAGAACAGTAAACCACTGCCGTAACCCAGTTGAGTGGCGACCGAGACGATGCTGGTCGCGGCAGCGTCGGAATGAAAATGGGTCGAGATCGCCTGGAGCAGCGGCTGGCTGTAATAGATGTTGGCAACGGTGGCTCCCGCCGCGAAGCCAAGAAATGCGATGAGCAACCTGTGATGTCGAAAAGCGAGTCCGGGCGAGTTCAGGTTGGCACCGGAGCTGTTTTCCAATTTTTGGTGACTCGGTTCTCCGACGTTCATTAGTGTTGCCAGCCAGGCGCAGCAACCACGGGGGTATGATCAGAACGCGCAGACCAATTATATTTAAATGACGTTTACAAATTTGTCACTCTTCGGCTAAAAACCGAAAATTCATGCAACCGATCCGTAGCGCAAAGATGAATTGTCGGATAATTCGCGGTTATTTCCGGATTATTCGCTGCGGGGATGATCGATGCAGCCTAGTGTCCTGTCAGGACACTAGTGGTTCCTTGCAAAAATAAGCGGAATAATTGTCCTCGCCGCTGGCCTCAAAAATCCTGATTGTTTGACGATCAGAATAAGGGAATGGAATATTTCCGGGACAATCGGGTTCCTTTTTTCTGCGAAACTGGGCCGCTTATTTTTGCGGGTAACTACTAGCTCGTATTCGGCGTCGCTTGAGAAGGGGTCTGGCCGGCCGGCTTCTGCGATTGAGATTGCGACTCTGATTTCGCCTTGAGCTGACTGTCCAAGTCGAGAAGCTGGTTATATCCGTAGGCGCGCCAGTCGATGCTCCTGCCATAGTCCCGGTTGATCGCGACCGAAAGCCGAATCCTGTCCTTGATATCGCACAGTTCCATAAAGGTGTGCTCGCGATAGTCGAGGTTAACTCCGTACTTGCGCGCAATGCTGACCGCTACATCGAGACGGTTTTTGATGTCGAACAGCTCGGTGACAGAGAGCGAGGAAGTGACCGACATTCCGTAAGTCTGATTGATCTCGTCAGCGAGTGCGATCCTGGCGCCTGCGTCATACGGGGTCTGCGCAGAAGCATTGCAGGCGATCACGGCAACGAAGCCTGAAAGTACTGCACTAATTGAGGTTTGCTTGATAAAAGCCGCCACGGTCAACTTTCGTTTGCCGGAAGTAAAACGGATCTTTCGGCTGGTACTTTAGCGATCCTTGCCCCTCGAAGTCGACATATTGCCGACGCATTGGAAAGCTTTTTGTTGCTTGCTTTGATGTAATGCGACTTCTAAGCTGCCTAAGAGTAAAATAGAGCGAAATCCGGCACCCGCAATCCGATTGCGCCGGACAACGCAACCAGTCATTTTTTTGGAGTTGATCTATGCCCAAGTATCTGGCCGTGGCGTCCTATACATCCGAAGGAATAAAGGGCCTTACAAAGGCCGGAGGGGTATCGCGAAGGACTGTTGTCGATAAACTGCTAAGGAGTCTGGGCGGCCGTCTTGAAGCGTTCTACTTCGCGTTCGGTGATAATGATGCATACCTGATCATCGAGGTGCCGGATAACCTGACTGCTGCGGCCATTTCGCTCGCAGTTGCCGGAGCGGGTGCAACCCGGATGAAAACGATCGAACTGCTCACGCCGGAAGAGATTGACCAGGCAATGGAAAAGCAGGTTCATTATTCGCCTCCGGGTAACTAGCCCGAAAATCTCACGAGTCAAAACCTGCATCGATCGTCCGTCGCGGCGGACGATCGATTCAGCCTCTTGTTTCCCTCCCAGAATCTGCTTGGTTGAGCAGCTCTGATGCTTATGCTTGATTTTCCTCGGCTGTGTCTGTTGTCCGCTCTCGTCGCAACTTCTGCGCTCGGTGCTCCGCCGGAAGTGAACCCGACGCCCGATGGCACGAAAGATCAAACTCCACCGGATCAGGGTAACAAGGCCGAATACCAGCCTGCTCCGCCGGTCGTCACGGATCATACTGTGACGCTTCCCGGAGGAAAAACCCTCAGCTACAAAGCGATCGCCGGGTATTTGTTGATTCGGGAGAACACACCGGAAGCGGAAGCTGCGAAGGACCCGGCCAAGGAGAACCCATCGGAGCAATACGATCCCTCTAAAGGCAAGCCGAAAGCCCAGATATTTTTTGTCGCTTATCTGCTCAACGGGTCCGATGACCCCACTTCTAGACCGGTTACTTTTGCTTTTAACGGCGGACCCGGCTCCTCATCGGTCTGGTTACATATGGGAGGGATCGGTCCCCGGAGGGTCGTGCTATCGGACCGTGGCGAAGCGTTGCCTCCGCCTGCAAGAATCATCGACAACGAGTCGACCTGGCTGGGTAAGACCGATCTTGTTTTTATCGACCCTGTGTCGACCGGGTTCAGCAGACCGGTCCGCGGCGAGGATCCCAAACAGTTTTACGGCTACAAACAGGATCTCGCCAGCGTTGGCGATTTCATTCGCATCTGGACGACGCGCTACGCCCGTTGGTCCTCTCCGAAGTTTATTGTCGGAGAAAGCTACGGAACAACTCGAGCGGCCGGGCTGAGCCAATATCTCCAGCACCGATACGGAATGTACGTGAACGGCATTGCCTTGATCAGTTCCGTTCTGAATTTTCAGACCATCGAATTTCAGTCCGGGAATGATGTGCCTTACCCGCTCTATCTCCCGACCTATGCGGCGGCGGCGTGGTACCACAAGCGGCTCCCAGCGGACCTTCAGCAGCTGCCGCTGAGCGATGTGTTGACGCAGGCGGAGAACTTCGCCTCAGGCGACTATCTTCTGGCGCTCTCGCACGGTGACGCGATTACTCAAGGCGATGCTGATCGCCTCTCGCGGCAATTGGCCCGGTTCATCGGTCTCGATCCAGTTTATCTCAAACAATTAAATCTCAGGGAATCGAGCGACCGGTTTGCAAATGACCTTTTGAAGGATCAGAATCGGTCGATCGGTCAGTACGACAGCCGGTTTACTGGGATCAGGATTCATCCGGGAACCGACGAGGATGATTTTGACCCGAGCGACGAGGCTGTGAACGGGCCGTTCACGGGCGCCTTCAACGATTATGTCCGGCGTGAACTGAAATTTGAGACGGATCTCCCTTACGAAACAGAGGTGGAAGTGAATCCATGGACCCTCGCAGAGAACAAATATCTGGACGTGGCGGCGTCGCTAAAAGAAGCAATGAGCCGGAATCCGTATTTGAAAATCTGGGTCTGTTGCGGCTATTACGATCTCGCAACGCCTTTTTATGCGGCTCAAAGCGTGGTCCGCGGAATGAGCCTTGATCCATCCATCCGGCAGAATATCCAGTTCACCTTCTACGAAAGCGGACACATGATCTACATCGAGCGCGATTCGCGCGAAAAACTACGGAGCGACATGGACGATTTCGTGACGCGCGCTCTCTCGGTGAAACCGATCAACAATACGGACCGGTGAATAGGGGGCGGGTCGGAAGTTCGAGGTTCGACGTTCCGGGTTCCGCGGTGGCGAAAAGTTTTTGGCGAAGTGGACGGTAGCATACGCGTCCCGCCTGTTATTCATTTTGGCGAAGGTTTCAGGGAAACCAGCTCTAGTGTCCTGTCCCCGAAATAAGAGGTACTTTGTTGCGATCAAAATGGGCCGCCGGCAAGGCGGTCCGAATGGGCCGGACTAGGCGTAGGAGGGAGCGTGTCTCAATCGATACGTAACCGACGAGCAACGCCGCCGTCGGCCCATTTTCATCGCAACCCTCTGGGCCGGAGCCAGTTGGCTGTTTTTCGGCGTTGCTCTCTCGACCCGTATCAGTAAGATATGGGTCTTCGTTCGCGCCTTGAAAAAACAGCCAACTGACTTCCGGCAAAGTACCTCCTATTTCGGGGACAGGACACTAAAGTGTCCAAACTCCAGGCGCAGGCATTCTGCCTGCGGCACGCTTGGCACGGACACACCGAAGCGGATGGAAGTATGCCAGAATTGGGCTGATCCTGAGGCGAACTCACGCGCTGTGGGCCACCCGGCAAATCAACAGGCCTAGCCCGAATTCGCCGATTTGAGGCGAAGTCAGTCTAGAGACCCATCCGAAAAAATTACTTTACAACCCGGAAGTTATCAGTGATAACTCATCATCGATAATATTAACACTTGTTGCGGGTTTTTTGTTGTCCTATGAATCCCATCTATTCGGCTCCTTTCGGCCATCCTGTCGATCCCACCGGTCAACGGATGCCTTTTCTACAACAAATCGGGTCCGGTGTGCTCAATTTTGCCGACCGGGTCTTATTCGGTTGTTTGGGCCAATCCGGTTTCAATCGTCGACCACCTGGCGATGACAAAACGTTGGGCATCGCCTCGGTCAACTTATCCAACGGGCCATGGGTGTACACGGTCGTTCCCTGGGAAGATTGAGCCTCATCAAAAGAAGATATTTACGCTCTTCCCGATCGCCCAGTGATAATTTTATGCTCGCGCAAGCATGAAACAGGCACGCCGGCCGGTGCGGAGCCGAAAGAAAAAGGGAGAGGGGGTACAACGTCGTGCAGAAATTCTGGAGACGGCGAAACAGCTGTTTGTGGAGGAGGGGTACGACGCCACAACGATTCGGCGGATCGCCACACGAATCGGGATATCGTCGACAGCCCTCTACGTCTACTTTGCCGACAAGGGTGCCGTCCTCGCCGAGATCTGCAACGAAACTTTCGCCGCATTGATCCATGAACTTGACGCGGTGCATCGAGATTTTTCCGACCCGTCGGACGGACTCGCGAAAGCGCTTGAAGGGTATATCCGATTTGGGCTCGCTCACCCGAACGAGTATGAATTGACCTTTATCAGGCGGGAATCAAAGGAACTCCAAAAGGATAAGGAAAATGATCTCGGATTCCAGGCGTTCACCCGATTCTATGACTGCGTCGACGCGGTTGTTCGGGCCGGACGGACGCAAGAATCGGATACGCGTCGCCTTACTCAGCAACTCTGGGCCGGGGTTCACGGCCTGGTTGTCCTGCTTCTATTGCGCCCTGGGTATGACTGGGGCAATCTGGATCTGTTGATCGCCAGCCACGTCGCCATGCTTATGCGCGGATTGCAAAAGCAAGCAATCCAAGAACGTCGGTGTTGATCAGGTGAACTCACCCGCTGAGTACCGGAGCGAGAGCTCATCCCTTCACGGCACCGGAAAGGAGACCTGCAATGAAGTACCGCTGAACGAACATGTACAAAAAGATGAGCGGGAGCGCAATGATGACTAGGATCGCAAACAGGGCGCCTGGGTTTGCCATGTACATACCGGAATATTGCATCGGAACGAGCGTAACAGTCTTGTGTTCGCTGTCGGTCATGACCACCAGCGCGAGAAAGAATTCGTTCCAGGTCACGATGAATTGCCAGATTGCCACGAAAATCAGCGCCGGCTTTACCAGGGGAAGCGCGACATGAAGAAACATTTGCAGCGTGGTGCATCCCTCGATCATGGCCGATTCAAACAGATCCCGCGGTGAATCGTCCATGAACGCTTTGATTATCACTATCGCGTACGGGATCCCGAGCGCGGCGTACGGCAGAATGAGTCCCTGGTACGAGTTAATCCAGCCGAACATCTTAAGCATGATGGCGAGGGGTAGAACAATCGATGCAACGGGCACCATCAGGGTCGTCAGCAGAATGGTGTACATCAGCATCGTTCGCTTCAGTCGCAAGACAGATGCTGCATATGCAAACGCGGAGGCAGCAACCAGCACGACCAGAACAGTTCCCACGGTTATTACCAGGCTGTTCCAAAAAAATTTCAGCAATGGATTGTCGTGGATGACGGTAACGAAGTTATCGAACGTCACAGGCGTCTCGAACAAATACGGATCGAACGCTTTGTCCGGAGCTCGGAGCGACACACTGATCATGTAAATTTCCGGCACCATCCAAAATGCGAGTAGTACAACCAGGATGATTTTCGCGTAGAAGCCGAACACCGGCCTTCGAAACCCAATTCTTTTGGCTTGGGCGGTCATCTAGCCGGACTTCTCGTTTGCGGGCTTAGCCTTGATCCAAGCACAGCGATTTGCACCACTGACAACAGGAGCGCCAACAACAGCGTAAGAGTCGACAGCGCAGAGCTGTAACTTGTGTCCCCGATAACAAACCCCTGTTTGAAGATATAGGTTCCGAAAATCTCGCTGGCATGATCAGGTCCGCCGTCGGTCATCAGATGCACGATTGGAAATGTCTGCAGCGTTCCAATCACTCCGAGCAGCAGCAGAGACCGTGTGACCGGCGACAGCAGCGGAATGACAATCCGGGTTGCGAGACTCCACCCGTGCGCCCCATCGATTAACGCGGCGTCGAATAATTCGGTTGGGATATTATTGATCCCGGCGACATACATGATCATGGAGAACCCCGTCCATTGCCAGATGTTGACGGCAATGAGTGCAAATATGGCAGTACTGGGTTCGGCAAGGGGCGCAAATGTCAGCTGAACCCCGATGTATTTGAGGTACTCCTGAACGATTCCATAGTAGGGCGCGTACATCTGGGCCCAGACGATGCTGACGACAGAGACGCTCGTCACCACCGGCAAAAAGAACATTACTCGAAAAAAAGTCCTCGATTTCGAAGTATGGCGTTCGATCAGGTACGCAATCGAACCGCCGATGACCATTTGAACGGGGATTGTGATTGCGCCCCAGAACAACATGTTGGAAAGGACCCGCCAGAATACCGGATCGGTGAAAGCGCGTATATATTGATCGAGCCCAACGTAGGCTTTTCTATCGCTTCCCCGCAAGCTTTCACCGATCACCCAAAGGATGGGATAGGCTACCAACCCAACGAACATCAGCGTCGCAGGCAGGACATACAGATAAGGGAACCGCTCGATGAACGACCGGCGTCTCTTTTGCAGCATCTCTATTTGCCGAGAGCTTTGTCCGTGGCGGCTTGGACTCGCTTTAGTCCATCCTCCGGTGTGACGGTGCCGGCGGCAACTCCTCCGAGCACGCTATCGAGTTCTTCTGAGACTTGGGGACTGAGAAACCGCTGATTCTCTGCGACTGGTAAGTCCGCCATGAACCGACCGTACATCTCCTTAATATTCGGCGTTACCTCTCCCTTCGGCTCGAAGTCTCTGATTGCGGGCAGATCATTCAAATCGTTCAGAGCTTGCTGGAGTCCTTCGCCGCGCACCAGAGATGCCAGGAACTTCCAGGCATCCGGATTTTTCTCGCCGTTCTTCGTCATCCCATAACCGATGTCGATCCCACCAACCGGCGGGCTGCGACCCGCTATCCCGGCTGAACTTCCGCCGGGACCTGCGCCAGGCAAGCCTTGCGGTCTGAAATGTCCGGCCCGCCAGTGGACCCAGCCGCATCGGAGCCGGCGCCAAATCAACTGCCCTGAGATTCAATTCCTCGACTCATGAACATCGGCAAAAGGATTCGTTTAAATCGCATATTTTCTCATCCCAGCGGACGGCTCTGCTCGGTGGCGGTTGACCACTTTATCGGGTACGGCAAACTGGCCCCGGGCGGTGGCCTGTCGAACCTTCCGGAGGCGTTGAGGAAGGTTGTGGCCGGCGTGCCAGGTGCAATCACGATGTCCAAAGGGACCGCGATGACCTGTTGGGAGCCGTATGCGGGCAAAGTGCCGCTGATTCTGCAAGCCGGCTGTTTCACAGCAGACGATCGCGTGATCGAGACGATGACGGATCCCGAGGAGTGTGTGCGACTCGGTGCCGACGCGATTGCGATCGCGATCGGGATCTTCGGTCCGAATGAAGGCAAGTTTCTCAAAGCACTCGGTTCGGGAGTGACGGCAGCCGCGAAGTTCGATCTGCCGGTGATCGCGCATATCTATCCGCGCGATTTTTCGCAGGGAGCAAAGATTGTGCATGATCCGGAAAGTATTATGTGGGCGACACGGGTCGGCATCGAATGCGGTGTAGACGTGATCAAGGTTGGTTACACGGGGGATGTCGCATCGTTTCGGCAGATCGTCGAGAGTTCGCCTGTGCCGGTGATCGCGGCCGGAGGCCCGAAGGCAAAAAATTTGCACGAAGCTTTGGAGGCGATGGCCGCCGTTGTTGAAGCCGGCGGGCTTGGAGCAACGATCGGACGCAACGTCTGGGGTGTTGAGCCTGTCACCGCCGCGCTCCGGGCCTTCAAAGCGGTCATCCTCGATGGTGTAAGTCCGGACAATGCTCTCGACGCGAATGGGCTTACCGGCTCCGAGTAGGTGCCGGCCCGATTTTGCGATTCATCGCTCCCCTGGTTTCTTCTGGAGAACTAACGAATTAACACTCATGCAATACTCCCCTCTCACCCCATTGGACGACCGAGTCGCGGTCGTTACCGGCGGTGCCCGTGGCATCGGCCTTGAAACCACAAAGGCGTTCCTTGAAAATGGCGCAAAGGTCGTGATTGTCGATATCGACATCGACAACGGAAACGCGACCGCAAAAAAACTCGGTGTCGAGTTTATCCCGGGAGATGTAACGGATTCCATCTTTGTTGCGAATGTTGCATCGGACATCAAGAATCGTTACGGTCGAATCGACATTGCGTTCAACAATGCCGGTATCGCGCATAGTGTGGCGGGTGAAAGTTCCTCTGACGACGAATGGCACATGATCATGAACACCAATCTTCACGCAGTCTATTATGGCTGTCGCGAATTCGGAAAAGTGATGCTCGCGCAGGGAAAGGGAAGCATCATCAATACTGCATCCATGTCCGGAATTATCTCAAATACGCCGCAGCCGCAGGCAGCGTACAATGCGTCGAAAGCCGCCGTAATCATGCTGACGAAATCGCTCGCAAGCGAATGGGCGAACCGCGGTGTGCGCGTGAACTGTATCTCTCCTGGTTACGTTAACACGCCGATGACCCAGGGAGGGATGGCCAACAAAGAGTGGTACGACCGCTGGATGGACTTTACGCCGATGCGCCGCGTGGGCGAACCGCAGGAGATCGCGTCGGCCGTACTATTTCTTGCTTCGGATTCGAGCAGCTTTTTCACCGGAAGCAATCTTGTCGTCGATGGCGGCTATAGCTGCTGGTGACTTGCTGATTTCGAAATTACTACGGCCCCCAGGGAGTATTCGTTATTCGACTCAGAGTTCGCCCAATGTCCAGAAGGTAGCCGACAAATTTTTCGGACTAATATCTATACATACTTACGTTATTTACAATTGTTGTGTATATTGACCTCTCTCTATGCGTTTCCCGCGAGTCAAAGCTGAAGGTCAGGGTTTTTACCATTGCATTTCCAGAACCGTCGAGGGCCGATTCATTTTCCACTCAACAGACCGGCCTTGCTTGGAGGCCGAGATGTTTCTGTCGTTGATGCGTCGCCTCGAGGCGTTCAGCGGCATCCGAGTCCTGACCTACTCTCTGATGGCTAATCACTTTCATCTGCTGTGCGAAGTGCCGCAACCCAGAGTCTTGAGCCAGAGCGAGGTGCTGGAGCGTATTGAAGCCTGCTATGGGCCTCAGTTTGGCAAAGAGATCCGGGAGCAAATCGAACGCAATGGCAAAGAAACCAATGGAATCGATCTGAGCGAAAGGCTGCTGGAATCGTACCGGCGACGCATGAATGATCTTTCGATCTTTATCAAGGAGCTCAAAGGCAGTTTTGCGCAGTGGTACAACCGGCGGCACCGCCGCTACGGGGTGCTGTGGGCTGAACGATTTAAGAGTCTTTTGCTGGAAGGAGGCCGAGCGGTGGCCACTGTAGCTGCTTACATTGATCTAAACCCGATACGAGCTGCGCTCTGTGCCGACCCCAAGGATTACCGTTATTGCGGATATGCGGAGGCGGTTGCCACGGGTTCTGAACCTGCCCTTGGGGGGATCCGGACCATCCTGGGTCTGCCGGAGACAACCTCCTGGAAAGACTTGTTAAGTGAGTATCGCAAGCAGCTGTTTGCCAGGGGGGCGGCGTCCAGCAGCAATAACCGACCCGCGTTTGAGTTGGAAGAGGCTCGGAAGGTCATTGAGGAGCAGGATGGCGAACTCTCAAGTCAGGAGCAATTGCGTTGCAGAATTCGCTATTTCAGCGATGGAGTCATTCTGGGAAGCCGCTCTTTTGTTGAAGATCATTTCTACCGGCTTAAAGAAAAGTTCGGGTACAGACGCAAAAGCGGTCCGACCGCCCTCAGGATGCTCGGTCCCGTGATCCTGTGGGTCTTTCGCAATTTGCGTGTACGCAAGTTCGGGTAAGTTAAGTTCCTCGCGGCTTCTTGGTGTCGGTGTTTTGTTTACCCGCGTTGAACCAGGGAGTCAGACGGGCACGGCGACAGCAGTTTTTTAGTTGGTCTGGAGCAAGCCACCCGAGTCGTTCCTCGCGATTGCACGCCGGCCTGATCCTCGGGCACGTCTCTGTCTAAGATCGGGTTCCCGATCGCGTTCTTGTTTTATTCAGACATTGAGCCTGTTTCCTTTGCATTCCTGTGTTTCGCAACAGTTAGGCTCTCTCCGAAACGTCTTTCTGGGCGCACAGTATCTAAAGGGACATATCTAAAGGGACAGGCACAGAGAAAGGGACAGGTCGAATGTCGGCGATTTATCGTTACGTCGGTTACAACGGTTGACCTGTCCCTTGAACGGCTCTTGGGGACATATCTAAAGGGACAGGCACAGAGAAAGGGACAGGTCGAATGTCGGCGATTATCGTTACGTCGGTTACAACGGTTGACCTGTCCCTTGAAGGCACAGAGAAAGGGGACAGGTCGAATGTCGGGGATAATCGTGACGTCGATTGCAACAGTTGACCTGTCCCCTGAACCCTGAACGGCTCACTGATACAGTTAATGCCGAGGGGGTGCGCCAGCGGTGAAGCTGAAACTCCGAGCGAAACACGCTATGCTTGTGCACTATGGAAAACGAAGAATTCACTCATCGCCGGGAATTTTTCATTCGAAGTGCCAAGGCGGTCGTCGCGTTTGGTGTGGGAGGAACTGCCTTTAATGCAGCGGCAGGTTCTCAGGAGGTGATCCAGCCGGAATTGATGATCCTTCCGGATGACGGTGTCATCCCGAACAGCCGCTACCCGTTATTGCTCTTCCGTAACGCATTGCGAGCTAACACAACCATCTCCGGATCCGAAGTGGAGAATCTCTTCGCCGCGAACAACTGGTCAAATAGTTGGCAGAACGGAGTCTACCCGTTTCACCACTATCACAGCACTTCTCACGAAGTGCTTGGGATTTTTGGCGGATCCGCGTCGCTGCGGTTAGGTGGGGAGCAGGGTAAAACCGTTGAGGTCCGCTCGGGCGATGTGATCGTGATCCCGGCTGGTGTGGGACACAAAAACCTCGGAGCTAGCGCTGATTTTCGAGTGGTTGGCGCGTATCCCGACGGGCGATCGTGGGATTTGCTAACGGGAAAATCGGGAGAACGTCCGAAAGCGGATCAAAATATTGCCGCACTGCCGGTGCCGCATACGAATCCGGTTTATGGCACCGGCTTGCCTTTGAAACAATTTTGGTCGTAGGCGTGTTGCAGGACGGCTGACGGAGAAGATGAGAAGCATCGTAAATCTTGAGCACGGTCTGAGTGGCCTCAACCCTTATTGGGTGATATTTCGGATATGACATTTGCGTATGCGTGTGACTCAGATTGATCATGTGGAGATCGAGGTCCCGGAGCGATATGAAGCGGCTCGCTGGTACCGAGTCGCACTCGGGTTCGAAATCTGCCGGGACTACGAATTCTGGGCCGAAGCAGCCGACGGTCCCCTGGTGATTTCGACCGATGATGGGACTACAAAAATTGCCCTATTTGATGGTCAACCACAAGGCGCGCTCCATCCGGTTGGGATTCGGCGGATCGCATTCCGAATCGGCGGCAACGATTTTGTCACGCTCATCCACCATTTGGATTCACTGATAGGAGCCGACGTGGTCCGGCGCTCTGAGGTATCGGATCATGGCAAGTCATTCTCGGTCTATTTTGCAGACCCCTACGGTAACAAATTGGAAGTCACAACCTACGATAGCGACGCAGTCCGGACGCAACTTGAGTGAGCGCGTCGAAAAAAGGGACAGGTCGAATGTCGAGGATTGTTGCTCTGTTGGAGGTAACATCCGACCTGTCCCTAAATCGCTACCTAAGATCGCTATGTCCCTCCAACAATGACGCTCGAAACAGTTGGTCGATGCAGCAGCCAGTTGAGCGCAATCTGAGGAACGCTTTTGCCGTTTTCAGCTGCGATCGCGTCAATCGCCTCGACAATCGTGTAGACGCGTTCGTCCGGGACGGGCGGCCCCATTTCGCGTGTTTTGTGAAGCCGGCTCACTTCAATGTCTCATGGAGAGGCGTGAACGAATCGAAACAGTGAAGCTGATACAGATCGATGTAATCTGTACCCAGCCGGCGGAGGCTGTCTTCGCACGCTTTGATCAAATGTTCCCGGGAGCCACCGAGATCGTTCTCGCCCGGTCCCATACGGAAATAGGCCTTTGTCGCGATCAACACCTGGCCGCGTCGCGTACCGATTGCTTTGCCGAGGATTTGTTCCGATTGACCGTTGGAGTAGGCGTTTGCGGTGTCGAACAGGTTGATGCCTGCGTCGATACAGACGTCAACTATACGCGTTGCTTCCGAAAGATCGTTTGCTCCGAGTTCCCGAAACGACTCTACATCGCTGCCGCCAAAAGTTCCTGTGCCAAAACTCAACGCCGAGACGCGAAGACCCGAGCTACCAAGCTGTCTGTATTCCATGACTCGTATTGGAGAAAAATAGTTTCGTTGTAAGGTCCGTCACGCCCCAGGGATTGGGTCGAGCCGTTTCCAGAACTCCTCCGATTGTACGCCAGCGACGAAGAGCTGCTTTTCGCGGCTTTTCAGGCCGCGGATGATCTGAATGCCGGAGACCGGAATATCGAGCTGTGCGCTAAGAAATCGAACGAGTCGATCGTTCGCTTTGCCGTCGATTGGTGGCGCATTAATTCGAATTTTGAGCGATTCCCCGTGAACTCCAACGACCTCGTCGCGGTCGGAGCGCGGAACTACGCGCACATTGACGATCAGACCTTCCGGTGTATCGCGGGTGAGAGCCATCTTACTGCCTCCGCTTTAAGGAGATCAGCAGACCGTCCACTCCCCGGGTACGGAGAACCGGGACTAGGATTGAGATCAGGTCAGGATGCCTGCTGACGTCTGCATTGTATCGCTTGGCTCCATGGTCGCCGGCAGGGTCGAGAACCGCGTCTGGAAGGGTATTATCGGCAACGACGAGTCCGCCGTCACGGAGCAACGGCAACGCCTTTTGCAAATATTTCGGATAACCCTCTTTGTCAGCGTCGATAAAGATCATGTCGAACAGGGTCTCGCCTCCGGCTTGCATCTGGGCCAGGGAATCCAGAGCTGGGCCAATCTTAATATCTACGTTTTTTGAAAGGCCTGCGCGGTCCAGGTTTCGTTTTGCAACTCTGGCATGATGTGTGTCGATTTCCAGGGTTACCAGCTGGCCGTCCGGCGCCAACGCACGCGCCAACCAGATCGTGCTGTAGCCGCCCAGGGTTCCGATCTCAAGTATGCGCTTCGCACTGATGATTCGTGCAAGCAGTTGGAGGAGCTTTCCTTCACTCGCCGAAACGTTGATCTCCGGCATGCCAGCTTTCTGCGATTCTTTCCGTGCGGTTTCGAGGGGGCCGTCCTCCGGAGCAAAGAGTTTCGAAATGTAGCGATCGTACGCTTGCAAGTTGAGTGTCGTGTCAGCCATATAAGCAGCGTTGCCTTTTTTCCGTGCCAGCACAGTTCGGCTTGTTCATTCATGGTCCGCCTGGCTCGTTTTACCGGAACTTTACCACTTTTCAGAGAGTTGTAATTTCGAACTGGAAAAATGGCCAGGAATGGATTGGAGTTCGCTCTTTCCAAAATCATGAGAAAGACTTCGACACATTTTCCGATTCCAAGTGCGGCACGGCCGTGAATATGGAGAAACCGGTCAATTCACATTTTATGGTTGTCGCGCTGGGGTTGATGGCGGTCGTCGGAGTTCTAGTGATAGTGCTGTTCCCAGGCTCACCGGAGCAGGACACGGATTACCATTTTCTGATGGCGCGGACTGCTTGGGTCGATCCCTCCTATCTGGTCAGCGTTTGGGCGCGTCCTCTATTTACGACGCTGTATGCGCCTGTTGCGCTGCTTGGATACACTCCGGCCCGGTGCTTTGCGCTTGGTATCAGCTTGGTGATGGCGTGGCAGACCTGCCTGCTTGCAAGCGATCTGGAGATACCCCGACGGTGGCTCGTCGTTCCGATTTTGCTTGGACAACCTGTGTTCTTTGAGCTTTTCACGGATCTATTCACTGAGACATTGTTTGCGCTTGTATTTGTGCTGGCGGTTCGGTGCCACCTGAGCGGTCGCACGAAGGCCGGGATGCTGATTGCGTCGCTGCTTCCGCTTGCCCGGCCGGAAGGAGTCTTTCTATGTGTATTGTGGGGAGTATTGGTCCTGGTCCAGCCGGGTGACTCATCCGACCACTTGCCGTTATTTCGTCGCGTTTTTACGCGGATACCGTCCGTGGTGATCCTGGGGCTCGGCGTTGTGATCTGGTGGTTCGCCGCGCTTCTTATTACGCGGGATCCGTTTTTTATTCTCCACGACTGGCCGGCCACCTGGCGCAAAGAGATGTACGGACATGGAACGTTCTTAAGTTATGCCGAACGAGCATTAGAATTCATCGGCGGGTTGTTAGTTGTTCCTTGCGTAGTCGGTCTTTTATATCGATGGCGTTCGAATCGCTGGCTGCTGATCACCTCATCGTTCCTGTTGTTTTTCGTGCTCCATTCAATCTTTCGGAAATTTGGGCTTTTTGGAGAGGCGGGATATCCGCGCTATATGGTGTCAGTGGCGCCCGCAACCGCCGTGCTGACCTTGCAAGGATGGAACCTGTTTCGCTTGATGCGCGTACCTAGAGTTGTTTTAGTTGCCGCCGGGTGGATCGTCCTGGTTCTCTCGTTTCTAACGAGTTTGCTCTATATCGACGCGATGACGTGGGCACGCGACCCGGTTGCCATCGATGACATGGTCGATTGGCTGAATCAGCATCCGAAGCCCATGTCGGGTTTGATCTGGAGCAACGGCCGAATGTGCACCGATCTGGGGCGGAACCTGCAGAACAGTCCACAGGTGAGCGGCCGGGAGGACTTGGTTAAGCGGCTGAAAACGGCGCCTTCGGGAACGATAGTGTTCTGGGACGATCACATTGGCCCGGACTGGTTCGGTCTTACGGCTGCAGATATTGAAAAGCAAGGATACAAACTCCTGATAAGCCGCGAATACCTCGTGCACGCGGTCCTTTATCCTGATTCCGGTTTTGACCAATTCCACTGGCTCCCTGTGTTGCGCCAGTTCCGCCCAAGGGAGATTCAGCTGAGCCTGCTGCAAAAACCGTAGTTAGGTCTTTTGTCCTCGAGCGATTCGATATTCACTAACCACGATGCTGGTCAGCTCTTCGACAGATGTGTCCTTGGTTTTGCAGTCGAATGTGATTTTGCCGCTCTGCAGAAGGTTAATCCGATCACAAAAATCGAAAACTTGCGCATAATTGTGGGCGACAATGATGACCGAAACATTCCCTTTTTCCTTCAGGCGCCCGATGACATCCAGGATCATCGTGCTTTCCTTCACCCCCATTGCTGCCAAAGGCTCATCGAGCAGGAGAAGTTTGGCATCGGCGTAGACAGAGCGGGCGACGGCGATTGCCTGGCGTTGACCTCCCGAAAGGTGTGAGATTTCAACATCGACAGAGGGAATGTTTACGCCCATTTGTGTCAATTGTTTCTTTGCCTGCTTGCGCATCGCGCTGTCGTCCAATATCCGCAGGAACCCGCCAACCATGAGCTCCCGTTTGAGGAACATATTCCGATAGACGCTCAATTCATTGATCAGCGCCAGGTCCTGGTAGACGGGTTCAATCCCGAGCGAACGGGCGTGGCTGACGGACTTGAAAATTTGTTCCTTTCCCTGGAAAAAGATTTTGCCACCGCTCGGTTGATGAAATCCGGTCAGAATTTTTAGCAGCGTGGACTTGCCTGCACCGTTGTCGCCAAGAAGCCCAAGAACTTCACCCTTGTCCAGATGGATTGATGTGTCCTTTAGCGCCGTGACCCGGCCAAACGATTTGGAGATGTGCTCGGTGCGTAGCATTTCTTCGCTCATCGTTTTCCTCCGGCGGCGCGCAGACGACTAAGGTGGACATTAATCAGCATCGTGATGAGAATTGCGACGCCCAAAATTATATCGAAAGTGTAGGCGCTAACGCCTGAGAGTGTGAATCCATCTTTCAAAATGCCAAGCACCGCGGCGCCAAGGAATGCACCGACGATTGTACCAGAGCCCCCGGTCAGGAGCGTTCCGCCGATGACCGCCGATGCAATACCCATGAACATGATATCGGTTCCACCGGCAAGTGGATCGATTGATCCGATTCGGAATGAATCCAATGTTCCGGCTAAACCAGCGAGCAGGCTGCAAAGGACAAAATTTCCGATTTTGACCCGACCAGTCTTGATCCCGACTTCCTTTGCTCCGATGAGATTGCCTCCGGTGGCGATTGTGTGCATGCCCCATTGGGTTTTGACGAGGACGAACTGGAAAACGAGGGCGACGCAGATTGCCCAAATGATCTGGGAGAACGGGTCGCCGCCGAAGATAGTGGCGATAGCAGGTCCCGGGTTCGGCTGAACGGGGAATCCGCCCGAAATCGTAAGCGTAAGGCCATTGATCAAGAAGAGCGTGCCGAGCGTTGTTATGAACGAAGGTATCCCCAGCGTTACCGTGATCAGTCCTGTGATCAGACCGATAATCGCGGCAGGAATTAATCCGACGAAAATCGCGAGAACGAAGGGAATTCCGGCCTGCTGAGCGTAAAACATTACAAACGGGCAGAGTGCATAGACCTGGCCTGCCGACAGGTCAATTTCCCCGGCGATCACAACCATCACCTCGCCCGCGGCGATAATGGAAGTCGTTGCGGTGTACCCTGCAAGATTGCGTATGTTTCCTGCCGACAGAAATGCCGGAGCTGTGCTTTGAAAATAAACAACAAGCAAAAGTCCAGCGATTGCGACGCTGGCCTCTCGCGACCGCAGTACAGATAGTCCCAGTCTGCGCGCGAAGCCCCGGCGTTCTGTTCGCCGGGGCATATCCTTTTCTTGCGGGAGGCTCTCCGCGTTCTGATTCGACATCGTGTTTGACGATTCTTTTTAAATCGCACCCGACCGTGTCAGGACCTTCTCCTCGCTTGAATTACCCTCGAAGCGGCTTTGAGAATGAAGGAACGGATCGACGTTGGCCTTTGTAATGAAGTTCAGGCCCGTATTGATATCCGATGGGCCGGTCAATCCACCGGAAATTTTGTAAAGGAAAAGCACCATAACGGTGTAAAAACCTTGCAAGTAAGGTTGCTGGTCGATGGTGAAATCGAGGTCTCCCTTTGATATTGCGTCCAAAGTGGTTGGCAAAAGATCAAAACCACCGGCATGGACGCCTTTGGATTGCAGTTGATGTGCGGCCATCGCCTTTGCTACAGCAGCTGTACTGCCAGCGTCGACTGCGAACATTCCTTTGACGTTTGGGTGCCCGGCAAAATAGGCTTCGACTGCGGAGACTTCGTCGTTTAACGCGGCTCCGGAGGAAACTTCATTTAATGTAATATTTTTACCGGACTCTTTAATCGCCGCCTTCGCGCCATCCAGTCGTGGTTGGATGTTCAGCTGTCCTGGTGTCGCAATGAATCCGACGACTTCGCCCTCCGGAACGAGCTCAACGATGCGTTTGCCCAGTCCTTTCCCGGATACAAACAGGTCCTGGCCGATATAACACAAACGTTTGTTGCTTGTTGTATCAGCGTTATACGACACGACCGGTATGCCAGCCTTAAGCGCTTTTTCCGTCGGATCGTTAAATGCAGCCTGATCAACGAGAGAAACTGCGATTCCGTCGACGCCTGCAGAAACCGCGGTGTTGAAAGCATTCACCATGTCTGTGGCAATAGACTTCTCGGATCCGGTCCACTGGTAGCTGCACCCTAAAAGTGCGCAAGCGTCTTCTGCTCCGTATCGTGTAGGGACAAAGAAGGGGTTCGTGGTGACGTGATTCACGAAAGTGAATTTCCAAGTTGGATGCTTCGGAAATCTACCGAATCTTTCACCTTCGGCGGCTTCTGCCGTGGCTGGGATGCCGAGGCCGAGTGAGGAGAGCGAGAGCAGTGCACCCGCGGCGGCAGCCCTACGGAGTGCTGAGCGACGGGTGAATCCTGAACTTCCGTCGGATGTTGAGGAGGAACGATCTTGATTATTCATTTGGATGTTTATCTGGGGTTTTAGTTTGTCTTGCGTCTCTGTGCCTAGAGTCGCGAAGTAATGCACTGGTCGAGCTGGACCATCGTTCACCGGCGGCGGTGACCGCATCGGCTGAATTCGGCAAAGTATCTCGGAGCTTGGCCCGGAAATTATTCATGCGAGGCAACGGAGGTGGAGAAACTGGAAATCCGGCTGGCTGTGGCCGCTGCCCAATATTTCAGTATCCGAAGTAATCCCGGGAAGCAAACCCAATTTTTTTCGGGTATGCAGTCGTTTAAGCGGCTCATTGGTGTTCCATGGTTCTCGGTTGCAGGGGAGGCGGGTCACTGGTTAAATGCCCGGTGCGAAAGACGGCTTTGGTGCTGGAGTTGCTCGTCAATTTCCTACTCCCGTGGGTCTGTTATCGAATGGCATTCCCGGCTATGGGCGAGACCGGAGCGTTGTTTGTTTCAGCCGTGCCGCCGATGATCTGGAGCCTCTGCGTGGTCGTCGGATTCAAGCGTCTCGATGTTGTCAGTCTGCTCGTGATTTGCGGGATTCTGTTGTCGTTACTGGCGATGGCGTTTGGAGGCAGCCCACGTCTTCTTCTTCTCCGCGAATCGTTGATTACCGGATTTGTTGGTTTTGCGCTGCTCGTCTCCCTGCTGTTGCCCAGGCCTCTCATGTACTATCTGGCGCAATCGACCACCGCGCGTCATTCTCCTGAGGAGTCCGCAAATTTCGGCACGCTCTGGGATAAACCGGGATTCGTTCGGTGCATGTATGTGACGAGCTGGGTCTGGGGTACTTCGTTGATCTTTGAAACCGTGCTCCGATCGATTCTGGCATGGACCATTCCGATCGACCAGTTCTTGATCATCTCGCCGATTATCGGTTACGGAATTTATTTCGCCCTGATCGGTTGGACGTTCTGGTTTGTGCGCAGCTTGAAAGCTGCGGCCCGGAAGATTGAGATGAATTCCTGAACTCCCGGAACGAGAGATCATCAGCGTCGCCTGGGGATTTTTGGAGACTGGCGCAGGGATAAACGTTACAATCTCGTGGCCGGTCCCCGAAATTAAATGACTTGAGAAGAATGAGACGGAATGCGGTATTTTCACTCGCTTTGCTGCTGGCGGTCACAGCGCTGAATGCGCAGGAAGCCCCGGACCCCGCGCCAAGTCCAAGTTCGAGCGACACGGGAGAACCGAATCTTCCAATGCCCGACGCAAGCCCGCAAGAACCCGGTGCAGATCTGTTACCGAAATCGGGCGAACTCCCGGCGGTACCTCCAAAAGCGGTTCGAGCAAGCCAGTCCGGCACCGGAGCGGTCTCGCCGGAAGTGCCGGCAAGCGACGCACGATTTGAAGAGGTTCGATTGCGTGCGATGGACAGTCCGCGTACAACTTACCTATTGAAACGGGCACAATCCAGTTCGCACGCTGCTTCCCGGCGGGCGTATCTCCGGGAATATTATATCGCGCTGGCGTCCCGGATGCGAAAGCTAGATCCGAAGCTGCAATCTTCAATCAGTGCGTACGAAGAATCGAAGATCCGCGAAATCCCAGGCAGTTCGCCAACGGAACGATCGCCGCATCGGTCCAGAACGCGGCACGTCGCGAGCAGTGAACCGCACCGCAGGTCTCATCGAATAACGTCAAGGTATCGGTACAGGAGACAGTTTGAGCCCTACGGCCCGGATTATTCGCCATATTATGGCCCGCCGTCCTCCTGGTATCCGTATCCTTGGTAGAGGAGCGGATCCTAATCACGGAACGAACGCCCGCGTGAAGTTCACTTCGGATCAGGGACAGGAAGGCGTTTCAGTAGAACCAGAACGAGAATCAGCAGCAGCGGCAGGATCCAGCCGGTCCAACCAAGGATTGTGACGTGCGCCGTATCGAGCTTTTGACCGGACGCCGCGACGACATAGGTGAATTCTCCAACCGCATTTGTTGCTCCGTGAGCAAACACGGCCGGCCAGATGCTGGCGGTTGCCAGGCGCAACCAGCCCAGAAGAATTCCGTATATGACACAGAAAATCGTCATGAAAAGGAGGCCGAGCTTCGGATGGAACGGATAATCGTAGCCGAGCAATACGACCGGTGCGTGCCAGAGGCCCCAAAGCGTTCCACTCCAAATCAGGGCCTGCCACTGTCCCAGCGGCAACAGTTTCGGCAACAAGAAGCCGCGCCACCCCCACTCTTCGCCAAACGTGAAAATCGCATTGAACAGGGGTGCAATCAGGAGAGATGCCAATTGGAACAGGACGATTGCCTGAATCGAATAACGTTCCAGAATCGGGCCGGCCAAGCGCGCGAGCAGCAGCTCGCGATACCCAGAGTAATTCTGGAGGTCGAGACGGAGCAGTCCAAAAAGGTGACTGACAAAGGGGCATGCGAGTCCAAGGAGGGTCAATCCAAACCAGCTGAAGAGCCAATATCCAAGGGCGCCGGATCGATGGCCAAGTCCGAGACCGGTGGACCGAACGATTGGTTTGACGGAACCCGGGAACAGAAGTCGGACGGCAAGGACGCCGACTGCCGGCGCATACATCATGAGCGTCAGAAGAAGGCGCGCATTCGGGAAGAGCAACCCCTGGCCGCTCTTCCAAAGTGGTGAGGCGATTGCTATGCCCAGGGCGTATGCTACACCGTAAAAGAGAAAAACCGCTTTCAGGTCAACGGTTCCGGACCCGACGGGTTTTTGGTCCAACGCCGCAGAGTCGGGGTCGATTGCCATGTCTCCGCTCGGAGTAACAAACTTTTGACAAGTAACGCGATGATTTTTTTGGTGCACCAGAGCGTGCGAATGTTTAGTTTAAGCCACATTCAGTTTTACCCCATGAATAAAGACGAATTTAAGAGATTCTATCGGGAGCACATCGCGGTACCGGCGGCCGGATTCGGAATGGCGGCGGTTCTGTTGGCCGTATTTCTGCTCATCATGACGTGGTTGTCAGGGCAGGTGCATCTCATGCAGTACAGCATCGACCGATTCAGCCAATAAACTATATCAGCCCGGCATCGGTCAGTTCCTGTTTGATGTAAGCGTAGTAGATCGGTGCGGCGATGAGGCCGGCGATCCCAAAGGCGACCTCCATCACGAGCATCGCGATTAAGATTTCCCATGCGTGGGCGCGGATCCGGGTCCCGACGATTCTCGCGTTTAGAAAATATTCGAGTTGATGGATCACCACGAGGAAGACCAGCGCAGCAATCGCGACGTAAGCGGAAATTGTAAGCCCGGCGATGAAGATCAGAGTATTGGAAATCAGGTTGCCCACCACCGGGAGCAGGCCGGCAGCGAAAGTCACTGCGACGAGGGTTTTGGCCAGCGGCAAATGAACCCCGAAAAGAGGCAGGATTGCCAGAATAAAAATGGCAGTGAATAGCGTGTTAATCGCCGAGATTTTAATTTGCGCGAAAACGACTTGCCCAAAGGATCGCGCGAAGCGAGAGACTCGGCGTGCCAGCGCCGCAGCAAATGGACGCATTTGGACGGAGCCGGATGAATTTTCGTGCAGCGAGACCAGCGCTCCAATCACCATTCCGATAAGGCTGCGCACAAAGAAATGGGCGATCTCTCCGCCGAAGTGCTGAATCTGATGGGTATGATCATCGATCCATTGGCTGGCAACCGGTTTCAATGTTTCCACATCGCCGGGCAGATTTTCGGCGACCCAGTGAGGCAAATCAGCGCGCGCCGCAGATAAGATGCGATCTACTTTATCGATCACACGGTGGATGTTCCCCGCGTCGCTCCTGAAAAATGCCAATGTTGCAATAATTAAGAGGACCAACAGAGCGATAGTAAAAATTGAGAGCGCTCCCAACGCCGCAATTCGAGCCCCTCTGCTCGTCAGCCGCTTTTCAACAACCGGGGCAAGCAGGCGCACCAGTTCGTAGACGAGGAGACCGGACAGCAGAGCGGACAAGCAATGAAGTTTCAGCGCCAGAAACAAGCCGACGCCTGCGACAATCCACGAGGCGACGGCGGATCGCGGAAAGTCATTCGACGAATCGGTCTCAGCGGGACTGGCGTCTGGGCTCATGTTTTGGTACGCTGTGAAGCAGAAAATGCCGATATCGAATCAACCGGACAAGAAGAATGGGTGACCGCCTCGCGCACAAGGTTGCGGTCGTAACAGCCGCCGGGAATGGCATAGGCCGCGCGACGGCGGTAATGTTCGCTGGTGAGGGAGCAAAGGTCTATGCGACCGATATCGATGAGGCGGCACTTTCTACGATCCCGACTGTGACTCCATTCCGGCTGGATGTCACGGATCGAGAAGCAATTCAGCGCGCCGCGGCGGCCATCGGCACAATCGACGTGCTTTTTAATTGTGCAGGGTTCGTACATAGCGGAACAATCCTTCAGGCTTTGGAATCGGAGCTTGATTTCGGTTTTAACTTAAATGTCCGGTCCATGTACCTTCTTATTTGCGCCTTCATGCCAGCGATGCTTTCGCGGGGCGGGGGATCGATAATCAACATGTCATCAGTTGCATCCAGTGTGACGGGTGTCCCAAACCGATTTGTTTATTCGTTGACAAAAGCCGCCGTGATCGGGCTTACAAAATCTGTGGCAACTGACTTCGTCGGCCAGGGTATCCGGTGCAACGCGATCTGCCCAGGAACGGTTCAAACCCCTTCTCTCGATGCGCGGATCCGCGCCTTAGCAGTTAGCTCCGGCCGCACGGAAGAAGCCGTGCGCGCGGATTTTGTTGCGCGACAACCGATAGGACGGCTTGGTAAAGCGGAAGAAATCGCGTCACTGGCGACCTATCTGGCTTCGGACGAATCGAGTTACACAACAGGACAGATCCATGTCATTGACGGTGGGTGGTCGACCTAAGAGAGAAACTGATGTCATATCCGTCCAGGCAATTTGATTCGGTTGAAAGCTTTGCGCTCGTTTCGGATTCACATGGGCTCTTGCGGGAGCCGGTTTTGGAAGCATTGGCGTCGTTCGAGCTGATTGTGCACGCGGGGGACATCGGTCCGCGTTCCATTTTAGAGCGTCTGGAATCGATTGCTCCGGTTGTCGCCGTCCGCGGGAATACGGATTGTCTGCTTTCGTCACTGCCGGTGACCGAGTTAATTTCTGTAAACGGTCAGCTGATTTACGTATTGCACGATTTGAGTTTGCTCGATCTTGACGCCGCAGTCGCTGGAATTGCGATGGTTGTGTCCGGGCATTCGCACCGGCCTGAAATTAGTCGCCGCAAAGAGGTTCTCTACGTGAATCCGGGGAGCATCGGTCCCCGACGATTCAACCTGCCGATTTCGTATGCGAAGGTGGATTGCCGCGAGCACGAGTTCAGGGTGGAACTTGTTCTTTTGGAAGAGGGTCATGGTCGTTAATTCCGCGGTTCCTGATGACAACGCGATCCAGCAAAGATCAATTTGATCGCAACGCAGAGAAGTATGCGACCAGCCATGTGCACAAATCCGGTCCAAGTCTGCCGGTTCTCCTGGAACTCGCTCGTCCGGAAGCAGCGGATCAGGCGCTGGACATCGCCACCGGTACGGGACACACAGCGATCGCCGTCGCGCCCTATGTCCGGAAGGTAACAGGGATCGACATTGCGCCAAAAATGCTTGAGCAAGCGCGCCGGCTGGCAACTGAGCAGCAATGCGTGAACTGCGAATTTATCGACGGTTCAGCGGAGAAATTGCCGCTGGGAGATGGAGAGTTCACGCTGGTGACGTCGCGGCACGCGCCGCACCATTTTCGTAACGTTAACCTGTTCCTGGCGGAGGTTCGTCGTGTCCTGGCGCCAGGCGGCCGTTTTGTATTGTCGGACCAGGTTACCCCTTCGCGCGATCTCTGTGACTGGGTCGATTATTGGGAGCGGACCCGTGATCCGTCGCATTTTCTGCAGCGAACTGTGGACCAATGGCGCGAAGAGATTGCAAAGGCACGGATGCAATGGGTCGAACATCGCATCGTACCGTACCGGCTCGAGTTCGACTGGTGGGTTCGGCAGGCCGGTTGCAGCGGTTCGGCGAAAGCCGCGTTGGTCGAACACGCCTCAAAAGCTCCGGTGCCGGTACGCGACGCGCTCGGGCTCGAGTTTGATTCGGCGGGTCGGGTCACTGCGTTTCAGGAGCCGATGTTGGTTGTGCGCGCGGAACCGGAGCCCTTCGTCGGGAGCTCTTGAGCGAGCCAAAATGCGACGCCAGTCGTCGTTGTCCAATCAACCTCTGGAGCACGTTCGCAAAGAATATCACCCGAAAGGGTAACTAACAGAACGTGGCCGTGGCGTTCGAGCCATGCTACAGCTTATTTGAAACCCAGGAGGCTCCCCATTATGTATCGATTCCATTTGATGCGATTCCGCAGCCCGTCGCGAAAGTTTGCCAGGATTGCCGAAGAAGACCTCGTCGAGCTAGCTGCTTCAGGGGCCACGGTGATCGACATCCGGATTGGGGCAGAATTTGCCGCCGGTCATTTTCCCGGGAGCCTGAATGTTTGTCTTGAGGCTCGCTCTTTTGCAACCTGGGTTAAACTATTTGTGCCGAAAGAGAGCGAAATTATTGTCGTAGCCCGCGAAGTGCGCGAGGCGCGCAAGGCCGGATTCAAGCTAGGGCGTGCCGGATATTCCCGAATCGCCGGCTTTATCGTTGCTAGCGACTTGGCTGAAACTGATCAATTGACGCGGCTGAGCGCCTTCGACTTGAAGTCGACGCTCTCCCGGGGACGCAAGCCTGCGATTCTGGACGTCCGATCGGTTAGCGAATCGCGGTCGACGAAGATTCCGGGCTCGAAGAACATCCCTTTGGCGCAGCTATTCACACGCAGCGGTGAGCTGTTTTCCTCAAGTCCGCTGGTGGTCGTCTGCGAAGATGGCTCCGAAAGCGCTCTGGCGGCAAGTTGGCTTCAATCAAACCGGTTTGACAGCGTGCAACATCTGATTGGGGGCATGCGCGCGTATGCCGCATCAGGATTCTCCGAATATCCGGATGAGCTACAGCCCGCGTCGTCGTTGCGACATGGCTCGGCTGCATTTGGCGTTTAGGTCTGTCCTATCTGGGCCTTCCGCTGCTCCAACCCAGGCTTTAAATCTGGCCGCACCTTCGGTGCTCACGGAAGATTTCTGATTTTGTTTACTAGCAGTTCGAATAAGCCCTCGGCATCGACTTGATTGATCCAGATGGCATTGGGCTTGCGATCGGTGACAGCGTCCCAATCCACCACAGTCTCGCCGAGGGTCAGTTCGCTGCAGGTTTCTACGGAGACATTCACTTGTTTTCCGCGGAACAGCTCTGGAGAAAGCAGGAAACCGATGACACACGGATCGTGAAGCGGGGCGCCGTCGAGGCCGAACCTCTTGAGGTCGTGTCGTTCGTACGAACGTAAAATGTCTGCGACTAGTTTGCCCGCGTTGTTCGCAAGCTTGGCAAAGCGATCGATGCGGTCCCGAGTTGCGAGGACCTGGTGTGTCACGTCAAGCGGGATCACGGTAATTGGGACCCCGGACTGAAACAGCAGTTCCGCAGCATGTGGATCGACATACGCATTGAATTCAGCTCGCGGAGTGACATTGCCATGCTGGAAATGCCCACCCCCCATCCAGACGATTTGTTTGATCGCTGTTTTGATTCCGGGCGCCTGTATGAATGCGGATGCGACGTTCGTGAGCGGTCCAAGACAACAGACCGTCACGCTGTGAGGGGCTGCAGCGGACAATCTCTCGCTGAGAAAATTGACGGCGGTGCCCGGGGCCAAGCCCGCACGTGGTTCGGGGAGTTCAACTCCACGCAAACCGCTATCGCCGTGGACCTCTTCCGCGGTGATCAGCGCCCGGGCGAGCGGGCGGGAACATCCCGCATAGACCGGGGTCTCGGTGTGACCGGCCCAGTCGCGGATGATCCGGGCATTTCTAGAAGTCAATTCAACCGGCACGTTCCCGGCCACTGCGGTGAGCGCCAGGATCTGGAGGCGGTCCCCGGCGCCAAATGCGGAGAGAATCGCGATTGCGTCGTCCTGCCCGGGATCCGCGTCGATGATGATCGGAATCGGGCTGCGGATGGAATCCATCGGGTGAGTGTTCGGCTTGCCCTACGAAGCCTTGGCGTTCGGCGTTTGGCGTTTGGCGTTTGGCGTTTGGCGTTTGGCGTTCGGCGTTCGGCGTTCGGCGTTCGGGGTTCGGCGTTCGGCGTTCGGCGTTCGGCGTTCGGCGTTCGGCGTTCGGCGTTCGGCGTTCGGCGTTCGGCGTTCGGCGTTCGGCGTTCGGCGTTCGGCGTTCGGCGTTCGGCGTTCGGCCCGAGCTATGGAAACGGCGCCCAAATTCAAGCCTATTTTAGAATTTTCTCTTAATCTCCGTGTTCTCTGCGCCTCTGTGGTGAATCCTCTTCCTCTCCGTGTCCTCCTCCCGCTACGACGGGTTGGGCGCCGGCTTCGCCAATGCTGCTGCAAGCACTTCGTCGATCGTTTCGACCGGTCGAATCCGGAGTTTTTCCTTGGCTTCGACCGGAATATCGTCGAGATCCTTTACATTGCCCTTCGGAATCAGGATTTCGCTGATCCCCGCGCGGAGCGCTGCCATGCTTTTCTCTTTCAGGCCGCCAATTGGCAACACCACTCCGCGCAACGTGATCTCGCCGGTCATCGCGACATCATTCCGAACAGGGTAGTTGCTGAAAAGGCTGGCGAGAGCCGTCGCCATTGCGACGCCGGCGCTCGGGCCATCTTTCTGGATGGCTCCGCTCGGCACATGGATATGCACGTCGTTCTCGCTGAACGATGCGGGATCGATACCGAGATCTTTTGCGCGAGCTCGAACAAGGCTATAGGCAGCCTGTATCGATTCCCGCATGACGTCGCCAATTTGACCGGTCAACAGGAGGCCTCCCTTGCCGGGATATTTTGTTGCTTCAATAAACAGAATGTCGCCGCCGGTCGGTGTATAGGCCAAGCCGGTCACGACCCCGACGAGGCTTTTCGGCAAATGCTGTTCGTGCTCGCTGCGGGAAGCGTTCCCCAGAATTCCACGCACGAGGTTCGCAGTCACGGTGACATCGGCTCGCACACCGCGCGCGACTTCGGCTGCGATACTTCGGCAGACCGCCGCAATCTTTCGTTCCAGGTCGCGAACACCGGCTTCGTAGGTGTATTCCTGGATGAGCGTTTTCACCGCATCCGCTTCAAATCGGCACTGATCGGCCTTTAGACCGTGCTCTTCAATCTGTCTCGGGACGAGATAGCGCTGGGCGATATTGAGCTTCTCGGTCTCGGTGTATCCAGGCACGCTAATTATTTCCAATCGATCGCGGAGCGGGGCCGGAATTCCTTCGACGTAATTTGCCGTGCCGATAAAAATCACCTGGCTAAGATCGAACGGCACATCGAGGTAGCGGTCCACAAATGTGTGATTCTGCCTGGGATCAAGCACTTCGAGCAGGGCGCTCGCCGGGTCGCCACGGATATCGGATCCGACCTTATCGACCTCGTCCAGCATGAGGACCGGGTTCCGGACCCCGAGTCTTCGTATCTCCTGGATAATCCGGCCAGGCATTGCTCCGATATAGGTCCTGCGATGTCCTCGGATTTCGGCTTCATCGCGAATGCCTCCGAGCGATATTCGAGAAAATTTTCTTCCGAGAGCGTCTGCGATCGATTGACCGAGACTGGTTTTTCCGACGCCCGGAGGCCCTAGGAAACAAAGGATCGGGCTGCGACCTCCCGGATTCAATTTTCGTACGGCGAGGAACTCAACGATGCGGCGTTTTACTTTTTCGAGCCCGTAGTGATCGCGGTCCAGGATCTCCTGCGCCCGTTGGAGATCGGTGTTGTCCTCGGTTGATTTGGTCCATGGCAGGTCCGCAAGCATTTCCACGTAGGAAACGATGACCGAGTACTCGGGGCTTGCGGGCTGTATATGACTCAGCCGCTTCAATTCTTTGTCCGCAGCGGCAAGGACTGCATCGGCTGCCCCGGCTTCCTGAAGCTTTTTCCTGAGCTGATCCGCCTGTTCCTCTCCATCGGCTTCGTCCTCGCCCAGTTCTCGTTGGATAGCGCGAAGCTGTTCTCGGAGGTAGGCGCGTCGTTGAGTGTCGGAGAATTGCCCTTCGACATCCTTGCGAAGTTTCTGCTGTAGTTCCGCAATTTCGAGCTGGCGTTGGAGAGCTTCCTGCGTCATGCGCATTCGGCGGAGGAGGTCGGTTTCTTCGAGGATTCGCTGTTTCGCCGCAACATCGATCCCGAGATTGCCGGCCAGGAGATCCGTCAATTGCTCAGGATCTTCCACGCTGACGAGTGCAGCGCGCGCCTGGTCCGGAATCTCCGGCGAAAGATCGAAAAGCGTCAGTGCGCCACGGCGGAGATTGTTAAAAGATGCCTGCAGTTCGGAGTCGTTGTCTGGAGGGGAGATGGTACGGACGCTTCGGACTATCGCCCGCAAAAATGGTTCCGTTTGAATAAAAGATTCAAGAGCGATTCGCCGGACCACTTGTACGATGAGAATAACTACGCCATCGCCCTGGCGGACCAGCTTTACGACTTTGGCTGATACACCGATCTGGTAGAGGTCGGGTGGTCCCGGCTTCTCTAACTGTTCGTCCCGCTGAGTCACCAGCCCTACTTGTTTGTTTTCCGGGAGTTCGGAATCGACGAGTTTGATTGCTGAGGGACGCCCGATTGTGAGCGGAACGACCATCCCAGGGAAAAGAACGATGCTTCGAACGGGTAAAATTGCGAGTGTCTCGCTCGGTTCGCTCTTACCGGTTTCAGAGACTGATCGAGGTCCGGTGGAGTGATCCTGTTCCGATTCGGATGTTGTCTCCCCGTTGTTTTGTGGTGCTTTACTCCATGCGAGGTCTGGAGGTGTCTGTTCCTGCTCTGGGCTCATGAGATATTAAATTGGAGATCCGTGCATCGGTTTATTGTCCCTAGACGAGGTGGGGCAGTTCAGGCGTTAGCAATCCGCGGCATCCGGATCCAAAAAAGACCATTGTCCCACTCGGTCGTCACCCGCGTGTAATCGTAGCCGTCGGGGATTTCCAGATCGCGTTCAAATTTTCCGTGGTCGATCTCCATCGCGATTACCCGGACTGGTTTGCGAGCGGCTGCGAATGCCTGTTCCTGTTGATTTAACGGCTCTGGAGCTTCGCGATGCCCGCTGATTCGCAGCCTTCCAGGACCGACCTCGAGCTCAACATTTTCGTCACTTACACCTGCCAGCGCCATGCAGATTCGAAAGCAGGAGGCGCACTGGAAAACGTTGACCTCCGGCCGCCACTGCGCGCCGGATTCCTGAAATTGCGCGAAGTGGACCTTAGTAATTTGATAGGCGACTTCGCCAATTTTGCCCTCAATGAGACGGAGACGCAGCGTGCGGGATTTTCGACTCACAGTTTATAATGGACGTGATGATTATTCGAAGCAACCGGCAAGAACTCCGGAATCGCTTTGCGTCTGGGCCCTTTGCCGGGTAAATCGTTGTTTTCGATTATCTCAAATTTCGGTGCGGGCCTCTTCTTGCGCCAGATTTGCCAGTACCCGGCCAGCCGCCGTTCGAATTGTCTCGGTTTTTCGGAGTAGATAATCCGCGCGTATTTCAATGCGCGGAGTCGGAGTTTTTGCTTACGGCGCTCGATCGAGCGCATGAATTCTCGCCGCACAAGTTCATCGTCGTCCCGATTCGACGCCCTTATTTCGCGGACTTTCTTCTGGAGGACGGCGAGATCATTCGCATCGCCCAACCGGGAGGTCAGTTCATCGATTTCGTCGATTAGCGTGTCGAGTGCTGCCGGCCAAACGGGCTCGAGCAATCGCAACTGGTAGCCGAGTGCTTTGGCGCATTTTCGTAGCTCGTGCCATGTCTCGTCGTCAGCTAATTGAGGGCCTGGTCGTTCGATCTGCGAGACAAGATTCCTCGCTTTTCGATACGTCTTCCGGAGTCCGGTTCCAATAAGGATCTCCCACTCGTTCCCCGGCTGCAGCAGGATTCCCTGAAGCCAGGAGGCGGTGCGCTGACGTGCATCCTGGAGCTCTTTGACGAGGTCCTGGACAGGTTCGTGCCGAAGCTGGCGCACAAGTTGTTGGTTGATTTCCCGGCGAATTTCGCTGATCAGACTGCGCTCTGCCCTCTGTTTTGCCGTCGGGCGCCGAGTTCTGGTCCCGTGCGATTTCCCAATTCGGTCCAGCGCCTCGAGTAGCGCTTGAGGATCTCGTGCCGCGGAGAGCGATCTGCCGGTGTCTCGGAACAAAAGATTCTCTCTATGCTGAAACTCGCTTTCGATCCCACCGCGTGCGAGCTGCAAAACGGCGCGGAGCGACTTCAAACTCTTGCGCGCCTCGTGGACCGATTCGGCGGTCGGTCCCGGTTTTTCACTCAGCAAAGTAATAACGCTGCTGATATTCTCCTGTGCGATACGCGGGATTCCCGTCAAAAATGTTTCCCCAAGTTCAAACCTGAACGCCATGTTTCCTTTCCTTCTGCGCCTACGATGGAACGGATTGTGGGAACGATCAAAAGAAGATGGCGGGAAACGGCAGATTCCCGTGCCCGAAATATTTTGACTTTCGGCGTACGCGAAGCGTCCTCGCTTTGCTTCGTGGGAACCGAGCAAAGCGGGACGCTGCGCTTACATCAGAAATCTAGTGAATCATTAACCTTTCACGGCACCGGCGGTGAGGCCGGCCACGATTCGGTACTGGAAGATCATCACAAGGATGACCAGCGGGATCGTTACGACCATGGAGGCTGCCATAATTGAGCCCCACGGCTGCTCAAAGGAGCTTGTGCCGCTGAACTGCGAAATGACGACCGGTACGGTCTTCATCGTATCTGTGACGGTAAACGTCAGGGCGAACAAGAACTCGTTCCACGCGGCAATGAACGCCAGAAGCCCCGTTGATACCAGCCCTGGCATCGTGAGCGGCAACAGGATCTGCCAGAATACGGTTAGCGGGGAAGCGCCGTCGACGTACGCAGCTTCCTCAAGTTCTTTCGGGAGGCTGCGGAAATACTGGGTCATAACCCAGATCGTGAACGGCATTGTGAATATCAGGTAGGTCACAACGAGCCCTTGCCGGGTATTGAACAGGCTGAGTTGTTTTAACATGATGAACAGGCCCGACAGTACGGAGATCTGCGGGAACATCGTCATCGTCAGCACAATGTAGAGCACAGGCGCCTTGAACCGAAATGGCAGGCGGCCGAGCGCATACGCGCAGATGCTTCCCAAAGCCAGCGAGATCAACACCGTTGACCCGGCAACGATGATCGAATTAATCAGGCTCCCGACAAACCGCGCGTCCTTAAATACGGCTTGATAATGATCGAGGCCGAGCGCTCTCGGCCAAAGGGCGGTCGAAAAGAGATCGTTGCTTGGCCGGAACGACGACACAAGCGCGTAGACGAAGGGGAACAGATTGAAAACGAGGATGACCGCCACGAGAAGATAGAACAAGATTCGCAGCAGTGGGGACTTGTTATCTTGCTCTTTCATTCGAAGCTGGCCTTGCTGAATCGCGTGTAAATCACCACAAATATCATGATAAATATCAGGATGACGAGTGAGGTCGCGGAGCCAACGCCGGCATCCAGGAATTGGATGAGCTGCTGCTGGTTGTAGACTGCCATTGTGGCCATGTTCCCCTGGCCGCCGACCATGATGTAAAAGATGTCGAATACGCGCAGCGCGTCGAGCGTTCTGAAGATCAGAGCAACGAGCAGCGTCGGGGTAACGAGTGGGAGCGTGAGCGAGAAAAACTTTCGGACTGCATTTGCGCCGTCAATCGACGCCGCCTCGTACAGGTCGCCTGGAATTAACTGCAATCCGGCGAGCAGGAGGAGCGACATGAACGGAGTCGTTTTCCATACGTCGACCGCGATAATAACAGGCAACGCTGTCGCCGGCGTCGCCAGCCAGGCGAGTTTGTGCGGAATGAGGTGTAGATTTGCCAGAATGATGTTCACGACACCGTAGATGTCGTTGAACATCCATCGCCAGATCTGCGAGGAGACAACGGTTGGGATTGCCCAGGGAATGAGAATCGCAATGCGCAGAAAGGTTCGACCCTTAAACTCCGAGTTGGCGACCAACGCCACCACCAAGCCTAACACGGACTCGATCGTCACGGAAAAGAACGTGAAGACCAACGTCACCCAGACCGAGTGCCAGAAATCAGGGTCCGAAAAGATAAACAGGAAATTATCCAGGCCCACGAAGCTTGGCGGGGTTACCCCGTCAAGCTTGATTTTCATGAACGAATAGACAATGACCTGGACGAGCGGGAAGCCGATCACAAGAAACACCACGAAAACCGCGGGAATGATCAGCCACCACGCCAAGCGTCTTTGACGCTCCAGAAGATCAACTTCTTTGGCCACTGTGAATAGAGGTGGGACGCGAAGTTAACGGAGGATGCGTTTCGCAACGCTTTCGACTGCAGCAACAGCTTGCTGGGCGCTTTTCGTCCCTGTGAGCACCTGGTTCACATTCTGGAAAAACGACGTCGACAACTGGTTATAATCTACGCCGGTAACCGTTGAAGGCCTGGCGACTGCGTTCTGGAGGACCGGCAAAGCATTCTTGAAGAACGGAAGCTTGGCCAGAACATCGGGATCGGCATAGAGCGCCGGGAGGGTCGGCAATTGGCTGAGGGCGAGGGTGTGCTTCTTCTGCTCCTCGGACGACACCAGATACTTGACCAGATCCGCCGCTGCGTCCGGGGCTTTTGAGTAGGCGGAAACCATCAGCTGCCAGCCACCGAGGCAGGCCGCGTTTTTTCCGTCATCGCCACCCTTTGGCAGAACCGAGATGTCAAATTTTCCGGAGATGACGCTCTTTGGATCTTGACCGAGCGCGTACGCGTAAGGCCAGTTGCGCATAAAAGCGGCATTGCCGGCCTGCCAGATGTTGCGGGCTTCTTCTTCACCGTAGGTTGTCACACCGACCGGAGAAATGGTTCCGACCCAGCTTTTTGCGGTCTCGAGCGCTTTGATCGCTTTGGGATTATTGATCGTGACCTTTTTGTCGGGCTCGACGATTGTTCCGCCGCCGTAGCTATAAATCCATTCGATAGCATTGCAGGTTACGCTTTCACTTGCTTTGCCTTGGAAGACAAAGCCCTGGAAATCGGCTTTGCCTTCTTTGCGTTCGCCGTCCTGGATCTTCTTGGCCATTTCAGCTAGTTCTTCCCAAGTTTTGGGGGGCGCGCTATAGCCATACTTCTGAAGAAGATCGGTGCGGTAATAGAGCAAGCCTGCATCAGTGAACCACGGGATGGAAACGAGCTTTCCACCGATGGTGTTGTTCTCGATGATACGCGGGAAGAAGGCTTTGATATCATCGGCGGTGAAGTATTTCTTGAGATCGACGGCATGCGCGTTAGCGATACCCTGCCAGATCACGTCGATCATGAAAACGTCGACATCGCCGCTTTTCGCCGCCCAGTATTGTTGGAACAGCTGGAGCGTGGCGGAAGCGTCATTAGGCCGGCTGATATATTCTATTTTGTTGCCGGTCTTTTGCGCCCATTCCTCTGCGGCGGCTCTGGTCCACCGGCCGCCTTCTCCAACATCGGAGTCACCGGCGAACCGGATTGTGGCGCCTGCGCCGAAAACGCTGGGAGTTATCAGCGAAGCGGCGAGGATGGAACCGAGCCAATGAAGGGCGTTTCGTCTAGATAAATGTTTCTTAAAGAGCATTGCGGGGGACCTTTCCAGATGGGGGTAAACTATCTAACGTTTAACAGTTGCGTGTTTCGAGTGTCAAGTGAATGGAAACGTTTTTTAGCAAGCCAGTCCGACTGCACAAAATCAGACTGCCGGGATTGAGGGAAGACATTATTACTGCGTTTTTCAAGCGCCTAATTATGCAACACCGAATTTTAGCCGGTTGATCGCGGTATTGTCCCATCGAATAGGCTTGCTGATTTGGCGCATCGATAAATTGCTCTTTATATGAACCATTGGCAGATTAGGCCCGGGTACAGGGTATGCGGACTTTAGTAGTCGATGACGAAAAGAATATCCGGCGGACGATGGCGATGGCGCTGGAGTCGATGGATCACGAAGTGGTCTGCGCGGCGAGCGGCGCTGAGGCGCTTAACGAACTGAAGAGCGCTGGATTCGACGTTGTATTCCTGGATTTGAAGTTGCACCAGGAGAATGGGCTCGATGTTCTTGATGAAATACTGCGCCTTGCGCCTCAGGCCGCGATCGTCATTGTCACAGCGTTTGCATCGATTGAGACTGCGGTCGACGCAATGAGGCGGGGGGCCTTCGACTATCTTCCCAAGCCATGCACGCCGGATCAGGTTCGGCAATTGCTTGCGCGAATTGAACGAACGCGGCGCCTGGAAAACCGGGTGGCGGAGCTCGAATCACAAATCAATGCTGAGTCGCCTGAGCTCGATTTGACAACCGATTCCCCAAAAATGCAGGCAGTCGTCGATGTTGCGTTCAAAGCGGCGAATAGCGATGCCACGGTGTTGATTCTAGGCGAAAGCGGTACAGGCAAGAGTGTGCTGGCCAGAGGAATGCATGCCCGGAGCCCGAGAAGAGGCCGCGCATTTGTGACTGTTAGTTGCCCGAGTTTGTCCCGCGAACTTTTGGAGAGTGAATTGTTCGGTCACGTTAAAGGTTCATTTACCGGGGCCGTCACGGATACGCAAGGAAAGGTCGCCGCGGCTGATGGTGGGACACTGTTTCTGGATGAGATCGGAGATTTGCCTTTGGAGATTCAGTCCAAGCTGTTGCGGCTTTTGCAGGAGCGCGAATACGAGCGAGTGGGCGAAGCGAAACCTCGCCGAGCAAATGTTCGGGTGGTGTCGGCCACCAATCGCGAGCTGCACGATGCCGTCCGCGAAGGACGGTTCCGGGAAGATCTCTATTACCGGTTGAACGTCATTTCCTTGCGGTTGCCCCCGCTGCGGGATCGTTTACAGGACCTGGAACAGATTGCCAAAAGGCATCTCGATTTTTTTTCTCAGAAGGGTGGAAAGCCATTTCGCGGCTTTTCGACAGAAGCGCTCGAAGCAATGCGATCGTACAGTTGGCCGGGAAACCTGCGGGAATTGCGCAACGTCATCGAACGCGCCGTGATCCTGGCGAGTGGCGACGAGATAGGGATATCGGATCTGGCCGAAATCGTCCATGAGCCTTCGGAGTATCGGGTCGGCGGAAATGTGACTCTTGAAGAGCTTGAAAACGAACATATGCGTCGAGTCATTGCGAACTCGCGTACGATCGACGAGGCGGCAGCTGTACTTGGAGTCGACCCCGCGACTTTGTATCGGCGAAAGAAAAGGCTGTGAACGGAGGGAATCAAGAAATCAAGAAATCAGGAGTCAGGAGTCAGGAGTCAGGAGCTCAGGATACAAATATCTGTGCGGGAAAAGATACTGGCTTCGAATCGACTGCTAGCGGAATCGAAATTTTCATCGCGTAGAGGCCGATGAATCACCATCCACAGACCGGAATGCCGTCGTTATATTCTGCAACTCCTGAAGTTCTGACTTCTTGACTTCTCGATTTCTTGACTCCCGCGTTGTACGGCCACAACGCTCACACAATCTCCACCGGACACCGGGGCAGCGCCTGCAGAAAACTTTTGCCATACGCCTTGCTCAATATCCGATTGTCCAGAATGACGATGATGCCTTGATCAGACTTCGTCCGGATCAGGCGTCCGACGCCTTGGCGCAGTTTCAGGATGGCTTCCGGAAGCGAGTATTCAGCGAATGGATCGCCGCCGTTGGATTCGATGAATTCGAGTTTAGCCTCGATCAAGGGAGTATCGGGAACTGCGAAAGGAAGTCGTGTAATAATCACGTTCGAGAGCGCTTCGCCAGGCACATCGACTCCGGTCCAGAAACTGTCCGTTCCAAACAGAACACCATCTTCGGATCTTTTGAACTTCTCCAGCATCCGGCTTCGTGAGGAGCCTTGTCCCTGGACCATGAAAGTATATTCTCGTTCCAGCTTCGCCTCCATGCGTTGCGCCAAGCTAGTCATGGTTTTGTAGCTTGTGAAGAGAACAAACGCTCTGCCCTGCGTCTTGTTCAAGAAGTGTGCGATCCACTTTTCGAGTTCATCTTCGTAGTTGGAATCGCGTGGATTGGGCATTTTTTTGGGCACGTAGAGCCGCATTTGCCGCGCGTAATCAAATGGGCTTCCGATCTGGAGTGCATCAACGTCAAACGCACCCACCCGGTTTCTGAAATAGGCTAGGTCGTCCCGTCCGACTGAGAGCGTTGCGCTCGTCATCACGCAGGTGCGATCCTCCTTGAACAACAACCGATTGAGGACGGATGAGATATCGATCGGTGCGGCATTTAACGTGATGTTCTGTGCGGTTTTGCCCGTGCGCTCGACCCAGTAGACATGGTTCTCCTGCGTCTGCTGCAAAAAATCGATGACCCCACGCCGCGCCTCGCGAATGCGTCGTCCAAGATCCTGGAGCTCAGATTTCAGCTTGTCATCGTCGGTTTCCTTGACCGCGGTAATCACTGCGGTTTGAACGCGCGTGAGCGGCATCGTCACGATATCCGGCACGAAGTCGGGCTTGCGCACGCGGCTTTCGCGGCCTTTTCGGAAGTCAGATGCATGATCTACGGACTGGAAAAACTGGTCGACAATCTCGATAGATTCGGACGTTTCCCGAATCGCTTCCGGGGCTCGAAGGAGGGTGAACAGACCCTTTTTCGATTTTGGGTTGTAGAGCCGTTGGAGCGCCTGTTTGAGCCCATATTGTGAAACTCCGATGCCGATCTCTCGCGCAGCAACCGACTCGACTGTATGGGCTTCGTCCAGAATAACGAAATCATTTGGAAAAATGTAACCGGAGCTTCTGTTTTCCGCGTCTGCAAGTTTTTCGAGGGCCAAAAAGAACAGGGTATGGTTGACGACGATCAGGTCGGCCGTCAGCAGCTTTTTGCGGGCTTCCTGATAAAAGCAGCGATCGTCTGCACCGCAGGTTTTCGGTGTGCAAATGTGCGGCTCGCTGCAAACCTGTGTCCAGACGTTGATTTCAGGCTCGATGTCCAGGTCGCTTAGTGTTCCCTCTGTTGTTCTCTGGCTCCATTCTTTGATTCTGGTGAGCTCCAGTTGCTCGGAACTGGTAAACAGGTCGTTTTGCAGTTGCAGAGCGCGATCGAGCCGGTTTGGGCAAAGATAATTTTGTCGACCTTTGAGAAGAGCGGCTTCGAAAGGTCGATCAATCAACGCGCGAACGATCGGGATGTCCTTTTGGAGGATCTGCTCCTGGAGGTTGATTGTGTGCGTGGAAATGATTGCTTTCCGTTTGTGTTCGAGCGCAAAGAGAACCGCGGGTACAAGATAGGCCAGCGATTTGCCGACGCCGGTCCCGGCTTCCACAACGAGATGCCGGCTTTCATCCAGTGCGCCGGCCACCGCCGCGGCCATCTGCTGTTGTTCAGGGCGGTACTCGAAGTTTTTAGCGCCGGACAAGCGGCCCGCTTCTCCGAACATGTCATGAATGTTCTTGGCGAACGGCCGGTCGAAGTCTTTGCGAAACGCGATCACCGTTGTCGTTTGCTGAAAGCCGTGTTACGAATCATTTACAAATAATGAGGCTGAGTACCATGAAGGGGCCGGCGGATCGGCGCAAGTGCGTCTGACCAAGGAGACCTCTCGGAGTACTCGCGGCGAATGCGCCGTTTGCACGATTCGTTAGCGTGTGGGTTGGATCGAGGCAGCCAAGACAGAAAATGTTTATCAACTTCACAAATCGTGTTTCGAATCTTTGATCGATATCTCATCAAGAATTTTCTGGTTCCATTCTTCTATTCGCTCTTCGGGATGCTTGCCATCTGGCTTGTGTACGATCTTGGGGAGCACGCGAACGACTTTCAGGAAGCGCACCTGGGATTTCAGCCGATTGCGCAGTTCTATCTTGTTCAGTTCCCGTTTATTATCGTAAACCAGCTTCCGTTGAGTGTTCTGCTTGGTTTGCTCTATGTGCTGACCCGGATGTCTCGTCGCAACGAGATTGTGTCGATGCTGGGCGCAGGGGTCAGCGTGCCGCGGTTGCTGCTTCCGCTGATTCTGGCAGGTCTGATTTTGACGGGTGCGTGCACGTTCTTGAACTATGAGCTCGGCCCAAAAGGGCAATGGGCGAGCGCCTATATGCTTGACGAAATCGCGAAGGGCAAATCGAAAAATTCGCGTATGGATGCGCTTGTCTTCCCGAATCGGAGAGATTTTCGCATCTGGTTCGTTCAGATGCTGGATATCAAGAACGAGCAGCTCTGGAATGTGCAGGTAATCCAGCAAAATGGGAACGGCGTAATTCAGTCCAAGATTTACGGGCTAACGGCGAACTATGACGCGCCACACAAAGCCTGGATCTTTAACAATGGGAAAGTCTCAAACGTCGACCCGGACGGCAATGTTACTACCGAGGAATTCTTTACGCGAAAAGTGATCGACGGATGGAGCGAGACGCCATGGCGCCTCTCGAGCGCCTCCATGAAGGGCAAATACATGACTGTGCCGCAATTGGAGCATTATCTGAAAGAAAACGCCGATTTTCCGGAGACCAATCTCGCGGAGTTCAAGACCCAGATGTGGTACCGGTTCGCACTGCCCTGGAATGTTCTCGTGGTCGTTTTTGTGGCAGCGCCGCTCTGCGTCGCTTTTTCTCGCCGCGGCGCGCTTGGCGGGATTGCCGGCGGATTATTCCTGTTTATTGGCTTGTTCTCGTCCAGTAATGTATTTTTGGCGCTCGGGCAGGGGTCAAGAATCTCGCCGGTGGCGGCTGCCTGGACGCCTGCGCTCTTCTTTCTTCTGATTGGGTTTATTTTGCTTTACCGGCGCGCCACCAACCGACCGATACCGTTTGCTGGCTAGTGCATCGTCTCATAAGTAGGAGGCATACCGGTTGGCTTGAAAAGCGCTCGTGAGATATTGACTGTGACCGTGCAGATCCGACCCTGCTCATGCGACTTTGAGATTTTTTGTCCAACATGTTGTCCGTTACGCATTTCGGCACAAGGCGTTGGCGGTAATCAACATCCTGAGCGTTGCGCTCGGAGTCTCGGTTTATCTGGCTGTCCAGATTGCTAATCGAAGCGCCGCGGCCGGATTTCGGGCCGGAATCGATGTCGTCGCCGGCCGGGCGAATCTCGAAGTGCGCGGAAATTTCGACGACAGCCTGTTCCCGGCACTGCAACGAATTCCCGGTGTGACGGCGGCGACTCCTCTGGTTGAGCATCTTGTGACGTTGCCGGACTGGCCCGGTGAATATCTTCATGTGGTCGGTGTCGATCCGTTTACAAACTCGTCGTTCGAAAACTTCAAAGTCAGCAAATCGACACGCGAACCATTTGATGCAGATACCTGGTTTCGTAATCCGAACGCGGTCGCCATTGCAAAGAGCTTTGCCGCCGAACACAACTTGAGACCAGGCGCCAAGATCAAAGTCAGATTTGGGGAACGGGAAGTGTATCTTGAGGTCAGCTTTGTTCTCGAAGCGAAAGATGGCGATTCGCACTTCGCCGCAATGGATATTGGATGGGCCCAGGAACTGTTCGGTCTGCCGGGCAAACTTACGGGCGTATTGCTCCAGGTGCACACCCCAGACAAGCCTGGTCCGGTGGTCGCCGAGGTTCGAAAATTGGTGCCGCCCGATGTGACGGTCGCGCAGCCCGGCGACCGAAGTCGCCAGGTTGAGCAAATGTTATCCGGGTTCGAATTGAATCTGACTGCCTTGAGCATGGTTTCGTTGCTCGTCGGCGTCTTTCTAATTTACAACACGGTTACCGCATCGGTCGTACGCCGACGACCGGAGATTGGCGTTCTGCGGGCGCTCGGAGCGAGCCGGGCCAGGGTCCGATGGCTTTTCCTTGGGGAGGCTGCGCTGTACGGGATTTTTGGAACGTTGCTAGGCTGCGTGGGGGGAGTGCTGATGTCGAATTTCCTCGTCGGCGCAGTGTCGAAGACTGTCACGAACCTATATGTGCTGACGAGCATTGATCATTTTTATTTTCCTGTGCTGCAGATACCGGTGGTGCTGGTGGCCGGAATCGGCTCCGCGCTCGTTGGAGCATTCGTACCTGCCAATACCGGCGCGTCGCTCTCTCCTTTACAGGCATTGAACATGGGTACTCTGTTGGAGCGCAGCGACCGGCCTCGGGGCTACTGGTTCCTGCTGAGCGCCGCCAGTCTGGTAACCGCGTTCGCCGTCAGTGAGGTGGCGCTCCACGGACACCGAATTGCAGGATTCGCTGCCGCGTTATTCACGCTTGTCGGTTTCTGTTGCCTCGCGCCTTACGTCACCTATTGGTGCGGGATCTGCGGGAATCGGTTATTCCGTTCCCGGCTTTTACCGCGGCTCGCTGCTCGGAATCTGATTCGGTCGCTCTATCGGCACGCGATCACGGTTGCAGCGCTCGCATCGGCGCTAGCAATGCTCGTGAGCGTTTCGATCATGATTCATTCGTTTCGGAAGGCGGTCGATCGGTGGGTTGATCGGCGCCTTGTTGCAGATCTCTTCATTTCTCCGGCCAGCAACGAAATTGTCGGGTTTCAAGATTTTCTGTCCGAGGATCTCCTCCGGTACTTGAGGGCGCAACCGGCCGTCGAGATGATCGATACCTATCGCAGCTTGACAGCCATGTTGAATGGTCAGCCGGTCGCGCTGGCTGTCGTCATAGGAACGGGGCGGAATATCCCGGATTTTGTCGGTGGACACGACATCGACCGTTATCGGGCGTTCCTGATGCCCAACAACGTTGCGATCTCTGAGCCGCTTTCTCGTCGGCTCAAGTTGAACATAGGAGACAAAGTCACCGTCGCGACGCCGTCGGGAATGCAGTCGTTTCGAGTTGCCGGCGTTTTCTACGACTACACGCGAGATTCCGGATTAATGACGATCCAGCGAGCGAACTTTGATCGATACTGGCACGACCCGCGTGTGAACTCCGTTTCAGTGTATTTACGGCCTGGCACCGTTGTTGAAAGCGCGATTCGAAGCATCCGAGCCGGATACCCGGATGCCCGGGATTACGCGTTTTATTCGAACCGGAATCTGCGCGATCAAGTAGTGAAAGTGTTCAACCAGACATTTGCGGTTACCCAGATTCTGAGGTTGATCGCATTGGTGGTAGCTGTAATCGGGATCGCATTGAATGTGGCAGTGCTGGTCACGGAACGTGAAAGAGAGATCGGAATATTGCGCGCCACCGGTGTATCCCGGCAACAGATCCTAGGGCTTATTATCCTGGAATCGGTATTCGTTGGGTGGATTGCGATATTACTCGGCGCGGTCGCCGGTGGCGCACTGTCGATTATTTTGACGGAAGTGATTAACAAGGCTTTTTTTGGCTGGACGATTCCGTTGGCGATTCCATGGAGTCAGTTATTCTGGATGCCCTTTTGGTTGTTGCCGGCGGCGGCGCTGGCCAGCTTTACGCAAGCCAGTCATGCGTCGAGACGAAACATCATCGATGCAGTCAGGATGGATGCGTGAGAGCACTCTTTATCCATTCCGTGACGGCATGTGCGCTTGTTTGTACCGTTGCGGGGCAGAACGCATCAAGCGAGGGATGGGCGATCGCGCTTCCCGGTTACAGGATCACGCTGCCGAGGGATAATTATCCACACTACGACTACCGAACTGAGTGGTGGTATTTTACAGGGAACCTGCGAACGTCGGACGGCCGGGCATTCGGCTATGAGCTGACCTTTTTCCGCCACGGCTACAGGCCGCCCGGTGACAGAGCTCCGGTGACTTCACGCTTCGTAATGAACGATGTAAAGTTCGCCCACTTCGCTGTCGCGGATATTGGCGCGAGCAAATTCCACTATGATAGTCGCACCAGCCGCGGCGCGTATGGCGAGGCCGGATTCGGCGAAGCGCCGAAATTGGCATGGATTGACGATTGGGAACTTGACTGGACTAACAATTATCGTCTGAAAGCGGCTAATAACGAGTGCGCAATTGACCTGGTATTGGATCCGGAAAAACCGGTGGTGCTGGAAGGTGCCAACGGTTTCAGCCAGAAAGCGGATGGTACGGGCCATGCGTCCTATTATTACTCGATTAGTCGATTGGCGACATCAGGGACGGTCAAGATCGGAGCGCAAACCTATCGAGTCGATGGGACTTCCTGGTACGACCGGGAGTGGGCAACCAACCAGCTTGCGCCGAATCAGGCCGGCTGGAACTGGTTCGCGCTGCAACTGTCTGATGGCAGCGATCTGATGCTCTACCAGATGCGTCTCAAGAATGGTGGTATTGATTCTCATTCCAACGGGAAATGGATTGGAAGCGATGGAGCGACCATTGATCTTGGCTCGAACGATTTTCAACTCGATGCTGATCGAAAATGGGCGAGTCCGGTGAGTCACGCAGTTTATCCTGTGTCGTGGAAACTGAGCATTCCGAAACTTGGCTTGGATTTGGAGCTGAGTCCGGCAATCGACAATCAGGAATTGAACGTTGCAGTGTTGTACTGGGAAGGGGCTATACGAATCAAAGGGGCTTGTTCAGGAAAACCCGTTGATGGCGTTGGGTATATGGAGCTAACGGGATACGAGGGTGAAGCGCCGGGCCTGGCGGGGAGTGCACGGTGAGCAGAATGAAACCTTCTCGTCGTCGTCGTCGTTCTCGATTGGGTGGGCCGCAGCCCGAACGCATGCCAAAAACACAAATAACCCCCACTAAACCAAACAACAACAAACCAATGAAGGCGACTACCCGCGCTAGCCTCACCACCATCCAAGCCCAGGACCCACTCCCTTCGTGGAATGACGGCAAGGCCAAGCGGTCCATCACCGCCTTCGTCGCGAAGGTCACGAAGGAAGGCTCGCCCGACTTCGTCCCGGTCGCCGAGCGCATCGCCACGTTCGACAACGACGGCACGCTCTGGTGCGAGAAGCCGATGCCCGTGCAATTTTACTTCGCGCTCGACCGCATGCAGGGGCTCGCGCCGCAGCATCGCGAATGGAAGGACAAGGAACCCTTTGCCTCGCTGCTCAAGGGCGATGTGAAGACGGCGCTCGCTGGCGGCGATCGTGCGCTGCTGGAACTCATGACGGCCACGCACGCTGGCATGACCACGGAGGAGTTCGAACAGATCGTGAAGGACTGGATCGCGACCGCGAAGTATCCGAAATTCCAGCAGCCTTACACCGCGTGCGTCTATCAGCCCATGGTCGAACTGCTCGCCTACCTGCGCGCGCACTGTTTCAAGACCTTCATCGTCTCCGGCGGCGGCATCGAGTTCATGCGCGCGTGGGTCGAGAAAGTATATGGCATTCCGCCCGAGCAGATCGTCGGCAGCAGTATCAAGACGAAGTTTGAAATGCGCGACGGCAAGCCGGTGCTCGTGCGCCTGCCGGAGCTGAACTTCTACGATGACAACGACGGCAAGGCCATTGGCATCAACCAGCATATTGGTCGTCGCCCCATCGCCGCGTTCGGCAACTCCGATGGCGACCGGGAGATGCTCGAATACACAAAGGCCGGAGCTGGCGTGCGGCTGGCGATGCTGGTGCTGCACGATGATGCGGCGCGCGAATACGCCTACGGCCCGGCGCAAGGCTTGCCGGACACCAAGATGGGCGCATTTACGCCGGCACTCTACGAGCAAGCGAAACAGGATGGCTGGACCGTCATAAGCATGAAGGACGATTGGAAGCCCGTTTTCGCCTTCGAGAAATAGCCAACCCTTAACCCCCACTCAACCACCCATGAAACTCACTACCAAGAACCTCATTAACTCCCTGCTCAAAGGAGCGATGGCCTATGCCTTCGCCCTGGACGGGGGGAATACTTCCGCCCAAGCTGCGGACGGCCCGGCCACGTCAGACGCGGTCACGGCCGTCGACATTCTGCTCCTGCCGGACGCCACGATGCTCCAGCACGCGCAAGCCACCAACGACCGTCTGCTCAAGGTGTACCCTAAGGGCTTTCCGCTCGACGCCTCGCACCACCCCCACGTCACCATGGTTCAACGTTTCGTCCGCACCGCGGATCTCGACGAACTCTATGTCGCCCTCGACAAGATCTTCACCACCGGCAATGTGACCGGCCTCAAGCTGGAGGCTTTCAAATATTACTACCTGCCAGACAAGGATCTTGGCCTCTCGGGCATCGTCGTAAAGCCCACCCCTGAATTGCTCAAACTGGAGCAGCAGGTGATTGACGCTGTGACCCCCTTCACGGTGCCTAGCGGAACCTCGGCCGCGTTCTTCACTACACCCGACGATCCGATCATCCAACCGTTGCTGATTGAATACGTTTCGACGTTCGTTCCGAAGGCTTCAGGCGAGCACTACCATCCGCACGTCACCACCGGCATCGCCTCCAGGGAGTACCTCGACAAAATGCTCAAGGAACCGTTTGAGTCGTTCACCTTCTCGCCGGTAGGCGCGGCAGTTTACCAACTCGGTCAATTCGGCACGGCGGCGAAGAAGCTCAAGGAATGGGACCTGAAGCCCTGAGCCGCCTCTCAGGTAAGAGGCAGTGTACAAAAAGGAGGCAGGCCGCCAAGGCTTCGTTGGGCGAGTTGAGAACGAGGACGAGGACGATTAAAAGGCCTCGCTCACACGGCGATCCGGGTTTCTTCCGGGGTCTTGCGGGAGCCCCAATGAACCCAGGAGGCTTCCCGGCTTTTCGTGTCCAACATGATGTAATTAGGTTCGGGTGGCATTATCAAGGATGGGGGTATCTGGCGGCAATTGAAGCACCAGGACTTTCCGATCCGCTGGGAAAACGCATTGGATTCGCCCTGTGTAAAATGGACATGCCCGCTCAAGGTCCATGTCGGTTGTTTGCGGGCGATGGCTAATGCGAACTCGCGATTCCCGGTTTTTGGCTCCGCCAAAAGAGTTTGAGCCGGCGGTTCATGGTGAAGGATCAGGCAGGGATCAGCCGCAGGAGCAAGAGGCACCATAGAGCCGCCCGCTGAATATGGGACGCATAACACCGAAATCGCTTCCTCAGAACTGGTCCGAATGATTTTGGAGTCGTCGTCGACCGCAACGAGATGGTTCATCTTGAGCGCATGCAACCAGCGGTTGTGCTTCGCGTATTCACCCAGAATTGCGAGCTTATCCTTGCGGATGGAAACGCCCGGAACCAGAATTGGCTGGTTGCCCGGCAAGTCGTGATTTCCAGAGCACAAGGCGATAGGAACTTCGAGCTTTGCCATCATTTGCATCCATTCGTAGATGTAGATCAGTTGTGGCACGACACCGTCCGGATGAAACATATCGAGAAGATCTCCGGCGATGCAGACCATATCATAGCGGCCGGTGACACGAAGAAGCCATTCGAACCATGGTTTGCGAAAGTGTAAGTCGGCCGTGAGCAAAAGTTTCACGTCACAGAGATGGATTGACCGCAAAGGTGCAAAGGAGACTGGGATTAGGAATGGGTGATTGGATTCGGACGGTAAGTCGGAACGTCGCCGAGCGCAAAGCATCATAGGTACCTTGCGTGTACTCGTGCTTGTAATCGTGCTCGCCTACAACGAAGAGGGCTGGAACCCGTAGGGAGAGCGAGTACGATTGTGGGGTTCGTTCAGACGAAATCCAGTTTTTGGAAGTCGCGTCCCAGAACCTGCGCGGCCGGTGCCTTCATCCACTTCGAAAGGACTGAGGCATAGACCGATCGGAAATCGACGCTGTAGAATAGGTCTCCGGCATCCAGACGATCCAGGGAAGGCTGATTCCCGTACAGGCCTGCCTGTACGCATCCGCCGCAGATGAACATTGGCGCGGCTGTCCCGTGGTCCGTGCCTCCGTTGGCGTTTTCGGCGACACGCCTGCCGAATTCGCTGAACGTCATCACCAAGACGCGATCGAATATTCCTTTTGCTTTGAGGTCATGGCAGAACGCGGCGAGCGATTCAGCTAACTCGTTTAACAACCTTTTGTGAGTGTTAGCCTGGCCGGCGTGCGTATCGTATCCGCCCTGACTTGCGTAATAGACGCGCGTGGGAAGTTCACCGGCTATCAAACGCGAGATCAGTGACAACGAATTGCCGAGCCTGTTTTTCGGGTAAACCGCCTCGTTCGTGGTTCCCTTGAGCACCTTCCTGATTTTGTCGGTGCTGACTTGTGCGTCTAGCGCTGTCCTTTGCAAATATTCAAGCGCCGACATCCCCGAGCTGTTCGGTCCTGCCAATGTTCCGATGGAATCGCCCGACATGGCGGCGGGATCCAACCCGTTCAACTCTCCGAACAGACGCGCTTCTTCCAGTCCGGGCTCGCGGTCAAAGCCGAGGTTGCCCGGTCGTCCAATGGCCACGCCGGTCGGGTTCTGGGCGTTAAACGCTTCCGGGAGTTGTTCTCCGAGAACCACCCCGATCGTTGGATCTGCGCCCGCACAGCAATTATCAAAGTATCGTCCGATCCAACCCTTTGTCAGGTATTGCTGAGCGTTGGATGCGGTTTGCCAGATCTCCGTTGACCGGAAATGGGACCGGTTCGGATTTGGATAGCCCACCCCCTGGATGATCGCAAGGTTGCCGTCATCGTAGATACCTTTGAGCGCCATAAGACTTGGATTTAGTCCGACGCGCGAATCGATCGGAAGAACCTGATTCTTTGGGACCGCAAGCTGCGGCCGCGCCTTAAAATAGAGATCGTCCTGGAACGGGATAATCGTGTTGAGGCCATCATTGCCGCCTGCCAGCTGGATCACCACAAGAATCGGATGATCCTTCCCAGTCATTGTTTGAACAGCAGAGTCGGCGGCTTGCGCGTTGAGCGTCATGAATGTGCGCTCGATAAATACCGGTACCGTCCAACTGAGCGCGGCACCTAACAGGGAAGTCCGCAGAAATGCTCTTCTAGTTACCAGGTCGATGTTATATTCCATAACGAATCAGGTGACTTGATATTCAGGGCTGGTCATCATCAGAATCAGTAGCTCGCGAATTGTGTTGTCATCCAGTGGCAGCTGGCGTGTGCTTACAAAATCTCGAAACTTCGCCATCAGATCAATTTGAGGGGTGCTTTGAAATGAGCGCACGAAAAGCTTGTGGATCAGAGCCTCGGGTTGTGAGCGGTCTTCTGGATTAACAATATCGCTAACTGATAGCGGCGGCGTCATTGCCGGACGTGGAACGGACATTTCCATTGCCGGGGGTTTCGGAAATCCGATTTCCTGTGGACTGACACCGTCGACTAACTGATGCGCGAGTTTATAACGGAAAGTTAATGTGGCGGTGTTTATCCAGCTCTTTCCGCCGTCCCATCCTTTTACATTGGGAGGAAAAAATGGGATTTGACCCATCTGCCGGAATGCGAAGTCGACAAAGTTGGAATCGGGCAGAGGGATTGAGAGAGTCCGCAGCGCCTGAACGAGAAATTGAACAGGGCTCTTGATTTGAGTATTGCGAGCTTTGGAACTATAGAATTCCTCGGATAGCAAGAGAGATTTCATGAACGGCCGGACCTCATAATGCAGATTTCGAAATTCGCTTGCGAGCGCGTCGACCAGGTTCGGCTCGGGATCATCGTACGCAAAGAATTTCCAGATTTTCGCTGCGATAAATCGCGCACACTGCGGCTGCGAAACGATTATATCGAGCACCTGGTCGCCGTCCCATGGACCGATATTGCCCATGAACGTTTTCATGCCTTCATCGAACTGTTTTGCGGCGAATCGGAATGACTGGTACCTTGGATCGATTCTGTAGCCGGTGAACGCGCGGGCAGCTTCTTTCACGTCGGATTCCGTGTAGTGGCCTTCTCCCAGTGTGAAGAGTTCCATAACTTCCCGGGCGAAGTTTTCGTTGGGATGTTCCTTTTTGCTTTGAACTGTGTCGAGCCAGACCATCATTGCCGGGTCGCGCGATACGGCCTTGGCGAGTCTTCTGAAATTGCCGAGTCCGTTCTGGCGAAACGTCTCATTCTGTTGCCACATTTTATAGGCAGGCCGGACCTTCTCGCCGCTGGTCGCGAAATGACCGTGCCAAAAGAGGGTCATTTTCTCAACAAAGGGCGAAGTGGTATTGAGCATCCGCGTCACCCACCAGCGAATCAGATCCTTCATCTCGCTGTTGAACTTTTCGCGCAGGATCTTTTGGACTAACTGTTTGTCTTGGGGCGTGGCGGCCATTTGCAGCTGTTCCCGAAGATCCGCCTCGTCATCCGGTTGCGCCCAGTTCGGAGGCGGCGCGTTGTCCGGGACTGCGTTAGCGAGCGAGTGGACCGCTGGTTCGGGCCCGAGAGCTAGCGCTTTCTCGATATCGGCGGGAGTCCCGCCAAACCCGGCGCGCACCAGCAGATGCGCGGCAGAGTCGAAATTCCAATGACTGGACGTGAGTGGGGCGAGCACTGTCTTAAAATCTCAATACGTAAAATTTGGTTTCCGGTTCGAATCCGATAAAGTTGGAGACGCTGGAGGGGCACGTGAAGTTTCGACGAATATGAAGGGTTACAAATTCTAATAGAATGCGATTAATCAATCTGACCCGGCAAACGGAGATCGGAGCGAATTCCTATTTCCTGGAGCTGGGTGGTAAGAAGTTGGTGCTGGACGCCGGATTGCATCCGAAGCAGGAGGGTGAAGCGGCCCTGCCGAATTATAAGCTTGTCCCAGACGGTTCGCTCGATGCCATTTTGATTTCGCACGCGCACCAGGATCACATCGGGTCACTTCCTGTGCTGATGCGAAGACAGCCGCAGGCGGGCGTGTTCATGACCGGGCCGACTGCGAAATTGTCGGACGTAATGTTGCATAACTCGGTCAACGTAATGCTGCGGCAACGTGAAGAGCTCGGACTCTCGGGTTACCCGCTCTTTACACATCGCGAAGCGGAACACGCGGCTCAAGCCTGGCAGAGTGTTGGCTTTCGCCAGCACTGGACTGTTGAAGGAGAGCGCGTACCGGGGCCGGACAAAGGGCTGACATTCGAGATGTACCAGTCCGGACACATTCTTGGGGCCGCAGGAATACTGATTCGAGGCGAAGGCAAGACGGTGTTTTACACTGGGGATGTCAATTTTCTCGAGCAAACGCTCATGCGCGGCGCGGACTTCCCGGAAACTGGGATCGATGTCCTGATCATCGAAACGACACGCGGTGATCGCGCGCTTGACAAAGGCTACACGCGAAAGTCGGAAGAAGAGCGATTTCTGGCGGCGCTCGAAGCGGCTTTCGATCGGGGCGGTTCTATCCTGATTCCGGTATTTGCTTTGGGCAAAACTCAGGAAATCCTGACAATGCTTCACCTTTTCAAGCGCCAGGGAGATCTCCAACGCGTCCCGATCTATATCGGGGGTCTAAGCACAAAGATTACAACGGTGCATGATCAAATGGCGTCGGAATCGGCCAGACAGCACGAAGGGTTGCAGTTGCTGGACTCGGTTGGACCCCGTGTGCTGAACGGCCGCGAGATTGCCACAACACAAATTGGACGGCGGAAGATCTTTGCGCTCTCAAGCGGGATGATGACGGAAAAGACTCTATCAAATTTGCTGGCCGAACGCTTTCTATCCGATCCGCGACACTCGGTTTATTTCGTTGGGTACGCGGACCCCGACTCTCCGGCCGGTCGGTTGAAGGTGGCCCAGCAGGGCGAGTTGATTCAGCTCGATCGGGCAGCGCCAAGCCATAAGCTGGTCTGTCACGTCTCTGAATTCGACTTCAGCGCCCATGCGCCCCGGGACCTGCTCTTTGACTATATTCGGAAAGTATCGCCTAAGACGGTCGTTCTAGTGCACGGAGATGCACCGGCGGTTTCCTGGTTTGAAACGAAGATCTCGGCGGAGTTACCCGGAGTGAAGGCTCTGGTGCCGCAACCGGGTCAGGAGTACCAATTGTAGTGTCCTGTCCCCGAAATAGCATGTACTTTCCGGGAGTCAGTTGGCAGTTTTTTCAAGGCGCGAACGAAGACCCATATCTTGATGATACGGGTCGAGAGAGCAACGCAGAAAAACAGCCAACTGGCTCCGGCCCGGAGGGTTGCGATGAAAATGGGCCGGCGGCCGTGCGATGTAGGCGAAGCGTCCTCGCTTTGCACTCTCGGGAAGAAGCAAAGCGGGGACGCTTCGCCTACGCGCCTTGCCGGCGGCCCATTTTGATCGCAACAAAGGACATGCTATTTCGGGGACAGGACACTAGACCGCAAAAATCACCCCAGCGACCGAAGCGACGAGCTCATTGCGGGCTAGGCGGAAGGGGTTGTCGGTATCGAGACGTGAGCGTATTTCGCAACCGCTTTACGAGCGAAAAACGGGATCAGAACAATCGCCGAGAGCGTTGCAACTACGCTGAGCACCAGGACCGCCAAATGTCCCGGGCTCTGAGAGGCGCGCCCGGAAGAAATTTGGGCGAGCCCGCCTTTTCCGGCGGCACCGAGCTCACAAAACAGGAGAAGGCTCGGCACACTCCCAATCATCGTGGCGATGAGATAGTCGAAAAAACGCACGGCCGTGAGACCGTAGAGATAATTTGCCAGACCAAACGGGATCGGGCAGAGGCGAAGGAGAATCACGATTTTCCAGCCCTCTTTCTCGATCGCCATGTCGATTGCACGAAATGTCGCGTTTTTCGTAAAGTGAGCGGCAACATCCTTTCGAAGGAACCAGCGCGCCAGACAAAAACCGCCGGCGGCGCCCAAAGCGACCCCAATGAGCGCGGCGGCTACTCCGAGAGGAAATCCAAAAACGAAAGTCCCTGCGATAATGAATGGACTCGCGGGCATGAAAAACAGCGAGCCGATCCCAAGAAACAGCGCAAGCAGTAATGCACCGATTGGACCTAGACCACCCACCCAGGCGGACAACGTTTGAATCGCAGGTACGACTGGAAAGAAATACGAAGCGATCGCAAACCCAACGAGGAATGCGGCCGCCGCAATAAGCTTTTTGGTTAACGAGGACACGGGTTACCTGTAAAGTCCTTCCCGGTTCTTCGGGAAGACAAAGGACGTGCTCGACCTATAAAGCTTTACTTGACGATGTGTGTATTGACAAGCCGGGTGAGTTCGAACATGTCGACCTCTTTTTTCCCGTTGAACACGGCTTCGAGTGCGGTATCCGCCTTAATGAGCTTTTTCTCCTGAAGCTTGTTGCTCTTAATGTACTCCCAAAGCTTTTTGGTCAGTTCCGTCCTGGGGAGGGGGGCTTCACCGACAATTTTCGCGAGCGCAGCATCTGGTTGAACCGGTTTCATGAATGCGCTTTTCGCTTTGTTATCGTTCGACATAGGTAGGGATTAAAGAACGACTCTCTAGGAAATCAACCAGAATTTGCCGTAGTGCCCTTCCAGCGGTTTTGCCGCTTGTCCGAGGGAGAGTGCGGGCGATTGTCCGAAAAACGCGCGTTACACGTCCAATCCGTGCTGAGTGAACAGCCGCTTCAATTGAGCGACCGTCGCGGAGAGGGCGAATTTTTCTTCGGCGATTCTGCGGGAAGCTCTTCCGAAACGCTCCAGCAGAGTCATGTCACCAGCGATTGTCCGGATCGCAATTTCCAATTGAGCCGGGTCTTTCTCTGGGACGAGGAGCCCGTTCTCATTCTGTTGGACGATCTCCGGAATACCGGCGATGTCCGTTGAGATAATGGGCAAACGACTGGCCATCGCTTCGATCAAAACCGTCGGAAGATTATCCGTGTCGCCGGCGCTGTCGTGCACAGCGGGAAAGACAAATATCGAGCTCCGCGCAAGGAGTTCGGTCAATTCAGTCTGCGGCAGGGGACCGGTCAACCGCACATCATCGGATAATTTGTAGTCGTCGATCAGTCGTTGAAGCCGGCTCAGATCAGGACCTTCACCGACAATTTTACATTCGAAGCTGAGGCCTGCCTCGCGGAGAAGGTGGCACGCATCGACGAGGTAGCGGAATCCCTTTTTCTCTATCAGACGCCCGATGGTCAAGAGCCGTAGAGGTCCGGAGGCGGGAGCGGCCGGCTTGAAACGCGAAAGATCCAACCCGTTATAGACTCTGTGGATCTTGTCAGCGGAATTAGAAAATCGGCTCCGAAGCCAATTGGCGCCGAAATCGCTAACAACGACGACAAATGTCGAGTCGCGGACGAGATCACCAAGATCCAGTCTCTGATCCGGTTTCGGGCAGAAAATGTCGTTCGCATGGCCCGTGAAACTGTAGGGGATATTATAAAGGCGTTTGATCCACCAGGCAGTCCGGGAGGCGAGCCCCGCGAAATGAACGTGCAGGTGAGAGACGCCTGCTACTTTCAGTTTGTGACCGAGGAATATGGCCTCGCGGAAACGTCCCTTGTCCCGAAGATCGCCTGAGCCGGACCAGAGATCTTTGATCCGCGATGAAATGAGTTTGGTTCGGAGCTTGAATCCGAGGCTATTGGTGTTGGGTAAATAGTAAACAGGAATATTCTCCAGCGGAATATTTGCAGGTCGGGCCTCAGCCGGGCGCCGGATGGAATAGACCGGCGGAGTTGCTCCCTGCCGATAGAGTTCGGCCAGTTCGCGGGCGCAAAACGTTTGCGTAAATGCCGGGAACCGCTCGAAGAGGTACCCCAACTTTCGATTCACTGTCTGCCGATAAACGCACATGTTGAAAACCGCAAGGGATATGGAGCTCGCCGATTCCGGAAACGGAGTTGGCGCGTGTAGAGAAACGGTCGTTCGAGGCGCAATCTGAGCCGATCCGGACCGATTTTGGAGTTTGTGAATAATTTCACAAAACCGCTTGCATGTCTTCAGGCTGATTGCTTTGATGAGGATTCACCCTCCAAGACTTAGACCTGCTTGTTCTGATCCTCCGGATCTGCCGGAGTGCGTCCGAGTCATTAGAGGGCGATACCTCCATGGAACGGACCTATATATTAGCTGCTGAACAACTTACGGTGGGGGCGAACCCGCTGATTCCCGGGGTGCCGTGGTTCACGAACTCGATGTTAGTGACTATCATTGTCACGGTTCTTGTGGTGATTTGGGCACGTCGATCGACGAAGAAAATGACTCTGATTCCGAGCGGGGTTCAGAACCTGTTCGAGGCGGTGGTTGAGACATTATATATCACGTTCGAAGGGGTTGTGGGGAAGCACATGATCCCCAAGATCTTCCCGCTCGTCGCGACTTTATTCTTATTTATTCTGACTGCGAACTGGTTCGGGTTAGTCCCGGGTGTCGGTACGATCGGGTTCGGGGAGCCGGGAGGCGGCCTGCTCGCTCTGAATGAGATTCACTACCCTCTTTTGCGGCCCGCCAATGCCGACCTGAACATGACATTAGGGATGGCGCTCTTTTTCATGGTCTGGTGGACAGTCTGGACGATTCAGGAAGTCGGCGTCCTCGGATTTTTGAAGGAGAATTTTGCTCCGAAAGGGGATCTCAAAGGGCTTCTCCGGTATGCGCTGCTGCCGCTATTTTTGTTCGTCGGTGTAATCGAAATGATTTCGATTGCGATTCGGCCGGTGTCGCTCTCTTTCCGGTTGTTTGGGAATATGTATGCCGGTGAAACGCTTCTGCATACGATGGGCGGGATTGGAGCGAGTTTACCGGTGCCGTTGAACTGGATTGCGCTGATTTTGTTCCCGCTACCGTTTTATTTCCTCGAGCTATTGGTCGGCCTGTTGCAAGCGTTCGTTTTTGCAATGTTGTGCGCGGTTTATATCAAACTCTCGACGGGACACGAGGGCGAGGGCGGCTCGCACTAAAGTACGAAATATTTGCCGGCCGGGACCATGCTACGCGTGGGCGGTTGGTAGGAAAAGCAGAACGAAACGAAAAGAAAGGAAAGAAGCATGTTAGAAACTCTTCCAATACTGGCAGCTGAGGCCGGGAATTTCGGTCCTTTTTTGCCGCTAGCCTTTGCCGGGCTTGGGGCAGGAATTGGAGTCGGAATAGTTGGGGGCAAAGCCAGCGAGGCAGTCGGGCGCAATCCGAGCGCGTTCGGTAGCATTCTGGTTATGGCAATTATCGGAATGGCGCTATCCGAAGCGATCGCGATTTACGGATTGGTTATTGCATTCACGAAATCGTAGCGAAAGAATGTGGTGGGGTTGCAAGGTGAAAAAGCCTTGCAACATCCGCACACTGGCTGATTAAAGAAATCCTACCGATCAAGAGAATCTATGGACGCACTGGGCAAAGTAGCTGACCAATTTGGCGTTTCTTGGCCGAACCTGATAGCGCAGGTGGTGCTATTTGCGATTGTTTACCTTGTTCTGAAGCGATTCGCATTCAAGCCGGTCATCGCGATGCTTGAAGAGCGGCGCCGTCGAATCGAAGAGGGCCAGATCAACGCAGAAAACATTAAGAAACAACTCGCTGCTGCTCAGGCGAAGTACGAAGAAATACTGGCGAAGGCGAACGCAGACGCGCAGCGGCTGCTCGAAGAAGTGCGGTCGAGCGGGGATCGGCTTGCCGATCAGAAGCGCCAGGAAGCCATTACCGCGGCTGAGCAGATTACATTGAAGGCGCAGGAGGCGATGGCGCTGGAGAGAGACCATCTCATGGCCGAGATGAAACGTGAACTTGGTCGGCTGGTGGTCGACACAACGACGCGCGTAACCGGCAAAATACTAACCCCTGAAGACCAACAACGCATCAGCGAAGAGACTGCTCGCCAGATTGCAGCCTGATTACGTTCTTGAATTTTGACCGGCAATGAAAGCCACCCAAGAAGCCCGGAAAATGTCGCGTCTGATGTTACGCAACAGCTTTACGTCTGGGAAATTAGATGAGGAAAAGATTTCGCAAATGGTTCAGTCCGTTCTAACAGCCAAACCGCGTCATTACGTCGACACGCTTAAAGACTACCAGCGTCTGCTGCACCTGGAAGTAGAGAAACGACGCGCAGTGATTGAAAGTGCGACGCCGCTGAATCGGTCTCTTGGAGATCGTATCATAGAGAATTTGAAAGCCCGGTATGGGGATGACCTGGCGACAGAGTTTCGGACAAATCCGGAGCTGCTGGGCGGTCTGCGGATCAAGATTGGGAACGATGTTTGGGATGGATCCGTTAAGAGCCGCCTTAACCAGCTTCGGGAACAGCTATAGACATCGAATCATGAATACAATTTTACAGGAGCTGGAGGACACGATCTCAGGTCTGAGAACCGACACGACGCGTTCGAATGTTGGAACAGTCCGCGAAGTCGGTGACGGCGTAGCGAAGATCGAGGGGTTGAGCAACGTCATGCTGAATGAAATGATCGAGTTTCCAGAGGGGCTTTACGGGATCGCTCTGAACCTGGAAGAGACCGAGGTGGGTGCGATTCTCGTCGGCGACTACACCCATGTTGAAGAAGGAACCGAAGTTAAGACCACCGGCAGACTGTTGTCCGTTCCTGTCGGAAAAGGGTTGCTCGGCCGTGTGGTGAACGTGATTGGCCAGCCGATTGACGGCAAAGGCCCGATCAAATCGGATGAAACTTACCCGGTGGAGAAAATCGCTCCGGGCATCATCAAACGAAAGAGCGTTTCCGTTCCTGTCCAGACCGGTATTCTACCGATCGACGCGATGATTCCTATTGGACGCGGCCAGCGCGAATTGATCATTGGCGATCGTGCGACCGGCAAGACGACGATCGCGGTGGACACGATAATCAACCAGGCCCGGCTGAACAAAGCGGCCGAGGAAGGAAAGATCAAGAACCACAAACCTCTCTATTGCATCTACGTCGCGGTCGGCCAGAAGAACATGAGCGTTGCCCGCACGGTTGATGTGCTCGAGAAAGCCGGCGCACTCTCCAGCACGATTATTGTTTCGGCGCCTGCTTCGGAAGGTGCGACGAGCCAGTACCTTGCCCCGTATGCCGGAGCTGCAATGGGCGAATGGTTCATGGCAAACGGCATGGACGCGCTGATTGTGTTTGATGATTTGACCAAGCATGCCGCGGCCTACCGCCAAGTCTCCCTGATACTCAAACGCCCCTCCGGACGTGAAGCCTACCCTGGAGATGTTTTTTACCTGCATTCCCGGTTATTGGAACGCAGTGCTCGTCTCAATGACGCTAACGGTGGCGGGTCTCTGACGGCACTGCCGATCATTGAGACACAAGCCGGCGACGTGTCGGCCTACATTCCGACAAACGTTATTTCGATAACCGACGGCCAGATCTATCTGGAGACAGATCTTTTCTACCAGGGCGTCCGCCCGGCGATCTCGGTCGGTATCTCGGTGAGCCGAGTCGGATCGGCTGCGCAGATCAAGGCCATTAAGCAGGTTGCCGGATCAACGAAACTCGATCTGGCGCAATTTCGTGATTTGCAGGCATTTGCACAGTTCGGCTCCGACGTCGATGCGGGGACGCGTAAAAAACTGGAGCGCGGCCAACGAATCGTCGAATTGTTTAAACAGACCCAGTACAACCCGTATGCGGTGGAAATTGAGGTCGTGATTCTGTTTGCGATGCAGAAGGGGTATTTTGACGACGTCCCTGTCGACAAAGTCAAAAACTGCCAAGCCAAGCTGGTCGAGTACTTCCAGACGCGGAAAGTAGATCTACTGACCGACATCATTGAAAAAAGGGCGATCGACAAGGACCTGGAAGAAAAACTCCACGCTGCGATCAAAGACTTCAAAGGATTTTACAGGCCGTAGCTCTTTCCGATGCCCAGTACCCTCGATTTGCGCCGACGAATCAAGTCGGTAAAGAACACGTCTCAGATCACGAAAGCCATGCAGATGGTGGCCGCCGCGAAAATGCGGAAGGCGCAAACTGCGGCTATTGCGGGGCGTCCGTACCAGGAAATGCTGTTCCGGGTCCTGGCTGCGCTCAAGGGGCGTGTCGAGCCGGCGAGTCATCCGCTCTTGGCGATCCGCGAAGTGCAGAAGGAGCTGATCGTAATCTTTTCGACGGACAAAGGGCTTTGCGGACCGCTGAACACGAACTTGTTCAGAGAGCTCGCCGATACCGACACCGCAAAAACGGACTTCGCCGTAATGGGTAAAAGGGCGGCTCAGTATCTGGCTCGCACACGGCGGAACCTCATTGCCGACTTTCCATTGAAAGATCCTGTTCGGTTTGCGGACGTGCGGCCGATCGCGAAATTAGTCTCCGAAAAATTCATTTTAGGCGAAATTGACAAAGTCCGGGTCTTATACCCGAGATTTGTGAATACGCTGACGCAACAGCCGCTAATTCGGGATTTGTTGCCGATTCCGGCTGAGGACCTGGACGCAAAAGAACAGTCGGGAGAGTTCATATTCGAGCCCGACGCGCATGGTGTTCTGGACGCGATCCTGCCGCACTACATTGCGTTTCAGCTGTTCCAAATGGCGCATGATGCCCGGGCATCGGAGCACAGTGCGCGGATGGTGGCGATGAAGAATGCGACCGATAACGCCAAACAATTGATCAAAGATTTAACTCTCGATTACAACAAGGTCCGCCAAGAAAACATCACGACAGAGCTGCTTGAAATAACCACGGCGCAGCTCGCCGTGGGATAGCTCCGAAATATGAATACAGGTACCATAATCCAAGTCATTGGCCCCGTTATAGATGCCGATTTCAGTGAAAGCGATGCGCTGCCAATGATCCACGACGCGTTGGAGATCGAGATTTCGCAGGATGGAGGGCCGGCGAAGAAGCTGACTTTGGAGGTGCACCAGCATCTGGGCGGGGGATGGGTTCGCGCGATCGCGATGTCATCCACCGAGGGATTGAAGCGCGGGATGCCGATCACCAACACGGCCGCACCGATCTCCGTGCCGGTTGGCGACTGTATTCTTGGCCGAGTATTCAATGTGACCGGGGATCCCGTCGACGAGCGCGGCCCTGTGATTGCGGAAAAGCGATACCCCATTCATCGCAAAGCGCCTACTCTAATTGAGCAGGACACAAGTGCCAGCATCCTCGAGACTGGCATCAAAGTCATCGACCTGATTTGCCCTTTCTCCAAGGGGGGCAAGGTCGGTGCGTTCGGTGGCGCGGGTGTCGGCAAGACTGTTGTGATCATGGAACTGATCAACAATATCGCAAAAGGTCACGGCGGTTATTCTGTATTCGCCGGTGTGGGTGAGCGGACCCGTGAAGGCAATGATCTTTACACTGAAATGTCCGAAGCCGGCGTCATCAACCAGCAAGACTTGGGCAAATCCAAGGTCGCGCTTGTGTACGGGCAAATGAACGAGCCTCCTGGCGCGCGTCTTCGGGTCGGATTGTCGGCTTTGGCGATGGCTGAATATTTCCGTGACGAGAAAAATCAGGATGTCTTACTCTTCATCGACAACATCTTTCGTTTTTCGCAGGCTGGATCTGAGGTTTCCGCGTTGCTTGGGCGCACCCCTTCCGCGGTCGGCTACCAGCCGACACTAGCGTCTGAAATGGGCGACCTTCAGGAGCGAATCACCTCGACGAACAAAGGTTCAATCACCTCGTTTCAGGCGGTTTATGTCCCTGCGGACGACTTGACCGACCCGGCGCCTGCAAACACGTTTGCGCACCTCGATTCAACCATCGTGTTGGAGCGCTCAATCGCGGAGCTCGGAATTTACCCGGCGGTGGATCCGCTGGCGTCGACTTCGAAGGTGCTTGCACCAGAACTCGTCGGGCAGGAACACTACGACGTGGCTCGTGGCGTTCAACGCGTGCTACAGCGCTACAAGGACCTGCAGGATATCATTGCGATTCTCGGCATGGACGAATTAAACCCGGAAGACAAATTGACTGTGTACCGCGCGCGCAAGATGCAGCGATTTCTGAGCCAACCGTTCCACGTTGCCGAAGTATTTACTGGCAAGGCCGGAAAATATGTTTCGATTACCGAAACGATCCGCGGGTTTAAGGAAATTCTGGACGGCAAACATGATGACGTTTCGGAGCAGAATTTCTACATGAAGGGTGGTATCGAAGAAATTCGTGAAACCCAGGAATAACGGCCCATGGCAAAACTACAGCTCGAGATTGTCACACCGGAAGCGAAGGTATTTTCGGAGGAAGTGGATATGGTGGTCCTCCCTGGTGTCGAAGGGGAGCTGGGTGTTTTGCCGTTGCACGTTCCCCTGATGACCCGACTGTTACCGGGCGAAGTTCGCATCACACAAGGGCAGAAGCAGGTGGAATTGGTCGTCGGGAACGGGTTTATCGAAGTTCTACCGGACAGGGTTTGCATCCTGACCGACATGGCACTGGCGGACAGCGAGGTCGACGAGCAAACCGCAGAAGGAGCGATCAAGCGGGCTCAGGAAATCCTTCAGGACAAGAAGTTGAGTTCAGATGAGGTAGCCGAGACTGAAAGCGCCCTGGCTCGATCGCTTGCGCAGCTCAGGTTCAAACGGCGCAAGCACCCACATTAACCTGATCTTCTGATCCGGCCCAGGCCGGATGAGAAGTTCACCCGTTGCCCCGAAAGTTTTTGGGGAACACGCTCGCCGGTTGCCCGTAAGCATTTATTTGAGCGGGAGTAGCGACCCCGGACTTGTGCCCGCACGGGAAATTGTTGAGGCTCGTTGCGGCACAACCTGTTGCACAAAAAGCGCAATCGGGCCACGATTTGAAATCCGACTTCCATGGCGCGAATCCTGATCATTGACGATGACAAATCATTCCGTGAAGCGCTGGCCGAATCAGTCCGGGATTTCGGTCACGACGTTGTGGAAGCGAGCGGCGCGCAGGAAGCGTTGAAGCTGATTAGCAGCATGGACGCGGCGGAGATAGGCAAGAACTACTCCACCGTTGCAGGGAAAAAGCCAGAAATGGAGGCCTGCGCTCGAGCGTAGTTCATCTCGCAATAGGAAATTGCTCTCGCGTCAGGGGCCGAACCAGCAGCACTGGACAAGGAGCATGGTCGAGAACGAACCGGGCAACATGTCCCACCGATCTAGGGCCGATCGCGTGCTTACCGCCGTATTCGGCGCGGGAGCAAATGATCACTAAGTCCGCCAGCCACTCTGCTGCAACGTTTACAATTTCGCGCTCTGGCCGCCCCTGACGCTGGAACGTTTCCGCATTGGGAAGGTAGCGTAGCGCTTCGTTCAAGATATCCTCTGCGGCCGCGTGCTCCGCCTGCTGCATCTCATGCTCGCGCGGCCCTGGTGGCCGCAAAAAGCGTTCGCGTGTATGTTCGATATCGTGTCGCGGTCCGGTATCGGTCACATAGAGGATGCCGAAGATGGGCGGCTCAGTTGTCGAGAGCATCGTGATCGCCTTGCTTACTTGTCCGACGTTTGTGCCGTCCAGACAACATAGTACGCGCATAGTTTGCTCCTTAATGTTTCTGCTACAAGAGTAACCATATCGTGAGTGCTCCTGCCAGCAACATCAGCGGAGTGACCACCACACCGACCTTAAAATAGTCGAGCCCTGACACATCAACATCTCGCTGCCTCAAGATCAGTAGCCATAGCACGGTTGCCAGGGATCCAACCGTCGTAAGGTTTGGTCCAAGGTCGCACCCAAACATCGTAGCTGCGATAAACCCATGTTGGATCACCGGTGGCGCGTGTTGGATGCCGGTCAAGGCAGAGATCATCACGACAGCCATCGGCACGTTATTAATCAGATTTGTTCCCAGTGCTGCCCCTGCTGTCCCGACTATAACCGCACCGAAGCTCGCGCCTCCTGATAGCTGGATTAGCCAGTTTCCAAACATGGTTGTGAGCCCCGTATCCTCAATAGCTCGGACCACAATAAACATTCCTGCGATAAAGCCAAAGATGGACCAGGAAATCCGGCCTGCGGTCTGGCGCAGAGAGGTCCGTCTCCAGGAAAGGCCACCGATGAGCAGCAGGACAGCTCCGCTCAGCGCAACGAGAGAGAGTGGCAATTGGAGGGCTGAGGAGATCACATAGGCAAGAGCGACCACGGCCAGCACACAACATGTGTACAGGAAGTAGCCTTTGTGTTTTACTGCCTGCTCCGCGGACGGCAATCGCTGGATGTCAAAGGATCCTTTGAGCTGCTTACGATAGAGCAGGAAAAATACGCCAATGTTAATGCCGATCACTACCAGGCTCGGTAGAAACAAAAGACGCAGAAAAGTCAATAGATCGAGCGGGAACCGGGAAAGAATAATGATATTGATTGGGTTGCTGACAGGCAGTAAAAAAGAAGCGGTATCGGCAATGAAGGTACAAGCAAACAGATAAGGGAGAACAGGTAATCGAAGCTTCGTAACCAGGACGTAAACAATCGGCGTTAGGATAAGGGCCGTCGCGTCGTTCGAGAGTACCATCGAGATAAGGCACCCTAGCAAAAAGACATTTAGGAAAAGCCGCGCCGCACTTTTCCCTGCAAACCGGGCCGCCTGCACTGCCAGCCAGTCAAACAAACCAGCCGCCTCTGCCAGTGCTGAAAGACCCATCATGCCTAAAAAGAACAGGAATGTGTTCCAATCTCGGATTAAAGTAAAAAAGGCATCGGCGGGACTGATAAGGCCCAGGAGAAGCAGAATAGCGGCTCCAGCCATGGCAATAACGGCCTCGTTCCAGCGAAACGGGCGCGTCATAATGCCAACGAGCGTTACCACCCCGACCAAAGAGGCGAGCAGCGTCTTCCAAAGTTCTGGTATCGGAAAATATTGAAACACAGTGGGTCTGCTGCTTTTGGGCTGGGGTGGATCCGGTTAGTAGATGTCGAGCAGCGGTGACGACAAGGAAATCAATGTTCGCTACGTGGTAATCGTATTTCGAATCGGGCACCGATACGGCCGTTTTTGCACTGTAAGGTTCCACCATGGGCTTCTACGATTTCGCGCGTGATTGCGAGGCCAAGCCCGCTCCCGTTTGAACGGGACGAAACAAAAGGCTCAAAGATCTTCTCTTTGAGCTCGTCAGGCACTCCTGATCCAGAATCTTCCACAGCGATTTCCAACTGGCCGTTGTCTATCGCAGCCGTTATCTTCACCCATCCGTTCGGCGGCGTGTGTTGCAGAGCATTGGCTACTATATTATGAAGCGCTCGCGATAACTGTTGCTCGTCAATTGACCATTCCGTCTCTGTCGCTTCCACGTCCATTGCAACGTCGCCCGGAGCGTTTCTGAACGGTGTGATGCACTCTTCCAGCCAAGGCCGAATCCTGGGACTCGATGCGCTCACTTTCTTAATTAGGGTCGCTCACTCTCGCCAAGTTTGCGTTCAATCGGGCCGCCGGCATTCATTCGGCGAAGCACGATACTATAGCGCGCGCGAAGCCGGGGACTCGGACTGCGCGGATCCCAGCCGCGCGGAAACGGGAGCATTGCGGCAAGCATCGCGCACTCCGAACGACTGAGCTGCTTCGCAGGAAGATTGTAATAATGCTCCGCGGCTTCTTCGATGCCGTAGATTCCGTCTCCGAGCTCAATGACGTTAACGTACAGCTCCAGAATCCGCTCTTTTGTTAAAAGGTGCTCCATGAGAAAGGTGAAGTAGGCTTCGACCCCTTTTCTGATCCAGGATCTACCCTGCCACAGGAACAGGGAACGCGCGCACTGGTTCGAGATAGTGGAAACGCCCCGCACCGGGCGATGCCTTTCCTCCGAGACATGAATCGCTTTCTCCATTTCGATCCAGTCGAAACCGTCATGGGTAAAGAAACGGCTGTCTTCCATCTGCCAGACGCCGTCCAAAAAATCGTCGGGGACTCTGTCGAGCGGAATCCAGCGGTAGCGAATCTCACCCCGATAACGTTTTGTGATCAACGCCTCGATTCGGCGAAAAACCATAAGGGTTGTAACCGGTGGATTGAAGAAGCGGACATAGAGAACTTCAACCACTGGGATAACCGCCAGCAAAATGAGAAATAGAATTGTTAAGCGAAACCAGGGCAGGTTTTTTCGCGTTTTCCGCGCCATGCACCAGTCCTTATTCGAAGCGTATAGCTACTGAGCGACCGTGGCCGTCCAGTTGCTCGATTTCGCTGAATTGCGAAATGATCGAGACCGATTTGCTGAGAGACTCCCGATCGTAGCGGATGATGCTCGTTCGGCGCTGGAACTGATCAACGGTGAGCCCGCCGAACGACTTGCCCGCACCCCCTGTTGGAAGCTCGTGGCTCGGGCCGGCGAGAAAATCACCCGCGGCAACCGGTGAAAACCCGCCGATGAAAATTGCACCAGCGTTCACGATTGCTTCGGACATCTTTTCGCTGTGCTGGGTGACCAGCGAAATGTGTTCAGGCGCGAACGCATTTGCGATTGAAATGGATTGTTCTTCGTTTTTCGCGAGAACGAAGAACGCGTTCTGCTCGAGGACCTCCCGCAACGCTGTCCCTCGTGAAAGCGATTTGATTTGCCGTGCAATCTCATTTTGCACAGCCTCGAGCACCTGTTCTTCCAGTGCGACCAGACAGATCACGCTTCCTCGTCCGTGTTCGGCCTGCGCAAGCAAATCCGCGGCGACCCAGCTTGGGTTGGCCGTGTTATCCGCAATCACCATGATCTCGCTTGGACCAGGGATCAGGTCGACTGCAACGTAACCGAATACTTGCCTCTTAGCCTCCGTAACATAAGCGTTTCCAGGGCCAAAAATCTTGTACACGGGGAGGATCATCTCGGTCCCGAACGCGAGTGCGCCGATGGCTTGAGCCCCGCCAATCTTGTAAATCTCGGTCGCGCCGGCCAACTTCAAAGCGGTCAGAAGGCCGGGATTCATCGTTTTATCGGCGCCGACAGGGGAAACAGCGACGATCTCGGGCACACCGGCCGCGGCTGCGAGTGAAAGCGTCATAATCGCCGTCGACACGAGTGGCGCCGTCCCGGCGGGGACGTAGACACCGACTCTTCTGAACGGATCGAAGCGTTCACCAACCTCTGCCCCTTGCGCGTTGGTCGACTTCCAATCAGCGCGCAAGCCGCGGGAGGCAAACTCGGTCACGTTCAAATGGGCGGCTTCCAGCGCGTCGACCAATTCCGGGTTCACCCGGGCAGTCGCCGCTTCGATCTCGAGTTCCGAAACAGCGAGCTCGTGAGGTGTGAACTCGGCGCGATCAAACCGGTACGCCAGATCAATCAACGCCAAATCGCCCCGTTGGCGGACATCGGAAAGAATGGCAGATACCTGGGTGACGAGCTCTCCGTTCGGAGCATATTTGCGAGATAACTGATTGATGGAAGAGACATTCTGCTCCCTGCGAAGATCGATGACTTTCATGGGCGCGGAACTTTGCACTGCTCTCGGGACGCGTGCAAGAGGCCCGCACGCAGTCGCACGCGGAGAGTTCCGGGTTTGGAGTTGCAGGTTCCGCGTACGGCGCTTTGCCGCCAGGTCGGGAATGTCCCGGTCGACAAGCGATGCCTCGCAGATATGCTGATTTATCGAGGGCCGATCAGTTTTCGAGCGACAGAATTGTCGTGCCATCGCGGTTCGGTTGGGTATGTTCGCCATCATAACTAGCTATATCTCTGGAAAGACGTTGCGAATGCGACAGGGTGCTCGCAATCTGGTGACCACCTAGAGCGGTCTTCGCGCGGCCCTATCCTTCCCAATGAACAAAGCGATCATCCGCACGTTCCAGGCAGTTTTTACGATTGGCATTCTGATCTGGCTGTTTCACAGCCCGGAAAAACGCGCGTTGATGGCTGGTGCCATTGCGAGAGCGGATCAGACATGGCTCATCATCGGCTTACCTGTTGCGCTCATCGGCGAAGTCGCCAACATCATGCGGTGGCAGATTTTAATGCGAGTCCAGGGGATGTTCATGAGCTGGCGACGCGCGACGATGCTCTTTTTCGTCGGGCTGTTTTTTAATCTGTTTATGCCCGGATACACCGGCGGCGATTTTGCCCGGCTCTACTATCTGATGCGCGAATTTCCCGACAAACGGAAAGAAGCAATTCTGACGGTGGTGATGGATCGATTGATCGGCGTGGCGGCTCTGGTCGTCACGGCTGTCCTGACCACGGTTCTTCGCTGGCAATGGCTGCAACGGACACCACAGGCAACGGTCCTCCTTTGGGTCCTGATCAGCATGCTTATCGGATTTGTGATCGCGATGGGCGGATCATTTGTAATCAGCGGTTTCAATCTTTTGGAGCGGCTCCCGCAACACTTTCCTTTTCGGAAGCGGCTAGTGGAGATGTCGGAAGCGTATCGGCTGTTTGCCCGATCGAAGAAATCGTTGCTATACGCGTTCCTTCTCTCGTTCGTGGTGCTATTCTCTTTCTACGGCGCGTTTTATTGCACGGCGAGGGCGCTCGGAGCTGGGGTCTCGATCCTCGATATGAGTTCGATTATGCCGATCGTAACATGCATCATTTCATTACCGATCACGCCGAGTGGAATCGGGTTCCGCGAGTCGCTCCTGGAGATTCTTTTGAACGACCTTTGCAATGTGCCAAATCAGGTTGGCGTTTTGATTTCGCTTCTGGGGTTCGCGTATTTCGTGCTGTTTGGCGTTGCAGGCGGTATTACCTACCTCTTCTACGCTCCGAAGCAGCACTCGAGATGGCGTGTCATGGAAGACGAAGTCCGCCGCGCACATGGTTACTCCGATTGAGACGCAAGCGGGAGTCCAGGAGTTCATCAGCACATAGTACTACTTATTTCGGGGACAGAACGGTAGCCCGCACTTCTCACGGCCCCGTGAGAAATGCGCACGGACTGCAGTTTGGACATTTTTGACATCGTCCCTGGAGGGGACGGACGAAAGTAGCCCGGCGATTCATCGCCGGGCTACTGTCGTTTGTCCCTCCGGGACGAAGCTCTCGAAAATGTCCAAACTGCAGACTTCTCGCAAGTCTCTAGACTTGCGAGAAGCTAAGGCTAGCATTGGGAACTATGGATTTTCTTCTTGGACATTCGCCAGATCCGGATGACGCGTTCATGTTTTACGCCATGGCGCAGAACAAAATCGATACACGCGGGCATCGGTTTGAACATATCCTGCAGGATATCGAGACACTGAACCAGCGCGCGTTGCGCGGCGAACTGCATGTCTCGGCAGTCTCAATCCACGCCTACGCCTATCTCACGAAAAAATATTTTTTGCTTCCGTGCGGCGCCAGTATGGGAGATGGCTACGGTCCCATGCTTGTCGCTCTTCAGGAGCCGCCAAGCGGTGCGGCGGCGGTCCTGGAATGGCTGCACTCAAAGACCATCGCGATTCCAGGGGTCAAAACGAGCGCGCATCTGGCGCTGCGTCTGTTTGCCGGCGAAGTGAAGACAGTGACGGTCCCATTCGATGCGATCTTCGATGCGGTGAGGGCTGGCAAAGCCGATGTGGGTCTGATTATTCACGAGGGCCAGATTACATATGCCGGTCAAGGCTTCAAACTGGCGATCGATCTTGGCGCGTGGTGGAAGTCTGTGACCGGGCTCCCGCTCCCGTTGGGCGGGAACGTTGTCCGAAAAGATATACCATGGCAGACACAAAAGGAGATCTCGGACATCCTTAAAGAGAGTATCGCCTACGGGCTGAAACATCGGAAAGCAGGCGTTGAGCATTCGATGCCGCTGGCGCGTGGACTGGATGAAGCGGGCGCTGATCGATTTATCGGGATGTACGTCAACGATTTCACGATCGACTACGGGCCAATCGGCAGAAGTGCGATTCGCGAATTTCTGGGACGGGCAAGCAAACAGGGCCTGATTCCTGAGGACGTTACGCCCGAATTCGTCCAGTAAGAGTGGTACCTCCGTGCAGCACTCCGAAGAGTCGGGTCTGCGCAAACAGCATACGCTCCCGTATGTGTTCCGTTTCGCACGTGAATGCCAACGCGCAACGAAAGGAATACACGCGGGACGCGTATGCTACTGTTTGCGGAGTAACAAAGAAAAGAGCCGCACCATTGGTGCAGCTCTTTTTAAGTCTTTGGAAGCGCTGCAAAGCGCGTCCAAAAACTACTTTCTGAAAAAAACGTTTGCTTCGTGCTGTTCGGGCGGGCAGGGAGCATTCAACGGGACATCGCTTGGTGTCTCGCTGGCCTGGACCAAATTGTTGGTCACAAGGTACTGTTCCACTTCTTCCCCGCTGACGTCAGCGAGTATCGTCCCATTGATCTCGATGCACGGAGAAAGAGGCTGACCGCTTTTCTGCTCCATTTCCCACCGAAACGCTGGGTTCTTGATGATGTCCTTTTCCTCGTACGGCAAATCATACTTTGCCAAAACTGCGCGAACACCGTTACTCCATCCGCATTGGGTTTTCAGATACGCAACGATTTCTGGTTTATCCATATTGTCTGACTGAAACGATGATCCGAGTCGGGAATGTTGCAACCTGTATTTGGACGGTCGGCATTACTTGCGCCGATCGCTTGGACGATATTCTTCTTCCGCAGCCTGGAAGGCCTGTTCCAGTCCAACCATGTCTTCGCCCGGACGCAGACTGTCGAACGCTTCGGTTTCCCGGCGCAGTTCATCATCGGAATAGTGCGCAGCCTTGATCGACAAACCGATGCGGCGCTCTGCCTTGTCTACCTTGATGACGCGGGCTTCGACTTCCTGACCGACCTTGAGGATATCCTTGACCTTGGCGACGTGCTCTTCGCTGAGCTGCGAAATGTGCACGAGACCGTCAATGTCATCCTGCAATTGAACAAACGCTCCGAAGCTCGCGAGCTTCGTAACCTTGCCATGAACCAAGTCGCCGATCTTGTACTTCTGATCGATCTCTTTCCAGGGATCGGAATCGAGTTGCTTCACGCCGAGACTGATGCGCTGATTCACCTTGTCGATGTCCAGTACGACAGCTTCGACATCGTCGTTCTTCTTGAGAATTTCGCTTGGGTGATTGATCTTCCGTGTCCAGCTGAGGTCTGAAACGTGAATCATTCCGTCGATGCCCTCTTCGAGTTCAACAAATGCACCGTAGGCGGTCATATTGCGGATCTTGCCCTGAACGCGCGATCCGGTCACATACTTGTGCTCGATTGCATCCCACGGATTCGGTTCGAGCTGGCGAACACCGAGAGAAATCTTCTGCTCCTCTTTGTTCACTCCGAGAACAACCGCTTCGATTTCCTGGCCCTGGGTGAGCACATCTGAAGGACGGGTAATCCGCTTGGTCCAGGAGAGTTCGGAGACGTGAATTAATCCTTCAACACCTTCTTCAATTTCCACAAATGCGCCATAAGGCACGAGATTTGTCACTCTGCCGTGGACTGTGGCACCCACAGGGAAGCGTTCTTCGATCTTGTCCCACGGATTGCGCTGAGTCTGCTTGAGTCCGAGCGAAACGCGTTCCTTTTCTTTATTGATGTCGAGGACAACAACATCGATTTCCTGGCCTATCTTGAGGAGTTCACTTGGATGTGTAAGCCGCCCCCAGGTCATATCAGTGATATGCAAAAGGCCGTCCATTCCATCGAGGTCAATGAATGCGCCGAAATCGGTCAGATTCTTGACAACGCCTTTGACGGTGTCGCCCAATTTGACGGTTTCGAGGAAGCGCGACCGTTTTTCTGCGCGTTCCTGTTCGATAATTTCGCGGCGGCTGAGCACCACGTTTTTGCGTTCGTCGTTAATTTTTACGATTTTGAAATCGTACGTGTTACCGACGAACTGCTGAAGATCTTTCGGCGGAACGATATCAATTTGAGAACCGGGGAGAAACGCTTCGACGCCAATGTTGACAGTCAATCCACCCTTTACAACAGCTTTGACTTTGCCTTTGATCAGGCCGTCACCTTCGAAGACCTTTACGATTTTGTCCCAGTTTTGCTTATGAGCCGCCTTTTCCTTTGACAGGACGACCATCCCATCCTCGTTTTCGAGCTTCTCGAGCAGCACTTCCACTTCATCGCCGACTTCAACTGAGTCCATGTCGTCGAATTCGGAGGATGGGATAATGCCTTCGGACTTGTATCCGATGTCTACCAGGACCTCCCTTGGCCGAATTTCCAGAATTCGGCCCTTGACGATGCTGCCTTCCTTAAAATCGCGCAGGGACTTCGCGATTAGCTCCTGCATTTCTGTCATATCGTTTACAAACACAAACACACCACGGTTGCCATAACTTTATCTGATCCGGGTGGCCAGAAACCGGCCGCCTTCACGGAAATCAGAGGGAAGGAAAGGATAATCGGAAAAGCCCTTTCCGCAAGGGAGTCTCTTCGAGCTCGACAAAGAAAAGGACTACTTCATCAGAAGGACCGAACGCGCCCGCTTGATTTCGCGCGTTATCTTCCGATGGAGGTGTGCCGGCATACCGGTAACTCGTCTTGGCAGAATCTTGCCGCTTTCGGTGACGAACTTCCTGAGCAGGTCGGGGTTTTTGTAGTCGATCGCTTCCGTCGCGATATCGATGCGACGACGCGGCATCATCCGGTTTGCCCGGCGAAAATTTGACCTGCGTTTGGCGTTCTTTGGTTCCATTGCTTACTTCACCTCTCGATGGAGGGTGCGCCGCCGAAGGAAGGGATTATACTTTTTCTTCTCCAGACGGCCCGGTGTGTTTGGGCTTTTCTTGTTGCGAGTGGTGACATAGCGAGAAGCGGGTTTACCTAGCGCTTTCGCTTCCGTGCACTCCAGAGTGATGATTTCCCTCGGCATGAAAGCTAGTCTTTCGAATCGGTGATTGTGTCCTCTTCTTCACCGTCGCCACCCTCTTCATCGGTCAGGCCGAAAAGTGAGGTAACAGGCTGGCGGACACGCATCGCCTTTTTCTGTTTTTCAATTTGGGTCTGGCATTCGACCGTAAATCTTGCAAATGGGATCGCTTCCAGGCGGGCGTGTGGAATTGGTTTGCCCGACATTTCGCATGTTCCGTAGGTGCCGGCGTCGACGCGCTTGAGGGCCTCTTCGATTTCGTACAAAGCGTCCTGCTCTTGGGAGAGAAGGCTTAGTGCGAAGTCACGATCGTAAGCATCACTGCCCGCGTCGGCCTGGTGCATTCCAAACGCAGAAGCTTCGCTTCCTTCGGCCCGTGACCGAAGCGTGTCCCGCGACACACCCATCATTGAATCGAGAAGTGTATCTCGAAGCTGCAGCAGCTTTGTTTTCTGTTTGCGGAGGAACGGAGGAAGATTCTCGTCGCCTTCTTCGGGGCCCGGTGAAGAATTTTGCTGATCCACCAATTCCGCCGAGTCAACGTACCCATTGTCCGACGATTCGTCCTTTTTTTGTGGTTTTGATTTCGCCATACGCTCAACAAACGAATCTGCTATTTCGCCAATCGTTCCCAACGAGGAGGCGAACATATAATGGCAATTGTATAGCCGCGCAAGAGGAAATGTGCGCCTCCTAGGAACTTGCGCTTTGGTATCGGTTCAAGGCAAATCGCCACAGAATTCTTGAGAGAAAAAGCATAAGCGCTGACGCGAGCAGGAGATGCAAAATCAGCCACCAGGGAGGCTGCGAGGCATGGATCAACACGCGCGCCGGCACATTCGTTACCACGATCACCGGGACCATCCAACTGAAGACGAACTTAATCAGACCCTTGAATATCACATCCGGATAACGCGCAAGATTCATGATGCTGAAATAACCCCAGACCAGCCCCTGTGACCGTGTAGTCCAGAAGCTGACAGTCGCCAGGGAAAACAGTACCGCGTAATGAATCGCGATTCCGAGCAGCATGGTCACGAGGTAGAGCGCGATCTGGCCGGGCGATGGAAAAAGACTCAGTTTGAAGAGCGAGTAGGTCACGATCGCCACTCCCACCAATCCGCTGACCATGCTGTCCAGGCTGAATTGACGGAGGGACGCAGTGAACTGGGCGTCCACCGGTTGCAGCAGGACAAAATCGAGTTTCCCAGTCCGAACCAGTTCCGGGAGATTCGTAAGATTGGTATAAAAGAACGCCTGAAAAATCTGGCTGATGATCTGGTGGGTACCGACGAGCAAGACCATATCCCACTTCGTCCAGTCGCCCAACGCGGTGACCTGATTGAAAATCACCTGAATGAACACCAACTGCCCGACGAACCAGAGCGATTCGACAACGATCCAGAGCAGAAAGTTCAGCTTGAAGTTCATCTCCCGGATGAGCGAATTCCGCAGCATCACGAGATAAACTTCCCAGTACTTACCGGGAGCGAAGTGCGCAGAGGAAAAGGAGGTCACAGAGAAAAAGCTTCACCGCAAAGACGCAGAGGAAACAGAGGTTAAGAATTTGTTTCTGCGATCGCTGGTCATCCGCAGTTTCAGTTCAGCGTCTCTGTCCTCTGCGCCTTTGCGGTAAATAATCCCCTCTGTGTTCTACTCCGTCCCTCAGCGACCTCCGGGTGTCAAATGGTTCGGCAGAATTCTTCGAAGCGATCCATCCCCTTTTTGATCACATCCAGGCTAGTGGCGTAGCTCAGGCGGACGGTGCGATCGTCTCCGAAGGCGATCCCCGGTACGACTGCGACGTTAGCCTTGCTGAGGAGGCGGTCGGCGAAGTTCTGCGAGGTCAGTCCGAGCCGGCTGATGTTCACCAGGACATAGAACGCGCCCCTCGGGCGAACGACACTGACGTGCTGCATCTTCCCTAGGCGATCGACCATATACTCGCGGCGCAGATTGAATTCGTCCCGCATGTCGGCAACAGGTTGCTGGTCGCCTTTCAGCGCAGCAAGGCCTCCTTTTTGAGCAAACGAACACGCGTTCGAGGTGCTGTGGCTCTGGATGGAGTCGATCGCCTTGGAGATCGATTCCGGAGCGCCGAGATAGCCGAGACGCCACCCGGTCATCGCATACGATTTGCTGAATCCGTTCACTGTGATTGTCAGTTCGTTATACTCCTGGGCAAGCGAAGCAATGCTGTGATGTGTGGCATCGTCGTACACGAGCTTTTCATAGATTTCGTCGGACAGAATCAAGATGTCTTCTTCTGCGGCGACTTTGCCGATCGCGTCCAGTTCCTGCTTTGTGTAGACGGCACCGGTCGGGTTACACGGACTATTTAGAATAATCATCTTGGTCCGAGGCGTCATCGCGTTTTCGAACTCTTCGGCGGTCAGCTTCCAGCCGTTCTCTTCTTTCGTGTGAACAAAAATGGGATCTGCTCCGGCGAGTCGGACCATTTCCGGATAACTCAGCCAATAAGGCGCCGGGATGATAACTTCGTCATCTGTCTGGCATGTAGCCAGAATAGCGTTATAACAGGAATGCTTCGCGCCGTCGCTGACGATAATCTGAGACGGTTTGTAATCGACTCCGTTTTCGGTTAGGAGCTTGTCGGCGATCGCTTGGCGAAGTTCCGGAATACCGGAACTCGGCGTGTACTTCGTGAATCCAGCTTCCAGAGACGCAATGGCGGCCGCTTTAATGTGCTCGGGAGTGTCGAAGTCCGGCTCGCCTGCTCCGAAGCCGCAAACGTCGATTCCCTCGGATTTCATCGCCTTCGCCTTGCTGTCGATCGAAAGCGTGAGAGAAGGAGTTAAACTGGAGGCTCTAGAGGAAAGTTGCATAGTAGGACCTTTTTCAGGACTACATGTGCCACCCAGTCTTTTCAACCAAGGAATTCGAAACGTCTTAAGGGTCGGGTCTGTGCAATCAACATTTGCAAAGCCAAATATTGGTCATCCAGACCCGACCCTTCTCTGGCGGACCCTTCTCTGGCGACCCTTAATGCTCAACGCGGGCCGCGAGCAAAGTTACCCATTTCCCGCGTGTTCGTTTCAGTTCGATTTCCCCGCCAATCGCGCGAATTTGATTTGCCACATTTTCGACCTGATCCCGTGTCAGACCTGACACGATCAGTTTACCGAGCGGCTTTAGGGCCGGCCAGAGGTTGTACGCCGCTTTTCGAAACAGGTCGCTGTAGAGATTAGCCGCAACGATATCGAACCGGCCTTCCGGGGCGTAACTTAATACGTCGGCTTGGAAAATTTTAACGACGCGCAGTTTGTTTAGTCGGGCGTTGGCCTTTGCGACCCGAATCGCCGTCGCGTCGAAATCGAACGCAAGAACCCGTTTGGCGCCGAGCCGTGAAGCCGCGATTGCCAGTATTCCGGTGCCGGTCCCGGCATCTAGAAAATCCCAATCGCCCCTCCTTGGCGCGATATCGGCGAGCAGTCGCAGGCATCCGGCGGTGGTTGCGTGTTCGCCGGTCCCGAATGCAAGATTGGCCGGAATATAGATTGTCTTTATATCAAGCGGTGCGGCGGGGCTCGGTTCGCTGTTGACTATTCGCAATCGGCCTCGGATTGAGATCGGCTTCTTGAGAACGAACGTGCGTACCCAGTCTGCCGTCGAATGCTTCAGATTGCGGACCTCTCCGCCGAAGCGTTTCAGCAAAACCGCAGAGTCCGCTTCTGTGATATCGAAGATCTCCAAGCGGACCCGTCGCGAACCGGCGAATTGGGTCGCTACAAGTCTATCCCAGCCTAGAAAAGCGAGTCTTTCCTGCCAGGAATCGAGCCATTTTTCGCTGCTTAATTTTCGCCAGACGAGCATTCAATCGATAATCCTTGCTTACCGTACAGCGACTTTCTAGAAGAAGACGCGCACATGATTCATCACATTGTTTTGTACAAACTCAAACCGGAGATCACTCCAGAGCGCGTGGAGGAGCTCGTGATTAAGTCGCGGATGCAGCTGCTGAAAATTTCTGTGGCGATGAATGTTCGGTGTGGCCGCCGGATTGACCAGAAGAATGAGTGGCCCTTCTTTTTTGCTGTTGACTTCGATTCAAAGGAACGGATGGCGATGTTTATCGAGGACCCAATTTACATCAAATTCATCGAGGAGACGATTAAGCCGAATACTGAAAGTTCGATGGCGCTCGACTACGAGACTGATCCCAAGCGCAAGTATTCGTAGATTTGCGCGCACGCAAAGTCGATTTCCTCCGGCTCAATGCAAAAGGGTGGCGTGAACGAGAGGACATTCCCTTCCGGACCTCCTCCAAGGATGAGCAGACCAGCCTTCAATGCTGACACCACGACCTGAAACGCCAAGTCAGGATTTGGCGAGCGGTCGGGCTTCACAATCTCGGCGCCGATCATGAGACCGAGGCCGCGTACGTGACCGATCGCTGGGAGTGCCATTTCTACCAGGCGATCGCGTAGTTGTTTTCCGAGAGCTCGGACCCGTTTGCCGGCATCTTTTTCGAGATGCAGTTCAATCGACGCGAGCGCCGCGGCGCAACCCATCGGGTTGCCGAGAAATGTGGTTGTATGGAGCGCCTCGCCGGATGAGCGGGGCCAGGCATCCATGATCTCCGCCCGCCCGATGCATGCCGCCAGCGGAAATCCCGACGTGAGACCTTTCCCGAGGCAGAGGATATCCGGGTAGACACCGAATTGATCGCTCGCAAACAAGGCTCCGGTGCGGTTGAGCCCGGTATAGATCTCGTCAAACACGAGCAGAATTTTGTAGGTGTCGCAGATCTGCCGAAGCATTCGCAGGAAATCGAGCGGCGGAACGATTTCGCCACCTCTTCCCTGGCAGGGTTCCACCAGGATGCATCCGATCGGCCGGTTTCGAATCGCTTGTACGATCTGATCTTCGATCGCCGCCAAGCATGAGCTTGCGCAGTTCGGAAAACGAGATCCCTCCAACCGGTATCCTTCCGATCTTCCAAACGGGCATCGGTAACAGTTGGGGTAGGGGATCGACGTCGCGAAATCGCGAAGCTGCCGGACGAATGGTTCGCGAAACCACGGGATCCCGATCACGTCCAAAGCTCCGTACCCCAAACCATGGTAGCCGCCGCGAAAACAGAGAACGCCAGGGTTCCCGCTGTGCAGCAACGACGTTTTAATTGCGACTTCGACCGCCTCAAATCCTGAATTACAAAGGGTCGTTTTACCCGTGCCAAGCCCCCAACGCTCAAAGGTGATCTGGCTCAACTTCTGGCAGAGACGAAACTTGTTCTCGGCAGGATGCACATCTCCCATTGCATGCATCAATTTTTCGGACTGGGCCGTTATCGCCGCGCGAATTGACGGATGCGTGTGTCCGTGGGCTGCAACCGCGAACCCGGCAGTCAGATCCAGGAATCTGTTGCCATCGACATCCCAGACGTTCGCGCCCGTAGCGCGCTCCCAGAAAACTGGGAAATCGCGCGCGACGTAGGTCACATTCCGGTTCTCGTATTTCGAAAGTGCCGCAGCCAAATCCTGCGACCGCGGACCGGGGATTGAGGTGACGATTTCTGGGAGCATTAGGGGAAGAGTTCAGGAGTTGCACAATGCAAAACCGCCGCGCAGCGGCAAAATAAAGATCCACGACTTTAATCGGGTGCCAACGTTAAGAACTTACAACAATCGATACGGCGTCAATCCCCGGATCCATTCTGTAACTGCTGCAACTCCCGTATTTTCGTTTCAGGCCGCAGTTGCTTTTGCCGGACGGTGCCTCAGGAGACGGGCGTACAATTTGACAAACGCTTTGGATGATTCCACCCACGAAAAGTCGATGCTCTTCGCGCGGTCGGCCAATTTGCTCCATTCGTCCGGGCATTGGTAGAGCTCGTTTGCGCGGCGGACAGCATCCCAAAGTGCCAACGAAGAATCGCCGGCGTAGACGAAGCCGGAGCCGGTTCCAGCGCCGGGGTCGTAATCAGCCACAATCTGATATACGCCCCCTCTGCTTTTGACGATCGGCAGGGTTCCATAGCGCATCGCCGCAATTGCGGTCGTGCCATGAAATCCGAGGGAGGAGGGCAGTAAAACTACGTCGGAACCCGCCAGAGCCGCTTGCTCGAGCTTGGGGTCGGCGTCGGGGCGGTAGGTAAACCGAGTCGGGTATTTCCGTTCTGCAATGATCAGATCTGTGAAGTCCAGATCGGGTGCGGTCCCGGTAACCACCATGCAAGTATCGGCCGTGAGTACAAGGTCCAGGATTGGCCTAAGCGGTTCGAATGCCGCGCCATCGTGCGACTCAATCGGAAGGCTAATCACGATTCCTTTGGGGTTCCTTTCGAGCTCGAGCTGTTCCAGGAGCGCTTGCCGCGCGCCCGGCTTGCCGGTGATTGCATCCGCGCGCTGGCTGAAGAGAATCTCAAATGGTGGGTTCGTTTGGGAATAGTCCACCCCGTGCGGGATGCCGAAAAGCTGCTGCCGATTTTCCTTTAATACGGCGTCGAGGCCGAAACCGTGCTGTGGTGAGAACGCTTCGAACAGAGCGACTTCTCCCTCGAGCGTCACAGCGTCGGCGCTTAGAATTCCACCCTTTAGGAAATTCAGCCGTCCGTAGAACTCGACGCCGCGCGCCCCGAAATAGGTTCCCGGAAGGTTGGTCAGCGGAAAGTCGAAGCTCCAGAACGACCCCTGGTACTCGAGGTCATGAATTGTGAGGACCGTCTGGAATGGCAATTGACGATCTTTCACAAAGACCGGTATCAGTGCAGTTGGCCAGTCGTGAGAATGGATCAATTCCGGTGTCGGGGTCAGGCGTCCGGCGAGCTCGAGCACCGCTTTTGAAAAAAATATAAATCGTTCGGCGTTGTCCTCGTACGCTCTTCCGTCTGCGCCGTAAATCCCGGTTCGATCGAAATATTCATCTCGGCGAATCAGGTAGACCGGGATTCCTTCCGGGGTCTTGGTTTCAAGGACATTTGCCGAAGCGCGTTTGCCTCCGAGATTGACCTGGAAATCCAGTGCAGCCGGTTTGTAATCCAGTATCCCTTCGCGGGTGGACCGGTAGAACGGCATCACGACGCTCATGTCGTGGCCGAGGCGCTTGAGTTCGGTGGTTAACGTGTTTACCTGGTCTCCAAGTTCACCGGTCGACCCGAGCGGGGAGAACTCACTTGTTGCCATTAAAATATTCATGCAATAAAATCGGGGTTTAGGTGGTTAAAGGTAACGCGGTCGGCATGCAACATTGAATCGAAAAGGGCGGATTTAATGTTTCACCTTACAAATAGCGTTTACATCTTTGCTGTGAAAGGGTCTTGTCAAAGGGCGGCGACTTGCTAAGGTGCGGAATTTCGATCGAGAGCTATGACATTGGGCTCCCTTTTATCTGTAGATCAAATCGTTCCCGAGATGAAGGCAACCGAAAGGTGGGCGGCCATCGTGGAACTGATCGATTTGCTCGTTCAAAAAAACCGGGTGCGCGCATCTGACAGAGACTCAATTCTAGCTGCGTTGCGGCAGCGTGAGGAGACAATGAGCACCGGAATCGGCTTCGGCATCGCAATTCCGCACGCTTCCTCAAATTGTGTCAGCGAGGTCATTGCAGCCTTTGGCCGGTCTTCCACCGGGATCGAGTTTGACTCGCTCGATAACTCTCCGGTTCGGTTCATTGTGCTGTTCGTGGTTCCGAAGGACCAGTTCCAGGTTCATCTACGGACATTAGCCGCGATCGCGAAATTTCTGAATGATAAATCGGTCCGCGAGCAGCTCGCTAAGGCGGCATCGTCCGAAGAGATTCTCAATATCTTCGAAAACAAGGTTAGCCGTTCTCAGGCCGGCTGAGGGAATGCCGACAGTCTCCGAGATTTTAAGAGAGCGTTTAAGCGACGCTCTTGAAAAGAGCGGTGTCGGGATCGACGAACCGTTGCAGATCGGTCCTACTGCGGATCCACGCCATGGCGATTATCAGACGAACGCCGCAATGGTGTTCGGCAAAAAGCTGAAGCAGAACCCGAGGACGCTCGCGGCTCGGATCGTCGCCAATCTCTCAATAAATGACATCGGCGCACCACCGGAAATTGCCGGCCCCGGTTTTATCAATTTCAGGCTTTCGACGAGATTCGTCGCGGAGCAGGTGCATCGGCTTGGTTTGGACGAGCGACTCGGGGTCGAGCCCGCAAAAACGCTACAAACAATCGTCATCGATTTTAGTTCGCCAAACATTGCGAAGCCGATGCATGTCGGTCATATCCGGTCGACAATTCTTGGGGATGCACTCGCAAAGATCGCCCGGTTTCTCGGTCACAATGTGATCACCGACAATCACATCGGCGATTGGGGGACGCAGTTCGGCAAAGTGATCTACGGCTGGAAAAACTTTCTCGTGGAGGAGCGTCTCGGCTCCGACCCGGTCGCAGAATTGGTTCGGATCTATCGCGAGGCGGACGCTGCATCCAAAAATGATCCCGATATACTGGAAAAATGCCGCGTGGAACTTGTCAAGCTCCAGCAGGGGGACCCGGAGAATCAGCGGATCTGGCAACGGTGCGTTGACCTTTCGCTCATTGAATTTTCCCAGGTTTACGACCTCCTCGGAGTGCGCTTTGATCATCAGCTTGGCGAGAGTTTTTACAATCCCGAACTACCTCGTGTTGTTCAGGAACTGCAGGAGCGTGGTGTCGCGGAAGTAAGCGACGGAGCCGTCGTTGTCTGGGATCGATCATTGAACGATGATCCATTTATCATTCGGAAGTCGGATGGAGGTTTTGGCTACGCTACGACCGATGTTGCGACGATCGAATATCGTCTGAATCAGTGGCGCGCCGACGCGATCTGGTACATCGTCGGGGCCCCGCAGCAGCTTCATTTTCGGCAGTTGTTCAGTCTTGCCCGGCGCCTCGGGTACACGGCCGATCTTCAGCACGTCGCGTTCGGAAGCATTATGGGAGAGGATCGAAAATTGATGCGAACGCGATCGGGTGAATCGATTTCTCTACGATCGTTGCTTGCCGAAGCAATCGATCGCGCGCAAGCGATTGTTGCCAAAAAAAATCCCGAGCTCTCTGCGGAGGAGCGCCTTGCGATCGGCCGGATCGTCGGGATCGGCTCCGTTAAATATGCGGACCTCTCCCAGCACCGAATGACCGACTACATATTTTCGTGGGATAAAATGCTGTCGCTGCAGGGCAACACCGCTCCTTATCTGCAAAACGCGTATGTGCGCTGCCGGTCGATTTTTCGCAGGTTACCGGCTTCTTTCTTGCAGCCCGGCTCATTGTATCTGCAGGAAAAGGCGGAACTGGACCTCGCAAAAAAGATCTTATTGTTCCCCGACGTCGTGCCGGCCATTCTCGACGGGTTCAAGCCGAACATCCTCGCGAATTATCTGTATGAGCTGGCGTCCGTGTTTCACGGATTCTATGAATCCTGCCAGGTACTGAGCGCCGAACCTCCTGCGCGGGAGACTCGGTTAATGTTGTGTGACATTTTCTCGCGTTTGTTGGGAACCGGTCTCGGGCTCCTTGGGATCAATGTCCCGGAAAAAATGTAGGCAGCTCGCTGGTAAACTTGGTCTAGATCGGATTAACTCTTGCTTCGTATGTTCGAACGCGGAAAACATATAAGCACGAGTTTTGACGCGGCGCTGGACAGCCTGAAGAACGACGCGCTGATGATGTCGAGTCTTGCGGAGCGGCTGCTGGAAAATGCAATGCAAGGCCTCTTGAAGAGAGATAGCGCGCTTTGTAACCTTGTGATCGCCGATGACGAAGAGGTCGACATCCTGGAGAAACAGATTGACGAACAGGGAGTCGACGTCATGATCCGTTATCATCCGGTGGCGTCCGACATCCGGCAGGTGATTTCCACAATGAAACTGAGCCAGAACCTGGAACGGATCGCGGATCAATCGGTTCTGATCGCGCGGCGAGCGAAGAAATTGAATCTGCTTCCAAGTGTGCTGGAAGTTTCGCTGCTCGAGCCGCTCTACCGGGAATCGATCAGTATCCTGCGCGACAGCCTTCGCGCCTTTGTGGACGGAGACACAGAACTTGCCCTGAAACTCAAGCCGAGAGACCGGGCGGTGGATGAATTGAATTCCGCTATCAACGACAAGCTCGCGGACCGGATGGTAGGGGATCCGGACCGTGTCCCGATCTATCTTAATCTTGTTTTCATTGCGCGCGCACTTGAACGGGTGGGCGATCACGCGACAAATATTGCCGAAGATGCGTTTTGGCAGGAGCAAGCCGAGGATATTCGTCATACGCATCCAGCTCCAAAGGACGACTGATTTTATCTCCGCCGCGTCCCGATCGGCTCATGGAGCCGATTCAGACGCGGCGGAGCCTGCATTTAGAGGTGACAACGTTTACAAATGTTCGACTCGAAGCACTCAAAACTGACCGCAGTCGTGACCGGGGGAGCCGGTTTTCTCGGTTCACATCTCAGCGATCGATTGCTAGCCGAAGGATTCCGGGTTATCGCGATCGACAATTTTATTACCGGATCACCGGATAACATTGCCCATCTGGCCGGGAACCCGGATTTCCGGTTTATCCGGCAGAACGTGTCCGAATTCATCTTCGTGCCGGGCAAAGTGGATTATGTTTTTCACTTTGCCTCTCCCGCCAGTCCGATTGATTATCTGGAGCATCCGATCCCGACTTTAAAAGTTGGGGCGCTCGGGACCCACAACACCCTCGGATTGGCCAAGGACAAATCGGCGAAATTCGTGCTTGCCTCCACCTCGGAGTGTTATGGCGACCCGCTCGTTCATCCGCAGAGTGAAGATTACTGGGGGAATGTTAATCCGATCGGACCGCGCGGTGTGTACGATGAAGCCAAGCGATTCGCGGAAGCGATGACAATGGCCTACCACCGGTTCCATGGGATGGACACAAAGATCGTGCGGATCTTTAACACGTACGGACCGAGGATGCGGCTGCGGGATGGACGCGTCGTCCCGGCCTTTATCAGCCAGGCGTTGAGCAACGAACCGTTAACGGTGTTTGGAGACGGAAGCCAGACTCGGAGTTTCTGCTATGTGTCTGACCTGATTGAAGGAATTTTCCGTCTCGCAATGAGCGAGCACCATGGGCCAGTGAACCTTGGCAACCCTTCGGAAATGACGATTAAGCAGTTTGCCGAAAAGATTCTGCAAATTACCGGATCCAAGTCCGGGATTGAGTACCGTGAGCTACCGGTGGATGACCCGAAAGTCCGCCAGCCTGATATCACCCGCGCACGGACCCAGCTCGGCAACTGGGAACCGAAAGTCAATTTCGACGAAGGCATCCGCACAACGATCGCTTATTTCCAGACAAAGCTGGGTTTGTAGCCCGAAAATCTCGCGAGATTTGCGCGCTGTCGAGCCGCCCGTAAAGCGGCTCGGAAGGAAGGTTGGATTTGAACAGGAACGAAACTCACATTCTCATCTGGAAAAAAGCAGCAGCCTCGAAAGTCTTTCGGGGTTGCTGCCGCAGCCTGCATCGATTATTCGGTCCAAGTGCGCGAAGCGTCCTCGCTTTGCTTCCTGCAAACCGAGCAAAGCGAGGACGCTTCGGGTACCTGGGCTGGATAATCGATGCAGGCTAGTCCAAGGCAGACAGCGGATCGCGGATGCCCAGCATTGGAATCACAGGCGGAGTTGCAACCGGCAAATCGACCGTTGCGCGCCAGCTATTTGAGCGGTTGCGGCGGGCGGTCCCTGTCGAATTATTCAGTTCCGATTTCGAAGCCAGGAGATTGACGGATCAGGATTTAGTTGTAAAACAGGAGATTAGGGCGGCTTTTGGAGGTCAGATTTTCGACTCGGAAGGCAATCTCTCCCGGGATCTGTTGCGAGATTTGGTGTTCAAAGATGGTGAGGCGCGGAAAATTTTGGAGTCTATTCTTCATCCGCGGATCCGAGAGGCGTGGATTGGTCGGACCGGGGGAGACGGGTTTCTCCTTGCGGAAATACCATTACTTTATGAGACGGGAGCTGAATCATATTTTGATCGAATAATCGTAACTGCCTGCAGTCGCGCCTCTCAAGTTGAACGGATCGTAGTCGAACGGCGATTATTAAAAGAACTGGCGGAACAAATCATCCAAGCCCAGTTGGATCTCGAAGAGAAAATTCGCCGGGCAGACTGGGTGGTGTGGACCGATTGCCCGCGCGAAATCACTGTTCAACAAGTTAATCTTATATCTCAACAGATCATCGAACGTTATGGAGGAGTCAGCCGCTGAGCCCACGGTATTGCCGGGCTCAGAATATTTTAACGAAGGCAGCAATGTTCTCGAGCTAGACAAGCTCCATCGCCTGAGTCACCCGGTCCTGCTGGAGCTTACCCGGCAATTCAATCTTCGGACTTCGCACGAACGGACGCGGCATCAGCTGATATTTGATCTGCTTAAGGCGTACTCTGCCCGAGGCGTCCAATTGATCGGCGAGGGGATGCTTGAGATCACTAGTGAAAACCACAGCTTCCTTCGCTGGGAGCGGTATAATTTCACTCCATGCCCGGAAGATGTGTTTGTTCCGGCCACGCTCCTCAAGAAATTCGGTCTTCGTGCCGGACACAAAGTGCGCGGGTACATCTCGGGCCCGAAAGAAAAAGAGAAGTTTATGACCATGGAGCAAGTCATAAGCATCGAAGGGATCCCGATCGAAACGTGGGTTGAGCCGAAGCATTTCGATCAATTGACCGCCCTTTTTCCGGACAAACGGATCCTGCTCGAGAATGCCAAAACCCAAAGCGTGAGCGCGCGTGCGGTCGACTTGATTGCACCGCTCGGGCGCGGTCAGCGCGGTTTGATTGTTGCCGCTCCTAGAACCGGAAAAACGATCCTGCTGAAGGATATCGCACTCGCAATCCGAGCAAATTCGCCGGATGTGCATTTGATACTTTTGCTGGTCGACGAACGACCGGAAGAGGTGACGGATCTCCGGCAGTGCCTCGATTGCGAGATTTTCAGTTCCACATTCGACGAGAGCCCAACGCGCCATGTCCAGGTTGCAGAACTGGTGAGCGAACGCGCGAAGCGTCTGGTTGAACTCCGAAAAGATGTTGTGATTCTACTGGATAGCATTACACGGCTGGCGCGTGGTTATAACGCGCTTCAGCCCGGGAAAGGACGCATCATGTCCGGCGGCGTCGAGTCGAAAGCGCTGCTCAAACCGAAGCGTTTTTTTGGCGCTGCACGCAATTGCGAAGAGGGAGGCAGTCTCACCATCCTGGCGACGGCGTTGGTGGAGACCGAGAGCCGGATGGATGAAGTGATTTTCGAGGAGTTTAAGGGGACAGGCAACATGGAGTTGCACTTGGACCGGAGTCTGGTGGAAAAGCGCATTTACCCGGCGATTCATATCCTGAAGTCCGGCACACGCCGCGACGACCTGCTGTATCACCCCGACGAATTCGAGCGAGTGACACTCTTGCGAAAAAAGCTCGCGCAACTGCCGGCCCTCGAGGCGATGGAAGTGCTGCTGAACACATTGAAGGCGACCAGAACGAACGCCGAGTTGCTCCTCACAGCGCTCCGTTGAACCATGGCAAATTCTCCACCGCTACTCATCGCTGATAACGAAACGCTGGATGCATGGTGCGCCTCGGTTGAGAAACATGACCTGGTGGCTGTCGACACCGAGGGAGACAGCCTTCACTGCTATTTCGAAAAACTCTGCCTGATCCAGATCAGTTTGTTGGACCAGGACTTGTTGATCGATCCGCTTGCCGGTCTCGATTTTACTCGGTTCAACGCGATTCTCGCGCAGAAAAGATTGATTTTGCACGGGTGCGACTTCGATCTGCGCATGCTCCGGCGCGGGATCAAATTCGCGCCGGGCGTAATTTTCGACACTTATATTGCTGCGAGATTGGTCGGGTTGAAAGAGGTCGGGCTGGCGTCGCTCGTCAAAGCGTTCTTTGGAATCGAGCTGCCCAAGTCATCCCAGAAAGCAAACTGGGCGCGCCGGCCGCTGACACCCGCAATGACTGAGTACGCTATCAACGACACTCTCTACCTGATCCCATTGGCGGAACGCTTAACGGAAGAATTACAAGAGAAAAACCGATACGACTGGTTCGAGGAGAGTTGCCAGCGAGCGATCTTTGCTGCTGCAGAAGACCGCGAAAAAGATCCTGAACGAGTCTGGAAAGTGCCCGGAAGCGCCGCGCTTCGCGGATTTGAACTTGCCGTGCTGAAAGCGGTCTGGCTTTGGAGGGACGCCGAGGCCCAGAAAGCTGATCGACCAAGTTTTCAGATTCTTCGGAACGAAGAGCTTGTCGGGATTGCCAAAGCGGCTGGGCAAGGGAGCACGCATATACCGGCTTCGGTTCACGGCTCGCGCCGAAAACGTCTCGAAGTCGCACTCGAAGAGGCTTTGCGTCTGCCGGAAGAAGTCTGGCCGCAACGGACCCGACTTGCCCGGAACCGCCCAAGCGAGGCGGAGGAGCGCCGGTTGGAAGAACTAAAGACTCGGCGGGACACGGTCGCAGAAGGATTACAGCTTGATGCAGGTGTTGTCGCGCCCCGCCTGGCGCTCGAACGCATTTCTCGCGAACCCGGTTCCGCCTCCTCGACCCTGATGCGCTGGCAACAGCAGCTCCTCGGCCTTTGAAAAGTAAGAAGTAAGAAGTAAGAAGTAAGAAGGAAAAAGTGAGAAGTAAAAGGGAAGAGGGTTAAGAGTATCGCAATCGCGCTGGTTGTCGTTCTCGGCCTCGGAAGCAGACGAAGTTTAGCCCCCTTCGGCGCTTGTTCGTGACTGTACCCGACACTCAGAATCCCCGTAAGGCTCAACGCGCGCCCGCTGGCATGCTGGATTTTTCGATTGGCATTTGTCCGCCCTTGCGCTAAGGATTAGGTCGTTTCACCCGATGAAATCGGCTAATCGCATCTGCAGCATCATCGCTACCGATTACGGTTTTAAGGGGTATTTTAGCTTTTACTGGCGCTTTAACTAAGGCCTGACCTTTTGCGCAATTTTCAAGCGTTTCTCTGGTCAGAGCCCGAAATGCCTTCGCATCACCATCATGCAGACTACTTTGCCTCAACCCCTCAAGAAAGACCGGCTGAACGCCGCCTCGGAGAACTGTGCCGATTCACCGCTTAGACCGCCAGCTCCTGTCCCCAAACCTTCCCCGTCTCAAATTTCACCCAACTCCATCGCAATGATTATCATCACCCGTCCCGACGCGACTGAAGAGCAGATCGATTACATCGTCTCTCGAATCCGTAACTGGGGTCTCAAAAGCGAAGTCAGCCGTGGCGAGCATCGTGTCGTCATCGGCGTGATCGGACCCGAAGATAAAATCCGCGAAAAACCCCTGGGAGCTTTTCCCGGAGTTGAATCCGTAACGCCGGTGCTGAAGCCGTACAAACTCGTTGCCTACGAGTTCCGCGGCCGCCATTCGCATGTCCAGATCGGCCACGTGACCGTTGGAGCGAAAGAGGTGGTGATAATGGCCGGACCTTGTTCGGTCGAAAGCGAAGAACAGATCACTGCTATCGCGGCCGATGTTCGGAAAAGCGGCGCCAAGATCCTGCGCGGTGGCGCTTTCAAGCCAAGAACATCTCCCTATAGTTTCCAGGGTCTTGGCAAAATCGGACTCCAGCTTCTGGCGGAAGCGCGAAAACTCACCGGCATGCCGATTATCACTGAGGTGATGGATACCAAAGACCTGGAATTGGTCTGCGAGTACGCCGATTGTTTGCAGATTGGCGCAAGGAACATGCAGAACTTCGCGCTTCTTCGCGAAGTGGGACGAACCCATCTGCCAGTCATGCTGAAACGGGGAATGTCGGCAACGATCAAAGATCTCCTGATGAGCGCCGAATACATTCTGAGCGAAGGAAATTTTAACGTGTTGCTCTGCGAGCGCGGAATACGGACATTTGAGACCATGACGCGCAATACGCTCGACCTGAATGCCGTCCCTGTCCTCAAGAGTGAAACGCACTTGCCTGTGGTCGTCGATCCGACGCACGGGATCGGGCTGCGCGAGTATATCCCATCCATGGCTCTGGCGGCCGTTGCTGCCGGTGCGGACAGCGTGATGATCGAGGTCCATAACTACCCCGAGCTGGCCAAAAGCGATGGGGAACAGGCGTTGCGTCCTCACGAATTCGACGATCTTGTTCATCGCGTGAGAAGCGTTGCAAACGCCGTGGGTCGCGAACTCTGAGGAATACGTGAAACGATCGTTGACCGCTATTTGCCTCCTGCTCCTGCCGCTACATTCAGACATCGCCGATCAGCGATCCGCGGACGCGGCGCTGGAGCGGGCGACGAGTGCGTTCAACAAAGGAAGATTCGAAGAGGCGGAAAAACAGGCTGATGCCGCGGAAAGAGGAGGGTGCAAAAAGTCGGACATCGCGAATTTGCGCGGTGCCATTTACACGAAAGAGAAGCGATACGATGACGCGGTCGAACAGTTCAATCAGGCACTGGCTCTGGACTCAAAATATTATCCCGCCAGATTGAACCTCGCCGAAGCAAAACTGCTCCAGGGCAAGTACGCGGACGCGCAGAAGGAATACCAGGCGCTTAAGGAGCAGGATCCCACCTCGGAGGTTGTCGACTTTAAGCTAGTGCTCTGTTTCCTGTTGCAGGATCAGGACGCCAAGGCGAACGCGACGGCAGACACGATGAAGTTTCCCGGTAAAACCCCGGCTTATTACTACGCGAGAGCGGCGATCGCATTGAAGCGAGGCGAAAAAGAGTCGGTGGATCGGTATTACGATAATGCGAAAAAGTATTATTCCGACGCACAGTGCGACTTTTTTGCGCAGTCGCTGAAGGAGATCGATTTTACGCCTCAGCCTCCGGGAACGGCGACATCGCCGAGTCCAGCTGAAGCCCAGGGCCAGAGGTAGGGAACCGTGTCGGCGTATCGGCGTATCGGGGTGTCGGCGAGGGCTGGGAAGGAGCGCTGAATGCCCGGCCAGAAAAGCGCTGTCTCTGGGATCGAGATCGCCCGGTCGCCGGCGCATTTCCGACTCGCATTCGGCGCTCGCCGCGAATGCCTTTAGTTATTCGGCTTCTCAACGGCTTCGATGGAATATCTCGTAATTCGAACGTCGATTACATTCGGGACTACGGGCGGAATAACTGATCCGTCCAGCAGATTCAGATCCGGAACGAGCCTGAGCCATGACGGCTGCGGGCGATCACTACCGCCCGCTTCTCCGTCCCCCCGCCTCCACCGTCCGCACGCAACGGCAGTGTGCTGGACCGGCTTACCAGCGAGATGAGCCTCTCCATTCCCGAAATCGCTGCCTCCAAGATTCGCCGGAGATAATGTCGTTATCCCAAGCAGTTCCCGCCTCTAGCGACTGCCCGCTTAGCAATACTGCGAACGCGACGCCAATGAATGCCTGTCGTTTGCGCATTGAATCAATTTTCCCTCATGTTACTCACCCTCGGAAGGCCCATTTTACTTGTGGATTCTTGCCGCCCAAGGCTGCACACTTTTGCATGGCCAATGTGTCCGCTTCGGTGGGCGATCGCCGACCAAGGGACACGCAAATTATCCACCCAATACCATTCGGGTGTCGGGCTACAGCGATCGCGCCGTAGCCAGCTACATCCGACGAGGCAATGATCTTGACTCTTGGTCCATATTTCTCGCGAGCGCGAGCTAATGCTCGCTGCTTAGCCTCCGCCTCGGGCAGACCAGCGACCGTCACCAATGCGTTGTGCGGACCAAAGGCCACTGCCGAACCAGCTTGCGCGTTCTGCGTGTCAACGGCCGCAATGGCTAGCAAGGCCAAGCGAATTAATCCATGCATTTTCATGTTTACTGTTCAGTTGCCAGGACTCTTGATACTCATCGGGCAGTACATAATCACTACGTCGATAATATCTGAGACAATCGGTGGAATGACAGATCTATAGAGCTGCCTGGGATCAGGGATCACTGTGCTGTCAGCATGAACTCCGCAACGATTACCGAAAAAGATCCTCCTCTGCGCATAAGGTTCGCTCCGTGATTGGTTCTTTAAGCGCGGTCTATTTATCATTTGACGAAGGGAGCAGTCAATTAGAAATAACGCTGTACTACTGCTGTTATAGAACAGGTCATTCAGACTGAAAGAAATAGCGCAGAAGATTACAGCGCGGCGAAGCAACTATGCAGGAAGCGGCGTGGGCGTGCGGGCGTATCAGCTTGCCCTACGAAGCCTTGCCGTAGTATGGTGAGTTGGCGACACTAGGAGGGACGCGGGGTCTAGGTAGAACAGGCGTCCCAGCCTGTTCAATTTGCGGGCGGCCGCAGCGTGTGAGTTCAATCCGGCAGCAGCGACTTCTTTGCTACTTGCGATAGCGGTTGTTAGAATGCTGAGGTTGAACTTCGCGCAATTTCGCGAGGATTATTGGGCGGCGATTTTGGCAAGTTGCTCAACGTCAGCACGGCACGTCCCTCTCGAGAGTGACAAGCGGGGCGAATATTCTCCTCTGTTGGTTCCCTACCGGTTTGTGGGGTCATTCATCCAGACACAGGCGAGACGCCTATGATACTTTGGGCGCCGTTTTTGGCAACGTCCGGTAGAGAAATCGCCGCCAAAGGAGAACTCCATTGAATGAGCAACTCCGCAAGTCGTTCATAACGTCCCCGCCATGTCATTTGCAGACTTCGTCGAATCGCATCCGTACTCGAATTGTAAAACGGCGGCCCCCTCCTGAGGCACGAACGTCGCCGAGTCCAAAGTATCATAGGCGTCTCGCCTGTGTTCTTCCTTATCCGAGAAGCTTCGTAACGGAGAACACTTTACCTCTGTCGCCTCGCCGACACGCCCTACTACGCCAAGGCCTCGCAGGGCAAGCCGATACCGCGTCCTTTTTGGTTGCGGCTGCGCCGCGCTGTGATCTTTTGTGACTTCTGTGACGTATGCCGGGATTGGCTGACTAGACTAGGGGGCTGAATTGCCGGGAAGAAATCGCACAGGGAGCACGAAATTTTTTTGAGTAACCCGGCGGTGAGCGAGGCGTGTCGGCGAGACCTGGGAAGGAGCGCGGCGCCAAGCCAGATTTCGTTCACCTCCACTACTTCGGGCTCCTGGCGTGCAAGACGCTGAGCCAGCTTACGTTAGCGCCAATAGTCGTCTCACCTGTAAATGCCAACAATCCGAGGCAAACTGACATTTTGTGCGCGAATACCTTAGTTATTCGGCTTCTCAACGGCTTCGACGGAATATCTCGTAATTCGAACGTCGATTACGTTCGGGACTACGGGCGGAATAACTGATCCGTCCAGCAGATTCAGATCCGGAACGAGCCTGAGCCATGACGGCTGCGGGCCCCCACCCGGGGGTTCCCCCCGGATTGGGGTTGTTCCCAATGCCACTATTCCGCCCGTAACCGTTACCGTGCCAACGCCTGGCACCTTCCCGATTGCGTCCCATGGTGTCATGGCCCCGCTCACAATCACCGCGTGAATTTCGACATCGACCGGTGCCACTCCACCGGACCCACTCGCACCGGGAGCGCCAACTGGCACATCGTCGAGCGCATCATCGGTTGTTGTCGGCGGCGGCGTCAGGGTTGCCGCGCTGCCGCGCGGGTCGGTGGTTGGTATCGACATGATTGCGTTCAATTCCGGCGTAATATTTGTCGGATCGGTAGGATCTGTAGGTTCTGTTGGCGCCACAGCCACATTATCTGGATCGGTGGAAGGATCTGCGGCAGGGTCATCCGGAGCTGCGGTGCTGTCAGTGCTAGTACTATCCGTATCTGTACTATCCCCCGTGCCGTCACCGCTCGACCCGTCGCCACTCCCGCTTCCGTCACTTCCACCTCCATCACCGCCACCGTCCGCTCGCAGCGGCAAACCGCTAGATTTGCCCACTAGCGAGGTGAGCCACTCCACACCGCTGATTGCTGCTCGCAGGATTTTCCCGGAGACAATTCCGTCATCCCAAATAGTTCCCGCATCTAGCACCGACTGCCCGCTCAGATAATCGGCGAACGCGAAGTCCGACAAATACCCGTCCTTTGTGCATTGTAAGACCCTTCCTCATTCTGCTTAGCCACGGAAAGCCCACTTTACTTGGGGATTTTTGCCGCCTGCTCTCAAGCATTTCTCGATAGCCAACGTGTCAGCCTCGGTAGCCGACCGTTTGCCTAGCGAAACCCCAATTATTGTACGGTACCCGTCGGGGTGGCGCGCCACGGCTATCGCGCCAAAGCCAGTCACATCCGTCGCGGCAATAATGCGAAAATTGCCCCTCCCATACTTCCGAAGCGCCTCCGCGAGCGCCCTCTGCTCCTCGCGCCGCTTAGGGCCTCCATAGGCGGTGGCCAAATGGCCAAATCCGTCGTTTGCCACTGCCGACCCTGCGCGTACGTTCTCGACCGCTCCCGCCGCCATCGTAACTAACGCCACTACAATTGCCAAAAGGGACGCTCCACTGCGCATAACGTTCGCTCCGTGATTCGTTCAAAAAAACGCGGTCTATCTATCAATTGATGAAGAGGGTCGTCAATTAGAAAAGTTCTCCGCGATGATAGTCAGCCTCGAAACGCCCACTTCACCTGCGGATTTTTGCCGCCCGCCTTCAAGCATTTCTCGATCGCCAGCGTGTCAGCTTCCGTCGCGGACCGTTTACCTAAAGAAACTCCTATTATCGTCCCGTAGCCGTTTGGATGCCTCGCAACTGCGATTGCGCCATAACCAGTCGTGTCGGACCACGCTAGAAGTTTCACGTCCGGCCCATACTTACGGCGAGCCAAATCCAGCGCTCGCTCCTTCTCTCTCTCGACCGGCCCGCCATAAGCTGTGGCCAAATTGGAGTGATTCCTCTGGACAGCTACTGCGGACCCGGCGTGCGCGGTCTCGACCATTACCGCCGTCATTGTAACCAACGCCATGCAAATAAGTACATTCGTATTCATAGCTCGCTCTTCCAGTTACCCTCCTTGTTCTGGATCGGGCAGTTCATTATCCGTTATCAACTCCGCTACAATTACCGAAAGGACGCTTTTCCGTGCGTTAGGTTCACTCCATGATTTGTTCCAAAACGCAGTCTATCTATCATTTGATGAAGGAAACAGTCAACAAGAAATAACGCTTTACCATTGCTGTTATAGTACAAGCCATTCAGGCTGAAAGAAATCGCGGCAGGAGATTACAGCGCTGCGAAGCAACTACGGAAGAAGCGGCGTAGGTGTGTGTGCGTATTAGCTTGTCCTACAATGCCTTGGCGTAGTAACAAGCGGGGTGAATAATTTCCTGTGTCGGGTCCCTATCGGTTTGTGGGGTCATCTGACCGGACACAGACACAGGCGAGACGCCTATGATACTTTGGGCGCCGGTTTTGGCAACGTCCGGTAGAGAAATCGCCGCCTAAGGCAACTCGATTCAATGAGCAGCTCCGTATGTCGTTCATAACGCCCCTGGCATGTCATTTGCAGACTTCGGCCAATCGCATCCGTACTCGAATTGTGAAACTGCGGTTCCCACCTGAGGCACGAACGTCGCCGAGTCCAAAGTATCATAGGCGTCCCGCCTGTGTTTTTCCCTATGCGAAAAGCTTCGTAACGGAGAAGCGCTACCTCGCGAGAATCGCCGACACGTAAGATCGAAGACACCCCCAGTCCACTTCGTTGCAGGCGAGCACGAGCACGAGGATCGATAAATGATCGACACCGAGGACGATTACCAGGGGAGAGCACGAGATTTTTTTTGAGTAACCCGCGATTCTGGTTGAAGCGATCTTTCAGATCGCGCAGAGGTGAAAAGAGACAAGACGATGCGGGTCAAAGAACGAGTGCAGGCGATCATCCAGAAGCTGGCGGAGACCTATCCCGAGGTACACTGCGAACTCGATTTCAAAACGCCGTTCCAGTTGCTCGTTGCCACAATCCTTTCCGCTCAGTGCACCGATAAACGCGTCAACATCGTGACGCCTGGACTATTCCAGAAATATCCGACCCCGTTCGAACTGGCCGCCGTCGATCAGGAAGAACTCGAGATCGCGATCAAGTCGACCGGGTTCTATCGCAACAAGGCAAAGAACCTTCGCGCGATGGCGAAAGACCTCGTCGAGAAACATCGGGGCGAAGTCCCGCGCGCAATGACGGAACTGATTGACCTGGCCGGGGTCGGCCGGAAAACGGCAAACGTCGTTCTCGGAAACGCCTTCAAACTCGCAGAGGGAATCGTCGTCGATACGCACGTGGCGCGGTTAGCCGCCCGCTTCGGACTGACGAAAGCGGTGGACCCGGAGAAGATTGAAACGGAGCTGATGCGGCTCGTTCCTAGACCGCAGTGGACCGACTTCAGTCATTGGCTTATCTGGCACGGACGACGGCGATGTTACGCGCGGAATCCCGATTGCGCGAATTGCGAGCTCGGTTCGATATGTCCTAGCCGGGACAAATTCCTAAAGAGATCAGCTTCAGGCCGGAAAGCCGCAGCGACCAAAAAAGCGATTGCCTAGTCGCAGGTAAGGATGGAAGTCTCTTTGTATAACCTCTATGAGCTCAAATCTCCTTGAAGGAAAAATCGGCGTTGTTTTCGGAGTCGCAAATAAGCGCAGCATCGCGTGGGCAATTGCGCAGGCCTGGGCTGGCGCCGGTGCAAAGCTGATCTTCAATTACCAGGGAGAGCGGCTGAAAGAGAACGTTGAAGATCTGGTATCAACATTTGGTTCGGACGTTCCGCTTTATCCGTGCGATGTCACCAGCGACGCGGAAATCGCAACCTTTTTTCAGCATCTCCGTCAGCACACCGATCGGATCGATCTGATGCTGCACTCGGTCGCGTACGCGCCCAAGGAGGCGTTGGAAGGCGAATTCATCAACACCTCGCGTGAGGCTTATCTTTTGGCGCACAATGTCAGCGCTTACTCGCTGCTCGGGCTCGCGCGGGAAGCCGCTCCGCTCATGACATCGGGTGGAAGCATTATCGCGATGACCTATATCGGCTCAGGAAAAGTGGTGCCGCATTATAACGTTATGGGGGTAGCGAAAGCGAGTCTCGAAGCGACCACCCGCTATCTTGCGTACAATTTGGGAACCCGCAAAATTCGAGTGAACTGCATCAGTGCCGGGCCGGTCATGACACTTGCTGCTCGAGGAGTTTCCGGGTTCACGACGATGTTCAAGCATTACCAGGAGCATGCGCCGCTGCGAAGAAGCTGCGATCCGGCTGAGCTTGGGCAGACCGGCGTATTCCTCGCCAGTGACGGTGCGGCAGCGATCACGGGTCAGGTGATTTACGTCGACGGGGGATACCAAATCATGGGGATGTAGCATTGGTCTCCTGGCGATGCGTTACGGTCTGAATCGAAATGGATCTATATCCGGAACTCTCTTCACTCCTTGGCCCTGAGATCGTTTCCAAGGATCCGACGGCACTCGAAGAAAACAGCCGGGACAAATGGTTTGCCAGCCGGCGCCCGGACGTTGTCGTAGCACCTGCCAACTCGGACCAGGTGTCGCGACTGCTTCGATTTGCGAATGAGAGAAAAATTCCGGTCACTGCTCGCGGTGCGGGTTATGGTTATGTCGGGGGATGCGTCCCGGCGCGCGGCGGAATTGCGCTTTCATTGGCGCGAATGAACCGGACCAGGGAAATTGCGGTCGCGGACGGCGTGGCGGTGGTTGAACCGGGCGTAATTACGGGAGATTTCCAGCGCGAGGTGCGAAGTCGCAGGCTCTTCTATCCGCCCGATCCCGCGAGTTTCAAACATACCTCGATCGGCGGCAACATCGCGACGAACGCCGGCGGGCCGCGCAGTCTGAAGTACGGTGTAACCCGTCATTACGTGCTCGGCCTCGAAGTCGTGCTCGCTAACGGGAACATCACTCGTATCGGCGGGCGAACGCACAAGAATAAGACCGGGTTTGACCTTGTCGGATTGTTCGTCGGATCGGAGGGAATGCTGGGTGTGATAACGGAGGCGACATTGCGGCTGCTGCCATTGCCTCCGGCGCGCGCGTCGATATCGGCGAGTTTCCGAACCGTCGAACATGGTGCCGAAGCGGTTCAAAACGTTTTACTGGAGGGTTATCTTCCCTCTGCGTTGGAAATCGCTGACGGGTTCACGCTCGAGGCCGCCCGCAAACATCTCCTTCATCGAATTGTGCCTGAAGGCGGATCGCATCTCCTGCTGGATCTCGATGGTCACGAAGAACCGGTTCGTTTGTCGATCGACGCACTGGCCGGCTTGCTCCGCTCGTTTGGGGCGCTCACGCTCGAGACCGCGTTTGGCGAAGATGATTGCGAAAAACTCTGGGATCTGCGGCGCGGATTCTCTGAATCGCTGAAAGCAACTGGGCTGATGAAGCTGAACGAAGATGTCACCGTGCCGCGCGGCAAACTGGTCGACCTGATGCAGTTCGCAGGCAGGCTTCAGGAACGGTATGGATTTCCGGTCGCGTGCTTCGGACACGCCGGAGACGGTAATATCCACGTCAACGTGATGGTGGCAGATTCGACCAATCCGAGAGTCGCCGAGCAGATGGAGCATGCGCTGGATGACCTCTTCAAGTATGTCATCGGTGTTGGCGGCGCCATCACGGGCGAACACGGTATCGGGTTGGCGAAAAAACGCTGGTGGCCTCAGGCTGTATCACCCGAATCGCTCGCCCTGCACGAAACCATCAAGCACGCGATCGACCCCTTCGGCATCCTGAACCCCGGCAAATTTCTGTGAATGCAGCCGAGCGGAGTCGGTGTCGGCGTATCGGCATGCCCTACGAAGCCTTGACGTAGCAGGGCGTGTCGGCGACACCGCAGCATACGCGTCTCGCGTGTATTCTACGGTACTACGCGATGCACAGATTTTTTGATGATTTTGGATATCATTCGAGTCCAACCTTCATGTTGAAGCGACATTCTTTGTCCTTAGCGATATTGCTCGCCCTCTTAGGCTCGATAACGGCCTATGCGCAATACGATTACCAACCGGGGTATCATCATGAAGATCATTGGCATCACGATGAGATACGAATTGTTCATGCAGTTTACGGCGCGCATGGCCGGTACGCCGACGTTACCGAAATCGTCCGACATTTTGCTCACAGGGGGGAACCCTTCCAAGTCTCGAACGAAACATTCGGTGTCGATCCTTACCGCGGAGAAAGGAAACATCTTCGCGTGACGATTGTTCGCCCCGATGGCGATCAGGTCGAAAGAAGCTGGGAAGAAGGCGACACGGCGCGACTTTAGACGTCTGAGCTGAGCGCCGAGGACCGGACGCCGCAAAGGCACTCATGCGGCGTCCCGCCGATTCATCCCGGGTGGGCGCTTTTGATTTCAGTCACCCAATTCGCAATTTACCGTTCGCTGAATTGATACAGAGTCAGGGTGTTCGTGGCGTCATCTACGGCGGCAAAATCTACCGCACCCGCGTCGTCTTTAGCAATCGCAATGCCAAACGCCGGCACTGTGTGCGCATTTCTCACGGATCGTGAGAAATGCGGGCTAGAATTCCCTCGGCGCTGTGAATTCTTGACGCGACCAGACGGGAGAGTTATCCGAGGCCATGCTTAAAAGAGGGGCTCGGATCGCAGTGGTCGCACCTGGAGGGCGCGTTGATCCGGGGAAGCTCGTGCTTCCGCTTTCGCGTCTGCGTGAATGTGGATGGGAATATGCGGTCGGACGCCATGTCTACGATGAGCACCGATACTACGCTGGGTCACGAGACGCTCGCCTTAGCGATTTGATGTGGGCACTCACTTCACCAGGCATCGACGCTGTCTGGTTTGCCAGAGGCGGCTCGGGAACTGCGCAATTGCTCCGTGATATTCGCTGGGACTTGCTGGATCGGCGCCCGGTAATTGGATTTTCGGATGCAACAGCTCTTCATATTTCCCTATTCAACGCTGGGATTGTCTCCGTTCATGGACCAGGCTTGGCGAGTTTAGGAATCGGCGATCAATTCGTAGATGACTTCAGTTGGGATGCGCTTCGATCCTTATTGTGCGAAGGGAGGGATACATTCCTGCCAGGGCAATTGTTATGTGGGCCAACTGAGGTCGGGTCCGGTAGTCTGATCGGTGGAAATCTGACGGTCATCGCAAGCTTGGCAGGAACAAGGCACGCGATGAGAGCGCATGGGTCGATCGTGGTGCTCGAGGATGTGAATGAGCCAACATACAGAATAGAGAGAAGTCTCTGGCAAATCATCGAAAGTGGAGGACTGGTCGGGGCCGCTGGGCTCGGGTTTGGGGAGTTTACAGGCTGCGATCGTGAAAGGGCAGGCACGCATTACCTGGAAAGCGCGATCCGGGAGATGGTGGAACCCCTCTCAATTCCCGTGCTGTGGGGCCTGCCAATCGGACATGGCCGCAGGAATGTAGCATTTCGCCACGGTGTTGCCGCACATCTAGATCCGTCCCAGGGAATTTATATCGCCCCGGCGAAATAAGTGAGCAGGACGCTCTGTCCAACTGTCGCCGGACTAACCCGCACACGCCGACACCGCTTCTTTTTTGGTTGCGGCTTCACCCCGCTGTGCATCTGTGGTGAATCGAAACGGGGCTACTGAACGACAGAAGGCGGGCCGCTGGTTCCGCGCTTTTTGCGTGGGGCGCGTTTTGCGGTTGGTAGTTCACTCGGGGATTCCGGGACGGTTGTCGCGAATGTGCCCGGGGGCGGTTGCGGTGATTCCGGCTGCGCTGACGGTTCCGGTGTTCCTGCCGGGGTAGATTCCCATTTCTTGGCCTTCAGAGCGGAGAGCGCGGCGGCGGTTTCCGCCTGTTTTTTACTGGAGCCTTCCCCGGAGCCGAGCTCGACTCCTTCCCAGAGGACCTTTGCAACAAACTGTTTCTGATGTTCGGGACCGGTCTGGGAGACGATTTCGTAACTCGGGCTTTGAGGGGAGATTGCCTGCAAGATCTCCTGCAGCTGCCCTTTCGGATTGATCTCCAGTGGCTGATGGGTCAGGCGCTGGATATCCGGTTGCGCTTCTTCGAGCACAAATCGCCTGACAACCTCAAGATTGCTGTCGAGGTAGATGGCGCCGACGAGCGCTTCAAATGCGTCCGCAAGGATGGAAGCGCGCTGGCGACCGCCGCTTGCCTCTTCCCCGCGGCCCATCATGAGATAGGTCCCGAGACCGATGTTAATTGCATGGACCTTCAACCCTTCGCGTGACACCAGGCGGGAACGCAGCTTGGTCAGCTGGCCTTCGCTGAAATGCGGAAACAGTCGAAAAAGATGTTCGGTAAAGATCAACTGCAAAACAGCGTCTCCAAGAAATTCGAGTCGCTGATTGTCGAAATGATGGCGTTGCGTTTCGTGACCGAGGCTCGGATGAGTCAACGCTTCAGCCAAAAGGAGTGAGTTCCGGAACTTGTATCCGGTTCGCTGTTCTAGGGGGTTCATTAACGCCTTGTCCTGAAATTCTGCCACAACGCAATAATGAAAATAGGCTCAGGCTTCGTTATCGAATCTGAAGGCCCGGAACAATCTCTTAGTCCGATTATTGTCCGACTAAGCGACCGGTTGAAGGTCCTTTGCCGGCGCCTCCTTATACCCAAAGAGCCTTTTTTCTTTGATGGTTGCAGCAGCACTTTCCGGCACCATCGATTCCCAATCGGGTATCCCGGCTTGAATCTTGGTCAGAACATCGCGGGAAAAAATTTCCATGGTGGCGGAGTCATACCCAACGATCGGGGCGATGTAGTGGTTCTCGAGCAGGTGCGCGTATAAATTTCTCAGATGCATCTGGACCTGAAGGTTGATTGCATTCACCCAGACGTCATCTGCCAAAGGATGAAGCGAGGTTCCAGGGAGTGGAGTCGGACAATCAGCGGCGTTCGCCGAACAGTACCGATCGTAGGCACTTTTACGCATCGGGTAAATATAGAGCTTGATCAGGTTCTTGAAGAGGCGTCCGAACGATTCGAGGATTCCGCCATCCAGGTTTTCGTAATATTTCTCGTTGAATACTTCGAGCAGATTATTAATGCCCATGACGACGCCGACCATCTGCTTCGTGTACCGGCGAAAATAGGAGGTCAACCGGTAAAACTCTCGGTAATTGGAGATCAGCACGTTATTTCCGATTGCGGCCAGCGTATCGACTCGGTCCAGGAAATCTTTGTGATCGATATTTCCGGAGGCGAGCAGGTTGTGCATGGTGATCTCCATCAGCACAACGACATCCACTCCTTTGAGCGCGGGTTCCTGGAGAAACTGGGCGAGTGCGCAGCGCATCATATCCTCGTTCACGCGGGTCACCGGCCGGAAACTTCCGCGCTCGACAACAATCGCCTTTTTGTGGAGGACCTCCGACGGCTGTAAAACGTCGCCTTTCGCGCTGAACATGACGGCGTTGGTGAGACCGTATTCGACTAGCTTCAAACTCATCAGACGGTTGTCAACATTGGCAAAAAGCGGGCCGCTGAAGTTAATCATGTCGACCTCAATCCTGTCGATGCCCAGGTTGTCTGCAAGGGAGTTGATGAACCTGTCCTGGTCATCGATATAATAAAACGAGCCGTAAACCAGGTTCACACCGATAATACCGAGAGCCTGTTGCTGCAGTACATTTTCTTTATCCAGCATTCTAACATGCAGAAAGATATCGCTTGGCGGTGAATTTGGTGTTGCTTCGAACCGAACACCCATCCAACCGTGCGCCTCGTTCGTTCCTTTGAAGTTTTTGGCGGCAACGGTATCGGCAAAGACGAAGAACTCAGTTCGTTCGCCGCGAGCCTCCCACAACCGTTCCAAAAGAAGGTTGTATTCGTGTTCCAGCATGAGCCCGAGCCGCTCGACTGAGACATACCTTGCAGTCTTGCCGTAGATCTCGTCGCTGAATTTCATGTCGTAGGCAGAGATTGACTTTGCAACTGTGCCTGCCGCTCCCCCGGCCTGAAAGAAGTACCGTGCGACTTCCTGGCCGGCGCCGATCTCGGCAAAAGTGCCATATTTTCCCTGATCGAGATTAATCGTCAGGGCTTTTCGATTAGTCGTTAAGAGTTCACTCGATTCCATGACTCCGTGCAGCCTACCCTAACCCACAAAATTCAGAAATGAAAAGTCCAGTTCGGTGTTTCTTCTCGGGGCGGGCGTTTTGGTTGTCATTTCCGTTCAGAACCGGTATACCGCTTTCAAGTGCCTGCGTTTCCAGTATCAGATAAGAAGGCAAAAGCGTTGCGCGATCGGCTAACAGCTCTTGCTTGTACAGAATCGGATATCGAAGAGCGGTTCATCGGGAGGACGTGTGTCGAGTTGGTGCATAGCCCAAGCGGAATCCGGGTGCGATCCTCGGGTCGCGGCAACCAATCTTTGAACCGGTTTCTTGCGCGCCGGTTGTTAGCAGATGAGCTGGAGGCTCGCCTTCGGAATAAGACGCGGCATACAGTCAAAGCGGAAAGAATTCGGGAACAGAAAGGCAGGAACACTCATCAAGCGACCCTTCCCGATCAATTTGCTCAGTTTGCTTTGCGCCCGTTGGCTGGAGTGGATCGACAGCCTGGATCGCGGCAGTTGGAAAGGCAACTCGCCCAGCTCAGGCAGATCAAACAAGAAGAAAACCGGTAAAACTTTGGCTCGGTTTGGGGCGTAAGCAAAGCGTCCTCACTTTGCTCGCTCAGGAAGAAGCAAAGCGAGGACGCTTCGCTTACATCCGGACCGACCCAAAGTTTTAAATCATCGCACTTTTGAGGGTTTGAGCTTGCTTGAGAGCCGGGGAGAGTTTTGAGACCTTTTGACGCATCACTTTACCGGCCTTGAACTTTACAATGGCTCTTGGCGGAATCTTGAAACTGCTGCCCGGTTGATTAGGATTTCTGCCGACCCGTTCTTTCGTCAGGCGAACTTCGAATATCCCAAAATTCCGGAGTTCAACTGCTTCGCCGCGAGCGAGGCTGTCTGTAATCAAGTCTAGCGTCCTTTGGACGACTTCAAAGACTTGATGTTGAACCAAACCGGTATCGTTACTGATCTTTACGACAATGTCCCGTTTCGTCAGGTTAGCCATCGCGAATCCTTTCACAGGTTCGAAAATGAGTGGCACTTTCGGTGGCCCACTGCCGTTAGCTCGGGTGTCGCAAACGTCCGACGGTGAACCTTTTCCGAACTATGGCCGAGAATGCGGATGAGGCAAGGGATTACTGAGCGATAATGCTTTCGGGACCATGCCCCGGCTCATTCTGAGGGCTCTCACTGAGCACTTCGATGGCTGTTTTGAAATGCATCTTCGCGATCGTACCCAGCGAATTGCGTCCGCCGTTTTTGAGCACGGTTTTCGCAGCGGATTTCACTGCCGCGGAGACCCCTTTTGGGAGTTGGACACCCAGAACCTTGCTTCGATTTTCCAGCCAGCGAACAAACTTGTCTCGCGCCAAGATCGATGCTGCGGCGACCGCAATATCCGATTCGGCCTTTGTCCGCTGATCGATCTGGATTTCCCGCGCTAGTTTGAGAAGCGCGCGTTTGATTACCTTCTCGTTTGCAAACTTATCGGAAAGCGACCTTTTGCAGTCGGGTTTCCGCTGCAACAGGTTCTCAATTACACGGGCGTGCCCCCACGCCAGCAAATCGTTGAGATTGGCAAATTTCTCGTATAGCTGGTTGTACTTTTCCGGTCCGATCAATACGACGTTGGAGACAAGGCCTGGGGTGCGGCTGATTTCGTCGGCAAGCAGGTGTATTCGGTTGTCCGAGCCGATTCGTTTACTGTCGGTCACTCCGAGACTCAGCAGGTGGCGCGCAATATCCCGGTCGACATAAGCCCCGGCAATGACGAGCGGCCCGAAAAAGTCTCCTTTGCCGCTTTCGTCGATTCCAAAGTGTGGTTCGAACATTGCAGGGTTGAGCACTTCCTCGTAACCAATGCGAGCATCTTTCAATATTTCCGGTTCGAGATGAAAGCGGACGAAATCTTCGGTCTCCTTGCCTTGCACGACCACCTTCGGGCCCTTTTCGTACACGGCGACGGAGAGTTTTGCTTTTTGCGCGAAAAAGATCGTGTAGGGTCGCTCGACGAATTCGAATCCCTGGTCATGCAGGAGCTTTCTGAGTGCTTCTGCCTGCGCGGGCTGGATTGCGATCGTGTACGAGTTCACCGGTTAATTCGGGGACAGGAGACTAGAATGAAACAAATTTTCTCCGAAATCACGGAGTTTCGCGCTGCGTTGGTCGCGTGGTACGAACGCCACGGGCGCCAACTGCCCTGGCGCGAAAACTGGGATCCGTACTCGGTATTGGTATCGGAGTTGATGCTTCAGCAGACGCAGGTCGCGACCGTGATCGGTTATTATGGGCGGTGGTTCGAGCGGTTTCCGACTTTGCGCGATCTTGCGAATGCCGACGAAGCGGATGTCCTGCATGCCTGGCAGGGCCTGGGGTATTACGCGAGAGCGCGTAACCTGCACAAATTCGCGAAGCGGGTGATTGACGGGATGAGCGGCGTCATCCCGTCCGCGGCGGAAGTGCTCGTCAAGCTCCCCGGCATCGGAAGGTATACGGCCGGTGCGATCGCAAGCTTTGCTTTTAATCTTCCGGCACCGATTGTCGACGCCAACGTCGAACGAGTGGTGAGCCGCTTGCTGAATCTTCAGAAGCCGGTGGATCAACCTGAGGGGCGCGAGGCGGTCTGGGATTTTGCAGCTCGGTATGCTCAGGGAGAAAATCCCCGGATATTGAATTCCGCCTTGATGGAATTGGGAGCGACTCTTTGTTCGGTCCGCAAACCGCTTTGCCTACACTGCCCGGTTCGCGCGTTTTGCGCAGTGAAAGAACCCGAGTCATTGCCAAGAAAACGGGAACGGCGAAAGATTGAGAAATGCAGCGAGGCGCATTTTACCGCGTTAAGAAAGAATGAGGTATTGCTGCAGCGGAGTGCCGGGAACCGGTGGCACGGACTCTGGATATTGCCGGCATTATTGGAGTCGCACCTCGAGCCGGAAAACCGGGGAAGGCCGTTTGTGACCTTGACCTACCCGATTACGCGTTTTGTTGTGCGACTAGAGGTTTTTCTGTTGCGGGAACCACCGACGGAACCGGTTCCCGGGCAGGCGTGGCACGCTCTGGAATCGATCGAGGAGATTGCGATACCCAGCCCGCACCGGAGGGCGTTGCGGATGGTGCTCGCGAAGAGGGGGAATTCACCAGAGAGGCACGGAGAAAGGCAGAAGGCAAAAGGCAAAAGGCAGAATGAGGAAGAACAAACGAATCGTCCTCGCACTCGAACTCAGCTTGGGCATTGATCGAATGTCCTAGTCGTACTCGGGTGTTGGTTGTGGAGTGTCTTCGAAAATGCGGACAGATTAAAAATACGACCTGCAAGGCTTCGTAGGGCGAGTTGTTCGAGAGATTGGCGATTTGAGGAGGGCCGCCAATTCACGATGGGCGGCGAAAGAAATTCTTGATTACTCCGGTTGGGAGCAGCGATGGTTTGGAAACTAAGCAGGATCGGGTATATGCGCGCGTCAATCGATCTTTACAATGCACCGGATGTTCATGGGCACTTTGGCCAATACGGCGGTGTGTTCGTGCCGGAAACGTTGATGCCGGCGATCACTCAACTCCGTGAGGAGTATGAGCGGGCGCGGCAGGACCTGAAATTCAAGGTCGACCTGGAACGCCTCTTGAGCTCATACTGCGGGCGGCCGACCCCACTCTATTTTGCTGAGCGGCTTACAAAACGGCTTAACGGCCCGCGGATTTACCTGAAGCGCGAAGATCTGCTTCATACCGGCGCTCACAAGATCAATAACGCGGTTGGCCAGATCCTGCTCGCACGCCGGATGGGCAAAACCCGCGTGATCGCTGAGACGGGAGCGGGGCAGCACGGGGTTGCGACGGCGACGGTTGCGGCGCGCTTCGGGATGGAGTGCGTCGTCTACATGGGGAAGGTCGACATGGAACGCCAGGCTTTGAACGTTGCGAGAATGGAATTTTTAGGGGCGAAAGTGGTTCCGGTCACCGCCGGCCAAGCGACCCTGAAAGAATCAATCAACGAAGCGATGCGCGATTGGGTGACGAACGTCCGGACAACCCATTACCTGCTCGGCACTGCGTACGGTCCGCATCCATATCCGATGCTCGTGCGCGATCTCCATCGCGTGATCGGGGACGAAGCTAGGCGGCAAATCCTCGAGCAAGAAGAGCGGTTGCCCGATCTACTTGTGGCATGTGTCGGCGGCGGCAGCAACGCGATGGGGCTCTTTTATCCCTTTCTGAACGATCCAGAGGTGCGAATGGTCGGCGTAGAAGCCGGCGGCCGCGGGATACGTCCGGGCGAGCATGCGGCTCGTTTTGAAGCGGGCAAACTCGGCATTCTGCAGGGCACGAAGACCTGGCTGCTTGCCGATGATGACGGCCAGATTCAGCTGACGCATTCGGTGTCCGCGGGGTTGGACTATGCTGCGGTTGGCCCGGAGCACAGCTACCTTCGCGATATCGGCCGGGCTCAGTACGCCTATGCGACGGATGATGTTGCATTTGATGCCTTCCTGGAACTATCTCGATTGGAGGGAATCATTCCAGCTCTCGAGTCGGCGCACGCCGTGGGTTATGTGATCACGCACGCGCACGAAATGGATCGTGATCAGGTTGTGATCGTCAATCTGTCGGGGCGAGGAGACAAGGACGTGCAACAGGTAGCCGGTTTTGTCAAAGCTCGGCGCTCGGGCCAACAAGGGGAAACAGGGGCGCTGCCCGGCGAGCCCCGCCAAAACGCGGATTCAAGCGATCGAAAGTGATCGAGATTCCCACAGAAGTTCCCGTGATGGCGTTACCGAATGCGGTGCTCTTCCCTCATTCGCTATTACCGCTCCACATCTTCGAACAGCGTTACCGAGAGATGCTTGCGCACAGCCTGGATGAGCATCGGATGTTTTCGGTGGCGCTCATGAAACACGGGATCGAAGAAGCGACTGAGATCAACGATCTTTGCCCAGTTGCCGGTGTCGGTTTAATCCGCGCATGCGTTGGAAGCGAAAACGGCACGTCGAATCTGGTGTTGCAGGGATTAGCGCGCATACGCATCATAGAATCGATTCAGGAGAGCCCATTCCGCATCGCGCGTGTAGAAGTCGTAAAATCGTTTGTCGGCAATCTTGTTGAAGCCGAGGCACTGAGCGAGAAAGTGAAAGAATTCTGTGCCCGGATTGAAAGCATCGGGGTTCCGCTACCTGCGAACCTGATGGATCACTTGAAACAGATCGATTCTCCGGAGATTATTTCCGATGTAGTTGCCGCTGCTTTTGTTGGGGAATCGTTCCAGCGCCAGAAGCTGTTGGAGGCATACGATGTGTGTGAACGGCTGCGGTTGTTGATTCAAATTCTACGTGCGCAAGCTGGCGGAGATTAAGGCTCGGGCAGTTATCGGGATTTCGTTTGTCAATCGGACTGAGATGCTTTAAAGCTGTTTTCTAATTTCCCCTATGATTCGTCACCTCATATTTCTGGCCCCAGTCGCTCTTTGCGTCGCGTTGGTTGCTTGTCAAACAACAACACCCGGGTCGAAAACCGCAGGGAGTGGGAACCGCTATGGTGCCGGTGCCGTTCCGAGCCCGACACCGAAGCCCGTGAGTGCTGTCCCAAAAAAATCTCCGGAGCCGGAAGAGACAACACAGGAATCTCCTCCTCCTGAAACATTTCCGACGCCTACTCCGACGCCGGCTGCGCAGCCGGAAAACTATCCAACCGCAACGAAGGTCCCGGGAAAGACCGGGCGCGTAATCAGTCCATACGCACCGAATGCGGGTGAGGTCGACGTGGAAGGTTATCCGCCGGGTGCCGAGGTAAAGGATCCGTACACCGGCAAGATTTTTCTGGTCCCTTAAGTTTGCGACTTGAAATAATTTAGATGAACGGGACGCACATTTCGGGCGTCCCGTTTTCTTTTTGGCTATGGAAGCTCAGAGTGTTGGGATCATTGGGGTAGGGATGATCGGCGGTTCGATTGCGCTTGCCGCGCTGCGGGCCGGCTACCGAGTATTCCTGTATGACTCCCTGGCTTCCGATTTATTGATGGAATCCAGGTTTCGGGACGCAACGGTAGCCCCGAGCCTTGCGGAGCTTGTCTCGCAAAGCCGACTTATCACGCTCGCAGTGCCGATCGGGTCTCTCGCAGAGGTTGGCGCGGGCCTGGCTCAACTAGTGCAACCGGGGCAAGTGGTTTCCGATGTGGCAAGCGTCAAACAGCCGGCAGTATCGGCACTTGCCGGGTTATTGCGAGGCCGTTCCGACTATGTCCCGTCGCATCCGATGGCCGGTTCGGAAAGATCAGGCGCGCAGGCCGCTCGCGGCGATCTGTTTGCAGGCGCCGTTACACTTGTCTGTCGCGAACTTGCGCGGGATCCGGCCAGTGTCGAGTTGGTAGCCGATTTCTGGACTGCCTTGGGGACGCGGGTCGTCTATGTCCCTGTCCGTGAGCACGATGAGATGGTTGCTCTGATGAGTCATCTGCCGCATTTGCTCGCGGCACTACTGGTCAACCACGCGCGGAAAACCAACAGCGCCGCGCTGGAACTTTGCGGGTCCGGATTTCGTGACACGACTCGGATTGCATCTGGATCGCCTGGACTTTGGACCGATATTCTGCTGTCGAACGCGGATGCGGTCGGAGAGCAGATGCAACTTTTCAGGCGCGCACTCGAAGAGGCGGAAGCGCTTCTGGCGAAGCAAGACGCGAAAAATTTGCAAGCTTTGCTCGACGATGCGAAGCAGAATCGCGATAGGTTATCGCCATAGCGGTTTATGTCAGAGTTATCGGTTTTCAGGGCGCCAACAATCGAAGCAGAAATTCGGGTCCCAGGCGACAAGAGTATGTCGCATCGCGCAGTCCTTCTCTCATCGCTGTCCAACGGTACGTGCGTTGTCCGAGGTTTCCTCCCGAGCGAGGACTGTCAGTGCACGATCCACGCGATGCAGAACCTGGGAATCGCGATCGAACAGCCTGACGAGACGACGCTGATTGTTCATGGTCAACGCGGCAATTTTCAACCCGCGACGCGCCCGATCGACTGTGGGAATTCCGGAACACTGATGCGCTTGCTCTGTGGAATTGCAGCGCGCCTCCCGTTTGAAACGACGCTGGTCGGGGACGCATCACTTTCATCGCGGCCGATGCGGCGCGTGGTCGAACCTCTTACCCAGATGGGTGCGTCGATTCGCGCCTCAGGGCCTAAAGAGACGGCGCCCCTTGTGATCCGAGGGAACCGGTTAAACCCGATCCGCTACGAGCTCCCGGTAGCCAGTGCACAGGTGAAAAGCGCCATTTTGTTCGCCGCTCTCAATGCGTCGGGAAAGACAACGGTCGTCGAGCCGGTTGCGACGCGCGATCACACGGAACGGATGATGTCATATTATCTCGTGCGATCAACGCGGGAAAAGCAGGGGAAAGGATTCGTAATTTCGTTGTACGGGGACCAGGTCCCTGAATCACGCGATTTTACGGTCCCGGGGGACATATCGAGCGCGGCGTTCTGGCTGGTTGCGGCGGCCGCACAGGAAGATTCGGATCTTCTTATCCGTGAAGTCGGCCTGAACAAGACCCGGACGGGGATCCTCTCGGTGCTTTTGCGCATGGGAGCACGTGTTCGAGAAGTGATCGGGGACAGCGATCAGATTGAACCGAGAGGTGAAGTTCGGATCCAGGGAGGACGGCTGCGCGGAACGATTATTGAAGGGGAAGAAGTTCCGAACGTGATCGATGAAATCCCGATACTTGCTGTCGCCGGCGCCTTGGCACAGGGCAAAACGATCATTCGTGATGCAGGGGAACTGCGGATGAAAGAGACCGATCGGCTGGCGGCGATTGCCGCGAATTTAGCCGAGATGGGCGTCGAAGTCGTCGAACTGGAGGATGGACTCGAAATCTATGGCGGCACACCATTGCTTGGATCGCGGCTGAAAAGTTACGGCGATCATCGCATTGCGATGGCATTTGCAATCGCAGGAATGTTTGCGGACGAAGAGACTGTGATCGAGGATGCCGAATGCATCGATACTTCTTATCCGGGGTTCGCTGAGCAATTGCACAGATTTTTGACGCCGGATGAGAATCCGCCCACACCCGTGATTAATCCCGCCGAGGCCATGGAAAAGGATTGAACCCGAAAACTATTACTGAATTTTCGCTGGTTGCCATAGACGGTCCCGCCGCATCAGGGAAAAGCACGGTGGCGCGTAAGCTCGCCAGGAGGCTTGGTTTTTCTTACGTTAACAGCGGCGCGCTCTATCGAGGGATCGCCTGGCTCGCGCGAGAACATGGGATTCGCGCCGAGGACGCAAATGCGGTGGTTGGCCAGGTCCGAAAGTCAGTTTTCAAATTTGAGCTGCAGAACCGGGAACTGGTTTTCTCCATCGACGGTCAGAACCCGGTGCTGCACTTGCGGGATGAGCCAGTCAATCGAACCGTATCCGCCATCTCTGCGATTGCCGAAGTTCGGGAATTTCTGGTGGCGCATCTTCGGGAATTCCTGAGCTGGGACAACCTGGTGATGGAAGGACGAGATATCGGATCTGTCGTATTCCCGGACACACTTTACAAATTTTACATCGATGCTTCCCTGGAGGTTCGGGCACATCGCAGAGCGATGCAAGGGCAGCGTGATGACCTCTTTTTCAGAGATCGTGCGGATTCGTCGAGACGGGCTTCGCCGTTGACGATCGCTGAGGATGCCCATGTGATCGACAGCTCTTCTCTTACGATCGACGGCGTAGTTGGCGAGATTATCGGGCGCTTGAAACTTGAAGGACTCCCAGAAGCTCTGCGCCTCGAATAATGGAGCCGCTTTACTGGTTTTGCCGAGGAATTTGCGCGGTCGCAGCGCGGGCTGTGTTCGGGTACCGCGCGTTTGGTCAGGAGAACATCATTGAAGATGGCCCCGCTATCATGGCCGCCAATCACGCGAGCTACTTTGACCCCCCGTTGGTTGGCATCACGTGCAAGAGCGAACTTTACTTTCTGGCCCGGAAGACACTTTTCGACATGCCGGTGCTGGGCCCCCTTATTTCCAGGGTGAACGCGCTTCCCGTGGATCTCTCAAAAGGGGACGTCTCCGCGCTGCGGACGGTCATCCATCTGCTTAAAGACGGAAAGCGTACGGTGATATTTCCGGAGGGGACACGCTCACTGAACGGACAGATTCAGCAAGCTCGCCCCGGTATCGGGATGATTATTGCCCGTACGCTCGTTCCCGTTGTTCCGATGCGAATATTTGGATCGTTTGAAGCCTGGCCAAAAGGAGGAAAAATCAAAACGCATCCAATCACGGTCGTTGTCGGCAAGCCGCTCCGGTTTGCGAAAAAGGATTTTGCGACGTCAAATCGAGAAACGTACCAAAAGGCCAGCGAACGGGTGCTGGCGACGATTGCGGCGATCGAAATGCCGAAACTTTAATTGATTTCTGGAGCTCTGTCTGGCGGCCGGCCCATAAGCGTTCACTTCCGCGTGAGTAGGCGAAGCGTCCCCGCTTTGCAGCTCTTCAAAGGGGCGCAAACCGAGACGGTTCGCCTACATTTTGACACCTCTGCGAGCTCTGAATCGCTTGAGCAAATGCTTTCGGGTGGACTCTTCTCATTTCGCAGGGAGGTGCGGCTCCGGTCTGTGGTCTTCTATCGGCGGCGTCTCTGTAGAGTGATGCGTTTGATGCGCGCGTCGTCGTTCGGGCTGAAACTCATCACATCGGGATCTTCCTTGAGCGTGTTGTGGACGATGCGCCGATCATAAGAGTTCATCGGCTCGAGTTTGACCGGACGTCCCGAAATCCGAACAGTATCGGCGATTTGCCGGATCCGCTGGCGCAATTTGTCGTCCCGCATCGCACGCCAATGTCCGATATCGACGTGGACGCGTTGCGCATTCCGGTCCTGCGACTGAAGGATTCGGTTCAAAAGGAATTGGAGATCCTCCAAAGTCTCGCCTTCGTGCCCGATCAGTGCGTCGCTTTCGGCTGTAAAAACCTGGAGTTGACGACCGCTTTCGGTCTCAACTTCCTGGATTTCCGCGACGAAGCCGAGGTAACCAAGCATTGTGTCCAAAATCTCCTTGGCTTCCATTTTCTTCTGAGGGTGAGGGAACTACGATTACCGATAACTTTTGCGTTTTGCAATCTGGGGATTTTTCGGCACTTTCACCAACGGGGCGTCCGCCTGCTTTCTCGTCAGATACATCTGGGCCACGAAAAAGAGGTTTTGTACCGTCCAGTACAGCGCCAGCCCTGATGCGTAATTATAGCAGATGAACAGAAAAATCAGCGGCATAAACAGAAACATCCGCTGCTGAGCCGGGTCGCCCGTCTTCGGCGTTATGCTCATCTGCCAGAGTTGTGTTCCAGCCATCACGAGGGGGAGAATATTAATCGGAATATTGGCGATATGGAAAACTGTATCCGGTTGCGATAGATCGCGCACCCAGAGAAACGAGCTGTTCCGGAGTTCGATTGCCTTGTCGAGCATCCCGTAAAATCCGAAGAAAATTGGGATCTGAACCAACATCGGGAGACAACCGCCAAACGGATTGACGCCGTACTCCTTGTAGAGCTTCATCGTCTCCTGGTTCATGCGCTGCGGGTCGTCTTTGTACTTCTCGCGCAGCTCGTTCATGATCGGCGACAGCTTGGACATCTTTCGCATCGACTTGGTCGCTGCATTCTGGAGGGGCCAGAGCAGCGACCGGATAATGATCGTCATGATAATTATCGCCAGCGCATAACTATGGACCCAAGCGTGCAGCGTGTTCATGACGGTCAACAGCAGTTCGCTGACCCATTTTGCCCAACCGAAATTCATGATATCGGCCTGATCGTTTGGGAGCTTCGACAAGCGATTGAATTCCTTGGGACCGGCGTAAATATCGAACGTCGCGCTTCGCGTCTCGCCTGGCTGCAGGCTGAACCCTGGAATTTCGATTGCGCCGAGTATGCCCTTGATCGGGAGCTGGCCATCCTCGCTCGGGATATTGAGTGGTATCGCCCAAACCTGCTGACCGGTTGTATCCTGCGGAGAAAGGATCGTCGCGAAATACTGATTGCTGACCCCGGCCCATAAAATTTTTTCGGCTGCGACGATATAGGAGTCTTTGGCGGTGCTCGTCTGGAATAGACCGAAAAGCTTGCCTGGATCAAAGTAGTTCACTGCGATCGAATTGAATTTGCCATCCCGGTACCAGTCGAACTGCGTTGCATAGATTCGGTCGGTCCGATGGATCGGCTCCATCGCTCCAGTACTCACGAAAAACCCGGTCGTATCGAACGGGACGGTACCGGTGTTTTTGAAACTAATCTCTAGTTTGATCTGGTAGTCATCTTTTAGTCCCGCCTGCTTAGCGAGTGTGTAGACTTTTGTGATCTCGAGTCCGTTTGGATCGGTTTTCTTAAAAGTCGCACTGCCGGCAGCCGGGTCGGTCGAAAGGGTGTATCCTCCATCGTGCCAGCCGTTCGGGTTCTGCGAGACGGCTCCGATCGCGGGAGCCATGTCGGTGTTGAGCAGAACCGGTTTGCCTTGTTCCCCGAGATGTTTCAACAGGCTAACAGTGGCGAGGCCTCCCTTGATATTTGAAAAGTGCAGGGTTGCGAGATCGCTCTGCAGCGTTTCGTTCTGTTCAGGCTGCGTTTCGCGCTGCGGTTGCTGCTGTTGCGGCGCGAGGGAGGGTTGAATTGCACCAGTCGGCGAAGTTGCGGATTCGGGTGTCTGAGATGCGGTGGGCGCCGGCGTGGCCTGAGCGGCCAGCAGGGCCTGCCGTTGCAGGAACCTGGCCCGGGCTTCGGCCGCTTGGTGTTGCTCCCAGATAAGCGACGCGACGAGGCCGATCGCGGCGAGTGTGATGGCTATCCAAGCTGTACGATCCATAGTTCGTTTAGAAAAAGAGCTTCATTTATACTTGCGCTTCGTTCCCCTGGCTGGAACCGGGTCGTATCCAGAGCTGCCCCAGGGATGGCAGCGCAAAATCCGTTTCAAACCAAGCCATGTCCCGACCATTAGACCATGGACCTCGACCGCTTCGACAAAATATTCGGAACAGGTGGGCGCGAACCGGCACCCGGTCCCGGGGCCCCCTGTCAACAACGCCAGGAACGGTGATAATGTCGCCTTGTACACTTTAAGGAAGATCCGCAGAATGCGAGCCATCTTGAGCAGGCGCTAAAATAGAGGCGCGCTCAATCAGTCGCAACCAGTCTCGTTCGAGCTCGGCAAATGTGGCTCTCGTCGAGGAGGCCCGCGCGATTGTGACCAGCCAGCACCCTTTTCGGATGCGGTGCTGATTCAACCTGAATATTTCCCGGATTCTCCTTCTGACCTGGTTTCGGCAGACCGCGTTGCCGATCCGCTTTGTGGTAATAATCCCAATTCTGGAGGTGGCTCTGGTTCCTTGCGTTAAGGTCGCTAATACCAGGTGCTTGCCGGTCCAGGATTTGCCTGATGCCCTGACCAAACGGAACTCAGAGGCGCGACTTAACCGGGACGCCTTCGAGAACTTAAACCGCGTCCCGCGGCGCGGGATCATAATCGTCTAAGCCTCTGTATGCCGCGCGAAATGTAGTTCGACGCCGCCAGGGACGAGTCGTTTCCGGCCGCGCTGACGCCGCCGAGCCAAGGTTGCTCTTCCGCCTTTGGTTTTCATGCGTGCACGAAATCCGAACTGGCGCTTTCGGGTACGTTTTGAAGGTTGATAGGTTCTTTTCATGGCAGTAAATCCTGGAGCATCAAGGGTCGGGAAGGTTAATCAGGGGCCGAAGATTGTCAACCTCGGAGAGCGCACGCTCGAAATGCGCCTAACAGCTCCTCGCCAAAGCTACTCTGGACAGGCTGGAAGGCAATCGTTAGACAGGCTGCCAAGCCAATCCTACTTTGACTTGCCTAAAATGGAATCAAGCGAACAGACTTTACAGCTCCTGAAGCGGGGAGGCTCGCAGCTAATCAACGAAGCGGAACTGAAGAAAAAGCTTGAAGAAAAGCGCCCGTTGCGAGTCAAGTTCGGTGTCGATCCGACGTCTCCGGATTTGCACCTCGGGCACTCCGTTAATCTCTTCAAACTGCGCCAGTTTCAGAACTTTGGACACACGGCCATTCTGATCATCGGCGATTTTACCTCGATGGTGGGCGACCCGAGCGGACGATCGACGACACGGCCAATGCTGACTCGCGAACAGGTGATGGCCAATGCCGAAACGTACAAGACCCAGGCATTCAAGATCCTCGATCCTGATCGAACGGACACGGTCTTTAATAGCGAGTGGTTCGGAAAAATGAATTACCTGGAGGTGGTTCGGTTGAACAGCCGGGTGACACTTCAGCAAATGCTGCAGCGCGAAGATTTCCGGGGACGGATGGAAGCCGGGCACCCGGTATTTCTCCATGAATTGCAGTACCCGATTATGCAGGGGTGGGATTCAGTCATGATCAACGCCGATGTCGAGCTCGGCGGAACGGACCAGCTTTTCAATATCATGGTCGGCCGCAACCTCCAGAAAGAGGAGGGCCACGCACAACAAATCGCCTGTATTCAGCCGATTCTGGAAGGGCTCGATGGTGTCCAGAAAATGAGTAAGAGTCTGAATAACTACGTCGGGATTTGCGAGCCGCCAGGAGAGATGTTCGGAAAGCTGATGAGTATCTCTGATGTTTTGATGGCCCGGTACTACGAAGTTCTTTTCGGCGAGACTTTGCCGGCGATTCACCCGATGGAGGCCAAAAAGCATCTCGCGTCCAGAGTCGTTGAACAGTTCCACGACCGAACCGCCGCCGAGACCGCACTCAAAGAGTTTAATCTCCGATTCGAGAAACGGGACCTGGATTCAGTTGATCTCCCGGAAGTCCGGTCTGCGAAACTTGGCGGGGATGTTGTGTCTGCAGTCGTAATGGCGTATTCGGAAGGATTTGGGGTCAATCGGTCACGGAGCGACGCGCGCCGGCTCGTCGAGCAGGGGAGCGTTCAATGGCGCGGCGAAAAGGTTACCGACCCGAAAGCAGAGGTCCGGTTCGCCGAAGGGGGTGTCCTGAGGCTCGATAAGACACGCGCGGTGCGGGTAAAGTAAAAAGGCAAAAGTAAAAAGGCAGAAGGCAGAAGGCAGAAGTGACACCGCTACCAAGCGTCGCGGAAGCACCGAAGCGGCACCCAAACGCTGTCTATTCCGTTGAGGGATTTTGCCTTTTGCCTTTTTACTTTTGCCTTTCCTCGCGCCGGCTCGTCGAGCAGGGGAGCGTTCAATGGCGCGGCGAAAAGGTTACCGACCCGAAAGCAGAGGTCCGGTTCGCCGAAGGGGGATCCTGAGGCTCGATAAGACACGCGCGGTGCGGGTAAAGTAAAAAGGCAAAAGTAAAAAGGCAGAAGGCAGAAGTGACACCGCTACCAAGCGTCGCGGAAGCACCGAAGGGGCACCCAAACGCTGTCTATTCCGTTGAGGGATTTTGCCTTTTGCCTTTTTACTTTTGCCTTTCCTCCCCCTCGTCGGAAAGCATTTGCTTGATCGACTTCCGTTTACGGAGGCGTAGCCAGTTGTTCCAGGTCTTCCGCAGGCTGTCTTTCACGGAGATGTATTCCTGGTTGAGGTCATTCTGTTTTGGGATCTGATCCAGAATGCCGCGAACGGAAAAGTCTTCGGTCTTCAGGATTGTGTACGCGCGGCCGATGGCAGCGTGATGATGAGCGTCGCTCGCCGCGGTCATGGCGAGCCCGCGCTTGAGGGCATAATTGAACGCGGACTGGTTGTACCGTTTCAGTGTGCTAGCGGCGTTGAAGACTTCGATCGCATCAATCGGGAGCTTGTTCAGAACGTTTTCCCGAATACCGGCGCGGAAAAGGTCGTACGGGTGGGGCGGGATTGCGAGCCCGCCCGCTTCATGAATCAACTTACAGACCTCCTGCGCGCGTCTTCCTTTCAAATTCGGGAGCACAGCGCCGATGCAGAGAAGATGCCCTTCGGCAGTTGTAATTTCGACGCCCGGAACAATCAGAAGACCGTTCACCGGCAGCCCGTCTTCGCGCATTAGTCCTTTGTCGAGCATGTAGGTCACAGCATCGCATGTGTTGTGATCGGTGATCGCAAACGCGTTGAGCCCTTTCTTGCGGGCGGCCTGTATCAGTTGTTCCGGACTGCTGACCCCGTCACCAGAAAAATAAGAGTGGCAATGGAGGTCAATCTTCACTGACATGGTGTGCAGACGATGATTCTGGAAATGAAACGCGCAACTAATATCCCTTTGTGGGTAGCGGCGCAAGGCCTGCAGGATCAACATTGCAGAGCCAAATGTTGATTAAATTGTGCCGGAGGGACGATTGAACATCGGTACGGCGTGGGCGCACATTCACCCACCAAGACGGAGTTTTATTTTCCACAGTACAAGCGTCTCTTCTTGTGTTAGAAAAAATCTCCATGGCAGAATCGGCAACCAAGACGACTTTCGATTTATCGGACAAATGGGGGACCGAACGTCCGGGCGGAGTCCCGGCTTTCAAGGAATGGGCGATCGTGTGCGCTTCGATTGAGCTGGGAGAAACAAGCGTGATTTTCCGGAAAGGAGGGATCGCTGAAGGCCGGAACGGGTTTGAATTCAAGCACCGCCGCTTCTTCCTTTTTCCAACCTTTTTCCACGAACAGATTGAGCGGACCCGCCTGGGTAGTGACCGGGATGTGGCGCCGCGGATCGACCAGGTTACGATTTCCGTGTTTGTGGAAGTCGAGTTCGCGACACTCGTGCGAGACTTGAGCCTCGTGCAATCTCTGGAGACATTCCACGTGTTGCGGCCTTCGGTGCTCAAAGATCGGTTTCATTACGATGACCAGGATGGTTTACACGTCGCTTTCCTGCGCGCGTTTCGTGTCGCTCCTGTTTGGGAGCTGCCGTATCTCCCGGCTTTCAGAGGGTGCCGCTCCTGGATCACGTTGCCACAGGCGCCGGCAGGCCTCAAAATGGAGCCCGTGCTCGATGAGCAGGAACAGACACGGCGCCGCGCGATTTGCGCAGACGGGCTCGGCGTCCAAAGTAGCATAGGCGTCTCGCCTGTGTCGGACACCAAGGGTATCGATTGACCGGAGAGGTAACGGGTTCTCCGTCACGAAGTTCCTCCGTCACGAAGTTCCTCGGATGAGGAAGACACAGGCGAGACGCCTATGCTACTTTGGACGCCGGCAACGTTCACCCTTCTCCTTTAGACGCTTGGATGAACAGCCTCTAAATGAATCAGCAGATGAGAGAGGGATTGCCCCATATGGGCCTATCGCATTGGTGATCGTTGCAGGGTTAGCTGTAAATTAACTGCAGGCGCTGGAATGTGGCTGCCACCCGATCCCGGACGCGATTAAACTCAGTCGAATTTGTATCCCGATTCAACGCCTTGATGAGGTGGTCAAAGACGGGCCGTGCATCTTCGAGCTTGGCTTTCAACGACTCCAGATAGTCTTCCATCGCTTTTTTCGCGTCCGCATCGTCGTCCATGGATTTCACCACCGGCGAGTTCTCGAACAGCTCCTTGTTCGCGTTGAAGTCGTCGACAAATTTGTTTGCCTCGTCACAGAACTTGTCTGCCGCTTTGATTACGTCCGCGTCTGTTTTCGCAGAGCCGAGTGCCGTACCGAGTTCGTCGATCGCAGCCAGATAGATGGTGAAAGGTTCTTTGTATCGATCGATAGCGGCCTGCTTTTCCGGATCGAGGGCGAAGGTTGAAACGCTAAGAACGAGAAGGGTCGTTCCGAGGCAGACTGCGAACTTCAGATTCATAGTAATGTCGTACAGCAAACGCGGGACATTCTTTGAGTGTCGATTCGGAATCAATAAAAAAATGGATCGCCACAATTCGTCCTCAAAATTGCAAGGCTACTCTTTTGGCTTTGCAATCAGGTAGTTGCTTACGATCGGTCTGCCTTCGGAGAAGATCGTTCCATTTTCAGTTTTCACGTAAAATGTCGTCGAGGATCCACCATCGAAGTTGAGCGCGCTACTGATTGGATGGCCTGGAAAAAGCGGCACTTCAGTCAGGATTCGGCCGATTTCCTCCAAAGTGACCGACCGGCAAATGCCGAATCCCCAGAGAGCGGAACTGGAAGAGAATACGAACGTTCTGGCCGCAACGCGCCCTTTGTCGAGGCCAGGAACGGCACGGCCACCATCAACCAGAAACGGGCCGCACTGTATCGCTTGCTGGACTCCGTTAACCCCCGGAAATTCCCGTATTCTAACCAGCGCCGGATGCCCGCGTTTCACGTAGAATATGCCGGAAAGTATTTTTGCTTTCTGCAAACCGTGGACCTGACGGTTATTGCTGATCAACAGCCCGATGGGTGTTAGATTTTCGTCGAAGTATCCGCCATTGATTCCGGCGATTGCCCTTTTGGACTCTACAATGTCCCTCAGTCCGGCTAGTTGACTATCGAGATTTGGAACCGTTTCGAGAACAACTTCGCCGGAGTTAAAATAGACAAAACTGATATTCGCGTCACTGTCGCCGTTCGTGATCCGGAGCTCCGATGCTTTGAGTTTGGCGCCTCGAACCGGCAGGTCCCGTCGTTCTACGGTCTTCCACTCGGCATCGGCGTATAGCCGAAACGGGATGAATAGTAGCAAAAGTAGCCATTTCACGCGGTTGATCTAATCCATTCCGACAGGCAGGCGCCAGCCGCTTTTCCGCTCTCCGACCGATGCAGGGTTGCAGGTCGACTGCAGCTGCTTCGTTTACTTCACCCCGGTCGCCAAGACCGTTTGAAAGTGCGGACTATTTATTTCTTTCGAAACAACCTGTACCTCGATCTCTCGAAAGGCGGCCTGCTCCAGCAAATGGACCAGTTCCACTTCACTGAATCCGAGCCAAAGATCCGCGTACAGGTCTCTCGCTGGTTCGAACCCATGTGCGAGAAGATCGAGAATCACAACCCGACCCCCAGGACGCAAAATCTTCCCAGCAGCAGCCATTGCCTTTTGCGGACTGTTCGCGTGATGGAGCGCCTGACTGAAGATCGCAAGGTCGATTGAGTTTTCCGCGATTGGCGGTTCTTCGAGGTCGCCGAGACGAAATTCCAGATTGTTGAATCCATGTTCCCTGGCGAGTTGGGCGCCGACTTCGACCATGCGCTCAGACAAGTCGACGGCGATGACCTTCCGAGCGCGTTTGGCGAGAATTTGTGAAAGCGTGCCTTCGCCGGCACCCAGATCCGCGACATCAATCGGAGGCATCGTCGCAAGGAAAAAATAGGCGAGCGCCTGCCATGAGCGGCCCGGGCAATAACTTCGCCCGAATTTGCCGGCGAGCTTATCGAAATATTCGCGGGTCCGATTCTTTCGCTTTGCAATGACGTGCTGAAGGCTTGACCGATCCGTGGTCGCCTCCGGCATATCAGCGATGGCGAGCCCGACCAGGCTTCGGAGTTCGGGCTCTTTGATCGGGGCGGTCGGGGACCAGCTGTAATAGATGTTCTTGCCGACTCGTCGATCCTGGACAAGCCCTGCACGTTTCAATTGCGCAAGGTGGGTTGAGATTCGAGACTGGCCCATGCCGAGGATCTCCTGGATTTCCGCGACCGATAACTCTTCGGATTGAAGCAGGTTCATCAAGCGAGCCCGAGTGGGGTCGGAAAGAGTGCGCAAAAAATTCAGAGTTGACGGCATTCGGATATTATCTATATATCAGGATATCATGATTGGTCAATTTCATCGTTTTCTGTTTCCTCTCCCGTACCGCGGGTAAGCTTAACCTGGTCAATCTTTTTCCTCTTTTATGGCGCGTCGTTACATCTTTTCCTCCGAATCTGTGGCCGAAGGTCATCCAGACAAAGTCTGCGATACAATCTCTGATTACATCCTTGATGCTTGCTTGGATCAGGATCCGAAGAGTCGCGTGGCGTGCGAAACTCTCGCCAAAGGGAATCTTGTTGTCATCGCTGGTGAAATCACCACCAACGCCCAGTTCGACTACCTGGCTCAGGTGCGCGCGGCGATTCGGGAAATCGGGTACATCCATGAAGATTCGCAGTTTCACGCCGATACCTGCCTAATCGTGCAGGCGCTCAGCCGCCAATCGCGCGACATTGCACAGGGTGTCGACGCCAAAGCCGCCGAAGGGAAGGATACCGCCGAACAGGGGGCTGGTGACCAGGGGTTGATGTTTGGATTTGCAGTTCGTGAAACGCCCGAGCTGATGCCTGCTCCGATTCAATTCAGCCATAAGCTCGGTCGCGAGTTGACCCGTTTGCGCAAATCCGGCGAGCTTCCCTGGCTTCGTCCCGATGCGAAAACACAGGTATCAATCGAATACGAAGGGTATCGTCCGATCCGTCTGAATACGGTTGTTATCTCGACGCAGCACGCAGCCGACGTGAAGCATAAAGAGATTCGCGAGAGCGTGATTGAGCGGGTTATCAAGCGGGTGATTCCGGCTGATTGGATTGATTCTTCAACCCAGTACCTGATCAACCCAACCGGTCGTTTTGTGATCGGCGGCCCTGAAGGAGATGCCGGTCTGACCGGTCGCAAAATTATCGTCGACACCTACGGTGGAATGGGCCGCCACGGCGGTGGAGCATTTTCAGGGAAAGATCCAACGAAAGTGGATCGGTCAGCCGCCTACATGGGCAGATACGTCGCCAAGAACGTTGTTGCGGCGGGATTGGCGGACCGATGCGAAGTCCAGTTTGCCTACGCCATCGGGCATCCGGACCCGGTCAGTATTTCCGTCGACACATTCGGAACCGCAAAAGTGGACGAAGCCAGGATCGAAAAAGCGATCCAGGAAGTATTTAACTTCAAACCGGCGGCCATTATCGAACAGCTAGAACTGCTTCGCCCGATTTACCGGAAAACAACCAACTACGGCCATTTCGGCCGTGAAGACGATCTGGACGCTCTGAGCTGGGAGCGCACCGACAAGGCGGACGCACTCAAGCAACTTGTTTCCTGACCGTTAGAACTAGTAAAGACACTCACCTCTGACCAATCGCATTGTTAGTCCAAAAAAATCCATGAGCACCGTTGCCACAACATCAGCAGCCGATTACAAAGTCGCCGACCTTGGGTTGGCAGAGTTCGGAAGAAAAGAGATCGAGATCGCCGAAACCGAGATGCCCGGGTTAATGGCTTTGCGTGCGGAGTATGGCACTTCTCGGCCGTTAGCCGGAGCCCGGATTGCCGGGTGCCTGCACATGACGATTCAAACAGCGGTTTTGATTGAGACGCTGATTGAATTGGGAGCATCCGTTCGCTGGTCGAGTTGCAATATATTCTCGACCCAGGACCACGCGGCAGCGGCGCTTGCCGCCCAGGATGTCCCAGTGTTTGCTTGGAAAGGCGAGACACTGGAAGAATATGACTGGTGTATCGAGCAAACGATCTTGTGGCCGGACGGGCAGCCGCTCAACATGATCCTCGACGATGGCGGCGATCTCACTTCGATCGTGCACCAGAAGTACCCTCATCTGTTGAAGGGGATTCGAGGGTTGTCCGAGGAGACCACGACCGGTGTACACCGCCTCTACCAGATGATGGAACGCGGCGAACTCGGCTGCCCGGCGTTTAACGTCAATGATTCGTGCACCAAATCGAAATTCGACAACTTGTACGGTTGTCGTGAATCGTTGCTCGACGGACTGAAGCGAGCAACGGACGTCATGGTTGCAGGCAAGATCGCGGTTGTCTGCGGGTATGGCGATGTTGGAAAAGGGTGTGCGCAATCGCTGAAAGGCCAGGGAGCACGCGTCATTGTGACCGAGATCGATCCTATCTGCGCTCTGCAGGCGGCGATGGAAGGTTACCAGGTTGCGACTCTCGAAGACGTCGTTCACGAAGCCGATATTTTTGTCACCGCAACCGGGTGCAGAGACATCATCCGGCGCGAACATCTGGACTCGATGAAGAACCAGGCAATAGTGTCCAACATCGGACATTTTGATCTTGAGATCGATGTTGCCAGTGTGTTTGAAGACAAGAGCCTGAAGCGGATCAACATCAAACCGCAGGTTGACCAGGTGGAGTGGCCGGACGGAAAGCGTGTCACGATTCTTGCCGAAGGCCGTCTGATGAACCTCGGCTGCGGGACGGGGCATCCTTCGTTCGTGATGAGCGCGTCGTTCACGAACCAGGTAATGGCTCAGATCGAATTATTCACCAACAATCGGCAGTACGAGAACAAAGTTTACGTTTTGCCGAAAAAGCTGGATGAAAAGGTTGCGCGGCTGCACCTCGCCAAGCTCGGTGTGAAGCTGACCGAACTGACCGAAAAACAAGCGAGCTATCTCGGCATTCCAGTTGCAGGTCCATTCAAACCGGAGTTCTATCGGTACTAGGCCGCGGCGAGTGCGCAGGACAGAAGCAACAAGCCGTTTGTGGGCTCGCTCGACATGGAGGATTACCGCGGACAGATTCGGGCCAAAATGGAGGCAGCGGGGCTCAGTTCCGCCGCGATGAGCGCATTCCTGTTTCAATACGACAAACTTGCCGCCAACGAGGCCGTATTAATCCACGAAAATGCAATCTCTGCGATTCAAAGTTTGCCTTCGATCGATCTTGAGCCGGTCCCGACCGACGCGTCTGACCTCGTGGCCAAAACCGTCGTCCTCAAACTGAACGGCGGTCTTGGCACTGGCATGGGCCTTGAGAAGGCCAAGAGCCTGTTGCGCGTGCGGCGCGAACTCACTTTTCTGGACATTATTGCCCGGCAATTTATGCAACTTCGCGACAGGGGTGGGCCGGGACTCCGGTTGCTGTTCATGAACAGCTTCAGTACCAGCGCGGACACTGCAGAGGCGCTCGCCGCCTACCCGGCGCTCGGGGTCCCCGGTAAAATGGAACTGATGCAGAACAAGGTGCCGAAGATTGAAGTGAAATCGTTGGCACCGGTAAGGTGGCCGGACAATCCAACGCTCGAATGGTGTCCGCCAGGGCACGGTGACATCTATCCATCGTTGCTTGGCTCCGGATTGCTGGATCGGCTGCTGAACGACGGCAAGGAATTCCTGTTTGTATCGAACTCCGATAACCTTGGTGCCACGCTGGATCTTCGGTTGCTGGGGTTCTTTGCAAAGTCTGAGGCGCCGTTCCTGATGGAAGTCGTTGCGCGGACGTCAGCGGATCGAAAAGGGGGACACCTCGCGCGCAGGAACAGCGATCGACGCTTGCTTCTGCGGGAGTCTGCTCAATGCCAAGAACAGGATTTAATCATGTTTCAGGATATCGACCGGCACCGCTATTTCAATACGAACAATCTCTGGATCCGTTTGAGTGCGTTGCGTCGCGAGCTGGATCGAGGTGAAGGATTGCTTCCGCTTCCGCTAATTCGCAACGAAAAGACCGTCGATCCTCGCGATAAATCGACGCCGAAGGTATATCAACTCGAGACCGCGATGGGGGCAGCAATTGAATGCTTTGAAGGAGCCGTTGCGATTCAGGTCGGTCGCAATCGGTTTTCGCCCGTCAAAACGACTTCCGATCTCCTGGCGGTACGGTCCGACGCGTACGAGCTCGATTCGGATTTCCGCCTGGAGTTGCGCGCTGAACGGAATGGCGTGCCGCCGGTCGTTAAATTGAGCGACAATTATAAATTGGTTGATCAATTTGAACCGCTCATCGCTGGGGGTGTTCCGTCGCTGGTCGGTTGCAAAAGTTTAACGGTCGAAGGAAAGCTCGCATTCGACCCAGGTGTTGAAATCGTTGGAGATGTGAAGTTTGCCGGGCAGAGCCCGGAAACGAAAAGAATCCGACCCGGTTGTTATAAGGACACCGTAGTTGTCCTGTGAGGGTACAGGCCCTACCAATCCCTCTCTTATCTCCTGGTTCATTTAAGGGCTCTTCATCCAAGCGTCTAAAGTAGCATAGGCGTCTCGCCTGTGTCTTCCTCATCCGAGGAGCTTCGTGACGGAGAACCCGTTGGTTGCTCTCCGGTCAATCGATACCCTTGGTGTCCGACACAGGCGAGACGCCTATGCTACTTTGGACCTACTTAAAATGTCCAAACTCCAGCGTTGCCCCTTCGGGCCAAAGCGCATTAGGCCGTGAAAAATGCGCTCCGAACTAAAGTCTCACAAAATCCCAGAGAAACCTAAACCAGAGATAGAGCATTCCCCGCCATGTGTAACGCACGCTTTGCGCATCGACGCGCGCCAACAAGCCGGCTCGAACATTGTGCCAGATTTGCGCCGTCAAATCCTGTTGGAGTAATAACTGAATCTGCGGGGGGTCGAGCTTCGGGATTGAATCTGCGGAAATGTGATTTCGTGAAAGCAGATTCTGATGAGCGCCGCACATTGAGGTGAATGTGGCGGCCGTCCGGACGCGCTGGATATGAGTCTGCGGCAGAAACTTCAAGGAATAGGAAAACGGATAGTTCCAAGTCATGAAGACTTCGCCGTCGCGCGGTCGTGTCATTAACGTGACGTAGTAAAACGCGATAGTTCCCTGGTCGACCAGACAAACTGCTGCCTGCGTCTGGTCACTGGCGCGATGAAACAACCGAATAAATTGACGTTGCTCATCCCAGTCGCACCCGAGGTCGTTGACGAGGTCGAAGCCTTCTTGCTCGATTTCGTCCGTAAGATCGTCCAGGTTCGGAAACAGATCCCGGCCCGGGGGGCTCTTGTGTTCGAATTCGCGTTCGACCGGCATGCGGAGCGCCCGGACCTTCGTCAGTATTTCGAACCAGGGGAGGAAGATCCAGAGGGCGGCGACGCCGAGACCGACCAGAGTGTTCCCCGTCGGCAGGTAGCCGAGCAGGAATGAGACTCCAAGGACGCAGAGGATAGACAATCTCTGGCATATAGGGTTATCGAATGAACGAAACGCCATGGCCAGAACGGCGACTCCAAAGACTAGGAGAACGGAAGATAACATTTTTTGGGCGAGGTCGGTTACGGGAGGATGTTATGCTCCTTTAGGAATACTTCAAGTTCGTCAAGGCCGAAGTCAAGAAGCTGAAGGTCTCCGATGACCATGGTTGGCGTATAGGTCTGATTCGATATTCGTTTCAATTCATCGAATGCAGCCCGGTCGCGTCGGACGTCAATTCGCTCGTATTCATAGCCGTGCTTGTGCAGGTAATGTTCGGCCATGTCGCACCAGGGGCATCCTGGTTTGACGTAAAGTAGCATTTGAGTTGAGCTCATCGGGTTGCTGTCTCAGTGGCAATGTAGTAGAGGATCAAACGTCCGATTTTCGCAAGTGAATCTCCGTTAAGTCGATCCACTGTGTCATCTGCTGTTTGTAGATACGGAGAATCGGCGTCGAGGAGCGTGATACTCGGAATCCCGGCTTGCGCAAATGGAACATGATCGGATAACATCGCCCGATTTGCCGGCTCAAGGGCGACGCCAATGGCCGTTGCTCCTTTCCTGAATGAATCGATCACGGTCTCCGTGCTGTTCGGCAAATAGTTCAGGGATGTGCCTCCGGCGTTTCCCACTAGAACAGCGGCTTGAATATCGGCGGCGTGCTCGCTTACGTGCAACATCTGCGCGTAGTAGCGGCTCCCGAACAGGCCGTCGTTCAAATTCAGTTCGCGAAACGGTGCGTCGCCGTCGATGAAAAGAAGTTCGACATTACCGGCCATTTTCGGATCGGTCGTGAGAATCCGTGCGATTTCGATCAGGACTGCAGTATTCGCTGCTCCATCGCTGGCGCCTGCGTCTCGAAAATCCAGAGCGGGAGGTGTATCGAAGTGTGCACCGATCAGGATTCTTTTGGGTAACGCCTGCGCCTTGGTGCAACGCGCGCTCAAATTGCAGAATTCGACTTCATGGCCGTCCGGCGCATGCTCAACGAGGCGCTGCTCGGTAGTTTGCCAGCCGAGCGCGGTCAACCGGTCGGCGATATGCTTGCGGACCTGCTTATTTGCGTCGCTCCCGGATGGTCTTGGCCCGAAATCGGTGATGATTTTGGCTTCCGCGAGCGCTTGGCCGGCGTCAAATGCGGCCCAGATCCGGGTCTGCTGCAGAGCGGTTGCGACCTTTGGCGTACTGGGACTGACACCAGGTTTTTGAGAATCAGTCGGTGCCTGAGCCAAGCTTGAACTCGATGCGAACAGCAACAGGCCAAGGATCCAGAGCGCACCGGATACCTGACGCAAAGTTCTTGCTTTTGGTTGTTGCACGCGTCTATGTCCGCAAACGACTGGACGTCTCACGAAGGCGATACTCCCAATAATGAAAGAATCCGTTCGAGATCGTCGTTCCCGTAATATTCGATCTCGATCCGTCCCTTTTTGTCTCCGTGATGAATTGCGACATGGGTCGCAAGCTTGTTTCTGAGATGGCTTTCAAGATCCGTGACGGCATTATGAACGACCACGGAATCCACTTGGCTTGGTCGCGCACCGGTTTTTCCGCTTTTCACGAGCCCCTGGCGGGCCAGTTGCGAGGCAACTAGGCGCTCTATCATCCGGACGGTCGCGGCTTGCCGGATTGACTGTTCGGCGACGACGAGTTGTTCGTCCTGGTTCTGGAGCGCAAGCAGCACCTTGGCGTGGCCGACAGTCAAGCGCCCTTGAGCGACATACGACTGAACCTGGGAATGGAGATCGAGCAAACGTAGCGAGTTGCCGACGACCGAGCGGCTCTTGCCGACACGTTGTGCGATATCCTCCTGGCGCAACGAAAATTCCTCTGCGAGCCTGCGGTAGGCGTTTGCTTCTTCGATCGGATTAAGATCTTCGCGTTGGAGGTTCTCGATCAGTGCCAGCTCGAGCACATCCCGGTCGGAAGCCTCACGAACGATTACCGGGGCTTCACTCAACCCAAGTTGCGTGGCTGCGCGCCAGCGTCTTTCACCGGCGATCAGTTCACATTTACCGCTCACCTTGCGGACGATGAGCGGCTGGATGATTCCGTGTTCCCGGATTGACTCGACTAGTTCCTGGAGTTGCTCGGAGTGAAAGGCTTTTCTGGGCTGCAACGGGCTCGGGACGATATCGGTCAGCGCGACCTGTTCAACGCGCTCCGAAGGTTCGATGGCGATCAAGGCCGGCTTATTGTTAGTGATCAGCGCGCCGAGACCTTTGCCGAGAACAACCTTAGCCATAGAAAACCCGAAGCTAGCGGAGGGTGGAGGGGAAAGCAACGTTTCTACTGCGATTTGCAAAGTTCATCGCTACGTGCTTCCGGAGAGACAGTGAACCTGTGGCTTGACCCTAAGGCTCGATTGATTCTGATCGCGAACTTTCTGCTCGTTGTCGGCAGCGGGATCACGTGGCTCGCCGTGCCGTGGCTTTTGATCCATCAGGCTAATGGAGATGCGATCTATGGGTTGTCGAGTGCAGCGTTAACATTGCTGATTTTTCTGCTCCTCCCGTTTTTCGGGAAGGCGATTGACCGGAATTCTCGAAAGAAAGTATTGCTCGTTTACTACGTTTTTGCGCTGGCCACGAATCTCTTTGTCATCGCGATGATCCTTTTGCGAGGCCGTGTCGAGATCTGGCATCTGGTGATGTCGATGAGCTTTGGATCCCTGGGCGTGAGTGTCTACTACCCTGCACAATTTGCGTTCAACCAGGAAGTTCTGTCCAAGGACCAATACAGAGCGTTGAGCGGTGCGATCGAGGTGCAATGGCAAAGCGGGGCAATGATCGCCGGCGGTTTGGCGACGTTTCTAATCAACCGAGTCCCGTTGGCGGCGATCCTGATGATCGATTGCTGCGCATATATTGCGGCTTTTTTGGTCATGTCGCGGGTTCCATACAGCCAAAACCCGAAACTGGAGGCAAATATCGGGTCGGCGTGGAACCTAATGCTAGAGGGTTTTAGCTATCTGCGGAAGCGGCCGAGGTTATCGTTCGTTTTACTGGGAAGTTTCCTGCCGTTTCTTGGAGTAATGGTATGCGTCTATTTGACACCTATATTCATCAATAATGCGTTACATGCCGGTCCCGTTGCGTTCGGGTTTGCAGAGGCTTCCTATTCGTTTGGCGCAGTTCTTGCCGGTCTAACAATCCCCTGGTTAAGTGGAAAAATCGGTCTGATGCGCACGCTGCTGCTCACGGTGGGCTGCTACACGCTGGCGGCGGCGGTGAACCCGGTTTATCCCGCTGTCGCAGTTTTTCTCGGGTCGCTCGTTTTGCAGGGATGGGGTAACGCGGGGTCCAGAGTGGCCCGAAGCACCGTTGCACTCGAAACCGTTCCCAATGAATTGATGGGCCGTGTGAACTTGTTCTACAGCGCCCTTGAACGACTATTGCGAGCGGTTCTGATTGCCGTCGTCACGCGGCAGGTTGCCACGAGCGGCGCGCGGTCGGGCTACTGGACCATCGCGGGAATCGGGTTGTGCGGTTGGATCATGATTGTTTTCTGCCGGCGGTTCCGGCGGCATGTTGCGGTTCCGATCGCGACACCGGAAAGAGTCGTATGAAATTTGAAGTACTGCGCCTGATTCAAGACCGGATACCGAAACTCGCAGCGGAAAACATGGCAATCGACGAGGCGTTGTTCCTGACTGCAGAGAGCCCGGTGCTCCGTTTTTACCGATGGTCACGTCCCTCAGTTTCGTTCGGATATTTCACGGCTTGGAGCGAGGTGAATCAGCGGTTTGGCCAACGGGATCTGGTTCGTCGCTGGACCGGCGGCGGTATTGTGGAGCATGGCCTGGATCTGACCTATTCACTCGTTTGGCCCGGTGGCCGGCAAATTCCCGCGGCGACCTATTTCTATCGTCTCGTTCACGACGCGATCGCAAAGGTGTTTAAGGAAACAGGATTTCCTGTCGAAGTCGCGCAATCGAGTGAGCCGAGCGATTGCCAGACCTGTTTTGACAAGGCTGTCCGATACGATTTGAAAGTCGAGAACGGGAAAATCGCGGGTGCGGCGATTCGCCGCAATCGCAAAGGACTGCTATTGCAGGGGAGCATTCAACGTATCGAAATTCCGCCGCAGTTTGAAATGATGTTTGCGCGCGAGTTGTGTGACCGACCCAACGCCGATGTTCTCTCAAACAAGATCGTTGAATACGCAAACTGCATTGTAAAAGAAAAGTACGGTGCTGCAGAGTGGAATCGTCGGAGTTAGCTTTCCCAGCCATGAACGGAGTATTTCGTACAAACCGGCTCTTTGACCGCCTGGGGCAAGAGCTGCTTCGTTCGGTGGAAATCCGTGAAACGGAATATCAAGCGGGTGACCTGATCTTTGATGAAGGTGCTCCCGGGTCGACACTAATGCTCGTCGGGCGTGGCCGCGTACAAATCTCCAAGACCGGTCGGCGGGGTTTGCAGGAAACGCTCGCGACCATCGAACCGAATGATTTTTTTGGGGAGTTATCGGTCATCGATCACGGGAAAAGATCTGCTCGAGCTATCGCGCTCGAGCCGACGTTGCTCGGCGAAATCGACCACGAGACGTTCGCCGAGCTCATGCGCACTGCTCCGGATACGCTCACCTTAACGTTTAACCGGGTTATGGTTGAACGCCTGCGTGACACGAACGCACGCTACATCGAACAACTCTTGCAAAATGAGCGTCTGACAGTGCTTGGCAGCATGGTGAGTTCAATCGTCCACGATCTCAAGAACCCGATCTCTGCAATTTTGTCGTCAGCCGACTACCTGGAAAAGCGGGCGCCAACCGATGCGGTGCGGCAGTTAGCTGAGATTATTCACTCTTCGGCTGTTCGAATTGTTGAGATGACCGAAGAGTTGCTCGGATTTGCGCGCGGGAAGGTCAACATCAAACCGGGTGAGACGTCGGTGCGGCAGTTGATGCAATTGCTGGATGCCGAAATATTGAATGAAGTCCGCAGCACCGGCATTCGTATTGTATTGGAGGTCGCCGACGTCCAATCGCTCATGCTGGATGAGGTCAGGATTACTCGTTGTCTGGCTAATATTATCAAAAATGCGAAGGAAGCGATTGGCGAAAAGGGGACGATTACAATCTGTGTTCGCGAAGCCGGGTCGGAGTTGCAGGTATCGATTTCCGATGACGGTCCGGGGATCGAGGAATCGGTAAGAAGCCGCATTTTCGAGCCGTTTGTGACGAGTGGCAAGAGCCATGGAACAGGACTCGGCATGGCGATTGCCAAGTCGACCGTGGATGCTCACGGCGGGCGGATCTGGCTCGAAAGCGAAGCTGGAAAAGGCACGACTTTTCACCTGGTGCTGCCAAAGAGGCACAGCTCGGCGTAGCCGTGCTTGGGTCACGCTCCTGCGTGACCGTGTGGCGTCATGGTAGGGTCACGCTCCCGCGTGACCGTGTGGCGATACCCCAAAAGCAGACTTGATCAACGTTGCCAGTCGATCCTTCGAAACCACGCGTTGACTTAATTCATATTTTCAGTGTGTTTTGGGTACAACTCCTTCCCACAGCGAATCCGGGCGGGTCTTGTAAAAAGGGTGTGCGACTGACCCTGCCGAGGCCAGGTGTTGAAATCGTGGTTCTGGGCGTAGGACTTTGGGGTATCGCCACACGGTCACGCGGGAGCGTGACCCTACCATGACGTCACACCGGTCAAGCGGCGGCGTGACCTTTCGAAATGTCCAAACTCCAGAGCTCGTCGTACTCGTGGTCGCCTACAACGAAGTGGCCCGGGAATCTATGGGGAGAACGAGTACGGTTACGAGGTTGAGCTGCGATTAGCGATCGAATACCCAACTTCGCCAGGCTTCGTTGGGCAAGCTCAGTTCGCGGACGATTGGCGATCGCACGTGGGACGTGGAACTCGGACCCGGAACGGTGCTGCGCTGCGCGGCGGCTAACCGCCTGCGATCGCCGGAACGATACTGACTTCGTCGCCCAAAGCGACTGGGGTCTCGGATTCTTTCAGAAAGCGTACATCTTCGTCATTCAGGAATACGTTAACAAACCGGCGAATATGATCCTGGTCGTCGCAGATACGCTCTTTCAAACCGGGGTAGTTGCGATCGAGACTATCGATCACTTCGCGTATCGTTGCACCATCGGCTTCAACGATCTCCTGATTCTGAGTTAATTTTCTTAACGGGGTGGGGATACGAACGGGAATTGCCATATGCTTAATGTGTTTGGATTGGTTGTTCGAGGAGGGACTCGAATTCTTTCATCGTCGGCCGGATGAGCTTTGCGCTGCCTACCTTGTCGATAACGGCTTCCTGAGTCTTCAGGCCGTGCCCGGTCACACAGAGGACAATGCTCTCATGTCTCGGGATACGTCCGCTTTCAATCAATTTCTGCGCACACGCCACGGTGACTCCACCCGCGGTTTCAGTGAATATGCCTTCGGTTTCAGCCAGTAGTTTGATTGCGTCGATAATTTCCGGGTCGCTGCAATCTTCGGCGGTGCCGCCCGTCTCCTTCATGGTCCGAATCGCATAATAACCGTCGGCGGGCGTGCCGATGGAGAGCGATTTGGCAATCGTATGCGGTTTCGGAACTGGGTGCACAACCTCCGTGTCGTTCTTGATTGCTGCGGTGATCGGCGAGCATCCGGAGGCCTGGGCGCCGTAAATGCTGGATTCTCCCGGCTCCGCAAGGCCGAGCTTGGAAAATTCGTTGAAAGATTTGCGGATCTTTGTGAGAAGTGAGCCGCTGGCCATTGGTACGACGGTGTGACGTGGCAGTCGCCAGCCAAGTTGTTCGATGATCTCAAATCCCATCGTTTTCGAGCCTTCGGCGTAGTAGGGACGAAGATTGACGTTTACGAAACCCCATTGGTATTTCCCGGCGATTTCGGAGCAAAGCCGGTTCACTTGGTCGTATGCCCCTTGAATGCCGATCACGTTGGCGCCAAAAATCAGCGACCCGAGAATCTTGCTCGGCTCAAGGTCCGCCGGTATCAAGACGAAGCTTTGGAAGCCGGCTGCGGCGGCGTTGGCAGCGACTGAGTTTGCTAGGTTGCCGGTCGAAGCGCAAGCCACGGTGTCGATGCCGAGCTCTTTAGCTCGGCTGAGCGCGACGGAAACAACGCGGTCCTTGAACGAAAGTGTCGGGTAATTGACGGTGTCGTTCTTGATGTAGAGTTCGTCGACGCCGAACCGCTCGGCGAGGCGACGTGCGCGAATCAGCGGGGTAAACCCGGTCTGAAGTCCGACGGTCGGCTCGTTTTCGATCGGGAGCAACTCCCGGTATCGCCACATTGATTGCGGGCGCGAAAGGATTAGATCCCGCGTTAACAATTTGCCGATTGCGTCGTAGTCGTAGGCTGCTTCAAGCGGTCCGAAATCAAATTCGCAGACGTGAACAGCTTCCTTTTGGTAGTGTCGGCCACACTCCCGACAACGAAGGTGCGAAAAGAATCGCGATTTATCCATAAATCAAGGCGGGCATATTAATCTGACTGCATCCCACCAAGAGTCGCGCAAGTTACGAGATCTGCGCTCTCCATCTTCGCCCGAGAATAAATCCTCGGACCTGGAATTGGCACCTGGTCGTCCTACATTTAAGTAGAACCGGTTGCCGTGGCATCGCAGGGCCAGTCCCTCCGCCACTCTTGATGGAATTGCTCGCGCAGCTTAGGGGATTACGATAGGCACGTCAATAGAATTCTATCGTACCGGGTGCGTGTTTAGGCCATCTCCAGTAGAGCCTCGTGCCGGCTCGCACAGGGTGCGACGATTGACCTTGGCGAGATTGTGGCTGGCAAACAATTGACCGGCGTGGCATCATAGCGACTGGAAATGCCTGCGAAGTTTCGTGTTACTTCTCCCGGAGGAGAACCATTCGAAAGTGAAGTTAATAACACCGCCACCATCGGTCGGACTGGAGACAATACTATCCGCTTGCAGGGGAACCATGTTTCCCGCCAGCACGCAATTGTTCGATGCCATAACGGGTACCAGTACCAGATCATGGATCTCGGTAGCCGCAACGGAACGTTCGTAAACGATCAACGTGTCGTGATGCCGATCACTCTTGAACCGGGCGCAAAGGTGCGTATTGCGAATTACGAACTCGTGTTCGACCAGACTCCGGACGATGACCCCGCAGACCATGTCGATGCGACACTCGCCGCGGCAAGTATGGAAGGCCATCAAGCTGTCCTCTCGGTCGCAATTCTCGTTTGCGATATCCGAGGGTTTAGTTCGATGTCCGAAAAATTGGGCGAACGGGAGCTTGCACAAATATTGGGGAATTGGTTTCGCGACGTCGGCAACGCAGTGCAGTCGGCGGGAGGAATTATCGATAAATACATCGGGGACGCCGTCCTGGCCTACTGGCCGGCACGAGATCAGCAGGGAACAGAGAGCGCGGTCTGTCTCGATGTTGCGCTGACCATCCTGCAACTCGCCGCCAACCGCACCTGGCCCGGGACCGAGACTCCGTTTCGCGTTGGGATCGCTGTTCATTTTGGCCGGGTGACAAGCAGCAACATCGGCCAGGTGGCAATGCGCGACGCGACGATTATCGGTGACACAGTGAATACCGCTTTCCGGCTTGAAGGCGTGATGAAGGAACTGAATCAAAATCTCGTTTTGTCGCAGGATTTCGTGACGGTTCTTCCCACCGGATTCGAATTTGTCGATTTTGGCGAATTCCAACTAAAAGGAAAAAGCCAGGGAGTGCGAGTCTACGGATTGCAGGATTCGGGCGGGCTTGCCCTGGTTCAGGCAACGGAGACGAACTGCCAGTCCATAAATAAAACAATGTTGAACACGATACGGCCTGATGCATTGGCGAGCTTGCGTAGGAAAAGCGAAGCCTAGAACCGGACGCCGACCTGTGAAGGGCAAGGCAACTTCGGCGACCTCTTCCAGCGGCGAGACAGTGAGCGCAGGAGAAGGAATGCATGGGGTGGGTGGTGATAGAATGGCAGGAAGTTGGAGCGACATGAATCAGGGATCGCTATTCGGGAAAGGAACGGCGTTCATGACCGGCAGAGGGTCCGAAGAACCGTGCCCGAAAGGTGACAGAGCCTTCGTAAGAGCGAAGAAACGGGGTAATGCCCGTGGAGCAAAGGAAGGCAGGAAGGTGGAAGCGTGAAGGACAGACGAGCGGAACAAACACCGTCGGCAGTGCCCGAAAGGGCTCCACAAGATGGAGAGATCCGTGCCCGATGGGCATGGGTAGAATCGGTCGTCTGGACGGAGCGCATGTTGGCAACCCTGGAAACGGGGATTGAAGGAGGAAAATGGTTTAGGTTGATCGATAAGGTCTGGAGTCCGAAGAATCTTGGACTCTCGCTAGAGAAGGTAGTAGTCAAAGGCGGAAGCGCGGGAATCGACAAACAAAGCGCGCGACAAATTGAAGTACACAAAGACCAAACAATAGCGAAGCTGGAGCAGGAGCTGCGAAGCAATCAATACCAACCGCAGGCAGTCAAGCGGGTCTGGATACCCAAGGCAGGGAGTAAGGAAAAGCGTCCGTTAGGAGTACCCACTCTGAGAGATCGAATCGTGCAAGGAGCACTGCTCCAAGTCATCGAGCCGATCTTTGAACGCGATTTTGCGCCCCAGAGCTACGGGTTCCGTCCTGGCAAAGGATGTAAGGATGCACTGCGCCGAGTCGATGAACTGCTCAAGGGCGGACATCACTGGGTGGTAGATGCGGACCTAAAGTCCTACTTTGACACCATACCGCAGGAAAGACTGATGGATCGCATCAGGGAGAAAATTGCGGACGGAAGAGTGTTGGATCTGGTGGAACAGATGCTCCATGCAGGGGTAATGGACAGCGCTAAAGGATGGCAAGCCGACCGAACAAGGGACCCCGCAAGGAGCAGTGGTTAGTCCATTGTTATCAAATATCTACCTGGACGGACTGGATTGGCAGATGGCCCGAAATGGCTTTGAAATGGTGCGCTATGCCGATGACTTCATCGTGCTGTGCCGCAGCCAGGAACAAGCCCAAGAGGCCTTAGAGCAAGTTCGCCGCTGGGTGGAAGAAAACGGCCTGACTCTGCACCCGATCAAAACACGGCTGGTAGACGCCAGTCGAGCCGGAGGGTTCGACTTTCTGGGCTATCATTTTGAACGGGGAATGAAATGGCCGCGCAAGAAAAGCATGGACAAACTCAAAGACACGATTCGTCGCAAGACCCGGAGAACAGATGGGCGGAGCTTGTGTGCGATTTGTGAGGATCTGAGCCGGACCTTGCGAGGATGGTTTGAGTTCCTAGGCGCGTTCCTTGCGGCTGAGCAGCCAGTAGGAACAGATGAAGCCGCCGATGGTCCATAACAGAAGCGTTAAACAGGCGACCCAGAGCGGTCGCGATTCGGTGTAAATCGATCCGCTTGCGATTCGTTCGCCGGTCCTCAATCGGTACCAATCGTTAATGTTGAAATAGGCGGTTGGATAATTGCGGATTAGGTCGCCGGAGATTTTCTGATCGAGTAAAACGCTAACATCCGAAATTCTCTGGGAAGCAAAACTAGGCATGACCTCACTCAATGCCAGTACCGGCGGCGGCATATCTTTGGCGGGCACGGTGAACCCCGAAAACAGTATTTGCGGGATCAGCAGCAGGGGCACCAGCATGACCGCCTGCATTGCGGACTTAGCGAAAGCAGAGACCGTCAGCCCGACGCCGGTTGCGGCGAAGGCAAGAAGGATTAGTCCGATCAACTGCCACTGGAACGCACCATGGACACCGAGCCTTCCGATCGCAATCGTCGCATAGATCAGGAGCGACTGGATCGACGTAAGTCCGGCCATCCAGACGAACTTGCTGGTCAGATAACTCCACCGGCTGAGCCCGACAAGGCGTTCCCGGCGATAGATTGGCAGTTCCTTGACGATTTCCTGTGCCGAGTTACTGCACCCGAACCAGAGCGTCGCAATATAGGCGAAGAAATCGTCAAGCTGGACATCGCTCGCCGCCCAGGCAACGAGCGCCCCGATGATAATCGGTTGCGCCAGGAGGATTATCAGATTCTTGCTGTCGGCCGTGAAAATAGCGAACTGGCGTTGCAACAGGATCGGCAGTGAAAGTGAGCGTTTGCTCCTTCTGAGGGACGGCGGCGGGGGTGCGTCCTGCTCGCGTTCAGCCGGCGGAGGCGGTTCAAACGGTGTGAGGCTGGCCGGATCAATTGTCTGCAGAGCGTCATACAGCGAAGCGAGACGCGTGACACCGAATCGAGTCCTGGCAGCTTCCGGCTCTCCCTGGAATATGACCCGCCCGTTTGCGACGACTGCGATCTGGTCCATCAGGTAGACGTTTTCCATCACGTGTGTGGTGCAGATGACCGTGCAACCGGTATCGGCGAGCCGGCGCAGCAACTCCATTAATTTGAATTCGGCCAGCGGATCGAGGCCCGAAGTCGGTTCATCCAGAAATAATATGGAAGGCCGGCTGAGCAGTTCGACACCGACACTGACCCGTTTTCGTTGTCCGCCCGACAGCCGGCTGATTCGCAGATGCGCGCGATCGGTCAAGCCAAGGCTCACGATGGTATGATTGACCAGCTTCGCAATTTCAAGCTTGGGAATCCCGGCCGGCAGCCGGAGACGAGCGGCAAATGTGAGGGCTTCCGTGACAGTAAGGTCCGCGTGAACAATATCGTCCTGCGGCACATATCCGAACACAGAGCGTAGTTGACTGAGGTTCTTGTATAGATCGGTTCGATCGAACCGAACCGTCCCGCTCTCTGCCGGCCGCAGGCCGCTGAGAGCGTTCAGGAGCGTCGTTTTGCCTGCGCCGCTTGGCCCGAGTATTCCGATGAACTGGCCAGGCTCCGCAAGGAAGCTGGCGTGATTCAATATTGGACCGACGTCGCCGTGGAGCGTTAGCCCTCTGGCGACGATGCGCCCAACGGACAGACGGAGCAGCCGAATCAAACGCTTGCCGTCATACGCAAAGAAAAACGGACCGAGCTGTATCTGGTCGCCTATCACAAGATCGTGTTCATCGAATCGGCGTCCGTTTACAAATGAACCGGATTTGCTGTGGAGATCGAGAAGCCGGTAACCGCTCGGTCCGGTCTCGACCATCGCGTGGCGCCGCGAGACGACGGGATCATTCAAGAGCACGTCCACTTCGTCGCCGCGTCCGAAAATGAGTTGGGATCCGAGCGGAATCTCCGAAGCAGGCGTCCCTTTTAACAACACTGCTCCAACCGGATTGACCGGCCCCGTAGCGGCAGGAACCGGGACCGAATCCGAGGTGCCTGAGCCAAAACCGACCGTGACGGGACCAATCTGGATCTGGTCCCCGGATTTGAGCTCGGTTGGGCTTCGGATTACGCCTCCGTTTACCACGGTGCCACGCTGGCTGCCGAGGTCTTCAACGAACCAGGAACCTTTCTCGAAGAATATCCGGCAATGGCGCCGCGATACTTCGGGATGACTCAGGAGGAGATCGACTTCCGTCGCCCGCCCGATGACGATGCTGTCGCTCCGCAACAGTTCGGAGCGTGGCGGCAGTCCGGATAGAATGGAAATCGATGCTTCCAAAGCTGTCTGCTGCTAGTATCCTCTCCCCGAAATACATTGCCGACGGACTATTCTGATCACAACGAAAGCCATGTTATTGCGGGGACAGGAGACTAGGTAATCGAACGGCGCGACGAAATTCAAGCGGCGTTATTGCTAACAGGCTCTATTCTTGGTGAGCGATTTACGAATGATGGAAATTTATCTTGTAACCGGTGCAAACCGTGGAATCGGATTGGCGCTCACACGGGAATTGATTGCCAGCGGGAAAGTGGTCGTGATTGCCGGCTGCAGGAACCCGGAAGCCGCCATTGACCTCAAGCAACTCGCAAGAGAACGGCCGGACGCGATTGACCTGATCAGATGTGACCTCGCGAATGAACAAACCTTGCGATCGGTTGCGGAAGAAGTACGCAAACGTCGAAGCAAATTGGATGTGATCGTCAATAACGGTGCAATCATGCCGGAAAAGGGGGACGAATCGATTTTGCAGATCGATTTGAGCCTTTTTTCGAAAGCATTCGACACGAACGTGCTCGGTCAGGCGCGCGTGATCCAAGCATTTTATCCGATGCTGATAGAGAGCGACCGGCCGCGGATCGTCAATGTCTCATCCGGTCTCGGTTCGATTTCGGACCGAGAAGGATACGACTATTACCCGTACGCAATCTCCAAAGCTGCGTTGAATATGTTAACGCGATCAATGGCGGTCGAACTCGGACAGAAAGGGGTGACGGTGGTTGCGATTTCACCGGGTTGGGTCCGCACCGATATGGGAGGCCAGGCTGCGCCACTATCGCCGCAAGAATCCGCGCGATCCCTTGCTGCGACGATAGAGAAACTCGGGCCCGCGCATAATGGCCAGTTTCTGAGCCGCGACGGTAAAACGGGCGAGTATGTCTGGTGAAAGTCAGAAGTAAAAAGGCAAAAGGCAAAATTAAAGGCCAAGAAGCTCTCGTACTCGTAGGAGCACTGTTCCCATTCGTTTTGCCTTTTGCCTTTTTACTTTTGCCTTTCCCCGTGAATTCCTCTCCTGAAAAAAAAAGGGGCCGTCAGAGAACTACGGCAACGCAAAGCATACTACCGTTGCTGCATTCCTGCCCTGGCGGGGTTCGTAAGTCAACGATCCATAGCCCCTGACGGTTCTACTTCAATGGACTAGTTGGCGAAAGAGGGCAACGGCTTTCTTTTTCTCGGACGTTGAACGTCGCCGAGAGCCGGCATCGTGCGATTTTGGGTTGTGCGTTTCGGCTTTTCGGTTTTTTCTTGTAACCGGTCCGATCCAGCGCGTTTGCCGGGAGTTCATGCAAAACACAAATATATGTCGATGATCGAGCCATGGTCAGGTTTTTGTTAGTCTTCTCGATTTTATGCGCATTGGGTGCTGCCGTGCTCGGTTTTATGAACCGGGCCAAGCTAACCCGGTTGAGTGACGAACTGGGTGATGCTCGATCGGAGAGCGCCCAGGCGAGCGAGCAATTGAACGATCTCCAGCAAAAGCTGAAACAGACCGCAGACCGCCTCTCGACTCAGGAACGGCTGACGCAGCAGGAGCGCGATGCGCACACGGCCGAACTGAACGCTACGAAGGGGAAGCTTAATCAGGTCACGGAACAGCTCACCGCCCGCGATAGCGAAAACAAGGCGTTGACAGCCGCACTGACGGAAGCCGGCAGAAATCTCGACCAGAAACAGCGGGCGGAAGAGGACCGGCAAGCGCTAGCTCGCCGGTTGATCGATGTGGAAGATCAGCTCAATCAATTTCGGATCGCCGGCAACAAGGAAAACAGCACGAAACCTCCTGTTCCTCCCGAGGGAAGTATTCTTTCAATCAATCAGGAGGCGAAAGCGTTAACGGTCAGTCTTGGCACTGACGCGGGGGTGGCGACAAACTCCCGGCTTACTGTGGTACGCAATGGCGAAGAACTAACTCAGTTGCGCGTCGTGTCGGCTGAGCTGAATAGTTGCACTGCGGAATTTGTTGTCGCTTCGCCCGATAACCTTTCGAAAGTTGCTGTAGGAGATTCAGTTTTACTCGCCACGAAATGAATAAATTGATCTTAGTCCTGGGCTCGGCCTTCTTGCTTATTGGGTGCGCTAGCACGGACACCTCCACCGAGACGAACCAGAAGCCTCAATTCGGCAAACCGGAAAGCTCGATACCGTGGAACCAGCCGACGGATTGGGAAAAGACTGGACAGTTGGGTTCGATGCCGGGTCTGGAACAATCTCACTAAGCGGCCGTATATATCCGATCTCCAAGATACTTGGTCTCCGCGGCGGTGCGCTCGGGGATTTGATTTTGACGCTGCCGGTGTTGCGGGAAATCCGAAAGGCGTTTTCAGATGCGGAGATCGAATTGCTTGGTGTTCTTCCGCAGGCGCGGCTTGCAATGCCTGAATACGTCGATCGAGTCGAGCGTGTAGATTCGATCGAATTCGCGCCGCTTTTTGCGGCAAATGAATTGCCGGAGGCGCTGCGCGACCGCCTGAGCCGGTTCGATCTTGCAGTGAATTTTTTCGCTGACCCGGATTCTGTGATCACCCGGAATTTGATTGCGGCCGGTATCAGGACGGTGGTCGGCGGTCCAAAGCAACCATCAACCGAGACGCACGTAGTGCATCACCTTGCCAGCGTCCTGGAACCGCTCGGGCTTGCATTGCGTGATCCGGTTCCTGCACTGGCGATCGAGCCCTCACCAGGTTATTCATCACGACTTGCATTTCATCCCGGAAGCGGTTCTGCGCAAAAGAATTGGCCGGTCGATCGCTGGACCGAGCTCATTCAGCAGTGCGAGGGCCGGTTCAACGAATTCCTTCTGATCGGAGGGGAGGCGGACGAAGCCGTCGTTGAGGAATTCATTGCGTGTTACCAATCCCCGCGGGTCACGACCCTTTTGAACACGGATCTTGCGGAGCTTTCCCTGGCTTTGAGTGCCTGCACTGTATTTGTCGGGCATGATACCGGTATTTCTCATCTCGCCGCTGCGGTTGGTGTCCCGACAGTTGCGTTGTTCGGGCCCACCAATCCCGACGTCTGGGCGCCCCTTGGAATTCACGTGCGCGTGATTCGCGCCCCTGCAGGAACAATGGACTCAATACCGGTCGATGATGTCGTTGCAGCTGTCACTATAGCCGCGACGACCACAACGAGCACACGGTAGGGTCATGCTCCCGCGTGACCGAGCACTCCCGCGTGACCGGAGTGGAGTCAAGGCAGGATCGGGTCACGGCGATTGCGCACCGTGACTCAACCCGATCCAGGTTGCCGTCGCGGTCACGCGAGAGCGTGACCCTACCAGGTTGCCATCGCGGTCACGCGAGAGCGTGACCCTACCAGGTTGCCATCGCGGTCACGCGAGAGCGTGACCCTACCAGGTTGCCGTCGCGGTCACGCGAGAGCGTGACCCATAAGCATATACCTAATGTTTCAGGGCCATCCGGGTGCGCAAGGAGCCCGGTATCCGGAACAGCTGCTCTGAACTCACCTTAGACGATCTCCGTGAGATCGATAGGGCCGCCTCAAAGATGACGGTAGTAGGGGCTCGGTTCCCAGAAAAGCTGGAGAAAATGACCGGTCGCTGAGCGTCCCTCATGGCATGCAGCGCACCAATCGGGCATCTGGGCGAGTTGCAGGACAGATTACCGCTGGTTAGCGCACACTAACGTCGCAGCTGCCCATGCGCGTTGAGAGAACAGGCCGCCGGTTTTCCCCCGGAGGGGCAAGGCCGGCCTTCTGCTTACCTTAACGCCTAACGTCTGTTTTCCCCGTCTGCCTCTGGGGCAAACGGCGCAGGCTCTGCCGCTCTCGGGCGTTTCGCTCGCGTTTTGAGTATTTTTCGAAGAAACGGTGCGGTCCGGCTTTGTTTGTGCCGGGCGATCTCGTCCGGCGGCCCGGCTGCCACCACTTCACCGCCACCGGCCCCGGCCTCCGGACCGATATCGACGATGTAGTCGGCTTCGGCGATGACATCCAGATTGTGCTCGATGAGGATCACGGTGTTCCCGTCGTCGACGAGACGGTGCAAGACCTGAACGAGGAGCTCCACGTCGGCCATGTGCAATCCAATTGTCGGTTCTTCGAGCAGATAAAGCGTGCTCTTTGGTGTCAGGTTCCGGCGTATACGGTCGGTTAGTCCTTTGGACACGCCGGTCTTTAATTCGCTGACAAGTTTTAGACGCTGGGCCTCCCCACCGCTCAGGGTTGGGCTAGGTTGTCCAAGTTGCAGGTAACCAAGCCCAGTTTCGACTATGAGCTCGAGCGGCTTGTGAATTCGCGGCTGCGCCCGGAAAAATTCGGAGGCTTCCTCGATCGTGAGTTCGAGCAGATCGCCAATGCTTTTGCCGTTGAACTGGACCTCGAGCGTTTGCGGATTAAACCGTTTTCCGCTGCACGCTTCGCAAGGGATATAACTCGGCGGAAGAAAATTCATTTCCAGCTTGATGACGCCCTGCCCGGCGCAAATTTCGCAGCGGCCTCCTTCCGTGTTGAATGAGAACCGGCTAGGATTGTAGCCGCGAATCCTGGATTCCGGGAGCTGCGCAAACAGTGCGCGGATATCATCAAAAATCTTGACGTATGTTGCCGGGATTGACCTCGATGTTTTGCCGATCGGCGACTGGTCCACTTCGTACACCGCGCCGAACTGGTCTATACCTGCGACATCAGTCCAGCCCGGCTGCTTCGCGGCTGCTTTCCTTCGCCTGTTCTCCAGGAGCGTTCGGACGGCCGGCAATAGAACCGATCGCAGCAAAGTGCTTTTGCCAGAACCCGATACACCGGTGATGACAGACAGACGGCCGACCGGGAACCGGACATCGACGTTTTTAAGGTTATTCACATGCGCGCCCTGGATTTCGAACCAGTTCACGTTCTCGAGCGATCGCCAGGACCCGCGCATCGGGTGCGCAATCGGTGTCGCGAGGTATTTAGCGGTCACGGAATCATTGTTTTTCAGAATCGTTTTGAGTGGACCCAGCGCAACCAGGTGGCCACCTTTGCGGCCCGCTCCCGGTCCGAGGTCAACGATTAGATCCGCCCGTCGCATCGTCTCTTCGTCATGCTCGACAACGACAACCGTGTTCCCTTTGTCCTTGAGCGCGGTCAACGTTTCGAGAAGCCGCTCGTTGTCCCGCGGATGCAGGCCGATTGAGGGTTCGTCGAGCACGTAGAGGACGCCGCGCAGATTCGAACCAAGTTGAGCTGCAAGACGAATCCGTTGCGACTCGCCGCCGCTGAGCGTCTTTGCCGATCGGTCCAGGGTCAAATACTCCAGGCCGACTCGTTGCATGAACAAAAGGCGTTGCCTGATTTCTGCCAGAATATCTGCTGCAATTCCCCGTTTGGTCCCTGTGAACTTCAAGCTGCTCACGAGCGACAGAGCCCGGTTGATCGGAGCCGCAGTCACTTGGTCGATCGTGTAGCCCTGCACCTGTACCGCCCGTGCAATCGGATTCAGGCGCGCACCGCGGCATTCCGGACACTGTTCGATAGTGTCGAGGTCGACGGAATCGCTCTTACGCTCAGCGATCAACTCGGCTGCCAATTTTGATTCAGCATCTTCGTCGTCAGCGCTGAACGGCATTATGTAACCGAATCCGTTACATTCCCGGCACCAGCCGTGCGGTGAATTGAACGAAAAGAGGCGCGGATCCAATTCTTCGAATGAATCGCCGCAGGTCGGGCAGGTCATTTCGCTGCTCAATACTACCCGCACCTCATCCTGTTTTTGCCCGTTGTTCGCGAATCGCCGGCGCGATGCCGGGGCCGCCTTCGCAGGCAGCAGGAAGGCAGACCCGTTCCCGGTTCGCAATGCAGTCTTTAAGAGATCACTCAGCCGGTCGTCGTTCGAACCTCGCAATTCGGCGATCACGACGTCGATCGTGTGTTCCCGGTAGCGCTCAAGCGACGGGAATTCGTCGACGTCATACTTTTTCCCGTCGATGAACAGATGCCGGTAACCTTCGCGTTTCGCCCAGGTCGCGACTTCTTTGTGGTATCCCTTTCGCGCTTTTACCAGTGGTGCAGTCAGCGTGGCGGGCGTGCGCGCGGTAATTTCGCGCACCTGTTTGAGAATCGCCGCGGTGCTCTGTTTCGTGACCGGGATCTTGCACCGCGGACAATATTGAACGCCCAGCTTCGCAAAGAGCAGCCGCAGGAAATGATAGACCTCTGTCAGCGTGGCGACAGTAGATTTGCCGCCTCCTTGTGTGAGTCGCTGTTCAATCGCCACGCTCGGCGGGATTCCGGCGACATGGTCGACATCCGGGCGCTCAAGTTGTTCCACGAATTGCCGGGCGTAGGTCGACATGCTGTCGAGGAATCGGCGTTGACCTTCCGCAAAGAGGATATCGAACGCGAGCGTCGATTTTCCGGATCCGCTCAAACCGGTCACAACGATCAACTTTTCGTGCGGCAGGCTTAGCGAAAGATTCTTGAGGTTATGATGGCGCCCGCCATGAACCGTGATCTCCGGTTTTGAGACCTTTATTGGAACCTCCGCCACGCGCTCATTTGCGGCCGAGGAATGGCGCGCTTCCAGTTTCTCGCGAAGGAAAAGCCCTGTTTGCGAGACCGGATTTGCTGCGAGCTGTTCCGGTGTACCTTCGGCGACAATCATCCCGCCGTTAGCCCCTGCTTCCGGCCCAAGATCAATGACGTAGTCTGCAGACTGGATAACGTCCAGATTATGTTCGATGACAATTAATGTGTCGCCCTTGTCGACTAGCTGGTGAAACAAGTTTAGCAGCGACGCGATATCGTCGAAGTGCAACCCAGTTGTCGGCTCGTCAAAAATCAGGAGGGAATGCCGGCGGCTCTTCTTTGAGTCTGCGAGATGGCCGACCAATTTCAACCGTTGCGATTCGCCACCCGACAAAACGTTCACAGGTTGACCCAGTCGCAGATAGCCGAGCCCAACTTTTTGCAGAAGTGTTAGCGGCTCGGTAAGCGCGTCCGATCCTTTGAATCCATGGAAGAAAGCGATCGCTTCGGTAACCGTCAATTCGAGAACATCATGAATCGACTTGCTCTGCAGCCGGATGTCGAGCACGTGAGGTTGATATCGTTTGCCGCCGCATTCGCCGCAGCGGATGTATTGATCGCTAAGGAACTGCATCTCGACCTTCTCGTAACCGAGTCCAGCACAACGTTCGCAGCGGCCGGCGCCGGAGTTGAAGGAGAAGGCGGCGGACGTCAATCCGGCTGCTTTTGATTCCGGAAGAGTCGCAAAGATCTCACGAATCCGATCAAACACGCCGACGTAAACGGCCGGTGTCGATCGCGGCGATCGCGCCAGGGGCGACTGATCAACTAGAATGATTTCGTCGATATCGTGTGCGCCGAGAATCTGATCGCAGATGCCGGGCGCCTCTTCGCCGGCTACCCCTTTGAGCTGGATCAGATTCTGGTAGAGCACATCCTGGACAAGGGTGCTCTTACCGGATCCGGAGACGCCGGTCACACAACAGAACGTTTGCAACGGAAACCGGACAGAGAGGTCTTTGAGATTGTGTTCGCGCGCGCCGACGACTTCTAGATACTTTTTCGGTTTCCGCCGTTTGGCCGGAGAGAGGATTCGCTTCTTGCCGGTAAGATAAGCCGCTGTCAGAGAGTCTGGGGCGGCCTTTCCGATTCGATCGACAGGGCCCTGGTAGACCAGTCTGCCGCCAAGTTCGCCGCGACCGGGACCAATTTCGATCAGATTGTCCGCGCTCCGGATGACCGCTTCTTCATGTTCAACCACGAGAAGGGTGTTCCCTTTGTCGCGCAGACTCCGCAGAACCCCGACTAATCGACGCACATCGCGCGGGTGGAGTCCGACACTTGGTTCGTCCAATACGAATAGTGTGTTCACGAGAGACGCTCCCAGGCAGGTCGTCAGGTTTACCCGCTGCACTTCACCGCCGGATAGAGAACGGGTCGGCCGGTCCAATGTGAGGTATCCAAGCCCGACCTCTACGAGGTATTTAAGCCGCGAAACGATTTGGGACCGGACAACTTCTGTGGCGCTATCTGTTCCAGAAAGGCGGGAGTCGGCAAGGTGGTTTGCCAAACGATCCACCGGCATCTGTTGCAGGTCCGGCAGCGTATATCGATCGTCGCCGATGACTATCCGAAAATTCAGCACTTCCGGTTTAAATCGGCTCCCGTGACATTTCTGGCAGAGGGTGTATGCGCGGTAACGGCTAAGGAATACGCGGACGTGCATCTTGTACGTGCGCGATTCCATCCAATCGAAGAATCCGCGGACTCCGTACCATCCACCGCTCTCCCAAATTTCTTCAGCCGTCAGATCCGGGCGCAGATCGCCATTGATTACCCATTCCTGGTCGGCCTGCGGCAGATCCTCGTACGGGCAATGAATATCAATCTGCCGGTCCAGTGCGCGGCCGATCAGGTCTTCCTGGCACTCGCGCATCTGACCGGATTGAAACGGTTTCACTACGCCGTCCGCGATGCTTTTGCGTTTGTCCGGCATGGCGCGATCGAGGTCGATGCCGATCGTGCGGCCGAATCCCCGGCAGGCTGGACATGCTCCGAGAGGATTGTTGAACGAGAAAAGTCCCGGAGATGGCGGCCGTATGTCGATATCGCAGTAGGGACAATGCCAGCCGGTGGAGAACCGATGTTCTTCCGCCGGGTTCAGCCCAGCGATTGTCAGTTGTCCTTTTCCAAATTTCAACGCGTGTTCAATCGCTTCCACCAGACGGGCCTTGTTCGACTCATCAACGGTGATCCGGTCCTGGATCACGGAGACAATCCCGGGCAGGTTCGTGACGCCTGGTTTTGTATCGGTGCGAACCGGTTCCTGATTCAGCCAGACCCGCAGGAATCCTTGCTGGTTTAGAAACGAGAAAAAGTCATCCGGCCTGGTTCCATCCGGCACAGGAACTCCGAAGGTTACGAGAATTGCGCGCGACTTGAGCGTATTCAGGACGGCTGCAGCGATGCTAATCGGAGTTTCGAGATTGATTTCACGCCGGCAATTGGGGCAGAACGCGCGCGAGAGTCTCGGCATCAGCAGCTTCAGGTAATCGTTGATCTCGGTCATCGTTCCGACCGTCGATCGTGTCGTGCGGACACGGTTCGCCTGTTCGATTGCGATGGCGGGTGGGATACCGAGAATTTCGTCCACGACCGGTTTGTCCATCCGTTCGAGGAACTGGCGGGTATAAGGACTAAAGGTTTCGACGTACCGGCGCTGCCCTTCTGCGTAGATCGTGTCGAAGGCAAGGCTCGATTTGCCGCTGCCGCTCGGACCGGTAATCACATGAAACCGGTTAAGCTCAAGGTCGAGGTCGATCCCCTTCAGGTTATTCTGGCGCGCGCCACGAATTGTGATAGTATCCCGCAGCTCCTCCGTACGACTCGGCATAAACTGGCGAACCTAATGCGAGAGTTGCCGCCTGCCAACAGCGCGAATATCTCAAAAGCCGGAGCGCTCGTAAGATATTCGGGTTACAAATCAGTTCCGATGGCGGCAATGGCCGCGAAACGGCAAGAATTGAGATGACGCAATTCCGCTCGATGACATCCGCCGACGTGATCCGGTTCCTGGACCTGAAGCCACATCCGGAAGGGGGCCACTACCGCGAAACGCTCCGGGACCAGGCCCTTTACGAGGACCGATCCGTTTCGACGGCAATATACTTTCTGCTGGCGGCAGGCGAGATTTCCCATTGGCACCGGATCGACGCCATCGAAGTATGGCACTGGTACGCCGGCGCGCCGCTTGAACTTGCGATCAGCGCCGACGCCAAAACGATTGAACATGTCCGTCTCGGAACAGATCTCGCTTCGGGCGAACGCCCTCAAGCCGCTGTTCCGGCCGCAGCATGGCAATCGGCAGTGTCGCTTGGTGAATGGACACTCGTGGGATGCACCGTTGCGCCCGGATTCCTGTTTGATCGATTCGAAATGGCGCCAGCAGGGTGGATGCCGGGGAAAGAAGGTTAGTGTCGCGCGCCAAATCCCGGTGGAAAAGGTGGACCCAAGTTGGTGTGACGAGAGGCTCGTTAGAGGCGGGCAGCCAGATCTAATCGGGATCGAGAGTTTTGGACGCTCATGTAATACCGAACCATCAGGGTTATGTCGAGTTGTTCGCCAGTACCGCCCGTGGTCTCGTTCAACGATGGATTGATTTGCACGCCGCAAGCGAAATCGGGCTGGTGGGATTCGAACCCACGGCCTCCACGTCCCGAACGTGGCGCTCTACCAAGCTGAGCCACAGCCCGTCATATTTCGACTGGGAGCACGGAGAGTATATCTCCGTCGAACGGAAAGCAACCGGAGAAGAAGGAAAAGTCAGAAGGCAGAAGTAAAAATGCAGAAGTAGTCATTCGTGGTAAATTCAACCCAGGTCTTCGAACGTTGGCAAGCAAAGCAGCAGGTTCCGGTCGATCGATCACTTCTGCCTTTTTACTTCTGACTTCTGACTTGTGCGAAGTACGCGGCGAGGCCCTCCACGACTCCGTCGACGTATTCCTCAAATATGTTCGGGCGCATAACGCCGCCAAAATTGCGGAGGCCTTCGTATTCGCCAGCCTGGATGCGTGCAAAAGTTTCTTCGCTGTTCATCACGTACGGCTCGATATAAATGACCGGGCACTCGTACAGGCGATTTGCCAGAAGATTCCGAGCCCAGACGTAACCGGAGATCTCGACGCTTTTTGCGTTCGGAGTGGAATATCGAAATGGGGGGAGTCCGGTCACCTCCGCCATCGATTTCGCGACCGCTTCCGAGCAAGTCACCTCCTCAGGATAACTCCGTTCAAGAAGTTTAAACAACATCGCAAAACGCTGGTCGTCGTAGCCGAGTTCTGACGAGCTGTACGCACCGTTGATCAAAAGATGAAGATGGTTCACCTGGACCAGGACGGCGTGAGCCGGTTCTCCCCACGGCTCGGCATTGAAATGAAGGCAGATAACCAGGTCGGGTTTGATCTTTTCGTTAACGATCTCGGCACGCTTATGGATCTCGTCGACCCGATAGAACAATCGTTCCGCCTCCCACTGCACGGACATTTCACGGTTCGGATCGGCCGGACCGGTGTACGACGGTAGAACATTCGTAACGCCACGGTCTCGCAGCGAGTCCGCGGCCTGCGCACTGAGGCGATCTGGCCGCGAGTCAGTCACCGGCCCGGGTGCCGATCGAATGAGCGTCACTTTTGCTCCCAGGTTTTCAAGTCGCGGCGCAAGGATTTGTGCCACGCGGAGCGTCAGATCCCCTTCCTTGACCGGCATCGAGTTCCCGATCTGAAACCAGCGTTCCTCCATTTTCGCCCAATCGCCGCCTAGATGTCCGGGATCGATGGCAATGGTGAAGCCGCTGAGTGGGTGCTCGTAGTCAGTGCTGAAATTTTCTGCCGCCTTCCAATAGCGCGGCACCGGTTTGATTGGGCCGGTCTTCGCCGCGAATCGGAGGACGAACTGAGCCTTTGAATTCTCCTGAATCACCGCGTCGTTCGTCTCGATTTTGATCCATCGGGCACCGGCACCGTTTGGGGCGTAGACGGCGTTCAGCAGATCCACGAATTCATCGTGGGTGATTGTTTCCTGGAATTGGTCGAGCCGCGACCAATCCGGCGGGCGCGACAGAGGCGTCAGGCGCTGCGAAAACGCTGCGCGCGGAAGGAAAAGGAGCACCCAGAAAATAACGTGCATTCCGAAGGTTTTGAGAAGCATCGCGTTGATTCCGCCCCGCATGGGAAATTTGATTGGGGATCTGCCTAATCTTATATAAGGTGTAATCATCAGGGTGCGCGCAATGCTTCGACTTTTATTCCTTGGCGACATTATTGGAGAACCCGGGAGAAAAGCAGTGATCGATATGGTGCCAAGGCTCAAGCAGACTTGGGGTATCGATTTTGTCGTCGTCAACGGCGAGAACGCGGCGGCCGGGCGAGGCATCACCGGAAAAATCACGATCGACCTTTTGCGAGCCGGAATAGCGGTTGTAACGACCGGAGATCATATCTGGGATCAAAAAGAGGTGAACACCTACATTGACAGCGAACCGCGTCTGTTGCGCCCTATTAATTATCCGCCCGGAACGCCTGGCAAGGGTTCTATTGTCCTGGAGACCGCCAAGGGAAAAGTCGGCGTAATCAATGTTCAGGGGCGCACATTCATGCAGCCGAGCCTGGAGAATCCGTTTCTGCATTTGGAACAGGAGGTCAGCCGGCTCCGGACGGAAACGAATCTGATTTTTGTGGACGCGCACGCGGAAACAACGAGCGAGAAAATTGCGATCGGACGGTTTCTCGATGGGAAAGTCTCTGCGGTGGCCGGTACCCACACCCACGTACAAACTGCCGATGAGCAGATTTTTCCAGGAGGAACGGCTTTTATTTGCGATGCAGGAATGTGCGGGCCGACAGAGTCGGTATTAGGGCGCGAGATTGAACCGATTATTCGTCGGTTCGTCACCAGTATGCCGGCGAATTTTCCAGTCGCAAAAGGGAGCGTCACGCTCCACGGGATCCTGGTCGACATCGATACCGTGACCGGCCGAGCGCACGCGATCACGAGGATTTCCGAACCTTATACTGGAGGAACAACGAGCCAGATCGAGGGGAGCGCTCCGGTGGAAGAAGCGCGATCCGGGGTCTTGAGATGAGGTCGTCGTTAATGCATTGTTATCGGGCGCAGGCATCATGCGCTGTTCGATCGGCCTCGATCAAGCGGCTCGAATCCGCACTGGGAGCCTGCAAAATTCGCTGATCTGCCGGCGTCTGCGTGCCGGAAAACGGGAGGGTAAATCGTGCATTGATTGTCTCGAAGAATCCAGTTGACGGGGTTGGACTCTCTGTTAAGTTTCGGGCTCGCTTGGCGGACCTTGCGCAGCGAGCTCGATGCTTCTAATCTGCTGGGGCTTAAGATTGGAGACCGATGCTTCTTGACTTCGAAGTCCGGCGACGCGATTCGGTCAGGCCTGGTAACTGAATAAGTTGACCGAAAACGGCACTGCCCATGTAGCTCAGTTGGTAGAGCACGTCCTTGGTAAGGACGAGGTCACCGGTTCAATCCCGGTCATGGGCTCCATGTCCAGTGTTTTTCCAGACGATTTAATGAACGACATTAGCAGCAAGAGCAGAAGGAGACCTTAAATGGCTAAGGATAAATTTGAAAGATCCAAACCGCACGTGAACGTCGGCACCATTGGCCACGTCGACCATGGAAAGACCACGTTGACGGCCGCTATCACGACGGTTCTGGCCGAAAAGGGCATGGCCCAGGCGACGCGCTACGACCAGATCGATAACGCTCCCGAAGAAAAAGAACGCGGCATCACGATCAATACCGCCCACGTGGAGTACTCGACCGAGAAGCGTCACTATGCCCATGTCGACTGTCCCGGTCACGCTGACTACGTCAAAAACATGATCACTGGCGCCGCCCAGATGGATGGCGCGATACTCGTTGTCTCGGCGGCGGATGGTCCAATGCCGCAGACCCGCGAGCATATTCTTTTGGCCCGCCAAGTCGGCGTACCGTCAATCGTCGTATTCCTTAACAAGTGCGACATGGTTGATGACCCCGAACTTCTGGACCTCGTTGAAATGGAAGTTCGCGATCTTCTTTCGCAGTATGAGTTCCCGGGCGACACGATTCCGATCGTGAAGGGGAGCGCGCTCAAGGCGCTCGAGGGGGATCCCGCCTCCAAAGAAGCCATTTACCAGTTAATGGCGGCTGTCGATGAATACATTCCGCTTCCTGAACGGCCGGTCGACCAGCCATTCCTGATGCCGATCGAAGACGTGTTCAACATTGAGGGCCGTGGCACGGTTGTGACCGGCCGAGTTGAGCGTGGTATCCTCAAAAAGATGGAGGAAATTGAAATCGTCGGCATTCGTCCAACAGCGAAGACCACGGTAACCGATATCGAAATGTTCCGTAAGCTTCTCGATGAAGCGCGCGCCGGCGACAACGTTGGCGTCCTGCTTCGTGGTGTGAAGAAGGAAGATGTCGAACGCGGTCAGGTTGTTGCGAAACCGGGTACCATCACTCCGCACAAGAGGTTCAAGGCGGAAGTCTACGTCCTGAGCAAGGAGGAAGGTGGCCGGCACACGCCGTTCTTCACGAATTATCGTCCGCAGTTCTATTTCCGTACGACAGATGTGACCGGTACGGTGAAATTGCCGGAAGGCGTCGAGATGGTCATGCCTGGTGACAACATCGGAATAGAGGTCGAATTGCTCACCCCGATCGCGATGGAAAGAACGATTCGTTTTGCTATCCGAGAGGGTGGCCGGACGGTTGGCGCCGGTCGTGTCGCCGATATTCTCGACTAGCTTGTCAGATTCAGCGATTGATAGATTTGCAGCAGATCAAGGAGTAGTCCCGCAGGAGCGGGACTCTCCTGTTTTTATAACCGATAACAAAAATAGGTCAGTAGCTCAATTGGTAGAGCAGCGGTCTCCAAAACCGCCGGTTGGGGGTTCGAGTCCCTCCTGACCTGTATTGTTCAAGACCGCCGTGCCGAGACACTGTATTGGAAATTTGAAATAAATGGGATGAGATTGTTCGTTTAATCGTATGATTAGCCGCGTCAGAGGGTTCTTGATTGAGGTTAAAACTGAACTTGAAAAAGCCAGTTGGCCTTGGGACCCGAAAGAAAAAGGTGTTCAGAAGTATCGTGAACTCATCGATTCCACGGCCGTCGTTGTGGTGGCGATGTTGCTTTTAAGCGGCTATATCGCGTTCTGGGATCTCGTGATGGTGAATCTTGTTAAGCTGTTGGTCCCGTGAGCCGTAGGTAGCCCGTGTATGAGTGAAGTCGATAAAAATCAATGGTTTGTCGTCCATGTTCTCTCCGGCCAGGAACAGAAAGTCTACGACAATCTCACGCGGCGCGTTAAAACGGAGGAGATGGGTGATCTGGTCTTCGAAGTTTTGATCCCGACGGAACGAGTCTCGGAGATCAAGCGCGGCAAACGGACCGAAACAACGCGAAAATTTTTCCCCGGTTACCTCATCGTCAACATGTACCTGCTGGATAAGCAGAATCAGTTGATCGACCGGACCTGGTATTTTATTCGGGAAACACCCGGAGTGCTCGGGTTTGCCGGAACAAAGGATCGGCCGGTGCCGATGCGGCCGCAGGAGGTCGAGAGTATGTTGGCGCAGATCCGGCAACTGGAAGACAAGGTTAAGCCAAAAGTCAGTTTTGAAGTAGGCGAGACAGTCAAAGTCGCCGATGGACCGTTTCAGAACCAGAGCGGTGTGGTGGAAGAGATTGACCCTGACCGGGGCAAGTTACGCGTTTCAGTCAGTATATTCGGGCGGTCAACCCCGGTGGAGCTGGAATATTGGCAGGTTGAAAGAGGTTAAGAGGACTCAAGTCTGATTAAGAGGACTCAAGTTCGAGTCAGCGGATTCAAAGTGAATCACGGGTATTAGCATTATGGCGAAAGAAATTGTTGCAACGATCAAGCTCCAGATTCCGGCAGGTCAAGCCAACCCGGCACCTCCCGTCGGTCCGGCTCTTGGTCAGAATGGCGTTAATATCATGGCCTTCTGCAAAGAGTTTAATGCGACCACTCAGAAGCAGGCCGGCGATATTCTGCCGGTCGTTATCACTGTCTTTAAAGACAAAAGTTTCACATTCATCACCAAAGCGCCCCCTGCATCGATCCTTCTGAAAAAGGCTGCGAACATCGCGGCCGGTTCCAAGGAACCGAACAAGACCAAGGTAGCCAAGCTGACGAAGAATCAGGTGATGGATATCGCGAAGATTAAGATGAAGGACATGAATGCCCGGTCGGAGGAAGCCGCTTATCGTACCTTGGTGGGAACGGCGCGTCAGATGGGGATAGAAGTCGAAGAATAGTCGATTTGCTTACGGAAAGTTAAATCGGGAGCGAAGCTACCCGTTTGGTAGCAATCAGGTAAAAAATAACAATCGCAAGCAGGAGGGTTTCGTAGCCCGTGAGGACTGCATAGAGAAATGAAACTGGAAGACCGTAGTAAGCGATATCGCGCGTGCGTCGACCTGGTCGACAACACGAAAACGTATTCGTTGCCAGAAGCAGTGGATGCTCTCAAGACGTTTCCACCATTGAAGTTTGATCAAACCGTTACGCTGTCGTTCAGACTAGGCGTAGATCCCCGTCAGTCGGACCAGATGGTTCGTGGCACATGTCCGCTTCCGAACGGTAGCGGAAAACGTGTCCGAGTGCTGGTGTTCGCACAGGGGCAGGCGGCCGAAGCCGCCAAGGAAGCCGGCGCCGAGTACGTCGGATTCGAAGATCTGATCAAGAAATGCCAGGAAGGGTTTCAGGATTTTGATGTTGCGGTGGCAACGCCCGGCGCTATGGCGGAAGTCCGCAAGCTCGGGAAAGTCCTCGGTCCGAGAGGGTTGATGCCCAATCCGAAGACTGGCACCGTTACCGACGACACCGCAAAAGCGGTTCGCGAAGTGAAAGCCGGACGAGTTGAATTCAAGCTTGACAAGAACGGCAACGTAGCGGTTCCGATGGGTAAATTTTCATTTGAACCCAAAGCCCTGGTTGAAAACGGCTCGGCCGTGATTGAAGCAGTGGTGAAAGCGCGGCCCGCAACTGCAAAAGGGAAGTTCGTTCACAACATCACGATGAGCGCGACAATGACGCCCGGTCTGCGGGTCGATGCGACCCCGTTTCTTAAGTAAGAGGGATAATAATAAATGAGACCTGAAAAAGTTACGATCGTCGAAGATCTCGCCGCGAAATTGAACAAATCTCCGTTCTTGATTCTGACGGAGTACACGGGGATGAACGTGCTTCAGTTTAGCGAGTTGCGCTCCCGTCTGGCCGGCGCCGGCGCGCAATGCCATGTCGTTAAGAACACTTTCCTGCGTAAGGCTGCTGCCGAGGTTGGGTTTCCCAATCTGGCTGACGACCTCGCCGGGCAGACAGCGATTGTCACCGGTGAAAGCGATGTCTGCGCAGCCGCAAAAATTCTCAAAGGATTTGCTGCCGAGTTCCAGAGACCGTCCGTCAAAGTCGGTGTCCTGGACAAGGCGATCATCTCGACGGATCAAATCAAGGCGTTGGCAGATCTTCCGCCGAAAGAGGTGCTCCAGGCACAGCTTCTGGGCGTGCTTAAGTCGCCGCTGCAAAAGCTTGTGACGTTGCTGAACGAGCCAGGCGCATCATTGGCGCGCCTCTTGAAGGCACGGGTCGAAAAAGAAAGCGCTCCCGCGGAAGGCGCAGCGGCGAGCTAAAGCGAGTTTATGCAATTTCGAGACGTGGAAGAAGCCACACGTCGCGAGCGAAAGAAAAAATGGTTCCTCGTCGGGGTCCGCGGCTGTGGATTCTTAAATGCTCTGAGGCTTCGGGGCGCGACGACACCGAAAGAGAAATAAAATGGCAGATACAAATCAAATCGTAGAGCAACTCAGCGGTCTTACCGTTCTGGAAATCGCTGATCTGGTGAAGAAGCTTGAGCAAAAGTGGGGAGTCAGTGCCGCCGCTCCGGTGGCTGTGGCAGCGGCTCCTGCTGCCGGCGGCGCGGCAGCTCCTGCGGTTGAAGAGAAGACCACATTTGACGTCATCCTGAAAGAGTTCGGGGCCAATAAGATCGCTGTGATCAAGGAAGTTCGCGCGTCGGTTGCCGGTCTTGGTCTGGCTGAGGCGAAGGCGCTGGTTGAAGGCGCACCGAAAACGGTGAAGGAAGGCGTGACGAAGCAGGAAGCTGAGGAGATCAAGAAGAAGATCGAAGCGGCCGGGGCGAAAGTCGAAATCAAGTAACCTGACAATGCACTAGTGCCCGTTCGAAGATTTGCGGGGCATTCGCGTACAGCGGAGGGCCCCGCAATTCATTGTTTCGCTATTCTGTTTCTGAAAAATCAGAATTTTCGAGGACCCAGCTTCGCCAAGGCCTCGTTGGGCAAGCGAAGGAGCAGGACGAGTCCAAACTTCGGTACTTCGGTATTTGGACTTAGTAAAACTCCTTGCAACCCCATTAAGGCTGCGTATTGTGGGGTTCGGTAAACCGCGGGGAATTCGAGGTATCGCGCGCAAGTTCCAAGAGATAACAGATTGTCGGCTCCATCAGCGTGGCAAATTTGACAAGCCAGGCGCGTGGGGCTATTTGTCTTCCCCTTTGTTGTTCAAACTATCACAAAAGCGGTAATCAGCGGCGGAGCATCCTGTTGTGCTCCTTCGGCTAGCTAACACGTCACCGTATGTCAGACCGTATTTATTTCGGAAAGATCAAAGAAGCGGTTGAGCCGCCAAACCTAATTGAAGTCCAGCTCAATTCGTACGTCGAGTTTCTGCAAAAAGACGTTTCGCCTGGCAAGCGAAAAAACGTCGGCTTGCAGGCTGTTTTCAGGGAGGTGTTTCCAATCCAGAGCTATGACGACAAGGTCGTCCTGGACTTTGTCAGTTATGACATCGGGGACCCGAAAATGTCCGCTCTGGAATGCCAGCGAGAAGGTCAAACGTTCAGCGCACCGCTGCATGTGACGTTCCAGCTCCGGGATGATAAGGGGACCAAGGAAGAAAAGGTTTACATGGGCGAAATCCCGTTGATGACTCCGCAAGGAACATTCGTCATTAATGGAGCAGAGCGCGTGGTTGTCAGCCAGTTGCATCGTTCCCCGGGTATCGCGTTTGAATCTTCGATCCACCTGAACGGTAAGGTACTTTACAGCTTCCGGATCATTCCCGACCGTGGTTCCTGGCTCGAAGTGCAGTTCGATACGAACGACTTGCTCTACATTTATCTCGACCGCCGTAAACGCCGACGAAAGTTTCTGGCGACGACTTTCCTTCGCTCGATTGGATTCAGCGAGGACAGCGACATCATCAAGATTTTTTACAACATTGAGAAGCTCAATCTCGACAGGGAGATCTCCGAAGACGAGCTCAATACTCGAGTCCTGATCCAGGACGTACGCGATGGTGAAATTACCGTAGCACGCGGGTTCGAGCCTTTAACGAAGGCCACGATTCAGCAGATCCTCTCGCTTGGCATCATGGAGGTCGATGTTGTCGACACCAAAGACGACGATACGATCATCAAGTCGATCAAGAAAGACCCGGCGCACGATGAAGAGGAGGCGCTCAAGGATATCTACCGCAGGTTGCGTCCTGGCGATCCGCCAACGGTCGCAAATGCGCGCGGTTTGTTGAGACGATTATTTTTCGATCCGAAGAAATACGACCTTGGCAGGGTCGGCCGGTACAAGATCAACCAGAAACTCGGCATCGACGTCGACTTGGCCGAACGCACGCTGACCAAGGATGACTTTATCGGGGCGATGAAATACCTGATCACCCTTCGAAAGGGCGAAGGGATTCTGGACGATATCGATCACCTCGGCAGCCGCCGGGTACGGACGGTCGGCGAACTGCTCGCCAATCAGTGCCGTGTCGGTTTGGCGCGAACCGAACGTCTCGTTAAAGAGCGCATGACTTTGTTCGACGTGAACGTGGACGGGATGACACCGCAAAAGTTGATCAATCCGAAAGCGTTAAGCGCAGTTATCCGCGATTTCTTTGGCCGGTCACAGTTGAGCCAGTTCATGGATCAAACAAATCCTCTTGCAGAACTGACCCATAAACGGCGGTTGTCCGCTCTTGGGCCGGGTGGTTTGAGTCGGGACCGCGCAGGATTCGAAGTACGGGACGTGCATCCGTCGCACTACGGCCGGATTTGTCCAATTGAGACACCGGAAGGCCCCAATATCGGCCTTATCAGCTCGATGAGCACCTTTTCGCGGATCAACGAGTTTGGATTTATCGAGACTCCATACCGCCGGGTTGAAGGTGGCGGGGTGACTACCCAGATCGATTATCTGACTGCGGACCGGGAAGAGAACTATCTCGTTGCGCAGGCGAACGCACCGATCGATGAGCAAGGAAATTTTACCGACGAAAAGGTCTCCTGCCGTTATCGTGGCGACTTCCTCGAAGTCGAACCGGGCAAGATCCATTACATGGATATTTCACCGAAACAGTTGGTTTCGGTTGCCGCGGGATTGATTCCATTCCTTGAACACGACGATGCGAACCGCGCGTTGATGGGCTCAAATATGCAGCGTCAGGGGGTGCCGCTGATTCGATCCGAAGCACCATTGGTTGGTACCGGTCTGGAAGGGAAGGTCGCACGCGACTCCAAGGCGGTGATTGTCTCGGAATCCGAGGGCGTCGTTGCCTCGGTTACCGCGGAACAGATTATCGTTTCGAAGGACGGCAAGGCGCCGGAGCCGAAGAAGAAACTGGCAAGCCGGCCGGATGAAGGTCTTTTTGTGTACGAATTGCGAAAGTTTATGCGTTCGAACGCCGGTACCTGCATCAATCAGAAACCGATCGTTAAGAAAGGTCAGCGAATTGAAGCGGGTCAGGTGATCGCGGACGGACCGAATACCGAAGCGGGCGAACTCGCGCTTGGTCGTAACGTGCTCGTCGCGTTCATGCCGTGGAACGGGTATAACTTTGAGGACGCGATCCTCATCTCGGAAAAGGTGGTGAAAGAGGATATCTACACCTCGATCCACATCGATGAATTCGAGATAGGGGCCAGGGACACGAAGCTCGGCCCGGAAGAAATCACGCGCGATATTCCGAATGTCAGCGAAGAAGCCCTTAGGAACCTTGGGCCGGATGGTGTCATCCGTGTCGGGGCGGAAGTGAAACCGGGCGATATTCTGGTCGGGAAGATCACGCCGAAGAGCGAAACAGAACTTGCACCGGAAGAACGATTGCTGCGGGCAATCTTCGGAGAGAAGGCCGCAGATGTGAAGGATACTTCACTCACGGTTCCATCCGGGACTTACGGCATCGTCATGGACGTCAAAGTATCTTCGCGTAAGGAGGTCGCAAAACAGAAGCTGACTCCGGCCGAAACCAAACGGCAGGCGAAGCAGATCGGCGAAGATTACAAGAAGAAAAAGGACGGCCTGCACGAAGAACTGACGGAAGCGCTCTCGAACATTCTCCTGGGCGAAAAGATTCCGCTCGACGTCGTAAACGCCGAGACCGGTGAAATCATCATCCCTGCCAATCGGAAGATCACCAAGACACTGCTTCGGAAGCTCGCCGGCGTGTACGATCACGTTGACATCGATCCGAGCCCGATCCGGAACAAGATCCGTGAGATCATCAGTTCGTTCGAACATAAGTTTGCCGAGTTGGATCTCGAGAAGGAACGATCGCTGGATCGCATCGAAAGCGGCGACGACGTCGATCCTGGCATCATCAAGCAGGTCAAAGTCTACATCGCGAGCAAGCGCAAGCTAAGTGTCGGCGATAAGATGGCAGGCCGGCACGGGAACAAAGGCGTTGTCGCCAAGATCGTCCCCGAAGAGGACATGCCATTCCTGCACGATGGGACGCCTGTTGAAATAGTGCTGAACCCACTCGGTGTGCCGAGCCGGATGAACGTAGGACAGGTGCTCGAAACACACCTTGGAGTGGCTGCGAAAGCGCTCGGATTCAAAGTTGCAACACCAGTGTTTGACGGGATTGATGAGCCCGAGATTCGCAAGTATCTGACGGAAGCGAAGAAAATTGATGGATTCACATGGGTAACTGAGACCGGTAAATCGCAGCTGTACGATGGCCGTACCGGCGAAGCGTTCGATCAAAATGTCGTAGTCGGATATATCTATATGCTGAAGCTCGGCCACCTGGTTGCAGACAAGATCCATGCGCGTGCCGTCGGACCGTACTCGCTTGTGACGCAGCAGCCTCTAGGTGGTAAGGCGCAGTACGGTGGACAGCGATTCGGAGAAATGGAGGTCTGGGCGCTGGAAGCTTACGGCGCAGCTTACACGCTGCAGGAACTTCTCACTGTAAAGTCGGACGACGTGCAGGGCCGAACCAGGATCTACGAGTCAATCGTCAAAGGAGACAATTCGCTCGAGGCAGGGACACCTGAGTCATTCAACGTTTTGATCAAAGAAATGCAGAGCTTGGGACTGGATGTGAAAGTGGGAGGTCGTTCGCAGGTTTTTGGCGATTCAACGCTGGATGCAGCGCCTGCGGCTGGATGACGAAGTAAAAATCAAATGGAGGGGCGGTAGTCTGGTCCGCCCCGAGCTCCGCAGGGTCGATACGGGCAGAGCCAAATTTTTAGACAGTTAACCACCTATCCGTGGAAAGTATGAACGAAACGAATCTTCGCGAGATTTTTGGGGAAGAGCGCTCGGTCGGGTTTGACCAAGTGGCTATCAGCGTCGCGTCGCCGGATGCGATACGCTCATGGAGCAAGGGAGAGGTAAAAAATCCGGAAACAATAAATTATAGAACGTTTAAGCCTGAAAAAGGTGGTCTGTTCTGTGAGCGCATTTTCGGTCCGACTCGCGACTGGGAGTGCTCGTGCGGGAAGTACAAGCGGATCAAGCACAAAGGGGTCATTTGCGATCGCTGCGGAGTTGAGGTGACGCTGTCGCGCGTGCGGCGTGAGCGCATGGGTCATATTGAACTCGCAGTCCCGGTCTCGCACATCTGGTTTTACAAATGCATGCCCTCCCGGATCGGGCTGATGCTCGACATGAGTTCGCGGCAGCTCGAGCGCGTAATTTATTACGAGGACTATATCGTGATCGATCCCGGGCAGACTCAGCTCCAGAAGACACAATTGCTGAACGAGCAGGAGTTTCGCGAAGCGCAGGAACAGTACGGCGAAACGTTTGTTGCCGGCATGGGTGCCGAAGCAATCAAGATGTTGCTCTCACAGACCGAACTCCGTTCGCTGAACGCGGAGTTGGAAGAGTCGATGAACAACACCAAGAGCAAACAGATCCGCAAAAAGCTCGCAAAGCGATTGAAACTTGTTCAAGGGTTCATGAACTCGCACTCCCGCCCGGAGTGGATGATTCTCGATGTGCTGCCGGTGATTCCTCCGGACCTGCGACCGCTGGTTCCACTCGAAGGTGGCCGGTTCGCGACTTCGGATCTGAACGACCTTTATCGACGTGTGATTAACCGGAACAACCGGTTGAAGAATCTGCTCCAGCTCAAGACCCCGGACGTAATCATCCGTAACGAAAAGCGAATGCTGCAGGAGGCGGTGGACGCATTATTCGATAACGGCCGCCACGGCCGTGCGGTGACCGGCGCCGGAAACCGTCCGCTCAAGTCGTTGAGCGACATGCTCAAAGGTAAAGGTGGCCGATTCCGTCAGAACCTGCTCGGGAAACGTGTGGATTACTCGGGCCGCTCGGTGATTGTGATCGGGCCGGAACTGAAGCTCCATCAATGCGGGTTGCCGAAGAAAATGGCGCTCGTTTTGTTTGAGCCTTTCATTATTCGACGACTTAAAGAGCTCGGCTATGTTCACACGGTTCGCAGCGCGAAGAAGATGATCGAACGCCAGACTCCTGAGGTCTGGGATATTCTCGAGGAAGTGACCAAGGGTCATCCAGTTCTCCTGAACCGAGCTCCGACGTTGCACCGGTTGTCGATCCAGGCATTTGAACCGATGCTGATTGAAGGTGAGGCAATTCGCATTCACCCGCTCGTCTGCACAGCGTATAACGCGGACTTTGACGGCGACCAGATGGCGGTCCATGTGCCACTCTCAGTCGAGGCACAGATGGAAGCACGTCTGTTGATGCTGGCCCCGAACAATATCTTTTCGCCTTCCAGCGGAAAGCCGATTACAACACCGTCGCAGGATATTGTGCTGGGTTGTTACTATCTCACGCAGAATCCGAGGAAGAATGCGCAAGCCGGCGAGCGACTCCGGTTGTTCTCCGAAATTCAGGAGATCGAATTCGGGCTATCCGAAAGAGCGATCAAGGTTCACGAGAAAATTCGGTTCAAGAATCCGAATCTCGGCAAGAAGACGATCTACGGAAACCCGGATGTCAAAGTGATCGAGACAACCGCGGGCCGGGTGATCTTCAATGGAATCTGGCCGGAAGGACTCGGATTCATCAACAAGGTCGCTGGGAAGAAACAACTGAGCGACATCATCTGGAGGACATATCAGGTTTCGGGTCAACAGAAGACCGTTGAAACGCTTGATCGCCTCAAGGAACTCGGATTCAGCTGGGCGACACGCGCCGGAGTTTCGATCGGGATTACCGACATGATCATTCCGGATGAGAAAAAGACCGAGCTCGACAAGGCTTACAAGCAGATCGCTCTAGTCGAGAAACAGTATCGCGGCGGTATCATCACCGACGGCGAACGCTACAACAAGATTATCGATATCTGGACGCATGCCGGTGAAGAAATCTCGAACGTTTTGTTCCGAACCCTGGAGCACAACGAAGGACGCCGGGAATTGAATCCAGTCTTCCTGATGCAGGACTCCGGAGCGCGAGGCAACAGGCAGCAGATCAAGCAGTTGGCGGGAATGCGTGGGTTGATGGCAAAGCCCTCCGGCGAAATCATTGAGCGGCCGATTACATCGAATTTCCGCGAAGGTCTGTCCGTGTTGGAGTACTTCATTTCGACGCACGGTGCCCGCAAGGGCCTCGCCGATACAGCGCTAAAAACGGCCGATTCGGGCTACCTCACTCGAAAACTGGTCGATGCCGCGCAGGACGTGATTATTGTCCAACCGGATTGCGGAACGGCGAACGGAATTCTCGTCCGATCGATCTACGAAGGAGACGACGAAGTCGTCGATCTCGCGACTCGTATTGTCGGGCGCGTGAGCTGCGAGACCATTATCAACCCGGTGACCAAGGAAGTAATCATCAAAGCGAACCAGCTGATCGAGGAATTGCAAGCTACTGCGCTGATGAACATTGGCGTAGAACAGCTCAAAATTCGGTCGGTGCTCACCTGCGAATCGAAGCGTGGTGTTTGCGCCCAGTGTTACGGCCGTAACCTTGCGACTGGGCGAATGGTAAAGCTCGGCGAAGCCGTCGGCATTATCGCTGCACAAAGCATCGGTGAACCGGGTACTCAGCTGACGATGCGCACGTTCCATATCGGTGGAACCGCCACTCAGCTGTTCAAGCAGCCGATCATCAAGGCAAAGAATGACGGAAACGTCCACTTTAACGATCTGCGCTTTGTGCAGTCGGTTGACGGAAACTTTATCGTTCTTAACAAGAACGGGTCGGTGTCGGTACACGCGAAAGATGGCCGAGAATTTGAACGCTACAACGTTGTCATAGGTTCGGTTATCTCCGTCGCGGATGGTGCGCCGGTAAAGAAGGGCGATACATTTGTCCAGTGGGATCCGTATAACGTTCCGATTCTGACCGAGAGAACTGGGCGCGTGGAGTTCCGTGATATGATTCCGGGCGTCACCGTGAAGCGTGAGATCGACGAGGCAACCGGCGTCATGGGGACGGTCGTCATCGAGCACAAAGAGGATCTGCATCCGCAGACCGTGATCATCGATGACAGGGAGCAGGTCATTGCGAGCTACTCGATACCGGCAGGTGCACACGTCGTTGTGCAGGAACACAAACGAGTGCAGGCGGGCACTCTTCTTGCCAAGACTCCGCGCAAGATTGCCAAGACGAAGGACATCACCGGTGGTCTGCCGCGTGTTGCGGAATTGTTTGAGGCGCGCAGGCCGAAAGAAGCTGCGGAAATCGCAAAGATCGACGGGATGGTCGAATTCGGTGGTACGGTTCGCGGCAAACGCCGCTTGATACTTCGGGAGCCGGTGAGCGGTCAGGAAGAAGAACACCTGATTCCGCTGAACAAGCACATGATCGTCTTTAAGGGTGATTTCGTGAAGAAGGGTTCCCAATTGACCGAAGGCCCGATTGTGCCGCACGAAATCCTGGACGTGTGCGGACCGCAGGATCTGCAGGAGCATCTAGTGAACGAAGTGCAGGAGGTCTACCGTCTTCAGGGTGTCGAGATCAACGACAAGCACATTGAAATTATTGTCCGGCAAATGCTGCGCAAGGTGAAAGTGACGGAACCCGGCGACACGAGCCTGCTCTGGGGTGATCAGGTGGATCGTCTGGAGTTCGACAAAGAGAATCGACGCGTGGTCGAGCAGGGAGGTAAACCAGCCGAGGCGGCTCCTGTCCTTCTTGGAATCACGAAAGCGTCGCTCGAAACCGACAGTTTCATCTCTGCGGCTTCATTCCAGGATACGACTCGTGTGCTCACGGAAGCGGCAACGCTCGGGAAGATCGATTTCCTGCGCGGATTCAAAGAGAACGTCATCATGGGGCACTTGATTCCAGCCGGAACCGGGTTCATGGGTCATCGCAGCATTCGAACGCTCGAGACCGGCGAACCGATCGGGAAGCCTCTGACTGCAGTCGAGCCCGAGCCGATAGCTGTCGGCTAAATTATGGAAGGGGCCACGTAGTGGCCCTTTTCTCTTTTTGGAGTGTCCGATAAGGCGAGCATTTTTGCAGAAGGATCCCAATGTCCATTGCGACCAAGACCGGAGATTCAGGTACGACGGCGTTAATGTACGGCAGGCGAGTGCCGAAAAATGATGCACGTGTTGAAGCCTATGGGACAGTTGACGAACTGAACGCTGTTCTGGGTCTGGTCCGCGCAACAGCCCACGAAAGGCTCGTTCACGAGACCGTCTTCTCGGTACAAAAGGATCTGATCGTGCTGATGGGGGAACTCGCGGTCGCGAACACCGATCGCGAGCGGTACCTGAAAGATGGCTACGAGTTTGTGACCAACGCGATGGTCGACCGATTGACGGCTGCAGTAAACGATCTGGAGCAGAATCACCACGTCGATTTCAAGCATTGGGCGACTCCGGGAAATAGCCTGGAGTCCGCAGCACTGGATCTTGCTCGAGTGACCTGCCGGCGGGCCGAACGGCGCGTTGTCGCTATGTTTGATAGTCCGGAATATGTGAATCCTGACGGCATCCGCTACTTGAACCGGCTGTCGGATCTTCTGTGGCTGTTCGCCCGCTTCGTCGAGACGAAACAGGGAAGGTCAGGATTGCATCCTTAACTCCTGATTTCTTCGCCTCCTCAGCCCCAATTACTCCTCTTGCAATCGTAACAGAAGGAGTGATTTCTTGAAAGTGACAGAGCCGTGTGGTCAGGCGCATAAAGTTCGTGCGACTTCCGGAGCTGTCGCTACTGTCTTATAGGGAACTCCTTTTGAATGGACGGTATTTATCTCCGATATCCTGACGGGCAAAGAACGCAGCGGTCCGAAGCAGAGACGCGCCGGCTCTGGAAAGAGGGACTGATGCCGAAAGGAACCATTTATTGGCGGGAAGGAATGGCGGATTGGAGGCCGGTGACGGAATGGCTCGGTGAACGTCCTGTCGCGGTTGAGGATGGTGTTGGAGAACAGGCGGAGCCGGAGTCTGCTGCGTACCATTTCCTGCGCGACCCGAGCCGTCTCACCAGGTTTTTGCAACGGCTGTTGTTTGTGTGCATCCTCGTCGCTTGTGTCGCGTTGGTCGATGATCTGGCAGAATACGTGCAAGTGCTTACCGGCAAAGCGACACCCGACCAGGTCGCGAACGACGATCCAATCCAGGGGATTGTCTGGCTCCTGCAATCCGGGCTCGGGCTCGTGACCGGAATTACGTTTTTGAAGTGGGTTTATCGGGCGTACAGAAACATTCAGGGGTTTGGCGCCGAGAATTTGCGATACTCGCCAGCCTGGGCGGTCGCTTACTATTTCATGCCGATCCTCTTCCTGATTCGGCCGGTCCAGGTGATGAATGAAATCTGGCGGGCCAGCGAGGACCCGAGAGACTGGCCTCACCGCTCCGGTTCATGGCTGATCGGGAGCTGGTGGACTCTGTTTCTGGTTTATGTGCTCGTCACACAAATCTCACTTCAGCTCGCGAATCCGGCTTCGAACAACGACCAGTGGAACTTTGCAGCGATCTTGGCAATTCTCGGTGACTTGATTTCGATCCCGTTGGCGATCGTTGCCCTGCGCCTTGTTACAGAAGTCTTCCGTAGGCAAAAAGCGCTCGTCGAGGGGGAGAAGTGAGAAGTAAAAGTAAAAAGTAAAAAGGCAAAAGGCAGAAGTGCGGACATCTTGTCCTGGTACTCGATTATTCCAAGGCGCAATCGGCGCCGCGGCAAGAACGTCGCCGCTTACGGTCCTCACTCGAGTAAGGATAACAAGCGCGATCTACACCCGACGGCAGTGGCGAGTTGTCCGCACTTCTGCCTTTTGCCTTTTTACTTTTTACTTCCCTCCCGTTCCCTCAGGCGGAATTTGTATGTTGCTTCACATGCAATGTTCGGAATCGCCGCGGCTGCATATCGTAAAATCGCCTGAAAACGCGACGAAAATAATCGGTATCTTCATAGCCGCACGCGCACGCAATCTCATCGACGTTCATCGACGTGAGCAATAGCAGGTTCTTCGCATGCTTCATTCGAGCTCGATGAATTCCTTCGGTTGGATTGCATCCGTACGTCTGGCGGTAAACGCGACCCAGGTAGTCCGGGTTGCGATTGAGTTTTCGCGCAATCAGCGAGGTTGAGAGCGGTTCGCGAAAGTTGCGAGTAATGAGTGTTTGCGCCTGGTTCGCGAGATGCTGCGCCTGTTTTTCTTCGGTGAATTGCGGCCGGATCTGTAAAGCAATCTCCAACAGCATCAGTTTCGCGAGTGTGGAGGCGTACTCTTTGTTAAGCCGACGATGTTCCTGGTCGTCCAGAAAACGGAGAAATAATTCCGTCAACCGAAGCGGCTCAGGTAGCCGGCAATGCTGTGGGATCGATGCCTTGTCATCGCTCGATAGCGGCCCACTCGCGCTGGTGTAAAAATGGATCCAGTAAAACGACGTATTTGCTGGATACGGCGCAACTCCGCGATGGACCCGTCCAGGCCAGAGAATCAACGTGTCTCCCTGCTCAAGGGTAAAAATCGTGGTCTCCTCTCCCAAAATCAAGGTGCCGGTTCGCACGAGAATGAGTTCGTAAGAATCGATGACCCGCTCAGCATGGATTCCATGACCCGGAGAGACAAAGAGGCCCGCATTGCTCGGTTCAAACCTAGCGTTGTCCGCAATCGGCAGACAATCGTTTCCAAAAAGATCGTGAGTCTTCGGGATCATAAGAGGGCCGGATTCTGTCGTTTCCCCGCGCAGAGGAATCGCTCGTCTTTTCTGCGATGATCAAAATACTGGCCGGTTGCTGGAGGATAGTGAAATAAATAAAGCATGCCGAATAAATTTGCAGCGATTATGGTGGGTTGCGGCGCAATGAGCGCGGAGTGGCTTCGAAGCGCAAAAGAACTCGGAGTGGAAATCGCCGCGCTTGTTGATTTGAACATCGATATGGCGCGCTCGCGGGCCACCGAGTTCCAGATCGATTCCCCTGTGTTTGATTGTTTGGACGAGGCAATTGCCGGTGCCGACGCTGAGTTGCTCTTTGACTGTACAATCCCGGCTGCGCATGCAGAAATTGACGAAAAAGCATTAGCTAACGGTTTGCACGTGCTTGTCGAGAAGCCACTCGCGACCACGCTGGAGGCTGCCAATCGCTTGATCGATCTCGCCGCGAACAATGAGCTCGTTCATGCCGTCATTCAGAACCGGCGTTTCAATCCTGGCATCCGTAAGATTCGGCACCTGATTGAGCAAGGGCTGATCGGAGAACTGACGACCGTAAATATCGACTTTTTCGTTCCGGCGCATTTTGGCGGGTTCCGCGAAAAAATGGACCACATCCTATTGACCGATATGGCGATCCATCCGTTTGACTCAGTTCGCTACCTGACCGGAGCGAACGCGGAGTCTGTCTATTGCGAGGAATGGAATCCAAAGGGATCCTGGTGGCAGCATGGCGCTTCGGCGCACGCGATTTTTCATATGAACGGCGGCATCCGGTGCACCTTTCGAGGGAGCTGGTGTTCCGAGGGGCTCCGAACTTCCTGGGATAGCGCGTGGCGGATCGTCGGAACAGAAGGGACAATTTGTTGGAACGGGCTGGAGGATATCCGGGGAGAGCGTGTAAAAATTGGCAAAGAAGGCCCGGCGAAGCACGGCCTCTTCTATGAGACCGAAGCGTTTACTGCCACGGAGGAACCGAATCCTTTTGAGACACGCGGACACTTGAGCGTGATGCGCCAATTTCTGAGGGATGTTTCGGACGGTATTCCGGCGGAGACGCGAAGTACGGACAACATCCAGAGCCTGGCAATGGTGCTCAGAGCAATTGAAAGCGGAAAATCCGGTCAAAAATTGCCGATTGCGGTGTAAATGAGTCTGAACCGCATGTTGACTAAATGAATCCTGCGATCGACCAGGTCCCCCGTCGAGTGAGCTTTCTGCGCAGACTTATTACAGTCGCGTTGACGCTTGGAATCGTTATTTCGATATTCTACGTGCTCAGTATCGGCGAACAATTCTTTATTCCGCTGGTAATGGCTGTCCTGGCCGTTTATCTGGTCGATATATTGAGCCGGTTCATTCGGAAGGCGTCGATCGCAGGTCGCTCGGTCCCGGGAGCGATCTCTGTCGTTCTCGCGTTTGCGATTATTTTCGGGCTCGGATTTGTCCTGATCGATATCATTGCGCAGAACGCCCGGCACGTGGCGATCGCTGCGCCGAAATATCAGGCCCGGCTCCAACAGTTGCAGTCGGAAGCGTTTTCCAGGGTTGGAATCGAGGAGCCTCCTGAGATCCAGCAATTGATAAAAGCTATCGATCTGCGAGCGGTCTTCACGACAGTCGCGAAGCAGGTCGCCGCCATTCTTGAAGACGTGACACTGATCGTGATCTACGGGCTATTTATTATGCTTGAACTGCGGTTCGTACCAATCAAGATTCAGGCATTGTTTCCCGATCCGGAACGTCGAAAAAACACGATTCGAATTATCCGTCGAATCGATCGCGATATTCATACTTATCTCGGTGTTAAGACGGCTGTTAGTCTCACCAGTGCATTGTTAGCCTATATTCTCATGCGATTTGTCGGATTGGACTTTGCGGAGTTCTGGGCGCTCCTCGTATTTATTCTGCACTTTATTCCAACGATCGGCGTTATCGTCGCGACCCTGCTCCCGACTCTTCTTGCGGCGGTGCAGTTCGACAGCCTTGGCCCGTTCCTCGTGATCGGTATAGGGATAACGACAATCGCCCAATTCATGGGAAATATCGTCGAGCCGAACGTGATGGGTGAAACGCTGAACCTGAGTCCTCTGACGGTCATCGTCTCCCTGATTGTCTGGGGTTCGGTCTGGGGAATTGTCGGCGCATTTCTTTGCGTTCCCCTCACGGTAATCCTGGTCATCGTGCTATCGAACTTTGAGTCGACTCGCTGGGTCTCAATTCTTCTTTCGAAGACGGGAGAAATTCGATCGTCGGATTAATTCTGGATTTGTTGCAAGAAATGCTGCCGCACCTGGTGGCAAGATCGCCATACTGGACTAGCTTTGGTTCATGAGTCTGCCCACGCGATTCGATCACTGCGTTATCCATGTCACGAACTGGGACCGTTCCAATGCATTTTATCGCGACGTGGTTGGGGTCGAGATCGTTCCAAGAGGCAAACATTGGGCTTACCGGTTTGAAAATGCGCAACTCAATTTGCATGGGCCAGGGGTGGAGGCGGCGCCGTTGGCGGAAATCCCTGTCCCTCCCGGTGGTAGCGATATCTGCTTCGAATGGTCCGGCCCTATCGATGAAGCGGTTCAACATCTTAGCAAAGAAGGTGTCGATGTCGAACTCGGCCCAGTCAAACGCGCCGGCCGTGGAGGCGATGGAGTCTCAGTCTACTTTCGTGACCCTGACGGGTCGCTGTTGGAGTTCATCTCTTACTCAAAATAGGAGTGGCCCTGTGAAATCTTGCTGGATTGCGCTTGGTGTTTTTTGTGCGGTTTTCAATGCGGCACTCGCCCAGAGTGGTGGATCGTTCCGGTTGGTGAGCTCGGAATGGCATGACGGTGGAACGGTGCCGCTACGGAATGTCTTCAACGAGTCCGGTTGTAACGGAGCGAATGTCTCTCCGGAATTCCGTTGGTCCGGCGTTCCGAGCGGCACCAAGAGTTTCGCGCTCACGATCTCCGATCCGGATGCGCCTGGTGGCGGAGGATTCTGGCACTGGGTGGTGGTTAATATTCCTGCGACCGCTTATGGGTTGCCCGCGGGTGCCGGCGACAAACAGTCGAGCCGGTTACCCGCCGGCAGCAGCCAATGCAGAAATGATTATGGCGAAATCGGATACGGCGGACCCTGTCCGCCACCCGGGACGATACATCGATACGTTGCGAAGGTGTACGCGCTCAACGTTGATAGGTTGTCCATCGATCCCAATTCGGCATCTCGAAAAGTTGCCAGGGAACTCGAAGCACACACAATCGCCAGCGCCCAGCTCACGGCCAAATTCGGTGACTAGGCCGCAGCGCTCGCGTCTTATCCGGCCGAATAACTCAGCCACGCGCCTGTAATGTAGGATAGGATTGGCTTCCAGCCTGTCCACTTTTCGCCAGCGGCGTCCCACTCGAAATGGTTTGAACCCGGCCGTTGTCCAGCAATATTCAACCCGGGTTAACTACGAGCTATGCCTGTTACCAATGAAAGACAGGCGAGACGCCTATCCTACATTGCGCTTCGCCGCGCGAACTTGGCGAGCCGGGCCTGCGGCCCTCACCCCTTTTTCGACCGGATGACGATCTCGACGCGGCGATTGAGCTGTTGTTCTTCGACCGAGCGGTCCGCGGGTACAATGAGCCGGGTTTTGCCGAACCCTTGAGTCTGGATTCGATCCGGTTCGATGCTCATGTTTTGCACGAGCCATTCTTTGACCGTCTCCGCCCGTCGCTGACTTAGGTCCATGTTATATTCGTCGGTGCCAAATGAGTCGGTGTGTCCTTCGACTTTGAAGACTGCCTGCGGGTTGCGCTGGATCAGGCGCCCCAGTTTTTGCAGGCTTGCAGCCGCTCCTTCGCGCAGGTTCGCCGAATCGTAGTCAAACAAAAGGTCTGTCGGCATGAGGATGGGTGCCGTGCCGGTCCCGACCTGTCCCGACCCGGAAAGAAGTGCGTCGAGGTTACTGAAACCGGCTGGTACACCGGCGGTGCCCGGCAGGAGAGAATCACCGACGTCCTGATTATCCGTCTTGCCTGGAACTTGCCTGTTCCCCGAAGCGATTTTGGGCCTCGAAGGGGGAACGTCCGGTTTATCCGAGAGGAGCTGCTCGCGGACTTCTGTGAGCTCTTTATCGAGTGCGACTGCGCTCTCGGCTTTTGCCTTAGCGGCCGCGATCAGAGCGGACCGAGTGTCGACGCCCGGTTTCTCCTTGAGTTCCTTGAGTCGGGGAATTTCGGGCGAAGTTACCTGAGGGGCGGCGCGGAGCTCCTGCATATCCTTTTCAAACGAGCCATCAAACTGAGTCAGATTCTGGATTGTCCCAGGATTGCCCGCCGGTTTACCCGGGTTTTCCGTTTCCTTCGAGTCAGATTCGAGCAGCTTCTGATCAACCTGGACTCGGCTGATGCTGAAACTCCGGGGAACAAGCCGCGGCGTGTCGGCTGCGGTAAACCGATCCAGAGTCTTCTTGCTGAACAGATAGAAGAGTCCGCAGTGGAACAGAAAAGAGATCGCGACCGCGGGCAAAATCCAGCGACGAAGCGACACCGCGCTGTCCGCGAACATGTCCTCTGTATAATGGGCCATAAACACCCCATTCTACTACGAGCGACGCCGAAGAACAACGAGAGGTCGTATATGTCTAATATGACCTATATGTCTGATATGTCTTTTTTGTTGACGTGCGCTGCGATTCGCTGATTTTCGCTCTTTGTCTATGGCGATGGTTCAAGAGAAATCCCCCGCCGAACGAATGGAGAAGATTGTAAGCCTGTGCAAACGGCGCGGCTTCGTTTTTCAATCCAGCGAAATTTACGGCGGGTTAAACGGGTGCTGGGACTACGGTCCGCTGGGGACCGAGCTCAAGCGGAACCTAAAGGATTTCTGGTGGCGCCGGATGGTCCGGGAGCGCGATGACGTGGTTGGGATGGATGGATCGATCCTGATGAACCGGCGGGTCTGGATTGCCAGCGGCCACGAGGCCACCTTCAGCGATCCGATGGTCGATTGCCGAACCTGCAAGGCCAGGCTAAGGGCGGATCAATTACCGGAAAAAAACGGTCGCAAACAGTGTTCGGTTTGCGGCGGATTTGATTTAACGGAGCCGCGGGCGTTCAACCTGATGTTCAAGACTTACGTCGGTGCTACGGAAGACGAGTCGGCGCTAACTTATCTGCGGCCGGAAACTGCACAGGCCATTTTTGTTCAGTTCAAGAACGTGCTCGAGGTTTCGCGCAAAAAATTGCCGTTCGGCATCGCACAGATCGGAAAGGCGTTTCGGAACGAGATCAATCCTCGCAATTTTACATTTCGTTCGCGCGAGTTCGAACAGATGGAGCTCGAATACTTCTGCCGACCGGAACAGGGCGCCGAGTTGCTCGAATACTGGCTGCAGGAGCGACTGAAATTTTACGCGGATATCGGTATTTCATCCGAACTGTTGCACGTTCACAAGATTCCACCGGAAGAATGCGCTCACTATTCCAAGGGCACGTACGATATCGAATTTGCATTCCCGTTCGGAATTCAAGAACTGGAGGGGGTTGCATACCGGACGGACTACGACCTGACACAACACCAGAACGTCAGTGGCAAGCCCTTGGATTATTTCGACGAGGAAACGAAGCAGCGTTTCATCCCGCATGTCGTCGAGCCAAGCGCCGGTGTCGACCGAACGACCTTGGCGCTTATTTGCAGCGCGTACGCAGAAGAGGAAGTAACGGATGAAAAAGGGAAGGTCGAGACGCGCACCGTCCTTCGGTTCCATCCGCGAGTCGCTCCGATCAAATGCGGGGTGTTTCCGCTGTTGAAGAACAACGAGAAACTCGTTCAAAAGGCCCGTGAGATCGTGGAACTACTCCGGGCGCAAATGATGGTTTTCTACGATGAATCGGGCGCAATCGGAAGACGCTATCGCCGTCAGGACGAGGCAGGTACACCTTTCGGCGTGACGGTTGATTTCGACACAATCGGCGAGAATGGTCCGGTAAATGAAGAGACTGTCACGATTCGTGAGCGTGATTCGATGAAGCAACAGCGAATTGCGATCAGTGAGCTGAAATCGTATTTGAGCGAGAAGATTGCTTAGGCGCGGAGCGTAGGCCGAGGGGAGTGGATACTTCCAAGAATGTCTCCGGTCCTTTGCCGAACCTGTTGCATTGTCTATCGCAGTGGGGTGAGATTGTCGGTTAATGGTGAAGCGTTCGCGCGAATATATTCGCGGCCGTCAGTTGCGCGATCAGAATATCAGACTGAACAAGACGCCGGCTGGTGTGTGGCTGATCGTCGGTATGGCGGTTTTTTTTGTGGTCGGTGCGGTGGGGATCAGCGCTTTTATTCTGGCAAAAGCGCTGGCAACTAACAAGAAAGCCCCGGCGTTGAGCGACCTGCCCGCCGCCGACGCGACACCGGCTCGCAGCGCGCAGCCTGGAGAAGAGAGTGCGGATGCTGGTGTGGATCGTCCGAATCCGGTGCTTGCGCCTGGCAGCACAGTTTCCCCTCTGCCTATTGTGAGGAGTGATCCCGACGAAGAAGAACGAACTCGCCGCGAGGTCCTGGTTCGCATCGACCTGATGCGGTCCCTCACGAATGACGAGAAAGACAAGCTGTATGCGCAGGTGGAGCGTGCGCAAGGATTCAAAAAGATTGCGACCATTCCTTTTGCCGAGAAGAGCACGATCGTAGGGGCGACACAGATTGATGCACTGATAAAAAATTTGCACGAGCCGTTCCTTCAAAAGCTTCTTGCCGATCCCACTGTTGGTTTGATCATTGTTGGATACGCCGACAAACGCGGGGACGAGACCAGAAATTTGGAGATATCGAAAGATCGGGCGGAAAGCGTCGTCAAGGCGTTGAAGCAAAAAATGGACATGGCGAATGTCGTACACGCCGTCGGGATGGGTGGCCAGGATCTGTTTGACCAGACAGATGCTAAAAAGAATTGTGTTGTTGAGGTCTGGACCGCACAGCCGTGAGCCGGAGGCTAGCTATTCTGGGGAACGGAGACTGCCGGCCAATGAGTTCGCCATCAGCTTGATGCGGGCGAGGTTCGCGCGGATCCGGTCGATATACCGGTTGTTGCCGTGAGAATCGTCCAGGACCCGGTAAACCGCTTTCCACTCCTGCTCGAGCATTTGAGTGACGTACACGCGATAAAATTTTTCGGTGCCGTTCAGGAGATCGAGCAGGCTGCGGTACATTGCGCGGCCGGTTTCCTTAAGCCGTGAGAATGCGGTCGCCTCACGAAATTCGAGGTACAATCCAGCCAGTCGCTCCGGGTAATCTTCTGCGGCCATTTGCCCGAGCATATCGCCAGTAGCAACGATTGCTCCGATAACCCATTCGCGGGGATCGCGAAACGGAATTTGCTCCATTCGAACGAAAAGCCCGGTGGCGCAAATCGCGTTTTGAATCTTGCGAAGTTCTTCGCTCGTGAATCCGAACCCCGGCAGGAGATCCCACGCGTGAAAACAACTACGCCCGACATGGATCGAAGAATATTTTGCTCCTGAACCGTCAATGTCCCCCCATCGCTTCAGGTATCCCGAGTCATGGAAAACAATGGCTGCGATCGTCAATTCCCAGTCGCGTTGGGTCAACGACGCGATCACTGGAACATTGCGGTGAGCCTGGAGCAGATCGGCAACCGCGGCAGTTGCCTGCATTGTATGGTCAAAGTCGTGGAAGGCGGTATCGCACGGCTGAAAACATCGCGTACTTCCATGGAAAAGTTCGAACGAAAACTTGATCAGATCGTTGCAAAGAGCAGTTTGCGCATCGCCGTATGCCTCTCTCAAAACCCGGTTAACAAGTTCAGTCGTCGAGAGATAGCTCTGGGGATGGAACATCGTCTTTGGATGCTGAACACCGTCCATCGATGGGCGAACGAGAGCAACACAAAAGTTGCGGCGGGCAGCGTACAGATTTTGTTCAATTTATGGTTTTCCTGATCGCTCAAGATAGGACATTCAAATTATTTAATTTGTCAAAAAAATGAGTTGATGAAGCGTCAACACTGAATATCGTTTTTGGACCAGCTCGATTGGCCCCCAGAACGATTCCCCCTCTGATCGAGCTGGTTTTGCTTTTTCAGATGCCCGCTTTTCCGTGCTATTTCGGCATCAGGAGACTTACGGAACGGCCGGGCTCACGGTCTCAATAAACGCCCGATGAAACTGTTGAACGACTTCGTTGACTCGTTCCCGTTCGATCAACCAGGTGATTCGAAATGATGAGGTGGCAATCCCAAAATTGCTGACATTGAGCTCCTTCAATATATGTGACCCCTGTCGAACCCGTTCGTGCGAGGCGGTGATTCCGGTCCCGATAATGCTGACGGCTCCCGCGAAATCGTTCCAGGCCGCCGGAATCGCCTCGAGTGCGGCCCGGACCTTCGGCGTCTGGTGAATATTTTCCTTTGAGACAACCATCGATATTCCGTCCTGGTCGCCTCCTGTGGTGATGACATGAAGCTGTTTGCCCGGTATTCCAAATCGGTCGGTGACGCTTAACACCCGGTCGATCTCATGGCTTTGAATCAGAATCACCTCTTTTTCACTGGCAACGCCGACGACGGAGCCAGGTGGACGCGGCCCGAACTTCCGGACAATGGTACCATCGACAGATGGATCATTTCCCGGCAACGGACTGGATGTTGCTCTGGCGTAAATCGCGATCCCGCGCTCCTTTGCGAACTCTACCGCCTGCGCGTTTAGCACTCTGGCACCTGATTCCGCGAGCTCCTGGGTCTCTTCGTACGACAGGTGCGGGATTCGTTTTGCCTCTCGAACGACCCGCGGGTCGGCAGTGTAAACGCCGTCGACATCCGAACAGATTTCGCACCAATCGGCGCCAAGCGCTGCCGCCATCGCAACGGCCGTTGTATCGCTACCGCCGCGTCCAAGTGTCGTGATTTCTCTCCGGTACGAAACCCCTTGGTACCCAGCCACCACGACAATCTTGCCGCGCGCCAACTCGTCGAGAATCCGGAACGGCCGAACCTCGATGATTCGCGCATCGATGTGCCGATCATTGGTAATGATTCCGGACTGGCTTCCAGTGAAACTGATTGCGTCTCCCCCGAGTTCTCGAATGGCCATCGAAAGAAGCGCCATCGAAATACGCTCGCCGGCTGAAAGTAGCATATCCAGTTCTCTCCGGTCAGGGTTCGACGAGATGGCTTTTGCAAGCCCGAGCAACTTGTCGGTGGTGTCACCCATCGCGGAAACGACTACCACGACGTCATGCCCGGCAGCCTTTGTCCGCATTACGCGTTCAGCAACCGTTTTAAGCTTGCTTGCATCCGCAACGCTGCTTCCTCCGTACTTCTGAACTACGATCGACATTCGGTCAGTTCTTAGCCCCTTCTCAGCTTCCCATTCGGTGTTCGTGGGAGATCATCGACGATGTAAAAATCGACTGGCACCTTTCGCCAGTCGATCCTTTCACGAAGCATTTCGGCCAAGTGCGCTGTCGGACCCGGTGCACCGACCACTTCCGCCGCGAGCGTCTGCGATTTCGAATCGAGAAACACCCGACTTTCTTCTACCCCCGGCAAACTGTTCAGAACCGTTTCGACCTCTTCGCAGAAGAATTCGACACCATTGACCTGCAATCGGTTTTTTGCGCGCCCGACGAGGAAAAGGAAACCATCCTCGTCGATCCGGCCGTAATCTCCGGTTGCATAGCCGAAGCGCTTCATTAGCTGTTGGGCAGGATGCCACGGAGCAAGGTAAGCGGTCAACAACCCAGGACCTTGGATATGGAGTTCTCCCACCTCTCCGGGTCCGACCGGTTCACCATTTTCTCCCACCAGTGTGACCGCATATGACGGCATCGGCCGGCCTACCGATCCGACCTTGTCCGGCCGCGTATTAATGCTCAGCAAGCCGACCTCGATAATACCGAGTGCCGGGTTGAGACTTCTATTAAACCGTTGCGCGAAATCAGCAGCGACTTTTGGCGGAAGCGGGGCAGTTGTGGAGATTGCGAGTCGTAGTGAATCGAGGGACGCGATATCGGAGCGAGCCAGCGCATCATAAAAATCAGGCGCGCCATACGTTATCGTGGGACGATCCGTCTGTGCAATTTTGCGCCAGTCTTCCCGCTTCGACACGCCGAGGACCGTTGCGCCCCGGGAAAGATAAAGAAGCATGGAGACGACGAAATGGTCTGCCATCGGAAGCGCAAACCAGATCCGGTCGCTTGAGCCGATTCGTAATACGGCGTTTGCCGCGTGCAATCGATCGAGAATCGACTTGTGCCCTAATAGAATGCCTTTGCGCCGGCCTGTCGTCCCCGAAGTAAACCGGATATAGGCTGGTTCACAAGCGAGGAAATCTTCGTCGTTCCGATCGTCGATCGGATCGGCGACAGACATTCGAGTCAACTCCTGACCGCCCCGGTAGAGCCAGTGTAGCCGGGCGGCATTCAGAACGTACTCTTTTTCCTCTGAGCTTAGGAAAGTTCCGATTGGAACCAGGCAAAGCCGGGCCGCCAATATTCCCAGCGCCGCAATCAGAAAGTCGGCCCCGTCTTCCAGGATTAGCCCGCATCGCTCCCCAGGCTGGCATCCGCGTTCGGTCAACCATGCCGCCGTTTTGCGGGCGCGATCAACCAGTTCGCGGTAAGTCAGGTGACAGTCGCAATCGTGCCTCGAGTAGGCCAGCAGGTTGGGTTGTCTCTTAGCTTTCTGGAAAATAATAGTGAAAATGTCCACGCTGTTCGCTTCGCTAATCTATCAGCTCGCGCTGGCATTCTGGTCAACTCGTGACGATATATAGACGCTTGGTATGTCTGATAAGAGGAAGCGCATTGTTATTAAATTCGGAACTGGGATCCTTACGAAGTCGCCCGGCAATACGTTGAATCCGGCGCAACTGCGGCGTTTAACCGGGGAGGTGGCCGATTTAGTGGCAGCGGGTCATCAGTGCCTCGTCGTTAGTAGCGGTGCCGTGGGCGCCGGGTTGATGTTGATGGGTCTCGAAGAGCGACCAAGTGATCTTCCCTCGATACAGGCATGCGCAGCGATTGGTCAGTCTCGGCTGATGCGCCACTATGAGACACTGTTTCAGCGGCATGGACTTCATGTGGCCCAGTTACTGTTGAGCCATCAGGATATCGATAGCCGGACGCGGTATCAAAATGCAAGGAACACTTTGGAACGCCTGCTCCGGTTTCGCACGGTCGTGCCGATCATCAACGAAAATGATTCCGTCGCCGTCGAAGAGCTTCGGTTTGGGGACAACGACCGGCTTTCAGCGGAAGTTGCAATTCTATCGGATGCCGATCTACTCATCATGTTGACGAGTGTCCAAGGTCTGCTTGATGAGGAGAACCGGCTTATTTCCAAAGTAACCGACGTGGAGGCTGTGTCGCATCTTGCGCGGTCGGAAACGGGCGCTTTCTCGCGGGGCGGAATGGTGACCAAATTACAGGCGGCAAAATTGGCTCTTCAGGCCGGAATCACCAGTGTCGTCGCAAGCGGATTTGAACCAGGGATCATGGCTGCCGCTACCGAAGGTAAGGAGGCCGGTACCCGATTTACAGGAGTCGAATAATGATGAGTCTTCCGGACGTTCTCGAACAGATTGGCCGCCAGGCGGCTGCGGCAAGCCGCGTTCTCGCGCAGGCAACGACTGCGCAGAAGAATGAAGCGTTACTTGCGATCGCGGGCCGGATCGAGCATGAAGCCTCATCGATTCTCGCCGCAAATGAAGCGGATGTTAAAGCAGGGGCCGCGAACGGTCTCAGTTCTGCGATGCTCGATCGAGCGCGCCTCGATCCCAGGCGGATTCAGACAATTGCGAACAGTGTCCGTGATGTCGTGTATTTGCCAGATCCGGTCGGCTCGGTAATTTCGGAGTGGTCCCGTCCGAACGGGCTAAAAATCTCAAAAAAACGCGTTCCGATCGGCGTGATCGGAATCATCTACGAATCGCGTCCGAACGTTACGACGGACGCTGCGTCGCTCTGCCTGAAAACCGGAAACGCTGTCATATTAAGAGGCGGCTCGGAAGCGATTCGATCAAACAGCGCGCTGGCGGAAGCGGTCAGCGCCGGGTGCAATGAGGCCGGGCTGCCGGATGCTGCGGTGCAGTTGGTGCCGAGCACGGACCGGGCCGCGGTGACGCTGATGGCGCAGCTCGATCGCTATATTCATCTTATCATTCCGCGGGGCGGCAGAGCGTTGATCGAAGCGGTAACATCGTCGGCGCGGATGCCGGTGATCAAGCACTACGACGGGATTTGCGCGCTCTATGTCGATTCCGCGGCCGACCTTCGAATGGCCGAACAGATTCTAATCAATGCGAAGTGCCAGCGGCCAAGTGCATGTAACTCGATCGAGACCATGCTGGTTCACGAATCGGTTGCCGACCGGTTTCTGCCGGACTGTGCCGCTGCGCTCTGGGAACGAGGAGTCGAGATTCGCGGCGATGCGCGGACGAAGGAAATTCTTGGTGCGAATGTGGTCGCCGCAACCGAACAGGATTGGCGGACAGAATATCTCGATCTGGTTCTCGCTGTCAAAATTGTAGGGAGCCTTGAACAAGCAGTCGACCACATCGACGCAAACGGATCGCATCACAGCGATGCAATTGTCACTGCAGATCACGACGCGGCCCAAAAGTTCTTGAACCAGATCGATTCAGCCGCGGTGTTTTGGAACGCTTCACCCCGGTTCAACGATGGCGGCGAATTCGGTTTTGGGGCAGAAATCGGGATCAGCACTGACCGGCTTCACGCGCGTGGCCCGATGGGTTTGGAGGAACTCACCAGCTACAAGTATCTCGTCGAAGGCACCGGGCAGGTAAGGGGATGAGAAGGCAGAAAGGCAAAAGGCAAAAGGCAAAATGAAGAAGTGAGAAGAGAGGTGTCGTAACCCTCCTCGAAACTCGCTTGCCCAACGAAGGCTTGGCGAAGTTGGGTCCTCGGGCATTAATCGAACGTCCTGCTCGTTCTCGTCTGTGGACCGCAACCTTGCCCGTGTTCTCAGTGCTACAACGGTTTCTACTTTTTCTGCGAGGATATTCCGAGGCTGCGATTTCTGTAAACGAGCTTAAGTAAGTGCTCTCTAGGGCCGAAGGCGCGATCGGATCGAAGCCTGGGCTGCAGCGAAGCGCAGGCCCAGGAAACCAATTTGTAGGCTTCTGAGCGCTGAAAGATGCGGCCAGAAAAGAGCGTTGGATGTGGGAATGACCTCCCGCGTCCAACGTACCGTTCCAGAGCGCCTTCAGCGCAAATCTGCTTGTTTAATGGATTCCTCGGCCTCCGCTTCAGCCCGGGCTTAAATCTCGCCGGCCCTTCGGGCCTCTCCCCAGACCGAGTGCATGAATTTCAAATTGTGTGTCATGAGAACGCCGCGCCCAAATCCCCAGTCTCGCCGACACCGGTTCCGTTCACCACGGGAAAGGCCAACAAATAATTGTAAAATCGCCGTGAATTTCATTGACCGCGATGGGGCGAAGCGGGTAAAAGTGGGCTGTTGTGGGATAAAGTGGTTTAAATGACCATGAGCGACCTATGGAATCGTCCCAGGTTGTCCAGCCGATATATGCCGGCGAATTCCGGCACGCGATGGACGCGAAAAAACGCGTTACTATCCCGTCGCGCTGGCGCCGAAACGACGATCTTGTAGACGAGTTCTTTGCCATCCCGAATTTAAAAGAGGGGTTTCTGATGGTTATGCCGCCTGCGGAGTTCAAGCGTTTGGCTGAAAAGGTCGAGCATGACAGCAGTCTGAAGCCGGAAGAGCGCGTGAAGTTCATGCGCCAGTTTTCTTCCAGGGCTCAGCATGTCGTCGGAGATAAGCAGGGAAGGATTGTGATCCCGGATGAACAAACCAAACAATTGGACCTGCATGGCGAAGTTGTGCTCGTCGGGAATTACACCCGATTCGAAATCTGGGATCCGGAGAAGTGGCAGACGTCCACAGAGGAGGATGCGCCGACGTTTAACTATTTGATGGAACGGATCGGCATTTAGAGGAGCTGCAGTCAACAAATTTTGTCGAAGACAACCGGTCTGACCGAAGAGGAGCGATGATTGCGTTAGTAGACGAACAGTTCATGCCCGCCGAATCACAGAGCAGTGAAGGTTGTTTTCACGTGCCGGTATTGTTGCGCGAGACGGTTTCGGCGCTTGAGCCGGCGCCGGGTAAGCTCTTTCTGGATGGGACCGTTGGGGGTGGCGGCCATTCGCACGCGTTGCTCGAAGCGGGGGCCTCGGTGATCGCGTGCGATCAGGATCCGGAGGCTTTGGATGAGGCATCGAGTCGGCTTGCGGATTATTCAGATCGAGTGCGATTCATCGAGTCGAATTTCGTGGATGTTGCCGAACACCTCTCCGAGTTGGGTGTAAGTGGATTGGACGGAGTTTTACTCGATCTTGGCGTGTCGTCGCACCAACTCGATACGCCGGTGCGGGGATTCAGTTTCATGCGGGATGGGCCGCTGGACATGCGAATGGGGCCGCATATCCAGCGGACTGCCGCGGACCTGGTGAACGAGGCTGAGCAGGAGGAACTCGCCCGGATCTTTTTTGAATATGGCGAGGAGCCTGCTGGAAGGAGAATCGCGGCGCACCTAGTAAAAAGGCGTAGCCGGTTTCCAATACGGACCACGAGCGATCTCGCGAAGGCGATTGAGGAGGTGATGCCGAAACGGGGTCCGAAACACCCGGCGACAAAAATTTTTCAGGCATTGCGAATAGCGGTCAATGACGAGTTGGGAGTGCTGGAGCGCTCGTTGCAGACGTTAAGCGTTTGGACAAAGGGTGGCGGCCGGATGGCCGTCATCACGTTTCACTCATTGGAGGACCGGATTGTGAAGCGCTATTTCAAAGATGTCAGTCAGGAATGGATAGACAGACCGGAGTGGGGCGCGCCGCGGAGAAATCCGTCGCACGCATTTCGGTTGGTCACCGGTCGGCCCGTTACACCGAGTGAGGAGGAAGTTCGAAACAACTCACGCGCTCGCAGTGCAAAATTGCGAGTTGTTGAAAGGATCAGGCATGAATCGTAGCCACAGGAACAATACATATTCGATAAAAGTTGCTTCAATCTTTAAGGTTGTTGTTTGCACGGCAATCGTGGCAGCGGCCGGATTGTCGTATGTCTATTTGAAGAATCAGCTCCAGCAGTATGGAGGGATTCAGCACCGATTGGAGCACGATCTCACCGAACTCCGAACTGCCAACGAGGCGGTCCGTGTGCAGATTACGCAGCTTAGTTCTCGCGCTGTACTCGAGAAAAAGCTTGCAAAAAATTCGCTCGGGCTTGTCCCGATTGCGACTGATCAAATCGTTCGCCTTAACCAGCGTCACGATGGTATCGGGGATGAGTTGAGAGTCGTCTCCAATCGCGGCTTTAATCAATGAGATGGGATGCGCAAGCGCGTGCTGTCACGGTCTGTTTTGGATTGGTCAGCTTATTCAGCGTGTTCTCGGTTCGGCTGATCGATCTACAGATCGTCGAACACGAGAAGTTCACTGAGCTTGCGGCAGAAAAACATAACCATAAACAAATAATATATGCCAGACGTGGAATCATACGCGACGCTCACGACGAGCCTCTTGCCGAAAACATTCCGGTCAAAACCGTTGTTGCAGACGCGACGCATATTCGGGATCCGGTGGCTGTGGCAACGGCAATCGCAGATAAGCTTGAAATGGATCCGCGTGAGCTCGCGGTTAAGCTGACAGAAACCGGAAAAGGAAGTAAGCACATTGTCCTGAAGACGGACGTTCAGGAGCAGACCGCAGAGGCGATCAGGAATACTCTGGCGGAGGCGAATCTGCGCGGGATCTATTTTGATCAGGACTTTGTGCGAGTCTATCCGAACGGCCAGATGCTCTCGCAGGTGCTTGGTTTTGTTGATCACGACCACAAGGGAACGATGGGGATCGAACGATCGATGCAGGACTTTCTGCAGGGGACTGACGGCTTTCGGTACATCGAGACCGATCGCACCGGCAAAGAGCTCGTTCCATATCGGGGCCAGGAAAGTCCGGCCAAGGATGGCTGCAACGTCAAGCTGACGATCGATCTGGAACTCCAGAATATCGTTGAAGCGGAACTAGACGCCGCAATGGCGGAATTCAAACCGAAGGACGCGACTGCGGTCATGATTCGTCCTCAGACCGGTGAGATCCTCGCGATGACAAGCCGGCCGACATTCGACCCGAATAAAGCGGGCGAAGCCCCAGCCGAAGCGCAAAAGAACCGGCCGGTCGTGGACATGGTGGAACCTGGTTCGGTTTTCAAGATTGTTACGACTTCTGCCGTTCTCGAAGAAAAACTCGTTACGCCGGACACGACGATTTTCTGTGAGAACGGACACTTCCAATATGCGGGCCGTATATTAAGGGACGCGGAGCCGATGGGCGTGTTAACGGTCCATCAGATTTTGGAAAAATCGAGCAACATCGGAGTCGCCAAACTCGCTCTGCAACTCGGGGCAACGAAGCTTTACGAATACATTCGCCGATACGGGTTTGGCCAAAAGACCGGAATAACTTTGACTGGCGAGATCTCCGGGCTGGTCAATCCGCCCTATCGCTGGAGCAAACTCGAAATTACTCGTATTCCGATGGGTCAGTCGGTGGCTGTTACTCCATTGCAAATGGTAACGGCCATGTCCTCGATCGCGAATGGCGGCGTGCTGATGAAACCGATGATTGTTTCTGACATCACCGACGACAGCGGCCGTTTGGTGGCGCACTTTACACCAGAGGTAGTCCGGCAGGTTATTTCGCCGGACACCGTGAAAAAGATTATCTCGGCACTCAAAGACGTGGTCAGCAAACAGGGCACAGCCCAACGGGCCGCCGTTCCAGGGTTCCTGGTTGCCGGCAAAACCGGGACCGCACAAAAAATTAACCCGCGCGGCGGCTATTTGTCGGGGCATTACGTGAGTACCTTCTGCGGATTCATGCCGGCGGACGATCCGAAGTTTGCGTTAATCGTCATGATGGATGATCCGACAGTGAAGGATGGCCCGGCATTTGGCGGTCTAGTCGCCGCGCCCGTATTTTCAAAGATTGCCGCCAAAGCCGCTCTTTACCTCGACCTGAAGCCCACTGAGGAAATGCCTCCGCAACCTGGTGTAAACGCGACGAAAAAGGTGGCGGATTCCACTCGGAGTCATCATTAATTCAATCACCATGCACTTGGGAGAATTAATTCAGCGGCTGACAGTGATAACGGTCCAGGGTTCGGTTGATCGAGAGATAACCGGCATTCGCTACGATTCGCGCCGGGTGGTTCCTGGAGACCTGTTTGTCGCGGTCAAAGGGTTTGTTTCGGACGGACATGCGTTCATCGAGCAAGCGGTCGAAAAGGGAGCGGTTGCAGTCGTTGGTGAACAATCGACTCTTTCACGCCGTGCGACCGCGGTCGTTGTCCCGAACTCCCGCGCTGCCCTTGCCCAACTGGGCGCGGCCTATTTCGGGTATCCATCGCGGAAACTGCGGATGCTCGGGGTGACAGGCACGAACGGCAAAAGCACGACGACATTTTTGATCAGGCACTTGCTGCAGCGCGCAAATCAGTCCACCGGCTTGATCGGCACCGTCCAGTACGAAGTGGGTGAAAGACGTTTGCCGGCTGTCCGCACCACGCCGGAGTCTCTGGATCTGCAGGAACTGCTCAGCCAGTGCGTCGATGCAGGGTGCAGAAACGTCGTGATGGAAGTGGCGTCACAGGCGCTCAGTCTCGGCCGAGTGAATGAGATCGACTTCGATGTGGCTGTCTTCACAAATTTAACGCAGGATCATCTCGACTTTCACGGGAGCATGAAGAACTACTTCGACGCGAAGGCGACTTTATTCGATCGCATGCGCCAGAATCGGGCAAAAGAAGCCAAGGCGGTTATCAATAGCGACGATCCGTACGGCCAGCAGTTGATTGCACGTTATGGCCGCGAGCTCTCGGTTGTGACGTACGGAATGGGTGCGCGGGCCGAGTTTCGCGCAAGCGACTTCAACATCGAAATGAATGGCACCTCGTACCGGCTTGACGCCAAAGAGCGAAGCTATCTGGTCCGTCTTCCGCTGATTGGGCGATTCAATATCTACAATTCGTTGGCCGCATTGGCGGCTGCGCATGCGGTCGGGCTCGACATGCGGAGCGCGGTGCTGGCGCTTGCAAAGGCGCCGCAGGTGCCCGGGCGCCTTGAGGCAGTCCAGGCGAAACGAAAATTCCAGGTCTTTGTCGACTATGCGCACACCGATGACGCGCTATTGAATGTCGTGAAAACCTGCCGCGACCTGAATCCAGCCCGCTTAATTGTGGTGTTTGGATGCGGGGGCAACCGGGACAAGACGAAACGTCCGCTAATGGGCGCGGTTGCGGATCAGTATGCAGACTACTCCATCATCACGTCGGATAACCCGCGAAAGGAAGATCCAGAGTCAATCATTCGAGACGTCGAGTCGGGCTTCAAGCACAAGAACTACGAAAAGATCGTCGATCGAAAAGAAGCAATTTCCAGGGCAGTCGCAATGGCTCAGCCGCGAGACATTGTTCTTATCGCTGGAAAAGGCCACGAGAAATACCAGGAATTCAACGATCATACCGTCCCGTTTGACGATGTGGAATTTGCTGGGCGCGCGCTGGAAGAGAACCCGGTGGAGCTATCAAATCATGGATCCTAGGAGCATCCAGCAAATTGCAGAAATGGTTGGAGGTAAGCTCCATGGGCCGGGCGTCGGGCAAGTGACCAGTGTGGTCTCAGATTCGCGATCAATCCGGCCGGGTGAATTTTTTGTGGCGCTTCGCGGCGACCACTTCGACGGGCATACTTTTCTGCGCACAGTCCGGGATGCCGGTGCACTCGGAGCGTTGGTGACCGACGTAGATTACCGCCTGAGCGGATTCACGCAGGTTGAAGTCCCGGACACGTTGGCCGGGTTGCAACGCCTTGCCCGGGCCTATCGTGCCGAGCTCGGGCTGAAGGCGATCGGCGTGACCGGAAGCAGTGGCAAAACAAGCACGAAAGAGATGATTGCCGCGGTGCTTGGTGAAAAATTTTCGGTCGTCAAAACAGTTGGAAACCTCAACAACCATATCGGATTGCCCCTTACTATCCTCACGGCAACCAGGACGGACGAGGTTGGTGTGTTCGAAATGGGAATGAATCACACCGGAGAGCTGCGGCCTCTCTGCAAAATTGCGCGACCTGATGCGGCCGTCATAACCAATGTCGGCAATGCACACATCGGTCATCTCGGATCGCGCGAAGCGATTGCGGCGGAGAAGGCTGTGCTTGCCGAGTCAGTTCCTCCGGAGGGATTTATTGTTCTCAACGCGAACGACGATTTTACTGACTGGATCGCTTCGCGTTGCGAAGGCCGCGTGATACGAGGCGGGATTGAGCGCGGAGAGGTTCGCGCACGAAATATTGATCAAGGTCGGGCGGGCGCAAGATTCCTGTTGTCGTCGGGCTCGCAGACGAGCGAAGTCCTGCTGCCGGTGCACGGTGAGCACATGGTCGCCAACGCCTGTCTTGCGGCCGCAGTCGGAATCGAATTTGGCCTGACCCCTTCCGAATGTGCGGCGGGTCTCGCAAAGACTACAATTCCCGGGAATCGGCTCAGGCTGAAGACTCTCGGGCAACTCATTGTGATTAACGACGCTTACAACGCGAACCCCGAGTCGATGGTGGCTGCGTTGAAAACGGCGACGCAGGTTGGCCCCAGAGGACGGCGGGTGGCGGCCCTTGGCCGAATGGGAGAGCTTGGAAATGAATCCGAAGCGGCCCATCGGCGCATTGGTGCCGCGGTGGCCGCCCTGGGATTTGATTATCTCGTCACGGTTGGCGATGAAGCACGGTTAATCGCCAAAGCCGCAAGTTCGGCGGGGCTGAAGTCAACAATAGAAGCTGAAACACACGAGCAAGCGGTGGAAGCACTGCTGAAATACCTGGAACCGGACGATGTCCTTTTGGTGAAAGGGAGTTTTGCGTCCGCGATGGATCGCGTGGTCAAGGGGCTCGAGGCTTCACTCGAGCATGCAGAAAGGCGGTCCCCATGATGTTCTATCTCTATTACCTGAGCCAGGGACCGAGCGCGCTCGCCGGCGGATTCAACGTTTTTCAGTATGTCTCCTTCAGGGCCGTCTGTGCCGCCATTACTGCGTTCCTGCTCTGCCTTGTCTTCGGGAACTGGGTGATTCGAATATTGACCTCGCTGAAGTTCGGGCAACCGATCCGGAGCGCGGAAGAGGTCCATCGCTTGTTCGAACTTCATGGTGCAAAAAGAGGAACGCCGACAATGGGCGGCGTTTTCTTCATGGGATCGGTTGTTCTTTCCACGCTTCTGTGGGCCCGGCCGGATAATCATTTTGTCTGGCTTTGCCTGTTCACAATTCTGTTCACCGGCGGCCTTGGTTTCGTGGATGACTATATCAAGGTTACCAGGAAAAAATCGGACGGCATCCCCGGCCGAGTGAAATTGATCTGCCAATTTCTTCTGGCGGCAATCGTGACTGCGTTTTTCCTGATGGATCCCTCGCTTGAGATTCAGGCCAAAGAACTTTATATCCCGTTCTTCAAAGAACCGATCATCGAAAATCTCGGATGGTTTACGCTCGTCTTTTTCGCGATCGTGATTGTCGGCACCTCCAACGCAGTGAATCTGACGGACGGACTGGATGGCCTTGCCACCGGATGCACCGTAACGGTTGCATCGACCTACGCAATTCTTGCGTATGCCGCTGGAACCGTAGGGGTTGCGACCTATCTGGATCTTCCCTTTTATCGTGGCAGCGAGGAGTTGACAATCATTTGCACGGCACTGGTTGGAGGGGGCCTCGGATTTCTGTGGTTCAACTGTCACCCTGCAAAGGTCTTCATGGGCGACACCGGGTCGCTTTCGATCGGTGGGACCCTGGGCGTGATCGCGATATGCTGCAAGCAAGAGCTTCTGCTCGTAGTGGTCGGGGGAATTTTCGTGATCGAAGCGCTCTCCGTAATCCTCCAGGTCGCGAGCTTCAAGCTCACCGGCAAACGGATTCTACTGATGTCTCCGTTACACCATCACTTTGAGCTAAAGGGGTGGAAGGAAAATACCGTCATTGTCCGATTCTGGATCATGTCGCTGATGTTCGCGTTTCTGGGACTCGCCACGTTGAAGTTACGATGAGCCTCAATCACAAAAGAGCGGCCGTATTAGGATTAGGCAGCAGCGGAGAAGCTGCTGCCCGGTTGCTGCAACGGCATGGTGCCGGCGTAACGGTCTTTGACAGTGGGAGCCCTGATGCAAAAAAGGCGGAGGGGCTCAGAGAGCTCGGGATTGCCGTCGTGACGGGCGCTGCGGCAGATACCGCAAAGGCCGGCTACGATCTGACGGTCCTGAGCCCGGGAATCGATCCCAGAGTTCCCCTGGTGGAAAACTTTCGCCGGCAAGGAGCGGAATTCATTGGCGAACTGGAACTGGCATTCCGCTTTTGCGATCGCCCGGTGATTGCGATTACCGGTACAAACGGCAAAACAACGACAACCCAGCTCATCGAATCAATGTTGAATGCCGCGGGGTATCGCACGGTTGCGTGCGGAAATATCGGAATGCCGTTTGCCGATGCGGTTCAGAGGCAGCGCGAACTCGACTTTTTCACCGTGGAGGTCAGCTCGTTCCAGTTGGAGACAATCTCGACGTTTCGGCCGCATGTTGCCGTCTGGCTGAACCTGACATCCGATCATCTGGATCGTTATTCGAGCATGGAGGAATATAGGACCGCGAAGCTGCGGATATTTGAATATCAAGACTCCAGCGACTTTGCCGTTGTTAATCAATTGGACGATCTGCCGGGAATCGCGGCCAGAGCGATTACATTCAGCGCATATTCGGACAAAGCCGACTTCACCCTGGTGCAGGAAGAACTTCAATTTCGGAGTACGCCTGTCCTGGGGATGCAGCAGACGCATCTTTCCGGCATTCATAATGCAGAGAATATGATGGCGGCGCTGGGAACGGCCTATGCCCTTAGCATTCCGTGGGAGAAGGCTAAACCGGGACTAACAAACTACCGGCTACTCCCGCACCGCTGCGAGGAAGTTGGCGTGGTGGACGGCGTGACCTACATCAATGATTCGAAAGCAACGAACCTGGATGCGCTTGTCAAAGCACTGGAATCGCAGTCGAAACCGGTCGTCCTGATTGCAGGTGGCAAAGATAAAGGATTTGAATTCGATGCAATCGTCGGGTTGGTACAGCGAAAGGCGAAGCACGCTGTTTTAGTTGGCGAGATGGCCGATCGAATATACCAGAGTTGGTCGGAATTGGTTCCATGCTCTCGCGCCGGGACGTTGCGAGCGGCGGTTGAGCTCGCGCGGGAGCAAAGCATTCCGGGGGACGTGGTGCTTTTTTCGCCCGGAACATCTTCATTCGACATGTTCAAAAGCTATGCCGATCGCGGCAACCAATTCCGCGAAATTATTCAGGAGTCAGTAAGTTGAAAATCATCAAGAAACCGAGTAAACAAACGCCGAAAAGACGACTTCGGACCACTGGGCAACGAGCCGTTGCAAAGTATGCCAACGAAGATTGCGGCGCCGATGAGCCGAATGTAAAGCTGTCGCGCGCGTTCGTGGTTGTATTGCTCCTTCACGTGGTTGCAGTCGGAGGAATTTTTGCGTTCAGCGCGCTTAAGGACCGACAAACCGCAACTGTTACTGGAAAAGGTGCGACAAACGGTCAAAAGCCCTCCGCGGCGCAAGGTGCACAGACGGGAGGCGCATTAAAACCGATTCCGTCCGAGGTGCAGAATCTGGTGGACTCCTCCCATACGTCCGGAAGCGGTGCGGGGAAACCGCAAGCTGGAGGTACCGGACAGGAGAACACCGGTGAACCCGGAATAGTGTACGTAGTTCAGCGGGGTGACAGGCCTGCCGGAATCGCGAAGAAATTTAAAATCAGTTACGAGAGTCTCCTCAAGACTAACAACATCGACGACCCGAAAAAACTACACATTGGTCAGAAGCTTTTGATCCCGACAGTCAACAGATAACGCTCCTTCTATAACAGTCTGCAAATGCATCGACATAGTGCATACGTTTTGGTGCTTGCAGTTGCTGTATTGCTCACCCTTGGGCTGGTGATGCTTTACAGCACCGGCGCTTATGCTCCGGACAGCCATGGTGACCAGTTCAACTTCCTGAAGAAGCAAAGCTTTTGGCTTGGAATCGGGTTTGTCTGTTCAATCTTATGTGCGTCGATCGATTATCACCGCCTCGAGCGTTCCTGGTATGTGATGTTTCCGGTCGCGCTCGCGTTGCTGGCTCTTTGCTTTGTTCGCCCAATCGGAATGCGGCTCAACGGTTCATGGCGATGGATTCATGCCGGATCCGTCACGTTTCAGCCGTCAGAACTTGCGAAGCTGGCAACGATTATTTTTATCGCGTGGTGGTTTACGAAATTTGAAGCGGGATCAAAAGGGCTGCTGATGGGATTAATTTACCCGATGAGCGTGGTGGCGTCGCTGCTTGCGCTGATCGTCCTCGAAACGGATCTCGGAACAACTCTCCTGATCGGAGCGACCGTCCTTCTGATGATGTTCGTTGCAGGCGCGAGCCCAAAGTATCTCGGCCCTGTGGTTATTATCGGCATTGCTTCGATTCTTATCATCGCGTGGCATATTTCTGAACGCCAGGGCCGGCTTTTGGCCTTTCTGCATCCGGAGCAGTACGAGGCAAAAGAAGGCCACCAGCAATGGATGGGCCTGATTGCATTCGGTTCAGGCGGAGTCGAAGGCCTCGGCTTGGGCAACGGCCGGCAAAAGATGCTCTACCTCCCGTATGCGCACACCGATTTTATATTCCCGGTTATCGGGGAAGAGCTCGGATTGCGAGTGACGCTGGCTGTTGTGTTCTGTTACCTGCTGATCGTCACTTGCGGCATTCTGATTGCCCTGAATGCAAAGGACCGGTTCGGCATGTTACTGGGTTTCGGGTGCACCGCGATTGTCGGCCTGCAAGCTGCGATCAATCTTGGGGTTACGACCTCTCTGTTGCCTAACAAGGGACTCCCATTGCCATTTATTAGCTATGGCGGTTCTAACCTCTTTTTCTGTCTCGTTGCAGTCGGGATTCTTATCAACATTTACAGGCAAGGCAAAGAAGACAAAACAACTGGAAACAACCAGGTAATGGTTCGGATCCGGCACGTCTCCAGAATTTAGCGGTTTCATCCCATGAAAGTTGCAATCGCATGCGGCGGAACCGGCGGACATCTCTTCCCGGGTCTCGCTGTTGCCGAGGTTTTGAAGAGCCGCGGACATGAAGTTCTGTTGCTGATTTCCGAAAAGCAGATCGATACGATTGCAGTAGGAAATAGGAACGAATTCAGCGTCGAGAAGATCCCGTCTGTCGGTCTGTCAAAGATGTTCTCGACGCAGTTAATTTCGTTTCTTAGCAAGTTCGCGAGCGGATTGATAGCGTGCCTCAGAATCTTTCGTTCGTTCAAGCCCGAAGCGGTTCTCGGGATGGGGGGCTTTACGTCCACCGGACCGATTTTGGCCGGCCGGATGAATGGGCTGCCGACCTTCATCCACGAATCGAACGCAATTCCGGGCAAAGCCAATCGCCTGAACGCATTTCTTTCGACGGAGGTTTTGCTAGGTTTTGAAGAGTGCTCACGATATTTCCCGAAGAAGGTGGTCGAAGTCACTGGCACACCGATCCGGGAGAGCCTGAAAACGCCTGTTGACCGGGAACGAGCATTGCAAAATTTGCGTCTGAAAAGCGGATTGCGGACAATCCTGGTCATGGGTGGGAGCCAGGGTGCGCACGGTATTAACGAAGCGGTGTTAGCGACGCTGGGGCGGTTTGCCGAAAGGGAAGTGCAATTTATCCATCTTACCGGTAGAGAGGACGAAAACTACGTTTACGATTGTTATAAAATGGAAGGGATTCCAGCGTTCGTCAGCGCATTTTACAGCCGGATGGAAGAGGTGTACACGGTGGCCGATTTTGCGATCTCGCGCTCGGGTGCAGCAAGCCTGACTGAGCTCTCCTACTTTGGTGTACCGAGCATATTAATCCCGTATCCGTTTGCTGCTGAAAATCATCAGCTTTTCAATGCGGAAATATTTGCGAAACATAGCGTCGCTGAAGTATTAGAAGAGTCGCGTGTCAACGGAGATACGTTGGGCTCATTGATAGATCATTATTTGACTAACGGAGCGACGTTACGTCCTGCTGCCGGGGAATCTCGCGCGCTCGGACCTGAAACTGCCGCAACAAGAATTGTAAAAATTATCGAGAAATCCCGTAAATGATGTCTGATCTGCCAAAGAAACTTTCTGAGTTTCTTCTAAGTGATCCGAAGCGGATTCATCTCATCGGAGTGGCCGGCTCCGGCATGAGCGGAATCGCCGGGTTGTTGATTGCGCTGGGACATCGTGTGAGCGGGTGTGACCGGGTCAGTTCGATCGAAACGAGGCGGCTCGAAACGCTTGGTTTGAAATTTTATCTTCCGCAAACCGAGGAAACTGTTCGTGGTGCGGAGCTCATTGTTTACTCTTCCGCGATCAGGCGCGGAAACCCCGCGTTTGACGAAGCGGTCAAGCTCGGGCTTCCGATGGCGCGACGCGCGGAAGCGTTGGCAGCGCTGTTGCATATCAAAAAAGGGATTGTGATTGCCGGCATGCACGGCAAGACGACGACCTCTTCAATGATGGCGCACGTGCTTCGTGTTGGCGGGCTGAATCCTTCGCATTACGTCGGCGCCGAGATCCCTATACTCGGCACCAACGCGCACTGGGAACGGAACGGCGAATATTTTGTTGCAGAAGGGGATGAAAGCGACGGAACCCTTGGAATCTATCATGCCGAGCACGGTATCGTGCTCAACATCGAAGAAGAACACCTCGACTACTATGCAGATCTTGCGGCAATCGAGGAGGTGTATGCCCGGTTCCTCAACCAGCTTACCGGTAAAGCAATTTATTGTTCCGATGATTCGAATACCGCACGGCTTTGCGTGACGCGTTCGAACGCGATCTCGTACGGCAAAACGGAATCTGCTCTCTATCGATATCGGGAATTCAAGGGAGGACCGTGCGGCTCGCGATTCGAAGCGTGGCGGGCCGGCCAGCGGCTTGGCGAGGTTGCACTTTGGGTTCCCGGTTTGCATAACGTCAGCAACGCACTGGCCGTCATTGCGCTTGCAACGGAGATCGGCGTTCCATTCGGGAAGGTCGCCGAAGCGCTTGAGACTTTTCGAGGAGCCCGGAGGCGATTCGAGATCCGGCTCAAGAAAAACAATATTACGGTTGTTGACGATTATGGACATCATCCGACGGAAATTAAAGCGACGATTGAAACCGCTCGCTCCCTGAACTGCAAGCGGTTGATCGTCATGTTTCAACCGCATCGTTATTCGAGAACGAAAGCGCTCCAGAAAGAGTTCGGAGCTGCATTCGATGATGCAGACCTGGTGCACGTCACCGACATTTACGCCGCGAGCGAAGCCCCAATCCCGGGCGTCTCAGGAAACACGATCGTGGCCGCTTTGCAGGAGCATCACCACCCGGGCGCGGTCTATGTGCCGAAACGAAGCAGTCTGCACCGTGAGATCGGACGAATCGCGGAGGCGGGAGATTTGATTCTGAGTCTTGGCGCTGGGGATATTCACGAGGAAGCGACAAAACTCGTGAAAGATCTCGAGCTTTCGTTCCAGCTGCTTGAGGTCATGGGTGCCGGCGATGTCCGGCTTTACGAGCCGCTTTCAAAGCACACGACGCTTCGCGTCGGAGGGCCCGCACAGTTCTGGGTCGAACCGGAAACGCGCGGTGGATTAGCGAACGTTTTGGAATTCTGTGAGGTCAATCGATTGCCGGTGATGTTCATCGGACGCGGGTCCAATCTCCTGGTGCGCGACGGAGGTATCACGGGTGTCGTGATCCATTTAAATCGCGGAGATTTCATGGAATTGACGGTCGAAGGAGACGAGATCCATGTAGGGGCCGGGGTCCGGCTCAAACAGGTTGCTGCAGCAGCTCGGAACGCGGGACTTGGCGGCTTGGAATGGATGGAAGGAATTCCAGGTAGCGTTGGTGGCGGTCTCCGGATGAATGCAGGAGCAATGGGAAGCGAGACGTTCGAAAAGGTCGTCAGTGTGCAGGTTGTCACTTCGCGCGGCGAATTTGAAACCCTTCGCCCGAGCGAGATGCAAGTTCAATATCGCAACGTGCCGACATTACGCGATCGCTACGCCGTTTCTGCTGTCTTTCGCGGTGAAAAATCAAGCATCGATACGATCGACCAGCGATTGCTGGAGTCGAGCCAGAAAAGAAAGGCAACCCAACCGGTCGCAGCGAGCGCGGGATGCATTTTTAAAAATCCTTGCGGGAATCCTGCGGGAAAACTCGTCGAAGAATTAGGATTAAAGAATCGCCGAGTGGGTGCCGCGCGAGTTTCCGAGATCCACGGGAATTTTATCGTGAACGATGGAGGTGCGCGTTCACGGGAGATTCTCAGTCTAATTGCCGAGATTCAATCGATCGCGAAGGCAGAGCGCGGAATCGATTTGCAGACTGAAGTGCAGATTGTGGGAGTTGAAGATGAATAGCTTTTTGTTCGAAAAGAAAATTGCGGTGTTATGCGGCGGGCCTAGTTCGGAGCGCGAAGTTTCGCTGCGGTCTGGAGCAGCGGTCGCAAAAGCGTTGAGGGTATTGGGTGCGGACGCCTTTGAAGTCGATGTCCACGACGGCGATTTCCATCTTCCGGCTGGTACGGATCTCGCGTTTAACGCTCTGCACGGCACATTTGGAGAGGACGGCACAATCCAGGCGATCCTTGACCGGAAGGGAATTCTTTACACGGGCGAAGGAGAAAAAGGGAGTCGCCTGGCATTCGACAAGATCGAAAGCAAAAAGCGCTTTGTTGAGCGAGGCGTCCCGACTGCACCGTATATCACGGTTGAAAAGGGTGCGATTCCTGACTTTCCAATTCCGTATGTTGTCAAGGTTCCCTGCCAGGGATCGAGCGTCGGCGTTTACCTTGTAAAATCGATCGAGGAACGTGGACCGGCGCTGGAAAAAGCATTCGCGCAGGCAGACATCATCCTGGTTGAGGCATTTGTGTGTGGCAGGGAATTGACGATTGGAATTCTGGGCGACAAGGCGTTGCCAATTATCGAAATCCGGCCCCGGGGCGGATTTTACAGTTACGAAAACAAATACACCTGGACGAATCGTGGCGGGTCCGCCGAACACGAGTGTCCGGCGCGGCTGACCCCAGCGGAGCAGAAAATCGTCGAATCCAGCGCGCTGGCTGCGCATCGGTCGCTCGATCTGGAGGTCTATTCCAGGGCGGACGTTATTCTTGAAAAAAACGGTGAGCCGGTGGTGCTGGAAGTGAATACGATTCCCGGGATGACGGAGACAAGCCTGTTGCCAGAGGCTGCTGCGGCAACCGGCATTTCGATGGCTCGGCTGTGTGAGTGCATTGTCCAATTGTCGCTGGAACGAAGAGGTGAAACGACGCGGTGATCATTCAAAAAAGATTACGCAAACAGAATAAGCGCGCTTCCACCTCGCGGCAGCGAAAGCAGCAGCATCTGCTCGACGTAAAAGTCCGCGCGAAAAAGGCCTACGCGCGACGGACGCGAGGCGTCTTGTTATTTGTTGCAGGTTTTATCCTGGTTGCGTCGGTGCTGGCCGGTGTCGTATTTGGTGCGAAACGCGCGCTGAATGCGCTCTTCTTTGCGAATGCCGACTACGCGTTGAGGACCATCGACGTGACGTCGGACGGCAATCTGAATCGAGAAGTGATTTTGCGGGCGGCCGATGTGTCTGAAGGGGAGAATATTTTTGCGATCAATTTGACCAAGGTTCGCGAAGGCCTGGCGGCGATACCGCAAGTCGAAGACAGCCGCGTTCAGCGGATCCTGCCGAACAAATTGATGATTTCAATCCAGGAACGGCGACCGGTTGCATGGGTTGTGCCGCTCGACGCCAACCTTGCGTCATTCAATTTCGAGAACGCGTTTCTGGCGGACGAACGCGGGATCCTTTTGAAAACAAAATCACTTCCCGCAGAGTATCTCGGGCTCCCGCTCATTGTCGGGATTGATACCTCAAACTGCCAGGCTGGCCAACCGCTGGAACAGGATGAAGCCAAGGCCGCGCTCGACTTGATCCGTGCGGCAAGGGAGATTTTGCAGGGCCGGTTCCAGATTCAGACGATCGATGTTTCAAAGAAGTATTGCATGATCGTGACGGACAAGCAGAAAGCGAGCGTCACTTTCAGCACCGACGGGATCGAGGCGCAACTACACCGACTCGGAATTGTTATGAATTATTGCGACTCAAACAGCCGCGAATTGCAAACGGTGAATCTCATGGCTCAGCGGAATGTGCCCGTGACATTCATGCAGCCGAGCCAGACGACGACTGCGGATGATCCCGCCACCGGGTCGGCTCCGCCCGCGACCCAACAGACTCCGGGTACAGCCTCGAAGGCTGGTTCAGCGGAGCAAGCCACGACCGTGCCTAACAATACCGCGCAGGCGACTGCAACAAAATCACAAGAAAACAAACAAAAACGGGAGCACCCCAGGTTGAAGCCATTTCGTGAGAGACGCGCTTCAGTTTCTCCGTCTGCAGCAATTGGAGCAGGCGGGCGGCATAGTGAGCCGCGAGTCCGGCGGGCGCTTCCGGTAGAGGCGACTCGATTGAATGGCTAGAGAAAACATCTACGTAGGCCTGGAAATTGGCACATCAAAAATCTGTGCGGTTGTAGCGGAGGCGCGGAATGACGGATCCCTGAAAGTGGTCGGGGTTGGAAGCGTTCCTGCGCGCGGCGTTCGAAAGGGGGAGATCGTCGATTTTGAGACCGCGAAACGGTGCGTGCACGATGCGATCGTGGACGCAGAGGAAAAGAGCGACGTTGAAATCAGCGAGGTCTACCTCGGAATTACCGGGAGCCATATACGAAGCTTTAACAATCGAGGGGTGGTTGTTCTCGAAGAAGGCCGCGAAGAGATCGACGAGCAGGATCTCGACGACGTTCGCACGAACGCACGGGAAGTGAGTTTGCCGATGGAGGATTGCATTCTCCACACGATTATCCAGCACTACTACGTGGACGGGCAGGATGGCGTCTTGAATCCTGTCGGACTCTTTGGAAAGAAACTGGAAGCCGACTTTCATATTGTTTACGGAATCCGGACGCGAATCCAGAATGCGATTCGATGCGTGAAGGAACTCGAGCTCGAACCGGCGGATGTGACTATCAACTCATTTGCCACGGCGCAGGCGGTTCTCGAAAAAAACCAGAAGCAGTTGGGCGCAATCGTTATCGATATCGGCGGAGGAACGACAGACTTTGTCGTTTATGTCGACGGCGCGGTAAAACAGAGCGGCGTCCTGGCGGTCGGCGGAGATCACGTCACAAACGATATTTCAATCGGACTCAAGATTCCCACTGCGCGTGCGGAAAAGCTGAAAATCGACGAAGGAAACGTCACGCTCGGAACCGCGTTTCCCGGCGAAACGATTCAGCTCAAGGACGAGACTGGGTTCGCTGGAAGGGAGATCGAACGGGAATCCCTGAACCAGATCATCCACGCCCGCCTGCAGGAATCGCTGACGATCGTAAAGCGTCAGATTGAAGCGGATCAGAATCTTCATTATGTCGGGGCCGGTGTCTTCATTACGGGCGGATGCAGCCAGATTCGCGGCCTTGAACATCTTGCCTCCGATATTTTCGGGATGCCGGTAACGATGGCGCACGCGCTACCAATGGCTGGCGTGACATCCGCTTTCGAGAATCCGCAGTTTTCAACCGCGTTGGGATTGGTCAAGTACGCGCATCTGGCGCAGATGGACAGGCCCGTTGCCGGTGGGCTTATCAAGAACGCGTTTCAAAGAATTAAAGGAATATTCCGGACCTGAGCAAACTTTATGGTGCAGCTAAATCGACAGTACGATCGAGAAAATCACACAGGCGAACCGATCCACGTGAAAGTCGTTGGTGTTGGCGGCGCAGGCTCCAACATTCTTGACCGCGTGATGTTGGATGGGATCGACGCGGCGGACATTGTCGCGATTAACACCGATGTTCAGTCGCTTACCGCTTCAGTGGCTGCGCATAAGGTACAAATTGGAAGAAATCTGACCCGTGGTCTCGGTTCGGGAGGCGATCCTGAATTGGGATACGCTGCGGCGGAGGAAGCAACCGATGAAATTCGGTCCGTTCTTCAGGGCGGGACCGTTATCTTCGTCTGCTCCGGTCTGGGTGGGGGCACCGGCTCCGGTGCCGCCCCGTACGTTTCACAGATCGCAAAGGAAGAAAACGCGCTGGTTCTGGGGTTTGTTGCGGTGCCATTCAGCTTTGAAGGCCGTCGACGGTGCGCGCAGGCGGAGGCGAGCCTGGCCCGGCTACGCTCGGTTTGCGACGCCGTCGTCTGCTTTGAAAACGATCGGATGGCAGAAATCACTCTCCCGCGAATGGGGATACATGAAGCGTTTGCGGCTGCGGATCTCACAATTTCGCAAAGCATTCGATCTGTCACTGGTGTCCTCCAACGACCGGGGCTGTTGCATATCGGTTTTGATGATATCTGCAGCGTCTTGCGCAATGGCGATGCGCGTGCCCTGTTCGGTTACGGGGAAGCCGAGGGCGAGAATCGTGCACTCGACGCTCTCGGGAAAGCGCTCAAGAATCCGCTCATGAACCGGGGAGCACTTCTGGAGGAGACCTACCACGCAATCGTGCATATCTGTGGTGGCACAAACGTTACGTTGGGTGAAGTCCAGATCATCATGGAAGAGCTGAATCGGCATATCAACGATCAGACTCAGCTCTTCATGGGGATCGGCATAGAGACCCGCATGGGGAGTCGGCTTTCGGTTTCCATCCTTAGTTCCCTCGGTAACGGTGCAGAAAAGCCGGCGGCTCAACCGCTGCAGAGAACGGTCCGGCCCATTGAGCCGCAGACGACTACCACTTTTTCCGAAATTAAACCGGAGACTTGGATACCCAGTGTACAACCTGACCCTGCTGCACCGAAACCGGTTGCGCACGAGCAACAACACCATGTTGCTCCGACAGAACGAACTCCTGAACGTGTCGTCGAGCGCACACCGGATGAGCTGATGCTCCCGCCGGTCGAACCTGAGGTGCCGAAACCGAACCCTTTTCGTGCGCCGGTCGTACCGGTCCCGGCAAAATCGCAATCGTCCGCGCCTGCAAAGAAAGCCGAAGCGAAACAGGAATCTCTGCAATTTGAGCCGATCTCGCGTGGTCGATTCGAGAAGAGCGAACCGACGATCATCGACGGTCAGGACCTCGATGTGCCGACCTTTCTGCGAAAGAACGTACGGGTCCGGTAGCATACGCGTCCCGCGTGTATTCTATTTGCACATAAATGCCTGCGTGCAACGAAAGCATACGCGCGGGACGCGTATGCTACTGTGCAATTATGTTAGTTGCGCTTGTCGCAACATTTTGATTATACTCGCAATTGGCAGGAAGGGCTAAGGGTACGGGAAATTGGCGGTCTGTGCAGGCGGACCAAAGATTGAAGGAAGGAAATCTCCCGAGCGAACATTTCGACTACATCACAGAACATAAACCCTCCACGACAATGAGCACCCCTGGCGCATTCAAGTTCGACCTATCAAAATTCCCCGAAGGGGGACTCCTGGCCGTAATCGTAGTTCTCGGCTTGCTCCTCGCGATATTTGGCGGATCGGTGCAGTTCCCGAAATTCCAGACAGGCCCGGACGGCAAGCGCGAGCGGGCGATGGTAACCAATGCCGCAGGCCAGCAGGTGCCTGCATTCGAAACGGTTAACAAGTTTTTCAACGCGCGGACGCTTGTGCAGATCGCCAAAGACACGAGCTTTTTCGCGATTATGGCTGTCGGGATGACAGTCGTTATTATCACCGGTGGGATCGATCTCTCGATCGGGGCGATCTACGCGCTGGCGTCGGTGTGCGGTGCCCTCGTCCTTTCGCCCTATGGACCGTCCGGAGGTGGACTGGCCACGGTGCTCGGCGTCGCGACCACGATTGGGGTTGGAGCGCTCCTCGGATTCCTCAACGGGGCGATGATCACAGCGTTTAATGTCCACCCGTTCATCATTACCCTCGGGACGATGGCGATCTATCGCGGCATTGCATTCGTTCAGACCAGCGGACAGTCGATCGGCGGATTTCCCGAAGGATTCCGGCAATTTGTTCGCTGGGAGTTGTTACCCGACTTGAGTCTGGTTCCGCTGATCGTCATGGTGATTGTGACGATCGTCGGCGGTATCTTTCTTGCGAAGACGGCGATTGGCCGCAAGGTCTACGCCGTGGGCGGCAATGAAATTGCGAGTCGCTACAGCGGGATCCGAGTTGGAAGAGTCAAGCTTCTGGCTTACACTCTCACCGGGCTTGCGGGAGGAATCGCCGCAGTCCTTTCTCTAGGGTATTATGGGGCGGGCTCTTCCGGCGACGGGCAAGGCTATGAGCTCAACGTGATTGCCGCGGCGGTGGTAGGCGGCGCGAGTCTGATCGGCGGCAAGGGAACAGCCCTGGGCGCATTTCTGGGCGCCGTGATTTTACAGATGATCTCGAACGGGTTGGTCATCCTCAATATTCCGCAGAACTATAGCCAAATTGTGATCGGTTTGGTCGTCATTTTGGCGGTGCTGCTTGATCAGTTCAATGCAGCGCTGGCAAAGCGCCGGTTGCTGGCCAGGACAAGCGCAATCAAGAAGGAAGTCGTAAAAGCGGCCGATCCCTCGGTCCCAACGACCAAATGATCGCGAAAAATAAAACGCCCCTCTCGGTACCTGAAAAATTAGGCGACGAGACGACGCTTGAGCCGTCGGGCAATTCTGCTTAAGCTGCGGATCTCACTTTTTATGGCTTTCTTAAGTGCAGAACATATATCGAAAACGTTCCCTGGAGTAAAAGCCCTCGATGATGTTTCGGTGGAATTTGAAAAAGGGTCTATCCACGCTTTAATGGGAGAGAACGGTGCCGGAAAAAGCACGCTTGGCAAGATCATTGCCGGCGTCTACACGCCGGACAAAGGGGTCATCAAATTAGATGGCCAGGAAGTTAAACCGACGGACCCACGAATCGCTCAAGAGCTTGGCCTTGCGATCGTTCACCAGGAGCTGGCTTTCTGCCCGAACATGACTGTTGCAGAAAACCTGATGCTTGGGACGATGCCGACGAACTCCGGGTTCGTAAACTGGGGCAAGCTGCGCGACCGGGCAAAATCGCTTCTTCACGAGATCGGATCGGACATTGATCCCGACACGCCTCTGGCACAGCTGACGACCGGCCAGGAGCAGATGGTGCAGATTGCAAGTTGTGTCGGGACGAACGCGAAGATGATCATTTTCGATGAGCCGACAAGTTCGCTATCGACTCGGGAAAGCGAGCATCTGTTTGAATTAATGAGCCGTCTCAAAGAGCGCGGGGTAACGATGGCCTACGTTTCCCACCGCATGGACGAGATTTTTCGGATTTGTGACACGATCACCGTCCTTCGGGATGGGAAGTTTGTTGCCACCGAAAAGATTGCCAGCACAGACCGTCAACGTGTGATTCGCCAGATGGTTGGGCGTGAAGTTCTGACCGAACGACCGAAATATCTCGATTTGCAGCCTGGCGAAGAGATTTTGCGTGTCGAAAACCTCACCTCAACCGGCAAATTTCAGAATATCTCCTTCAACGTTCACCGGGGTGAAATCGTGGGAATGGCCGGTCTTGTTGGAGCCGGGCGCTCTGAGACGGCGACTGCAATATTCGGATTGGATCGTAATGCGAAGGGCGAGGTCTTTATCAAAGGGAAGAAGCTGCCGCTCGGCAATGTCAACGAGTCGATGAGACGGAAAATGGGATTTTTGCCGGAGGACAGAAAAAGGGCGGGCCTGGTCCTTGGAATGAGTGTGTCCGACAACGTCTCGTTGGCGCATATCGATTACTTCAGTTCGATGGGCTTCGTAGATCGGAAACGGGAGGTCACCGAAATCGAAAGATTAACCAAGCGTCTTCGTGTGAAGACCCCGAGCCTGGAGACGATCACTGCCGGGTTGAGCGGTGGGAACCAGCAAAAGGTGGCGCTTGCCAAGTGGCTAGCACGCTCGTGTGACCTTTTGATTGTCGACGAACCGACCCGAGGAGTCGATGTCGGTGCAAAGGCTGAGATTTACCATCTCCTGGACGAGGTTGCCTGCCAGGGTGTCGCGATCCTGATGATTTCATCCGAGCTTCCGGAAGTGATGAACCTGAGTCGCCGAATCCTTGTCTTGCGTGAGGGGTTCCTTACGGGTGAAGTGGCTCGCGAGAATTTTTCCCAGGAAGCCCTACTTCACCTGATGGCGTAGTCTCGCGACGGAACTGTGTTTAGGCTGGAGAGGCGTTGTTAGCCCGGCGGGTGGCGCTAACAATTTTGTCGATAGACGATTATACATTAACAAGGATTATATCACATGCGCATTAGCTCCCCCCTGGCAACGATGGCTGCATTATTCGCGATGTTGTTGGCCGCGGTTCCTTCACGCGCGGCGGATGAGAACAAGCTCGAAGTCTTTTCCTGGTGGACCTCAGGCGGTGAGGCCGCCGCTCTGGATGCATTATTCAACGTTTACAAGAAGCAGAATCCGGGCGTTGAGATCATCAATGCAGCGGTGGCGGGCGGTGGGGGTTCCGCCGCCAGACCTGTATTGCAAACCCGGTTGGCCGGGAATAATCCGCCGGATACCTGGCAGACGCACCCGGGGTTTGAGTTGATGGGGCAATACGTCGATCCCGGCTACTGCGAACCGGTAACCGATCTCTACAAAACCAATGGGTGGGACAATGCGTTTCCGAAGGAACTGGTTATCAACTTGATGTCGAAGGATCGGAAGATCTACGAGGTGCTCGCGGGCGTGCATCGCGGGAACGTTCTTTGGTACAACGTCAAACTGCTCGAAAAAAACGGAATTAACGTCGGGCCGAAGATGACTTTCGACCAATTTTTCGCGGCTTGCGATAAACTTAAGGCTGCCGGTATACCTGCTTTAGGAGTCGGCGACTCCGGGATTTGGGCATCTGCTCAACTGTTTGAGAACACACTGCTGGGGGTGATTGGACCGAAGGGATGGTCCGACTTGTACAGTGGCGCGCTGCAGTGGGATGATCCGAAGGTTAAGGAGGCGATTAAACTATTTGCAAGAATGTTCGATTACGTTAACCCCGACCACTCTGCATTGAGCTGGGACCAGGCGATAAAAGAACTGATGGAAGGGAAGGTTGCGTTTAGCTCAATGGGTGATTGGGCCGATGGCGAATTTGTCGCGGCGCATTGGAAGGAGAACGAAGATTTCGGCTGGGTCAGTCACCCGGGGACCGACGGCTCCTTTATGGTCGTCGCGGACGGGTTTACCCTTGCGAAGAGTGCACCGCACAAAGAGGCCGCATTGGCATGGCTGAAAACGGTAGGCAGCAAGGATGCGCAGGAAGCGTTCAGCTCGCTCAAAGGATCGATCCCGGCGCGGACGGACGTCGAGCGTTCAAAGTTCGACGCGTATCATCAGTGGTCGATGGATTCTTTTGCAAAGGATAAGCTTGTGGCTAGTTGTGTCCACGGCGAGGCCGCCCCGGCAGCCTTTCAACAAGCACTCAACGATGCAGTGACCGCATTCATCGTCGATAAGAACGTTGACGATTTTGCAAATACCCTCGTTGAAGCGGCGAGGGAATCGCAGATTAAGAAGTAACGACGGATTCACCACAGAGGCACGGAGGAAAGGCAAAATTGAAAAGGAAGAAGTTGCCCCTTACTTCATTCGGGAGAATTGGTAGCTACGGAAGCGGAAACTTCCGTCGAACTGGACGATGAAATTCTTCCGAAGGCGGCGAGCCCATTCGGACACCGCAGGCTGATACGCTGCAACAATTGCTGGTCAACCAACGGCTGCAATAACGGATGTTCTTCTCTAAAAGACCATCAGACGCTTCGCTTTGCACATCTTCAATGCGGCCGATTCCGCGGCTACCTCCGGTTACGATAGCGATCTTGATATTTGGAATTGCGTCATCTTGTTTTGTCATTTTGTGCTCCTGTTAGGTTGTGTTTGTTCATTGCTGGTAAGTCGGTGTCCCAAATCGCTCTTCTGGCGATTCAACTTGAATCGTCGATAGCAACGCGCGCGTCTCGGCGGCGATCAGATTCCAATTGAGTGGGCGCGACGGATTCACCAAAACCGCTTGGTCCAGATCGCCCGAGAGGGTGCCGGAACCGATGCGGCCCATCTGCGCTCCTTCAGTCTGGAGCGTCGTTACGCTACGCTGGTTGCCACTGTCCTCGAAGAATTTGATCATTTGGCGCTCGTCACCCAGAGCTATCCACAACTGCGCCGTTACGCGCCGCAACTACTGGAGGCGTTCGAGTTTCAATCGACTTCGGCAACCGAAGAACTTTGACCCTTAGCGTACAATTTTTTACAAACGGAGGAGCGACCCCATATGCACAAGGTCAACGCTGTGGCGGTGACGCCCGACGGCCGCTGTGCCGTCTCGGCTTCACATGACCGAACGCTGCGCCTCTGGGACTTGAGCAGCGGCCAAATGATCCGGCCGCTCGAAGGGCATACCGGTCAGGTCTTGGCCGTGGCGGTGATACCCGACGGCCGCCGTGCCGTCTAGGCTTCCATGGACCGAAGCTGCGGCTCTGGGACTTGGAGAGCGGGAAAGAGATCGCGGCCTTCACCGGAGACGGTGACATGTTGAGTTGTACTATCGTTCCAGATCGGCAGATGATTATTGCCGGCGACGCATTAGGCCGAGTGCATTTCCTGCGGCTCGTCGAAGCAGACGAAATTAACCTCAATTAGGTGAGCTAAAAATCCGGCTTCTGCAGCACAAGGAGTCTGCAACGGATTCTTGAGTTTCATTACAGTTCCGCTGAAAACGTTCCGCTCGTACCTCGCGGGGCTTTTTGCTGACCTCAGCTCTGGTTGCTATCTTCAGAAACGAAAGAAGGAAGGCGCTACGGGAACCCTGGCTACCGTACCGTCTTCATTCTCATCATTGTGGTTTCCGGCTGATGTTTTCGGGCTGTTCTCAAACAATGTGGTCTCATTCGCAATTAATCTGGTCCTGAGGGGCGCGTTATTCTCAGCGAATGTGGTCCCAAAACGGCGATGTTTTTTGGGCCAGGCGATTTATGTTCTCGGGCCGCTACAATTAGGCTACTCGACCTCATCACGGTTGAAGATGCTACTGGCGCGGAGTATGACATCGGTGAGCTGGTCACCTATCTCAACGACGCGGTTCTGATTGCCCGTCAATGCTGTCGCTCTGCACTTAAATCGTAGACTGTGGCAGTTTACTGCACTTAATTCGTGGACTGGAGGCCTATCCATTGGCTCAAATTCGTGGACACTGCACTTAAATCGTAGACAGCCCCGATTCTCTGGAATTTAGCTGGTGCGCGCGAGGATGATCATCAGTAAAAAGCGCCACTATCAGGACACCGCTTCTATTCGCGAACCCGGCCGCTGCCGTCCGGAATTTTGCGACGAGCCGGTAGACCAGACTTCGAGAGATCCTAAGCTCGTCGCCGTAACCACAAGTTCTTCAGTCACTTCCGGTTGATCGGTCAAGAGACGAATCACTGCCTCACGCGTTAGCGCGAGTGCCCAATACCTCGTCGGAGGCAGATTGCCATTGGGAAACAATGGCCACAAAGTCAAAGCAGAGCTTGGCCCACAAAAGTAGTACCGTAGTCTACGATTTAAGTGCAACGGTTTACTGCATTTTAAATCGTGGACTGCCTGAGAGCACAGTCTACGATTTAAATACAGTGCGACAACCCGAAGTTCGAGGTGAAATCAGTCCACGAATTAAGTGCAGTAGTCTACGATTTAAGTGCAATAGATTACTGTATTTAAATCGTGGATTACCTGGGAGCGCAGTCTACGATTTAAGTACAGATCGACAGCAGCTGCGCACGGAAGCGCCCTGATCCCCAACATCACTCTGAAGCGTCGCTTCCCGCCTACTTCTTAGCTGGGCGCGGCATCGGCCTCACCCCGACCTGCTCCTCCGCCGTATACGGCGCTCCATAATAGGGGAAATCCTTACGAATACGCCCGCGGTCGGGAGCAAGTCCATCGACAATTGGCATGTTGGCCGCCAGCGTCAACATCACATCCATCGCATCGTCGCCGAGTGCGCGTCCATTGAAGCTAGCCACCTCAAATGCAGCGGACGTTCCGAGCTCGTAAGGCAACGTGTTGGGACAAAGCCGTGCAGCGATCAGCTTCCCGTATTCATGCGGGTCCGTCGCCGAACCGGCATAGGTTGTCATTTTCTCGGCAAAATCCGCGATCGACTTCGCGAAGCGCTCTAGATCTTCAGACGGAACCGACGCATTGAATTGTTCTTTCACCTCTTGGTCGCTCGGGTCGTTCAGGAAGAGATGCGTAACCATAGGCAGGCCCCAACGCGAAACTTGTACCTCCGGTGCATGGCCAAAGAGAGAGATCGTCGTCCATGCGTTGACTTTTCCCTTCCCAATCAGTTCGCTCGGCACCTCCAGAACGATCGCCGTAACATTCCGCCTCGCAAAGGGATTCTGCTGATCCAGAACGGCGTCCCCGTCGTAGCGCTGGTCATTATAGAAAGCAGTCATAAATGTGCTGAATCCAGCATTTGCCGCAAATAGCTCTGGAGCAATCCCAACATACGCACGAAGATCCGAATCAGTCGCAACCGAACCGGTTTCACCCTCAACTAGAGTCTCTCCGGCGTCACCACGAAGAGCATCGTCACCCGTCGCCTTCCGCACCACAAACGGCTGAATGTGAGGATGCTCACTGCCATCTCCGTGTCGTGGTTCACCAAACCTAAATTTGAACGTTACCTCTTCCCTCGCATCTCCGTTCAGGTCGAATCGGAATGCGTAGAGCCCTTCTGGATTAAGCGTATCCGGGGCCGATAATCCCACATCCGGATTCACGGTCATCGCCATTACCGTCTTGCCCGAGGGGCCGTCAAATAAATAAAAGTCGCAAAGGTTGAGGCTCGGATCTTCCTTCGCCAGTTTGGTATCGAAATGATGGGACATACAGAATCTCCTTGAAAAGCATTTCGCTATGGTGGAGTCCGGGATTTTTGACTTTTCTCTCGAGGGATAGACGCTGAGTAAGCTGCTACCGCCACCTTCTAAAGCCCCCATCCGCCGTCTATGGGCAGAGCAACCCCCGTAAGGAATGCTGCTTCTGGGGAACAAAGGTAAAGAACAGCCGCCGCTACTTCTTCCGATGTACCGAACCGGCCCACCGGGTGGAGTTCGAGCAGGGCGCGACGCGTCTCTTCATCGCTCCGCAATTTCCCCGTCATATCGGTTTCAATGATGGCTGCGCATACTGCGTTCACTCGAAGACTTTTTGGAGCAAATTCGAGCGCGACCGATTTCGTGAGAGCGATAACAGCAGCTTTACTAGCGCTGTAGATGGGCGAACCAGCCCGTGGGCGCAGCCCGAGTATCGACGCGTTGTTCACGATTGCGCCGCCGCCGGATTGGAGGATTGCCGGGATCTGATGTTTCATGCAGAAAAAGACACTGCGAACATTGATGTTCATGATCTGATCGTAAATCTCCTCGGTAGCGGTGATGGTGCCACGCCCTTCTCCGCCGACTCCTGCATTATTAAACGCAAAATCCAGCCTACCAAAATGTTCTAAGGCCCGAGCCACCAACGCGGCAATCTCCGATTCGATATTCACATCAGTGCGCACAAACACCCCGTTTCCACCTGCTTTTTGAATGAGCGCAACCGATTCAGCTCCTTCGGCTTCGCGCCGGCCCGCGACAACGACGTTCGCGCCACGTTCCGCAAACGCGATCGCGGTGGCCCGGCCGATGCCGGAGGTTCCTCCGGTGATTAGGATCACTTTTTCGGTAAATGGTGTGTTCATCGTGATGGTGCCTTGTTATGAGTCATTGATGGTCGATGAGGATAGCGTGCTAAGGGGTTGTCAGTTGTAATTGTTTGCTTGGTAGGAACAACTACCCCAGAGGTCCTAGTTGTTTATTGAGGCAACTGTTTGCCTGACTGCTCCGCCACCATATAAGCGGCATACCAGTCTGCCCAGTTCGCGTCGCGCTGGCCGACGCGCTTCTCGTGCTCGCCGTGGGCGGCCTCCGCACGCCGAAACGCGCTCGTCAGATCGTTCGCCGATGCAAAGGTCGTCGTCGTGTCGTCGATGCGACCGGGAAGCCGCGTCGTGATTTCCTGGAACAGCCATCCGTTTCCGTCCGGGTCCCTGAACGAGGCGAACGAGCGGTAGCTGCGATGCTCGGGATCAGGGCCGTCGACTCGAATCCGCCCAAACAGGTAGGGCTCGTCCGGGCCGGAGTACACGTCCGCAGCGCCGTGGAACACTTCGCTGACCTCAACGCCGTGACGGAGCAGATTCTTGCGCGCGGCCTCGATGTCATCGACGATTAGATAAAGGCCCTGGGCTGAGCCGGGAGGTGCCCCAGTGACGTTCTTGCCGAAGATGACCGAACACGCGGAGCCAGGCGGTGTGAACTGAATCACGTGATAGTCCTTACCGTTGCCGTGGTCGGAGTCGAGTCGCCAGCCGAGTCTCGCGTAGAACTCCTTCGCGCGATCGACGTCCGAGACGGGGATAACGACGATTTCGAACTTCATGTCGACTTTCGCAACGCTAGCCTCGCCGGCGACGTCGTTAGCTTGGATTTCATGCGTCGTATTTGCCATGTCTTTCCTCCTCTGCGTTCAACCGAATCGCTGAATGCGAGCGTCAGCCGGCAGCGTCACCTGAAGTCGAAGCAAAATCTATTATACCAAGGTATTATACCAAGGTATTGGATCGGTCCGAACCTGGCTAGGAGACGGGCGCTGCAATTGGAAGGTATCAAATTCCCATTTCGGTGACGGACTTGGAAGCGGTACAGCGCCCGTTCCTACCTATCAAACGGCGAGCCGATGAACGGTAGCCAGGGATATTTCAGCTTCAAGGAGGCCGGAACGATTGGCTAAAAGTCGCCTACAGCTGTCGAACTGTACTTAAATCGTAGAATGCAGTCATTTACTGTACTTAAATCGTAGAAAGCCCGGGTTCCCTCTCTGGAATTAAGCTGGCGCACAAGGATTATCATCAGCAAGAAGCGCCAGTACCAAGACAATCTCTCGATTCGCATCCCGGGACGCTGCCGTCCGAAAAGGTAATGACGCAAGCGCGGATCGGCATCGGCTATTCAGACGAAGAGTGGCACTCGGTCGTCCTTCGTTGTCGTCAGGCGTTGCATCAAGATCCGGAGTTTTTCGGTGAAAGCTTTCGCGCAAAGCCGTCCGGCCCAGCGTGGATTGGGCGAATTTCCTGCCACGGTCGTCAAAATCGCGCTTTCCAAGCCAATTATCTCTACCACCATGGAAGAGGCTGAACTCTCAGGATCGTATAAAAGCAGGGAGGAACCACAGTTCCAGCAGGACGCGAGCGCCAACGAGTCATTACTAGCCGGAAGATTTGTGATTGGAAGAAGTGGATCTTCTACGAAGCAGACGGCGCATGACTCAACCAGGGGAGTGCGATGTCGATTACAATGGGTCTGGAACACGAATGCCCATTCACTTCGAATCCACACTGTTCGAGTCCTTCTGCTCATTTCCTGGATACACAGGGGACAAAATGCATACCTCGCCCTCCCCTCGACAAATCGGTCGGGAGAGCCAAAATCCCAGTCGATCGATCTTAAGATCCATTCGCTTGGTAGAATTGGGAATTGCTGCCCGAGTTCGAGCGCCTTAACGTTTTTTTCGGTAACCCTCAAGAATTTCGCCAAGGCATAGCGGGCAGAGGGTGAGAGCTGGTCATCGACGAAAGCGCGTCGGAGCAACACCTCCGGAAAGCGGGCTTCAATCCCTTGCACTAACTGAGCCAGGCTGAGGCCATTTGCCAAAGCCACGCGAAGAAGCCATGAAGAGATCAACTCGCCCGCGATCGGCGGCGGCGCAATCGGCAATACCTCCGGTATGAACGCGATGTGCCCGTGCATCGCCCCATTAGTTGGCCGCGCGTCGGCTCCTGCGATCCGAGATTGATACCAAGGTTTCCGTGGTCAAATCCTCCGTGAGCATCTGCAAGTTGATGTGCTCGTGTTCCGATTCAATGGCCTGGATTGCGACTGCTTCAAGCAAACGGCAGATTCGGACCATCACTCCCTCGGTGAGCACCAGGACCCTCTTTCGGATCTTAGGATCGCGTAATTCCGAGGCTTGCCGTAGCGGCAAGATCGCGGTGCCGTCACGACGGATCAAGCGCCATTCTTCCGGCAAGAAATCCAAAAAGAATGTTTGGGCGTCCTCCGGTTTTCGGGGTGCTTGGCGACGACGCGCAAGGCCATCGAACCAAGCTGATGCAGGCGGTTTTGAAATCGTTGAATGGACGCTCTGGTGATACACACCTGCGATCTGCAACGCGAGCCAGCGCTCCAGTTCGACGAGCGTTAGCGCAGCCGTCTTTTCGGACGGATAATCGCCTTTTTCGGCGACGTTCGAGAATGTTGTCCCAGGTAGTACGTGAACGGCACCCATCGTCGTGCCTATCAATCGCTCAATGTGTCCGCCAAAGTGCGGTGAAGCAGGCGGCCGATAGTCAATCCGGACGCCGTATTCCTGCGCGCCACGAATCAGCGCTCGCGAGTGGAACTCCGGAGCGTTGTCGAGTTGCAACAACTCAGGGAGACCCCACATTGGCCAAGGCACCTCTAATTCTCGATCGGCAAGCCAGAGGTCTTTAGGCAGAACTGCTTGGACAAGCGCCAAAGCCACGGAGGCCGTAGATGGCTCATCGAGCGAGACCGAGAAGCCGAGAACCGCCCGGCTCGCTACATCGATAACGAGCGTTAACCAGGGGCGGCCAATCGGTAGCCGATCGCCTTCATCAACTATAACCACGTCAACCAGTGTGTGATCGATTTGCACTCGTTCTAAAGGAAGCAAATCAGCCGTCGACAAAACGCTGGTGGGCCGGAATCGATCATTCGCCGCTTTCGAACCGCTACGCTTTCGGACCGATTCTCGGGCGTCAATCGCAATTACGCGTCGCTTAATTGTTCGATAATTTGGCACTCTCAATCCTTTCCGTCGGCACTCTCGTTCAACCTCCTTCAACAGGTCCGACAAACGTGGCTTCTCCCTCTGCAGGTAGACGTGGTCAATAGCCTCTTGCAATACGACCTCCGCAGCTATGGGCAATGCACGGCTGGTGGGCCTGCGTCCTCGTTTGCTTGGAAGCAGACTTGAAACCTGAGGACGTTCTCGGAATTTCGCAACGAGCCGATAGACTAGACTTCGAGAGATCCCCAGCTCTTCACTCGCTGTGGCCACGGGTCCCGCAATGAACCCGGTTTGATCGGCCAGAGAACGAATCACCGACTCGCGCGCTAGAGCGAGCTCCCAATCCTCGTCGGAGGCGGACCGCCATTGGGAATTCCGGGCCACGAAATCAAGGCAAAGTTTCGTCCACGAAAGAAGTACAGTATTCTACGATTTAAGTGCAACGATTACTGCATTTAAATCGTGGATTCCCAGGAGAGCGTTTCTACGATTTAAGTACAGATCGACAGCCGTAGAGCGACCGAATCCGGTTGGCAGGCGGCCTTGGTGGTCCACGGTACACATATGGAAACGTCCAAGGAATGCAAAACTGCTGAAGTGCGGCAATTGACGCCGGACGAACAGAATGGTTTTAAGGCACATCTCCGTCACCGATTGACCTTACTTCGAACCTTCCGTGACAGAGTGAAAGAGAGACAGCAGCGAAATGGCACCTGGCGAGGAGAGGGCGACATTTACAGATGCCTTAAGGATAGCGCACTCATTTCGATACGTCTCTTCCTGGAAGCGATGGGTCTCCAAGGTTCCTGCGACACAGCCAAGAATTCTTATCGCCTAACAATGCATAAGCCCCGGCTTCCCGATGACGTGTGGATTGACCAACTGGGAGGCACGCTCGTTGACCCCGATTTAATATCTGATCACGACCGCCGGATTCTTGCGGGTATTTATTGTCGCGCGAACAAGGAGCTCGCCCATCTTACAGTTGCCGACGAAGGGGAGTTCAATACTGAGGAAGCTCTTATCTATGGCGTAGATTCAGTTGAGAGGCTGCTTCGAACCAACCTTTACGAAAAAGTTGGCTGGGAGTGGCCACGGCGGACAACTGATGATTAAGAGAGAGAAGCTTTGCAGCGTTAACACCCGGATGCTGCACAAAGGGTTCGGCGTGTTGCAAATGTCAGGGTCAAAATGGAACCATGAAAAACGCCGTTCCCTTTAGGAACGCTAAGGCTCTATCAATCCGAGCCCCGTTAGAAGAATTTTGTAAAAGGGGTCTGGGGAGCAACGGAGCAGTTATGGAACCCGTTCCATAACTGCTCCGTTGCTCCCCAACACCCATAATTCGAGAATCTCAAGGTTCCGATACCATTATTGGAGCGAAACCTGCTGCCCAATAAAGGCCAAAATTCACTCATCCACAGCATGCGTCTTACGAACCCCACCTACCATTTCGCGGCGGAATTTGTTGAAGTGGGCGGATGACGGAACCCGAAGAAGTTAAAACACGGCGACGGCGCACGCGGCAGGAGGTCCAGCGGCTTGTGCGTGAGTTTGCAAGCAGCGGCTTGCCACGAGGCGAGTTTTGCCGGATCCACGGAATGACGTTGGGCACGTTGCAGCGAGGACTCAATCGAGGGCGAATAAAATCCAACGACACCCAAACCGATGGCAAAAGGCTGGTAAGAGTCAAAGTTATCGGTGGGAGCGGCGCAGGGGATGATCAACGTCTATGCGGAATGGCAGTAGTATTGGCCAACGGCCGGCGCATCGAGTTCAACCCGGACTTTGACGCGGCGCAGTTGCGTCGAGCGGTCGAGACACTGGAAGGATTCTAAATTTGTGTTTGGACTTGGACCGGCAACCAGGATTTACGTGGCCCTTGGAGCCACCGACATGCGCAAGGGCTTCGATGGACTCCACGGAATAGTGCGTGACCGGCTCGGACTGGAAGTCAGGACCGGGCATTTGTTTTTGTTCGCCAATGCCAGAAGGAACAGGCTCAAGATTTTATACTGGGACGGCACTGGCCTATGGAGCTGCGCAAAAAGGTTAGAACGTGGAAGATATAGCTGGCCGCTCGCTGCAGACGGATCGGATCGAGTCCTGCTAAGCCATGAGGAACTCTCGCTCTTGTTAGGGGGAATAGATCTAACGCACACGCGACGGAAGAATTGGTATCGACTAACGGTGTCTGAAGGCGAAAAAGAGTAAAAAAAATGCTGTGAAAGTAACTGAATATTTGCTAGTTATCCTCATTAGTTGAGCAGCAGTTTTACTCCCGTCCAAATCCCCGATTCAGAGCTGGTAAGTCAGCTCAGAGAAAAGCTTCCTCAAGAGCTACTCGAAAAGCTCAACGGTTCTTTGTCCATTCTTCAGGATCGACTCCGATTCGCAGAGTATAAGGTCCGTGTACTGGAAGAGAGACTGCGTCTGGTACGGATCGAGAAGTACGGACCCGGCAGCGAAAAACTCTCCGACGATCAACTGGAGCTCTTGGAATTGGAGCCCGGAGTCAGCAGCGCTGAAGTTCAGGCCGAGAGTGAACGCGCGCAATTAAAGTTACCCCTCAAAGGGGCCAAGAAGCATCCTGGCCGTCAGGAGTTGCCGGCACACTTGCCGCGCATAGAAAAGATCATTGCCTGTACCTCTGAGCAATGTGTGTGCGGCAATTGCGGTAAAGAAAACAGTGTGATCGGTTACGAGAAGAGCGAGCAGCTCGATGTGAAACCGGCCGAATACTTCGTGGTGGTGACCAAGCGCGAAAAGCGTGCCTGCAAAGACTGTGAAGAACAAGGCGTTGAGTGCGCGCCGGCGCCGGTTCGGATCATTGAGAAAGGCCTGGCCAGTGATCGGGTCGTTATCGATACGGTGGTCAGCAAATATGCCGATTACGTGCCACTCTATCGGCAAAGTGCGATTTTGGAGAGGGAGACTGGCATTGATCTGTCCCGAGCGACTTTGGATGGTTGGGTGATGCGGGTGGGCGAGTTGCTGCGACCGATCACCGCAGCGATGGGCCAGGAATTATTGAGCGGTTCCTATATCCAAGCCGATGAAACAACCGTCGGAGTGCAAATGCACGATGGTCGGGGAAAAAATCACCAAGCTTACCTCTGGCAATACAGCCATCCGATCGGACCGGTGGTCTTTGACTTCCGGCTTGGCCGGGAACGAGAAGGTCCCAGACGGTTCCTGGGCAACTTCGAGGGCATACTCCAGAGCGACGGTTACGGCGCTTACGATCATATCGGTGGCCCAAAGATCGTGCACGCCGCGTGCTGGGCGCATGCCAGACGAAAGTTCTTCGATGCGGTCAAACTCAATCCCAAAGATACAACCTCGATTCAGATCGTGGCGCTGATGGATGAGCTTTTTGCTATCGACGCCCAGGCCCGCCAAGAAGGCTTGAGCCAGAGCGATCGTCACGTTCTGCGTTTGGAGAAAAGCAAGCCGTTGCTGGAGCAGATCAAGGCGTCAATCCAAAGGGCCCGCATCGGCGCACTGCCCAAGAGTGCTTAGCTAGCCAAGGCATGTGATTACGCGCTGACGCTTTGGAGTCGGCTCAGTCGCTTCCTGGAATATCCGGAGTTGGAATTGAGCAATAACCTAGCTGAGAACGCGATGCGCCCGGTCGCTCTTGGCCGGAAAAATTGGATACACGTCGGAAGTAAAGAGGCTGGACCACGAGTAGCCGCCATCATTTCGATCGTCGAAACTTGTCGCCGTCTGAGCCTACCGGTCCGCGACTACCTCGGCTCTGTCCTCCCGGGCTTGGCCGATTTTCCGCTCAATCGAGTCGCCGAACTCACGCCCAGCGCTTGGGCAGCCAGGATCTAATCGTCCAAGTCCGCCGGGCCCCCAACCTCTAGGTGGTAAGACGCTTACCATCCACAGTTCTCAAGACCCTCCAACGGATAAACGCACTCTGGGAGCCCAGCCAGGGGGAGACCAAGCTAGTCGTGTGAACGTTCTCCGGAGTGCGGTGAACCAGACTTTTTCATTCTCTGGTTTCATTTAAATTGAGGTAATCTTGTGCCGATGCCAGATCGAAAGATTACACTTTTTCTGAGCCATGCTTCGGAAGACAAAGAATCACTCGTTGAGCCATTGTATCACGCCCTGAAGGATGAATTCGACGTCTGGTATGACAAAGCTCACATCACACTTGGTGACAGCATCTACGAGAAAATCTCGGAGGGGATTCGTGGATGCGATTTTGGCGTCGTAGTTGTAAGCCCTGATTTCCTGCGAAAGAACTGGACCCAAGAGGAATTCAATGGGCTTAAGTCACTGCAGACCGAGAAACGGAAAGTCATACTGCCAATCCTTCATAACCTGACGATTGACGAACTGAGGGCCAAGTGGCCAATTGAAGCGGGAAAACTCTCAATCAATAGCTCAGAGGGTATCCCGGCCATCGTCCGGGCAATCCACTTCGCTGTTGGCGCGGACCGACAAAACAAGGATTTCGAACAGGATGAACTCAAAAAGAGATTTGAGCATATTCAATCAGCGGAGTCGCTGAATCGAAAGTTTGACCAATTAGGTAGCACGGAACAAGGAGTTCGACTCGTCTGGACGGAGGTCTCAAGCTTGTACTCTCTCTTGGAATCACGAGTGGCCGAACTTCGCGGCAAACTTGCGCTCCCAGTTGTGAGAGACCGTTCCCAACCGGCGTATTTTATCATGGTCTATGGTCCCAAAAAGCTCGTCCTGCGATTCAACATTCGGAATATTTATGCAAACAGCGTCCGAGAGACGCGCCTAGAGCAGAGGCATTATTTCGAACACGAGGACTACGCTGGCGCCTTTCAAGGTATACAACTGATTGATGAGTGTGCCTACTTACCGTTTTTCAGCGAAAACGATCAAGTCGTATGGCTTTTTGCCAACGACCGATCGGCATACAATTCTGCCGACGTTGTTACTAGAGCGTTGAATGCGTTTGGCAGTCGAATTCAGGAGGTGCTTGAAAATCGGCTTTTTCCGTCCAACACGATACAATGATGGTTAAATTCCAACAAAGGTACCAAATGCGACATAGAAATTTCGCGCAGCGAGGACCTTTGCCGGGGGGGCGCGTCTGCAGTTTATGAGCCGGTTGGCTCCACCCCGTCTCCTGCTGTCGCTCTGTACTTAGAGGATGTTTGAAAAGTCCTGGCAGATCAAGACTCACGGTACGCGGACCAGGGTTCGCCCAGCTGTTTGGAAGCTGGAATGGGGAAACATAGTCGGTGAAATATGACAGAATCGGGACTTTTCAAACACCCTCTAACAGGTTAACGAGTTGAAACTCGTCCCCGGGATCGATGTGCCGGCTTGTGGCGGACCAGGTTCTCTGCCAGGATCGTGCTCATGCCAATCCGGAATCGGACTGCGCAGGGAGCATTCTGGATCGCAGTCTATCTGCTGCTGATCCTCTCGCCGCTGTTTCTACTGTTGATCGGACCTGTGCCGGCCGGTCGGAACTTTTGGGTCGAGCTCTCGGTCGCGTTGGGCTTCGTCGCCCTTTCGATCATGGGGTTTCAGTTCCTGATTACCGCACGCTTCCGGCACATCGCCGCACCTTATGGCATGGACATCGTGTACGAGTTTCACCGGCAGATCTCGTGGGTGGCCTTCGCACTAATCATCGCGCACCTGGTCATCCTGTTCGCAAACAACCCGAGGCTGCTGAGATTGCTCAACGTTTTTGAGGCGCCGTGGCGAGCACGCTTCGGGCTGGGTTCGATCCTGGCTCTGCTCTTGCTGATTGCTACATCTATTTGGCGAAAGCGGCTCGGGATAAACTATGAAAGCTGGCGGGTTGGGCACGGCGTGTTGGGCACCCTGGCCGTCGCCTTCGGGTTGGCACACGCCGTTCTCGTGAATCACTACCTTGAGCTGCCATGGAAACGCGTGCTCTGGATCGCATTGGCGCTTTTCTGGATTGGATTGCTGGTTTACGTGCGTCTGGTAAAGCCTTTGCTGATGCTGCGCCGACCCTATCGGGTGACAGAGCTATTCCCAGAGCGCGGTCGCGCTCACACCCTGGTGCTGCGGCCGCAAGGGCACCGTGGTTTCAAGTTCGCTCCTGGCCAGTTCGCGTGGCTGACCCTGAGAAACTCACCGTTCACTTTCCAGGAACATCCTTTCTCGCTCTCGTCTGCTTCGACGGCGGACAGCGGACAGGTGGCATTCACCATCAAGGCGCTCGGCGATTTCACCTCTACCATCACTGACATCCGGCCGGGCGAACGGGCCTATCTCGACGGGCCGTACGGCGCTTTCAGCGTGGATCGGCACAAGGCAGCGGGCTGCGTCTTTGTGGCCGGAGGCGTCGGGATCACTCCGGTGATGAGCATGCTGCGGACCCTCGCCGACCGCGGCGATGAGCGTCCACTTCTGTTGATCTATGGCAGCAAGGATTGGGACTCCATCACCTTTCGGGAGGAACTCGACGAACTCAAAAAGCGGCTCAATCTGCAAGTGGAACATGTGCTAACCGATCCGCCGCCGGGCTGGCCAGGAGAGAGTGGCCGGGTCACCGCCGAAGTGCTGGGCCGTCTTATTCCTCGTGATCGCAACACTCGCCAATACTACGTTTGCGGTCCCGATCCGATGATGGACTCAGTCGAGGCGGCACTCACTCGGCTCGGCGTTTCGCTCGCCAACATCGAGTCCGAACGCTACAACTTCATCTAGAGAGGAGCGATTCTATGCGCAGACGTTACGCGGACTATCTCGTGCTCGCCACCGCGGCGCTGATTTTGGCGCTATCGAGCCTTTTCGCGCTCTTGCAGCTGCGCTGAGTCCGCCGCTGAGATATTGGTTAAATTCCAACAAAGGTACCAAATGCGAAATAGGATTTTATCTAACGCCGTTCCGGCCTTGGAGTTGTGCCCTTTTTGCAACCCCCAAAACTGTGTCCCTTTGGTCCGCCAGTTTTTGGGGGGTTGATTCCGACCGCATCCTGCAGCGCGTCATCTGTGTGTACCGGACCTTGCCATTAACGGTAGAGGGATTTGAGTGTACTTAAAGGGCAAAAATATCGACGTCTTTTACACACATATATAACATACGTAAACAAAGTAATAACTTATAAAGCACAGCCTTTAGCCCTCCCGTGAACCACTCGTTATTTTGTGCAGCTGTGACGACTCAAGTTAGGACTCCTTCACGGCCCTTGGTCCTGTCCAAGTCTGTCAGCTCTAGTAAAAGTCGTCGCGGCGACCAATCCGAAAATGAAGCCTCCCACATGTACAAGGTAAGCAACTCCACCCAATGTCGAGCGCACATATTGCTCGTTGATCGCATTTAACAATTCAGAAATAAACCAAAGGGGCGCGAACATCCAGACCCTCAGAAAAATGGGAAGCCCGGGCAGCCACACAATCCCATTTGGGTTGCACAAAAGAGATGCGGCCAGAACACCGGCGACAGCACCGCTCGCACCCAATACGGGTTGGTGGGAACTGAGATGAAAGGCGGCATAGACGATGTTTCCGGCGATTCCTGAGGCCAGGTAAAATGCTAAAAACCTCAGGGACCCGATTCTTTCCTCGACCTTTTTTCCAAGAAACAGGAGCACGACCATGTTGGACAGCAAATGCATCGAGCCGGCATGGAGGAATTGGCTGGTGACCATCGGAGAAATCTTCTGAAGAAGATCCGCCGGCGCTCTAAGCACCATTGACGAGCCCCTGAATCCCAGCTTGGAAGGAATAAACGCGTACTTCCAGACAAATTGGCGGAGGGGCGCAGATCCAAGGTTCGATTCATGCAAGAATACCAAGACATTCACGATAACCAGAAAAACAAACATAGCGCTAACGAGTTCTAGCTTGCAAAATCACACGCTGGAAGAAGCGACGAGCTCATTGCGGGCGGAAAAGCTCCTAAACGGACGCTCTACGTCCGTTTGAGGGCCTTGGTTTAAAATAAATGAATCACAACAAAACTGTTTCAACTCTTCTCTGCAAAAACACGATTTTGCCATAAATGATCGATCGCCCCTCAAGCGATCTGCAGGGTCCTTGAGGCTGAGCCGGCTTCCATGCAATCATGCGGGAGCCGGGCTAGAGCGGAGTAAAAAAGAGTTGGTCGAAGCGGCGCTGGGAAGACTTGTGTTTGGGCAGGATGAAGCGGGCACAGATATGCCAAACAGCGGGCAAAAGTTCGGCCACATAATTAGCAAAAGTCACAGAAAAATATTCTCTTTTCCGTCTCCTAGTGTAAAACATAACCTCCTTTATGTGCTACAGTAGGGGACCCGTATGGAACTGGTTCCCAAGGCTGAATTTTCAATCGTTACCCGCGCTTCTAAGGTGTGGATCCCGGAGCTGATTGCTGCTGCCGGTCCCGAAGTCACTGAAACCTACATTGACTTTTTTACTGCCACGATCCGGAACCGGAACACGCGGCAAGCCTACGCTCGGGCTTGCTGGCAGTTTTTTGATTGGTGCGCCACTCACGGCTAGGCTAGTCCACGATCAGACTTAATTCGCCCAAATTTAATTCGACTTTTATAATTCAAGCTTTTTGAAGAGTGCGGTGACTGCTTCTCGCCGCGGTTGCTCTGCGGCGGGATCATATCTTGGCAGTCCTAGTTTGTTTGCAATGATTCCGACCAACGTATAAAAGCCAGCCACCTTATAGGGGTCATTTGACGAAAGGGGAAGTATTCCGTTAACGGAATACTTTCCCTTGGACTAAACCGCAGAGCGGTATCCAGCGGGACGCGCTTTCGAGAGGTGCCGGCATTTCAATCGAACCCGAGTCTGTTGCCACCTGAGCGTCCTTGCGAAGAGAAGGGAATGTTGTCTGCGACACAAACCCATCTCGCAAAGGAGCTTTTCCATGACACCACTTCTGTCGCACTGTACTTAAATCGTAGACTATTGCCGTTTACTGCACTTAATTCGTGGACTGGAAGCCTGTCCACTGGCTTAAATTCTTGGAAAAACTGTACTTAAATCGTAGACAGCCCCGATTCCCTGGAATTTAGCCGGCGGGCAAGGATGATCATCAGCAAAAAGCGCCAGTACCAGGACATCGCTTCCATTCGCCTCCCCGGCCGCTGCCGTCCGAAAAGGTAACGACGCAAGTGCGGATCGGCATCGGCTATTCGACAGAAGAGCGGCAGCGGATCATTCGTTGCGGTCGTCATCGTCAGATGCTGCATCAAGAATCTAAGCCTCTCGGTGAACGCTTTGGCGCAAAGCCGCCCGGACCAGCGAGGATCAGGCGATTTCCCCAAAACCGCCGTCAAAATCGCGCTTTCTAAGTCGATTATTTCCGCCACCATCGGCGAGGCCGACGGCTCACGATCGTATAAGAGCAGGGAAGAACCACACTTCCAGCAGGACGCGAGCTGCAACGACTTGTTTCTAACCGGAGGATTTGTGATCGCAAGTGGATCTTCTATGAAGCAGACGCCACAGGTCTCAAGCAGGGGCGTGCGGTGTCGCGCACAGTGTGTCTGAAACACGAATGCCCACTCACTGCGAATCCATACCGTCCGAGTTCTGCGGCTCATTTCCTGGATACAGATGGGACAAAATGCATACATCGCTCTCCCCTGTACAAATCGATGCGGAGAGCCCAGCTCCCAGTCTATCGACCTCAGGATCCATTCCATCGGTAAGGTGGGAAACTGGTGCCGGAGCTCGAGCGCTCTAATTTCACGTTCGGTAACTCTCAAGAACTTCGCCAATGCAGAGCGGGCACAGGGTGAGAGCTGCTCATCGATGAAAATGCCCCGGAGCGGAACTTCCGGGAAGCGGGCTTCAATCCCCTGCACTAGCTCGGCCAGCGTAAGGCCATTTGCGAAGGACACGCGCAGAAGCCAGGAAGAGATCAACTCTCCCGCGATCGGCCGAGGCGCAATCGGCAACACCTCTGGCACAAACGAGATGTGACCGTGCATTGCCATCCCCTTAGTTGGTACGTCGGCTCCTACGATCCGAGATAGAAACCAAGGTCTCCGTGGTCAAGTCGTCCGTGAACATCTGCAAGTTGATAAGTTCGTGTTCTTTTTCGATGGCTTGGATTGCGGCTGCTTCGAGCAAACGGCAGATTCGGACCGTCACGCCCTCTGTGAGCACCAGAACCCTGTTTCGGATCTTGGGATCGCGTAATTCTGAGGCTCGCCGCAGCGGTAGGATCGCGGCGAAGCTGGCCAGCAGCTGAAGGAGCGCTGGATCGTCTTGCCACGGCGGCAGTTCCCAGGCTTCAAACCGGTCCGCCAACTGCTGGTCGGTCATGAGGGCTTGTTTGGCTTCGTGAGTCCCGACACAAACCAGAGGAATGCGCAGGTCATTGGCTAAAAAACGGATCGCGTTCAGAACGATCCGCTGTTCGCGGAACGTGCCAGCCAAAATGGAATGGATCTCATCGATAACGAGCATGCGCACTTCGAGCTGTCGCGCCGTGAGCCGAGTGCGTTGCCGTAAGGTCGTGACGCCTTGGTGCGCTGGTAGAACAGCACCCATGCTAACCAGCAGTTCTTCATAAAGGTCGCGCTCACTGGGAGCTGGCGGCATCTGAACGGCGACCACCGGAAGCCGCGTTCTTCCAGTGACATCGTCAAAGCTCGATCGATTCTCGCGCAGAAACTTTTGCACGATGCGGGTCTTTCCCATCCCGGTCTGGCCAAATAAAAGAAGGCAAGGCATACGGTCTCGAGCCGGATAAGTGAGCAAATCCGAAAGCCGGTTTAGCACCTGCTCGGCCCGCGAGTAGTGAATCCACCGATCCTGGCGAATCCACTGGATACGCTCACTTGCTGAGAGCAGCGCATACGCGCGGTACGGCGCATGCAGATGCGAAAGTGACTCATCATTCACGACCACTCCTCCACCCCAAAAGGAGGTAGGGATGAGTCCTCGGATGTCTGCGCCGAATCAGAAGCGACCCGAGTACCCGAACTTATCGCTTGCAAGTGCTGAAGACGTTCCTTGTTTCGCCGCTTCCGCGTGGTGGATTTCCGAGCGGAATCCACTAACTTTCGCTGCGCCAGAGCCGTCTCAAAAATTAACCGCTCATCGACCAGGCGACGTCCTTGGGTGCGAAGTCGCTTCAAGGCTTCGCGTTGCTCCCACAAACTGATGGGCGGAGCTCCTAGATTCCGATAGGGAATCGGCCAATATTGGCCGTCTTTGTCTCGGTAGAAAACGCGCGACAGATTACGAGGATCGTACTTGATCAACACTGGTTTGGAGGATCTGCCAGCCAGTGGACTTAGGACATTGTCCCAGTAGTGGATGTTGAACATTTGGATGCCGTCACGACGGATTAAACGCCATTCTTCCGGCAAGAAATCCAAAAAGAATGTTTGGGGATCTTCGGGTTTTCGAAGTGCTTTGTGCCGGCGTGCAAGACCGTCCTCCCAGGCTGCCGCAGGCGGTTTCAAAAGCGACGCATGCACGCTCTGGTGGTATACACCTCCGACCTGCAATGCGAGCCAACGCTCCAGTTCAACCAGCGTCAATGCAGAAGTCTTTTCCGATGGATAAGCACCTTTTTCGGCAATATTTGAGAACGTCGTGCCTGGTAGGAGGTGAACGGCTCCCATCGTGGTGCCAATTAATCTCTCAATGTGTCCGCCGAAGTGCGGCGTGCCGGGCGGCCGGTAATCAATCCGAATGCCGTACTCCTGAGCGCCACGAACCAACGCCCGGGAGTGGAATTCGGCCGCATTGTCGAGTTGCAGAAGCTCGGGCAGACCCCACATCGGCCAAGGGACCTCCAATTGTCGATCGGCGAGCCACAGGTCTTTTGGCAGAACCGCTTGCACAAGCGTCAAGGCCACCGAGACCACAGATGGCCTCTCAAGCGAGACCGAAAAGCCGAGGACAGCCCGACTTGCTACGTCGATGGCAAGCGTTAAGCAGGGGCGGCCGATTGGCAGTCGATCGCCTTCGTCGACCACAATTACGTCAACCTGAGTGTGATCGATTTGTACTCGTTCCAAGGGAAGCAGATCAGTGGTCGATAGAACGCGAGTGGGCCGGAAACGATCATTCGCTGCTTTCGCGCCGGCGCGCTTTCGAAGGTGTTCTTTGGCGTCAATCGCATCTACTCGTCGTTTCACCGTTCGAAAATTCGGCATCCTCAACCCTTTCCGTTGGCACTGTCGTTGAATCTCCTTTAACAAATCCGACAAGCGCGGCTTCTCCCGCTGCAGGTACACATCGGTAATCGCGTCTCGCACGACTGCCTCCGTGGCTACGGACAACGAGCGGGCGCTGGCTTTACGTCCTCGTTTGCCTGGCAATAGACTTGAGACCTGGGGACGTTTTCGGAATTTTGCGACGAGTCGGTAGACCATACTTCGAGAGATCCCAAGCTCGGCGCTCGCCGTAACCGCGAGTTCCTCAGTCACTTCCGGTTGATCGGTCAAGGGACGAATCACCGCCTCACGCGCTAGCGCGAGTGCCCAATCCTCGTCGGAGGCAGATTGCCATTGGGAAGTGATGGCCACAAAGTCAAAGCAGAGCTTCGCCCATAAAAGTAGTACAGTAGTCTACGATTTAAGTGCAACGGTTTACTGCATTTAAATCGTGGACTACCTGGGAGCACAGTCTACGATTTAAGTACAGTGCCACAACCCGAAATTCGAGGTGAAATCAGTCCACGAATTAAGTGCAGTAGTCTACGATTTAAGTGCAATAGTTTACTGTATTTAAATCGTGGATTACCTGGGAGCGCAGTCTACGATTTAAGTACAGTGCGACAGCAGACCCCAGTGATATCGAAAGCTATTGATTACGCTTCTGATTAGCGAGCTGCGGCATCGACGGATTGTTGTTCCTGTTCTTCCAGTCTTGGAGCGATTGACAATCGCGGCTCGATCTCGTGCTCGGCGGAAGGCTTATCGGGCGCTGAACGGCGACCTGACGTCTGAACAGAGGCAGAATTTGGACCGATTGCTCGAGCTGCGCGGTGAATCGCGACAGACGTGGCTAGGATGGTTACGCCAAGCAATTGGCGCAGCCAATCCCAACAACATTTTGGCCTGCATCGAACGGTTGACGTTTATCCGGCAACTTCACATTCCAATTGAGTGGGCGCGACGGTTTCACCAAAACCGCTTGGTCCAGATCGCCCGAGAGGGTGCCGGAACCGATGCGGCCCATCTGCGCTCCTTCAGTCTGGGGCGTCGTTACTCTACGCTGGTTGCCACTGTCCTCGCGACGACAAACCCCTTCGGAGCTTCGCGCATGGGACCACTGGCGCGACTTCGTTCCAGCAGCTCGGCGATGCCTGCCAATATTCTTATGCCCAGCGCGGGCCGAACGTATCCGCTATTTGAATGGCCGCGATCCCAAGATGAGGATGTCTACCAATTTCCGGGCGCTTTGCTGCCAGTCTGAACTGGCTCCTACGCTGGCGACGCCGACAAGCGCCCGAAGCAGGTCGATCGCATCAAGGTCTTCCCGGATCTCGCCGCTTTTGATGGCGCGTTTGACCAGACTGCGAACAGCTTCCCAAATTTGGCCGTAAGAAGCTTCGTAGAGCTTATGGGGATCGTCGATCAATGCATTGAGTGCGGGCGCAATGATTTGCTTATCGGCGATGTAGTCGACGAACAACATCATCCAGGCCCGCAGCGCTTCGACCGGAGGCAAAGTTTCTGCAAATTCCGTCGCTGCCGTGGCCAGTTTTTCCGCCGCGGCCTGATACACCGCCTTCAGAAGGTCTTCCCGCGAGGGAAAGTGGCGGTAGAGCGTTCCAGGCCCAACACCGGCCCGTTTCGCGATGTCGTCGAGGCTCGCATTCGCCCCGGATTTGGCAAACGCCTTTTTCGCCACCACAAGGATGCGCTCGCGGTTTTGCTGCGCGTCGGAACGCTGTTTTCGCTCGGCCACAAAAAGAAATCCTTGCAAACGGAGACAGTCTCCGCTTACCTTCTAACCGGAGAGTGGCTCCATTTTAGCAAGTTCGTAAGGCTTCTGCAAGATCGGGGCCACAATTCATAACCATCACAAAGGAAAAATTTATGCGTGTTTTTGTCACCGGATCCACCGGATTTGTCGGTTCCCAAGTTGTTAAAGAGTTAATCGCTGCGGGGCACAAGGTGCTCGGCTTGGCGCGTTCCGAGGCTGGCACTCAGGCCCTTGCCGCTACCGGAGCCGATGTGCAGCGGGGAACGTTGGAGGATACCTCGAGCTTGAAAAGCGGCGCCGCTGCTTCGGATGCCGTTATTCACTTGGCCTTCATTCACGACTTTTCGAGATTCCAAGAGAACTGCGAGATCGACAAGCATGCCATTGAAGCCCTGGGTTCCGTGCTTGCCGGTTCGGGTCGGCCCCTCATCGTCGCATCGGGGACGGCTGGATTGGCTGCGCCTGGCCAGGTTGCGACCGAAGACCATGTAGTGCCGCCGGATTTCCCGTTTCCCCGTGTTTCAGAGCAGACGGCTCTGTCGTTGAAGGGCGTTAACGCTTCTGTCATGCGCCTTCCGCAGGTTCATGACACGATCAAGCAAGGGCTTGTCACCTATCTAATTGCCGTGGCGCGTGAGAAAGGCGTGTCGGCTTATGTGGGGGAAGGACGCAACCGCTGGGCGGCAGCGCACGTTTCGGATGTCGCCCGACTCTACCGGCTTGCGCTGGAGAAGCATGAAGCAGGCGCGAAGTATCATGCGGTAGCCGAAGAGGGCGTGCCGATGCGGGAGATTGCCGAAACCATAGGTCGCGGCTTGAAGGTTCCGGTGGTTTCTCTGTCGCCGGAAAAGGCCGCGGTACATTTTGGATGGCTGACCATGTTCGCTGGCGCTGACCTTATGGCCTCAAGCGAAAAGACGCGGAAGAATCTGGGCTGGAATCCGACCGGGCCGGGCCTGATTACCGATCTGCAAGGCATGGATTACTCCCAACGTGCATAAGCACCACGCAACTGTCGCCATAACCTGTTGGCGAACCGTCAACTAATCAGCGTTTGCTACGCATTCCGCTATGCAGCTCCGCGCCACTGGAATAAGTGGCTTTCAGTTCAACGTTTCTGCTACGGTTTTGATCGTTGCTAATCTTGGTTCACTTTCAGGTTCCTCTTCGATCGAACGCGTGTCTAGCGAATCAGCATACAATCCCCATAGCTGAAGAACCGATACCGTTCCCGAATCGCTTCTGCGTACGCTTCGAGGGCAAACTCGCGACCGGTAAACGCGGCGACTAGCATTAGCAGGGTCGACCTGGGAAGATGAAAGTTAGTCAACAGCGAATCGATTCTTCGAAACGAGAATGGAGGGTAAATGAAAATATCGGTAGAACCTTTTCCAGGGCGGATCTCGCCAAACCGTTGCACCAACGTTTCCAATGTACGCACGGTCGTCGTTCCCACCGCCAATACTTTTTTTGCAGACTGAATCCGCGACGCTGCTGTAGTGGTCAATCCGAAATCCTCACGATGCAGCCGATGCTCGGTAATGTTCTCGGCTTTCACCGGTTTGAATGTTCCAACTCCAACATGGAGCGTTATAAACTCGTGCGGGACTCGATCCAGGATTCCCTGTGTGAAATGGAGTCCGGCTGTCGGTGCCGCGATGGCGCCGATTTGAGACGCATAAACCGTTTGATACCGGTCGCGATCGGCGGGTTCGGGCGCGCGTGTGATATACGGCGGGAGCGGGATCTCGCCGATTTCCTCGAACTGGATCGGGCGATTAAATCGAATCAGTCGATCCCCCTCATCATCAATCCGAATCACTTCACCGGCATAACCGTGGATCGCGAATTTGCGCCCGATCGAAAAGGATTTACCAGGTCGGACGAGGCATTTCCAGGTCACCGGATTGATTTGCTCCACAAGCAAGAGCTCGGCGTTTCTATGCGGAAAGCGTATTCTGGCCGGGATGACTTTGGTGTCATTCAGGACGACCAATTCTTCCGGTTGCAGCAGTTCTACAAATTCGCTGAACCGGTAATGAGTGATCCGTTGGGATCGCCTCTCCAGAAGCATGAGTCTAGACTCATCCCGGCTCTCAGCCGGGTACCGCGCGATTAACTCATCCGGGAGCTCATAGTCATAATCTGCCGTCCGCAGGCTCATTGTCAGAAGAGGCGCCACCGCGGGCGTAGCCGCGATACAAAAACTGCTACTGCTGTTTTCCGCGCGCCGGCTTCAGGCGGTTCCCGAACTTGCCATCCAGCGTACGGTTCCATTCTTTGAGCCGTTTTGCCTGGTCCGCAAATAGTTCGTCGGTTGAGTCGAGGATTTCGATCGACTGGATCTTGTCTCCCTGCACGATTTTGGTAGTTACCTCGAGGCCTGTGGTCACATGCCCGAAGATCGAGTAACTGCCATCGAGCATTTTCACGTGTTCGGAGCGCAGTGAATCGATCGTGATGTAAAACTGGCTGCCGTTCGTGTTTGGGCCGGCGTTTGCCATCGCCAAGGCACCAACGTTTAGGTGCGACAGAGAGTTATCGATCTCATTTTCAAATCGGTACCCTGGTCCACCGGTCCCGGTCCCAAGTGGGTCGCCGCCCTGGATTACGAAATGCGGCACGACCCGGTGAAATGTGAGGCCGTCATAAAATTTGCGCGACGCTAGATTCAAAAAGCTTGCGGCGGTAACCGGTGCTTTCGCCGGGAACAATGTCGCATCGATGTCCCCTTTTTCAGTGTGGATAACAATCCGAATGTCGTTCAGCATTTCTGTCCACCCTGCTTAGCAACCGGCATGAATCAAGGGAAAATTGTTTACCGAAGAATTTACAACAACCACTTTGCACCTTTGGCTGATCGACCCTAGTAGAATGCATGCTGAAACTTGGATTGGTCCAGATGCGGTGTGTGATCGATCCGCCGGAAAACGTAGAGAAGGCGGAATCGATGATTCGTGCCGCAGCGTCGGAGGGCGCCAACATCATTTGCCTCCCGGAGATTTTTAATACGATCTATTTTTGCCAGATCGAAGATCACAAGTACTTCGACTTCGCCGAAGAAATCCCGGGTCCGACTACCAACCGGCTCGCTAACCTGGCCGGAGACCTCGGTGTCGTCATTGTTGCGCCCATATTCGAAAAGCGCGCTGCCGGCCTTTATCATAATTCGGCTGCAATTATCGATGCAGACGGCAGTTTGCTTGGAAAATACCGGAAGATGCATATTCCGGACGACCCACTCTTTTACGAGAAGTTCTACTTCACTCCAGGTGACCTCGGATTCAAATCCTGGAAAACCCGGTTTGCGACCATCGGCGTTCTAATTTGCTGGGATCAATGGTATCCGGAGGGGGCCCGACTCACCGCACTGCGAGGCGCGGAGATACTCTTCTATCCAACAGCAATTGGTTGGCATCCGAGCGAAAAAACGGAGTTCGGTAAACAGCAACATTCTTCGTGGGAAACGATTCAGCGGTCGCACGCGATCGCGAATGGATGCTACGTTGCGGTTCCGAACAGGATGGGGCACGAGACGCCGATCGGAGGAGATGGCATCGAGTTCTGGGGTCAAAGCTTCGTTGCGGACCCGTCCGGAGAGATCATCGGCAAAGCCTCTACGGACAAAGAAGAGACGCTGATCATCGAAGTCGATCTGAAAAAACTGGACCGCCAGCGCACGCATTGGCCATTTCTTCGGGATCGCCGAGTCGATGCATATGCCGAGATCAGCAGGCGCTACATCGATTGACCGACCGGAACGGCACCCGATGGGGAACTTCTTCACTGAAAATACGCCCGCCGCGAACGGTTATCGTATGCCGGCTGAGTGGGAACCGCACGCTGCGACATGGCTATCCTGGCCGCGCCGAGAGGGAATCAGTTTCCCTGGAGCGTACGACGAAGTTATTCCGATATTTGTCCAGATCGTCGATGCTTTACGCGAATCCGAACCGGTCAAAATCAACGTGTCAGATCCGGAGCAGGAACAGCAGGTACGTTTTCTGCTGAATGAGATCGATGCAAGTCATGTCGAGTATTTGCCGATCCCGACGAACGAACCGTGGTGCAGGGATCACGGACCGATTTTTGTAAAACGGGAGAATGACCCGAGACTCGCGATCGTCGATTGGGACTACAACGCATGGGGCGGAAAATATCCACCGTTTGACCTGGACGAAGTTGTGCCGACCCGAGTTGCGGAACATCTCGGAGTTCCGGTCTACCACCCAAGATTGGTGATGGAAGGGGGATCGATTGACCCGAACGGTGCGGGCAGCCTCCTGACGACAACCTCCTGTTTGCTGAATCCGAATCGGAACCCGACGAAATCAAAGTCCGAGATCGAACAGGCACTGGAAGACTATCTCGGTGTAACGAACATTCTATGGCTCGGGGAAGGGATCGAAGGAGACGATACGGACGGGCATATTGATGACATTACCCGGTTCGTCGGGCGAACCACGGTGCTCACGGCGGTCGAAGAGGATCCGGAAGACCCGAATTACGGACCGCTCCAGGAGAACCTGGCATTGCTGCGGACAATGGAAGCCGAGGATGGAACGCCTCTGGAGATTCGTACACTCCCGATGCCGCCGCGCGTCGAACGGGAAGATCAACGTCTCCCGGCAAGCTACGCGAATTTCTACATTGGGAACAACGTGATTTTGCTGCCTGTGTTCTGTTCGCCAAAGGATAAGCGTGCGTATGAGGCAGTTCAGAGCTGTTTTCCGGACCGGCGAATCGTCCCGATTGATTGCAGGGATCTTGTTTGGGGCCTCGGCGCATTCCATTGCCTGACGCAGCAGCAACCGGCTTAAGCTTCAGAAATGGATTCACCATTCCTTTTGTTCGCGGTGCGATCTTGCTCACCGCCGGGTTACGATAGCGAGCGCTTTAGAATCACCCCTCATCCAAGTCTGTGTTCTCTGTGCCTCTGTGGTGAATTTTTCTCTCTGTGTTCTCCCGGCTTCGCTCGGCCTCCTCTTCTCTCTTTGCCTTGAAAAATCGTTGCAATACCTCCCGGCACTCCGTTTCTCTGACGCCGCGCGTGATCTCGCATTGATGATTCAGAGGGGGCATCTGGAGGAGGTTGATCATCCCGCCGGCTCCTCCGGTTTTCGAATCCGGGCATCCGTAAATGACGCGACGGAGGCGGGCAAGGACGATTGCGCCGGCGCACATCGGACACGGTTCTTTGGTGACATATAACTCACACTCGTCCAACCGCCAGTCGCCCACCACGCTTTCCGCCTGGGTGATAGCGAGCATCTCTGCATGAGCGGTGGCATCCTTCAACATCTCAACCTGGTTCCATGCCCGGGCGATGATTTCCGTGTTCCGGACAATCACAGCACCAATCGGTACCTCGTCCTGCGTCTCGGCTTTCCGGGCCTGTCGCAATGCTTCGCCCATGAAATAGGTATCACTCGAAAAACTCAGTATTTCGTCCATGATGAGCCCTCGATAGAGCAACTGCGCGAATTTACCCCGTGAGCAAAACGCGTGATCAGGCGTTCAGGCTCTCCGGATTAAGCGACTGAAGTTCTTTCTGGACAAACTTGCCATCTTTGCGGATCAGCTTCTTATCAAAGTAGATCTCGCCGCCGCCATATTCAGGGCGCTGGATACAAACCAAGTCCCAATGAACCTGGCTGCGGTTGCCGTTGTCTGCCCGCTCGTAAGCCTGGCCCAGAGTAAAATGAAATGATCCGGAGATTTTCTCGTCGAATAGAATGTCGCGCATCGGCTCGCGGATGAATGGGTTGAACCCGATCGCGAACTCGCCGATGTAACGGGAGCCTTCGTCGGAATTGAGGATTGCATTTAACCTCTCTGTGTTGTTGGAACTGGCCTCGACGACCTTACCTCCTTTGAACGCCAAGCGGACCGCATCAAATGAAGTCCCTTGATAGACCGTTGGGGCGTTGTATTGGATATGCCCTTCGACGGAATCGCGAACAGGACAGGTAAATACTTCGCCATCAGGGATGTTATGTTCGCCTCCGCACGTGATTGCCGGGATGCCTCGGATGCTGAACCGCAGATCGGTCCCGATCCCAGTGATATGGACGTGGTCCGTGGTTTCCATCAGGGATTTCAGCGCCTCCATGCCGGGTTTCATCTTGCCGTAATCGAGTGTGCAAACCTTGAAGAAAAATTCCTCGAACGCTTCGGTGCTCATGCCGGCCATTTGCGCCATCGATGAGGTAGGCCAGCGTAAAACCACCCACTTCGTCTTGTTGAGCCGCTGATCGACAACCGGTTGAAGCGTCTTCATCGCGAGCTGCATCCGCTCGGGAGGGATATCCGAGAATTCGCTGGTATTATTGCTGCCACGCAGCGCGATGTAGGCATCCATCATTTTCATTCTGGCCATTTCGAACTCACGAATTGTGCGGTATTGATCTTCTTCGGCCCCTTTCAGCAATTCACGGGCGACCAGGTTCGATTGGAGATTCACGAACGGAAGCGCGCCTTTGGAACGAACGGAACGGATCAACGCAACGATCATTTCCTGAGGTGCGTCAAACGTATCGAGCAGGACTCGTTCACCTTTTTTTAACTTGGTGGAATGACTCGTCAGTACCTCTGCAAGGCTGTCGAAACGCGGGTCTGCCATGGGAAATGAGTAGACTTAGCGGGATAACCTGCTACTGCAACTCAAAAAAAGAGCGATGCCCGACGACCCAAAGATTCTGGATCGAAGCAATGCTCCCGATGTGCGAAAGCTAAATCCGGGAAAAACGATTGTATTTACGAATGGTTGTTTCGACATCCTGCACACCGGTCACGTGCGATATCTCGCCGCAGCAAAGCGCCTCGGTGATTTACTCGTAGTTGGTTTGAACGGGGATGGATCTGTCCGGGAACTGAAAGGGGAGGGGCGCCCGCTGAACACGCAGGAGGACCGGGCTGAAGTCATGGCCGCGCTTGAAGCGGTCGATTATGTCATCATATTTGCCGAGAAACGTGTCGACAATTTGTTGCGTGAGGTTCGTCCGCATGTCTATGCAAAAGGGGGGGACTACACGGAAGCAAGCCTGGATGCCGGCGAAGTGGCCGCACTGAACGAGGTGGGTGCAACGATCCGGATTCTGCCTCTGGTGCCTGGGAAATCGACAACGAAATTTGTGGAAGCGATCCAGCGCAAATGAAACAGCCTCTCAAGCTGGGGGTGCTGGGATCGGGGAAAGGATCCAACTTCAGGGCAATCATGGAACAGATCATTGACGGGCGGCTGAATGCTGAAACCCGGATCGTTCTGTCTGACGTCGAAAATTCTGGCATTCTGAGTCTCGCGAGGGATTACAACGTTCCAGGTCTCTTCGTGCGTCCCGGGCGATTCAAATCTAAGCTGGAACCGGAAATCGAGGAAGATGTTGTTCAGCTTCTGCGTGAGGCGGATGTGGAACTCGTCGTCCTTGCCGGTTACATGCGGGTTGTCAAAGCGCCGTTATTGGATGCGTTTCCACGAAGGATCATCAATATTCATCCATCGCTCTTGCCGAAATACCCGGGATTGGAGGCATGGAAACAGGCTCTGGAAGCGGGTGAAACGGTCACCGGGTGCACTGTGCATTATGTAAACGCGGCGATCGACGCCGGTGAAATTCTGGGTCAGGATAGAGTGCCGATCGACCTCGGGGACACCCCCGAAAGCCTGCATGCAAGGATTCAGGTTGCGGAACATCGATTGTTGCCGGCCGTCCTGGCATCGATCGCCGCGAATTATCGTGGTATCTAATGATCAGTCTCCTTGCGTTTTCGAAGCGACTATTTCAATCTTAGCCGGTTATGAAGAAAATCGAGGCAATCGTTAAGCCTTTCAAAATGGAGGACGTGAAGGAGGCCTTGACGGAAATTGGAATTGAAGGGATGACCGTCAGCGAAGTAAAGGGCTTCGGACGACAGAAAGGGCACACTGAGATCTACCGAGGCAGCGAGTACACAGTCGATTTTCTTCCGAAGGTCAAATTTGAAATTGTGGTTACAGACGAACGCGTTCAGAAGGCCGTTCAGACAATTGTTGAGGCGGCGCGGACTGGGAAGATTGGTGATGGCAAAGTGTTTGTCGTGCCGATCCAGGAGGTGGTTCGAATTCGGACCGAAGAACGTGGCGAATCCGCGATCTGAGCCTGTTTAAGCTCCGTCCCGGAGCTGATTCGGGGTTTTCAATCCGGCCGCGAAAGAGGTTTCATGGGAGCAGACATTCTTCTTCCCGATCTCCAGGCATCGGTCTTATGCGAAGATGTCCGCCAGGAGGTGAACGGTCTGCAGACGCTCGTTGGAGTTATTAACATTCTGCCAACCCCGGCACTCCCGGTGGCGCTCCTTAAACTCTGCCTTTGGACTCGCTGGTGCGGAGGTCTCGGAAAATTCCGGCAGACTTCCCGGATTCTTGGGGTCGAAGAGGTGCAACTCATGGCGGAATCCCACATCGACTTCGAGCTCAAGGAGTTCGATGGCACGGTGACCAACGTCAATGTTTTTGCGGGCGTACAATTTCAGCAATATGGGCTCCATCATGTAGAGATACTTTTGGATAACGAACTTGTTCTCCGTTATCCTGTTCCCGTCGTAAAGGTATGAAGCGAGGCATTCCGTCTCCAATTCCTCCGAGTCTAAGAGACTCTGATAATCCGAATCCCCCCTATGAGCGTCAATATCGAATCGCACCTTATTGAAAATCGCCTATTCAAACCGAGGAAGGATTTTTCAAGGGAGGCGCATATTTCGAGCTTGGAGGCGTACCGGGAGCTATATCGTAAATCGATAAAGAACCCGGAGAAATTCTGGGCGGAACAAGCCGCAGAAAATCTGACCTGGCGCAAGAAGTGGAAAACAGTTCTGGAATGGAAGGAGCCGTTCGCCAAATGGTTCGTTGGCGGCAAGATCAATGTGTCGGAGAACTGTCTCGACCGGCACCTGACAGGACCCACGCGGAACAAGGCCGCCTTGATCTGGGAAGGGGAGCCGGGCGAGAAGGTAACGCTGACGTATCAGCAGCTGCACCGGGAGGTTTGCAAGTTCGCGAATGTTCTGAAGCGGAACCATGTCAAGAAAGGGGACCGCGTCGTCATTTACATGTCAATGTGTCCTGAAGCGGCGGTTGCGATGCTCGCCTGCACCAGAATCGGGGCGATTCATTCGGTTGTATTTAGCGGGTTCAGTGCGGAATCGATCAAAGACCGGATCAAGGATTCCGGAGCGAAAGTCGTTATCACTGCGGACGGAGGATATTTCCGAGGTGCGATCGTTCCACTGAAGAAAAACGTCGACGACGCTCTGCACGCCAACGAACAGATCGAAAGGGTTATCGTCTTTCGGCGCGCGAACAACGAAATTCACATTAAGGAAGGGCGGGACGCCTGGTGGCACCGGGAGCTGGAATATGTCGACGCGAATTGTCCTCCGGAGCCGATGGACTCAGAAGATCCCTTGTACATCCTTTACACAAGCGGATCGACCGGCAAACCAAAAGGGATCCTGCATACGACAGCCGGTTACCTGCTGGGTGTCACGGTGACAACGAAGTACGTATTCGATTTGAAACCGGAAGACATCTACTGGTGCACGATCGATATCGGCTGGGTCACGGGCCACAGTTATACTGTGTACGGCCCGCTATCGAATGGTGCGACAGTGCTAATGTACGAAGGGGCGCCGGACTGGCCGGAAGCAGATCGTTTCTGGAAGATTGTCGAGGAATACCAGGTCACCATCTTTTACACTGGACCGACTGCAATTCGCTCGTTCATCCGCTGGGGAGACGAATATCCGAATCGACACGATCTCACCTCGCTGCGAGTACTCGGAACCGTCGGAGAACCGATCAATCCGGAAGCCTGGATCTGGTATCACACGGTGATCGGAGGCGGTCGTTGTCCCATAGTCGACACCTGGTGGCAAACCGAGACTGGTGCGATCATGATTGCGCCGCTTCCTGGAGCAACGCCGCTGAAGCCTGGGACTGCAACGCTCCCGTTTTTTGGCGTCGACGTGGCGGTGGTGGATGACCAGGGCAACGAAGTCCCCCCTAACGTCGGAGGCAAGCTGGTTGTTCGCCGTCCCTGGCCCTCGATGTTGCGCACGATCTGGGGTGACAAACAGCGTTACAAAAAGACGTACTGGAGCGAGATCAAAGGCTTTTATTTCACCGGTGACGGCGCTAGAAGAGACAAGGACGGGTACTTCTGGATTGTCGGCCGGATCGATGACGTGCTGAACGTTGCCGGGCACAGGCTTGGGACGTCGGAAATCGAGAGTGCGCTGGTCAGTCATCCGACTGTTGCAGAAGCCGCGGTGGTCGGTCGTCACGATGAGTTGAAAGGCCAGGCAGTCGTTGCGTTCGTGACGTTGATAGTGAAAGAAAATGCGGCTCCGGAGTTGCGGGAAAAGCTGCGGCAGCATGTTGCTCTCGCGATCGGGTCAATTGCCAGACCGGACGACATTCGATTTGCGGAAGCGTTGCCGAAAACGCGCAGCGGCAAAATCATGCGGCGATTACTGAAGGAAATTGCTGGCGGCGGTCTGGTGATGGGCGATACGACAACGCTGGAAGACTTCAGTGTTCTCACGAGTCTAAATGCCTCCGAAGGGTGATTCAAAAATCTTTTTCAAGCAACGCAGCAGAATGGTCCGGGGTGTTAGCCAGAAAATCTTTGGCACTACACCTTCTGAGGACTCACGCCTAAGTCTGCCACGATTTTCTCAGCATGAGGAATCGTGAGGGCTGCAATCAAACCAAGCACTGCCGCAAACGACATCCAGAGCCCGGGCATGGCGCGATTCCCGGTGATGTGAATCAGATAGGTACAAATGGCTGGGGTAAATCCACCCAATAAAGCAGTCGCGAGGCTGTAAGCCAGCGAGAAGCCGCTGGTGCGAACATCTACCGGCATAATCTCCGTCAAGGCAACAACCATGGCGCCATTGTAGCTTGCGTAGATAAACGATAACCAAAGTAGTACCAGCAAAAATCGAGTGAATGAGGGCCCCCCTGTCAGCCACAGCATTGCAGGGTAAGCAGTCAGCAGCGCCAGCAGAGTGAAGAGTATCAGTAGCGGTTTCCTCCCGACTCGATCCGAGACGGCACCCATCACCGGCAACCAGAAGAAATTAGAGAACCCTATGCATAAGGTTACGATCAGGCTGGTAACGGAAGTAAGATGCAGTTCGCTCTCACCAAACGTCGGCGTATATGCGGTAATAAGGTAAAAGGAAACGGTGGTCATTGCGACCATCATCACTCCGACGAAAACAATGGGCCAATTTGCGACCAGAGTACGAACGATCTGCGATACGCTTGGGTGGTGCTTGCGTGCCTGGAACGCTTCAGTTTCGGCCAGCGACCTCCGCAGCACGAAAAGGATCGGAATTATCAGGCAGCCGACGAGGAAAGGAATGCGCCAGCCCCAGAGGTCCATCGCGGCTGAGGAAAGCAGGGAACCTAAAACGACCCCCAGAAGTGCGGTAACCATCACCGCCACCTGCTGACTCGCTGACTGCCAACTGACATAGAAGCCTTTGTGGCCAGGAGTCGCAATCTCCGCCAGGTAGACCGAAACGCCTCCAAGTTCGACTCCCGCCGAAAACCCTTGCAGTAGCCGACTCAATAGTATCAGCAAAGGAGCAAGCAACCCCAACGTTGCGTAGCCGGGAAGCAAGGCAATCGTGAGGGTTCCAACCGACATTAACCCAAGGGTCAGGAGCAAGCCTGCCCGCCTGCCATATCGGTCGATATATGCGCCGAGCACAACCGCTCCAACCGGACGCATCAAAAACCCGGCGCCGAAAGTCATAAACGACAGCATGAGCGAAGCATACGGATTATGCGCTGGAAAGAACGTACGTCCGATCGCCGCTGCGTAGTAGCCGAAAACAATGAAGTCGTACATCTCCAGGAAATTGCCGCTCGAAACGCGAATCACGTTTTTGATTTTGGCACCTCGCCCGGTGTCTGGCGGCAGGCTCACGGTTCTCATGCTTCGGATCGAAGCTGTTCTTTTTGGGAAGAGCTTTGAACCATAGATAATACGCGATTTCTCCCTACTCACTACCCAGAATAGCGAAATGTGTGTGCGAACAAACTCTTGGCGTCTTGGCTGATACTCAGGGGTACGCAATCAACGGTTTCGTTTTATGCCATTCCGTTGCCTGCTCGTACGCGTAGCCGATCTGGAGCAGCGTCGATTCGTTCAGTTCCTTACCGAGAACCTGCAGCCCGACCGGGAGCTGTTTGCCGTGTCTCTCCACAAAGCCGCATGGCACGCTCAATCCGCAAATCCCGGCGATATTCGCCGCGAGCGTAAAAACATCCGCCAGATACATGCTGAGCGGATCGCTTGTCCGTTCGCCAAGTTTGAACGCAGGCGTTGGCGAAGTCGGGCAGACGATCGCGTCCACTTTCTCAAATGCTTGAGCGAAATCCTGCCGGATCAGCGCCCGAACCTTCTGGGCCCGCAGGTAAAAAGCGTCGTAGTAACCGGAACTTAGGACGTACGTGCCGAGGATGATACGACGCTTTACCTCCGGTCCGAACCCTTCTTCGCGCGTTTTGCCGTAGTGATCGAGCAAACCGGTTGTCCCATTTGCGCGGAAGCCGTATCTGACTCCATCGAAGCGGGCAAGGTTCGCGGAGGCTTCTGCCGGAGCAATGATGTAATAGGTGCTGAGCGCGAACTCCGTGTGCGGGAGCGAAATTTCGATCACCTCTGCGCCGAGGCTCTCCAGCTTTGCGATGGCGGTTCGCACGCTTTTTTCCACCTCCGGGTCGAGCCCTTCGATAAAATACTCTTTTGGAAGCCCGATCTTCAAACCTTTGACACCTTTTTCCAGGCCGGCCAAGTAATCCGGCACCGGTTCATGGAGCGTTGTCGAATCGAAATTATCTTGACCAGCGATGACGTTCATGATCAGCGCGGCGTCCCGAACATCCTTGGTAATCGGACCGACTTGGTCGAGGGATGAGGCGAAAGCTACCAGTCCATAGCGCGAGACTCGGCCGTAGGTTGGCTTCAAGCCAACGCGCCCGCACAGCGCGGCCGGTTGCCGGATCGACCCGCCAGTGTCCGACCCTAGTGCAGCAAATCCTTCATCGGCAGCAACGACAGCTGCAGAGCCGCCGCTTGAGCCGCCCGGGATTCGCGAGGTGTCCCATGGATTTTTGGTGGGGCCGAACGCAGAGTTTTCAGTGGAAGATCCCATTGCGAACTCGTCCATGTTCACCCGGCCAAACGGGATTGCGCCCGCCGCCCGGAGCTTGGCAACCACCGTCGCGTCATACGGGGCGATATACCCTTCAAGTATCTTCGATGCGCACCCGCACAGGTGACCTTTGACACTGATGACGTCCTTGATCGAGATGGGCACTCCGCCCAGCGGGAGATTCAAGTCCGCTTTCTCGGCCTCGGCAACCGCGCGTTGCGCATCGTGCGACAAATATCCGTGTATCACGGGATCCACTTCTTCGATGCGGCGAACCAACGCTTCGATCACCTCTTTCGGTGAAATCTTTCCCGCGCGGATCAGAGGTTGAAGCTCGTGAGCGGCAAGTGCGGTAATATCCACGGACTACTCCACGACCTTTGTTACGATGAACAGTCCCTGAGCCTGATGCGGTGCGTTCGACAGGGCAGCTTCGCGCTCGAGGCTCTCCTTTACCTCATCTTCGCGGAAGACATTGTAAATCGGGAAGCTGTGGGCCATCGGTTCAACCTGAGCGATGTCGACTTCATTCAGTTTTGCAACATGCTCAAGGACGTGCCCAAGCTGAGATTCGAAAGTTTTGATCTCCTCCGGTGTTAATTTGATTCGGGCCAGTTCGGCTACATATTCGACGTCAAAGTTCTTTGAGCTCATCGTGAACGTCGTAACGAATAGTGCCGCGGCAATCGATTCGCAATCATTTCTCGCGCTCAGGGGCGCTTTGGCCTGTGAGATTTACGCGCTTAGGAGTCGAGCCATGTTGGCGATCGTTCCCAAGGCTCCATGCGGGCATGGCCCTTCGCTTGCAGTTGCTGCTCGATGTTCCAGGGAACATTCACGATGACGATCCGATTTCGGCCCTTTAGCAGCAGAACCGTGCGCAGGATCGCTGCCCGTTGGTTGTGCAAAAAGCTGTAGTACCAGTGTGATTCAATTAATTGCGGGATCAGAACGGCGATCGAGCTCTCCGGATTGTCGCGCTCGAGTTTCCAGATGTAATCGAGTGTCGGAGCGATCACTTTGCGGAACGGCGATTGGAGAATGACGAGCTCCGGTTCCTGCAATCCAGTCTGAACTATTGACGGATGGACATCCTGCGCCCATTCGTCACAGAAATTCTTGTTGGAAGTTTCTCTCTGGACATGCACAACATACACCTTCTGCGATAACTCGAACGCAATCTGCAGCGCCTTTTCTGCCACCACATTGATATGGTCAAGAGGAATTACGGCGATCATCTTTCCCGGACGCGTCAGTCGGATCGGACCGGAAATACCCACTTCCTCGGCAACCGCAGTGTAGTGCCGTTTGATCGACCGCATAGAGAAATAGAGCGACGGGATGACGATTAGCACAAGCCACGCGCCTTCTGCGAACTTCGTGACGATGACAACGAGGAACGTGATTCCGGTTGCGATCGCTCCCACACCATTGATGCTGGCATTCAATCTGGCCCGTCGATCCTTTGACATGAGCCAATGCTTGACCATCCCGGCCTGGGACAACGTGAATGCCAGGAATGCTCCGACGGCGAACAGCGGTATCAGCTTATCGGTGATGCCATTAAAAAATATTAATATCGCCGCTGCGAGCGCAGTAAGCACAACGATCCCTTCCGTGAAAACGAGGCGTCGCCCGCGAACCGCGAACGAAGAGGGCAAATACCCGTCCAGAGCGATCGTTCGGCAAACGCGAGGAAAATCGGCAAACGACGTATTAGCAGAAAGGCAAAGCACCAGCAGAATTGCGACCATCGCTGCGTAGTAAAGGACCCCGCGCCCGAATACCGCCTGTGTTAATAGCGATAGGATACTTTGATAAGTCGACGACCCGGGATCCGTTGCGGTGATTTTGTAGGCAGAAACGAGATACGCGATACCAAGCAACAGCAGAATCAGGATCGCGACAATTAGTGTCAACGTCCGGCGCGCCGATTGCACAACCGGTTCTTTGAATGCCTGGACGCCGTTGCTGACCGCCTCTACCCCTGTCATCGCGGTGCAACCGGCCGCAAAAGATTTCAGAAAAATCCACAACGAGATCTGGCTGTGGTTGCTTGCCGGCGCCGGCGGTGGAGTGACCGCCTGGGGACGACCGCCCGATATGATCGCCATTACGAACCCAACCAGGATCATAACGCCCAGACAACCGATAAACAGGTAAGTTGGCGGCATAAACGCTAAACCGGCTTCCCGGAGACCGCGCAAGTTGAGGAAAGCAAGCAGACAGAGAACAGCCAGACACAGAGCGAGCGTATACGGCTGTAAAACGGGAACGGCGGAGACTAACGCGGCGATTCCAGCAGAGATCCCGACCGCCACGTTTAACGTGTAATCGATCATCAGGGCGACGGCAGCCATAAGGCCGGCGCGCGTCCCGAGATTTTCTTTTGCCACCGTATAAGAGCCTGCGCCGTTCGAGTACGCAGAGATCGTCTGACGGTAACTGAAGTAGACGATTGCAAGGATTGCGCAGACGGAGCAGGTGATCGGAAAGCTGTAACCGAGTCCTCCGAGGCCGAGTGGAATCAAGACCGTTAAGGCCGCCTCCGGACCGTACGCTGCCGAGCTCAGAGCGTCCAGGCCAAAGACAGATATACCTGCAAATGGCCCAACCCTTTCTTCTTTATCCTCGTCGGAAGAAAGTGGCCGGCCGAGAACGAAATCGAGCAGAGCCATGCGCGCTGGGGGTTAGAATCCTGCTGAAGCGCGGTCAGGCCGATTAGAGATGGTTGAACATTTGAATGGTCAGGAATATGACAACTGCGACAAGCGCCAGAACCGCGAGACAGGAAACTATTAAGCGGATTCGCGCCTGACGGCGTTCCGCTCGGCGCGGACGCCGGGGCCGCCGTTCGGAAAACAGATCCTCGGCGTGCCGGGAATCCTGAAGAATGTCCGGCGAATCGAGTGGGCTCCGTCTGGTGGATGCGCGCAGGATCCGTTCCTGGCGCCGGCGTTCCTGTTCTTCCTGAGCCAGCTTTGGAGCTTCCTCGATCTTGCGCTCGAGTTCCTCCATCTGGCGACGCAGGTCTTGTTCTTGTTTCTGGAGCTCGTCCTGTTTGGCCCAGATTGGAGAATCGTTGAATCGTTTACGTTCCATCGCTCAACAACGTTATCCGCGCATAAAATAAACAGCCACCAGCGCGCATAGCCCAAGAATCAGGATCGGGAGAGTAAAGGCGAACCCCCGTTTGAGCCATATCATGAAACTCTCATCGCCGGCTGTCGTGTCAAAGCGATTTTCGACGGCTAATGCTGACGGGTTGATTACTTCGGAGTCAGCCTTTGCGTTGATCTTCGTCAGCGACTTCGTGTACTCGGCACGAGCGTCGTCGACCGCGCTCAGCGCTTTGCTCAACTCCTTGTGCAGATCCAGATTACTCCAGCTTTTCGGATTGATTCTTTCGAGCGAGTCAAGATGCTGGGCGAATGTTGCGTTTGTCATCCGCAACTGTTCGACGCGTTTCTCGGTCTCGTACGTTTCACGTTCAATCACGACAAGCGAGCGGGTCAGCTTTTCGATCATGTCGGCGCGACCCTTTTCCAGGTCTTCTTGCTTCCGGCTAAGCTCTTCGAGTTCGCGCTTCTGTTTCTCGATCTGTTCCTGCTGCCGTTTCAGCTGCAGCAGCTGTTCCTGAGCCCGTTGGACCTGGGTATCGAGCTGCTCTGGCGAGGCCGATTGATCTTCCGGGAGATCGAGAAACGGTTCTTTCATACTCTCCGACATGAAACTCCATTGTCAGGAAAACAAACGCGGTCGCAACGAAAATCTGTGTTTCAGTGACCGGAAGAAGCGGGAATTCGGTGGGACGCCGAGTTCCAGGTTCAAAGTTTGAAGTTCCGAGTTCGAAATTACGAGCGTGCTCGAATGTCGAACCCGAAACTTCAAACCCGGAACCTGGAACCCGGAACCTCGAACCCGGGGCCGCCCTAGCGGCCCGGAAGGAGCTGCAGCAAAAACCCTTTAAGATATTCCGTCTCGGGGAGATGCGGAAGAATAGGGTGATCGAGCGGCTGCGACAGACTCTTCAGTATGCGCACATGCCGCTTCGCATCGACGCTGGCGTCGACAATCATCTCCAAAAACATTTCGCGGGAAACGTGGTGTGAACAGGAAAACGTCGCGAGGCACCCTTCCGGCGGCAACAACTGGAGCGCACGCAAATGAATCTCCTTATACCCGCGTCGCGCGCTGTTGAGCGATTCTTTCGTTTTCGTGAACGAAGGAGGATCGAGGACGATCAAATCGAATTGGACCCGGTCGCGAATCTGGTCGGACAGATAGTCAAACACGTTCGCTTCCTTCGTTGTAATGGTGACTCCATTCAGTTGAGCATTCTCGTCAATCAGCTTTACGAGAGAACCGCTGATTTCGACAGCGGTAACTGATGACGCTCCGGCCTTGGCGCAGGCGATCGCGAATGCGCCCTGGTTGGCAAAGCAGTCCAGAACACGCAGCCCGCCGGCGATTCCGGCGACGATCTGATAGTTGTCCAACTGATCGAGGTAAAGTCCGGTCTTTTGTCCGGTCAACAGGTCGGCGTAAAACCGGATCCCGTTTGCCTCCAGTTCGATCCGGCCTGGACGCTCGCCGAAAAGGAGTCCGGTCACCAAGTCAAGACCTTCCGCTTTCCGAATTGGCGCGTCGTTCCTTTCAATGATTGAAGTGGGCGACAACAGATGGTTGGCGACCTCTGCGATCAGAGCCTTTCTCTGATCCATTGCGAGCGTTAGCGTCTGCAGCACCAGATGCGCTCCGTACCTGTCAATGATAAGCCCGGGTAACCCATCGCTTTCGCTCCAGACGATCCGGCCCGGATTTCGAAGCGCGCCCAGTTTTTCCCGGGAAGCGATCGCCTGACTGATTCGTCGGACGAAGAATTCCCTGTCGAGATCCTGCTTTCGCCGGGAAAAACGTCTTGCGACGATCTGTGAGACCGGGTTGTAAATGGCCGATCCAAGAGACCGGTCCTGGCCATCCTTCAGCGAGAGGATATCCCCCGGCCTCGGATCACCGAAAACTTTGAGCACGTCGGACCCATAAACCCAATCATGTCCATGAAATATCCGCGCGCGCGGTTTAACGACGATCCCGGCCATTGATGCAGTTACAGCACAGGCATCGACCGGTCCAGACAAAACCGGCATGCAAGATCCGCCAGCTGTTGACTCGCGGCAGTCACGAAATCAAATATTCGTCCGCGAATTCGTGGTGCTGCGCTGTATTCGCAACCATGTCCAATTCCGGGTATTCGAAGACTTTCCCTTCGTAGTTCCTGATGACGATTTTTTCCCGGTCATGTTCCAGGACATATCCAGGATTGATCGGGATCTTGCCGCCACCACCAGGTGCATCGATAACAAATTGCGGAACGGCATACCCTGTTGTGTGTCCGCGCAGACCTTCAATGATTTCGACTCCTTTCGCCACCGAGGTTCGCAGATGCGCCGACCCATAGATCAGGTCGCATTGGTAGATGTAGTAAGGCCGGACCCGGCACATGACGAGCTTGTGGACCAGGGCTTTCATGACGGCCAAATCGTCGTTCACGCCCTTGAGTAGCACGCTTTGGTTCCCAATCGGGACGCCGTGATTAACGAGCCGCTCAAGCGCCGCCCTTACTTCCGTGGTGAGCTCGCGCGGGTGATTGACATGGACACTCATCCAAAGCGGATGAAATTCCTGGAGCATTTGGCATAACTCAGGGGTGATCCGTTGCGGGAGGAAAATCGGTACGCGCGTCCCGATCCGGACGAACTCGATATGCTCGATCGAGCGCAGTCGGCGCAAAATCCCACGAAGCTTGTCGTCCGACAGGAGCAGAGCATCTCCTCCGGAAAGCAGGACGTCGCGAACTTCAGTGTGAGTTTCCAGATAGCGATAAGCTTCCTCGAAATTGGTGTGAAGTTCCTGTTCGCCAACGCCGCTCACGACGCGACTTCGTGTGCAGTACCGGCAGTAGGATGCGCATCGATCAGTTACGAGAAACAGAACGCGATCAGGGTAGCGGTGAACGAGTCCCGGGACAGGCATGTGGGAATCTTCTCCGCACGGGTCTGCCATTTCGAACGGTGAGCGATCGATTTCCTCGATTCGAGGGATCATTTGGCGGCGAATCGGGCAGGACGGGTCCTCAGGGTCGATCAGGTTGAAAAAATGTGGCGTGATTGCCAGCGCCAGTTTGCTTCCGGACAAGATTACGCCGGCCCGTTCCTCGCGTGTGAGCGCGATTCTTTGTTCGAGTTGTTGAAGGTTGGTAACTCGGTTTTTGAGTTGCCATCTCCAGTCGTTCCAGAGCTCGGGTGCGACGTTGGGCCAGAAACCGGGAGCAAACGAAAGGAACCGCTTATCAGCGGTTTCAGCTAAGGTGTGCATTGTAAATTTGACTAGACGGTAAAGAAGCTAAAGGCTCCCTATCGATTGTCAATCGTTGCGGGACACCAGCCCTTTTCAAGCCAAGCATATGCCTCCCACTTGTGAGACGATGCACCAAGTTGCGTCAGGATCCTTAAGCCTCCCAGATAACCATTGTTGCGTTCGCGCTATCGGTAGCGGAATATCCCTTCACTGAAGATGCGGGAACTTGTTCCCGTGACAGTTGATTTGCAATATGAGCGTATTTGATCGTGCTTCGGCCCTCACTCTCGGGGGACTTCTGTTGTTAAGCCAATCGTTGACTCCGGCAATGTTCGCGGAGACACCGTCCGTCGGATCCCCAAAGGATATAGCGCATCAGCTAAATGATGCGTACACGGCCGTTTACGAGAAGGTCGCGCCTGCGGTGGTCGTGGTTGACGTCGAGAAGAACAATCGGCCGAGCAATCCCACGAATCCGTCTGACGGGTTTGATTTCTTTTTCCGTGGGCCTCACGACGACAGTGACCAACCGGATCAGAGTGAAGGGTCCGGATTTATCGTGCGGCCGGATGGCTACATCATCACGAACAACCATGTCATCGACGGCGAAGACAAGATTGAAGTGAAGTTGAAAGACGGCCGAACGCTGCCGGCCAAGGTGGTTGGATTCGATGAGCGAACCGATGTGGCTGTCATCAAAATCGATGCAACCAGCCTTCCAACCGTTAGTTTTGCAAACAGCAACAATGTGAAAGTGGGCCAGATTGTCTGCGCGATCGGAACCCCTTACAAATTTGCGTACACGTTCACCACAGGCGTAGTGAGCGCGAAGGGCCGCAACGAATTGCTTCCGGACAAATACGAGGATTACATCCAGACAGATGCCGCGATCAATCCCGGCAACAGCGGGGGTCCGCTCTGCGACATCGACGGTAACGTGATCGGGATGAACACGTTGATCCACGGTCTGAATCGAGGTCTCGGCTTTGCGATCTCGAGCAATCTCGCAAACCAGGTCAGCGAACAGCTCATCATGTCCGGCAAAATTGTACGGCCCTGGCTTGGTATTATTATCGAAAGCCTGAATGACCAGAATAAGGCGGAAGTTTTTAAAGGTGTGGATAAAGGTGTCGTCGTGCGAACGATTCAGGCCGATACACCAGCCGCGAAAAGCGATTTGCGCCCCGCCGACGTGATCACCGATGTCGATAATGTCCCGGTTACAACCGCAAGAGAGCTGCAAGACGAGATCCTGAAGAAAAAAGTCGGCGCACAGGTTAATCTCGGTGTCTGGCGGAACGGTAAGAGAATCGTTGTGAGCGTCACCACCGAAGAATTGCCGTCTGATCCGAGTAAACTAGCCAGCAACGATGTTCCGCCCCCAAGCGAAAATGTCTCCTCCACATTTGGCGTGCAGGTTCAGGAGGTTACCCCCGAGCTGAAGCAGGAACTGGGACTGAAATCGGATGCCGGAGTGGTTGTGACGGAAGTGGCAGCGAACAGCCCGGCGGCAGTTGCGGATATTCAGAAAGGGGACGTGATCACTGAAGTCGGCCGGAATCAGGTCACCAATATCGATTCCTTCCAAAAGGCGCTGGCTGATCAGAAGGGGAAGCCAAACCTTTTGCTCTTGCTCGATCGCAAAGGCGTGAAAACATATTCGATCGTAAAAGTCAGCAAGTAACTTCGGATCTTCTCGTGGACACGCGAAAATCGCGTGTGACGTGTTGAAAGGTGGACCCTTAGACTCACCGGCGATAAGACAGGTGACTAAGGGTCGTGCCGGTATGCGATGTAGGTCGATCATGGACGATTGGCGAGCCAGAGCAGAACTCCGATGAAACGAATAAGCGAAGTTGGCCGTTCGCAACGAATGCGAATAATTGACGCTCTGAAAAAAACTCAGGGGCTCTCCGTCAACGAGCTCGGCCAGCGACTTAAGCTTAGTTACATGGGCATCAAGCAACATTGCGACGAGCTTGAGCGTACCGGTTACGTCGACACCTGGCGCCGCCCAAAACCGGTTGGCCGCCCGGAAATGGTCTATCGCCTCACAGAGAAGGCCCACATCTTTTACCCATCTGGAGCCAATGCAATGACGATCGAACTGCTCCACACCGCGAATCGACTTTACGGCCATGCCGCCGGCGAAAAGCTCTTGTATTCGGTGTTTGGGGCCAAGACGAATGATTACATTCGAAAGATGCGCGGGAACAGTGTTCTAGAGCGGGCAGAGACCCTTGCGAAAATCCGGAATCAAGAGGGGTACATGTCAGAAATTACCACTGAAGGCCGGTTTACGATTGTAGAATACCACTCGCCGATATTCGATTTGCTTGAGGCTTTTCCATTAGTGCGGCGCCTCGAACGCGAAATGGTCGAACGCGTCTTAGGGACTCAGGTCGAGCGAGAAGAAGAAGTCGCTTCGGGTTTGTATCGGTGCAGTTTCGTTTTCAACCCCTGAATTCGGGCGCAGATTGTTGTTGCCAAGTCGACCGGACGGTTTAGATTCCGGGCTCCTTATGCCAAAACCTATAGCGAGACGCAAAACGAAGAAGGCGGTGGCGAAGCGCTTCAAGATAACTGGGACCGGCAAAGTGTTGCGCGGTCAGGCAAGCCGGAGGCATTTATTGGTGTCGAAAAGTGCAAAGCGCAAGCGTCAACTCGCTAAGACCGCAGTTCTCGACGCCACTGACGAGAAGCGGATCAAAGAGAATCTGCCGTTCCACTGAGGTTGGAACACTGTTCTCCTCCTGCCCCGCAATGAACGGGGCTGATGCGACAGGTGAGGTCGGAGGGCAGAATCCTAAACAACAGCCTGTGCGACGAGGATCCGGCCCTGGCCGGATATCAGTGAATGCCAAGAGCAACCAACGCGCGCGCCAGTAGAGAGCGCCGCAAAAGAGTTCTCGACAGAGCGAAAGGATTCCGAGGGCGTCGGTCCAAGCTCTTTCGCTACGCAAAAGACGCCACAATGAAGGCGAAGTACTGGTCGTACCGAGATCGCAAGACCAGGAAACGCAACTTTCGCAACCTCTGGATTCAGCGAATTAACGCAGCCTGCCGCCAATTCGGCGTGACCTACAGCCGTTTCATGGAAGGGCTGGCCGCTGCAAAAATTGAAGTCGATCGCAAGGCATTGGCCGATTTGGCCGTAACCGACGAGGCGACATTCAAAGCCATTTTGGATAAGGCAGTCGCGGCATTGAATCAAAAAACCGCCGCCTGAGCCCGCGGCCAGACGTGCTTGAATCGACCGCTCGCGATCCGTGCGGGCGGTTCCGGTCAATTCTCCGATGGACAACGAGCTTCAAAGATTGCAGGAAACGGCGCTTGAAGAGATCCGACAGATTGCCAGCAAAATCGCACTCGAAAACATTCGGGTGAAATTCCTCGGCAAAACGGGCGTGATTTCGCAGCTGAGCGAAAACATGCGCAATTTGCCAAAGGAAGATCGGCCGCGCATCGGCAAGCTCCTGAACGAAATCCGAAACGCTGTCACCGCCGCACTCGATACCCGTCTCAACGAGATCGAGTCCGCAGGGACTGCCGAGATTCTCGGCGGAATTGACGAGACGCTGCCGGGCACTCAGTTCAGTGCGGGTGCACTTCATCCATTGACACTTCTGCAGGATCGGGCGGTGCGAATATTGCGACGCCTCGGGTTTGCATTGGCAGATGGCCCGGATATCGAGACAGAGTGGCATTGTTTCGACGCTCTCAATACTCCGGCGAACCATCCGGCGCGTAACGATTCGGACACGTTCTATCTCCCGGACGGACGCCTGCTGCGGACGCACACCTCAAGCGTCCAGGTGCGAACCATGGTTGCGCAGGCACCACCGGTGCGTGTGATCGGTCCCGGTGCTGCGTACCGGCGTGACGAAATCGATGCGACACATTTGAACCAGTTCAATCAGCTGGAAGGCCTCTACGTTGATGTCAACGTCAGCGTAGCCGATCTCAAAGGAACGCTGGAATATTTTGTCCGCGAACTGCTCGGTCCCGGCGTAGAGACCAGGCTGCGACCTCATTTCTTTCCGTTCACAGAACCGAGTTTCGAGCTCGATATCCGAGTGCTCGGAATTCAAGGTGGCAAATGGATGGAATTGCTGGGTTGCGGTCTCGTGAACCCAGCCGTCTTTGAAGCGATCAACCTGAAACGCGGCGACAACGCTTATGACCCCGAACAATGGACTGGATTCGCATTCGGGATGGGGCTCGAGCGCCTCGCAATGTCCCTGTTCGCGCTGCCAGATATCCGCCTCCTGATCGAGAACGATCAACGATTTTTAGCCCAGTTCACACGATGAAGCTCTCACTCAGCTGGCTCAAAGAATTCTTGCCCCTGGATCATCCGGTCGCCGAGATTGTCGAAGCCCTGATTTTTTCCGGAGTCGAGGTTGAAGGCATCCAACAGCATGGTGCCGATTTTGACAAAGTTATCGTCGCGCAAATCGAATCGTTTGAACGGCATCCGAATGCGGATCGCTTAAGCGTCTGTCGCGTGAACGATGGATCCGGTCTGCCGCGACAAATCGTCTGCGGAGCGAAGAATTTCAGCGCCGGAGACAAGGTTCCGTTGGCTTTGCCGGGAGCAATTCTGCCGAGTGGTGTTAAAATCAAGGCCAGCAAGCTGCGAGGAGTCGAGTCAGAAGGGATGCTTTGCAGCGCGCGCGAACTCACCTTGGCGGAGGATGGGGAAGGGCTTTTGATATTGCCAGGTGACGCTCGAATCGGGAAGCCGCTATCCGAGCTGTTTCCGCCTGATACTGTGATCGAAGTGGAGATAACCCCGAATCGGCCGGATCAGCTCAGCCACTATGGAATTGCGCGGGAACTATCCGCACTTCTGGATCTTTCGCCGGCGAAGCTACCGAACGTGAACGTCGTGCCAGTTCAGAGGAACGCTGCGGTCGTGCAGTTAGACGCACCGGATGCTTGTCCGCTGTACGCAGCCCGGATAATCCGCGGAATCCAGGTCGGACCGAGTCCCGGCTGGCTTCAGCAAAGGTTGGAAGCAGCAGGTGTCCGCTCGATCAACAATGTCGTCGATGTGACGAACTACGTCATGATCGAGCTCGGCCAACCGTTCCACGCATTCGATCTCGCCAAACTTAGCGGAGGAATTGTAGTTCGAATGGCAGGCTCAGGCGAGCGGTTGCTGGCGCTGGACGGGAACGAATATCAGTTAAATCCGACCGACCTCCTGATTGCAGACCATGAGCGCCCCGTGGCGATCGCCGGCGTGATGGGCGGCGAGCAGAGCGGCGTAACGGCAACCACGACCGATTTGCTCCTAGAGGCCGCCTATTTCGATCCAAATTGGATTCGGCGCACCAGCCGGCGATTGGGGTTAATCTCGGAGTCGAGTTTTCGGTTTGAACGCGGGGTCGATCCTGGCGCCGTGCTGTTTTGCGGGGCGAGAGCAGCTGACCTGATTGTGCAGATTGCCGGCGGACAAGCGGATCCACATACCGTTATTGGCGGTGCCGTGCCTGATTCGGATCGGATAGTTGAATTGCGTCCAGAACGCTGTGAGAGATTGCTGGGAATACCGGTCCCAAACTCAGCCGACTTGCTGGCTCGGCTCGGTTTGAAAAATGTCGGTGGCAACCGCTGGCAGATTCCAAGCTATCGTCCTGACCTGCTTCGCGAAGTCGATCTGGTCGAAGAGGTCTGCCGGATGGCCGGGATCCGGAAAATTCCGTCCCGTCTCCTTGCCTCAGCCACGGAGAGTTCCAAGTCTGATCGCATTCATGACGAATTAATGGATCTCCGGCTGAAGCTCTCCGGTCTCGGTCTGTTCGAAGCCCGGAGTCTGACACTCGTCGACGAGCGCTCTCTGGAGTACTTGCTGGAACCGCCGGCGGACCCTCTCAAATTACGTAATCCCTTGAGTGAGGATCAAAGAATTCTGCGACCCTCGCTCGTTCCGGGGCTCATCCGAGCGACCGAACGCAATTTCAATCGAGGTGCAACAAGCGTCGCAATTTTCGAGATCGGTCGCGTGTTCAAAGTCGCGACGAAAGAAGAATCTATTGCTCTCGCTGTCGTTGTCTCCGGAGAACGCCAGAGCAAGACGTGGAACCAGGCGGCGGCCACATTCGATCTGTTCGATCTCAAAGGAATTCTGAATACTGCCGTGTCGAAAGAACTGACATTGGTGCGAGATCAACCGACCGGTTTTGCGCCGCTTTTGTGTCGAGTGGTTGATGGAGAAGGTCAGACAATTGGCCGGATCGCGCAGGTCCGTCCCGGGTTGGCAAAAGAGCTTGGCGCACGTGACCCTGTTCTTGTTACCGAGCTGGCACTGGATCCAGGTAAAGCCGGAAAGGAATTCAAATACAAGGCGCTGGATCGCTTTCCTGCAATCACTCGCGATATAGCGTTTGTAGCGGACAAAGGACTGAAATACCAAGCGGTGCTGGATGCTATTACTTCTGCCCACGAACCGCTGCTAGTGGACGTGCGTCTGTTTGATCTTTTCGTCGATTCAACCGGTGAAAAGGTGCCGGCAGGCAAGAAATCGGTCGCCTGCAGTTTGACATATCGGGCAACCGACCGAACGTTGGCACAGGATGAAGCAAACGCTGCCCACGGCCGAGTTAAATCTCAGCTCGCGGACCGGCTTGGGGTAACGTTTCGCGAGTAGTTCTTTCGAGGATATTTGGATTTTGCCCTGCGGTGTTCGGGATTTAAGGCACATGCCCCAGACCCGATAATAGAAATCCCAGGAGGCTAGACTGCGCGTGTGATAATGACAGGCCTTGATTGGAAGTCAGCGTTCACGCCACTGGTTGTCCGCCCTTATTTTGAGGGGAATGGGAGCTTCGCCTGAACGGCACAAGTGGGGCAAACTCTTGTTTTTGTAAGTGCGACCGCTGACGGCGCGGCCAGCGGATAAGCCGATACGCGATCCTCTACCCCGGCGGCCAGCCAAGATGGCGTCCCCCAAGGAGATGCAGGTGCAAATGGGGCACCGTCTGTCCGCCGTTGCGACCGTTGTTGACTACTACTCGGAATCCAGTTTCCGAGATGCCCAGTTCGTTAGCCAGCGTCCTGGCTTTGAGCAGCATTTTGCCCAGCAACGCGCCATCCTCATCGCTTGTCTCGGCGAGGCGTGGGATTGGCTTTTTCGGAACTAGAAGTACATGCACCGGCGCCTGAGGATTGACGTCGTGAAAGGCGATCATGTCGTTGTCCTCGGCGACAATCTTTGCCGGGATCTCGCGTGCAATGATTTTTTCGAAAAGCGTCATCGGATAGTTAAAGTCACTTCATTTTTCAGGTCCGCCCGCTGAAGCTGCCCGCGTAAGAAATTGACAATTTCGCTGCGAAGCCGCGAGCATTCCCGGCTCCACGTTTTCGCAGATTGTAACTGCCTTACGCACGATTGCAATCCATACACGGAAATATTCGAAGCGCGGTTGGACAAGGCCGGCTGTATCCGGTCCTGTAACAGTTGGAAAAATGCCAGCTCATAGCCGAGCCCGGCATCCTCGGCGATCTGGCTCAGAGAGAGTTCGAACGGCGGATTAACCCGCTTCAGGCGCAACGCAACTTCAGCATAGCCGATGGCCTGCAGTGCGGCCAGGATGATGTAACGCAGTTCGGACTCCGAAATAACGTTTTTGTCGTATGTTCGAGACAGGTAGCAGACGACAGTCGCTGCGACATGCTCCGCAAGCCACCAGCGGCTGTAACCGGCTTTCTCTGCAACTCGGTAGAGACACGAGCAGAGCCAGTCATGACGAATGGAACAATATTCGTTCTCGCCTAACCGAAGTAAGGGGAGGGAATCAAGTAACGCGATCACGGTACGAACAGATCTGGTTGAAGAGTATTGCGCTTGATCTTGCGGCCAAGCGATTCAATCTCGTTGATGAATTCGCCAATGTCTTGAAATTGCCGGTAAACCGATGCGTAGCGGATATACGCAACTTCATCCAATGCGTGCAGCCGATCCATCACGCGAATACCGATTGCGTGCGTCGGAACCTCGTGATCGTACGTATGCTCAAGCTCCTGGATGATCTCTTCCGCGGCCCGCTGGAGGGCGTCGTAACTGACCGGACGTTTCTCGCAGGCCTTGACCATTCCGCCCAGTAGTTTCTGCCGGTCGAACGGTTCATGTCGTCCATCCCGCTTGATCACGCGCAGATCGCGACGCTCAATCTCTTCGTATGTCGTAAACCGATTCTGACAGGCCAGACATTCGCGACGCCGACGTATCGCCGCACCAGCCTTCGCCGAGCGCGAGTCAATAACCTTGTCTTCAAGGTTTCCGCATTTAGGGCATCGCATCTTTGTGGGGCAATCGGAATCCCAGCCACAACATATAGTGGTCACGTCTGCCGAAATTACAAGACGAAGTTTCGGACGACTGCAAAAGGAGTGAAGAGGAGGGCGCGGAGAGGGGATTGATTCACCACGACGATCGATTAATGCCCGAGGACGAAGACGACTTATAAAACGCCCACGCGCGGATACGCCAACCTCATGGACCCTCGCGGTCGCGACGGCTCTCAAAGCGGGTGTACTCTTTGAAAAACCTCAACGGCACATCTCCAATGGGACCGTTTCGTTGCTTGGCAACGATTAGCTGCGCCTTGCCCTCACTTTCCTTTTTTTCCTCCTCATCCTCCGCATAGTACTCGGCCCGGATCAGGAGCCCGACGAGATCGGCGTCCTGTTCGATTGAGCCCGATTCACGCAAGTCACTAAGCCGCGGACGGCCGCCCTGGTTCGCGCGGCTATCGGGCTGCCGATTTAACTGTGCAATCACGATGATTGGGAGGTCCAATTCCTTCGCGAGCGCCTTAATCCCCGCCGAAATTTCTGCGATTTCGAGCTGACGGTTCTCCTGCCCTCTGCGGCTCATCGAGCGAAGCAACTGCAGATAATCGATGACAATCAGCTGAATATCGTATTGGGACTTCATCCGGCGCGCCTTGGCGCGGAGTTCCGTAATCGTCAGGCCAGGAGTATCATCTATAAACATCTTTGATGCGGCGACCTGCGATGCCGCCGCGGTCAGATTTGGGAAATCTCTTTCTGACAAAAAACCGTCGCGGAGACGCTGCAGATCGACCTTGGCCCGCGAACACAGAATTCGCTGGACGAGCTGCTGGCTGCTCATTTCAAGACTGAACACAGCCACCGCTTTCGAAAGTTCCATCGTGACGTGCTCGGCGATATTCATCGCAAACGCCGTCTTGCCCATGCTGGGACGCGCTGCAATTACGATCATTTCCGCAGGGTGCAACCCCATCGTCATCCGATCCAAGTCCACGAACCCGGTTGAAAGCCCGGTCACCGATCCACGGTTGGCATACAGCTTTTCGATCTGTTCGATTGCGTCCATGACCAGATCCTTCGTCGGAACAATCTCGGTTTTTACGTGCTCGCCGGTGATCGCAAAAATCTCTTTCTCGGCTTCGTCCAGCAGCGGTTCGAGTTCCCCTTGCTGTTCGTAACATTGTGTCGATAACTTCGTGCAGGTATTGATCAATCGGCGCAGAACGTACTTTTCTCGAACGATGTCGATGTAGTACGCGGCATTGGCCGAGGTGGGGACGAAGTTATAGAGGTCGCTCAGGAATTCCGGGCCGCCGGCTTCGTCGAGCAGATTCCGGTCCTTGAGCGCCTGCTTTATCGATACAAAATCGATCGGCTTTCGCTTGTCGCCGAACTCGAGAACAAGGTTGTAAATAATTTCGTGGGCCGGGATATAAAACGCGCTGGAAGGGAGACGCAAAACGCAAAAATCGGCGACTTCCTTCGGAGAAAGCAGTAGCGAGCAGAGGACACCTTTCTCGCCATCTTCACTGAACGGTAAAGAACGAGGAACCTCGCGTGCAGTGAGCGGGCTGTGAAGATCTTGTGAATAACCCTTTCTGCGTGTCCCGGTGGCTGTCCCCTTAGTTTCCTTGGAGTTCTCCGCAGGTTTCACCAAACCTTGGGAACCGGGTGGCATCAGTGATTAGGCTCCAGCCTTCGTGGTCGTCTTCCGTTTCGGTTTCGATTTGGCATCGACCGCATCGCTTGCCTCATGCGCGGGCGCTGCCGGAGTAAAAGCCTTAATCTCGACCTTCAGGGTTGCCGAGACATCATGGTGAAGCTTGATCGGAATTTCTTTTTCGCCACTTTCTTTGATCGGGCGATCAAGGTCGATCTTGTGACGGTCAATCGTGATACCGTGCTCGGACTGAAGCTTTTCCTCGATATCCTTTGCGGTCACGGATCCGAAGGCTTTTCCGGTTTCTCCCGTTTCGAGGACGAACTCGAGTTTCACTTTCCCGATCCTACGGGCGAACTCTTCGGCTTCGTTAAGTTCGCGGGCTTCGCGTTCCGCACGCTTCGCCTTCAGCTGATTGAGCCGCTTCAAATTGGAGGGAGTGACTTCGTAGGCCTTTCCGGCGGGAATCAGATGGTTGCGAGCAAAGCCCTTGCGAACTTTTACAACATCAGCCTCGGCACCCAGACCGGGGACATTTTCTTTCAGAATGATTTGTGTGTCAGCCATAGAATGCCCTTCTCGGAAAAGCGCGGGACGGCATCAGTAACATCCCACACCCGGCTCTGTCAAGTCGCGTTCCGACTCACCAACACAACGCACTGCTGCACACAAAACGGTTATTCAACGACGCGGGATATTGAAGCAAACATCTGAGTTGTCGGAACGGTAAATGTCACTGGCGGCTTTGGGGCCCTTATCGCAGCTGTTTCGACCTCCCAGAGGTCGCATTTTTCAGAGAGATCAGCGATTTCCGCAAATGTCAGAGGCAGGTCGAAAAGGCGATCTGACAGATACTGACGGGAGCATTTGGCTCGGTTAGAATTGAAGGTTTGGCTTACCGGAAGATTAGCGTAATACATAAATATTAGATTGACCAGTCGGTACAATTGAATACCAAAAAAAAGAATTCCCTTGAAGTCCCTTAGGAGGGTACTGCCATTCGGGATGCGCCTATGAGCCGGAACACCCCGTCTTTCAAACAGTTCAAGACACTCGGTTCGTTTACGATCTTCGCATGTGCAATCAGGCCGTTCGCGTAACAGAAGACCTCGCGCGCCAATCCTACAGGATCCTGGACATGCACAGAACCTTCGCTGTCGGCATCGCGCAAAGCGGCGGCCAGATACTTCATTGTCCGCTCAGCCAGTTCCTGGGCTTTCCGCCTGATTTGCTCATCTTGAGTGCTCAATTCTGAGCCGATGGAGGCGAACGGGCATCCGCACATTTTGCCAAATTTTTCGTACTTCGCTGTCTGATCCTGGACGATGCGTTCGCAGTACTTCTCAAGGCGCTCAAGAGGGGGCATCTGCGAAGAAAAAAGCCCGTCCATCAGGGCTCGTTTCTTATTCCAGTGATCTTCGTAAGCGGCAGCTGCAAGGTCGGATTTGGATTTAAAAGCGTAATAAAAACTGCCTTTATTAACGCCCGCCCGGTTGCAGATATCATCGACGGAGACTGACCCGTAACTATTCTCCCAGATTAGCTCGAGGGCTGTGTTGAGGAGTTTCTGTTTGGTATCACTCTCGCGTTTCACGAAGCCAGCTTAGTTGACTAGTTGGTACAGTGCAAGCGTATTTTTGTATTTATTCGAGGATGAATCGTCACTCGGCCCGATCAGTATTGGACGATCCGAGGCAGCACCTGGGATTTTTCGACCCACTTGATCACATGTTCTCGGCTCGGGACCACTTTCACATGGTGATGTTTTTCGTTGATCTCGACTAGTTTGGCATGCAAATGGTCGTGAGTTTGCGAGCGAGCTTAAAGTGCCTGGGCGGAGAGATTTCTGAATTATCAACGCGGAACACGGAGCGGCCAAAGCCGAACGGCCCATCAACGCGGGAGTCGCGCCAAACGATAGACGACCAGTTAGAACCTGTTATTCTTCTCCGTTTCATGAAGATCAACCGCGCTCTTATTTCTGTTTCCGACAAGGCGGGTATCGTCCCATTCGCACGGCGGCTCACCGAATGGGGGATCGAGATCGTTTCCACGGGCGGAACGGCTTCTTTGCTCAAAAATGAGTCAGTTCCGCACATTGAAATCAGTAAATTTACTGGATTCCCCGAGATTCTGAGCGGACGAGTCAAGACGCTGCATCCGAAAGTCCATGGCGGCCTGTTGTATTTGCGGGACAGTCCGGAACATCAGCGTCAGGCGGCGGAGAACGAGATCGTGCCGATTGACCTTGTCGTGGTGAACCTCTACCCGTTTGAGAGCACGGTCGCGCGGCCCGACGTTACGAGGGAAGAGGGGATTGAACAGATCGATATTGGCGGGTCCTCGATGCTGCGAAGTGCCGCCAAGAATTATCGCTCGGTGACGGTTGTGACCGATCCCGCCGACTACGGCACAGTGTTGGAGGAACTTAAGGAGCACGAAGGCGAAACCACGTTGGCGCTCCGTGAGCAGTTCGCGATCAAGGTATTCCTGCTGACGGCGCGATACGATCAGGCGATTGCAAATTTTCTGCGCCGAGAGCCGATTGGGAGCAGTTCGTTCACCCTATCGCTTCCTTTAGAAACACGATTGCGTTACGGCGAAAATCCGCACCAGGGCGCCGGTTTGTATGGCCATTTCCAAGAATATTTTCAGAAGCTCCATGGCAAGGAGCTTTCGTATAACAATATCCTCGATATTGATGCCGCAGGGCTGCTCATTCGCGAGTTTCCGGAGTCGACCGTCGCAATCCTGAAACACACGAACCCGTGTGGAGTCGGTTCGGATCCCGATCTGCGCGAAGCCTGGGTGAAGGCGTTTGCCACGGACAAGCAGGCGCCTTTTGGCGGAATCATCATTTGCAATCGTCCACTCACGGAGCCTTTGGCACGCGCAATCTCGGAAATATTCAGCGAAGTCATCATTGCGCCGGAATTCGAGCCGGATGCGAGAGCGCTGCTTCAGAAGAAAAAGAATTTACGGTTAATGAAGATGCTTCCCGAACCGGGCGAGGAAATTGCTGAGCCGGAAGTACGCTCGGTCGTTGGGGGGTTGCTGGTGCAGGAGAGAGACGATGCCAGACTCCAGGAACCAGAGCGCCACGTGGTCTCGGCGAGACCGCCTACGGCGGAAGAGATGAAATCAATGCTATTCGGTTGGCGGGTCGTAAAGCATGTCAAATCGAATGCCATCGTTTATGCCTCGCAGGACCGAACTCTTGGAATTGGGGCGGGTCAGATGGCTCGTGTCGATTCGTCGCGGATCGCTATTTGGAAAGCAAAAGAGGCGGGACTTTCGCTCAAAGGGAGCGCGGTCTGCAGCGACGCATTTTTCCCTTTCGCCGACGGATTGATTGCGGCTGCCGAAGCAGGTGCAACGGCTGCGATTCAGCCGGGTGGCTCTGTCCGGGATCAGGATGTGATTGCTGCTGCGAATGAACGGCAGATGGCAATGGTCTTTACCGGAGTTCGTCACTTCAAGCATTAATGAAGAGTCCTGGGCGGCGAGGGGAGACCTCATTTGGCTCCGATGATAGGAAAGACTTTGTATTGCGCTTTGATAAGTACCGGTGAGTCTAAGAATCCATGGTTAAACTAGGAGTCAACATCGATCATATCGCGACGCTGCGACAGGCGCGTTACGCGGACATGATTGATTCGCCAAATTGTGAGCCGGACATTCTGGAAGCCGCGTCTGCGTGCGAACGAGCCGGCGCAAGCGGCATTACCGTGCACCTGCGTGCGGATCGGCGGCATATTCAGGACCGGGATGTCTTTCGCTTGAGGGAAAGCATCATGACGAAACTGAATCTCGAGATGGGGAACACGCCTGAGATCGTCGAAACCGCGCTAAGAGTTCTTCCGGACGAAGTCTGTTTGGTGCCTGAAAACCGCCAGGAAATTACTACGGAAGGTGGTCTGAACGTTACGCGGCATTCAAAGGCCCTCAAGCAGACGGTTAACCGGCTTCACACTGCCGGAATCCGGGTCAGCATGTTCATCGAGCCGGAGGCCTCGCAAATTGAAGCGAGCAGCGACGTGGGAGCGGAAGCGGTGGAGCTGCATACCGGTGCGTTCGCGAATTTGTCGGCCGAATTAAAGCAGGATGAGGTGGATCGATTGGAAGCAGCGGCCGTATTGGCCATGGAAAGAGGGCTTGTGGTAAATGCGGGTCACGGGATCAACTACTCAAACGTCCGTTTGCTCACCGCGATTCCGCACTGGAACGAATTTAACATTGGCCATTCGATCGTCGCTCGCGCCGTTTCGATCGGTCTCGAAAATGCGGTTCGTCAAATGGTGGAACTCTTAAAGAGCCGAGAATGACCATCAGCCTGAGCCACTCCAGCGACTACGCGGTGGCAAACGCGGTTCTGATCAAAGAGGAGACTCTCTGATGCACTCAGATTATAAAGTGAAGCTCGAGGTATTCGAAGGGCCGCTCGATCTCCTGCTGTATTTGATACGAAAAGAGGAGGTCGACATTTACGACATTTCAATCGAGCGGGTCACGAGCCAGTACCTCGAGTATCTCGAAACATTTCGGATGCTGGATCTTGAAATCGCCGGCGAGTTTGTCGTGATGGCTGCCAACCTGATCTATATCAAGAGCCGAAGCCTCCTGCCGGTTCATCAACAGCCTCCCGAAGAAGAAGCGGAAGAAGGGGATCCGCGATGGGACCTGATCCGGCAACTGATCGAGTACAAAAAGTTCAAGGACGCCGCGTTTCAACTTCAGCGGTGGGAATTGCAGCAGGAGGGACTCATCGTTCGTGTTCCAGGGAAACCGGAGTTTGAAGATCCGGGCACCTTGCTGAAATCCGAAGTCGGGATCTTCGATTTGATCAGCGCGTTCCAAAAAGTGCTTAAGAAAATCGAACTGCAACGCGAAGACCTTCGCGAAATCTTTGAAGAGAACTTCACCGTTGCGGACAAGATCGATTATATTGTGCGCACGCTTCCCGGCGGGCAATCGATCTCGTTTTATGACCTCTTTGCATCGGCCGCCAGCCGGGCTGAAATCGCTGTCACGTTTTTAGCGTTGCTGGAGCTCATCCGCATGAAACAGGTAAGTGTCCTGCAGAGCGAGATTTTCGGCGAGATCGAAATTCGAAACGCTTCGGGCTAGTTTCGTTTTTTGCACCATGGTTACTCTCAAGGCAGTCGTTGAAGCCCTGCTCTTCGCATCACAAAAGCCGCTTTCGTTAAGCGATATAGCGGCCGCACTTTTATCGGCTGCTGAATACTTCGAAGAGGGATCGGAAGCCGCGCTGCCTAAGGTCAAAGCATCGGAAATCGTCGAGTGCCTCCAGACGTTGCAGAATGAGTACACGGAACAGGGACGCGCCTTTCACTTGGTTGAACAGGTTTCCGGCTGGGTGCTGGTTAGCCGAGGCGAGTATCAGATTTGGGTTCGGCAGCTTTTTCCTGACATGCGGCCGGCGCGGCTCAGCGCACCGGCGCTCGAAACGCTTGCCATCATTGCCTATCGGCAACCGATTACGAAAGCGGATGTCGAGGCAATCCGCGGAGTAACGGTCGATGGAGTGATGCAGAAGTTGCTCGACGGTGGTTTGGTGAAGATTTCAGGACGCGCGGAGACTCCGGGTCGTCCGCTCTTGTACGTTACGACTCAGCATTTCATGGAGCATTTCGGACTCAAGAATCTGGATGAGCTTCCAAACGCATCCGAGCTCCGAGCGGTTGCATTACCGAAAGCAACATCGCCGCACCAAACGCCGGAGGCCGAACTTTCACCGGCTCAAGCTCCGCCGGCGGGTTCCGCCGCCGCGGAACCACTGTCGCCTGGCGAAATGCCTGCACAAGTCACCGTCGAGGCGAGCGTTCCGCAAGACTCCAACCCGGAGGACAATGAGAATGGAGAAGTCAAAGTCATCACTGAAACTGATACGCAAGCGCATTGATGAAGTCGATACGAAGCTCCTGGAGCTACTGAATCAACGCGCCGACCTCGTCCATGAAGTGGGCGTCCTTAAAAAAGAAGCCGGCCTCACGATTTACGCTCCTGAACGCGAAGAATCCTTGCTGCAAGGGCTCGAAAAAAAGAACAAAGGTCGACTTCCATCTGCGGCGATTCGAGCGATTTACCGAGAAATCATGTCGGCTGCGCTCGCGCTCGAGAAAGGTTTGACGATCGCGTATCTTGGCCCTGAAGCGACCTGGTCTCATCAGGCTGCGCGTGCAAAGTTCGGCGCATCCGTCGAATATGCGCCGCAGGGAAATATTGCCGACGTATTCGACCAGGTTTCCAGGCGGCGAGCCGACTACGGTGTGGTCCCGATCGAAAACTCCGTTGAAGGGGCAGTGAATCACACGTTGGACCTTTTCATGGATTCGGAGCTGAAGATCTGCGCGCAAATCCAGCTGCGGATCGAAAACAATTTCCTCGCAAACGAATCGAACGAAAAAATCAAAAAGATCTATTCGCATCCGCAGGTGTTTGGCCAATGCCGGAAATGGCTCAAAGCGAATGCGAATGACCTTGAGTGGATCGAAGTTTCGAGCACCACAAAAGCGGCAGAACTGGCTTCCAAGGAGCCCGGAACGGCTGCACTTGCGGGTGCGATGGCGGCGGAGGTCTACGGCCTGGAGATTCGGGAACGATCGATCCAGGACAGTCCCAACAATACAACCCGGTTTTTAGTGATTTCGCATGAAACCTGTCCCCCAACCGGATCGGATAAAACGTCTCTGATGTTCTGTGTGCAGGATCGGGTCGGCGCGCTTTATTCGGCCATCGAACCGTTCAACCGGCTTAAACTGAGCATGAGCAAGATTGAGAGCCGGCCGTCGAAACGGAAAAACTGGGAGTACTTTTTCTTTGTCGACGTCGATGGACATTGCGAGGACGCGCTGGTTAAGAATGCCATCAGCGATCTCGAGAAGCATTGCACGTTCGTCAAAGTTCTCGGAAGTTATCCTAGAACCGATGCTGTCGCAGGCTAACCCGGATTTTTGCAAAAGAATCCACTTGGTGGGCCGAAACCGTTGCCCTGGCTCCGAAAGCCTTCGGGGTCGGTCCATGCCAAAGCCTCTTCGGACTAGCGGCCGACGTAGATTGCTTCGTCGGGCCAATCGGACTTCATCAAGCCGTTTTTCATATTCACCAATGGTAGATAATTCCGCATCACACGGACGGGCGAAAGAATCCGCATCGTCGATATTTCCTCGATCAAATCCTTGCCGTGATTTTCTAGGAGCGTCGGAATCAGTTCTTCATGCATTCTCTGGACGATGTCGACGTCGCTATCGCCGTCGATGTAGAGCAGGAGCGCCACTTTGCCGTCAATCTCCGCGATGTGGCTTTCGAAGACCCGTTCGGTGAATACAGTCTTGCTTGGCTCCTTCTTAATATCGTCTACGAGCTGTTTATAGGTGATCCCGACACCGAATTTGATGATATATAGGTGGCGCGCAGTAAACTGCTGCGCCCCGTTACCTGTCAGGTCGACATTTGCGTAGTAAGAGAGAATTCCATCTTGCTCCAGGCGCTGGCGTTTTCGGCTGACCGTTCGCACGTTGACCCCTGTTAGTTCCCCGACTCCGTTGTCCGATTCGCGCGGGTCGCGAATGAGGTGACGGATGATCGCCTTTTCTTGCTCATCTAGAATTCTCATGGCACTATCAAAAGTCAGGCTCGAAAGGGGGGCACTGGCTGTCCTCCCGAACCAATTCGTAACAATGGTTCTATATTACCGCGGTCATAAATTATTCGAATTGGTTGTTTTGGGCGACTAAAATTTGACATTGTTTTATGGATATTCGTCTTGAATCACTCATCTGAAGCCGTAACCTCACCAAGTTTGCCGCCATGAATGACGCAATCGCTCAAGCGCTCAACGGGCTTCCGGAATCGCTCTACCGGCCGGAAGAGGAACACGATTCGTGTGGTGTAGGATTCGTTGCCGCGATCAATGGAGAACGGTCCAATCGCGTGTTGCGCCTAGGCCTCACCTCGAAGTGTAACATGGCGCATCGAGGCGCGATGGATGCCGACGCGAAAACGGGAGATGGCTCGGGCGTCATGACGCAGATCCCGTATAAACTGTTTCGGAAAGAGATTACGAAACTTGGACATACGCTCTATAACGACTCGGATCTCGGTATCGGCTTCGCATTTCTTCCGCACGACAACGCGTATGCGCAGGCGCGCGCAAAAGCGATCATCGAAGAAGTTGTGGAGCTGCGGGGCCTGTTTCAATTCGGTTGGCGCGAAGTGCCGCTCAACGTCCTCGTACTGGGCGAAAAAGCGCAGTTGACGATGCCGCGTATCGAGCAGGTATTGATCGGCCGGCCGGCCGGTATGAACGACGATGAATACGAGCGCCGGTTGTATCTCGCGCGAAACGAAATTGAAGCTCGAGCGCAGCACGATAACATTAAAAATTTTTATATCGCTTCATTCTCGCACCGGGTAATTGTTTATAAAGGTCTGGTCACAGCGGTGTCGCTCGAAAAGTTTTATCGGGATCTCGTCAATCCGGACTACGAGACGGCGATCTGCCTGTATCACGAGCGATACAGCACGAACACATTTCCAACTTGGCCGCTGAGCCAGCCGTTTCGTGTCCTTGCGCATAATGGTGAAATCAACACGATTCGTGGAAACCGGAACTGGATGCGGGCGCGCGAGTCGGAACTTGTTGCGGATGTCTGGGGTGAAGATATCGATTTGTTGAAACCGATCATCCAGCCCGGGGGGTCGGATTCGGCGAGCCTCGACAATGCAATAGAAATATTGATGCTCTCCGGCCGCGACATATTGCACGCGATGACTATGCTGGTTCCGCCGGCATGGCAGGCGGACGAGAAGGCCAGCCCAGAACTAAAAGCTTACTACGAATATCACCGATGCTTCACGGAACCGTGGGACGGCCCGGCGGCGCTTCTCTATAGCAATGGGATCGTTGCTGCGGCGTGTCTTGATCGGAACGGATTGCGTCCGGCCCGATACAAGGTAACGGACGACGGGCTTCTGACGATCGGGTCCGAAGTTGGTTGCGCCGAGTTCGACGATGCAAAAGTTGTCGAGAAAGGGCGGCTTGCGCCAGGCGAGATGATCGCCGTCGATACGAAAGCAGGCAAATTGTTAAAGGATGCTGAAATCAAAAAGCAGCTTTCGACCGGGAAACCGTACCTTGACTGGATCAATGCTCATTTGCTTCGACTCCAGCAAATCGCTGGCAAAACGATCCCGGAACCGACTGAAGAGTTGGATATCCTTGGGCTGACCCAGCAGCAGGTTGCATTCGGGTACACGAGCGAAGAGCTCGATATGGTCCTTAAGCCAATGATTAAAGATGGGCAGGAAGCCGTCGGATCGATGGGGGACGACACGCCGTTGGCAGTGCTGTCGTTGCAGCCCCGGCTTCTTTACACCTATTTCAAACAGCTCTTCGCCCAGGTGACCAACCCGCCGATTGATCCGATCCGGGAGAAGCTCGTGATGTCGCTGGCCACGCTCATGGGATGGCGACGGAATTTGTTCGGCGAGACGGCTGACCACGCGAAGATGGTCTACTCTGAATCGCCGCTTCTATTGCAGCATGAACTCGACGCGCTGAAAGCGATTCCTGATCCAGATCATCAATCGGCGACTGTTTCGGTCCTTTGGAATGTCGCGGGCGGTGCAAACGGGATTGTACAGGCCGTGAATCGAATTTGCGCCGAAGTCGAGCGCGCCGTGGATAATTCGGCCCGTCTGATCGTACTTTCTGACCGGGGCGTTGACTACGATCACATTGCGGTCCCGATGCTGCTGGCAACGGGTGCGGTGCATCATCACCTGACGCGCGCCGGCAAACGAATGAAATGCAGCATCATTTGCGATACCGGGGAAGCCCGTGATGTGCACCAAATTTCATGCCTCATCGGGTACGGCGCGAGCGCAGTTTGTCCATACATTGCTTACGGCACGATTCGCGAACTGCTTGAAAAGGGCCAGCTTGGCGAAACGTCAACCTATGAAAGCGCAGTCCGCAAATACAAGTTGGCGGTCGAAAAAGGGATTCTCAAAATCATGTCGAAGATGGGGATTTCAGTAGTCGACAGCTATCGAGGCGCCCAGATATTCGAAGCGATAGGGATCAGTTCGGAACTTACGGACAATTGCTTCAGCGGAACTCCGTCGAAAATTGAAGGGATCGGCTTGAGAGAGATCGCGACGGAGACCATCACGCGGCATCAACAGGCATTCGCGAAAGCGGTGCCGGAAGAAGACAAGATGCCCGAGTTGGGTGACCCTGGATACTACCGGTTTCGGCGGCAGGGCGAGATGCACGCGGTCACGCCGCCGGTGATCAAGAGCTTCCATGCGTTCGTAAAGTCGAATAAGGCGGAAGATTACAAGGCGTACGTCGAAGCCGTCCGCGCGGTTCGCCCGAATACGCTCCGGGACTTGCTTGTGCGGGTCTCGACAGGAAAACAGACTATCTCTCTCGATGAAGTTGAGCCGATTGAAGAGATCCGGCGCCGGTTTACGACCGCCGGAATGTCGCTTGGCGCGCTCAGTCCGGAAGCCCATGAGTGCCTCGCGATTGCGATGAACCAGATCGGTGGAAAATCTAATTCCGGGGAGGGGGGCGAAGATCCACAGCGTTTCCATCGACGCAAAAATGGGGATTGGCCTAACAGCGCGATCAAGCAAATAGCAGCTGGCCGCTTTGGTGTGACTGCGGCATATCTTGCGAGCGCGAAAGAGATAGAAATCAAGATGGCGCAAGGCGCGAAGCCGGGTGAAGGCGGACAATTGCCCGGTCACAAGGTGACCGGATTAATTGCGAGGCTTCGAAAAAGTACGCCGGGCGTAGCGTTGATTTCGCCGCCACCGCACCATGATATTTATTCGATCGAGGATCTTGCGCAGTTGATCTATGACCTGAAGCAGGTGAATCCGCGGGCGAAAATCTGCGTGAAGCTCGTTGCAGAAGCCGGTGTCGGAACAGTTGCTGCCGGCGTTGCAAAAGCGCACGCCGATATCATTCTGATCAGCGGCCACGACGGCGGCACCGGCGCATCTCCCCTTAGTTCGATCAAGAACGCCGGTAGTGCCTGGGAACTTGGAATTGCGGAAGCGCACCAGGTCCTGATGCTGAACAGCCTGCGAAACCGGATCATCCTTAGAACGGATGGCGGCCTGCGCACCGGAGAAGACATCGTTTTCGCGGCGTTGCTTGGGGCCGAAGAGTTTAATTTCGGAACGACAGCGCTGATCGCTTCCGGATGCGTCTACGTTCGCCAGTGCCATTTGAATACCTGCCCGGTCGGAATCGCGACCCAGGACGAACGGCTGCGCGCGAAATTCAAAGGCAAGCCGGAATATATCGTGAATTACTTCAACGGTGTTGCCCAAGAGGTACGCCAGATCATGGCGGAAATGGGTCTCGCGAGTTTCACAGACTTGGTTGGACGCGTGGAATATCTCCGCCAACGACAGGTCCCGGATCACTGGAAAGCAAATAAGCTCAATTTGAGCCGATTGCTGGTCAACGTGGCAAAGGATGACGATTCGCGGCCCCGCCACAATACATGGGAGCGTAACGATCCGCCGCCGGGGCGCCGCCTTGACGACTCCATTTTGCAGGATGCCCGTGAAGCGGTGAACGACCAGTTGCCGATCACACTCTCGTATCGCGTCAAAAGCGTCAACCGCGCTGTCGGGACGAAACTGTCCGGTGAAATTGGCTATCTTTGGGGCGAACAAGGTCTGCCCGAGGGAACGATTGAACTGGAATTGCGCGGGAGCGCAGGCCAAAGCCTGGGCGCATTCTTGAGTCCAGGCGTCAAAATAACGCTCACTGGCGAGGCGAACGATTATGTCGGCAAAGGGATGGGTGGGGGTGAGATCGTGGTAAAGCCGCCGGCCAACCGAAAATATGTCGCGCACGAGAATTCGATTGTCGGCAATACTTGTCTGTACGGCGGGACTGGAGGCGAGTTTTATGCGGCGGGCCGTGCCGGCGAACGCTTCGGAGTCCGGAATTCAGGTGTGACTGCGGTTATTGAGGGCGTTGGCGATCACGGATGTGAGTACATGACCGGTGGTGCCGTGCTGGTGCTTGGCAGGACAGGAAAGAATTTTGGAGCTGGTATGACGGGAGGAGTTGCCTACGTACTGGACCTGGAGGATTCGTTCCCGCTCATGCTAAATAGTGAACTGGTTCTCCACGAGCGGCTCGCGGGTGAAGAGGATATTGTTACCGTGAAATGGTTGGTCTACAAGCACCTGGAACGAACTGAAAGCGACCGCGCGAAAGAGATTCTGGGAGATTGGCACAGTTACGAACCAAAGTTTTGGAAAATTCGACCAATTAACGTCCCGACAGCGCCGAAGGCGGAAGTTGTCCCACCCCGTGCCGCGGAGGAAACCCCTACGGCGAAAAGCTAAGCGACCTCGCCTATGGAAGTTACCACTCAACTCGCGTTGTTCCTGGCCAATAAGCCGGGAACACTTGCCGCCGTCTGCGATGCGTTGGCAGCAGAGCAGATTAATATCTTCGGATTAACAATCTCTGATACGGTAGATCACGCCGTTGTGCGGATGGTTGTCAGCGACACAAAAAAAGCGCTGACGATTTTTGAGGAGCACGGCACGCTCGTAGTAGAGAGCGAGGTCCTGATGCTCGAGCACGACAATGAGCCGGGAACGATCTCCAAGATTGCGAAGAAGCTTGCCGCCGAAAACGTAAACATCGAATACGCCTACCTCGCGTCGGCCCCTAGTGCGGCAAAGGGGCTTCTGATCATCAGACCAAACAATCTGCGGAAAGCGGCTCAAATCCTTGATTGCAAGCCTAACGAGCGGTAAGAACAGGACGTCGCCTGTACTCGCTAACTTCGCATGGCGAAGGGTTTGAGCGCCTTCAGCGCTTTCTAATAGTTACCCGCAAAAATAAGCGGTATTGTCGTTCTCGTCCTCGTCGTCGTTCTCGTTCTTGGAACTGGGCGGTGGCTTATCGAAGAGCGAGGTCGAGAACGACGACGAAGGACGAGAACGATTGGGGAAGGAAGGAAGCAAGAAGGCGCCATCCGCTACTTCTTCTTCTTATTTTCGGTCGTCGCCACTTCAGGCGATGCATCTCCGGCCGGTTGATCCACGAACTCAATGTAGGCCATCGGCGCAGAGTCGCTTTGCCGCGGACCGAGTTTCACGATTCGGCAGTAACCGCCCTGGCGGCTGGCGGACCGAGGCGCGACTTCGGCGAAAAGTTTGTGAACCGCATCCTTTTGTCGCAGGAACGAAAAAGCAACGCGACGCGCGTGGAGATCGCCTCTCTTGCCGAGAGTGATCATCTTTTCAGCAAATGGCCGTACAGCTTTTGCCTTTGCCAATGTCGTTTTGATGCGGTTCTCCGCAATGAGGCTACAAACCTGATTTGCCAGCATCAGGTTCCGGTGCTCGGACTTGCGGCCCAATTTAATCGTCTTCTTCGCGTGACGCATAAGGCAGTGTTTAGATGGAAACCAGCTTCGCTTCTTCGATTCGTTCGCCGCCCATCGGGGGCTCTACCAAACCTGATTCGAACTTCATTCCGAGGCTCAAGCCGAGCTGTTGTAATTTCTCTTTGATCTCGTTCAGCGATTTTTTACCAAAGTTCCGATATTTCAGCATTTCGGCTTCAGTCTTCATCGCCAACTGGCCAACGGTTGTAATGTTGGCGTTGTTCAAGCAGTTTGCGGCACGGACGGAGAGTTCGATCTCGTTCACGCTCATATTGAGCAGTTTCTTCAGCCGGGTATTTTCCTGGCTGACTTCCTCCGGTGTTTCGTCGAATTCGACCTGGCTGTCGTCGTAATTCACGAACACATCGAGGTGATGGCGCAGGATTGCAGAAGCCTGGAGTAACGCGTCGTCCGGGGTGATCCGTCCGTCGGTCCATATTTCCAAGACAAGCTTGTCGTAGTCGGTTCGCTGGCCGACGCGAGTGTTTTCGACACTGTATTTTACCCGGGTGACCGGTGAAAAAATCGAATCGATCGGAATTACGCCGATTGGCATATCGGGACGCTTATTCTCGTCTCCGGTGAAAAAGCCGCGTCCCACTCGAACATCCATTTCGGCCTCGAATTTCTGGCGTTTGTCGATCGTGCAGATGACCTGATTTGTGTTCAGGACGTCGATGCCTTGGATGGTCTGAATGTCACCGGCGAGAACTTGTCCCTCTTTGCTGACATTGATCGTTACCGTGCGCGGTTCGTGATCAACCGCTTTGAACTTGATCTTCTTCAGGTTGAGGATGATATCGGTCACGTCTTCAACGACTCCCGGCAGCGACGCAAACTCGTGTTGGGCTCCGGAGATCCGAACCGAAGTTATGGCCGCCCCCTCCAACGAGGAGAGGAGCACTCGACGCAAAGAGTTGCCGACAGTGTGCCCGTATCCGGCTTCAAATGGTTCGGCGAAGAACTTGACGTAAGTCTCAGTTGCAGTGGCCTCATCCTTAGTGAGGCTCTTAGGCATCTCAAAACGACCTAAACGAACAGGCATAAATAATTTCTAATCGTAGCCGGGTTTCCCCTGGCGCGTGTGGTTGCAGGCCAAGTGGCCGCAACCCAGGGACCAACGGCTTCACTGGATCGCGCGGAGTGCGCAATCAGCCATAGGCGGTCAATTCTGTCAAGCTCTTTTGGGAGCAAGGCGAAGCCTCTTCCTCAAGTAATATTAAAACAGTGTCTCAAGGATTTTGGCTGGTTCAGGGGGCCGCCGCCACCTCTGTGGTGAACCTCTGTTGTGTGTTTGACTGTCAAACCGCGTCTGCGATCGCTTTCCCGACTTCCTCGGTAGACGCGGTTCCGCCGATATCCCGCGTTTTCGGGCCGCTCTCCAGGACTTGCTCGATCGCTTTCACAATCGCGTCTGCAGCATCCTGCTGGCCGAGATGCTCAAGCATCATGGCGCCGGACCAGATCTGGCCGATTGGATTGGCGATTCCCTTGCCGGCGATGTCCGGGGCCGAACCATGAACCGGTTCGAACATCGACGGATGGAGGCGTTCCGGATTCAGATTTGCCGAGGGGGCAATCCCGATGGTCCCGGTGCAGGCTGGACCGAGGTCCGAAAGGATGTCACCAAAAAGATTCGAGCCAACGACAACGTCAAACCAGTTCGGGTGCAATACGAAATGCGCGGTCAGGATGTCGATGTGAAATTGGTTCGTCTTGATTTGCGGATATTCTGCGCTGACCGCTCTAAACCGCTCATCCCAGAACGGCATCGTGATCGTGATCCCGTTGGATTTCGTTGCTGAAGTGACCTGTTTGCGAGAGCGTTTCGATGCAGTTTCGAAGGCGTACCGGAGAATCCTGTCGACCCCGCGTCGTGTGAATATGGATTCCTGCGTCGCGAACTCGAATTCGGTCCCTGTGTACATGCGTCCGCCGACTGAAGAGTACTCTCCTTCGTTGTTCTCTCGGACAATAATGAAGTCGATATCACCACGTTCCCGGTTCCGAAGAGGCGATTGAATTCCCGGCATAAGCCGTACCGGTCGTACATTGGCGTATTGCTCGAATGCGCGACGGATCGGGATTAGCAGCCCCCAAAGCGAGATATGGTCCGGAACATCCGGATACCCGACCGCGCCCAGGAAGATTGCATCGTGATTTTGGATCCGGTCGAGACCGTCCTCGGGCATCATTCGACCGGTTTCCTTATAGTAGGCGCAGCTCCATGGAAGCTGTTCCCACTCAAATTCAATTCCGGCTTTTCGCGCCGCCGCTTCGACCACCCGGATCCCTTCAGGGACGACCTCTGTACCGATTCCATCTCCTGGAATTGCAGCAATTTTATATCTCTTCATTTCATCTGAGAAACAGCTTACGGAATCCAGACTCCTGCGCAATGCGTCGGCGCTGGCAATTCGTCGAAAGCGAGTAAGTTTATGAAATCGTTCTTCAACCGATGCCTCAAACCACCGATGTCTTCATTTTTGACGCCGTCCGCACTCCGTTTGGACGCGGAAAATCTACGGGTAAGCTTCATACTCAGACGCCACTGAGCCTCGTCAGCATGTTATTGCGGGAGCTCAGGCGCCGGCATCCGCCGGTCGAACAGGCTACTGATGAGGTAATCCTGGGCTGTTGCGAACAGTACAACGATCAAGGCGGAAACCTCGCCAGGGCAGCCGCACTCGGCGCAGGGTATGGGGTTGGTACACCGGGATTCATGGTCTCGCGATTCTGCAGTTCAGGCCTGGATGCCGTGAACACCGGGGCGGCAAAAATCATGGCCGGCCAAGCGGATCTGGTTATTGCGGGCGGGGTCGAAATGCTTTCGCTTTTTTCCATCTTCGGTGCCGGGGGACCGATGATCTCCGACGTCACTTTCAAAGATGCGACGGTCCAGATTCCCCAGGGATTGTCGGCGGACCTTATCGCCACACTCTACGGGTATTCGCGCGATGACGTCGATCACATCGGCGCCGAATCGCAGCGGCGAGCGAATCGGGCGTGGGGAGAAGGCTTCTTTGAAGCACTCGTCGTTCCGATCAGCGCCGGAAATGAGGAACCGATATTGACGAGAGACGAATTGGTGCGGGAGAAGGTAACTACTGAAAGTCTGGCCAGGCTTTCTCCGGCTTTTGCGGGCATCGGAGCGGAGTACCGCGACTATGTTCGTTTGCGTTACCCTCAAGTCTCGACCGTTCGTCATGTTCACCACGCGGGAAACTCCTCCGGCATCGCCGACGGAGCTGCCGTCGTGTTGATGGGAAACCGAGAGGCGGGCCAAAAATTCGGTCTGAAGCCCAAAGCGAAAATTGTCTCGACTGCAAGCGCCGCGGACGATCCCTGCATCATGATGACAGCGCCGCCGGCGGCGGCTGCGAAAGCACTTCGCCGAGCGGGTCTGACCGTTGACGATATCGATTTGTTCGAAGTCAACGAAGCATTTGCGTCGGTAGTTCTCTACTTCATGGAACAGACGAAAGCTCCATATGAACGAATTAACATGTCGGGCGGCGCGATCGCGATGGGGCATCCTGTCGGAGCAACAGGGGCAGCGCTCGTTGGGACGGCCGTCAATTCGATGCAACAACGAGATGCCGAGCATGGCATCGTGACAATGTGTACCGGGCTGGGAATGGGCGTCGCCACGGTTCTCCAGCGCGTATGAAACCCGATAAAGCCTTTCGAATCTCGTGCGATAAGCCCTTGCGAGCGGAGTTCGCGGATCGCGTTGCAGCTGCACTTGCCGATACGGGGACAACTACGTTATTGATCGATTTTGCCAGCTACCGGGAATCTTCTGCAACGGAGGTGGATCAGATTATCGCGGCTGATCCTGCGGTCGACAATCTCCGCGCCCTGATACGTAAGATGGAACAGGGAGCCAAATCGGTCGTCGCACTTGTTACCGGACAGACAGAAGGTCTCCGCCTCGAAGTAATGCTGGCATGCCATGCGCGGTTCGCGAATATCGGGGCTCTCGAACTTGGTTTCCCATGGCTCGAATATGGCTTGATGCCGGTTCTCGGCGGCACCCAGCGACTCCCCCGACTCTGCGGATTCGAGCTTGCGCTCGCGGTGTTGTTGATGGGGAGACGAGTCACGACCGCCGAGGCTGCGGCCGCCGGACTGCTTGAATTGGAGGATAACGACCTGGCTGAAGCAGCTCTCAAGTGGGTTAACACCCATCCGAATCCCAGACAACCATGGGATACGCGAATCGCCGCGGATTCGGCAACGTTTTCTCAATCGCCCTCCAACAGGCAACTCCTCGAGCAGGCGTATCTCAGGCTTCGTCGTCGTATTTCGCCGGAGGAAGCTGCTCCCGCGGCGATTCTTCGTTGCCTGTACGATGGGTTGGAGCGATCGATGGACGCAGGTATTCGGCTTGAGGCCGAGCAGTGGTCAGTCGTCAGGCGGTCCCGGTCCACGTTGCATAGGGTGAACACGTTGCACCGTGCCCGCCAAAAGGCGATTCAGGGAACCTGCTTTGACCGGGACCCGATCAAGCGCGTTGGTGTCCTCGGCGCCGGATTGATGGGAACAGGAATTGCCTATACGGCCGCCAGGGCAGGTTGTGAGGTTCGCGTCGTCGATGTCTCAGACGAAGCATGCGAGCGATCGCTTGAGCGGTTACAAAAGATTGCGCTCCATGACGGAAAATTTGATGCGCAACGCATGGCAGCGTCCGAGGAACTGCTTGGACGCCTTCAGTGGAGTTCCAAAATCACGAGCCTCGGGGAGTGCGACCTGATTGTAGAGGCGATCTTTGAAGATGCATCACTCAAGAAGAGAATGCTAGCCGAGGTTTCAGCTCTGGTGGGTTCAACTGCAATCATCGCTTCTAACACAACGACAATTCCGATCTCGGATTTGGCGCGGTCGTGCAGGGGTCCTGAGAGATTTGTCGGGACACACTTTTTTGCACCAGTGGACCGAATGGAACTGTTGGAAATTGTAGTCGGTGAAAAAACGACTTCTGACACGGTTCACGCGGCATTTCAATTCGCCAGACAGCTCGAGAAGACGCCGATCATCGTCCATGATGGTCCCGGATTCTTTACGAGCCGGGTCGTGGCCGCTTATCTGCAGGAGGCTCTCTTCTTGTTGCGGGAAGGCGTCTCCCCGTGGCTAATCGACAATGTAGCGCAAAACGCCGGGATGATTCTTGGGCCTCTGACCTTAGCGGACCTGGTTTCGCTCGATCTTCTGAAAGCGATCTTCGAAAGTCTCGCACACTATCGGCGTGGCAGCGCCAAATATGCTGCTGATGCAGCTGAAATCTTGAACCAATTCGTAACCCGTTCACGGTTGGGCAAAAAGACCGGCGCGGGCATCTTTGACTACAACGATCGCCTCGAGCGGCTGGACGCGGTTCAGGTTCAACAGGTATATCCGCCAGCGACGAAACAACCCGCCGCGGCGGAGATCGAACAGCGACTCTTCGCGATTCAGTCGATCGAGGCGATGCACGCGATGCGGGAGGGTATTATTGAGGATGGGTCGCTTGCCGATCTTGCCTCGGTGTTGGGATGGAGTTATCCGCCAGGTCGCGGAGGTGTGATCAGTTACGTCGGTCACGTCGGACGAGAGGAATTCGAGCGCAGTTGCATTGCGCTACAAACAAGATTCGGAGACCGATTTGTGATCCCGCCCCAAAATATCAGGAGTTCCTGACTGATTCACTTTTTTGCGGGGTAGCTGCAGAAAGCGCAGCTTGAATCGGAGATTTTTCTTCGAGAATATCGCGCCTCCCCGGTATAATGACGATTCAATTGCATGATCCTGCGTGATTACCTGATCATCGGCGGTGGCGTTGGCGGTGCCAGCGTATGCGACGCGCTGCGTCAATATGACACCAAAGGCTCCGTGACGCTTGTTAGTAACGAACCTTATCTTCCATATCAACGGCCCCCTCTTTCAAAGTCTTTTCTGAGGGATCACTCGGTGACTTTCGACAAACTCGTCGAGAAACCAGAAGAATGGTACAAAAAGAAAAGCATCGAGGTTCGGTTGGGAACATTTGTTCGCGAGTTCAATATTGAGCGCCGTCTTGCCGTGCTCGAAAATAGTCAAACGATCGAATTTCGCAAGGCGTGCCTTGCGACCGGCAGCCGGGCCAGACGTCCCCAGGTTGCGGGCGCGAACCTCGGTAATGTGGTGTACCTGAGGAGTATTCGGGACGCGCTGGCGATCCGCGAAATCCTTTTGAGCGAGAAGCACATTGTCGTCGTCGGGTCGGGATTTGTCGGAGCGGAGGTTTCCTCATTTTTGATGAACTCCGGGGTAAAGTTGAGCCTCTTGAGCCGGGACAAAGTTATTTGGCAGGAACTCCTTGATCCGGAGACTGCACAATGGCTGACCGATTCTTTTCTTGAATCAGGAATCCAGTTGCTGCTCAGCGAGAACCTGAACGGCTTTGAGGGCAAAACGGTCGTCAAGAATATTCAGACAAAAAGTGGGATGCGCTTTCCGGCCGGGCTCGCAGTTGTCGCGATCGGCACGGAGCCGAACCTGCAACTCGTCGCAAACACGCCGCTGAGCAGTCCGAGTGGCTGTCCGGTGAACGAGTTTCTTGAGACGGACGAAAAGGGGATCTACGCTGTCGGCGACATAGCGCTTTACCCCGACCGCATTTACGGCGGAGCCAAGCGAATCACAAACGATGAGATGGCGCGGCTTCAGGGACAGACAGCCGGCGCAAATTTGACCGGACGCAAACGCCAAAAATTCGAAGGTGTTCCGATTTGTTCGAGCACAGTCCTCGGAATGCGGTTTGATTTTGTCGGCGACTTCAGTATGCCTCACCTCCTGGCAGAGATCGACGGTCACAGGAAAAAGCGAAACTTTATTGCTCGTTATCGGCGAGGAGAAACACTTATTGCGGCGGTTCTTTGTAATCGCACACCGGCTGAAGTCGCGGCAGTTCAGGAAGAGGTCAAAGCGAGCGTGCTGGCTCGGATGAAGAGGTAGCGCGAAAATCTCACAAGCCAAAACGCTCGTGTGCGCAATCCAGGCTAAAATACGGTAGGAACGCCCTCTTCCATAACGATGACCTTCCCTTCGATTCCGTGATGTTTGATCCCTGCCTGCAATCGTCGCAGCGGTTCATCCGGCGGCTCGAAGCTCAAACGAAACGAACCGTAGTGCATCGGGACCATGAGACGAGCATTCAATTCCTTGAATGCGCGGATGGCCTGCTCCGGGTTCATGTGGACTTCCCGTCGGCTGGGCGGATCGTAAGCGCCGATTGGAAGTAGGGCAATCTCGGTCGGCAAGCGTTCCCCGATCTCTGCGAATCCCGAAAAATATGCGCTGTCTCCGCAATGAAAAATCCCCCGGTTGCCGAGTCGCACATAGTAGCCGCCGAAGCCGCGGTGATAGTCATGAAGAACGCGAGCTCCCCAATGATGACATGGCGTGAGCGTAACTCCGATCCCGCCGATATTCAGAGTTTGCCATGGGTACAATTCGTGAACCTCATTGAATCCAAGGTTTGCCACCAGATTTCCGACTCCTTTGGGCACAACGATCGGCTGGGATGCGGCGATCCTCCGGAGGGTTCGCCGGTCGAGATGATCGAAATGGGCGTGCGTTACGAGCACAAGGTCGATCGACGGCAGGTAGTTCAGCGCCAACCCAGGACGCCGAATCCGCTTAATGACTTTCAGCCAAAGCGACCAGATTGGATCCACTAAAATGTTCAGACCACGCCAGCCGATCAGAAACGAGGCGTGTCCGATCCAGGTTAAGCAGATTTCGTCTGGTCCGGTTTGGGGAAATTTCGGTTGGTGCGCTTTCCCTTTTCGTCGTGTAAAAAGGGACGGCAGGTAAACCTGCGTAATGAAATTTCGTCGAAACCACCCTTTACCAGGTTTTAGACTGACACGGTGCCCGTGATTCATGAAGAAATTCGACACGCCATAGAAGTCATTATTGAATTGTTCGGCAATGGTAAATCCCAGAACGCAGTTTTCGGAGAAATGTCAGTTGAGGGAAGTGATGCGAGACAGATTGCGCAAGCTTTCACCCTCGGCCCGACAGATGCGATCGCTCCGAATCTGCGAGAGCCTATCTCGATTGTTGGCAGGGATAAAGGATGTGGCGCTTTTCTCTCCAACAGAGACCGAACCGGATGTCGATCTCTTGTGGGATCTCAACGTACTCGGAGACCTCCGTGTCAGCTATCCACGATGCGACGGTGACACGCTCATATTTCGGCCGGTGTCCACCGTGGCCGATCTTGCTCCCGGGCGATATGGAATCAGTGAACCGGGTCCTGGGCCAAAAACCGAACGATTGGACCTGATTGTCGTGCCGGGAGTTGCGTTCGCCGCAGATGGGGCGCGTCTCGGAAGAGGCGGGGGCTTTTACGACCGGTTTCTCGCAACCATCCCGCCAACAACGATGACAGTCGGTGTCTGCTTTGAGTTCCAGCGAATCGCCGAGATCCGGAATGAACCGCACGACAGAAAGGTGGACAGAGTCATCACTGGCTAGAGCGTCACGGGCAGATCCATTTTGAATCGCGGGATGCGCACAACAAATGGTTCTCCTTCGTCCGTGAGTCCGATAAAGGCGCCTTCCGCCACACTATTTGAACCGATCACGTGATAGCTGTTGTACGAGAACCGTTCCCCTGGTCGCAAATGCGGATACTCGCCGACGACGCCATCTCCCTCCACGACGATCTTTTCACCAACCTGATCGCTGATGACCCATTTCCGACCGCGAATCGTTACTGTCTCCGACGATTGATTGTCGATCGTGATAAAGTAAACGAATGGGTAAGGCCTGTCAGGTGGTGCTTCAAGTGCCGGCATGAACACAATCTTGTCGATTGTTACTCGAAGATCAGTCAGTTCCCGAAACGCGCAGCTCACCTTCCTAATATATACGGATATGGGCCGGTCCGCATGGAAAGTCTCTCACGATGGAAACACCCGTAGCGGTTACGATTGCCGGTTCGGACAATTCAGGCGGCGCCGGGATTCAAGCGGACCTGAAGACATTTACTTATTTCAAGGTCTACGGGCAGACGGTTGTTACTTGCATCGTGGCCGAGATTTCAGGACAGGTGCGCTCGATTCAGCCTGTCGACTCCGGTGTGATTCGGGACCAGCTCGAACTCACCCTGATGCATTTCCCGGTCGCGGCGATTAAGACGGGGATGCTTTATAGCAGCGAGAATATCGACCTGATCTGCGATGCTTTTGAAACGGTTCCGCGGAGCGAACGCCCTTTCCTGGTGGTGGACCCTGTGATGACTGCGACGTCAGGTGATCCTCTCGTTCTGCCGGATGCGATTGAGCGGTACAAATCCCGATTGTTTCGAATTGCCGGTGTCGTCACGCCAAACCTGGATGAGATGTCTGCGATCCTCGGTGAGAAAGTGGCTTCCCTGGATTCAATGCGTGAAGCAGTTCAGAGGCTCTACGACGAGTATCGCGTCCCTTTTTTGGCGAAGGGTGGTCATCTGCAAACGGGTCTCGCGATTGATCTCCTGGTTGACTCCGAGGGTTTGCACGAATATTCGGAGCCTTACGTTCAGGGCGTTTCGACCCATGGAACAGGGTGCGCGTACTCGGCGGCGATTGCGGCGAACGTTGCCCTCGGTTTGTCACTGAACGCAGCTGTCGGGGTGGCAAAAAAATACATCACCCAGGCGATCGTGGATTCGTTCCAATGGAACACCGGCGCCGGACGCATCTTCGCGTTACGCCACTTCTGGGGCTAGCAGGTCAAGCTCCTGCGCCCCGCCGCTCGAACTATCGGCGTCCTTGAAGGTTCTGTCGCGATGTGTCACTCTGGCGTTCCATCCGCAGATATTTCTAGCCTCTAACATGTATCGAATTACTCCCCTTTTGCTGGCCCTCTTGCTTCTGGTCGGCTGCACACGACACCGACACCATCAGGAACCGGCCTACACGGGACCGCGTGAGGTAACGATCGAATGGCTCGGGCACGGGTGTTTCCGGGTCTCCTCATCTATTGGCCTGACTGTCCTGACAGATCCCTTCAATCCGGAAACCCTCAATTACCCGGTAAAACCCGGGACTGTGCCCGCCGACGTCATTCTTATCACCCATGAGGACGACACCGCAAACTATACTGACCTCGCAAGCGGCTCGCCGATCATTTTCCGAAGTTCGATGGCGAGCGGTGTAAATCGGGCAAGCGGAATTCTGATTCGTGGAATCCAGACCAGTTCCGAAAGTCTCTCGGCAACTGCTAAGTTGAATGTCGCCTACACCTGGTCGATGGATGGGATTCGATTCTGTGACTTGGGCGCGATCGAGGACGCAGTCACGCCGTCCGAAGCGCTGAATATCGGGCGAGTCGACGTCCTCTTTCTACCTGTTGGCGGCCCTCCGAATCTTACAGAAGACAAACGGCGTCAAACGATCGACCGTTTGCAGCCGCGGATCATTGTCCCCATGATGTACTCGACGGCGTATTCTTCGAAGATACCGCTCGGCGGCATAGGTCCATGGCTGTCACATCAGCCGAACGTCTTTCACGTCAGAGGGAACCGGATCACGCTTGTCGCGTCGCAGTTGCCGCAGACAACCACCGTCTTCGTTCCATCAGTGCGTTAAGCGTACGTCATGAAAGTCTTAGTGATCGGCAGCGGGGGCCGCGAACACGCGCTCGCATGGAAAATAAAGCAGTCTGCGCGAGTTAACCAGGTCTTCATAGCGCCCGGAAACGCCGGGACTACTAACGTTGGCCGGAATGTCAACATCAAGGCTTCCGAGGTCGAGCGGCTACTGGACTTCGCCAGACGGGAATCGATTGACCTGACCGTCGTCGGACCGGACGATGCGCTTGCGGGAGGGATCGTCGACTTCTTTGAGAGCGCCGGGCTGCGTATATTCGGGCCGACTCGGGAAGCAGCAAAGTTGGAGTCGTCAAAGAGTTTTGCAAAACGGTTTATGGTCCGGCATCGGATTCCAACCGCGCGCTTCAGCGAGTTTGACTCCGCAGACAACGCGATCGCGGCGCTCGGAGAGCTTGGATTTCCTCTCGCAGTGAAAGCCGACGGGCTTGCACTGGGAAAAGGGGTCGTCATCGCGCAGGATCGCCACGACGCTGAGACCGCAATCGACGAAATGATGGTGCAACGCCGGTTCGGAGATGCCGGACGAAAGATCGTTATGGAAGAATTCCTTACCGGTGTCGAATGCTCCCTGCACGCATTGGTCGACGGCCGCTCGTACCTACTTTTTCCGACGGCGCAGGATCATAAGCAGCTCTACGACGGGAATCGCGGGCCGAACACCGGAGGGATGGGGACATTCAGTCCCTCGCATCGACTGGATGCTACGCATTTGGAGGAAGTGCGGAAGACTATCCTGGATCCGTTTGTCCAAGGGATTCAGAAAGATGGTATTAAATTTCGCGGCCTGCTGTTTCCTGGGCTGATGCTCACGAAGGATGGTCCGCGTGTGCTGGAGTTCAATTGTCGGTTTGGCGACCCGGAGACGCAGGTTCTGATGCCCCGTCTGCAGAGCGACATCGTTGACCTTCTCGAAGCGACGATCGCAGGAAATCTTGAAAGCGCGGTAGCCCGATGGGACGAGCGATCCGCCGTTTGCGTCGTAATGGCTTCAGGCGGGTACCCTGGTAGTTATGAAGCAGGTAAGACGATTGTCGGGCTGGACGAGGTCGATCAGATGCCGGATGTCGCGGTTTTTCATGCCGGGACGCGGGCGATCGGCAAGCAGGTCGTGACTTCCGGCGGCCGCGTCCTGGGCGTCACTGCGTATGGTGAAACACTATTAGCCGCAAAACGGCACGCCTACGATGCGGTGGACAAGATCGAATTCGACGGAAGTTATTTCCGCCGCGACATTGGGTCGCTGTAAAATCAACCGATTGTCCGGATGTTCAAACGTATTTACATTTGGTTTCTGGTTCTTGCCTCCGCTCAGTTTTCGGATGCTCAACAGATACCGGCAACCTCGCCGACCGCGAGCCCGAGGCCTACCGCTTCCGTGGTGGCAACAGCGACGCCGCCTCCGTCCTCGACCTCAACGCCGCCGCCTTCTTCCAGCGCACCGGCAACCGGAAATGTGCAGCCAAATTCAGTTCATGACCTGGTCAATGGGCTCGATCAGGGTGGCCTTCAACAGATCATCGATCAGCTTCGTTCCACGTACGTCGACTCAAACGCGTTGAGCAAGCAGGAAATAAACCAAGCCGCGGTCGAAGGGCTTCTTGCCCGGCTTGGTCCCGGTGCAACGCTGCAGACAAAAGCCCGAGCCGAACAACCGGCGCCGGCTCGTCCGTTCAGGTCTGACCTTATTGAATCGCAATTTGGTTATATCCGGCTTGGAAGTATTACCGAAAGCGGCCTCTCACAGTTGGACGCAACACTTAGCGGCTTTCATGAGCACGGGGCAGTGGGTCTCATCCTTGATCTGCGAACGATGCCGCCTGACAGCGATTTTGCACTTGCAGCGCAAATTCTGAGCCGGTTCGTCCCGAAAGGAAAATTGTTGTTTGACCTCGTCGAACCGAAAAACGGAGCGAGCCAATCCTTTAGCTCTTCCGCGGATCCGTTGTTCAGCGGGCCGCTCGCGGTGTTGGTAAACCAGGACAACGCGGGGAGTGCCGAGGCAGTCGCCGGTGCCCTGCGGAATCAAGTGCACGCTCTTTTGATCGGTCAGCAGACGACCGGGCGCGCTGTCGAGTTCGCGCACTACGATATTGGTGACAAGCTCGTTTTGACCGTCGCCGTCAAAGAAGTCGTGATCCCCGGGGCTCCGCAGATCTTTCCGGATGGGCTCAAACCCGACATCAGTGTGTCGTTTCCCAAGCAAGACCAGGACTCTGTTCTACTGCTTTCCGATCAGAACGGCATTTCAAATTACATTTTTGACGAAGAACGCCCTCACACGAACGAGGCGGCGCTCGTCGCAGGGAAGAATCCGGATCTGGATGCATACGAAGCGGATCATCCGAACGGGAAACGGAAGGTTCAACACCTGAAGGACCTTACTCTCCAGCGAGCAATCGATTTTCTGACGGCGGTTAACGTTCTTGGGCTGAAATAGGGATTTTGGACCGTCAACGGGGTATTTCGGAAGAATCTGCAATCAGCCCATGGCAGGCCGGATGCGCAGACTCGGCCCTTAGCCTAGCCTCGAAAAAACTTGCGGTAAGCGGCCGGTTCAAGTAATCGGAACAGCGCGATTCCTGCGGCCCAGATCATCATACTTCTCACTTCCGGCCGGGAAACTTTGATTCCCGGTGCGATCGCGGTGGCATCGCGCAATAAGCGTAGTGTCCGCACTCCGATGAAGACAGGCATGGCGCAGGCAAACCGGACGCGAATCGGACGTACGGCGCAGATGTAGGTCCAGGCTTCCTCCAGGTACCTGTTCGCTCGTTCGCACCACTGATTCCATTCCGGACGCGCAAGACCGGGGTCTGCCACGACTTCAGCAGGTTCAGCGACTGGCAGGTAACAGCGGCCGGCCTGCAGATCGGCGGGAAAATCACGCAGAATGTTGATGAGCTGGAGACCTTGTCCAAATACCTTGCCAATGCGCAGCATCTCGGATTCGGGTAAACGCGCATACTGCGGCCACGCCAATAAACAGACTTTTGTCCAGAACTCTCCAACGCAGCCGGCCACCAGGTAGGTGTATTCTTCAAGCGCCGCGGCGTCCGTGAGCGATTTGACCCCAGGGTCCAGTTCAAACCTTTCGATATCGAGCGATTGTCCGTGGATTATTTTTCCCAGAACTTCGCCCACCAGCTCTCGATGGGACGATGGAATTCTTGAGAGGCCATGCGCCACGCGGCCGATATTCGCGAGCAGGACTCGTTCGGGGCCGTCCGACTGTCTCGTCAGACAGGTGGCGAGATCCAGTTGATGCTCCGTTGCTGGTTTTGCAAGCGATTCAGCATAGCGCCGGAGAAGATCGATCCGTTCCCGTGCAGGTAACTGGTTCGTATCCGCGATCGTATCAGATGCGCGCGCAAGCAGATAAGCCAGGCCGATGGTCATCCGAATCTGCGCCGGAAGAAACCGGACGCTGATGTAAAATGACCGGGATACTGCTTTCAGGATGGCAAGTAAGTCGAGGTCATCGGACATTGACGACCTCAATCTTACTCATGTCGGCATTTCCCAGCCCGTATGTGGATGCTGTCTGGACATATTTCGCCGTTTTAGAGGCCGGCTCCAATTGTGCGCTCGCCCGCCATTCGTCAATCCGCCTCAGTGCAATTGCATCCAGGGCAACTGGATCTTTGCTCGCGTACAACGTCCCGTACTGGACCGAATAATTGGCGTCTCCCATTGGGCCGCCCGCGTACAGAGCGACAAGACCGTCCATTAGCTGAAAAACGACTTTGTCGCTGATCCGCGGATCCGCATAGGCTTCCGGGATCGTGGGATCTCCGTTCACCGGATCCTCAACGAGTCTCCGCCAGTTGTCCATATTTTGCACTGTCATGTTGAACAATGCTCCCGATAGACCGCAGTAGACGTTGTCGGACAGCACCGGGACGTTGATGACCTTTGTGACAACGTGCGTCAGAACATTGCTAAGGTGGCTTTGGTCGCTCAGGTTATCCAGAACGCGTGGCCGCTTTCTGCCCGGCTCCGGCGCAGAGTCTTTCAGTCCGTTGTCGAAAAGGCCCGGACCTCTGGCCACAAATAGGAGGTCGCCATAGATCAATTTCCCGCTGATTGGGGAGGTGATAACCGCTTTTGGATCATAGTTGTTCTCAGTCCACATCAGGCGATAGCCCCCGTTTCGGATATGAAATCCAGCGGCTTTCAGCAGGCCGGCTTCGCGATCCCAGACGACAATGTTTTGCGGCGGGACACCCGCTGCGGCAAGTCCTTCCACGATCGCGTTTACGACGGCAGGGTGCGTGCCGAACAGAGGTGCGCCGTTGGCGCAAACCTTGATACCCACCACATCGGAAGGCTTGACGAGCGAGCTCCAAGCCGCCGCAACCGTCGGTTCGTTGGTTGCAGCCATGACAAGGTCATCCACCATCCGGTGCACGACGGAGGCGTTGGGGTCGTAGTCGGCAATCGCGTCCGAACTCGAAATGTGATACACATACGACCGGGGCGCGACGGGGGGAGATTGCTGCGCTTCAGAAGGCGCATCCGAAGGAGATTCGGACGTCTGCGGCGTCTGCGCCCGGCACCAGTTGGCGCTGGAAACAACCCAGCAAATCACTAACGACACGACAACTCGAAACACGAGCCTGGATTATAGTCACGTTTATGCAAATCGGAAACGGATTTGAGGAGATAGGAGAACTGCATCATCTCTATGTCCACATTCCATTTTGTCCAAAGGTCTGCCCATACTGCAGCTTCTATAAAGAAATTTCAGATCGAAATAAGACGCAGGCTTTTCTCAACGCGCTTCTGATCGATCTCGACCGGCGCTTGGGTGAAATCCCTCGGCGCCGGGTTGAAACAATCTTTTTCGGTGGGGGAACCCCTTCTGCGCTTTCCGTGAAGCAGTTGGAATTTCTGCTTACCGGACTTCACCAGCGCCTGGACCTGACGGGGCTGACCGAGTGGACCCTGGAGATGAATCCCGCCACGGTCTCGCTCGAGAAAGCTGGAATGCTACGGAACTACGGCGTTAACCGGGTCAGTATGGGAGTGCAGTCCTGGGATCCTGCAATGCTCGACCGCCTTGGGCGAATACATTCGGCCCAGCAAGCCGAGCAATCTTTCCAGATTCTGCGCGGCGCGGGATTTACCAATTTGAACCTCGACCTGATTTTTGGAATCCCTGGGCAGACTTTGGCGTGTTGGGAGCAAAGCCTGTTGAAGACGGTCGGGCTCGATCCTGAACATATTTCTGCGTATTGCCTGACGTACGAAGAGGACACGGAATTCTTTCGGAGGTTTCAGCGAGGCGAATTGAGGCAGGACACAGAGCAGGATGCCAAATTCTACGAGCTGGCTATGAGCGTTCTTTCGAATGCCGGGTACGAGCAATACGAAATTTCCAACTATTCCAAGCCGGGCCGCGAGTGCCTGCATAACCTCGCCTATTGGCGCGGATATGATTACCTCGGCCTCGGCCCAAGCGCGTTCTCGACCGTCGGCAGAAATCGATGGCAGAACACGCCCGACACCAGCCGTTACATTCAGCAGCTGCAAGCCGGGTGCGAACCAGTTGCCTTTAAAGAGCATGTCACGTCGCAAATTCGGACAGCGGAAGCGATCGCTTTCGGTCTACGCATGTCGGGCGGAGTGCCGGTGTCGACCATGGGTCTCTGGGCCGGCGAAGTCGATGCGCTCCGGCGCGAGGGGTACGTTGAAACCGGGAACGCGCGAGTCCGTCTCACGGCGAAAGGGCGAATGGTTGCTGACTCAATCGCGGAGCTGTTTGTATGACAGCTTACGACGTCGTAATCGTCGGTGCGGGACCAGCCGGCGCTGCCGCCGCCATTCTACTCGCTCGGGCAGGCTTATCGATACTTGTCCTTGAGCGGGTCTCTTTTCCGCGGGAAAAAGTCTGCGGCGACTGTCTAAACCCGGGCGCCTGGAAGATTTTTGACCGGCTTGGTGTGTCCGAACTCGTCGAGAGCCTTCCAGCCGCTAAGTTGCGCTGGGTCGATTTCCTCGATATGGACTGTCGCAAGATCAGGTTCGAGCTCCCGAATGGTTCCAGAGGCGAGCGGGGGATTCGCAGGAAAGTCCTCGACGACGTTTTGATAAATCATGCAATCTCCGCCGGAGCGGAGGTCCGGTTCGGGAGTCCTGTCCTAAAGGTGGAGGAGGGATGGAAAATCACAACAGACAGTGAAACAGTCCGCGCCCGATTTCTGGTCGCGGCTGATGGGCGAAATTCTTCGGTCGCGCGGTTACTTGCAGATTTCCCACGGACACAGACCGATCGCGTCGCGCTGCAGACCCACTTTCCGATTGAATTGGAGCCGCACGTGAGCTTACAACTGTGCCGCGACGGTTATCTTGGGCTTGCAACGATCGGCGAAGGAATAGCCAACCTTTGCCTGGTGAGTCGACCACAGTCTATCCAACGGTTTCGTCTCGAAGCGGCAGGAAGGTTTGGCCTCGCTCCCAATCACCGTTGGCAATCGATCACGCCATTGACCCGGGCGCCGATTCGATCACGGCGTCCGAACTTGTTGTACGTCGGTGACGCCGGTCGCGTGGTTGAACCTTTGACGGGAGAAGGAATTCTCTACGCTTTACAAAGCGGCACGTTGGCGGCCGATGCCATCTGCACCGCCGCGGCTCAGTCTTCGGACCCCATTCTACATTATTCCGAACACCGTAAAGAAATATATCGAAATCGGCTCTGGGTAAACCAGCTCGCGAGGTTGGCGGTGCTCCACCCCACAATTGCCAATCAATTTTTGCGCATTTTAAAATTCAATCCCGCTCCGCTGCAATACCTTACCAGCAAAGTCGTAACGATCCGTGCGGAAGGGTAATAAGGATTTGAACCTGGAACGTCGAACCTCCCTATCTGCCAAACCGTTCGGCAAACCAGCTGCGAACTCGTTGCTGTTCGCCGAGCCAAGCCAGGAACAGGCCGGCTGAAAACAACTCGAATGCCAGGAGTGACCCGTATGGGACGCGTGCCGTTGGGTTCGACAGATTGGTCCAGACTAGAGGTAGCATCTGGAGAAAAAGAAATAGACACATAAACCGATACTCGTTTGTGGCGATTCGAAACGCTATCCAGACGCCGCCAATGCTAAATAGAAAAAGCAACGGCACCCGTTCCATCCATATCGGAATACGGAAGTAAACTTCACGTAGGCCATGGACCAGACGCGAAATAATACCTCGGATGTGATGATGTGCTAAATAATCGTGCCAGGAATACGTTGCATAGCTCTCTCCAACGTGCCCTTCGGTGTACTTATCGACCCACATATAGTTTTCGATGTATCCGTGGTGGAATGGGTCGCCGTAATAGATCAGCCGAGGGATCCAGCTCGGCGCTGCGACACCGAGAAAAATCCCGCCTGCCAGGAGATAGCGCCCTGCGAATTTAACAATGAATCCAACAAAAGGAGGCCTGGCTCGGACTCTCCTCATGTAAGTGACGAGGTCGGCCAACGCCATCGTCCCGATCGCTGCCGCGGCCATAAACAGACCGTTTGGGCGGGTCAGATAATCGAGACCGAGGAACGCGGCGCAGCCACATAGCCATCTCCAATCTTTCCGCTGGAGATACCGGATGAATGTGTAGATTGCATAAATCGCCATCAAAAGATGGAGCGGCTCCGTAAGGAGTCGCGTGGTGATCTGCCGATCGATGAACGGATTTGCAGCTAAGGCTAGTGCGCAGAGAATCCCGACGAAACGCTGCCGAAAGAGCACAATCGTTAGGAGGTAGACCGAGAGGATCGCGACTGAGTCGACAATAATATTAACCGTGCCCAGGTAAAACCGACTCCCGTTCCCAAGCTTCATAGCCACCGCGAGCAATGCTGGGTAGAGGGGTTGGCGATGAGGGCGCTCCTTCACGTACGCCATCGAGAAATTGCCCGAAGCAAAGTCGCGCGCGATATCGACGTAGTGGACCGAATCGCTCGACACCAACCGGTCGCTCGTGCTCGGTTGCTGCGCATTTTTTGCGAGGACAACGAGACAGATCACAAGATGAACAACGAGGATCAATATGATTGCCCGGTGAGGTTTAATTCTGAGTTTCCCTCTCGACCTCGGCGCGTCCTCCGCTCTCATCTAACTAGCTATTACCTGCTGTTCCCGGAATCGTCCAATGGAGATGCGCCAGGAAATCCGCTTGAATAATTCTCCGCAAGGCACAATGGTGTCGCCCGATATAAATGTTGAATGTTTTTGGTTTATTTTGCCGGCGAGCTTTTCTCTTCGAAACACCTGATGGGCAACGCGGCTTTGGCGGATGCAATCGCGAAGGCCTCTAACCACAAGTTTAGTTGCGTTCTTCCTCAAACGTTCGAGGATCGCGAAACGACCGCTCAGGCGATCCGCGACAAAGACATTGTGACCTTGCTCGGATGTGACTTGGCTCTGTTCAATTTCGATGGTCCGGAACTCGATTCCGGGACAGTGGCGGAATTCATGCTCGCCAAATTTGCGGATATTCCCTGCCTTTTGTTGCGGACGGATTTTCGGAGGGGCGGTGACCATGGGGAAGACCAGTGGAATCTGATGCTGAGCTTTTATCCACGGACCCGATCCCTGTTTATTAACAGCATGGAGATTTATAAAACTGCGCTGAGCGCCGGCTCTGATCCGATGCAGGCAGCCCAGCAAATGATTGACCAGATCGCCGCCGCGGCTGTCAAAGAGTTGTATCAACTCACCCGGCAGGCTCCGACGATCTCTGACGAATTGGCCGAACCAGTCTATCGCTGGCTCACGAAAATGCCTGGACTGAACTCTTTCAAAAACGAGGAGAAAGTCATGGATGCATTTGCGAAGAAGCAAGCGAACGGATTCCTGCCTTAGGCATTCGGCACACCCGGATTTGGATATATATGGTGAAAAATTTTCAACCTCTCATCGATGACTTGCGAGCCATCATTGAGACTTCGCGCAACGGACGGTTATCGCAAGCCGACGAACAAAAAGGCGCGGCGTTGTTTAAAGAATTGGTTACGCTCGGCGGAAAACCGTTGTCGGGCGCTCTCGAGCTTCTGGGGGATCTCCCGTGGTTCGTCCCCGTCAACGGCACTCTCGACGCGTGGCCTCAGTTGACTCCAGCCAAGCAGCGCAGCTTTCTCTCCGCGCTGAAACCGCTGGAATCCGAAGCATCCCGCAGAATGCGCCTGAGCATTGCGCGCGGTCTACACAAGATCGACCCGGTCTCCGCTCTCAAGTTGCTCGTCGCGACGCTCCAAACGTTCCAGACCGAAGCCGGTCTGCAAGCAAAAGACCGCCAGATTTTTTACAGTGTTCTGATCGGGAAAAATAAACCTTGGCTCTTACAGCTTGACCTCAACGTTTTGAAGCCCGCCGAGGCGAAGCTGATCGCGCTTACGGCAATCGAGTCGATGGCCGGCGCTCCACCACCGGCTACTGTCTCCGTATTCCAGTGGGCAAAGCCGTTTCAGCCACTGAATACGATCCCGGAATCACTCCAGCAGGAGCTGGGAAAGTCGCTTAAAAAATGGAGCATCCGGTGGCAGAAGCAACTTTCTGCGGAGGATTTGCCACCGGCGTTGAGTGAGGTCCTTCAGACTAAGCTCGCCAAATCCGAAAATGAGCAACCGGTTACAGATGCCACCGGCGTCGCCCCTCAACCGAACGCTCGGGAGGTCAATCAGCCGCCGCGCCAGCAGGATCGTCGTCCGCCTGAGCATCAAGCCCAGAAGCCGCGCCATGCGGGCCCCGGCGAGAGCCGGCACGAGAAAGCTCACCGGCAGAAACAGGAAAAACCACAAGGACAACCACACCGGAACTCGTCTCATGGGGACTTGCCCGAGCTACTGAAGCAGATTCAGAGCCGGTACGACGATCTCCGCGATGAACTGCAAGCAGCGAGAAGCCAACTTCGGCAATCCCAGCAATCTCCCAAGCAGGGCGAACCTCACTCCGTTGAGTCCAACAAGGAAGTCGGCAAGCTGAGGGAAGAGAACGCGCGATTGACTGAAACCATCGCCAGTCTCCGCGAAACCCTCGGTGAGCTCGCAAGCCACAACTTCGACCAGGCTGTGAGCCGCAAGGCCGATTCCGAAGCGCCAGTGACCGATCCAGTCGAACAGTTCAAATCGCTTCTTACTCTTAAAGTTCGGGAGCAGATCGTTAACTTCAAGAGTCTGAACCGCGAAAATCACGTCGACGGCCTTCCCCTGCTGCTCGACAACATCCTCAGAACCTTGCAGGAGAGCGGAATCGACCTGGACAATATCGAAAAGCCCCCGCCAGAAGCGAAGCGCAAGTACTAGCCCCGATGTAGGCGAACCGTCTCGGTTTGCGCGCCATTGAAGAGGTGCAAAGCGGGACGCTTCGCCTACTCGGTATTCACACCAGGGCTTGGTACGTCAGATTCGCAAACCGTTGAAACAGCCCGTGCTGGTCATAAGGCAAATGTTGGGCAAACACAAGCGCAACGAATCTTTCCACGGGGTCGATTCGGCAATACGTCGTCGCCATGCCCGTCCAGCCGAACGAACCGATCGTGCCGAGAGTACCGGCCAAACCATTATCAAGACGAACCGATACACCCAGCCCGAATCCGTATCCCGGACCAAAGTTGTTGGACCCCATCCTTGTGTTCGCCAAATGATTGGCCACCATCAACTCCCAGGTTTTGCGTCCAATTGTCCGGACCCCCTCAAGTTCACCGCGGTTGCAGAGCATCTGAGCGAATCGCGCATAATCGTCGAGAGTCGAAAACAATCCGCCGCCACCTGCCGGGTAGTCCCGTTTACCCTCGACCAATTCTCCTCGAAGTGATTGCACCGGCTGCAATGCACCATCCGTCCCCTGTTCGTACACCTTAGCAAGCCGCTCTTTCCGGGATCCGTCAACCGAGTATCCGGTATCGCTCATTTTGAGCGGCCCGAGAACACGCTCATTCAAATACTGGTCGAGACGTTGGCCACTGACGATTTCGACTACTCGTCCAAGAATATCCGTGGAAAACCCATATTCGAATTGAATCCCGGGCTGCCATTTCAATGGCAGGCGCGCGAGGACGTTTACAAGCTGCTCAAGCGATTCGCCATGCTCCTCATAAACGGGACGATAGAATTCTCCGATCGGTTCGCCCGGCGCCTCGTATATGAATCCGGAGGTGTGCGTAAACAGGTGCTGGATCGTTAATGGTCTTTCCAGCGGGACCAGCTTGGGATCTTGAGCCGTCCCGCCAGCAAATACGCGAAGATCGCGAAATTGGCTCAGGTATTCCGTCACCGGATCGAGCAGCCCCAATTTACCTTCCTCGAGAAGTGTCAACGCGGCGACGCTTACAATGATCTTGGTCATCGAATAGATCCGCACGATCGTGTCACGGGTCATCGGGAGATCTGTTTCCCGGTTCCGGAATCCGGTCGCGAACGTGTCGGCTATCTGGCCATCGCGCACCAGCAACAGGGATACCCCGGCATGTCGCCCGGTCTCGACAAACTGCCTCATTCCGCGGTGTAACCGCTCCAATCGATCGGCATCGAATCCGAGCTTCTGCGGAGCGCCCGACGGCAAGAAATGGGGCGAAAGCATCTTACCCCGTACCGTATTTGAACGGGCCTGTAAATACCGGGAAAGTGTCTTCCGTCGGATTACGGCATTCGCAACCACTCCGCTTCGGGTAATCGCCAGTATACTCCTCGCTCTCGCGCTAACATCCTGTACCCGACCAATTCTCGCCGAAGCGTTGCGCTGTCCCAGTGCCGGCCCTGCAAAATCTGATTGACTTCGTCCTCACGATAGCGCCGGCCATCATCAAAGTGCGTTGCCAACCAAGCTAGCACTACGTAGCGTTTTTTCCGAGCGGCCGGGATTTGGCGGAGACGACCATCGGAACCAAGGAAATTATGAATGAGGCGGTTTGGCACTTCTTCCGTAGATTCATCGGCCCAACGGGCAACCTCCGTCTTAGAAAGTAGTGATTTCGTAAGTCGCGCCAGTGTTGCGAACTCAAATGTGTACCAATGCTGATTCCCTTCGGGGCGCAACCGGACGAGGTCGGCGGCGCGGAGTACGCCGAGATGGTGCGAAGTTGTGGGCTCTGAAAGGCCAAGCAACCTGGCTAACTCCTGGACCGTCCGCTCACGCTGCGCCACGAATGCGAGCAGCTTGAGCCGACTCTCATGGCTCAACGCTTTAAAAAAGCGCAACAACGACGCGACATCAGTCTCATTCACAGTGCTAATTAGACATCTATCTAATTAGATCGCAATCGAAATTTAAGCGGCGAGCTAGTTAGCCTTTGGTTGCTCACAGCCTCTTCAATCCGCGTGCGCGTGTTTCTCTCCGTTGGAAACTTGTCCCCTAACCAGATGATTCCGAAATTGTTTGCGCGCCTTTGAAGAGGTGCAAAGCGGGACGCTGCGCCTACTCCCGCTTAAGTGAATGCTTACAAGCGGCCGCCGGACCAAGGCCCAGGGCCGTGGAAGAGGATTTTTCGCATCATAAGCGCTGCGACAGAATCTCTCCCAGGATCTCGATTCCTCGAGCAAGTTCTTCCGTGGATGGACGCGAACAATTGATTCGCATCGCACTAACTTTGGCGCCTGGCCTCGTATAGAATGCTTTGCCGCGGCTGAATGCGACGTTCCTCGACAGCGCCGCTTGGTAAGCTGTTTCGATATCGATCTGCGCTGGCAACTCCACCCAGAGCAGGAATCCGCCCTCCGGAACCCACGTCACCGCATCTTTCGGAAAGTATTCTTGAATTAATTTTGCAGCGAGTTCGCGACGCTGTCGGTTCAAGGTTTTAAGGTACTCGAGGTGCGAATCGAGATTGCCGATTTCCAGATATCTTCGAAATGCGACCTCGCACAATGTCGCCGAATGCATGTCTTGCTGGCATTTCAGTTGTGCGAACCCATCGGTGTTTCCTCCCGGTACGCAAACTCCAATCCGGATTCCAGGCGCGACGGTTTTTGAGAAACTCGTCACGTACGAGACGAGGTCACCGTCGTCATATGACCGAATCGGGCGCAGCCCGACGATTTCGGACAGTTCACCGTAGATTTCGTCTTCCAGTATGTGCGTGTTGCTCCGGCGACAAATCTCAACCAGTGCGCGCCGCGCGTTGTTCGGGATTGTCGCGCCGGACGGATTCGAAAGCGTCGAGCAGAGGACGAACAATTTCGGATGAAATCGCTCAAACAGTGTGGAGACGAGGTCGAGGTCAATACCTTGAGCATTGGCAACCGGGATCGGCAGCACCCGGACTCCGGTATCACCGAGCATCTCAAGGGTCGCATAGTAAGCTGGGGCTTCGCATGCTACGACGTCTCCGGCTTTAGCGTGCAACCGGATCATTCCATGAAGAGCCTGCGTGCAGCCGGTCGTCATCACCAGATCTTCTGCTGTTACGTTGATGCCTCTTCGCTCAAAGCGCTCAGCGATCTTGACCCGGAGTCCGTAATCGCCGTCCGGCGTGTGATAACCAAGAGCGAAATCCGGCTCCTCGTTGAACGTTTCGTCGAAGGCTCGCTTGAGAGCGGCTTTTGGCACGCAGTCAACGGAGGGCAGACCAGCCGCCAGGTTAATCAGGTTCGAATCGCCGGCTTGTCGCATGAAATCAAGCAGGCGGGCTTGTGGCGCAAAGGTGTACGGCAGGTCCATCATCCAAAACTCCTCCCGCTAACGGAAATCTTCAAGGTGTTTAGCCTGACCTTCTCATCCGGCCCGGTCTTGCAAAAACGGCGTGCGACTGACCCTACCGAGGCCAGGTGTTCAACTCGGGGTTCTGGTGGTAGGGCTTTTGGGGTATCGCCACACGGTCACGCAGAGCGTGACCCTACCATCACGCCACACGGTCACGCAGAGCGTGACCCTACCATCACGCCACACCGGTCACGCAGAGCGTGACCCTTCGAAATGTCCAGACTCCAGAGCTGGTTGCAAAGCTGCTTGCAGCTGAACGAAAAGCTCCTGGACAGAATCGAGGGTCACCACCGATGTAAAGGTCAACGTATGAACTACCGGCATCTTGGCAAAACGGGCCTGAAGGTGAGTGAACTCTGCCTTGGGGCGATGACTTTCGGGAGGGAGAACGAAGCCTCGGAGGAAGAGAGCTTTCAAATGATGGACCGCTTCGTGGCGGCCGGCGGTAATTTTATAGACACCGCAAATGTCTATTCAGCAGGCGTATCAGAGGAGATCGTCGGACGGTGGTTGGCGGAACAGCACCGGGATGACCTTGTCATTGCGACAAAGGTCAATTTTCCAATGGGTAGCGGTCCGAACGATCGCGGTCTGAGCCGGAAGCATATTTTGAGTTCGGTGGAAGCAAGCCTGCTGCGCTTGCAGACCGACTATATCGACCTTTACCAGGTGCATTGCTGGGACGCGAAAACGCCACTGGAAGAGACCCTGTCGACCATGAACGATCTCGTTGCCATGGGCGCCGTCCGGTACATCGGAGCAAGCAACTATACGGGTTGGCAGCTGCAGCGAGCGATTGACGTAAGCCGCGAGAATAGCTGGGAACCGTTTGTCTGCCTTCAGCCGCAGTACAACCTATTGTGCCGGAGCACTGAGTGGGAACTTATTCCTCTCTGCGTCCGCGAAGGATTGGGAGTGATTCCCTGGAGCCCGCTGCGCGGCGGATGGCTTTCCGGGAAATTCAAGCGCGGGATGACTGCGCCGCCTGAGGGCTCGCGCATCGAACTCGCGGAGAAAAAGGATTGGGGCGAAAAGTGGAGTGCCTACAACAATGAACTGACATGGCGCACTCTGGATGCGCTCCATGAAGTAGCTGCAGGTGTCAAGCAGTCTCCCGCGCAGGTGGCGATTAATTGGCTTTTGCAAAAGCCTGGGGTGACGGCTCCGATCATCGGTGCGCGCCGGATGCAGCAGCTCGAAAACAACCTCGGTGCAGCCGGTTGGTCGTTGTCGGCGGAAGATGTAGCGAAACTGGATTCTGCCAGCGAAGCTGCTCTACCGTACCCATACGATTTTATTGCGAAGGCTGGCCGGTAATAACTGGCGGTGCGTTCAGGCAGTGGTACTTCCCCATGCTGGAGTCGTTCAAGCCCGAAGTTGGTTTAGAGATCCAGTTCGACGTGAGTGGGAAGGCCTCCGTGTCGCCACCCGTCTCGAAGTCCTCTGGCATCTGCCCGAAGGCCCATTCACTTACTTTCGTAGCGCGATCACGTCGTTCACCGCGCTGCGCTGAGGCGTGCGATTGCTCTCGATACCTGCATTCTCGCTGGGGATATCAAGGGCAGAGCCCTTGGCTAATTAGAGCCGGTAAACGATCCGCGCTTTCCCGACATCGTAAGGAGACATCTCCATCCTTACTCGATCTCCCACAGTCAAACGAATATACCGCTTTCTCATCTTCCCCGAGATATGGGCGAGAACAAGATGCTGATTGGGAAGTTCCACCCGAAACATTGTCCCAGGGAGGACAGCGGTGATCCTTCCTTCAATGACGATTGCGCTCTCAATAGGCATGATGTCTAAGTGCTGGGCGGGTCTGGACCGGCGGAGTGACTTTATGGATCACATCGCCGTCTCCCGCCGACGGCGCGTGTATTGCCATTCCTCCGTAGGAATAGACAGGCAGGCCAATTTAGAAGAAGACCCGCCTGCTTGAGACTGGATTGTCTCTACCAGCGTGATTTAGTGAAAGAGCGCTTCGCCCCTTCGCCCTTCGGGCGGGCTTCGTTGACTGTGAGACTGCGGCCATCAACGTCTTTGCCTGATAGAGCGGTTATCGCCGCTTTGCCTTCGGCGGCGCTGCTCATTGTGACAAAAGCAAATCCGCGCGAATCGCCCGACATGCGATCGGTAACGAGATGCACATCAGTCACGTTTCCGTATGGTGCGAATAGATCCTTCAAATCGGGGTCAGTGGTACTAAAGGAAAGATTTCCTACGTAAAGTTTCATATTTTGGTGATAGAACGAATGCTAGATACAAAGCCGTTCCCGAGAACCGGGGTTCAAACCACCTTTGAAAAATTCAACCGACGATCTTACGCGCTATGAACAAAAACAAACGAACGCGATATGTTCGGTCATAACGATCAGAACACAAGACAAAGTTTGGAAATCGCCGGGGGGCTTTATCCGGTAGGCAGTTATGGGGAAGGTACCGAAGTAACTGTCGAAACTGTGATTCTCTTGGATGATATAAATGAAATGATTGATCGGAAAATTCTGGGGCGTCTGCGCCAGTACGGATGAGCAACCGAACGCCAAAAGTGAGGGGAATCCGATTTTGTTGAATTTCCAGAGCGCAACAGCAAGGTTTCTCGCACAGGTCGCTTGAAAAGCTGCCAAAACCCTCTTTGCCTTGGACTTCCGAAAGAAACTCGCGGAGCACGTAGCACCGAATGACCACAGGGGTGAATTCAATACCGTCATGGTATTACTGACGAAAAACCAGGGCAACTATGGGAAAATATTGCGAAAAGAAAATCATAGGCGAAAGCTTGATCGGAGCGCAGCCGCGTGAATCATCATCATAGGCAGGTCGTCGCTAAAACAGCTCGAGCTGGGATGCGCTTTCTGGAGATTCGTTTCCGAATCGAACGCCGAGACCCAGAAGACGTACTGCTAACTCCTTTCGCTCCAGTCCGATTCGCAAAAGTTGGAGAAAGCTTTCCAGGTTCAGAGGCTGTCCAGCTCGTTCGACCGTTGTCCTTGTAAAATCCGCGAAGCGGATTTTGACGAACAAGGATTTGATCTGATCTTTATTCCCTGTCTTTCTGAGGTCGGTTACCAGTTCCTCAAAAAGGTTCGGAACGCGCGCTTCGCATTGTGCGGGCGAAGTAAGATCGACCGTAAATGTGCGTTCGGTGCTAAGCGACTTCCGTTCCCGATCGGGTGTCACCTCCCGCCTGTCATCACCTCGGCATAATTGATAAAGCTCGAGGCCATACTTTCCAAACCATTCGTGTAACTGGATTTTCGAGCAGCGCTGAAGTTCTCCGCACGTACGGATGCCAAGACGCTGGAATTTCTCGGCAGATTTTGCGCCGATACCCCACAGCTTCTGGACCGGCAACGTTTCCATGAAAACGGGAATATCTTCGGCCCGAATTTCATATTGGCCGTTGGGCTTGTTCCAATCGCTGGCAATCTTGGCCAGCATTTTGTTCGGGGCAATCCCCGCCGAGGCCGTGAGCTGCGTGCTTTCAAAGATCAATTCTCGGATGGTTTGAGCCAAAGTGGCCGGCTCTTCGCCACGCATGGAAACATCCAGAAACGCTTCGTCCAGTGATAACGGCTCGACGAGCGATGTAAACCGGTAAAGGATCTCCCGAATCGTTGCCGACACACGGCGGTAGACCTCGAAGCGGGTGGGCATAACGATCAGGTCCGGGCATCGTTGCAATGCCTGATATGTCGGCATCGCGGATCGGATTCCGAATTTCCGCGCCTCGTAATTGCACGTTGTCAGAACGCCGCGCCGGTCGCGTGCACCGCCCACTGCAACGGGTCTACCAGCGAGTTCAGGCTTATCACGGACCTCGATCGCGGCGTAGAAACAATCCATGTCCAAATGGATGATGCTCCGTGCCACGCTCTTACGTAACCCGCATTCTCCGAGGAGTAAATGGCGTTGCAAGCTGCTTCCCAAGCAAGCTTGCAGGGCCGTGAGAAACGTGGCTTAGAAGTAACTGAGTTCGTTCAGTCCTTCCTGAATTTTCACATCGACCGGATCCGATGGTGAACCTGCAAGCAAATAGACGAGCTGCATTGGGCTCGCATTCGTTGGCACCGGCTTTGGATGCTCGAGCTCGTTGTCCACAATCCACTTGGAGCCATCGGAGAGGCGGTAGGCAATAAAGACGTGACTGCCTTCCGTGCCGGTCCTGCGGATTTGCCAGCGAAAGAAGATCAGTTGGCCGTGGATGCCATTTGATGCCAGTCGCGAAGACAAGGCGAGCGCGTAATCCATGCATTCGCCATCTTTTCCTTTGCCTTTCAGCGAGCGGTCGCTGGCGAGCCGATAGTGTAACGGTTGACTTAGCGGGAAGGCGCTAAGCATCAGAAACGGGAGGATGCAAACAAGCGATACAAAAATGCTTCTAGACATCTCGTTTTTGTGAAGCAAAACACAGCAATTCCGATGCCAGATCCAGGGCTATTTTGATAATTCGTTTTTCCTCAGCTCCTCGAATTCGGACGGAGGCCGAATCGGATTCAGTCACCGGGGAAGGGATTGGTTAAGAAAACGGTAGGTCCGCACTGGAGAGGGACCAATAGGCGAAACAACCAGGGTATTTGACAATGAAAAAAGCTATGCAAGATATATCGTACTATATATCTTGTTCCTTATGAAATCGTATTGGTATTCTTTATTTCCGTACTGGCAGCGATTCCGCGCTGCGTTTGGAGATGTTCGAGATTGGGAATTTCCGCCTTACGAGTGGTACAGGCGAAAGGGAGACTGCTGCGGCGGTCGCGACTTTATGGGTAGACATTGGAAACGTCACGGCAGAGGTGCATGGGGACCCTGGGAAGAGTGGGGACCTTTTTCGGGCTTTGCCGGTGGACCTCAAAACCGGTTTTTTGAGTTCGGCGAGGTTCGTCTTGCGATATTGTCACTGCTGGAGGAAGGCCCGAAGCATGGCTACCAGATCATTAAGGATCTCACCGACCGCTCCGGAGGGCTCTATCGTGCAAGCGCCGGAACGGTCTATCCGACTTTGCAGCAACTCGAGGACGAAGGGTTGATTCAATCCGATAGCCAGGGAGGCCGTCGGACCTATCGACTGACGCCGGAAGGAGTCGTAGAACTCGAAAAGGAAAAGGAGACGGTCGCACGAATCTGGAAACGAGCTGAGCGCTGGGGGGATTGGGGCCAATCGGCCGGGCCCGAATCGTTTACGTTTTTCCGTCCGCTTGGGCTACTCGTGAAAACGACGTTCCGGGCTGCCAAATGGGCCGCCGGCGACCCGGACCGCGAGGAACGCTTGAGCAAGATTCTCGAGGAGACCCGGCGTGCGCTCGAAGATCTCTATCGGTCGTAGGAGAACAATCACCGTTCTTTGGTGAGCATTTTGCAAAAAACGGTCTTATCACCGATTGCAGTATGACCGATTTGATATAGTGTAATCTGTTGAATTTAAGTATCTTATATCAGTCGAACTGGCCTAGGAAATTTGTATGTTGACAGACCGGTTAAATGGTCTAATTTGTCGGCAGATTTCTAAATAGTTTTTCTGGGCATTCTGGAAAACGCTTCGATTAGAGGCGTCAAATCCGGGATGCTGAGAGAAATCGGAAAAGGGGATGCCCGTCAGTAGAAGGGTGCCCCCGGCACGAATTCTCAACATTGCACCTGAACAGTGAAATGAGGAGAAACTATGGAAATCGTCAAAGGTATCCACGATTTGATTATCGTCCTGGGGTTTATCGGGGTCGTAATCATTCCAAGGGCTATTGTGACGTACCTGGCCATCCGGCAGGAAAAGTCAACAGATCAGGTTGGATAGCAACGGTGCGGTAATTTCCGTATTGGAAGCACTTCAACCGGAGCCAATTAACCAAAACCAAAACAGAAAAAAGAACTATGGAAACATTAATATTCGCATTGATCGCAACTCGTAACGGGTATTATCAAAGAAACCCAGTTGTACCGGAGCCTGCAGAGTTTCGGGGCTTCGATCTCCGGGCGCTTGTTCGCTCGTACGAGGCGCAGGATGATTCGTCGAACAGGCCTTCAGGCCGACCGCAGACGCTTGTGACTCAGGTCGCATCTTAATCGGATTGCGCAAAATGAGTCCGCGAAAAAACCACCCGTTTCCCCCCAGACGCCCTTCTGCGGGAAGCGAAGGGCGGTCGGTGAGAAGCACACGACCATCACACAAGTGGTGATCTCTATGCGAAGAGATATTGAAGAAGCGTTTGAAGATTGGCTCGAATCTCGAATCGGCGACGCCTTCCTTCATCCCGAGCACAAAGACTTGGCGCGTTTGGCATTCGAAGCCGGCGCCCGGCTCCATGAGTGTCGATCAGCGTTGCGCAAAGCCGAATTAATCCGGGCAGGCTGGCTGTATGACCCCAGCACTGGAGAAGATTTACGTCGCCACAGCGCGGCTTAATTAACTTTACTCAGTATCGTCTGAATCCAACAGAGGCGAAACACGTGCGTCAGGTTTTGAGCCTCACCGCCCACCTCTCATTTCTTGAAGGGTTTCCTCTGCGGGAACTGCATCGATAATTCGTCTGTCGGAGCAGAGTTCGAAGGGCCGTCATTCGGCGGCCGGAACTTTCCCGAAACAGGGTGACAAAGAAAGTCTGCCCGACTCAAAACGGAATGTCGTCGGGCTCAGCGTCGAGATCCGGATCGCGCGGCTCGGATCGAGCCGGGGGGGCAGCAGTTCCAGAGGTGCGCCTTGGCGGCGCAGAAGCGGACGAGCTCGAAGCCGGCGGTTCGCCTTCCTGTCGACTACCGAGCAGTTGAATATTTTCTGCCACAACACGCAGTTTCGAACGCTTTTGACCGGTTTGTTTGTCGTCCCATGTATCGAGTTGAAGCCGGCCCTCGATAAAAACAGGGCGTCCTTTTTTCAAATATTGCCCGGCGATCTCTGCCAGGCGCGCCCAGAGGGTAACATCGACAAATGTCGTTTCCTCTTTTCGTTCGCCATCCTCTCCGGAATAGATCCGGCTGACTGCGAGGCCAATCTCAGTCACTGCGGTACCCTTTGGAGTGTAGCGAAGGTCAGGATCGCGGGTGAGATTCCCGATTAAGAGTACGCGGTTGAGGTTAGCCATAGGACTTGGGTCTTAGCGGGTTTGTTCCCTAAAACTTCGCACAGGCGCAGCGGCCGGCAACTGCTGGTAGTGCTGCAGAAATATGACCGGATCCAGTTTGAACTTGCCGCGGAGCTTTGCGATTAACGCGGGGTTTGCGTCGAAAATGAAATTGACGTAGTACGCGGAGTCGATGTGACGCGGGCTGTAGGCCAGCGGACGTTTGTCCATTTTCTGGACTTGTTCGACCACGGCTCCTTCTTTGGTCAACTCCGCCTCCAGACGCTCGATGATCTCTTTCACGCTGTCTTCCTGGCCGCGAGTATCAACGGCCAGCAAGCATTCATAACGTTTATTCATAATGTGTCAATATTATTCGATCGGTTGTAATTGGTCATCGCCGACACGATGCCTTTGCCGGCCACGTGTTCGATCGCTTCGGCTGCTCGTTCAATGGCTTTTTCGATCGCAAGTATTTCCGACCGATTGAACTCGCCCAGGACGTGATCGACCAGTTCTTCCGAACCGTTTGAAGCGCCGATCCCAACCCGCAATCGCATGAAGGTTTCCCCTAGATGGAGAATCATCGACTTCAGCCCGTTGTGTCCGCCATCGCTGCCGGATGCCCGCAGGCGAAGCCGCCCAAGCGGGAGGGCAACGTCGTCTACGACCACAAGAACCTCTTCCGAATGGATTTTGAAGTAATTCGCGAACCGGCCAACCGCCTCGCCTGACCGGTTCATGTAGCTAAGGGGTTTAACCAGCAGAATGTCGCCCCATTTTCCCAATTCCGAATTCCACGCTGCCGATTTTGAAAGTGTCACTCCGTGCTTTCCCGCGAGAAAATCGATCACCATGAAACCGATGTTATGCCGCGTCCCGGTATACTGGGGCCCGGGGTTCCCAAGACCAGTAACGAGACGCAGTTGACCCATGCTAAACTAAGCCGACGGCGTCTCCGATTTGGCGTCTGCGCGCTTCTCCGTGATGACTTCCGGAGTGGCCGGCGTTTCCGTAGCTGGAGCGGGCTCTTCGCCGACTCGTGATGCGACAACGCTGATCGCGGTCAGGTCACCGTCCGTAATAGATTCAACTCCGTCCGGAAGCTTGATGTCGCGGACGTGGAACGCTTCGCCGATATTCAGGTTTGTAACGTCGACCCGAATGATGTCGGGGAGATCCTGCGGGAAGCATTCGACTTCCAGGGATCGCAACGAATATTCGAGCAATCCACCGAACGTTCGGACTCCGATGGCTTCGCCGACCGCTTCGATTGGAACTTCCGAAATAATCTTCTCCGTGGCCGAGACCGCATGAAAATCGACATGGAGCAACTGTCGTTTAAGAGGGTGATGCTGGACTTCCTGGATGAGGGCGAGTCGGTTTGTGCTTTGATCGCCGTCCGCAATCTCAAGCTCCACCAACACGTGCTCGCTCGATGCGTGGGCCAGCACGTTCGACAGGTCGCGGCTGTCCACTTGAAGATTCAATGGTTGAGCCTGCGAGCCGTAGATCGTTCCAGGAACGAGCCCTTGCTCTTTGATTTTCTTTACCGAATTCCGACCGATTGCGGTCCTCTTCTGCGCTTTGAGTTTAACTTGGTTAGCCATGACGCTTAAGATTGCTTTGCATTGATCTCGAAAAGAGAACTTACCGATTCATTTGAGTAGATTCGCGTTATCCCCTCAGCGAGGAGCTCTGCGATGGAAAGAACGGTGATATTGCACCCGGGATCGAGTTTTACCGGTGTCGTGTCGGTGGTGATAAGCTCCTGAATGTACGATTTTTCTAATCGTTCGTGGGCGATACTGGTAAAGACCGCGTGAGAAACGCCCGTTAAGATGTCCTTGGCCCCGAACTTCTTCAGAAGCGTTGCCGCGCTGGTTAACGTGCCGGCGGTCTCAGTGAGGTCGTCCACCATGATGACATTTTTGCCGTCGACGTCGCCTATCACCGTTAATGCTTCCGTTTCAGTGGGGCTTACCCGGCGCTTTGCGACGATTGCCAGGGTAGCGCCCAGCGCTTCAGCGTAAGCCGAGGCAAGCTTCAGGCCGCCCACGTCCGGCGAAACGACAGCGAGATTCGAGATCCCTTTCTGGCGAATGTACCGGATCAATACGGGCGCAGCATACAGGTGATCGACCGGGATATCGAAAAAACCCTGGATCTGTTGCGCGTGCAAATCGATTGTCAACACCCGGTCGGCGCCGGCCGCCACAAGCAGGTTGGCAACGAGTTTAGCCGTGATCGGAACGCGCGGCTGATCTTTCCGGTCCTGTCGCGCATAGCCGAAGTAAGGCATCACGGCCGTGATCCGATAGGCGCTCGCACGCCGGGCGGCGTCGATCAGAATCAGCAGTTCCATTAAATTCTGGTTCGTCGGCGGGCAGGTGGGCTGAACGATAAATATATCGCGGCCTCGGATGTTTTCGTTGATTTTGACCCGGGTTTCACCATCCGGAAATGAGCTGACAACGGCGTCGCCGAGCGGGACGCCAATTGACTTGCATATTCTCAGGGCGAGATCGCGGTGCGCGGATCCTGAAAATATCTTCATCTCTCGGTTGAACGGGGTCATAGCCAGGCGAAAAGGAACCGAGAGTGTAAACCCGAAATCGAGATTTGCAAGCAGGCCCAGTAGCGCGGCAATTTATCGCGTCAAGCGAACAACTCGGCGAGCTTTTCACGGAACGGTTCCTCGTCTCGCACGGAGTAGCCCAGGTCTGCTTTCAATCGGACCTCCCGGCCATCCGGGAGACGGAATCGCAGGTAGAGCGGCTGCATTCCCGGGTACTGCCGGACAAGGTCCCGGATCGCGATCAGCCGCTTTTCATCCACTTTTTCCATCGGGATGTCGATCGTCAATGCGTTGACTCCCTTATGCTTGCTGATCGCTCCGATTTCGTTTGTCACCAGTCGCAAATTATCTTCACGCTTGTCCAGTTTACCTGTAATCGCCACGATCCTTCCTTTATCGATCTCCTTTGCTGCCTTCGCGTAAACCTCGCCCCAGACCATGACCTCGATGGATCCGGTGAAATCTTCAACCACAAGAATCGCGAAAGGTTTCCCATCTTTGCGGGTCAATTTCTTTTCGAACGAAGAAATTGACCCGGCAATTTTAACAATGGCTTTGTCCTCCTGGTCGGCAAGGTTGCTGATCCGGATATATTTATCTCTTTCAATGAGTTCCCGATAGGCGTCCAGCGGGTGACCGGTCACATAAAATCCGAGCAAGTCGCGTTCGTGACCAAGCTTTTCCGCGATCGACCAGGGCGTGTAATGGACCGCGTCTCCGTTCTTCGTAGGAGCAGTCGCGATTTCTAACTCGCCAAACAAAGAAACCTGGCCGCTCCGCCGGTCACGATGGGCGGAGGCTCCGGCAGACAAGGATTGGTCGATGCGCTCGAACTGCTCAGCGCGATCTTTGCCGGTGAAGTCGAATGCGCCCGCGCGAATCAGGTTCTCAAGGATCCTCCGATTGACCGCTTTGGAGTCCAGCCGGCTGCAGTAATCATCGACAGACTTGAACGAACCGTTCTTGTCTCGTTCGGCGATCGCGGCTTCCATGGCGGCTTCGCCGATGTTTTTAATCGCGGCAAGACCGTATCGGATCGCCCGGTGGCCGTTTCCGATTTCAGGGACAAATTTCAGCTGACTCCGATTGATATCCGGCGGCAAAATTGAGATTCCGAGGCGTTGGCATTCCGAAACGAAAACCGCGATCTTGTCGGTATTGTTCACTTCGTTGCTCAGCAACCCTGCCATGAATTCTACGGGATAATTCGCTTTCAGGTACGCCGTGCGATAACTGATCAAGCCATACGCCGCGCTGTGGCTCTTGTTAAAGCCGTACCCTGCAAACTTCTCGAGCAGATCAAAGATTGCGTTTGCCTTCTTCTCGTCGATTCCGTTCAGGCGCTTGCAGCCTTCGATGAAGTTTACGCGCTCTTTGGCCATCTTCTCTTTGTCTTTTTTGCCCATCGCGCGGCGGAGAAGATCGGCCTGGCCGAGCGTGTAGCCGGCAAGAACATTTGCCGCCCGCTGCACCTGCTCCTGGTAGATCATGATCCCGTAGGTGTTGGCGCAAACCTCCTTCAACAGAGGGTGCTCGTACTTGATCTTCGTCTGACCCTTTTTCCGCTTGATGTAATCCGGGATCAGTTCCATCGGGCCGGGTCGATAGAGCGCGATCAAGGCGATAATGTCGTCGATGCTGTTGACGTCAAACTGCTTGCACAGATTGACCATCCCGCCGGATTCCAGTTGAAACACGCCGATCGTTTCGCCTCGGTTCAACAGGTCAAACGTGTTCCGATCGTCGAGGGGCGCGGACTCCAGGGAAAACATGGGCAGTTTGTTCCGGATCAACGTTGCGGCGTCATTTAGCACCGTGAGCGTTTTCAGTCCGAGAAAGTCCATTTTCAACATGCCGAGGTCCGTCAGCGGTCCCATTGCATATTGCGTGACCACTTCGTCGTCATTCCCGCGGCAAAGCGGAACGTAGTCGTCAAGGGGTCGATCGCCGATAACGACGCCTGCGGCATGAATCCCGGTGTTTCGCGTCAGCCCTTCCAGGACCGTCGCGTAATTCCAGAGCTGCTGAGTGCTCTCTTCAGTTTCGACCGCTTGCTTTAGTTCAGGATTCTTGTCGACTGCTTTCTCGAGCGTTATCCCGAGCTCGTTCGGGATCATCTTGGCAATACGGTCGGCGTCGGAATAGCTCAGGCCGATCACCCGTCCGACGTCGCGGATAACGCTTTTTGCCCCGAGCGTGCCGAATGTGATGATCTGGGAGACTGCCCTGGCGCCATATTTGTCGCGTACGTACTCGATCACTTCACCGCGCCGGTTCTGGCAGAAATCAACATCTATATCCGGAGGGCTTACGCGTTCCGGATTCAGGAAACGTTCAAAGATCAATTCGAAGCGCAAGGGGTCCAGGTCGGTAATCCCCAGGACATACGCAATCAGCGAACCAGCGGCGGATCCGCGTCCCGGGCCGACCGGGATGCCGTGCTGCTTGGCGTAATGAATGAAATCCCAAACAATCAGGAAGTAACTGACAAAGCCTGTTCTCTCGAGTACGGAGAGCTCATAGTCCAGTCGGTGCCGAAGTTCCGGGTCGGTATCCGCTCGTTCCCCATACCGCTCCCGCAGTCCGATTGCGCAAAGCTCTCGCAAATATTCTTCGCGGTTCTTTCCTTCGGGGGGAGTGTACGCCGGGTATTTCGAGACGCCGAAATCGAGTTTGAGATTGCAAGCTTCCGCGATGCGAAGCGTGTTGGTCAAGGCATCGGGGACCTCGGAAAAGAGCGTGCGCATTTCGTCGGCCGATTTGAAGTAAACCTCGGTCGGATAATGCATGCGCCTTTCGTCGTGCACCATTGACCCTGTCCCGATGCAAATCATGACGTCGTGCGCTTCGTGGTGGGAACGTTCAAGAAAATGGACGTCGTTCGCCGCCACGGGCGGGATCCCAAGCTTCTTTGAAATCTCCAGAAGCACCCGGTTGCACAAATGCTGCGCCTCGATTCCGTGGTCGTGGAGTTCGAGAAAAAAGTTATCCGGCTCAAAAATGTCTCTGAATTCCGCTGCAGACTTCTCGGCCTTATTTAAGTCGCCGGCCTGAATCGCAACGTTGATTTCGCCTTTTAGACACGCGCTCATCCCGATCAACCCAGCGCTATGTCTGGCGAGGAGCTCCTTGTCGATTCTCGGCTTGTAGTGAAAGCCCTCAAGGTGCGCCGCAGACACAAGCTTTACCAGGTTGCCGTACCCTTGCAGGTCTTTCGCGAGCAGCGTGAAATGGTAGGCTGCGTCGCGCGCGGACGCCGCGCTTTTGTCGATCATTGAACCGGGCGCCATGTAGACCTCACACCCGATGATCGGTTTGACGCCGGCTTGCAACGCCGCCTGGTAAAACTCGATCGCTCCGAACATGTTCCCGTGATCTGTTATCGCCACAGCCGGCATATCGAAACCGGCGGCCTTTTTCATGAGATCGGGAATTCGAATCGCGCCGTCCAGCAGGGAATACTCGGTGTGAAGGTGCAGATGAACGAAAGAATCGGTCGGCATTGTATTGAACCTACTTGCGCCTGCCATGTCGTTCAATGGGTATCGGCATTGGGGGCTTGCCCTACGAAGCCTCGGCGAAGTAGGGCCTGAATCCGGCGAACAGAGAGCGGGTTTTAATTCCACCGGCAAAGGAGCATAGGCATCTTGCCTGTGTTCTTTGTGGATGTGCGTCCACTAAGAAGCGCAACCGCACGGCGGACAAACGCGATCAAACTGGCCGGTACCATGTTCCCGGCATTGGCATTTTCGTATTTTGTGGCAAACTAGGGCCTCCCGAGCCGAGGTGGCGAAATTGGCAGACGCGCCAGACTTAGGATCTGGTGGAGAAATCCTTAGGGGTTCGAGTCCCCTCCTCGGCATAAAGTAATGGTTATAAGTCCGTTGTATAAGTTTTTATCCCTGGGAGAGAAGCTCTCCATAAGTTAGACTGCCGGAATACAGCCAGTATTATTCCCTAAAGGAGCCTTGAAGGCATTAGGAGCCTTTGCTCTTTATCGAAACTAGGCCTAGGCTCTGCAGATAATTGATCGATTCCTTCACCTCCTCTGGGGTTGGGCTCCAGCCCAATTTAGTCGCGGAATCGCTTATTTCAGTGGGAGTCGCGGCCTTCCCGACGCTAGAGAGAAGAAAAAAGGTCTTCGCCGCGACCGACATTTCCATATAGTCAATGTCTCCGGCTTTGAGGATATTGTCTGCCGCCGCTTTGATTTTTTGCCAGTCTGTCGGATTCGCCTCCGCCTTTTTCTGCGCAATTTGTTTGCCCTCTTCTGTGAACCTGAAGTCGTGTCGGTTAATCTCAAATCCGTTGGATCCTACAGCGCCTGCACCGAATGTGTTCTCCGTCACGAAACCCAAGGCCTTCAATCGATTTACGGAGGCTGCAACTAAATCCGAGTACGGACCGTAGAAATGGGGCCGATATCCAAGCTCGGCCAACGTCCCTGTCAAAACGCCCAGGAAGTAAATTGTCTTTTGGAGCTTCGTTCGCCCCTTAATCTCATCCCCAACTGCCAGTAGGGAAAGCTGAACAAAATCGTAAGGATTCATATTGGCATGTTCAGTTGAACACTATTGGTACAAGTAGTAATAGCGTCTTTGAGGCCAGTTGCCAGCTTATTCAGTCGTCTCGTCCGATCTGCGTGGTCATTCCACGAGATTGGCGCGTATATTTCCACATATTGATCGGAGAATCGTTCATTGATTGAGGAAAAAAGCACGGACTCTTCCTCGAACTTTCCAGGAAGGTTCGGTGACTTCTCCACTAAGATGCTCGCCTCATCGTTTCGAGACGCCTCTCGAACAGATTTTATTTGATATGTATGCAGAATTGTGAAATCCGGCTCGACGTTTTCACTTAGTTCAGAAGCGATCCGACCGGCGATCTCAGTCTCTATCGATGCCCTTTCGGCAGCGTTTTCCGGCTTGCCTAGCGAGACTAGAGTCTCTTTGCACTCCGGAGGAAACTCTTTCACCGGAACATAGAAGACTCGCTTAAGTAGGTTCCTATTGATAAGTCTCTGGATCAACTCCGTACATCTTGCGCCCGAAGCCCCGTCTTCCCCAAAAACCAAAAGAAACTTCGCGTCATTCCACCGGGCGTAGTTTTCGTAAAATTTCGCAGAGTTGTCAAAACGATATAGATCCGAAAGCTCGGTTATATGATCCTTTTCGATTCCAAGCGTGATCGCTCGAGTAATCATTTGATCAGTAATCATGGCCATTATATCGGCAACAGGCCGTAATCGGAATCGGCGAGCGCGTGGTCACCGATGATCAAATCGATTGGCGCGTCGTACTTATCCATGACGCATTCCACGAAGGCCATGCCCGAATGCGGAGAGTCCAGCACCTTTTGCAATTCGTTGCTGGTTTCAACGACATAGGTTTCCGCCTTCTTGTCACGAGAGAAGACATTTGCCAATTCCGAATACCGCCATCTCATCCGGCCTGGGCCAGATGAGATGGTCAGGCTAGGTGGTGTAGCGGCGCCAAAAGACGAAGGCGGCCCCGAAAAAGATGCTGCCTGCTCCGAGACCGGCCCATGCCCCTAGAACGCAGCTAATCGCGCTGAACGCGGGCGAATCACCGGAGAGTGGTCCGTGGGTAAGCGACAGGAGACCGATCAATGAAAATCCTAGCGCAAGAATGACAAGGCTGATCCCTGCGGAAATCTTCTGAATCGATCGTGAAGCTTGGGATGTACCGTATCGGCCTATTTTGGCCTCCAGGTATTCAATTTTGTAAGCGTCCATAAGATGTTGATTGAGTCCTTTGCTTCTCGTTTCGAAGTTGAAGATCTGTGTCCTTGTCCAATCAGCGAGGAACGAGTTGGCACACTCAGGACACTGAGTCCCCGGCATGCGAGCCGTTCTTATTTAGTTCAACGAGAAAAACTGTCCGATCCCTCAAAAAAGCGTTCTGAGGTTCAAAAACGATTCTGGTGCAAACTTGAAAGGCTCGGCTCTCGGACACGGTATGGCGTGCGCGGAAGACCCAGCACAAGACAGTTGCCGAGCTTTGGACTGCGCAAAACTGACAGCTTGCCGAAGCTGCGGAGCAGCTTCGCCAGCGACAAGCTCAAGTGCTACAGGATGAAAGCGCAAAAGGGAGCGATGAAGGGCCGTCACCGCATAAGCGCTTACTTATTGCAGTAGCGGGAAGGCGCCATTACGCATTTATCCCGGAGGGATCAAAGCGAAGGTAGCCTGGCACGAAGTGCCGGGAAAAAGAAGAAAGGCACGTCCAGTCCCGTAGGGACGGTTGATCAGGTTTCTTGCAAATATGTCATTCTCCTTTCCTCGGTCTTGGCGAAACAAAAACACATCAAATAATAATGTTTCTCTCATTCGGGAGGTTTGAGTACGATTACCACCATGGGTAATACCTTTTCATGTCTAAACGTCCACTGTGTCTTTAGCACCAAGGAACGGGTTCCGATCTTGAACCCAGAGATCCGATAGCGCCTCTGGCCTTATCTCGGTGGTATCGCAAAGCAAAACGGAATTCATCCGAAGAAAAATATCTCTGGGACTAGTGAGGCAGATCAACCGTCCCTCCGGGACGGATCTACTTTTATCCTCTTTCCAGGCACTTCGTGCCAGGCTACTTTCATTTGGTCCCTCCGGGACAGGATCCACTCTTTCGTTGTAAGATTTTCCTTAAGTTAGCGCTTATGGGCCGCCACCGGTCACTCCGCCGGTGCCAACCTATAAATCGTGCCGCTGTAATCGTCGGAGATGAGAAGAGAGCCGTCGCTCACGGGTTTGACATCGACCGGCCGTCCCCATTGGCTCTGAGATTCGTCGTTGAGCCATCCGCTCACGAGGTCAACCTGCCGGCTCGGGCGTCCGTTCTGCCACGGAAAAAAAATTACTTTGTATCCGGTCTTGCGGCTCCGGTCCCAGGACCCGTGAAATGCAATAGCGAGGCCGTTGCGGAACGGCTCTGGAACCCGGCTGTTTTTCAAAAAGGCCATTCCAAGCGGCGCTGAATGAGCCTGGATCCCTTTGTCGACGCGCGTAAACATTTTCTCTGGATACCTGCTCCAGTCCGGGTTTGTTTCGTAGTTTGGAGCGAATGGCATATCGTCGAGGCCATTCGGAGTGTCCGGATTCGGATTGGCAAAAGGCCAGCCATAATTCGCTCCCTCCTTTACGTGGATCAATTCGTCAGGAGGATGATCATCAACGTAGGAGGTAATCAGCTTTCCATAATCGATCGAACCGCTGTTGCGCCAACTGTTCCGAAAGGGGTAGCGAACGTCGTCCAGTTCGTTGACTGCCGCCCAGAGCTCGTCTGTCCCAGGAACGAAATCTAGCCCTTCCGCGTTACGTATACCGCGGGCAAAAACAATCGCGTTCCTGCCATCGAGATCATACTGGTAAATTGCGCAGCGGACGGGGTTGCTTATCGTATCCTTCGGGTCGGCATTGGTTGAGGATGCGATATCGACATACAGTTTGTTGTCAGGGCCGATCGCAAGATTTTTTAACTCATGGCGATAGTATCCCCGAAGCACCGGGCTACTGCTGTCCGGGAGGTTAGGGACAATCACTGTCTTTTCGCCAGCACTGGTACCGTCGCGGGCGAAAGCGAAACGGCTGACCTCGTTCGATTCGCCGACATAAAGATAGAGCTTATCGGCGATGGAATGGAGAGCCATCCCTTGCGGTTGATGCAAACCATCGATCAAGGTGAAGACGCTTGATGTTCCGTTGGCTCCAGATCGAACGAGCGTGATCCGTCCGCTGTATGGCTGTGCGACGAGGAATCCACCGGCTGGGACCGGCAAGATGAATCGCGCCCTCGGGATTCGGGCGACAACGGAGATCGTGAACCCCGGTGGCACGAGTAATTGCCGCTCTCGATTGAATGGAGCACGTCGAAGCGGAGAGGGGACTTCGACAGTTGTCGGGACAAGCGTGCCCAATGGGTCACTTGACCGAACTTTCTCGCTGCTCACAAGAGCCAGCGCTGCAACGCCGGCGCGAACGAACGCCGCAGATAGTCTGATCAACTTCACGGCGCCGACGAATGGCCACGGAATCCTCATCGTAAAGCAGCCTTCGTATCTCACTTCGCACAGATTCAGAAAAAATCATTCATTTCTAGACCTGCCTGGCCAGCATATCCACAGGCCAACCCTGGTAGGAGAGTATCTGAGGTGGTCTGGCAAGTAAAAAAGTTTAGGCGATGGAGATTATTTTGCTAAGTGGAGAATGGCGAATTTGGAGACCAGCGTTAATTCGATATTCTCAACTCCACCAGATACTACTGAGACAGACTTTTCATCTCGCTTTTCAACACCATTGACCATTCCCACGACGCGAATGGTTAGATACTTACTATACGCCGCTTCGAGTTCTTCTTGTGCGAGCGACTGCTGGAGCCCAAGTTGAATCCGATTTGGCGATTTCCATGGAAAACTACGCGTTGCTGCTACGAAACATGGGCCGCCCGGAGGATGCCGCTCCTCTTGTTTTCGCGTATCCCCGCAAAGCGCCTTGGATAAGTCGGAAAGACGATAGAATGCGTCCGTCCATTTAACGCCAGATCGCAGGAGACACGCGAAAGTCGGGGCGCCCGGCAAATCCCCAAGAGGCGGGGTCCCGAGCGTTAAACCAAACGAGCCCTTTTAACTGCGGATAATAATGCGCATTCGCTACGGAAAGAGCGTCGGCAACCCACTTAGCCTTGTAGCTTGGATCAGATGCGGAATACGCTCCCATCTCACAAATAATAACCGGCTTCTCTCGACTGCAAAGGGAGGCGACGTGGTACTTAGCGTCCATTAACTGTTTAAAGGATTGTGGAGAACCGTAAATCCATCTATCCCATTGGGCGTAGGAGTAAACGCTCAAGCCAATCGCATCCACCACGTCAGAGCCTGGATAATAGGCCAGAGCGTTAGCGTCACCCGCGGGGCTCCAGATAAACTTTACCGGAACCCCCTGCAACATGCTGCGCATCTTCAATACCACATGTCGGTAGGCGGCGATGTAAGCAGCGGGCTTTTTTGTTGACCATGGATAACGTCCAAAGTTTTGTTCCATTTCGTGTCCCCAACGAACGTACAGCGGACGACCGGCACGGCGAATATCCTCGCAGACGACGGTAAGCACGGCGTCGTGTTTCCCGGCCACAACGTCCTTCAAAAGGCTGGACTTGAAGAAGTCGTCGGACCAAGGCTCCAAGGTAAGCAAAAGTTCGCGGCGGCGAGAAGCGGCTCCTTCGATCGCATTATAAACAGTCCCGGGCTGGTACTGGCACCAGGAGATAAACTGATTCTCGATATCCAAATTAGCGTTTTCAAATCCTCCGGCGAAATCATAGACGCCGAGAGCGACGTTGGCTACGGCGCACGTAAAGGATGTGAAGATTACGGCAATGCCTATAACAAAGGCTTTCATTGTTGTAATAATTCGCTGCGCGGGGTTGGGGGTTGCGATTTAGAGTACATCTCGCGAGGCCCGGCCAGCAACCTCAATCCGAGCATAATGTACGTCTGACGATGCGGCGCGCCAGATTGCACCATCGCTTTCGTCCCCACGCATCCGAATGTGGGCTAATACCCCAGACGGATCATTGGTGGCCGATTTTATCTGAATGCACACCCGGCGCATCCGGTGGGATGTCGGCAAATGCCTGCAGAACTTGGCAAGCCTCATCGGCCGTCAGTTCTAAACCGCGAAGGCAATCGCGGGCTGTCTGCGCATCGAACAGGGTCGGGAATTCGAAATCACCGAGCTGCTTGCCGCCGGCTTCAAGACAGTAGCGGGACCGACCGGGTCCGAGAACGATGCAGATATGCGCTTCCATGCAGGTACAATTGCGGAAGTGACGCGGATCCTCCATACTACTTTCGGGTGGACGCTCCGTCAAACGCGCCAATAAATGATTTTAGAGCGTCGGATTTCCGCGTTTCAGCTCTAACCGGATTGTGCACAAGTTGTGAATAAGGCTGCAGAACTCCGTCCACAAAGTAGTTGCGACCTCCAGGATAAATAAAGTGCGTCAAAATCCCGAGGAAATCCGAAAATCTCTTGAACTGCCCCGGGTGGAACGATGCATGCTAACGTGTGAATAACTTTTCATGAATCATCGCATCCTTGGAACAACGCTGCCTGTTCTCGAACTGCAACTTCAACCCGGTGAAAGTGTGGTCGCCGTGTCCGGAGAGCTTTCCTGGATGAGCCAGTCGATCCAGCTCAGGACCGGCGCGCAATTTGGCGGCGGCGGCGGCTTTCTCGGTGCATTCAAGCGCGTTGCTGGCGGGGGATCGATTTTCATGACTGAGTATTCGGCCCAGGGTGCGCCTGGGTTGCTGGCCTTCGCCACCCGGGTACCGGGCCATATTCTGCCAGTTGAAGTCAACCCAGGCCAGACCTACATGATTCATCGGCACGGTTTTTTGTGCGCGACGCCGGGGGTGGATCTTGGCGTTGGCTTCCAGCAGTCGCTTGGAGCCGGTATTTTTGGAGGGGATGGATTCCTGCTTCAACGCCTGGGGGGCAATTGTCACGCGTGGATCGAGTTGGATGGAGAAGTCGTGACCTACGACCTGCAAGCCGGCGAGACGATGCGAGTCCATCCGGGGCATGTCGGGATGTTCGAAGCGAGTGTCCAATTTCAGATCACTCGAATCCCTGGTATTCGGAATATGCTGTTTGGCGGTGACGGCATCTTCCTGGCGGCTCTCACCGGTCCAGGCCGCATCTGGCTTCAATCGCTTCCGCTATCGAACCTTGCGCATGCCCTTAGTCCGTATCTCGTTAGTCCGGGCGAGTCGGCGCAGGATGTCGGCGCCGGTGCAATCATCGGATCGGTGATCCGTGGGCTCACGCAGAAATAGGTATCAGGTATCGACTATGTTAAACTGTGGCCGCCTGTGCTTTGATCGTTCCGTTCTCGATTAGCCATGCCAAAGATTCGAACACGGCCTCCAGCGAACTGTAGCGGGGCCGGTAATCGAGGAGTTTTCGGGCTTTTTCAATGCTGCAGTTCGGAGAGTGAGCGATATGGTCCCAAGTCGCAGCCGCCTCTTCTTTGGAAACAGTCAGTTTCCAATCGTCCCATGATAAAAATCGCAACCTGGCCTCCTGCCCGAACCAGGCGGAAACAGCTTCGGCATACCCGCGCAGAGTCAACGCGGCGGCTGAGACCACATGAAAACTCTCTCCTACCGCAACGCTTCGATTGGAGACTGCCTGCGCAAAGGCCTGGGCAACGTCATCCGCGTGTACATGGTGGACGGTCTCCATCCCGAGGTTTGGCAAGCTCAACTCCAGACCATCGGCAAGCCGTTGAAAAACGTCTGGGGTAAAGTGCCCGGCCGGATTCAGCGGCACCCATCCCGGCCCGACGATGTGCCCTGGATGCAAGTTTGTTGCCGGGAATCCCGACAGACGCGCCATCCGTAGGAGGTATTCTTCGATAGCGGCTTTTTGAATGCCATATTCACCAAAAGGTCTGCGAGGGATCTCTTCAGTGGAAGGGACCTGGACACTTGGTCCATGGATCCAAATCGTGCCGCAATGGATAAAATGCTGAATCTCGCCGCGGAGCGCTGAAACGAGATGTTCCGCACTTTCCAAGGTAAAACAGATCAGATCGATAACGACATCGGGACGCAAATCGCGAATCTCTTTTCCAAATCGTCCGGAGCGCTCTTCGGTCGAGCGGTCCAGTTCGATGTTTTTCACGCGGCTCCAAGCGGAGTGATTGCGGTACGGAGTGCGAACGCTCCGGCTGACATTCAATACTTCATGGCCGGAAGCGACCAATCTTGGGATGAGGTATGTCCCGATATGTCCGGTTCCACCGATGACAACGGTACGCATATGGCGCGAATCTTCGGCAGGGGCAGATCCTGGTCAAGTCGTTGTCCAATCTGCGCTCCATCGGCATCCACACTGACGTGGGTGTTTTTCTCCATGGGAATATTGACCTGGGAGCGCGATAATGTCGTGTGTTGAGCCGGAGGCTCAATCCGCTTAGGCGCCGCAAATCTGCGTATCAGCCACGACCCAAGACCGGCGAGCGTTCCGAAGGCCGCTAGTACAGAAAGAATTACCAACAGGTCCATCCAGTCAAGGGCGATGTCGCTCATACGTGAGCTATTCGACATTCCAGTCTAATCAATTTATTGCAGATTCCTGCGTACTGCCCTTTATAATCCCAAAGGGTAAGTCCTTGAAGGTCGCAAACTCTTTTGCTGCAGCCTTGCTCATGGTCCCAAATAGTTCCGCCCCGCTGTTAACCGCTTTGAGCGCGAGCGGGCTTGTCGTCGCTTTATGCTCCTTTAGTTCCATTTACGGTCATTCCCAACTGTTCGACGGATAGAGCTATTCAAACGAAACTGTGCGTTCGTCTGAATTCAAAAGACAAGGAGGTACTCCAATCAACATGAATGCGATAGTTAATACAGACTGTGATCGCAGAGAGTCCGCTAATAGTGAAACCTCAGCTATTGCCTCCGAAACAACGAAAACCGCAAATAGGCTGGAAGGCGCGACTACCTTTACAAGTTCCCCAAATGTAGGCTTTCATAAGTCTTTTTGCTCCGATGCGCCTATAGGGGGAAGAGCCGGATTGTGCACAAGTTGTGAATAAGGCTGCAGAACTCAGTCCACAAAGTAGTTGTGACCTCCACGATAGGTAACGCGGGTCAAAGTCCCGAGGAAATCCGAAAATCTCTTGAACTTGCCCCCGGTGGAACGCTGCATGCTGAAGCGTGAATAACTTTTTTGCTGGCGATCAAGCGGTTGAAATCGCTGCATAAAGTGCGTTGTACGGAGGAAGTCAGGAGTTGCAGTTGCGTCAAGCAAACCCAGAATGTGAGGAAGAGCATGTGATCCAATAGAAAGAAAGACTCGGAAACACAATCCAGGGACCCAGTGGGTAAAGAATCCCTGGAAAGCAAACATGAATCATTGCATCCTTGGAACAACGCTGCCCGTTTTCGAACTGCAACTTCAACCCGGTGAAAGTGTGGTCGCCGTGTCCGGAGAGCTTTCCTGGATGAGCCGGTCGATCCAGCTCAGGACCGGCGCGCAATTTGGCGGCGGCGGCCTTCTCGGTGCATTCAAGCCCGTTGAGTTGGATGGAGAAGTCGTGACCTACGACCTGCAAGCCGGCGAAACGATGCGAGTCCATTCCGGGCATGTCGGGATGTTCTCCTTCTGGCCACAGCCAACGTCATCGGCGAAACTAACGAATGCGTTGGATTGAGGTTGTAGAATTCTCGTTCTATCTGGTGGAAACATTTGCGCTCCCATTTGCGATCATTGTGTTCGTAATTGAGCGAAGGAAAGAGCGATACGTCGATGAAGAGGAGATCTATCAGCGGCTATCCGACGAATACACAAATTTTCTGAAGCTGGTGCTCGATAATTCCGACCTTCAATTGCTAAGAAAGAATGCGTCTTTGAGCCAGCTAAGCGAAGAGCAGATGGAACGCAAACTGGCGTTATTCGGAATCCTGGTTTCGATCTTCGAACGCGCATATCTCCTGGTTTACGAAGAACGGATGAGCAAGCAGACGCGCCGTCTTTGGTCTTCGTGGGAAGATTACATGCGGGAATGGTGTCGCCGATCTGATTTTCGCAAAGCGTTGCCGGATTTGCTGGAAGGAGAAGATCCCGATTTCAGAAAACATATAGAGGGTATCGCGGGAGCTGCCGGTTCACCTGGAGGAACGTGAAGATGCAGGACAAAGTTCATGTTATTTCGAGGACCGGACGCTAGGATGGGCAAGCATTCATGTTACACATACTCAATCATCCGCTCGGCGACCACGTTGTAACGCATTTACGGGATCTGACGACCAAACCTGCGACGTTCCGGACCTTGGCTTACCAGATTAGCCTTTTACTCGCGATCGAAGCGACGCGTGACGTTGCAACGGAGGAACTGTCCGTTGAGACTCCGCTCGAACCGCATCGTGGCCGTGTCCTGTCTGAATCGATTGTCCTGGTGCCAATACTTCGGGCCGGGATCTCAATGGTGCAGCCATTTTCGGATCTCCTCCCAGCCGTCAGCGTAGGATACATTGGTCTTGAGCGGGACGAGCAAACCGCGATCGCGCGAAGCTACTATTGCAAATTGCCGCCGCTCAATTCCAGGCGGGTCCTGATCCTTGACCCGATGCTTGCGACCGGAGGCTCGGCTGTTCAGGCAATCCAGGTTGTTATGGCGCAGGGAGCTGCAGCAACGGATATAAGCCTTGTTTCGATTGTTTCTGCTCCGGAAGGAGTGAAGGCAGTCGGAGCAGTCGATCCAGGAATCAAAATATTTACAGCGGCGCTCGATCGCGAGTTGAATGCGCGGAAGTACATTCTACCTGGCCTTGGAGACTTCGGGGACCGGCTGTATGGCACCTAAGAGCGGCGGCTTCTGATTCCATACGGACTTGTAATGTTCCAGTAACTTTCCGGTCACGCGACCGGTGTTGATTCTTTCGCGAGCGGTACTCACAGGAGCCGCACTGCGGGTACAACACCAAGATAAGAACCAAGACATTCCCATACGGGACACGGCGCGATGGAACATATAAGGCGGAACACGATAAAAGATGCATGGCGGCTGGCGAAGCCGTTCTGGACATCGGAAGAGAAATGGTCGGCCTGGGGCTTCCTGCTCGCGGTGGTTGCGCTCAACCTCGGGATTGTCTACGTCAATGTTCGCCTCAACGAATGGAACAATGCGTTCTACAATGCTCTTCAGAAATTGGATGGCGGCGCGTTTGTTCAGCAGTTGATCCTTTTCTGTGTCCTGGCTGCCTTTTACATCGTGATGGCGGTTTATGCCTTTTATTTCACGCAGAAGTTGCAGCTCCGGTGGCGTCGCTGGCTAACCGAAAAATATTTGGGTGTATGGCTCAAGGACCGCGCGTACTACCATTTGGAAGTTGCCGGGGCGACGGATAACCCGGACCAACGTATCTCGGAGGATTTAAATCAGTTCACCTCCTACGCGCTGACGCTTACTCTTGGTCTGCTGACGTCGGTTGTCTCACTTGTCTCGTTTATGATCCTTCTCTGGGGGCTTTCCGGGCCTGCGAATATTCCGCTTGGCAGTTTCGGGACGCTACATCTCCCCGGATACCTTGTCTGGGTGGCGCTCGTTTACGCCGGAATTGGGACATGGTTAACGATCAAAATCGGACGTCCATTGGTGCCGCTTAACTTCGCCCAGCAACGGTTCGAAGCGGACTTTCGATTCAGCCTCGTGCGTTTCCGCGAAAACGCGGAAAACATTGCATTTTATGGAGGCGAGCCGGCAGAACAGCGGGTTTTTCAAGAGCGTTTTCGCAATCTGTTCGGAAACTTCTGGGAGATTGTGAAGCGGCAAAAACGCCTGACCTGGTTTACGGCGGGATACAATCAAATTGCGATCATTTTTCCCATCGTGGTGGTGGCGCCGCGTTTTTTTGCGAAAGAGATCGGGCTCGGGGGACTCATGCAGGTTGTTGGCGCGTTTGGCGCCGTAAAAGACTCGCTGTCGTTCATCATCAGTT
>CAVVPV010000034.1:0-85812 GCA_963750185.1 uncultured Verrucomicrobiae bacterium
GCTTCAGGCGGTCATCCGGTGACGCAGCTCTGGTACGCGCGTAAAGGGATTATCACTCAGGAAATGGAATATATCGCTATTCGGGAAAATCTTGGCATCGAACAAAATCGGGCTGGCGGGGGCACAAACGGCAGCAGGCACCGAGGAATACCGGATACCATCACGCCGGAGTTTGTTCGGAATGAAGTGGCACGGGGTCGCGCGATAATTCCGGCGAACGTGAATCACCCGGAACTCGAACCGATGATCATCGGTCGGAATTTCCTGGTGAAGATCAATGCAAACATCGGGAATTCGGCGGTCGCGTCGAGCATTGAGGAAGAAGTGGAAAAGATGCGGTGGGCCACAAAATGGGGCGCAGACACAGTGATGGATTTGTCGACGGGAAAAAACATTCATGCGACACGGGAGTGGATTATTCGGAACAGCCCGGTCCCGATTGGAACCGTGCCGATCTACCAGGCGCTCGAGAAAGCGGGAGGACGCGCCGAAGAGCTCACCTGGGACATTTATCGCGATACGCTAATCGAACAGGCCGAACAGGGTGTCGACTATTTCACAGTGCATGCAGGGGTGCTGCTCCGGTTCGTTCCGCTGACCGCGAAACGAAAAACCGGCATCGTGTCACGCGGCGGATCGATCCTGGCCAAGTGGTGTCTGGCGCATCACCAGGAGAACTTTTTGTACACGCACTGGGACGAGATCTGCGAGATCATGGCGGCGTATGATGTGAGCTTCTCGATCGGTGACGGGCTGCGTCCGGGATCGATTGCGGACGCGAACGACGAAGCGCAGTTTGCAGAGTTGCAGGCCCAGGGAGACCTCACAAAGCGGGCATGGGAATTCGGCGTCCAGGTGATGAACGAGGGGCCGGGCCACGTCCCGATGCACCTTATCCAGGAGAACATGGAGAAACAGCTCGAATGGTGCCATGAAGCCCCGTTTTATACGCTCGGACCGTTGACGACGGACATTGCGCCGGGATACGACCACCTCACAAGCGCCATCGGGGCCGCGATGATCGGCTGGTACGGGACGGCCATGCTTTGTTATGTTACGCCAAAAGAGCATCTCGGTCTGCCGAATCGGGATGACGTCAAGGCGGGTGTTATTGCATATAAGATTGCTGCGCACGCTGCGGATCTCGCAAAAGGACATCCAAGCGCGCACATGCGCGATGACGCGTTGAGCAAGGCGCGGTTTGAATTTCGCTGGGAAGATCAGTTCAATCTGAGTTTGGATCCGGAAACGGCGCGATCGTTTCATGACGAAACACTGCCCCAGGATGGAGCCAAGACAGCGCATTTCTGTTCGATGTGCGGGCCGCATTTCTGTTCGATGAAGATCACCGACGACGTTCGGAAATATGCTGCCGAACATGGATACGCCGGTTCAGTCGAGCAAGGTATGCGGGAAAAGGCCGAAGAATTCATCCGAACGGGCGGGGAGATTTACCGGTAGCCAAGAAGGTTGAAGGTTGACCTGTTTATCAGGGTGCTCGCTTAATACGTAAAATCGAATCTAAGCACGGCAACCAAGGCGTTATCCAAATGCGGGTAACCGCCCGGATTGAGAATATACTGGATGTCCGGTTGCAGGAACAGATGATCGTTGATCTGGATCTTGTAGCTCGTCTCAAAGACGGTTTCATGTCCTGACCGGATCGGCGTATTGACCGGGGTAAAGTGATCACTTAATCGCGTGTATCCAAGGGCCATACCGAACACATCTTTGTCACGGCAATGGAATGGGCCATCGAGGTTGAACCCTCCGTCGACATAAAATGGAACAAGGTTTATGTGTTGGTCGGGTGCTGCGGAGATTCGGAAAAAGGCGGTGAGACTGCCGGGTGCGAAATCGCTTTTTCGATAAATCATTTGATCCACAATGGCACAGATTCCGGCGTCGCTGTTGTGTTGACCCCCGATCTGGGGCGTTTCCTCAAGATAGGAATCGTACCACGCGCCAATTTTGTAGTAGCCGGCCAGCCCGGTACTGTCCGCACTTGAATTGATTGCATACCCGGTTTCGGCGAGAACAATGACGCCTGCGCTCAGGTTAAGGTGGAAGGCAACGCCGTATTTGTTAACGGTGCTCGGGTTGCCGGGATTCCCGTCGAATACCCCGGCGCGCGCGAACCACCCGTTCGCCGGTGTGTAGGCAACACGGATCCCCAATCCGCCGAAAGGATAGATGGGAAGATTATTGTTAAAACTTATTGTCGGCATTGTGCCGAAGGCAGCGTTCACGAAGAGGGCCGAGCTCCCCGAAAGCAAAAATTCGACGTCGGAGGCTAGTTGCCCGATTCGAATCGAGAGCGTTTTGTCGGGCAGAAACTTTTGATCGATCCATAGTTCATCCAGGCGAAAGCTATTATAGGCGGTGATGTTGCTGGCAATATTGAAGTCGCCGGAGTAATCCTGGGAAATCCCCTCCCCGTGCGGGTAAAGGGCGGAAACGTAGAAAGTTGCTCCTTTCCAGCAGACCTTTTCCAGGTTGAGCATCAGCCCCAAACGCAACAGGGCTTCGTAGGTCGCACCGGTTTTGATTCCGCCGACAAGATCGCTCATCCCCTCGCCCGTGTATTCCGCACTTATCGTAATGCCCCGGGCTTCCGTGAAGGAATGGATCTGATCCAGGATTCCCGGACTGGGCGAGGGTTGTGAAGTTGGCGCGGGTTGCGGTCCACATTGAGCCCGAGAAATCCATATAAACAGAACGCCGAAAGAGAGCGAAATCGAACATAGGATTACCTTGCGACAAAATTCGCTGGTGATGTTCACGGCGCTCTATTGGTATGCAACTGGATGAATAAGGAAAGACCATCGTGTTCTGTCACAAATCTGTAACATTACTCCCCTGCCCGGCCTGAAGGGCCTGCAGCAGAGCTGTCAGCGATTCGGGTGGCTTTCTGCCGGGGCGAGTTGCAGCGCGCCAGGTGCGGCGCAGCCCACGGGCGGTTATCGGAAGCGCGCGAATTTCACCGCCTTCCAGGTACCGCGGGACACCAGACCGAGCGAGAAGCGCGACTCCAAAGTCATATTTAACCAATTCCAGAGCCGCTTCTGTGAGATTGACTTGCATTACAACTCTGGGCCGAATTCCGGCCGGTCGCAGGACTCTTTGGTACAAAAGAGTTTCGGCATAGCGCCCGCAGCAGAACAACATTTCGCTGCTGAAATCTTTCGGCTGAAGATAATTTTTGCTCGCCATTGAATGCCCGGCGGCGAGCACTGCAACCAGTTCATCTTCGAACAATTCGTAAAGTTTGACCTGCCGTTCGCGCGCCGGCTGAGAAATCAGCGCAAGGTCGACCTCGTTGTTTCGAAGTCTCTGGAGAGGTTTTTCACTGATTGCTGACGCCAGTTGCAACTCAATATTCGGGTACGCACGGCTAAACTGCCGCAAAATGCCGGGAAGCCAGCAGTAACAACTGTCGTCGTCGACGCCGATCCGGATCGTGCCGGCCATTTGGCTCGGGTCCTGGCTGAGATCGACTTCTGCACGTTCAATCTCTGGCAAGACTAGTTTCGCTGCTCGCAGGATTCGATCTCCGGCGGGCGCCAGGGTCAGGCGTCGCCCGATCCGGTGAAACAGCGACACTGCGAGCTGTTCTTCAATATCGCGGAGCTGATGACTCAGCGCGGACTGCGAAATACCGAGGCGCTTGCCGGCGGGCGTGAGTCCCCCTTCTTCGACGACCGTTCGGACAAGAACCAGATGGCGTAGTTCGAGTTTCATGGGAATTGAACCTCCAGCAATCTACATGATTAAAATACAACATGAAAGAATTTACATGTAATATTTTCATGTTTATCAATTTTGGGTACATGTGATTTACTCATAAAGTAATATATAACATGCAAAAATAGCATATTAAACGAAGAGCAATCAAGCCGGCTATGTTCAGGACTCCGATATCGTTTGAACGCAGGAAATCAGTCAGCGCTTGCACACCCGGCCCGGGCCTTAGCCTACGTAAATCTCCGTTTGCTGAGCTCACCCCACCAATCGCAGTTCGGACCACGATTACGGCAACTGGTCCAAAAAAGCACGGTCCCACGTGTCTTTACTGTTTGGTACCTCAAGATGGTTAATAAAGAACAAGATAGCAATTCGCTGGGACCAACCCATCGGTTCATTGAAACAAATGGTATTCGAATGCATGTGGCTGGACAAGGGGAAGGTCCGCTGGTGCTTCTCTGCCATGGGTTTCCAGAATTATGGTACTCCTGGCGCCATCAGCTTTCAGCGTTGGCGGCGGCAGGTTTCCACGCCGTGGCCCCCGACATGCGCGGCTACGGTCAGACGGATCGACCAGAGGCGATCGACCAATACACCCTTCTTCAGTTGGTCGGTGATATGGTTGGGTTACTCGATGCCTTGGGCCACGAAACGGCAGTGATCGCGGGCCATGATTGGGGAGCACCCGTTGCCTGGCATGCCGCTCTGCTCCGTCCCGATCGTTTTCGTGCGGTAATCGGCTTGAGCGTTCCTTTCATTCCGCGGGGCCCCGATTATCCGAGCAGAGGCTTTCCAGAGAGCGACGACACGGTATTTTATCAAAGCTATTTCCAGACTCCAGGAGTGGCTGAAAGGGACCTCGAACAGGACGTTCGGCTTACGATGCGCACGTTGCTTTACGAGGGCTCCGGCGATGCTCCCCATCCTGCGATCAAATCCGAGCAGGCAGGCCATGTTTTTATGGTACCACGGAAGGGTGGCATGATGGCGAACTGGGCTAATCCGACTTCCCTACCCCCGTGGCTCACTGAAACCGATCTAGAGATCTATGCGGATCAATTTAAGCGAACCGGCTATCGCGGCGGTCTAAACTGGTACCGCAATATAGATCGGAATTGGGAATTGATGGCACCCTTTGCGGGACTGAAGATCACCGTACCGGCGCTTCTGATTGCCGGCGATCGTGATGTTGTCCTAGCGTTCCGCGGAATGGATCAGGTAATCGCAAATTTATCGAAAAACGTGCCCAATCTTCAAAAGACTTTGATTCTGCCGGGATGCGGCCATTGGACTCCACAAGAGCGACCGTTGGAGGTAAATGGAGCGATGCTAGAATTTCTGCGGCACCTATAAGAGATCGCTATTGATCGCAATGAAGGCTGGCGATCCGTCCAGAAAAATGAACCCAACAGATTTGGAAAACATCTAATGTCCGCCAATACAATACTCGCTGCGCCAGCTGACTTATTCCTTCAGCCCGCCGAAAAAAGGAGCCACTTCAAGAAACTGGATACACAGCCAGATCAGGAACTTGAATCCCGACTCTGGAAGCTGTCCAGGCAGCAAGCCCGTCCCGAGTTCACACTGATCGAATCATCTGTCCTGCTACTGCTCCTTGTCATCGGTCTTGCGATGATAGGAAGTTGCTTTATTGAGCTGTCCCATCTGCTTCAGAGCGATGCGATACGGCGCGTTACCATTCAAGCGATGCAGCCGGCTGGACCGATCGATCAGAACTCAATAATTCGCGTGACGGCGGAAACTTTCGGTTGCTCGATCGGTTACTGACCCAAGTGGAGCGCATCATGAGGATTAACGAAGTTGTTTTTGTCCAACCACTACACGAAAGGTAGTGGATGAACCTTGAGGCCAAAAATTTGCCCGGAAGGCAAAAGACGGCGAAGAACCACCAGATTCTGCTCCGTTCGCGCCCTAGCGGAGAGCCCTCACAGGAGAATTTCCAGTTCGCCGAGACCGAAATTCCCCAGCCCGGTGCCGACCAGATATTGCTGCGAACGATTTACCTCTCTCTGGATCCGTATATGCGCGGCCGAATGAACGCGGGACCATCTTACGCTCCACCCGTTGAGATCGGCGAGGTGATGGAAGGCCGGTCCGTTTGCGAAGTGGTCAAGTCCAATGTTCCAGACTACCGTCCAGGTGACATTGTTTTAGCTTCAAGCGGGTGGCAAGATTACTCGCTGTCCAAGGCCGAGGAGACACAAAAGCTCGATCGATCGATAGAGCCGATCTCCTACGCACTGGGCGTGCTCGGCATGCCAGGACTCACCGCCTATACAGGCCTATTGAATATCGGAAAACCTCACCCCGGAGAGACCGTTGTCGTCGCTGCAGCTTCGGGGGCTGTCGGTTCGGTTGTCGGCCAGCTCGCCAAAATCAAAAGCTGCCGGGTCGTTGGCATTGCGGGAGGCGAACAGAAGTGCGGCTTCGTTAAGGACGAACTCGGATTCGATGTGTGCCTCGATCATCGCCAGGCCGATTTAAGTGAACGTCTGAAAGCGGCCTGTCCAGACGGCATCGATATTTACTTCGAGAATGTGGGCGGGCTGGTTTTCGATGCGGTATTGCCGTTGTTGAACAACTTTGCGCGCATTCCCGTTTGCGGACTCATCGCCCATTACAACGCCGCGGAATTGCCGCCCGGACCGGATCGCATCCCGCTACTGATGCGAGCGATATTGGTCAAGCGGCTTACGTTTCGCGGGTTCATCGTCCTGGATTATGCTTCACAGTTCCCCGACTTCGTCACGGACATGAAGTCGTGGTTGAGCGAAGGCAGAATCAAGTACCGCCAAGATATCACCGACGGACTTGAGAATGCGCCGCGTGAGCTGATTGGGCTATTGAAGGGTGAGAATTTCGGCAAGAAGCTAATCCGGGTAAGCCCGGATCCAGCACAACGCTAGTAGTTACCCGCAAAAATAGGCGGTATTGTCGTTCTCGTCCTCGTCGTCGTTCTCGTTCACGTTCTTGGAACTGGGTGGTGGCTTCGATCTGCCGGACAGGGGCACAGCTAAAAACCGGAACCTGAACGTCAACCGAGATCAACGATCAAAGAGCGAGGTCGAGAACGACGACGAAGGACGAGGACGAAGGGGAGGCAAGCTATACCGCGCTAACGGGAACAGAGACTCGTCAGAATTCAGTAATTTTGACATAGGAAACCCTTTATCGCCGCTACGGAATCCTCGTGCGTCAAGATTCCGTAATGGTTTGCATCGATCTCTTCGACGATTGTCGATGGTCTTAACTTCATAAATCTAGCGAGATCGCGGGCTGTAATGACGAACCCATTTGGGTCGGCGAGCGGCCGTGCCGCGCGCACGACCAGCACCGGACAGGCGATAGAGCGCCACAGCGCGCGCGGTGAGTGTGTCACCGGGTACGCGATATCTTCGTAGACCGCAAGACGCTTCGTGCGCGTTCGAACGCAGCCGGCAGCGTCGACCAACTCATAACGGTAATGGCGCTCCCAATATTCGTTCCACGGGGAGATGAGGCCCAGACTCTGAACTGCTTGCACGTAGTCGTCGGCAGTGCGATACACGTGCCGGAGGCGCCTCGCATTTCTTGCGATCACCCGGGCAGCGGAGGCACTCGGCAGGCCGAGCCCGTCGACGAGAACGAGTCGCCGAATTCGGCTCTGCTTGTCCATGGAGACAGCCTGCATGCCGACCCACGCACCCATCGAATGCCCAATGATGTCGAACTTATCGATGCAGAGGGCGTCGGCTGCACCGAAGACGTCTCGCGCATGGTTCTTCCATCCATAGGTACCCAGACCCGTCTTGTCGCTGAATCCGCGCCCGCGGAGATCGAGCGCGATCAGCTGCAGGCCGGCTCCGGCAAGCCGCTCACCGAAAAATGCGAAGGCACGCGAATTCGACGTGATGCCGGGGACGCAGATGACCGGACGATCCGATTCTTTTCCGAAACGGAGGGCCCGAAGTCTTGCCCGCGGTGCCGTGAGAAAACAGTCGATCTCCGCGGCCTTGGCGAAGGCCATCATTCCGACGAGTGCTCCCAGGGAGTGTCCCACATAATCAATCAAAGTCCGCGCTGAAACATCAGCACACAAGAAGCGAAAATCAAACCGATGGGGTGAAGGAGTAATGGAGTAATGGAGTAATGGGGATAAGGACTGAATGACGCGGATTGGGGCGAGTCCTTCATCAAAGTCTGCAGTTACGTCCCCTGGGGTTTGAAGCTCTATCTGAACGGCCGCGAATGGCTCAAACGCCAATTGACCAAAGAGGGAATTAGCTTCGAAAGTTTAGACAATGGTTTTCTTAAACGGCGGATGGATGGACAACCTTGCTACGTCGCCTGGATTACGGATTTCATTATTTGACTTCTGTAACCTCATTGCTTACGCTTGCTCATGTCAACACTTGAAAGGAGCAACCCAATCAGTGAATCCACGCTCGGCGGCCGGTTCACGTTCCGCGGCACGTCTCTGACGGTTCAACGGATAGGCTATGGTGCGATGCAGCTGGCCGGCCCCGGCGTGTGGGGGCCGCCCAAGGACCCCGACGGTGCCATCACAGTCCTCCGCGAGGCCGTCGCGGCCGGCGTGAACCATATCGACACGTCCGACTTCTACGGCCCGCACACTACGAACCAGATCATCCGGCAGGCGCTGCACCCGTACCCGTCGGAGTTGGTAATCGTTACCAAGCTCGGGGCCCGCCGCCCGCCCGACAAATCGTGGCAGCCGGCCATCTCGCCACAAGACCTGGCCGCCGGCATCCACGACAACCTCCGCAACCTAAGTCTGGACGCGCTCGACATCGTCAACTACCGCGTGATGGGGTCGGGCCATGGCCCCGAGGAGGGGTCCATCGCCGAGCAGGTGACGGTTCTGGCCAACCTCCGGCGCAAGGGGCTGATCCGCCACATCGGCCTGAGCAACGTCACGGCCGCCCAGGTAGCCGAGGCGCAGGCGATCACCGACATCGTTTGCGTGCAGAACAATTACAATCTGGCCCACCGCCACGACGACGCCTTCATCGCCGACTTGGCCAGGCAAGGCATCGCGTACGTGCCGTTCTTCCCGCTCGGCGGGTTCACGCCGCTGCAGTCGTCCACCCTGTCGGACGTCGCGGGCCGGCTCGAGGCCACTCCGATGCAAGTCGCGCTGGCGTGGCTGCTGCACCGCTCGCCCAACATCCTCTTGATTCCTGGTACATCGTCGGTCGCCCACCTGCGCGAGAACCTTGCCGCAGGGCAGTTGACGCTGTCGCCGCAAGCCCTGGCGGAGTTGGACGGGATCGCCGCGGCGGCGGAGGAGCATTGATTGCCGCGGGCTCTCTGGTTCACTCTCCCGGAGTACCAAGAGAGGGAGCCGGCGTGTCGAAAGGTTTAGATGTCCCCCGCTGAAGCCCCGCTCACCCGCGATCGGATCCTGTCCACGGCAGAGGACGTCATCCGCCGATTCGGCCCGGCCAAGGCCACCGTGGTGGACGTTGCCCGGGCGCTGGGCGTGAGCCACGCGGCCGTGTATCGGCACGTGGCGACCAAGGCCGAGCTGCGGGATCTGGTCGTCGGCCGGTGGGTGGAGGCGACCATGCCCCCGCTTCGGGCCATCACCGCCCTGCCAGGCCCGGCCCCGGAGCGGTTACGGCGGTTGTTCGACACCCTGATCGCCGTCAAACGCCAGCGGGCCGCCGACGACCCGGAGCTGTTCGCCGCCTATCGCACGCTGGCGGCCGACGCCAAGTCCGTCGCCGCCGCCCACGTCGAAGAGTTGATCGAGCTGGCCGCAATGGTCATCCGCTCCGGCGTCGAAGAAGGCACGTTCCGCACCGTCGACCCCGTTGCCGCCGGCCGGGCGGTGCTGGTCGCTACGTCCCGATTCCACCACCCGGCCCACGCCGGCGAGTGGGCCGACCCGGCCATCGACGCGGTGTACGACGACGTGTGGCAGATGCTGATGGACGGGCTTTGCGTCGTGAAAAGCCCCGGTCCGGGGAGAGGCCCGAAGGGCCAGTGAGATTGAAAGGGCCACTCCTCCGTTTGTAAAATATTGTACGCTAACAACAAATCTAGACGACTCGGCGGTCTCTGAGCCAAGCACTAACAAATCTCCGTTGCGCACCGGCGCGCCGACCAGCGGCTTAACTCCCTTGGCCTCGTGGTATCTAGTCTTTATGCCGGAAGAAACCGACCGTAGCTCCTCACTCAGCCGAGCCGCCGTCGTTTCAAACCGCTCCTGCTGTGGCTCGTACCGTCTTTTCTCCTCTTGCGCTAACAACTCGCCCTTTTGTTCTTCGCTCGCTCTGGCCACGCGCTTTCCAGCGGCAGCGCAGACGCAAGGTCCCCTTTGGCCGGAACCTTCGAAACCGCCCAATAAATTCCCACAGGCTAATGCCGGCGCCATCGAGGTTTGGATCTGCAGCCTCGAAGGGTCGATGTCTTTCTATTCTGGCGTTGATCATCAGCTATCTAGTTCTGTTCTTTGCCCGGACTTTCCTGGCGGGATTCCCTAACGGCGACTACAGCTTTTCGATCCCTCGGTTGTTCTGGTCCGCCCTGTTCAATGTAAAGCTGAGGACGACGACGAGGGCGATTGGGAGGTAAGCTATACTGCACTAACCACGTACTGGCCGGATGGCAAGTTCAGGCTAAAGCTCCACGTAGATGTCGTCGCCCTGCAAGACGACAGCGAACGTCTCAACCGGTTCGATGGCGGGTAAGGAGAGGGCTTCACCGGTACTTAGCGAAAAGCAAGCGCCGTGCAACGGGCAAGTGACAGTTTCCCCATCGACCTGGCCATCCGACAACCGCGCCCATTCGTGAGTGCAGACATCACTGATGGCAAAATAGGAACCCTCGACGCTGAACACAGCGATGGGAGGCTCGTCAAGCCGTTTCACGCCTCCAGGAAGAAGCTCCGATCTAGAGCAAACTCGTTGCAAAGCCATGGCGAAATAAAATTGCAAAAATCGAACCGATTCAACTCGGATCGAGTGCCCTCCGGCTCTATCATCCCGGCAATCACAACGCCTTGTCGTCGAGCCGTTATTTTCCGGATTTCCCGAATCCATTTTCCACGCCGATCCGCATGCCGGGAATCTCATGGTGCAAACGCAGAAACATCTTTCGTTCACGCTTGTGCTTCCGGACTGGGGGCGAGACGTGCCTGCTCTCTGGGTGGCTGCACTACCGCTCATTGTTCGCGGCTTATTTTGCTGGAAGGAAGAAATGTTGTGCATATGCAAAAAACTTGTTGACCCGTTGCGGAAATCCATGCGACGTTTCCTTCTGAAGCTCAGGAATCAACCGGAGCCCCCCTCACAAAAGAAGAAAAGAAAAAAACATGAGTCATACAGCAACCAAAAATCAGACGATACACTTGCCGATAAAGGGACATCGTGGAGGACCAAATGAACTTTACAATTTTACTTAAACTATTGTCACTGTTTGCCTTTACCTATTTCGTAGTGCTTCCGGTTAGTCTATCTTACATAGCGGAGGGGATTGTAGTTAACCGTCCTCGCCGATTGCGGAATGGAAATCGCAATAGCCCTTGAACTAACCGGTCGCTTCCCATATTCGCCGTTTTATGGAGCGGCGACAGGGAGGCGTCTGCACTGAAGATAAACGAAATTGAAATCACACGAAACGGAAGACTGATTACAATGGCTAGCAGAAACCTACGATCTGACGTCCTTTCAGGACGCGTCGTCTTGGGTGCCAATTCCCAGGGTTAAACCCCTGGGATCAACGTTGCCAGCCAATCTTTCGCAACCACGCGTTGACTTAAATGTAGGCATAGATCTCCTTGCGCATCTTCATCCAAGCGTCTAAAGGAGAAAAGGGTGTTCACGGTTTCGCGTGGCAAAACGGCTACGGCGCATTCTCCGTAAGCGAGTCCAACGCTGAGGCTCTTCGAGCGAGCGCTGAAGGCGCAACCAGAACGATGAACCAGATTCCTGATTGAGGCGGCACACCCGCGAACGGCTATTCTGCCGCGCCTTCAGCGCTTTGCCACTGCTTTAATTGATTCCTGAGGCTCCGCTGCGCTCCATAAGCGCTAACTTAAGGAAAATTTTACAACGAAAGAGTGGATCCTGTCCCGGAGGGACCAAATGAAAGTAGCCTGGCACGAAGTGCCTGGATGGGTCACGCTCCTGCGTGACCGTGTGGCGTCATGGTAGGGTCACGCTCCTGCGTGACCGTGTGGCGTCATGGTAGGGTCACGCTCCGTGCGTGACCGTGTGGCGTCATGGTAGGGTCACGCTCCGTGCGTGACCGTGTGGCGTCATGGTAGGGTCACGCTCCTGTGTGACCGTGTGGCGATACCCCAAAAGCCCTACCACCAGAAACCCCGATTTGAACACCTGGCGTCGGCAGGGCCGGTAGCACGCCCTTTTTTACAAGACCCGCCCCGATTCGCTGTGAGAAGGAGCTGTACCCAAAACAAACTGAAAATATGAATAAATTATTTTCAATTAAGTCAACGCGTTGCTCCGAAAGATCAACTGGCAACGTTGATCAAGTCTGCTTTTGGGGTATCGCCACGCGGTCACGCGGAAGCGTGACCCTACCATGACGCTACACCGGTCAAGCGACGGAGTGTCCCTTTCGAAACGTCCAAACTCCAGTCCCGGCACTTCGTGCCAGGCTACCTTCGCTTTGATCCCTCCGGGATAAATGCGTAATGGCGCCTTCCCGCTGCTGCAATAAGTTAGCGCTTATGCCGCTGCGCTCCACCCCAGGCTTTTCTCCACTCGCGCCTTCGGCGCTTAAGACCGCTGCCATTTTAAGTTAGCGCTTATGGGCTTAAGCCCTGGGCTATTCTGTGCTCAAAACTGCGGCAGGTTGCGGCACAACCATTATTGTTCACATACAGATGAATATATGACGAACGTCGCCGGCACCCGACAAGGAGGGCATTTCAAATCGGGGGGCATGCGGCCTTGTTATGAAATTGCATTTCCGGTAGCAGTTCTGGTAAGACATTGTCATTATTCATAATCGTGTAGCCTGTTCGTAGAAGTCGGAAAGGAAGTCACGTAAAAAGAGTAAAATCATGGGACTCATATGCAAACGCTCGAGGTAGGCTCAACGGGAGTGGACGTTGAATTGTGGCAGAGTTTCTTGAACAGGATCGGATATCCGGTCGGGTCAGTGGATGGTATTTTTGGCGTTGACACGCAAGCATCAACGGAGGCATTTCAGAATGCAAACATGCTAACACCGGACGGTATCGTGGGGAACGCCACGCTTGCTGTCGCTATTGGTCGCGGTTTTAAACCGATTATTTCCAGGGGGACTCCTCCGCCGAGAGGGGAGAGTTACGTGATTGCTGAGATCGCTGGAGTGCAGGTTTCGGAACTGGCGAGTGGCATTGCAGTATTCTACCGAGCGGGGATGGACATTGATGCTGACGGATCGCCCCATGCCTACAATCCAGAAAATACCGGCCTGGATGTGAATGAGGATGCGCTGGATGGAAGCGAATGGGTAGGCGTTGTCACAAACGACGATGGAAATCCGGTTATTCAAAATATTAGCGATCCTGCGCCCGGCTTTTATGTGTCAACTACTTCGTTAGAGGACCCGAGACAAGCGGAGACAAACCCGAGCCGATACGTCGACGCCACGAAAATTCCTTATATCGTCATCCCGGGAGGTAAGTTAGGAAGGGCAAGATTGGGTCACCCGACGATCGTGCTCGATATAGTGACCGGCAGAAGGGTCAAGGGCATCGTGGCAGATGCGGGTCCCAGAGACAAGATTGGGGAAGCATCAATGTTTCTGGCTGCGGCGATTGTGGACCAGCAAGTTTGCCCTTTAGGTGATCCAGACTCGAGCAGTTTTTCTAATCCGCGGAGCGGCGGTACAGATGCCAAGCGGTTCTTGTATATTATATTGACGGCGAATCCGCATTTGATGTGGCCACTGACGCTAGGGCAAATCGACGCCGCGGTGGATACGGCACTCTCGAAATTTAGCGTTGATGAATTTCTGACCCTCGCTATCGCGCAATGTCGAGGGTCGTTTCATGATCAGCTATTAGCTTAAGGACGACCCGAAAGTCTCAAGTCTGCCGCACCCGAACCGATCCGGGCGGTGTCATGATCTCCTGGCGTCAGGAAACGGCCAAACTCACTTCAGATCATGAAGCTGCACGTAGTGCAACACATTTCCTTCTTTCAGAGCCTTATCGATGTCGCTGGCAAAAGGGAGCGTAAATAAACTCCGGCGCGGATAGATCCGGTCATTGACCCAATTGGCGTTCCAACCGGTTGTCGAGCTAATGAACTCCTGAGTGAAAGATCCTTTCGTCGCGCGGAAAATCGCATCGATTTCCAGACAACCGTTTATGCAGATATCCACATAAGACTGAACCATGGGACACTCGGCGGTCGGCGCCTTGGTCTTGGAGATCGAGTCAGGATTGCTGACGAAAATATAGACATTTGCACCTTTGCCCTCTTCAAAGGCCCCAGCTCCATCAAGCATTTCGATCTCATGCGATTTGAGCGCAACCGCCGTGTAGCCTACTTCTCTCTTCTTGGTGCTCTCAATATCCGCAACTCTATAAATCACGCCGTTCATAGTCTTGCCTTTGTCTTCCACCGCTCCGAGAAAGGTGCAAGTGCTGCCGACGTAGTGTGCAATCTGGTGATACCAGCCGCGCGAATAACCAGTCACGCGCGCCGGCCAGGCGCCAACGGCATCGGGGTTTGTGCGCGTCCGCGACGCCCGCTCAAGAAGCGAACCATATCCAAACACATAATCTGTCATCTCATAATCTCCTGATCCTTGTATCGATCAATACTTTGAGCGTCGTGTTTGGCAACGTCCGGTACGTATCTGCAACAACGTTTTAAATAGACGCATTGCGATCCAATATTGGCGACGCGCCATTCAGTGCACCATTTGTAGCCGTGCGTTTGCGCGAACGGAATACACGCGGGACGCGTATGCTACGGTGCCTATGACTACAGGGTGTGTGGAAGTGTCGCAACTAGAGAGACCGGAAAATCTCTGGAATGCCCGGAATGCTAGGCGGAAACTAATCTGTCGACTCGGTCTTGAACACGACACGGCGGGCATACCGATCATTGCTGGTGCCGCCGGCAACACCGTTGTAACCCTGCCGGCGCAGCAGGACGAAGGTGTTATTGTCGCCGTACATCGCCCAGGGGCCAGGGGGAACCTCACGGAACTCGACGAATTTCCAGTCGCACGCATCGATATTGCCTAACCCGAGATAATCGCGCACCGCAGGCGAAACGTCGAGACCGGCGCCGCGATTCAGGTTTGGTCTCGGACGCTCATCTCCAAAAACATACTGCCAGTGGTCGGTGCGGAAGGGACCGCAGTCTTCCCATTGCGCGTAACAAACTCTGTTCCCGTGGCGAATCTCGAGCCATCGGCTCTTCAGGACCGTTTGCCCATCGCGCACGAACGCCTGCTTGAACCACGGAATGACCTGTGCTGCTTCCGGCTTGGTGCGGCCACCTTCGACATCGTTGTAAGGTAGAGCCACATAAAATGGATTCTGGCGCGGTACAAAGTTGATCGGTATATAATTTCTTCGATAGGTCGGTTCCGGGGCGTCATAACCGCCGTAGCTGTAGTACCAATTCCTGTCCCAGGAGCTGCGATCATTTGGAACCGGGTTATTGCCGCTCGGGCGTTCACCAATCCAGAAGATTGTTGTGACGATCCCCACTTTCCATGGGTAACGTCCGGGTCCACCGCTCAACGCCGCGCCGCCTCCCATCAACGATGGTCCGGTTAGATATCGCGGTCCGTCACCGCTGAACACGGTTTTGGTGGGCGACATGATTACCTTCGGCTCGATTTTCAGAAGTGCGTTCTCACGCAGCTTCATCGCGTATTTGGCGAAGTCGGTACTACTTTCGTATTGAGACTGAGCCAGGGCCTTTCCACCGAAGAGTACAACAACACAAATAGAAAGAATTATTGACAGCCTCATGAGATTTTGACCTGCCTTTGTAAGGGCAATCCACATCGTTGCGCAAGAGTTTTTTGCATCTTTGTACACAAAAAGTCCATATTTTATGCAAATTTCGTTTTGCTTAGCGTTTCAGGGGACGGTTTGCGACAAAATTTAATAACGTCGCAAAACAGTGTCCTTTAAAAATCTTGGATCGTCGGTCGTCGGATAGTCCAAGGTGAAATGCAGTCCGCGACTTTCGTTTCGCGCCAATGCACTGTCAACGATCAGGCTTGCGACCGTGCAGAGGTTGCGCAATTCGAGGAGATCCGCGGTGACCCTGAAATCCCAATAAAATTCCTGAATCTCACGCTGCAGATTTCTAAGGCGTGTGCTTGCGCGCATCAGTCGTTTGTTGGTGCGGACGATGCCGACGTAATCCCACATGAGCCGGCGGATTTCGTCCCAGTTGTGATAAATGACAACAACTTCGTCGACATCCTGAGCATGGCCAGGGCGCCACTCCGGGAGATCAAACGACTGATGATACTTCGCGTACTTCGGCTTCAGCAGCGCATGCGCGCATTTTCTGGCCAGAACCAGCGCTTCCAGGAGCGAATTGCTGGCAAGCCGGTTTGCGCCGTGCAAACCGGTGCAGGCTACTTCGCCGATTGCAAAAAGTCCCCGCACCGTGGAGGCCCCTTCCAGGTCGGTCTTTACGCCGCCGCATTGATAGTGCGCGGCAGGAACGACCGGGATCGGTTGTCTGGTGATATCGATCCCAACGCCGATACAGGTTTGATAAATGTTCGGAAATCGATCTTTGATAAAGCCGGCCGGCTTTTGCGTGATATCGATGTACATGCACTTTGCGCCGGTGCGTTTCATCTCCGCATCGATCGCGCGAGCAACAATATCGCGCGGCGCCAATGCGCCGAGCTTGTGATGTTTCCCCATGAATTCGCGACCGGAGGCGTCGACCAGTTTGCCTCCTTCGCCTCGGATTGCCTCGCTGATAAGAAACGATTTTTTCTCCGGATGAAACAGGCAGGTCGGATGGAACTGAATGAACTCCATGTTCGAGACCGCCGCGCCGGCACGCCACGCCATAGCGACGCCGTCGCCGGTTGCGATGTCGGGGTTGGTTGTGTAGAGATAGACCTTCCCGCAGCCGCCGGTGGCGACGATCACACGGTCGCTCCTGACGGTCTCAACCTTGCCGGAGACTTCGTCGAGGACGTAAACCCCGATCACTCGATCCTCGGTTGTGTAGCCAAGTTTGCCTGTCGTGATGAGGTCGACTCCCATGTGGTGATCGAGAATGCTGACGTTGGATTCCTTCCGCGCCGCGCTTAGCAGCCGTTCCTCAATTTCCCGACCGGTTGTGTCGTGGTAGTGCAGAACCCGGCGCTTGGAATGTCCACCCTCTTTCCCCAAGTCGAGTTCGCGCTGTCCACCTTCGAGAACTCGCTCATCGAACTGCACACCGATCCGCATCAGGTCGTGAACGGCTGCAGGACCGTCGGTGATGATCGTCCTGACCGCCTCTTTATCGCAGAGCCCTGCGCCGGCAGTCAGGGTGTCAGAGATATGAAGGTCGAACGAATCCTCTGCGCTTGTGACGCAGGCAACGCCCCCCTGCGCGAACGCCGTGTTTGAATCGACCGCGCGTCGCTTGGTAACGATAGCGACCGATCCATGGGGAGCAATTTTAAGAGCCAGGCTGAGACCCGCTATTCCGCTGCCGAGTATGACGAAATCAAAATGATTCATCGCTATCCAGACTCGAACAACAATATGCGATCCAGACTGATACGCATTATTTTAAGGTTCCTCTTAATTAATTCGCGCTCACACCGGCAACGCTTGCACACCGGAATCGTGAATCAGGCTAAGGAGGCCGCGCAGCGGAATTGCGACCCACTTTGGTCGATTGTTGAGCTCGTACCGGAGTTCGTACAACGCCTTATAGATCAGGTAGCTTCTCAGCAACGACCGGAGATCCCCCTGCTTTTTCGGAACAAACGGAGCGGTCCCGGCCCGCTCAAGATACGCGTTGAGAAAGACCTGACTTGCCCGCGTCGACCAAAGGTCGGCATACGTTTCAAGTGTCAGCCGGTCGATTGGGCGCACCGTGCGCGATTCGAGCAAGCCGTGGTGAGCCGCGTAGTTAAATGATCGCAGCATGCCTGCAACGTCGATCAAAGCCGATCGTTTAAGTCTGCGTTCGCCAATCGGGCGTCCCGGCTCCCCTTCAAAGTCCAGGATGATGAAGTCTTTACCGGTAAACAGAAGCTGGCCGAGGTGGTAATCGCCATGGATCCGGATTTTATTGGCATCGATCGGCTCGCGCAGCAAGTAGTCATGGCAGGTCCCAAGCGAATCGGCGCGACGAAGAACTTCTTCCGCAAGCTCAATTGAATGCTCCTCCAGTTGGCTCTCCATTCGAGTCAGCAATGCTACGGTGTGCTTGGTCTCGCTTCGGATAGACTGAAACACGGAACGTTGATGTTGCAGCGAGAACGGCTCCGGCGCGAAATCCGGGGACTCGGAATCGTTGGCGAGGGCGAGATGCATTTCTGCGGTGCGTTCTCCGAGCAGTCGCACAGTGTCCAGATGACCTCCCTCAATGAGGTCCGCAAACTGCGCCGGAATTTCGTCCCAGAGACCGACCGAAGGAGCCGGCGGGGATTGCGGTTCAGCCAGGACTCGTTCGAAGTAGCGGCTGACGGCACCTAATGTATGGGACCAACCATCCTGTTCGCTTGCCGTGTAGGACTGGATCATCACGAGCGAAGCCGGGTCCTGGCCGGGTGCAATGTAATGAATATCACCCAGGTAAAATGGCACATGTTCGAAACCGCATTTCTCGGTGAGTTGCTTCGTCAGCTCCAGATCGGGGTTGATTCCTTCCTCGAGCTTCCTGAAAAGCTTCACATAGATCTTGGCGTCGAAGATAATCGAGCTGTTGCTTTGCTCGACCTTTAGAATTCTGCTTTCTTCGGGGATCCCCGTTTTTGCGATCTCCTCGAGTCGGGAAGACTTGTTCGAAAGCAGTTTCCCTGTCTTGCCGGCAAGCGTTCGTCCCTCCAAAATTAACTCGAGCAGGGCGTGGTGAACCGGTTTTGAGACGATTGCATCAACCAGCAGAGATCCCTCCTGCCCGACGCGCGCGATGACGGCCGCCGGATATTCGACTTCCGCTGTGTGCGCTTCTTCACCGGAGACGATACGAACTGGCAAAGCGTACAGTTCACGTGGACCATCGGCAAAGTTAAACCCAACGATGAGAAGCTGCCCAAGATTCTCGCCGGGAAGGGTTACCACGTCGAGCAGGCTGACACTCAGAACCGCGCGCGTTTTACTCCGGAACCAACGGGTCTGCTTAATGTAGCTCGCCAGCTCACGGTCGACGAAGCGCAATCCGGCGCCGCTCGACCACCATGCCGCGTTGCCGTTAAACTGGATCAAGGGCAGAGAAGCCTGTTCGCCCGCCGCGTTTCGCGCCACGTCTGGTGGCGTGAGCAAAAGCCAATACGACGTATGCGCACCGAGCGTGATCAGGTAACTATTATCCCGGATCACCGGGAATCGCGCGTGGCCGAAAGTATCTTCCGGCACGTACCCGGTCCATTCAGAGAGAGCGAGTTCAACAGCCTGCGAGAACCGGGAAAGATTAACCACCACAAGGATTGTCTGGCTGTCGTAGGTCCGCGTGAATGCCAGGACCTTGTTATTGGTCGGCGTCAGCAACCGGAAATCGCCATGACCAAACGCCGGAAACCGTTTCCGGATGGCGATGACTCGCCGCATCCACCAGAGGAACGAAGAGAGGTTTTGCTCCTGAACCTCGACATTGATCGCTTCGTAATGGAATTCAGGATCAATGTTGACCGGCAAAAAAAGGGAATGCGGGTTGGCTCGTGAAAACCCGGCGTTTTTATCCGAGCTCCATTGCATCGGTGTACGCACGCCGTTCCGGTCACCGAGGTAAATGTTGTCCCCCATCCCGATTTCGTCCCCGTAATAGAGAATTGGGCTTCCGGGCAAAGAGAAGAGCAACGAATGAATCAGCTCCAATTTTCTTCGGTTATTGCCCAGGAGTGGCGCCAAACGTCTGCGAATCCCGAGGTTGATTCTCGCACGCGAGTCGCGGGCATAAACTCGATACATGTAGTCGCGTTCTTCCTCGGTCACCATCTCGAGGGTCAGTTCGTCATGGTTGCGCAGGAAGATTGCCCATTGGCAGTTGTCTGGAATTTCCGGTGTCTGCTCCAGGATATCAACGATTGGATAACGATCCTCCATCTGAAGCGACATGAACATCCGCGGCATTAGCGGAAAGTTGAAACACATGTGGCACTCGTTGCCCGTACCGAAATATGCAACCGCGTCCTCCGGCCACTGGTTGGCTTCGGCCAAAAGCATGCGGTCGCCATACTTCGCATCAATCCGGCCGCGCAATTCCTGAAGTATATGATGCGTTTCGGTCAGGTTCTCGCAGCTTGTTCCCTCCCGCTCGATGAGGTACGGCACGGCATCGAGCCGGAGTCCGTCCACTCCAAGATCCAGCCAGAAATCGAGCACTTTGAACGCGGCCGCTTTTACCTCCGGATTATCATAGTTCAGATCGGGCTGATGATAAAAAAACCGGTGCCAGAAATACGATTTCGCAACCGGATCATACGTCCAGTTGCTGGTCTCATAATCTTTAAATATGATGCGGGCTTCAGCGTATTTAGCCGGGTCGTCCGACCAGACGTAATAGTCGCGCCAGGGATTCCCCGGAGCGGCGCGCCGGGATCTCTGAAACCACGCGTGCTGGTCGCTCGTGTGATTCAGCACGAGCTCAGTGATGACGCGAAGCCCGGTCTCGTGAGCCGCATCGAGAAAGTGTTTAAAGTCGTCGAGGGTACCGTAGGAAGGATTCACCGTAAAATAATCGGCGATATCATACCCGTCGTCTCGAAGCGGCGATGGGTAGAACGGTAAAAGCCAGATGGCGGTAACGCCGAGATTTTTGAGATAGTCCAGCTTGCTTAACAGCCCCTGAAAATCTCCGATCCCGTCGTTATTCGAATCGCAAAATGTTTTGATATGAAGCTGGTAGATAATCGCTTCTTTGAACCAGAGCGGCTTGGGAGGTTGAGCAACGTCCGGGGTCTCAGGCTTGGGTGCTTGTATCTGCATAAAGTGAAGAGAGTTGCGAAGTTGGGCTAGAGGAAGTTCGGCCTGATTCGGAAGAAGTTTCCATAAACTTCGTTCGGGTCAAAGAAGGAAAGGCAAAAGTGAGAAGGCAAAAGTAAGAAGTAAAAAGCAGAAGGCAGAAGTATACACCATTCTGTTTTTTGCCATTTGCCTTTTGCCTTTTGCCCTTAAGAGACATTGTCTTGCCCGCACATCCTGAACGAATAATGATTCCGGCTCGTTAAAATGCGGCAGCCAAAGCGGAGACCAGCAGAGATCAGGAAAGACGAATCAGCGGGACGTCCGGCGATGTTGGTGGCCGCCGGAATCCTGCTGAGCCGCATTGCAGGGCTCGTGCGCGAGCGCGCTTTAGCACATTTTCTAGGTGTGTTACCAGAAGCCGATGCGTTCCGCGCCGCGCTCAGAATACCGAACTTTCTTCAGAATCTCTTCGGAGAAGGTGTGCTCTCGGCGTCGTTCATTCCCGTATATTCGCGGCTGTTGGCGAATTTCGACCAGCGAACGGCAAATCGGGTTGCGAGCGTTATTGGATCTCTTCTCGCTCTGGTGACGTCGCTTCTGGTCGTTCTCGGGATCTTCAGTACGCAGTACTTGATTGACGTGATTGCGCCAGGATTTACTGGCGAAACCCGGCAGCTTACCATCCGGCTCGTTCAAATTCTGTTTCCGGGCGTTGGTGCACTGGTGATGTCCGCCTGGTGTCTTGGGATCCTGAACAGTCACGGCCGATTTTTCCTGTCGTACTCGGCGCCGGTGCTCTGGAATCTGTTTATTATCGCCGGACTCTTCATCTTCAGCGGCACGAAATCTCTGGCGAACCTCGTCGTCTACGTTGCGTGGTCGTCGGTATTCGGCAGTTTGGCCCAGCTCCTGGTCCAAGTCCCGACTGTCCTGTATTTGTCACGGCACCTTCGTTTTTCGCTGAATCTCCGGTCGCCCAGTGTTCGCACCGTTCTGATCAACTTTGTCCCAGTCTTCATCAGCCGCGGGATTGTGCAACTGAGCGCTTACATCGACAATGTCCTGGCAAGCTTGCTCCCATCCGGTTCTGTCGCGTTATTGAACTGTGCTCAAACCATCGGGCTGCTGCCGGTAAGCCTTTTCGGAATGGCCATTTCGGCTGCGGAACTGCCAGCGATGTCGAAAGCGCTTGCCGGCGATGAAACAGTCGTTCTGGCGGAACTTGGGAGACGACTCGGCGCAGCTTTGCGGCGGATGGCATTTTTTATCATTCCCGCTTCGACCAGCTTTTTTGTGTTCGGCGATACGCTGGCGGGCTTGCTCTATCAATCCGGTCGATTCACGCGCACCGACACTCTTTATGTTTGGGCGCTTCTGATCGGCTCCGGGGTCGGGCTCGTAGCCTCCACATCCGGGCGGCTCTGCTCGTCGGCATTTTACGCGCTTCGGGACACGCGAACCCCGCTGCGTTTCGCGATCATTCGTGTGATTTTGACCGTTGCTCTGGGCTATCTTTTCGCGTTCCCACTTCCAAAGCTTTTGAATCTTGCGCCGAGCTGGGGCTTGGCCGGTTTACCGGCCTCTGCCGGAATCGCGGGCTGGATCGAGTTTCTGCTGCTTCGGAGCGCTTTGCGGAAACGAGTCGGCCGGTTTTCGGTTCCAGCGACTTTCCTTGCGCAGCTCTGGGGGATTGCGTTGTTGTCGGCGGCGATTACCTACCCACTGAAACTGTGGATCACGGTGCATCCGGCGATAGCGGGAATGGTGATCGTGCCTAGTTACGGCGTCCTATATTTAATTGGAGCGCAATGCTTGAAAATTCCCGAAGCCGGCGCCCTGTTGAGTCGGTTCATCCGAAGAAAATAAATCACTGCGACAATTATAATCTCAGACCTTGCGCGACGACCCGATTCCAGTTAACCGAGTGCAAACCTGCATGGCACAACCAAACGGAAATCGCCCGGCGAAACGGTGGCACGAAGTCCTCATTGAGGCTCGTGGCGAACCGCGCCCTCCATATGAGGGGCTTGTCAGGGAGCTGGAACGCGTGACATCGGCCGATCTGCGCGAACTCGAAGAGCGCCTCGATGCCACCCTCCGCGAATTGGGCGTCACGTTCGAACTTCCGTCAGGAAACCATCACAACACCTGGTTCTGCGATCTGCTGCCCCAGATTTTCACCGGTGACGATTGGGACAAGATCGTCCGCGGATTTGAGCAACGCGTTCGAGCGTTTGACATGTTTTTGGCGGACGTTTATGGGAAACGGGAGATTCTGCGGCAGGGTGTCATTCCAATTCCGGCCGTTCTCGGCAGTCCGAATTTCCAAAGAAGCGCAGTCGGCTTAACACCGACAGGCGGCCATTTCCTGCATCTCAGCGGCCTCTGCATTTGCCGGGACAGCAACGGGCGGTTGCTGGTCAAGAATCATTATCTGAGCCACGCATCCGGTCTTTCCTACATGATCCAGAACCGGCGTCTTCTGGCGCGCGTGTTACCGGAACTGTTCCATGCTCAACCGGTGGAATCGATTGCGGATATTCCGACTGAAATTCTCCTGAAGCTCCGAGCGATCGCGCCGCAACCGGATCCTGCCGTGGCATTGCTGACTCCGGGTGTCGCGAGCGCGGTCTACTCCGAGCATGGATTCCTGGCTCGCAGAATGGGGATCCCACTGGTGGAAGGTGGGGACCTGGTTGTCCTGGACGACGCGCTTTTTCTGAGAACTGTTTCAGGCCTTGAACGTGTGGATATGGTCTACACCCGGTTAGCGGATCCCTGGCTTGATCCTCTGGCGTTTAATCGGGACAGCCGGATCGGGATTCCCGGCTTGGTACATTGCATTCGCAAGGGAACCCTTTCAATTGTCAATAGCCTCGGATCGCAGCTCGCGGATGATCGTAGTTTGCTTCATTTTTCGAATGCGATCCTCGGGTTTTACCTTGGTGAGTCCCCCATCCTGCCGTCGATCCAGACTTACTGGCTGGGCGATCTCGACCAGCGGGAAATCGTATTCGCGGAACCCGATCGATTTCAGCTTAGGGCGTTGACCGGCGAATCCTTTTTCACATTCACCGGCGAAGAGAAACAATGGAGCGAAATTCGAAGGGAAGTCCTTCGCGCACCGCACATGTTTGTTGCCCAGCCGATTGAGGATTGCGCCGAGACTCTCTGCTTTTCGCAGGGTAAGAAAATCACGCGCCGGCAGGACCATATCATCTACGGGATGCGAAACGGGACCCGCCTCGATGTATTCCCCGGGGCGCTGACCCGCGTCTCCGCGACGGAAAACGGGCGAACCGAATCGCAGCATGGGGGCGGTGGCAAAGACACCTGGGTCGTCCAGGAGATCACAACGAGCGTCTCGGCGCCGGAACCGTTCAAGCGTCCGAAGATTCTGCCGGCCCGCCCAGTCACGAGCCGCGTCGCCGAAGGATTCTATTGGCTGGGCCGTTATCTCGAGCGGGCGATGACGATTTCGAAGATGATCCAGGTGATCGAAACGATCGAAATGGAAGAGCTCTCCTCAGCCGAACGGAAGCTCTATCGGCCCGTCTGGAACCGCCTCCTGCCGCCACTGGAACACTCCGGCAAAAGAGGAAGACGGAGCATGGCAAGTCTGTTGGAACGATACCGGCTGATGCTCGACCGAAGCGAAATGGGTTCGGTTGTGTCGATCGTGCGAACAGGGATGAGCAACGCAGATTCACTCCGTGAAGCCATCAGCCCGGAAGCCTGGGCCGTGTTGGCGACGCTTCGTGGCGCATTTAATCGGAGCCGGTTCAAATCAGAGCCGCCAGATGACGAAGCCCGCAAGACGACTCGTCGCCTGTCGGAAACCGTGGTGGCCCTGATTCCTCAGTTTTTTGCGACAGCCCAGCTATCAATGCTGGCGGATGACGGCTGGAGGTTCAGCGAGCTTGGACAATTTGTTGAGCGAGCAATCACCACAGCGAACGCGACGCGGAGCATCACACTTTCGATTGCGCGCCGGCTCGATTCGTTTCACTCGGTTGAAATCGAACTTTCCGCATTTCTGCGGTTACTTTCTTCCCGCGACGCTTACAGGCGCATTTATCAGACGAGAGCGGAACCGCCGCAGGTCCTGGAATTTCTTTGGCAGAATGCTGAAATGCCGAGGTCTGTCCATTTTGCGCTGAAGCGATGCGCAGAAATTCTGCAAGCGTCGCTTCCGAGTGCCTCTCAGCCTGCCCAACAGGCGCAGTCATTCCTGGAAGAGCTTCTCCGGCGGATCCGGCGGCTGGATTGGTATACTTTTTTCCTTAACCAGGATGAGGCAAACATTCGGCTGCTGCGGTGCGAAGAACTTCTGTTGCAGCTCGATCTGCTGCTTTCCGAGACGCTCGAATTGCATCATGTGATCACCGACAACTTTCTTAGTCACCAGAGCATTATTTCGGACCCGGAACCGACGCTTTTTTAGAGGAGGCAGGAGGCAGGAGTCAGAAGACAGGAGTTGAGGATGCAGATATTTGTGGCGGGAATAGATACCGAAGCTGCCGTCTCATTCTGCAACTCCTGACTTCCGACTCCTGACTTCCGACTTCTGACTTCTGACTTCTGACTTCTGACTTCTGACTCCTGACTCCTGACTCCTGACTCCTGACTCCTGACCTGAGTCCTGACAGCAACTCTAGTTGCCTTAGCACCCCGGATTAGAGTAAGTGTCCTGCCGACAGGCAGACCAATGCTTTTCCGAGTCACACACATCACCGATTACAAGTACGGGGAACCGGTCGCGGAAGCCTATCTGGAATTGCGTCTAACGCCTCCGAACCGGGAAATGCAGGCCGTGCGCGAACATCGGTTGATGATTGATCCGGTGAGCCGGACCTCCGGGTATCGGGACTATTTTGGGAATGAAGTCTCCTTTTTGTCGCTCCCGTACCGACACACTCGCCTTACTGTGCGCAGCGAGGCACTGATTCAGACACTTTCTGTCGGCCTTCCGGGCGAAAACCTGGATCTCACTGTTCAGGAAGCGCGCCAGATTCTCGCCGGGTCGTTACCGTTCGTGTTCGATTACCTGCAGCCGACCGAGATGGTCAAAATCGGACGCGAATCGGTCCAATGGGCGAAGCGCTACCTGAGTGGGTCCACCACGCTGCGTCAAGGCCTGGAGGCCCTGAACAACGCGATCCACGAAAATTTTCAATATAGAAAAGGCGCCACCAATTTTTCGACCGATCTTTCGTCGATCTGGAGAGACCGGATCGGCGTATGCCAGGATTTCGCGCATATCATGCTGAGCGTCCTTCGAACGGCTGGACTTCCGTCGCGTTACGTCTGCGGTTATATTGAAACTGCTCCCGTTCGCGGTGAAGATGGCGAGTCCAGGCGGCTGATCGGATCGGTTGCAACGCATGCATGGGTCGAGGTGTTGGTCCCCGGGCAACAATGGGTTGCCCTCGACCCGACGAACAATCGGTGGTGCGGCGAGCAGCATATTTGCGTCTCGTTCGGACGAGATGCGGGCGAAGCCGCTCCAATTCGTGGAACCTTCAAGGGCACCGGGCATCAAACAATGAAGGTTCAGGTCAAGGTTATCAGGCTAAAGAAATAGAGTACCGCCACGGCACGGTCGCAGGGTTAGGGCACAAATCCATCTATGCTCGTCAAGATTGAAAACTGGATGCGCTATTCATACGAAGAACCGGTGAGTTTCTCGACGCACGCGATCCGGCTCTATCCGCGCGCGGACCAGGCAATCACCACGCACCAGCTTCAAACGACGATAAACATTGACAGCGATATTCAGTATCGGCGAGATATCTTCGACAACATTGTTGCAAATTGTTTTCTGCCAAGGCCCAGCAAAGTCCTGGAATTCCGAGTTGCGCTTGAAATCGAGCTCTGGCCCAGGAACCCATTTCATTTTCTGCTCGCTCCGCACGCGTTGCATCTCCCATTCGAATACACGCCGGAGGAAAGCCGCGTCCTTTCCCCGTTCCGAGCAATCGACCCGGATGAGGACGTCGACGCAGGCGAGATCTGGCGGTTAAACGGGAAGTTGAATACCGTCGACGCGTTGGTCGATCTTGCTGACACCCTGCACCGGGAAATTGGATACGAGGTTCGAGAGGAAGGCCAAGCGAGATTGCCTGCGCAGACGGTCGAATTGCGATCGGGTGCCTGTCGGGATACGGCCCTCCTATGCGCGACCATTTTGCGCCAGATCGGTCTGGCGGTCCGAGTTGTAAGCGGGTTTCTGTGCGAATTTCGCGTCGATTCCAGCGGGCGCGGCGCCCAAAGCGGACTTCACGCCTGGATCGACGTTTTCCTTCCAGGCGCCGGATGGGTCGGTATCGACCCGACAAACGGTGCGTTTTGCGATCACCGATTTATTCCAACTGCAGTCGGGATGCGAATGGCAGACATCGCTCCGATTCTAGGTTCATATTATGGAGAGCATAACGGCCAGTTCGATTCACATTTGGAGCTGAAACTTGTTGTGGAAAAAGATCTGACAAAAATCGCAGAACAAGTCGAAAACAGGCTTTCGAGGGAGCGCGTCATTCTCACGATGGGCGGAGAGCCGACGTTCGTTCCGAAAAACCCCGAAGGAGCGGAATGGAGCATTGCAGCCGTTGGGCCAACCAAACTCGCGTACGCGAGTGCGTTTGCCAAGAAGCTCGTGCAGACGGTTTCCCCAGGGGCGCTGGTTGTCTACAGTCCAGGCAAGCTATATCCGGGGGAAGTCAACCCGCGATGGGCTCTTAATGTTGTGCACCCGGATTCGCCGGATCCGCTCGGGGTGCAAAGCACTAATAAGCAACGTCCCCCCGGTATCAGAACGCTGCAGTCAATCCGGGAGAAATTCGTCCAAGATTTGCAGCTCGAGAACTGCTGGCTGCCGGCAAAAGATCCTCATGCCCCAAGATTGCCGGTCTGGGTGCTGCCGCTCGACCATCGCGACGGGACTTGGATTACAGAACGCTGGCCTCTCCGGCGGATTGAACTTTCCGGCGCGGAAGGTCCCGCCGGTCTGCGACTGCCGCTTGATAAGCTGCCAGACGATTCAATCAAGCGTGCACTGGTATTCGAAAGGAGCAAGAAAAGTCTGACGATCTTTTTGCCCCCTTTGCTGATTGCACAATGGGAGGAATTGATACGGAAGGTTGCTGCTGCAGTCGGGGAGACCTGCGTGGTTGACTGGCAGGGCTACCTCCCGATCGATCTCCCGTCGACCTGGATCCGGCTCGGACTTTCAGCCGACCCGGGTGTGCTGGAGGTGAATCTTCCTGCCTGCAAATCGTGGCTCAATTACCAGGAATGGTTCTGTACCGTCGATAAAATCGCGCAGGAAGTCGGACTCCGAAGTTTTCGGGAAGCTCCATTCCCGGCCGGTACAGGCGGCGGTGCGCATCTGTTATTCGGTGGGATCTCGATTGATCAAAATCCATTTTTCGCAAGGCCGGAATGGCTGGCATCGATTCTGCGCTACTGGCAGCATCATCCTTCTCTCTCTTATCTGTTTACCGGTTGTTACGTCGGGATCTCTTCCCAGGCGCCGCGTCCCGATGAGAGTGGGAATACACTGCTCGACGTGGAGCTCGCCTACCGCCAATTGGAAAATCTCGGGGCGGGCGATCAGCGCAACCAGATCAACGAACTGCTTCGCCATTTGCACACGGACGTCTCCGGCAACACGCACCGGAGCGAGATTAGCTTTGACAAGTTCTGGAATCCGCCAACCGGTTTGTACGGCCTTATCGAATTTCGAGCGATCGAAAGTCTGCCAAATGCAGAGTGGACCGGAGCTGTTGCCCTGCTTTGGCGGGCGTTGTTGACTTATCTCCTTGCTCACCCATTTCGCGAGAAGTTGAAAGACTTCGGACCCGATCTGCACGACAAATACTTTCTTCCGACGCCGCTCTGGAGCGACCTGACCGATATATTAAGCGAGCTCGCGCAATTTGGTTTCGGATTCGACGCAACCGTGTTCAGAGAAATCTGGGAATGGCGTTTCCCGAGTTTGCTAGACGAACAAAAGGGACTCACGATACGAAAAGCACTCGACGCCTGGCCCCTGCTTTCCGAAACACCCTCGATCGGCGGAAGCACGAGCCGATTCGTCGATTCATCGGTTGAACGTCTCGAATTTTGTGCGACATCGGAGTTTCATCATCAGCACGCCTTGTACGTCAACGGACGCGAACTGCCGTTCCGATCAATTGATCCAAAAGAAATGGTTGCCGGCTTGCGGTACCGAAAATCGGCATTTTATCCGTCTCTTCACCCTCAAATCGGGGTTCATCTACCGCTATCAATTGCGTTCGTTGAGCGTGAGACCGATCAGGTTAAGAAGCTATTCAGGCTGAATCCGGATACAACGAAGTTTGTGGAATTCAAGGGGGAAAATCTCAAGCGTGGGGCGCCTTGCGAGTCTGCGTCACCGGGCATGTACACCTGCGACCTGCGAATAGAACCACCCGCAATTGCCGCAATCGCTCCATGAAAAAAGTCGTGATCACCGGCGCTTCGACCGGCATCGGTTATGCGTCCGCCAGGATCCTCACGCAGAAAGGCGCGCGCGTTTTCGGGAATGTACGAACCAGGGAAACCGCCGAACGTCTTCAACACGAGCTTGGTGAGTTGTTTGTCCCGCTCATTTTTGATGTAACCGACGAACCGGCGGTTCTCGGTGAAGCTGCCAGAGTCGGCGAGTTGTTAGGTAGCCACACTCTGGATGGTCTGGTGAACAATGCCGGGATCGAAGTAGCCGGTCCCCTCGCCTATCTTGCCACCGGAGAATTCCGGTATCAGCTCGATGTTAACCTGCTCGGCCCGTTCATTGTTTCGAAAGCGTTTCTGCCTTTGCTGGGCGCGGATCCGGCAAGGAACGGGATACCTGGAAGAATCATTAATATCAGCTCCACCAGCGGGCGCATCGCTGGACCGTTCACCGGCGCGTACGCGGCGTCGAAGTTCGGCCTGGAAGGTTTTTCGGATAGTTTGCGACGAGAATTGATCCGGTTCGGCATCGACGTAATCGTCATCCAGCCCGGTGCAATTATCACACCGATCTGGAAAAAATCGGACACGGGCCTGGTCGAGAAATTCCGTGAGACTCCCTACGCCGACGCGCTGGCGACATTCGAACAGTATGCTGCGAAAGAAGGGGCGAATGGATATCCGGCGAGTGTCATCGGAAATGCCATCTGGAAGGCCCTGACAGCTGCCAATCCAAAAACGCGCTACACCATCGTTCCAAGCCGGTTGCCAAACTGGACCATTCCACGGCTCATGCCGGTGCGAGTTCTTGATCGGCTCGTGGCGCGATTCTTTCGCATCGAGCCACAAAAACGGTCCGCTCGGAGCGCTACTTCGCCGTCACCGGACAATCGACCGGTAGCTTAACGGCTTGATCGAGCTCTTCCGGAGTCAAAAGGACGATCGTCTTGGTGCGGATCGCACCAGTCGTAATCGCCAGCGAAATTGCGGCAGCGGTCGCATTGTCGGGTCCTTCGGTGATCACATAGGCATCGTTTTCACCAAATGCGAAATAGAACCCCTCCAGGCGACCGCCCAGTTTTTCCAGCATTTTTTCGACTGCGACGCGTCGAGCGGTACCGCCCTGCTTCACCAGTCCTCTAATCCCTTCAGGCGTGTAGGAAACCATCGTCAGATACTTCGGCATACGTACAACTTCGATGTTGAGCGAGTGACTCGTTAACCTCGAGATTCTCCATTGTTCCAAAAGAATATTCCAGTCCGAGTTGAGTTAATTGTGGACGAACGGATGAAACGCGATTGATTTTCATGAATGTTTTCTTGTGTGCACAGGAATTTCACGCAGTTCAACCTTATGAAACGTCCCATCATTCTCGCGGCTGCCGTGGCGGCAGGGACCATCGCGTCCTCAGCACTTGGCGGTAAGTATGACGACCTTACAGCGAAAGGATTCCGCTGGGCGATAGCTGACGGTCCGTACGCCGCGGTGTCCAAAGATGACGCCCACGTCGTGGCCAACCATCTGGCGGAGCACGTCCTCCTGCAAATGGTGGAGCAGGTGAAAGTATATTATCTGACCCCTGGCACGATCGTGCAGGTCACTGAAGAAGACCCTCGGACCGGAACTTCGAAAATCCGGATGGCCGGCATTACTTCCGATCTATGGACGCTCACAAGATTTCTCAGCAAACGCCCTGTCAAGGACACCTACGGCGTCATTGAAACGCCTGAGAATTCAGGATTGATCCCGACTTCGACAACCGGGATCGATGTCGGCCCGACGCCGACTCCACCACCATTTGGACCGTCCGCCACGCCCGGCACCAGCCCGGGACCGGAAATGAGCCCTGCCCCAAGTGTGAGTCCGGTGCCTAGCGAGAGTCCCACACCCGCAGCAGCCCAATGAATCAATTCAAAACATTGCGAGCCTCTTCCCTTTACTGCCCGAAGTGCAAAGCGGCACAACCGGTCCGTGAACGATTGCTCTTAATCCTGCCTGACCGAGAGATTTACGATTATTTGTGCACTTCTTGCGCAACATCGGTCGGGTCGCGCGAAGTCAAGGCTGCCGAGGTGGCGCGCCCGCCGTTGATCCTGCACTGATCCGGTTTCCGGATCGGAGTTGGGTTGCTCGAATCACCGCTTAACGCGCAGTTGCATTTTCGGCGGAATATGTTCATATGAACATATGTCCGATTCTCATCTGATTCCACCATCTGTCGCCGAATGCCTGACGGAAATCGAGCGTTCCGTCCAACGGTTCCGAAGCTCGTACAGTCTTGGCACTGACCCGGAACGTCTCTTAACCGACGAGATCATCACCATGCGTGTCGAATTGATTCGGCTCTGGTCCGAAATCAGCTCCGGAAAGCATTTGCATGTACGCAGGTAATTGGTTCTCCCCAAGCATGCATTTGTCTCGAGAATGCGGCTTGACCATCGAAGCGTTCGACAACATCGTACGGCCCGAGATTGCAGATCAGGTCTTCCGTACGCCCATAGAAGATGCCGCACGACGCATTTATCAGCCACTCGAATGCTGCGAAGCTGACAGCGTTTGCCATCTGTAACGAGCTTGAGGCCAGCGGAATACGGTGCTGGATTCTTCCGCGCGACCTCGCCGCCGGAGCGGGCTGGGATCAATCAATCGCCGAGGCTGTTGAATCGTCCAGGATTGTAATCCTCGTTTTGACGGATTACAGCCGTCGCTCGGACCGGATTGAGCGGCAGCTCGAACTCGCATTCAACACTGGAGCGGTGGTCATCCCGTTTCGAGTGGAATCGGACCCAGTTCTGACGGAGACCGGGCAGACACCTAAGTCGTTGCACTGGATTGACGCCATGACGCCCGAAGTAGCCCTGCGAATCCGGTCGCTGCGCGACAGGGTTCGTGGAATCGTCCAAGGCACCGGAAAAGAGAAGTTACAGATGACGGATCATCAGGACGTCCATTTGTCTGACGTAGCGCCCATTGGAATTTCCCAACCGCAGGAGATAGCTGTCACAGCGGATAAAGCACCAGCACAGACTCTCATCCGGCGCGACTCGAGCGAGGAAGAGGAACCTCTGCCGATACGTAATAACATTGATAAGTCGCGTATTTTCCTGGCATTAGCACTTACGCTGCTTCCATTTGTCGCTGTTTGCGCTATCGGCACCTGGCTCGCGTTGCATCAGCAGCGACCTGCGCGACCTAAAGTGATACCGTCAACGGTTGCCGCCGCTGTGCGACCACTGCCTTCACGAACCGGGAGCCCGGCCTTGACAACGCCTGTCATCGTTACACCGGCGCCTGTGCTCCCGGTCCATACCAGCTTGCCAACTCCGCGACCAGTAGCGACCGCGAGCACATCGGCACCGGTTATTTCGGTCACGCCGCCGCTTGCTCAGGTCACGAGGCGCCTGGAGGAATTAACTCCTTCAGATCCCGGATGGGGAACGCCTGACGCGAACTGGACGATCAGGGAAAACAAAATTCGACTGACACCATTGCCTGGTAATGGAGCGATTCTAGTGAACACCGCTCATCATTTAAAGGAGACGGAGTTCAGCTGCGAAGTCGTGATGTCCAAAGGGGACGACCTGGACCAGCTTGGCGGATTGATATTCTGGGCGAAAGATTACAACGACTGTTACGCACTGGTCGTTTCTGCGGATGGCAGGTACGCGATCGGCCGCAAGCTTTTTGGGCGCTGGATTAACCCGACCGCCAAGACTGGAAGCGACACCGTTAAGACCGGAGCTGGAGAGGTCAACAGATTGAAGATTCGGACATCCGAAAAAACGTTTACGGCCTTCATCAACGATATACCGGTCGCGACATTGAACGGTGAACCTCCGGAGGGTGAATGGCTGATCGGACTCTACGGCGAATCAGGAGAGTCGAGCGAGAACTGGTGGGATTTCGGCAAGATCGAAGTGACCGCCACGAGCAAGTGATGGAGTCGGGAGTTATGGGACGTATACGACGTATACGACGTATACGACGTATAGGACCTACAGGAGTTCAGGATGCAAGTATCCCTGGCGGGTGCCGCTCCTGAACTCCTTCGAATCACTTGCTCCGGACGAAAAGATCGAAGCTCTTCATTTCGTTATCCGTCGCTTGGGCAACCAATTTTGGTCGTTGGTCGCGCCAAAACGAGTCGCGCAAGAGCCGATCAGTCTGGGCTGCAGGCAGCAGAATGAATTGGGCAGCGGCTGGAAGATCGGAGACCTTGTTAAAATACCGAACATCCGGCTCCAGATAGTACCAGAAGGGCCTGTAACTCCGTTCTAATACCCAAAGCGTTGTACCGGCGGGCATGGCAGCGCGCAGTGTGCGCGCCACTTCGCGGGGACGGTATTTATTTGCCGAGTCCACGCGGGGCATGATACCGGTCGCGAAGATCATCACTCCGATTGCGGCGATAACTCCACTGAGCGCAGCTTGCGTGGTTATTCCAGAGGCCTTGTCGCGCTCTGAACCTGGCGCCTGTGTTCCTCGCTTCCGCGAAAGAGCGAACACCCAGGCGCAGGTTGCGAGGATCGCTTCGAATCCCGTCCAGATGATATGATTCCCTAGGCCGATAAACGGCGCCCCGGCAACCCCGATAGAAACGATGGCCAGCAGAACTAAGTTGATCGGCCGCCAGAGCGATTCAATCGCTACCGGAACGCCCGCGCCGTTTTCGGCGGTTAATGCGCGCCCGAGCAGCAAGCAAGGTACAACGATCAAAGGATAAATGTAGCGTGGAGAACCATTGGGCAAAAGGATCATCAACACAGTGGTGGCCACCATCCCCCATCTTGCCCCGCGAAATAAGGCCAAATCTCGAGGGGCTGAATCGCCGGCTGTCGCGATTACCCTGACAGTCTCTTTGCGCCACAAAAGTGGAAGCAGGAGCGTCCAAGGCAAATAATTCTTCAATGTTTGGGGGCCGTTGAGCAACCAAACTGCGAGCCGGAAATGCTCGTCCGATTCCGCGGAAGCGCGAGAGGCAAGTTGGCCCCACCAGAATTTCCAGACGCCCGCCGGATAATGGCCGCTTACTGCCAGTGAACACGGGACAGCCCAGCAAAGCAGCGGGGCGAAGATAACGATCAGCGAAAGGAAATGCGCAGGATGCAGGAGTGAACGCGTATTTTTTCCGATCAGAAGCACGGGGAAGATGATCCCGTAATAAAAAATCAGGTGTGTTGGCCCCTTTGTCAGCATCCCGAGCGCGAGGAACGGAGCCGGCAACAACCAGAGCTGCCAGGGGCCGGTCTCATTTCGCCAGGCGGTCATCCAAAGGATTAATGCGATTCCGGTCAGGGAAACGTAAAGAGCCTCGAGCTCAGCGAGTCTTCCAGTTTCAATCATTGTAAAGTTTACCAGGAAAAAAATTGCGGCAATCAAACCACCGCGACGACCGAGCCAGCGCGGTCCGGCGATCCCGAAGATCGCGACCGAGAGCATCACGGTTGCGAGTACCGATGGGAGCCGGACGGCTAACTCGCTGACGCCGCCGGCGAGCTTGCAGCTCAGTGCAATCGCCCAGTTCAGAAGGGGCGGTTTCCGCAAATAGGGTTCGGATCCAACACGCGGCACCAGCCAGTCTCCGGAGGCAAGCATGTGAATCCCAGGCAGCGCTCTTCGTGGTTCTTCGTGCTCCAATTGAACGGAACCGAGGCCCGGAAGATAAATGGCGGCCCACAAGAGGATGATGAAGAGCATACCACGTTGCGGCGAGAGAGCACTGTCGCCGGAACTCGATATTTCCGGGGAAATCACTTTGGAACGGCAGCGTTGTTTGTAGCCGAACGGCGACACACGAAAACGTAAAACAATGCGATCGGTCGCCCATCCTGGGTTGTCCGGATCTCCCTCGCAGATTCAATCGCCGGAAAATCGGCTGAAATCGACGCCGGCACTCGGTTAACGTCCGAGAGATAAACTGCGTCTTGCAACGGATACTTCTCGCGGTAAGTCGGCCACAGAACGAGCTGATTAAACGGAGGGCTTGAAACGGGCATGAAGGTGTCCGGCTGACCCGGAAGATAAAACGACATCAACGCTGCGGTCATATATTTGTTGGCGATCACCACTGGGGCGCCGGCTGTCGTTCGGAGTGTTTCGATCTGCGACGCCAGATCGCGAGATCCTCTGGCGCGATCCAGCGGGTCGAGCCGGCCTGGCAGGTGCAGCCATGACGTGTCGTGCAGAAGGGCGGTCTCGAAGAAAGCGACCGCTAATCCGGTCGCCGCCAGCCACCTGATCCAGGGCTGTCTTACAACGGCTTCGGATCCTTTCGCGGCGAGTAAAACCAAGCCCGCTACATAAGCAGCCGCAGGCCAATTCGCCTGGCTGGCCTTCTGAAAGCTGAGAATCAGGTAAACCAGGAACAACGGGAGAAAAAGCGATAGCAGAAAAATTGTCGGGACCCGGGGTGTCGGTGAAAATCGGGGCACACAGACGGCCAGCAGCAGACCCAGAAAGAAGATCGGGGAGATGATTCCAGCCTGCTGAACCAGAAACGAAAGCACCTCCTGGGGACGCAGATGCATCTGTTCGTCCAACGCGCCGCGATGGAGCAGGAAATGGCTCGTGGGGAAACCATGCTGCCAATTCCACAGAAGCATCGGAACCAGACAGATACCAACAACCAAAAGCATTGACGGAATCGTCCATTGCCGGAAGTGCCGGCGGCTGCCGGTTTCCCACAAGCAAAACAGGCCGAATGACACCAACTCGATCGCTCCGGTATACTTCGAAAGCATGCTCAGCCCGACGAGCAACCCGGTAATTACCCACCACCCTAAGGCGTCCTGGTCTTTCGCTTTCCAGAAAGTCAACGCAGCAACGGTCCAGAAAAAGATATAAACCGTATCGATGGTCATCAGCGTGGCGCCGACTGCAAACAAAGGAGTGACAGTCGCGAGCACAACCGACCAGAATCCGACCCGGTCGGAAAACAGTTTCTGTCCCAGGAAAAACATTCCGATTCCGGTCCCGAGCGCGAGCAATGTCGCAAAAATGCGGATTCCAAACACCGTTTGACCGAACAGTGCGGTTCCCGCAAAAATAAACCAAGCGATCACCGGACCTTTGTCGAGATAGCAAAAATCGGGGTGCCTGGACCAGAGCCAGTAGTAGGCTTCGTCTCCAACGAGCTCGAGATGCGTGCTGTAACAGAGGCGGAAGATCGTCCCAAGAATCAGGATCGCGAAAGCCCATCGCGCATACGACGACGAGAGCAGACTCGTCATGGCCTGTTGCTAGCTATCGTGACCGGTTCTTTGTCTTGCCGTCGTTCCAGATAAGCCTTACAGGCGACCGCAAACACGTGATCAGCCGTGATCGACTTCATGCAGATATTGTCGCGGCAGGGACTTTGGCGGTTGTTATAGGCATTGACGCAGGGACTGCATGGCAATTGCATCCAGATCGGTATTGCCCGCGGCGTCAAAGCGCGAAATAGCGCGGGCGTCTCAGGTCCGAACAAAGTGATCACCGTGATCGGTGTCATCGAAGCAAAATGAGCCGGACCGCTATCGTTCGTAATTAACAATTCCGACAGTGTGTAGAGGACGAGCAGTTGAGCCAGTGTCGTTTTGCCTGCCAATGAAAAGCACCTCGGAGAACCGATCTGCGCAGCAACTTGATCAATCGCCTGCGCTTCGCTTGGCGCACCGGTCAATCCGATGGCGGCGTCGGGGAACCGTTCCAGCAGCCGCTTTGCCAGGTCGACGTAGCGGTCTGTAGGCCATTTTCGGAGCGGCAGCAGATCGCTCGCATTCGGATTCAAGAGAATCAGTGGCGGAACCACCGCTTGGCCCCCTTCACGTCGGATAATTGCGCGGACGGTCTCCTGATCGGCGTGAGTGGTGATGTATTGCGGTGAAACTGCGTTTGCGCCCGGTATTTTACCCTCAAATGTCGGAAGCTTTCCGGGCGCTTGTTCAAGCGCCTCGACCATGAGTTGAAAATTCTGGCTGGTGTGAATGTAGGGATTGTAGAGCAACCGATGTGTCATCAAATCGCCGCGGTACGGTCCCTCGCCAAAAAATGTATGAAAGCCGACGCGTGCTCTTGCTCCCGACAAAAACGTCAATGCGGCTGATGATCGCGAGAAAAACTCTAGATCGATCGCTGCGTCAATGCCGCGGTCGCGGATCTGCTTAAGCGCGCGGAATGCACATAAGCCGGCATTGACGATATTTTTATGACCCACGGTTATGACATTTCCCTCCGGAATAAGGCGCATTGCATCGAGAATGAACCTGTTCTCCTCAAACACGAGAAAGTAGATGTTTTCCCGGCCGACCATCTCAATAGCGCGCGAGATAGCGTGATAGGCCAGGACTGTCGAGCCCTGCTCAGCAAATTTCACAAACAGAATCTTTTTCGGCTTGTGAGCGATCTGCAAATTGGCGCGATTGCCTCCAACCAGGCGCACAAAGCTTAAAACGCCGCAGATAAACATCCCGATCCAGCGATCGATGAACTGCAGCATTCGCGTATCAAGTCCAGGTCCCATAATAAAGCGCTCTCCGCCCGTCAGTGGTGTGCGCGACGGGTAAAGAGCTGGCAGGAAAGACCATTAATTTCAATCTATGGCTTGAGCAACTTCGATTCGCGAAGTTTCCAGCGACCGACATTTCCGCTCGCCTCGCTTTGAAAAGCGCGCTAATCGGAACTTCGGACGCCAAGATTGTGAAGCAATGCTGGTGACGATTCGACAATCTACAAGCGAGAAGCCCGAGAGACGCAGCGTCTGGAATGCTGTCGCCTGGATTGCATGGACTTTGGTACTTTTGATCCTCTCATTGCGGCCGCTGTTGAGTTCTCATCGCGGCACCTCATTTGACACTTATCAACTCGCAGGATCGCACTGGCTTCATGGTGAAGGGATCTATACGCAATGGATGGGGTTCGTCTACAGCCCGCTGATGGCCGCATTCTTCGCCCCGTTTGCGTGGCTTCCAGGTCCTTTTGCCAATATTGTCTGGCGTCTCCTGAATGCGGCCGTCTTGCTCGGCGGTGTTGCCGCTCTGTTGAAAACAGAAATATTCAGCGCCATCAAAGGAGGGGCCTCCGGCATCCTCTACCTTCTTCTGATCCCTCTCGCGATCGGAAACATTGATATCAGTCAGGCTAACCCATTGGTAGCGGGAATGATCATGCTGTCGATAGCCGCCGTTTATCGAGAAAGCTGGAATGGCGCGGCACTCAGCGTTGCGGTCGCAACAAGTCTCAAAATTTATCCGATCGCAGTCGGATTGCTCATTTGTGTGGTTGCGCCGCGACGATTCACCTGGAGGTTCTTGATCGCACTCACTCTGGTGATCCTGGTTCCGTTTCTTCTTCAGCACTGGTCTTACGTTTTCGAGCAATACCAGGCCTGGATAACGACGCGAACGTTAGACAACCGGCAGCAATGGCCGGTTGAGAAACTTCCCTTGGATCTCTGGTTCCTTATTCATTGGGTTGGAAAGTTGCCGGCGCCTCCCAAAATCTATTCAATTATCCAGTTGGGAACGGCTGCGATACTCGCGCTCCTTTGCGCGGTTATGGCCCGGCAAGGCTGGGATCGCAACCGCCTCATGGTCGCTCTGTTTAATCTGGTCTCGATCTGGATGACGCTTTGCGGACCGGCGACGGAGTCTTATACCTATCTGATTCTCGCACCGGCTCTTGTTCTGTCACTGGTACAAGCGTTCGCGAGTCATCAACCCGCATCGCTTCGCACGCTGGCACTCGCCGCATTCGTTCTGCAGCTTGCTGCAGCTGCGAGGGCCAGTTTCATTCCGCATTTCAAGCCGCTTTGGGCGCTTTCAATTCAGCCGGTCTCCGGGATCGTTCTCATCGTTTACACGCTGCTGTGGCTGTTTAATGATTCGCTTTGGCCTCGTCACAATGATGAGAGCCTGCCCTCACGCACCGCGCTGTCAGGTACCTAACCCGGCGATTCATCGCCGGGCTCTGGAGTTTGGACATTTCGAAAGGTCACGCCGCCGCTTGACCGGTGTGGCGTCATGGTAGGGTCACGCTCCTGAGGCTGTCTCACAACATCATCGTCTGCTAGAGCGATGTAAGTAGACAGGGCGTAGCAATTTTCCTAAGATGGGCTGCCAAGTGAGGAACATCAAGCGAGCCGATTACGATCAGCTTCATTTATTGCCTCCAAGCTTGGAGGATTGGGTCTGCGAGGGACATCCGGCACGGTTCATTCGAGAGTTTGTTCAATCGCTGGATTTGGCCAAAACTGGCTTTAAGGAGCCCAACGCCGAAGAAGGCGGAGAATGCTATGCGCCGGAGTTGCTTTTGGCAGTGTGGCTTTACGGATATTTTTGCAAGATCCGTTCTACGCGTCGATTGGAACAAGCCTGTGTGGAGAACGTCGGGTTTATGTGGCTCTGTGGACTACACAAGCCCGATCACAACGCACTGTGGCGTTTCTGGAAAGACAACAAGGCTGCATTGAGACAATTATTCAAGACCACGGTCAAAGTGGCACTCAAGCTGGACTTAGTTGCTCTGGCTCTGCAGGCCATCGATGGGACCAAGATCCAGGCGGTGGCCACAAAGCACGGCAGTTTTGATCTGGAGCACAATCGCAAGCTAGCGGCCAATCTTGAACAAAGCATCGCTCAACTGGAGAAGCAGATTGCCAGTGCGGGCTCTTCAGAGCAACAGACTGTAGCGCAGCTGAGCCAGGATTTAGGAACAAAAGAGCGGCTCAAAGAGAAGGTACAGGCGGCCATCGAGCAGATCGAACAACAAGAAAGCTCTCACCTTCATCCCCAGGAACCAGAGGCACGCCGGATGAGAACCGAGGGACCTAACCGCTTTGGCTACAACGCGCAAGCCGCTGTGGACAGTAAAAATCAGATCGTCACTGCAGCCGAAGTCAATAACCAGGAAAATGACCAGGCCCTCCTAGTACCTATGATCGAGGCCGCTAGTGCCAATACTGGCCAGAGTTGTCCAAAGACGCTTGCCGATACCGGTTATAGCACCGGCCAACAGCTGGCCCAAGCGCAGGCCCGAGAGCTTGAGGTCATCGCGCCCTTAGACAAGCGCGTCGAGGGGGAAAATAATCCTTATCACAGCAGCCAGTTTCGCTATGTAGCCGAAAAAGATCTCGTAGTCTGTCCCCAGCAGCAGGAGCTAAAGTTCCATCATCGCCGTCAGAAAAATGGGGTAGAGCTCAAAGTTTATCGCAATAGCCGGGCTTGTGCAGGCTGTCCGGTCAGAAGCTTGTGTACGAGCGAGCGTCAAGGACGCGGTATTGATATCGGACCCTACAACGAGGCGGTCGCTAAGCACCGAGCCAAGATGCGTGATCCTGCCCTGCGAGAACTGCTCAAACAAAGGAGTCGGATTGTCGAACCGGTCTTTGCTCAGATTAAAGAAAACGGCGGCTTCCGTCGCTGGACGGTCCGAGGCTTGAAAAATGTCCAGGCACAGTGGTCGATGCTGTGTGCCACCTGGAATCTGCAAAAAATCTTCCAGGTCTGGCAGCTCAAAGGTGACGACTTAAGGCTCAAGGCCGCCTGAAGGGCTGTTTCGGGGCTTTCTAGAGGCCTCTGGAATCATATTTGAACGCATCGGGCTGCTGCTGAGCGAGCTGAAAAACCGGACTTGTGGGCACGAGGGCCCAATAATAGGTTAGCGTTTTTTTGACCCAGTCACTCGACAAGATGTTGCGGGACGCCCTCTCCTGCGTGACCGTGTGGCGATACCCCAAAAAGCCCTACCACCAGAACCACGATTTGAACACCTGGCCTCGGTAGGGTCAGTCGCACGCCCTTTTTACAAGACCCGCCCGGATTCGCTGTGGGAAGGAGCAGTACCCAAAACACGCTGAAAATATGAATAAATTATTTTCAATTAAGTCAACGCGTGGTTCCGAAACATCGACTGGCAACGTTGATCAAGTCTGCTTTTGGGGCATCGCCACGCCGGTCACGCGGAAGCGTGACCCTACCATGACGCCACGCCGGTCACGCGGAAGCGTGACCCTTTCAAAATGTCCAGACTCCAGAACCCGGCGATGAATCGCCGGGCTACTGTCGTTCGTCCCTCCGGGACGATTCCCAGGTGGCAAATGTAGCATTGATGAAAAGTCCGTCGGTCATCTCTTGCCAAAGCGCGCCGGCGCTGCCAAGCTCAAGAGGATTTTCAAGCTCCAACTTTGTCTTGTCGGGCTGCCAGAACTTTTCGTCGGCGCCCTCGTATTTGAGAACCGTAAACATGCCGCCGCAAGATGGTAGACAATGTGACAGTGATAAGCCCAGATGCCGGGATTGTCCGCGTCAAACACGATCTTGATGGTGGATTTCGGCGGAACCAGGATTGTATCGCGTTTCGCGCCAGTGATCTTTTGCCCGTCGATCTCGGTGACTTCGAAAACATGCTCGTGCAGATGCGTGGGGTGGGACATTCCACTTTCGTTCGTGTTGACTAGCTCAACCCGCTCACCCTCTTTAACGTTGAGACTCTTCCGGTTGGGATAGCTCGCGCCGTTGATGGTCCACGTGTAGGACGCCATGTTGCCACCAAGAACAGATGGCAGGGATCGCTGCACAGGTCTGTCCGGCAGCGGCTCTTTCGCCTCAAGACGGATCTCCTGCGTGTTGTCCAGACCGCCCGCCATCCGCTGACCTCGAATCCCCAAACCCGGTTTTGCAGTCTCTGCTCCGGGCGTAGGGGGGCAGCTCAATCATCCAGCCCCACGCGGGACCTTCTCAAAAGGTTGCATGACGTCGAAGCGTCATGCAATCTCGGGGCGAACAAATGGGTTCAACGTTGAAACCAAGTGTTGTGCGTCCTGTGAGTCTTGTTGTCGGAGGACTCTGGATTCTCGTCCTCCTAGGGATCTGCGTCCGAATCGGATTCGCTCCTCACTCGCACGATGTCTTCGGAACTTATCTTGATGCGGGAGAGAGATGGCGCGCGGGCGAATCACTTTACAATTACACGCGTGGATTTGTTTACAGTCCGTTGATCGCCGCCTTTTTTTCCTTGTTTTCCTGGCTTCCTGTTTCGCTCGGTTCAATGCTTTGGCGGCTGATTAACGCGACCATTTTTGTCGGCGCAATTTTGTGGTGGCTTCAAACCGGTGACCGCATCCCAAAGAGATTACACTGGCTGGTCTTCCTGCTGATTCTTCCGCTTTCGCTGGGAAACTTCAATAACGGGCAAGTCAATCCGATGATTATTGGATTATTGATGATATCGATTGTCGCCGCACATACGGAACGCTGGATGCTATCGGCATTGGCGATCGGATTCGCCACTTATCTGAAAATCTATCCTCTCTCGGTTGGATTGCTGCTGGTGCTGCTTTACCCGACAAAACTATGGTGGCGCCTCGCACTGGTTTTGATTCTAATGGGCGGTCTCTCGTTTTTGCTTCAGCGTCCTGTCTACGTGCTCGAGCAGTATCAGCGGTGGGTCCGGACAAGGGTCGCGGACGACCGGCGAATGAACATGAATATCGCGCCGCGAGATTTTGCGATGATCTTAAGGCTCCTTCACATCAACATAAGCGCCGATCTTCTCACGGTACTTCAATTGATCGCCGCAGCGGCTGCCGCGGGGGTCTGCGTCTATGGACGATTTCAGAAATGGTCCTCCGAGCGGCTGATCATCTGGGTGTTCTCCGCCGGGACCTGCTGGATGTTGCTTTTCGGTCCTTCCACAGAGGACGCGACCTATGTCCTCATTGCTCCCCCCCTCGCTTGTTCGCTGGTAGAAGCTTTCCACCGGAACATGTCTGTGCAAATGCGCATTTTGATCAGCGCGTCGTTCGGTTTCCTGCTCGTCGGCTTAATTCTTAACGCGTTTTTCGGCCTGAAGAAGACTCCCGCCCTGATGTCTGTCCAACCGTTTGGGGCGGTTTTGTTTGCTGTTTACGCGGCGATATGGCTGTTTAGCTCCGCGCTCTGGGAAAAGGGACCAGAGAACACTGATTGAGACCTACCTCATGCGCACTCTCGGGCTATATCTTCTTCTTTTATGTTTTGTCATCGGGTGGGCGACCGCCGTATGTGCAGCCGCACCCGTCAATTCCGGTCAAGGCGACCTGCTCTTTCCCAAACCGCTCGATCAATATCACGACGACGACGTTCCAAACCTTTTTCAGAAGCTGAACGCCAGGATCAAAGCCGATCCGGTGAACCTCCTTGGGACAATCATTTTCATTTGCGCCATTGTGCACACTTTTCTGACGTCGCGGTTCATGCATATCGCGCATGGTTACCAGAAGGAACTTAAAGAATTGGAGGATCAGGAAAAGAAATCGGAACCAGGCATCGAAGGAAGGCGCGATTTTTTGCAGTTCTGGGGACAATTCTTCCATTTCATGGGGGAAGTTGAAGCGGTGTTCGGAATATGGCTGGTTCCACTTTTTGTTGTCATCGTGGTAACGAAAGGATGGCCGACGTTGGTCGGTTACGTCACAACCTTAAATCCTGCGGAACCGGTTTTCGTAGTTGTGATCATGGCAATTGCGAGCTCTCGCCCGATTCTGCGGCTGGCCGAGACCTGCCTGGCTAAACTGGCTGCGCTTGGCCGGTCGACTCCCGCGGCATGGTGGTTATCGATTCTAACATTTGGACCGGTGCTAGGCTCGTTCATCACCGAACCGGCTGCAATGACAATCTGTGCGCTTCTACTTCGGCAGAGATTTTATGCGCTCAAGCCCAGCAAACGCCTTTCATATGCGACGCTTGGTTTGTTGTTTGTTAACATTTCTGTTGGTGGAACGCTTACACATTTTGCGGCGCCGCCGGTGGTCATGGTTGCGACCAAATGGTCCTGGGACATTAGCTACATGTGCTCCAGCTTCGGTTGGAAAGCCATCGTCGGTATTGTCGTTGCGAATGTCGTTTATTACCTCTTTTTCAGATCGGAGCTGGCGGGTTTGAGAATTGTCCGGAGCGATGAAAAAGAGAAGCGGCGACCGGTCCCGGCTCAGATCACCATTGTCCATATCGCATTCCTGATCTGGACCGTGCTAACCTCTCACTATGCCTCGCTGGTAGTTCTTGGATTCTTGTTCTTCCTTGCGTTCATTGAGGCGACACCCCGTCACCAGGGAGTGATGCGACTGCGTAGCCCGCTTCTGGTCGGATTTTTTCTCGGGTCACTCGTAATCCATGGTGGTTTCCAAACCTGGTGGATCGAGCCGGTTTTAGGCGGGCTCACAAAATGGCCGCTGCTTCTGGGAGCGATTATGTTAACCGCGTTTAACGACAACGCCGCAATCACTTATCTGGCGTCGCTCGTGCCCGGTTTTGCGCCTTCGCTGCAGTATGTAGTCGTTGCCGGAGCGATAATCGGCGGCGGATTAACCGTCATCGCCAACGCACCGAATCCAGCAGGCCAATCAATCCTTTCGCCTGCTTTCGGTAAGGATGGCATTGCACCCGGCGGACTCTTCCTCGGGGCGTTAATCCCGACATGCATCATGATCGCCGCATTTATGTTCCTGCCGTAGGGAGTGCGCGGAGGAAGATGGAGCACACGGAGAAGATTAATCACCACAAGGCGCAGAGAACACGAAGGTAAATTCAAGATTCTTAATCGTACTCGTCCTCGATACGAACCTGGATAAAGCAGCGAAGCGACTACCACAAGAGCACGGTCAGCCCGGTGACGTCTGAAAGTGCGGGTCGGCAGTTGCCAGCGGCAGATCGGATGGCAGCGATCCAGATGTCGTTTTGCGGGATGGGAGGTGCCCGCCTGGGCCAGTTGCGCGGAGATGCGACCGTAAAGCTCCGGCGTGGATTCATCGGGTAGCAGCACGTCCACGGCCTCAAGGAAGCGCTGGATTTGCTGAAGGTTTTTCTCGGGGCGAGCGGAGCGGAACGCGCCCGCGTAGAGTTCCGCCAAGGCGGCTTGCGGCAGGTAAAGTTCTTCGAAGGCGGAGAGGTGCGAGGCCTGGGCGCTGCCATCGCGGAAGCGGCGAACGACCACACTGGTGTCCAGCAAAACACTTTTACCAGGAGTCGCCATCAATCCGATCCGCTTCCGCCCTTACGGCGCGCTCAAAGTCCTCCCCCTCCTCACCAGCCATGCAACCCGCCGTGGCCAGCAAGGCGGCGCGGCGTCGTTCGTGGCTCTTGGGATTGAGGCCGTGGACGTAGCGGGCCACTTCCACCAGCTTGGTCGGAGGCAGCTCGTGCAGGTCGCGGACGATGGATTCGATCACGGTCATTGGCAGCTAAGATAGAGCAGCTAAAAGAACAAGGCGAGCGCGGACTACGGGCGAGGCGCCGCCTTGCCGGGCGGCTTAATGGCCTTTTGACTCGGTCGCCGCCTCACGGCTCTCTCGCCCGTCCGGGCACCTTTTCGCTGTCTGTCTCTGCTCGCGCCGCTCGCTTGGGCTCCAAGCGGGCCGGATGGGTGGCGGATGGACCTGCTTCAACCGCTGGATCAAGACCCGGGTGTAAATTTGGGCCGTCGAGAGTTCGGCGTGGCCAAGGAGCAAGCTTGGCTTCCTCATGCATTGACAGCGGCACGTTTCAAACGCATGAAATGTCCGACAGAACCAGCGAAGTCGCGTCGCAGCGAGCTTCACGGTTGGCCAGGACAGCACTGAATGTGGGTGGCCCGTGTGCTGAAGCGTTCCAACGATAAGAGAAAACTGATCCGGCATTCGCCGGACCGTGAGTAGCGAGAAGGTACGCTGGAACCATTCTTAACGATAGCGCGGCACGAGCCCTGCATTCCTGGGTCAGTCTTCGAACTCCCTCAAAATCCGTTGACTGATGCATCACCTCCAATGCAAAACCAATAATGATTAACAGATCCAAGTCGTTAATTAGTTCTGTTTTTCCCCTATATGCCTGTATTGAGTGCGCCATAGCTTAATGCAAGTATACTATTGCCTTCGAAGTTCCTCTGGTGCCACCGTGCTTCGGCTTATAAACAAACTTCTGGATTGCCGGTGATCCAGTCGGGAGGCACACGACGCCCAGAGGCATCGCGACAATTCCGCCCATGATAGCCTTCATGCTTGAACTCTCCATATCATTGATAGACCCGCACTAGCGGCCTATGTTATTTGTGAGCAGCCCCAGTCATGCCGATAGATTTCACGCTAACAATGGAACAAAAGCGCTTGCAAGCCGACGCACGAGCCTTCGCGCGCGACGTGCTCACCAAGGTTGGCCCGGCTACGCGCGGCTTGCCTACGCCGCTGGCGCGCTTCGCGGCGACGCGGCCCTTTTACGAGCAAGCGGTCGCGGCCGGCTTCCTGCGCCGCCTTATCCCCGCCCCCCTCGGCGGCGAGGGCACCGGCGGCCTCGACATGGCGGTGCTCGCCGAGGAGTTCCATGCCGTGGACGCAAACGTTTCGCTCACTCTGCTTGGCACCATGCTCGGACTGTTTCCAGTCCTGCTCGCAGGCAATCCGGAACAGCAGGCGCGCTTCGCAGCACCCTTCGTCACGGGCCAAGGCGCGCCGCTCGCCTCGTTCTGCTTCAGCGAGCCGGGCGGCAGCGCCAATTTCGCCGCGCCCCGGCCGGCCGAGGGCGTGCGAACCGTGGCGCGCCGTGCGAACGGCGACGACGCGAGCGATTGGATCATCACGGGCGCGAAGAAGTGGGCGTCGAGCGCCACGGGCTGGGATGGACGGGGCGCGGACCTCATGACCGTGGTTTGCCGGACCGATCCGAACGCGCCACCCGAGCGGGCGATCTCGGTAATCGCGGTGACCGGCCCCGCGCCGGGCGTCATGCTGGAGCGCGCCATCGACTCCATCGGCCATCGCGCACACCTACTGCCCGAGTTCCGGCTCAACGGGGTACGGACGTCGGCGGACAACGTCATCGGCTCCGTGGGCGGCGGCAAGGTCTTGGTCGAGGCCTGCTTCAGCGGGACGGCGCCGATCGTCGGCATGTTCGCTGTTGGTCTGATGCGTGCCGCCTTCGACGCGGCGCTGACCTTCGCGCGCACCGAGCGGCGTGGCGGGGCGGTCCCAATCATCGAATACCAGGCGGTCGGTTACGCGCTGGCCGACGCGAAGACGGCGATCGAGGCGGTGCGCACCCTGAGCTGGCGAGCGGCCCACGCTGTCGATGCGCATACGCCCGGCGCGCTGGAGCTCGCGCTGCATGCCAAGGTGTTCGGCTCAGAGACGGCCGTGCGGATCATCACCGATCTGATGCGCGTCGTCGGCGTCGATAGCTATGACCACGACATGCCGTTGGGCGGCCTGCTCGTGGACGCGCTCGTGCTGCCTCTGTTCGACGGCGGCAACATGGGGGTGCGCCGGCGCCAGCTCCACGATCTCATGAGGGCGCCCGGCTACGACCCGCTGGCCGCGGCGGGGTAGATGCAGCGGCTCGCCCTTATCGGCGGCTTTGCTCGCAATCCGCGCCGATTTCGACACCGTCATGTTCACCGGCTGGTGGAAACACCTCCGACCGTACGCCAAACGTCGCAAACCAACAAAGAACTGCACGCGGTCAAACGTGAGATCCAGGAGAAAGCCGAGTAGCCGCGGTTCGGAGAACGATTCCGGCACTTGGAACAAGAAAACGCCTATTTCTAACGTCCTGGTGTCTATTAGGAATCATGAGAATGCCGTTTATATCGCGCTCATCAGTTATGAAAGCGCATCCCAAGACCGAAGCACCATTTGGCCAAATCCATAACGTCCGGCGCAAGACCTTCATCTCGTTGCCATTTACCGGAGGACTTTCTGCTTTTGCAGTCATCCTGCCGCACCCTTTTCCTTGGTGATAGCACGAGAATCGGTGCTCCCCCTATCGCGTAATTGCACACGGTAAAGGCGGTCACCGTAATGAATGACGTGGTCGATTGCTTGCAGATTGACCGCGGCATGCCTGCCGATCTGGATAAAAGGATCACAATTTGTCCTCTTAACAACTATTAGCCAGTGATAGGAAGATTTGCGTTAGAAATATATAACCTTTCCCTCTCATGCCGCTTTTAGCGCTTTGAGATGGTGCTGTTCGTCCTCTCCCATCTCCGACTTGATAGCCGGAGACCTTGTCACCGGAAAAAAGAGTCTGGCTATCGTTAGAAGCCAGAAGCGTCTGTTCTTTGCACCGTCTGTTGAATGTGATTTAATACGCGGTAATGCACTGCCACAACTGTACCAACTCATGGGTTGAGGGAGACAAAACCTTTCCTCTTTGTACAACCTCTCCTTGCTGGCTAGCCGAATATCGGCAGCGGTGGCTGAAGGAAGATGTCGAAATGCATAGCTTCCGCAACCCAGCGACGACTGAAGTCAAATTGAACCTAACGGTTCATCGCGCCGATGTCAAGAATTCGATTCACGTTCTTTGTGAGAAATATGCCGAAGATACCGAGCAATATGAAATGAAAGGTAGTCAGTCGGCTACTACGCATGTGAAATTGCGCGACGGGGAAACACTCGAATTTAAAACCAAAGACCTGATGCACAGTGAAATGGTGGCTATCAACTGGATGATAGAGAATGGGCATTGGACGCTTCTGTGCGGGACAGTCGTTTGGAATGACGGAGCTGAGATCACGGCATATCAATTTGAAACGAGGGAACCGCACTGCGGCTTTTGTACTTTTTTCTTGAACGCGCTGGATCTGCCGCTAAGCACGCCGACTTATGGACTCTCTAAATATGCCTCCCCCCGGGTCACTGCTGACTTCACTCCTGTCCAAGACAGATTCTAAAAAACTACTAGAGAAGAATTTACACAGAAGACCGCAAAGACTCGATTCTGGACAGAATCAATGCTCAACATTCATCGACTCGAATTATAACCCATGGCGACGCCAGCAAAAGTTATTGAGCTTGAGGTAGCTGGGTTCCACACCGGGTCCGCGCACGGTTTATCCCTAAACTCTTTGTGATCTTTGCGGTCTTTTGTGCAATTGGCTTTTCGTTGCCCATCGAGCCGGATGCCAACAAGAGCCTGAGCGGGGTTCTTCTCGAGCAACAACCTCCAACGCACGCCAAACCGCCTAAAATCAGCACTCCTATCTCCAGCTACAAATTATCTTGGACAGCAGTGTGCTGACTTGCCCTCCGGCAAAATTTGCCTCGATTTTTCTTCGACCTAAGCCTGGAAATTCAAATCCAAGTTGGTTATCTTCTTCCACTAGCGAAGCCTCCCGTTTAGTTGGTATTAAGCACCTCAACCATAACAGGTTACTTGAACGGCTTCGCTACTTTTTTGCTCCAAACGATTAAAAATTGGGGTTAGGGAATTGCGGAAGCAATTCCCCGGCTTAATTCCTGCACTTCGCTCCGAAACAACTGGATCAACGCTCCATAATCGCCGGGGTGCCATCCGCTGCGCCGGATCTCGGTGGTGCGTCCGCCGATGGAATCCGAGCTCCCGGCGGTGGAAACCCACCAGCGCGCTCGTAAAACAGCTTGTCCCGTGTCGGTGCCCTCAAATCGCTCCAGGCGTATCCAGACATCATAGGCATGCTCCGGCGGAAGTACGGTGGGCGAAAACCCGAACGCCCTGAACCGCGATATTTGACTCAGGTCCTCGGCCACTGCTCTTGAGAGTCCCTGGTCGAGCGGCTCGGCCCAGAGATAGGTGTCTGCATAGTTTACCTCGGACCCTCCCTTGATCGTTACGAGCCCCGGCTTTCCAAGATAGGCGGGTACTTCAATTCGGCGAACGTATACGTTTACCGCACTGGCCGGATGTGTCGCGGTCACTCCGGAATGTGAGCCCGTTAACACGAAATAGACCGGCTCCGGCTCCGTTGCCGCGCAGCCGGCGAAAAGAATCGCCGTCACCGCAAAGACAATCGCGCTATAAAAACGAAGCTGTTTCAAGGTTCGTTGGGCCTTGCCGGTTTCCTCCCGAATATCACCGAATTCGGATGACGACTGAGAAAGTCCGATAACTGCTGAATCGAAGCAGCCGCCGCGCTTATTTGAGAAAGCGAATTATCGAGCTGATAACGCAGATTTGAATCCGGTTTAAGCAGTTGCGCGAGTTCTGCCGTACCCCTTTGAAGATTTGTTAATGCAACCTTGGCCTGGTCAAGCGTCGGTTTGAGGTCACCAATCGCAGGGTTAAGACTTTTTAGCGTTGCCGTTAATTGATCGAATGATTGGCGAACGCTGGCGAGCGCCGATTTTACTTGATCACCGTTTGCGAGATCCGAAATCGAGTTCGTGGCTTTATCGAGCGATTTCCCAAGTCGCTCAAGCTGCAAATCGTTGACTCCGGTCTGCACACTTTTCAGCACATCTTGAAGATTCTTTGCAAGGCCCGCAAAATCGACAGAGCCTATATTTCCGATCGCCTTCGTAAGGTTAGCCAGAATCGCATCGATGTCAGATGGCTGAGGTGGAATCTCCAACATTCCATCATTCTCTTCCGGATGCAGCACGGGCGCTTGCGCGTCTTTATAAAAATCGAGGGCAAGAAACAACTGGCCGCTGATTAAGCTCTCGAAATCGAGCTTGGCGCGAAAACCGTTCTCGATGGCCCTCTCGTGCGCTTCCCTGTTTCCGATATCCATCGAAAGACCGTATTTGTTAAGAAGGTTATCGGTGTTGATTTCGTAGATGACTTTGACGAGTGGGGGCTCACCCTGGCCTTGAAATTTCAACTGTACTTTGGTCACCTTGCCAATGGTAACACCTTTGTATTTTACGTTGGATCCTATACCCAGCCCGTTCACCGACTGGTTAAAATAGGTTACATAATCCAGCTTCTTCGCAAAAAGATTGCTCGAGCCAAAGAACACAATTGCCCCAATTGCGATAAGCATTGCACCCAGAACGAAGGCTCCAATTAATGTCGGATTCGCTTTTTGACTCATGTGTCTAACGCTCTTTTGTCAACCCGCACCGGCTATCGCCGGCCTTTTATTCTTTTCAGGTGGATCCTCTCTAGGAAGTCCGATCGGATTTTTGTCCGGAGCACCTCGCAGCAGAAATTCCCGCACTTTTGGATCGCTCTTGCCCTCTTTCACCAGTTCCCTCGGATTGCCGTGAGCAATGACTCTTTTCGTTTCCGCATCCAGAAAAATCGACGTATCGGCGATTGCAAAAATGGAGGGGAGTTCGTGCGTAACAACGACAATCGTCGTTCCGAGACTGTCGCGCAGCCGCAGAATCAACTCGTCCAGGCGCAGGGAAGTGATCGGATCGAGTCCTGCAGACGGTTCGTCAAAAAAAAGCAAACCCGGATCAAGCGCCATCGCGCGTGCGAGGCCTGCACGTTTGCGCATGCCACCGCTGATCTCGGAAGGATAGAATTCCTCGAAACCTTTCAATCCGACAAACGCGAGTTTCAACGAAACAATCTCAGCAATCTCGTCAGAGGAAAGCTTCGTGTACTGTTCCAAAGGAAGCGCAACGTTTTCTGCGAGCGTCAGGGAACTCCAAAGGGCGCCCGCCTGATATAAGACACCGAAGGTTCTCTGCATCTCCTCCTTCTCTTTCTCCGAGGCCTGCGAAAAGCTTCGTCCATAATAGATGATCTCACCCTTCTCAACCTCTTTCAGTCCGATCATGTACTTCAGGAGAGTGCTTTTTCCGCAGCCGCTTCCTCCCATGATTATCATCACTTGCGCAGGATTAACTGTGAAGTCTATATCCCGCATGAGAACATAGGAGCCATAACCCATCTCGAGACCTTTGACTTCGATCGCAGGGCGAGGCGGGTGATCGTTCACCGAATGATCGTTGGCGGGCGCCTGCAATTCTGACATTGGCGTAATTAGTGTCCTGTCCCCGGGTTTGGATCTCTACAGGTTCAGCACTTCCTGGATCACGTCGATAATCGCATCCGATGCAACGATCCAGGTAATTCCAAGCACGACCGCTGACGTTGCGGCATTTCCCACAGCGGCGGCGTCGTTCCCGCACTTCATCCCTCTTTCGCACCCGGCAATCGCAACGATGACTCCGAAGATCGCGCTTTTGATTAGTCCAGTTGCGATGTCAATCAACCCCATTGATCCGAGCGTCTGATTCCAGTATTGAGTCCATGAGAGCCCGAGAAATGTTAGTCCAACGAGTCCGCCACCCAATATTCCAACGATATCCGAGTAAAGCACGAGCAGCGGCATCATCAGGCAAAGAGCTAACAACCTTGGAGTCACCAGGAAATCCATCGGAGAGATTGCGAACGTTCGAAGCGCGTCAATCTCTTCGGAGACTTTCATGCTCCCTATCTGCGCGGCAAACGCTGCACCGGTACGGCCTGCCATGATAATCGCGGTCATAATCGCCCCCATTTCGCGGGCCATGGCAACCGCCACAAGGTTAGCGACGTAAATACCAGCCCCGAACTGGCGCAGCTGGACAGCACCCACAAACGCAAATATCAGGCCGGTGAGAAAACTGATCATTCCCACGATCGGCAGCGCCTGCGCGCTGCATTCCTGAGTTGTCAGCCAGAACAATCGCCAGTCAAATGCCGCTTTGCCACGAATCATTCGGCCCAGACTGAGGACAGCGTCACCGATAAATTCAAGCGCCGCAAGAAAACCCCCAAAGATCACAATTGTGCGGCTTCCAACGACCGCGAAGATGGACGAACGCTTTTTTGCGTCGCGCCCCGTCTTCCGCTCAGGGACTTCTTCGGCGAGCTCGATCAAGCTCGCGACATTCGGCGGAAGCGATTCACGAACAAACCGCACGTTGTGTTTACTGCACCATTCATGGATGCGTGCGACCACTACGAGAAGGCTTGTATCCCAGGAAGAGACCGTGCTCATGTCGATCCGGAGCGAATCTGCGGGCGCTTCCCGGTCGAGTTGAGAATAAAGTCCTTCAACCTCGGTGTGACGCGTTTCGCGGACGTTCCAATGCCCCGTAAGCCTCAATTCGAGCGTCCGCTCGTCTCGGCTAAGTAGCATCCCTGGCGCATTCGCGGAAATCGCTGAATCTGTTCTAGCCATTCTTCCTTACGGTGGCAGGAGTGCCAGCGAACGCGAAGCCGGTTCTATCTGCGATACGATCGCTCGTTGATGCAAGAGTCGAAGTTGTCACGGTTCAAATGTATCAAGGCGGTCCCAGGCGGGTTCGATCCCAGGCACCCTCCCCTATCCGCCTGTCGAATCTAGAAGCGGCTGCCGGACATGCAACTTTTAACGTTATTCCTTCCTGCGCGACCCCTTATCAATGCTCCTCAGCTTGCCCAACGAAACCTTGGCGAAGTTGGGCAAGCTGAGAACGACGACGACTATAAGGACGATTGAAAAAGGCTCAGCGCCTCCCGAACAGGAGCACCATAAGATTTTTCTTGCATAGCTACCAAGTCCTCGTCGAGGGATCAGCTCTGAGTCTCGTTGTCCGATGAACGTTACAACACCAGACCTGTCCGGCCACCTTGCAGAACCGCTCTATTCGATTGTCATCCCGGTGTACAACGAAGAGGAAGTCGTGGGTGGTTTGTTGAGTGAAATTCAGCGGTTCGCGGAGAGCTGGAGCAAGGATTACGAACTCTTGCTCGTGGACGATGGAAGCGCCGATCGAACTGCGGAGATCATCGCAGCGCGGTTCGCAAATTGGCCTCAGGGACGTTTGATCCGGCTCAAGCGCAATTGCGGGCAGGCCGCGGCGCTTCTGCACGGGATGAAATCCGCCCGCGGCCAAATCATTGTCCTGCTGGACGGCGACGGACAAAATGATCCACAGGACATTCCGAAAGTTGTCGCGCCGTTGAGCGAGGTGGACATGGCGGTCGGCATTCGAGTGAATCGGCGGGACTCGTATGTCCGCAAAGCCATGTCGAGACTTGCGAACGCCGCTCGGAGCCGCATCCTGAGGGATGGTGTCGTCGACACCGGATGCGGAATCAAGGCCCTGCACAGGCGCGTCGTTGAGGCTTTTATCCCGATGCGAACGCTCTACTCGTTCATCCCGGCCTTGGCAATCAGTGCCGGATTTACGATCCGGCAGGTCCCGGTAAATCATCGTCCGAGAAGCGGCGGGAAATCAAAATATGGCGTTCGCCAGTTCCTTTGGAGACCATTGCTCGATCTATTTGGCGTCTGGTGGTTTACTCGCCGGCGCTGTCCTCTGGCAACTGAAAAATCTGATCCGGTGGCAATTCAAAGATAAGGTCAGCCCGGAGATTGCATGACGCTTCGACTTCATGCAACCTTCGCAGACGTGGTTCGGATCGACCCGAACATGCATTAGGACTGGATCTCGTCCCGTTTCTTTTTTTCTGCTTCCTCTTCAGCGTTCTCGCTCTCCGGTCGCATCAGCATTTCGGTGTTGGCATCGTAGTCCATCAAACCGGCGTATCGCCCCCACGCAATCATTGTTTCGAGAATTTTCTCCGAGTTCTCGTACGGGAGCGCGGTCGCGATATCTTTCAAGACGGTTTCGCGGTCGACCTCGGATTGGACTTCCAAGTAACCGAGAATGATGTGGAACAAGCGGAGCTTTTTGACTTGTTCGGCAAAAATGATCTGGCGGGTCTCGTTGTCAGCGGCAATGAATTTCTTTCCGAGTTCCGTAAATCGCACTTCGTCCTTCGGCGTATTCACGAACTCGAGAATTTCGGATGCTTTGACGAGGGAGATGGTTTCGCCGAAATCGGTTCCGATCTCGTTTGCAATGTCGTAAATATTGTCGAGGTCCGGATGATCCTGAAGGATGCTGAGCAAACCGATTATCCGCCCCACCGGGACGGTTGGAATTGACTCCATGCGAGTCCGAGCCCTGGAGATTGGACGCCCGGAAACCGGAGTCGGTTCCGGTGGAACGTCGGGAAGAGCCTGCATAGTAATCGTTTCATGGATAACCTTAACAAGCCGCTGAAATTCAGGATCGTTTGGGATCCGCGGATAGGCCAGCTTGTTGTCCATGACCAACCCAAGACGGCCGGGGTGCGGGAACAGGACGCAGATGCGGGAAGCCATTTCGACGGCTTCCTCAATATTGTGAGTCACCATGAAGATGCTTTTCAGGGTCGTTGCCTGCCGCTGCCAGAGTGTCACCACCTCGTTCCGGAGGTTTTCGGCGGTGAGGACGTCCAACGCGCTAAATGCTTCGTCCAGACACAGTATTTTCGGCTCTGCGACAAGAGCGCGTGCAATACCAACGCGCTGTCTCATTCCTCCCGATATTTCGCGCGGGTAGGCATCGTGGTAATTGTCGAGTCCGATCAGATCGATCGCCTTCTCAACGGCGGCTTCCTTTTCCTCGTGGGTCGTCAGTTTCGACATCAAACCGACAGCGACGTTCTGTTGGACGGTAAGCCATGGGTATAAAGCAAAAGTCTGGAAAACGATCGAAGCATTTGGATTAATTCCTTCCAAAGGCTTGCCGTAGGTCAGTACGCGCCCGGTCGTTGGTGTTGTCAATCCGGTCAGGCACCGGAGCAAAGTCGATTTACCCGAGCCGGACTGCCCCAGAAGCGCCAGGAGTTCACCTTCATGAATCGCCAAGTCGATTTGGTCGAGTACTTTGAGTTCCCGGCCCCCTGCAACGGTATAGGTCTTTGTGATATTACAGAGTTCAGCGATTGCGGCGTGCTGCACTGGTGCCGCGGCCATGGTTGGTTCGTTAATCATCTCGTTCAATCCAGATGGAAACGCCTTTCGGCGTAGCCGTATAATCTGCGCCAGAGCAGCTTGTTAGTCGTGAAAACAAATATGCACATGACCGCGATGCTGCATATGATCATTGCAGTGTCTCCTTTATTCGTCACTTCGGTGATGTAGGCCCCCAACCCGTCCGCCCTCAATGTGGTGTCTCCCCAAGTGGCAAGTTCTGCAACGATGCTGGCGTTCCACGCACCTCCGGCCGCAGTGCAGGCGCCGGTGACCCAAAACGGAAAAATCGCCGGCAAAATCAACGTACGCCAAAGCGGCCAGCCGCGGAGACCGTACGTGGTGGCGGCTTCCTTCAGATCACTTGGGATGGCCATCGCACCGGCAATCACATTAAACAGGATGTACCATTGGGTGCCCATCGCGATCAGCAGGATGCTCCCCCAGTTGATGCTGATGTGCGCATAAACAAAAAACCAGACCACAAATGGAAATGTCATGTTCACCGGGAACGACGCAGCTATTTGTGCAAACGGCTGAGCAATTCGCGCGACTTTTGGTTTGGAGCCGATCCAGACTCCGATCGGCGTCCAGATCAATGTTGCCAGAACCGTCATGAGGGCTACCCGTCCCATCGTGTATGAACCCAACAGTAAAAGGTGCCTGAATCGGTGCCAGGTTACATGATCGTAGAGCGCAGCCACAGCGGCCATCACACCGAGAACCATCTGGTAGACAACGAAAAGCCCGATCATCGCACCGACGATGCGGGGGATCCATCGCCCGACTGCTTTTCCTGTACGCGGTGGAATGACTTCCACCGAGCGGACCCTCCTCTTAAAACGAACTAGTGCATCAGAGAGAGGAGTCAGAACTTTTTCTTCAAACCAATCGAACAGATACGCACGGCGCAAGAAACTGTAGAGCCAGGATTCCGGGGCCTCGCCGGATTCGATCAATTCCATTTTAAACTTGTCGGCCCATGCCAGAAGCGGTCTCCAGACGAGCTGGTCCGAAGCAATGATCACAGTAAGCATCGCAACGATGGCCCAGAATGCTGCAACGTTGTCCCCCTTCTCGACCGCGGTTGCCATGTAGGATCCGAGTCCGGGCAGCTTGATGTTTTTACCCAGAACGGTAATCGCTTCGCTTTGTGCGACAAAGAACCAACCGCCGCCAAACGACATCATTGAGTTCCAGATCAGGCTATGCATCGAGGATGGGACTTCAAGGGTCCCGAATCGTTGCCACGCGGACAACCGGAAATTCGTTGCCGCCTCATTCAGATCACCCGGAATGGTGACTAGCGAATGATAAAAGCCGAAGGCCATGTTCCAGACCTGACCCGTAAAAATTGCAAAAATACTGGCGCACTCTACCCCAAGCAGACTTCCGGGAAAGAGCGCCATAAATCCTGTGACCGTAATCGACAAAAATCCGAGGACCGGCACCGATTGCAGAATGTCCATCACCGGCAAGATGACGGCTCGGGCAGCCGTACTCTTTGCGGCGGCATATCCAGCACAAAATGTGAACAGGAGCGAGAACACGAACGCGATCCACATCCGGAGCACGGTCCGTCCCGCGTAGTACGGAATGTTCCAAATATCGGTCGATATCTCGAGCGTCTGATTCTCATTGAAGTGCGTCGCCATCCCGCGGCCGAAATGCAGAATTGTCCAAAGCAATCCAAAGACTCCAACAAGAACGACAATGTCGACCCAGCTGAAACTGCGCGCTGCCTCCTGGGCACCGAGCTGTGTTGCCGTAGATTTCATTTGGCCAAAGCTCGATATATTTCAGAGCCGAGAAAAACGGACAATCAGTTTCGTGTAAAAGTTTGATGACACGCCGGAGGAGTTCGAGGTTCCGCGTTCGAAGTTCAAAGTTCCGATACCGCTTCGAACCCGGAACTTAGAACTTTGAACCTCGAACTCAGAGCCCTTCGAGGGCTCAGTTCCCAACCAAAATGATCTGGCCTTCTGGCTTCGGCGCGCCGCCGGCCTTTTCCAGACTGATCGCGAACGCACTCGCGGATTCGATGGGGCCGTGCGGCCGGAAACTGGTCCGGATCGGACCATTGTTCGCGACAGTAAAAACTCCCGCACTGACCGGCTGCGGATTCTTCGGGTCGATCACCCAGAGCTGGTAGTCTTTTCCCGGTCCGGCCGGCGGCAGCTTGTCCAACTGCAGGATTCCATTCTTCTGCTCTTTATCCCAGACGACGATGGCTGTGGCAGACTCGAACGCGGCGACCTGCGCTTTCAGCATCATGATCTTCACCTCCGCAAGCACGTTCCGTTTTTGCAAACTGGCCAATTCGCTCTCGACATGCGCATTCTTGCTGTTTGAGCACCAGCAGTTCGCGCCCGGCATCCGCGATTTTTTTGTGCAAGGTCGTTTGTTGAAGGCTGAGAACGGCGCACACGACCGCCAGACAGGCCGCCAAGGCCCATGGGATCGCGAACCAGACAATATTCGAGCGAGCGGCTGGTCGATCACCCCGCCTCGAGGCATGCTCCGACGCAACGATCCGTTGCGGCAAACCAGCCGGAGCCTGAATCGGCGGCAAAGCAAGCGCCACTGACGCAAACGCGTCTTCCATTTGAAGAACAAAATCGCGAACTTCCGGGTCGGCAGCGATTTCCGAGGATACTCTTTCCGCATCCACCGCACTGAGGTCGTCGAGGACGTACGCAACCAGCAATTCCTGTTTGAGTTCGTCGATCATACGCCTCCCTCCTCCAAGTTACCCCGCAAACGCAGCAGACCACGGCGAATTCGCGCCTTGATTGTGCCGAGAGGTGTCCCGAGCCTTTCCGCAATCTGCTCATGTGTGAGCCCGCCAAAGAACGCAAGTTCAAGCGATTGACGTTGCTCTTCCGGAAGTTCTCGCAGAGCCGCGCGCACCAATCTCGCCCGGTCGCGAATCTCCGGTTCATCTGCCGAAGTCAGATCCTCTTGATGCAGGGATTCCCCTTCAGTGGTCACTTTTCCGCGAAGCTTTTCCATGCGCTGGCGGACACGCAGCCGGTCCACGGCTTTGTTGCGCATGATCATTACCGCCCAGGCGAACGGGCTGCTTCGCTTCGGGTCGTAGGTCGGAGCTTTCCGCCAAATATAGGTGAATCCCTCCTGCAACACGTCCTCAGCTTCTTTGGCATCATTCAACATCCGCTGAGCCATCGCGTACAACGAACCGGCGAATCGCTCGTAAAGCGCTACGAACGCCGATTCTTCCCCATCCGCAATCCGGGCAATCAAGCGCGCTTCAACTTCGTTCTCGGATTCTTGATCCGGTCCTATCATATCGCAAAGGCATTTCCCGCAACGATCTCCCTCATTCACTTGAATCGATGCAATCGAGTCGCGCTGGAGAGTGCCCGTTGAGAGCGTTTGGGTCGTGTACATCGATCAAGGACCACGACACTCTGAACAATCAAGCGAATTCCACTCTTCCGCGAATGTCTCAATGGAGCAGAATTCGTCTGGCGGCACTTTTCGTTGCCATCTGACTCCAGCGGAATTGGCCATGTACGTGAGCACCTCTCTTATTTAGAGATGCGCAAATTCGGCATCGATGGATGCGGAAGAATTATGCCGGATCGACTCTGTCCGCAGATCCGCGTCGGAGTTTCGGCGAAGAGGCGGATAGATTTGACGATTTTAACAGGCGATGTCGATGCGATGGCACACCGGACATTGCCATCGGAGGTGCTGACGCGGATCAACCGGCAGCACGTCCCTAGTAGTTACCTGCAAAAATAAGCGGTATTGTCGTTCTCGTCCTCGTCGTCGTTCTCGTTCTCGTTCTCGTTCTCGTTCTTGGAACTGGGTGGTGGCTTCGATCTGCCGGACAGGGGCGCAGCTAAAAACCGGAACCTGAACGTGAACCGAGATCAACGATCAAAGAGCGAGGTCGAGAACGACGACGAAGGACGAGGACGATTGGGGAAGGAAGGAAGGAAGGAAGCAAGAAGGCGCCCAGTTTCGCAGCAAAAATAATCCGATTGTCCCGGAAATATTCTATTCCCTTATTCTGATCGTCAAACAATCAGGATTTTTGAGGCCAGCGGCGAGGACAATTATTCCGCTTATTTTTGCAAGGAACCACTAGCGCCCTGTCCCCGAAATAAGAGGTACTTTGTTGCGATCAAAATGGGCCGCCGGCAAGGCGGCGTAGGCGAAGCGTCCCCGCTTTGCTTCTTCCCGAGAGTGCAAAGCGAGGACGCTTCGCCTACATTCGCATGGCCGTCGGCCCATTTTCATCGCAACCCTCTGGGCCGGAGCCAGTTGCTGTTTTTCGGCGTTACTCTCTCGACCCGTATCAGTAAGATATGGGTCTTCGTTCGCGCCTTGAAAAAACAGCCAACTGACTTCCGGCAAAGTACCTCCTATTTCGGGGCCAGGACACTAGTACACCGTTGGGCACAACGCGTTCCAGACCTGGGAATACGGACGCGCCGCAGTGCATCTACGATCGCCGGCATTACACCGGACTCTTTGGAGCCGCTCATGCGCGAAAATTGGAAAGTTTACCAAAGAAAAACAGAATGTCTACTCATACGATAGGGATACTTTTGGGCTCTCTTTTGAGCAGGGTCTCCCTCTGGCGCAACGAAAAAAAGCGTTTCAAGCCTTGCGTAAAACCTAAAGACGTATTAACCGAGTGGATCGTTACAGGAGTTGAAACGATTGCAGTTGTTGGATTAATGAAGAGCCTTAACCAGGTTGCTGCTATCCCACAGTAACCACTTAACCAAAGAAATATGGCCAGGGAGAATAGCAGCGCCAAAGGTGTGTCCGCACGCTGTCACGGCGATTCGGCGGGCTTGAATTGTTCGTGTCCCCGAGACGTCTCTCTAATGCCGTTAACTTTCAACGTAGTTCTTGAATCCGATTGCGCTGCAGATAGTTTTGATCGCCTGTTCGAATAATAAGATATGCGATTTCCATTGGCGCTAACGATGAAAATAGCAGGTCACCTTTTGCGGCAGAAGCTGCGAGGTGCAAAACGGTTCGCGACGGTGCTCCAGCTGGAGCCGTTGCACACCTGCAATCTGACCTGTACCGGTTGTGGCAGAATTCGGGAATACTCCACCTCGTTAAAAGATGTCATGCCACTGGAGGATTGCCTCCAGGCGGCAATCGAATGCAATGCACCGATGGTGTCGATTTGCGGAGGAGAACCGCTGATCTATCCGGAGATTGAAGCACTGGTGAACGGATTGCTGGGCCAGCGCCGGATCGTGTACCTCTGCACCAACGGGATGTGGATGCGGAAAAAGATGCGCGACTATCTCGCCGTCGCTTACGTCGCCAAGCCCGAGGAATTTCAACCCAAGCTGGACCGTCTTGCGGCTCAGAAGTTACTGACACCGAACGAGATTGCACAGATCAAGAAGGGCCCGAAGGACCCGTCCAAACCGGTGATCGCTCCAAGCGGCTGGATGTACTGGAACGTGCACCTCGACGGTCTGGAGAAGACCCACGACATCATTGTGGAACGGGAAGGTGTGTTCCAGGAATGCATCCTTGCGATGCGCATGGCAAAGACTCTTGGCTACCAGGTCGCGACAAACACGACTGTCTACCGCGAAACTGATGCGAATGAAATCGAACACCTCTTCGACTTTCTCGCCACGCTCGGAATAGACGGTCACACCATTTCGCCTGGGTACGATTACGATGCCGCCAAGAAGGATATGGTGAAGCGGCTTGGATTGGATCCGGCAAACTTCTTCCTGACCCGCCGGGCGACGATCGAAAAATTCTCCAGGGCGGTCACCTGGGGCAAAAAATACCCGCTTTTTGGAACGCCTGTCTATCTGGAATTCGTCGCTGGTCTCCGTGATCTGACTTGCTCGGCCTGGGCGATTCCGACCCGAAACATGAAGGGCTGGAAAGCGCCTTGCTATTTCATGACCGACGGTCATTTCGGAACGTTTAAGGAGCTTCAAGAGAAAGTTGATTGGAGCAAGTACGGTGTTGTGGATGGCGTCGCAAAGGATCCGCGATGCGAGAACTGCATGGTCCAATGCGGTTTTGAGCCCTCGGCCACAATCGGGCTGAAAGGACGTCCCGGCGACACTTTGAAAAACATTTGGTTCAACTTTGGCCCACGCCCCAGGCCAAAGAACCGACCTGATCCCGCGATCGTGTTCAACGGGATTTCCGCTGCCGCAACCAAGCCGAAGCAGGAGGCGGCAGTTGTTGCGACGCTGGCGAAGTGAACTGCTCAACGGGAGAACATGGTGAATGACCAGCAAGGAGCGCACGCGCTCCTAAAACAGGCGATTTCGAGGGCACAACAGCATTTAATCAATCTTCAGCACCCAGAGGGTTATTGGATCGGCGAGCTGATTGTGGATTCCACGCTTTGTTCCGACTATGTCACTTTTATGCACTGGTCGGGGGAGATCGACCCGGATATCCAGCAGAAATGTGTCGACCACATCTTGTCACGGCAATTGCCGGACGGTGGCTGGAACATCTATCACGAAGGGCCGTCCGAAGTTAATGCTTCGGTGAAAGCCTATCTTGCGCTGACTCTTGCCGGTTTCTCCAAGAAAGATCCAATCCTGATTCAGGCTCGAGCGAAAATCCGCGAGCTGGGCGGGATCGAGAAGACAAACACCTACGCCCGGCTCTACCTTGCGTTGCTGGGCCAGATCCCGTGGGATGCCGTTCCGACGATCCCGGTCGAATTCCTTTTGTTGCCCCGATGGTTGCCGGTCAATCTTTACGCTGTCTCCTCGTGGACACGCGCCATGGTTGTACCTCTTGCGATCATCAACCACTTTAAGCCTACCCGTGCACTCGCGGCGGGCCGCGGAATCTCCGAGCTCTATCTTGATCCAAAAAAGGTCCCGCATCCGAAAGCGAGCGGCCTGAAACAGTTTTTCATCCTGATCGACCGATGCTTGAAGCTGGTTGAACGGATCGGAATCCTGCCGTTGCGCAAATTCGCATTGAACGTCGCAGAGGAATGGATGCTTGAGCGGATTGGGGACGGATGCAGCGGCCTGGCCGCGATTTATCCGGCAATGCTGAATTCAATGATCGCGCTGCGATGCATCGGATACCCTGCCACGCACCCGATTTATGAGAAAGCCGAGGCCGATTTTCGAGAATTGTTTGTCGATGACGAACAGGGCTTCAGAATTCAGCCCTGCTTTTCTCCGGTGTGGGACACGGCGATCACGCTAACCACGCTTTCCCGGTCTGGGATCGGCCCGGACCACACCGCGACTCGCAAGGCCGTCGACTGGCTCTTGGCGCAGGAAGTCCGGATCGCTGGGGATTGGGTGGTGAACAATCCTGAGCCGGAACCGACCGGTTGGTGTTTTGAATTCAACAATCCATTCAGCCCGGATGTCGACGATACGGCAATGGTGCTGCTGGCCCTGCACACTGCGCACTACAAAGAGGACCATGCGCTGTACGAGCGGGTGGTCCACTGGCTCCTCAGTTTCCAGAACCGCGACGGCGGCTGGGCTGCGTTCGACAAGGATGTCCAGAACCCGCTCCTGGAGAACGTTCCTTTTGCGGATCATAACGCAATCCTGGATCCGAGCTGTTGCGACGTGACAGCGCGCGTGCTCGAAATTCTCGGGTATATCGGGTTTCGCCCGATCCACCTCGCGATCGAAGGTGCGATCAAGTTTCTGAAGGAACAGCAGGAACACGATGGGGCCTGGTACGGTCGCTGGGGTGTGAACTACATTTACGGCACCTCCCAGGTATTGCGTGGACTCCGTGCGATCGGGCTGGATATGGACGAACCATGGATCCAGCGCGGACGCGATTGGCTCGAAGCATGCCAAAATGAAGATGGCGGCTGGGGCGAATCAGTGGCCTCGTACGACGATCCGAGCCTGCGCGGTAAAGGGGTAAGTACGCCGTCACAGAGCGCGTGGGCGCTCCTCGGTCTATGCGCCTTTAAGTCGCTCAATCGGGCAAGCGTTGAACGCGGTGTCCATTATCTTACCTCAACTCAAAACCCGGATGGTTCGTGGAGCGAAACACTGATCACCGGGACCGGGTTCCCGCGGGTATTTTACCTGAAGTACGATATGTATCGGAACAATTGGCCGCTCATGGCGCTCGCACAATATGCGTCGGGGATTTCAGTGGATCGACCGGAAGCGCAGCCAGAACTGGAGTCGGCCGAAGGTCCGCATCGGAGTTCACAGATACAGCGAGCGCAGGAAACCGTCTTGACTTCGTTGATCTCGAGCTTCGCTTCGCTTCCGCTCTTTGTATCGCTAAAAGATCTTTTGACGAAGCTGAATCATGGATAAACCCAGAGTTTTGGTGGCGGACCCGATCTCGCCCAAGGGGATTGAATTATTGGAGAACGGCGGGCAATTGCTCGTCGATGTAAAGACGGGTCTCAAAGAAACTGAACTAGTCGCGATCGTATCCGACTACAACGCACTCGTTGTACGCTCCCAGACAAAGGTCACGGCAAACGTGATCAACGCTGCAAAACGACTCAAGGCCATCGGGCGCGCCGGCGTCGGAGTCGATAATGTCGACGTGGACGCGGCAACGCGCCGCGGTGTCATTGTGATGAATACGCCTGGTGGAAACACCATTTCCACGGCAGAACACGCGTTTTCGCTGCTGGTCTCCATTGCCCGGAGTATCCCACAAGCGCACGCCAGCGTTAAGGAAGGTAAATGGGATCGCAAAAGTTTTGAAGGCGTCGAGCTCCAGGGAAAGACCATCGGGATTTTCGGAATGGGACGGATCGGCACAGAAATCGCCCGGCGGGCAATGGCGTTTGGCATGCGACCGGTGGCGTACGATCCCTATCTCTCTCCCAGCCGGGCCCGGTCGCTTCAGGTCGAACTTTTTGAGGATCTGAACGAAGTTCTGGCTCGAGCTGACTTCCTGACGATGCACATGCCGTTGACACCTGAGACCAAACACCTGATCAACGCAGAGCGCATAGCAAAAATGAAGAGCGGCGTGAGGATCGTAAATTGTGCTCGCGGGGGACTCATCGATGAACAGGCGCTTTATGAGGCGCTCAAAACCGGCAAGGTGGCAGCCGCTGCGTTGGATGTCTATGAAACGGAGCCACCGCCTGCAAATTTTCCGTTACGAAGCCTGCCGAACATTGTTTTTACGCCGCACCTTGGTGCATCGACCACCGAAGCGCAGGAAAGTGTCGGGATTGAAATAGCCGAATCGATACGGTCCGTGTTGCTCGACGGCGTCATCCGGAACGCGGTCAATGTTCCGAACATTGACGCCAAGACCCTGGCTGTCATCGCGCCTTATCTTTCCTTTGGCGAAACGCTCGGACGCTTTTTACGCCAAATCGCACCGAAGCGCATCGAAGCGCTTTCGATCAATTACAGCGGTAAGGTCAATGAATTCGAAACCAGCCCGATCTCGCGTTCGATCCTGAAGGGATTTCTGGAAGAAGCCGGCGGAGGCGACGTGAACCAGGTCAACGTCGCGTCGTTCGCAAAGACGCTGGGATTGAGCACCACCGAAACGAAAGATGCCGTTGCCGGTGAATTCACCGATCTGGTCGATCTCCAGGCTACGGGCCAGGGAGAAACCGTTTCCGTCGCAGGCACGTTTATCGGGGCTTCCCCGCGAATTGTCCGGATCAACGGCCGCCATGTCGAGGCCAGATCGATCGGCGTTTTGCTGCTGTTGGAAAACCATGACGTCCCGGGAATCGTTGGGCAGATTGGGACAATTCTCGGAGGTCACTCGGTCAACATTGCGAACATGTCGCTGAGCAGAGACCATCGCGGGGGCGAAGTGCTGACCGTATTAAATCTCGATTCTGTCCCCGACGAATCGATTCTCGAAACAATCCTGACGAATCCCAATATCAAGAGCGCGAAAGTCGTTAGGCTCTAATCACCATTTCTCACGCACGCAAGTGGAGAAGTCAGGAGTTCCATCCAATTACGCAAGCGGATTGACTATTTGATCATTATTTTTCAGGACTGACTGACCGTCTCGGGCAAACGCTTGTTTCCTAAGTCTCAAGATGCTAACTAACGGGGCGGCGCCAGCTTTCTCTTCAGTTGCTCTCGACCGATTTCCAATAGCTTTTGAATTGTGATAGTGGAAACCTTCAAGCGATCGGCGATCCGACTCGAACTCCAGCCCTTGATAAGCAATGGGTAGATAACTGTCCGAGTGTATACGTCCAGGCTTAAGAGCTCTCTCAACAATTTACAGCTCGGGTAAAGGCCGACATTTTTCCGTAGCTCATTGGTCCACTGTATCGAGATCGGTTCCGATCGAATGAGAGCAAGCTCATCCAGCGAAAGAACTTTTGTGTCCTGTTTTGCCGGGCAGACGGGTCGCGGAGTATCGGTCGTGCGATAGAGGTTAAGGCACCGAAGTTTGGCACCACCCATTGCAGTGAACGGTTTGTCAGCGTTATTGTCCCACCTAAATTGCTCAAATGTGCAGGTCGCAGATTTTGGATTTTGCGCATACACGCTAAGGTCCGGATTCGGTCTATAACCCTTAAGATCTTGCTTCTTATCGCTGTTGTCATTGTCTTCGCCCTTTGGAATTTTTGTCTCTGCTGGTGGGAATATTGTTTCTTGTTTGCCGTTGTTCATACAGATCGGGTTTGCTGATTGCTTTGATGATGATGAAAAGGTGATTTTTATCGTTAGCAAGAGCTCAAGATTTCTCATGTCTCCTCGTCGAGCGGTGTTACTAACTTTAACGAGCAAAACTGTCCGATCCCTCAGCAAAACTTTGTCAGGTTCAAAACACCATCCAGACCTATTCAACGACGGGACTTTTTGCCGGACTGTCGGGATGACTGAAAACTAAGAAGTTTCTGGGCGTAAGCGACGAAGCCGAGAGGAAATCCAGCGGCTGATGATGGAGCTTGAATCGAGTCACTGCTGTCCAAAATAATCGCTAGTTGGACAGGTTGGTCTTGTATTCAAGCGCTTTGGCGGGCCTGTTGAAAAGCTTTTCAAAAGGAGGTTTCGGCGTTTTCCGCGCCAAAGGCGCACGAGACCTTAGATGACATGAGCCGACAACAAACAGCACTCGCTGTAAATTGTCGGCTCTTATGAAAACAAACCAGTTAGTATCGAGCAGTAGTAGCGACCAAGCAAATTTGGTCAACTATGTCAATCGGGTCCTGAATTTTGGCCTCGATGTGCATTATCGCCAGGTCACGGTAGCGATGCAGGAAGATGGCGGCCGGATCAAGGCGGCCGGGAAGATGAGCCATGGGGTTTTTCTGAATTGGGTGCAAAAAAAGTTGGCAGAAGGCTGGCAGACTTTCAGCTGTTACGAAGCCGGAGCCAGCGGTTACTGGTTACATCGAGAGCTGGTGAAGATGGGAGTCAAAAATCTGGTCGTGGTGCCCAAGGCGATGGGTCAAGGAGGCAAAAAGCAAAAGACTGATCGGCGTGATAGCGCGGAGCTGTGCGACTCACTGGATCGTTACCTGCGGGGCCAGCGCAAGGCCTTGAGCGTGGTAGCAGTACCCAGCCTCGAACAAGAGGAGAAGCGAGCGCTGATCCGCTATCATCGCCAGATTATGGCCGACCGAGGCCGATGTGAGGCTCGAGGCAAAGGCTTGCTGTGCGCTCAAGGCATAGAAGTTCATGGCCGGTGGTGGCAGCTTAAGAGCTGGCTGGAACTCAGGAACGATCCTCGGCTCAAGGACTGGATGAAGGAACAGCTGATTGGCTGGCGAAACAAAATATTGAGCGCTGAAGAGGAGCAAAGAGCGTTGCGGGAGCGGATCAAAGCGCTTGCGCCGGCGATGCTACCCAAAGGAATCGGTGCCTATAGCGCCGCGGTGCTCGAATACGAGATGAGGGGCTTCGGGCGCTTTAAGAATCGGCGCCAGGTGGCCAGCATGACAGGTTTATGTCCCGGGGTTCATCTCAGTGACGGCCGGGGCAAAGAGGGTTCGATCAACCGCTGTGGGATTGGAATTGTACGCTGGACTTTGGTCGAGATGGTATGGCGACTGATGATCTGGCAACCTCAGTATCCGCCGGTAGGTCGCTTAGCGAGTGGCTTGGTCAAAAGCAAACGAGCTAAGAAACGCCTGGTCGTTCAGGCAGCACGGCGTTTGGCCATTGATTTATGGCGCTTATCAACCGGGCAAACCACGCCTGAAAAACTCGGTTTAGTCATGCAGTTAAATACCCAGAGCAACTAAAGAGAGCTCCGGGAAGAAGTCACTCTCATTTTAAAGCGCTAGTCAGCAGATGAATTTTTTGGCAGCAACGGCGCGCGTTTGTCCCTGGGCTTGGGGGGCCAAGAACCCCCGTAACTTAGATTAAACCGCTCGTTGCTGTCCCGATTTTGCTCATTGCATAAATCACCGTGTTAGGAGCCTGCTCCAACCGATAGAAGCTTAAACCGAGCACCACAACAAGAAGCTCGCGTTCCCGACAGCAGACGTTGTCAGAGCCAAAAGATTAAACTGCAGACAGGCGAAAACAGAAAGGGGATAAACCAATCGAGACAAATCCTTAGCCGATGATCACGGTCTGGTAGCGCTCCACTCCATTGGTTCAAGCTCGCAGCCGGCATAAACGGCATCCTTCCCGCCTACGGCGGGCCCCTGCCATTTATTCCGTTGCTCGCCTTGAGCCAATTACGTTGCGCGCTCAAAGGTAACTGACTTTGGCGTTTGATCATTGCGGCGCTCGTGCCTCGCACCGCAGCGATCAAGCGCCAGAGCCAAACAGGTGGGTTGTCGTCAGATGCCGGTCAAAATTAACCAGAAATAAAAAAGAAAACATTTTTCACAGCGGGTCTTGACAAACGCGGCTCGGAGCGGAACCCTGGGTATACGTATTAATACAGCGCCGCTCTGAAAGAGCGGAAGAAGCGAGACCCGCGGCAGCAAAAGATCATTGCTGCAATCGAGATGGACCCAGGGAGCGAACTCCTACACCCTCCGCGTCGGAAGATTCTGCCGCTCCTTCAGAGCGGGGCAATCTCTTATACCTCCCAGGGTTCCGCTACGCTCCATAAGCGCTAACTTAGCACACGGAAAATTTTACAACGAAAAGTATCTGTCCCGGAGGGACCAAATGAAAGTAGCCTGGCACGAAGTGCCTGGAAACAAGATAAAAGATCGACCCGTCCCGGAGGGACGGTTGATCTAGATTTCTTGCAAATGTGTCATTTCTCCTTTACTCGGTCTCAGGCGAATTCTCTTGTTTCCAGGCACTTCGTGCCAGGCCGCCTTCCCAGAGACTCGATTATTTCTCCGAAGTCTTACGTCGTGCCCGAAAGCCAATGGTTTTCGAAAATGTGCGGTCCGACGTAGATGTCGGCGAGCTCGGTCGAACCGCTTTACGGATCGCTACTTTCATTTGGTCCAACTGAAAAACGCTCACACTCCGTGGCTCGGATTTACTAAGTTGCGCCTTCCATTAATTCCGCTTGCCGAATTCAAAAAGAAAGCAAAATGCGCTCCATGTTCTGAAAGTTTGCGCACGGGATTGCTTTGTAATCAGTACAACCCGGAATGCGCCGGCAAATCCGCGATAGGGGATTTGGGCCAAGTTCCGAGATTACTTGAAACAAAAAACAATCGTTAACTTATGAAAAAGTTTCTTTTAGGTCTAAGCGCAGTTTTGACGCTTCTATTACCGCTTAGCCAGAACGCTCAAGCGCGCTTGCTCTACGTCCGTAAGATTTATGTGTACCGTCACGTTTACCCGATTCACCGCTGCTGGCATCATGGCTATTGGTATGCCGGGTGATGGCATCCGGGTTGCTGGTTACAGGAACAAGCCCTCTATTTTATGCACACTTTTTCAAAATGAAAATTGGAATTACGGCAATCTTTCTTGGATTCCTGCTGTTGGCCGGCCTCCTGGCCTTCTGCATTGAAATCACCTATTCGAACTGAATCACACAAAGGTACAGGGTTAGTCTATAGGCGTCGCATTTGCAGACCGAGAAAAACCAGGGCTGAAACGGCGGCGCCAAGTGGTCTTGGACCGTAGTGCGGTTTGTGTCGCTTGCTTTATGCGGATTTTCAAGCTTTTGATCTTCTTCAATCTCGTTTTTATTCCGATTCTCGTTTTGAGCTTCTTCGGGGCTGCATACATCATTCGTGGCCAGTTGCAAAAGAGCGCCGAACAGCAGGTGCTGGAGAACTCGCGCGTCATGATGCAGACCGCCAGAGCTTCCCGCTTGTATACAACGAAACAGATCGCTCCTCTGTTAGACCATGAGCAGTCGAGAGTCGACAAAGCGAATAACAACGTCTTTCAGATTTTAGACATGCAGCTTCCCGCGGCCGTCCAGAAAGCGATCGATAGCATTCCCCATCCTAAGGACAAACTAGTGGTCGAGAATATTCGCCAGCAAATCATCGATAACGTTCGTCAAGCACCACGCGAATTGCCGGGCCCTGAGTTCTTCCCCCAGTCAATCCCCTTTTATGCCTCAACGGAGAACTTTAATTATTTCCGGAGTCAGTATCCAGATTACACCTACAAAGAGGCCGCGCTTAATCCAACAAATCCGCGGGACCGCACGGTGGACTGGGAGGCTGACGTAGTGAACATCTTCCGGAACGATCCTGCTAGAACCGAGGTCACCGGTCACCGCGACACTCCTGACGGAGCGTCTCTTTATTTCTGCGCTCCGATTCGCGTGGATGATTCAAGCTGTTTGCTCTGCCACAGCACTCCTGAAACGGCACCGGTAGAAATGGTGAAGATTTATGGGACGGCCAACGGGTTCGGTTGGAAACTCAATGACGTGATTGGTGCCCAGATAGTCAGCGTACCGGCCAAACTGGGAGACGCATCCGCCGAATGGGCTCTCAGAGGCATTTTGCTGTGGTTGGGCGGTATCCTTGGAATCGTGCTCATCGCGGCGAATATCATCGTGCTTTTATTTTTCGGCCGGTCCGGCGCGGGCCGGGAAGCGCCCCCCCAACCCGCGCGCGCCGACGCCTTGAAGAAACTCCCCTTCCGTGGCAATCGCGCGCCGTGCCGGGCGCTGGTGCTCGGGCTGGTCGTTTTGGTCGGACTCGGCGGCTACGCCTTGCACAGGGCGAACCGCCGCCCTCGCCTCCCGGCAACGGGGGCGCAGGGCCCGTGGACGCCAGCACAGCGCCCGAGTTCACCGGCCCCAGCGGCCGCGGGTACCGCGACGGCCGCGTGGGACACGGTCCTGCCAATGGCCAGCGGTACCCCACAATCGGCGCCCTCCCCGGGCGAGGCGGATTGGGCCGCGTTGGCCACGCTGGATTCGACCTTACCCCGGGCCACCCCGAGCCCCACCCCTTCGCCAGCGGAAACGCCCGTCGAAACGACGCCCTTCCCGGGAGAGGGCAATGACGCGGCGGTGCCGCAGCAGGACGGCGGTGCGATAACCGCCGACAATATTGTGGAGGGGGGCGGCCAACGGTTGCAAGGGGGGGCCGGAGCCGGCCGCGCGCAGAATAACCAGTCCGGCGCCTTCACTCCGACTACCCTCAGGGCTGGGGTGCGATCGAGACACTTTGACAAACCCCGGCCGCCAGCGCGGCCCTCGTTTTGGCAGTGGCTGTTTGGGCAGAAGCAAACCAAGAAAGCCAAGCCGGGCAAACCACCCCATTAACGCCCTACAGAACGGACGCACATCGAGCAGCAACGGATTTATAAAAACTCACTACTGTCCAAAATAATCGTTAGTTGGACTGGGTAGTCTTGAATTGGCGTCGTTCGGCGGGCATATAGACAGCATTTCGGCGAAGAAGCCCTAAGTTTGGCGATTTAATTAGGCGATGCTGTTCCGATGGTAGGGACGCGCTCCCGCGCGATCCGGAGTCGCACGTCTAAAGAAGGGTGCCAGCTTGCAAAAGACGGAAGCTAATTGAAAAGAGCCTCAGTTCTGAAACCACAACTGCGCGTACGCAGAAGAAGCAAGAAAAAGAAGCCTCGAGACATGCAGCGCCGGACGCGCGGGAGCTCGTCCCTACCTGCGCCGGCAGCCGAGCGGTTCGGTCCTATCATTGCTGCCGTTGCATCCCCAACGATTCGACCCGTACCAGAAGCAACGGTTTCTCTGTTAGCCCATTTTCGGAACTCTTCTTGAACAGTAGTGATAAAAACTAACCAAAGAATCTAATAACGATGTCAAGTCAGTAGGCGCTGACGCCGGGGTCTTTGTGTGTACCAGATTTTCCGTTGGTGTTGCCATGCCTTCCATAATGCCCCCGAATTCAAAAAAAAAGTAACATGCGCCCGAAGTTCTGAAAGTTTGCCGACGGGATTGCTTTGTAATCAGTACAACCCGGAATGCGACGGCAAATCCGCGATACGGATTTGGGTTAAGTTTCGAGCTCGTTGGACATAGAAAGAGCGGCTCGTAGACGCGAGACTGGGAAAAGCTTGGGCCCTTGGTACCTGAGGTTCCGGCGAATCTAAATAACAAAGAATAAATAGAAAGTTAACTTATGGCAGTGGACATGTTTCTCAAACTCGACGGCGTCAATGGCGAATCAAAAGATAAAACGCATAAACTGGAGATCGACGTTCTCGCCTGGTCATGGGGAATGTCGAACAGCGGTTCGGCCCATCAGGGCGGCGGAGCCGGCAGCGGCAAAGTGAACGTGCGGGATATCAGCCTCACCAAGTACGTTGACAGTAGTTCGGCGAAGATCATGCTGTCCTGTTGCGACGGCAAGCATTTCCCTACGGCAACGCTCACTGTACGTAAAGCCGGAGGCAATTCACCGGTGGAGTACATCGTAATCAAGATGGAGGAAGTCCTGATTAGCTCCGTCTCGACTGGTGGCTCCGGGGCCGAGGATCGCCTGACGGAAAGCGTCAACCTGAACTTCGCCAAAGTCAACTTGGACTACACGCCCCAGGGGGACAAAGGCGAGAAGGGAAAGACAATCCCGTTTGCCTGGAACATTGCAGCAAACGCCAATGAATAAATCGTTAGGTCCCGGTGCTAATGCTAGCGGTCCCTGCACGGAGCCAGCGCTTTGAGCCTGAGAAACTTTAGCAGACAAGCAAACAACGCTAAAAAATGAGTAACAGAGCTAATAATCGAAAAAGAATCGTCATGTCGATGGGGGGAAAAGGTGGTCCGGGGAGGGCCCTGCCATGTTGAACGAGGAAATGAACTGGACGGAAGTTGGCGCCATGCCGACCCCCGGCGGGGGCTGCGTTCGCGAGGCGTTCCAGCTCGCGTTCGGCGACCCGACGAAGGAGTCGCTGCCGGTCGGCATGTCGCTCTATAAGTTCAACGGATTCAGCACGCTCGGACCCGGCACCATCGACGATGCGACCGATTTGTCGCCCTGGTGGAGCCCGACGTACGCGTTCAAGCACGACGCGGGTCTCGCGCAACGCATGGCGATCGCCGAGCAGAACGGCGTCTCCTTCCTCGAGTGGGGCCGGCTCACGTCGGCGATCAAGGAGAACTGGAGCTCGCTCAAATGGCTGCTGACGATCGAGCTCAAGGAACCGGTCTACGCGTGGTTCGGCGGCTTCAAGGGCATGAGCCGCATCGACGCGGGCGCGCAGTCGCTGCGCGACCCCGACAAAGAGGCCAAGGGCAGCAGTGCAAACCTGCCCGGCGGCGGGACGCAGTTCTACATTCCGAAACTAAAGGTCGCGCACATCGAAAAAACGTACTCGATCAAGCCGCTCTGACGGGGGCTCTGTCACGTGTCGCGCTCGCTTACTTTCGAACTATCATCGGATCGGCAACTACGGCCAACATGCATCTGGATGCTTCGCAAAGGTCTCGCCGGGCAGGTCGAGACCGGCCAGTCTTCGTCTGAGGATACGGTCTTGGAGAACTGTTGAACCCAATTTGCGAAGTTAGGGGACTCGTGCTCGTCGTCGTGCTCGTGCTCGACCTGTTGGGCTTTTGCGCCGCAACGAAGGCCGATTTTACCGCGATTATTTTGTTCGCTCAGTGTCACGGTGGGATATCCAGCTTCTCAAGGACGAGGACGAGGACAAGCACGAGCAGGAGCACGAGGACGAGCACGGCTTCTCAATTTCGGAATTTAGGTTGAACAAAGGTAGGGAGCTGCAGGAAGTTAGCCAAGAGGTAGTCGGAAGCCTTTCCCCGCTAACGCTCCCGCTTTTTGTGCGCGATATTCTGCATAGGTTCCTTCGGCGCGTTTTTCCAGCGACACCGACTTCTGCTCCCGTGCGATTTTGATGGCTTCGCAAAACGAAGCCTCAATTTGGTTCTCGTCAGCGCCGACAGCTGCCAGAAACACACCGCGGAGCCGGTACAGTTCGGCGTGCCACCAGCGCTCCTCAGATCTTTCGCCGAGTGCTTCCGCTTCCCTTATTACCTCGAGAGCTTCGGAGCTACGATACATTAGATGCAAAGCTTCAGCCTTTAGCGCTAGCCACAATGGTACGAGCACGATCGCCGATCCGTGTGCCTGATAATTTTCTATCCCATTCTCGATCGCCGGGATGCCTTCAACCGTTTGACCTGAAGCGCTGCGCGCCCAGCCGCGGAGAATGGCTGCTCCAGCCAGAAAATAGGCAAAATTGTGACGCGTTGACAGCGCAATCAAATCCGATGCCAGGCGTTCCACTTCAGCAGAATTACGCTCGAAGTGGGCCAGACATGCGGCAAAATACAGAGCCAGGGCTAGCCCGTGCGTATCATTCAGCTCTTTCGCGAGCGAGATCGCTTCTGCCATGGTTGCGTCGCAAGAGGCGCTCTCTCCTAACTGCCACTCAGAGCAGGCCTCAACGTACAGGCAAGCGACTGCGGGCGAGACGACTTCTTCGACCGGAGATCGTATGCCTGCCGAGCGCCAGATTTGAACACCACGCATCGCGTATTGGCTAGCAGTCTCGAAATCTCCCAAAAGGTAGAGCGTCGTTGCCAAAGCGCGGTAAGCTCCTATCATCAGCGCAGGTTCGTTCTGCTCTTGCGCCAGAGAGTAAACTCGATGGGCAATCCGCATTGTTGCATTAAGCTTGTCGGTGACGAGGGAATGGCGCCACTGACCTATCAGTGCCACATAAAGCAGTAGGGGACGATTAAGGGAATGACACAGAGACTCGGCGCGCTCGTAACAGGTTCGCGCCTCTGGTGCTCCCGACCCTTGCGTAGCCGTTAAGTACAGTCCCGCCTGCATGAGGATGAAGAGCTGATCGTCCGCCGTGAGACTCTGCCCCTGGACGGCCGTTTCAATGGGTGAACCCCAGCGTCCGTGTTCGAAGAAATGAGCTAAGACGGAGATCAATGCTCCTCTGGTGCCCAGGACATTAGCAGCAAAGAAGGCATTTCCTCGCTGAATTCGCGGGATGTAAACTTCATGCAGTGCTTCGCAAAATAAACCGGCATGACAGGCGGCGGTTACTGCTAAGAATAGTGGCTCCATCTCCCTGAAACTGTCTGGCAGCTGGGGCGCAAGCGTTCGATAATAATGATAGAGTCGCCTGTTGCATTCCTTCCACGCCTCCGATCGTTGACTTCGCAGCTGTCCGCCATAGTATTCACGAACGAGGGGATGAGTATCCAGATGGCCAGGATTATGCGGATCTTCCCCAGTCAGGAGTCTTGCTCTTCTTAACTTAGCCAGAATCGTTCTCCACTCGGTCGGGCTCAAATCAGTTAATGACTCTGTGAGGCCCCGGATAACCGGCGGTTTTAGCAGGGCTCCGAACGCCTTTTCGTCCGCGGGGCGATCGAATAGACCGAACATGAGGAGAACCGACAGCTCAGGGCCTTCCCCAAACCAAGTTTCGTAAGATTCCATCACTTTTCGGGCGTGAACTCCCTGTCGGATGTCCTGAGCAAGACGTTCTGACACTTCTCTGCGAAAGCGAATATCGCCATTGTAAGCATCGGCCAGATAGCTGCCCAACAGCGTCAGAGCGAGACAATGGCCACTGAACTCGTTGCTGGCGCTTCGCATCTCCGCCTCATCTCCCTTTACACCCAGCGCTCGGAGCAGCTTTGCACCGGCATCGCTGGATAGTTGTTCCAGGTTACAGCGCAGGGCCGAGGTACGCTCGTGATCTGCAATATCAGCGACTGGCGTCCGCGTAGTGATCACGCAAAGCCCCGTATTGAAGGCAGCGAGTTCGCGCAATAGCGCTTGGAGGGAAGGCTCCCGCAGGCGTCCTTCTTGTGGACCAGGCGCATTTTGAAGCGGCTCCAGGCCGTCCAGAACCAATAAGGTTCGACGATGCGCGACAAGCTTCGCCAATCTTTCGCCTTTCTCCCACGCCGTTCCGAGTCGTGGATTGCGATCTCCAAACCAAGTAAGAGCCGCATCTAGAAATTCATCTGCGGACGAAGTCTCCCCGCTGCTGCCTTGTCTGTAGAAGGACCAGCCAAAAATAAGCTCTGCAGAACGATAATGGTCAGTAGCCATCCGTCGAAGCCAATGGTTAACGAGTGTGGACTTTCCGACCCCAGCCCAGGCGACAATTGTAACAACGTTGACATGCTGGTTTGCCCACGCACGATCCAGAAAAGCGATATCCTCGTCCCGACCAAAGACATCGCTTCCTGTGACGGGCAGTCTAGCTATTGAAACCTTTTTCGGACCGGGTCTTACTTGCGGCCTGCAAGTTCCGGAGAGCGAATCGGCAGGAGACTTCTTCTGAAGGCTCCGACGAGTGATTCTACGCCGTGCCTCGAGAGCGACAGTTATCGTCGTTATCGCCTTCAGGAGTTCGGCAGGACCCTTGAAACGCCGAATCGGATCCTTCTGAAGGAGCATCTCAAGTAGAAGGGCGACCGGCTGCGGGACATCTTTGAGTTGTTCAATCGGCAAGGATGCGTGCTGATGCTGCAACATTACCTCAGCGGGGGAGCCTCGGAATGGTGCTCTGCCCGCCACGATCTGCCAGGCGATCACGCCCAGCGAGTAAAGATCCGAGCGAATGTCAACATCGGCGCCCCTAACCTGCTCCGGGCTGGCAAATGCGGGTGTCCCGACGAAGGCGCCGTGAGTGATGTCCGATTCGCTGGCAGCCTCCGCCGTTTTGGCCAGGCCAAAATCGATGATCTTGACCGTGAGGTCCGCACCGCTCACCAGCATCAAGTTGGCCGGCTTCAAGTCCCGGTGAACCAACCCGTGGCTTTCGGCGAGGGCCATGGCGCGGGCCACTTGCGCGACTACCGCCAGCGCAAAGGATGCCGACAGCGATCCCTCGCGGCGCATATGCGCCTCCAGTGTTTCACCCTCGACAAGTTCCATGGCGTAGAAGCATTGGCCGTCGCTTTTGCGTACCCCGTAGTAAAAAACCGACGCGATATTCGGATGCCGAAGCCGCGCCGCAGCGCGGGCTTCGCGCAGGAAGCGTTCCCGGGCGTCCACGCTCCCTGCAATTCGAGCGTCGATCACTTTCAGCGCCACGGGGTGACCAAGGACGGTATCGAGGGCACGGTAGGTGACGCCCATAGCGCCCCGGCCGAGTTCGTCAAAACAGCCGTCGGCGCGCCGCACAATTTCGTAATGATCAAAACGGCCCTCGTCGGGCAGGTCTTGCACCGTCGCTTCGGGTTGCATCGCCCGGCGCAACAGACACACCGGGCAACCCTCATCGTCTTCCTGGGTCGCGTACGGGACGCCGCAGGCTGAACAACGGTGTGGCCGCTCGCTCTCGGGGCTTTGAAGGGTGGCTTCAGGTTTCATGCGATGCGTCCAAGTTCATATTCTATGCCCGCACGCGCCCTTCGGCTTCCACTAGGGCCTCACAGAGTCCGTGCAACTCGGCCTCTACCTCTGCCGGGTCCAAGACGGTGCGCTCGACTTCCTCGCGCACCAACTGCGTGTGCCGCTGGCGTAGCCGGTGAATGAGGCTCGTGACGTTCGGCACGCCGACGCCAAGGGCCTCCGCGGCTTCCTGGTAGGTAACCGGAGCGTGGCTGTCAACATCGCCGCCCAAAAAGCCTTTCAAGATGCGAAAAGTCTTGGCTTTTCCCGCCACAGCCTGTTCGTGCTCAAGGCGCTCGGTGGCGCGGCGCAAAAGCAGCAGTGCCCATTGCGCGTCGTAAAGCGTCTCCGGCGTAAGCCGGTCCTCGGGTTCCAAAACGAGGCACGTCTCTGCATCCTGCCAATCCAGCCTGATCACCTTGGCGCGCCCGCCACGTTTTTCCGCACGCGTTCGGCGGTTTTCGGCACTAATGAAGTTCTGGAAAGAGGCGAGCAGAAACGAGCGAAACCTTCCCTTAGACCGTTCGACAGTGGCTAGCCCACGGCTGCCGATCAGGTGTTCAAAAAATCCTTGGACCAAGTCTTGGGCGTCTTCAGGCGAATGACCACGCCGCCTGGCAAACGCATAGAGCGGCCGCCAATAAAGCCCGCATAACTCAGCCAAGGCTTTCTGGGCACAAGGCGTCCGGCTCTGCACGGCTCCCAAGACCATAGTCCAGCGCGTCTTATCAAACTGGCCGTCTTCACGCCCGGCCAAGCTGGCGGCATCATCATCAAGGCCCTTGTCGCGCTCCTCATCGTCGTTGAAAAGAATTACGCCATTGCCCTTCATTCCTTCTGATAATTGCATCGTAGTCATCGAATTTTTGTAAAGCGGCTAACTCTCCGTGCTTATTGAGTTCAACGAGGAAAATTGGCCAATCCCTCAAAGAAATTTTTTGCTGGGCGAAAATTAAAAAGTTCAAAAGGAGGTTTCGGCGTTTGCCGCGCCAAAGGCGCACGAGAACTTAGCCCAGGTTGGAGCGGCATAAGCGCTAACTTAAAATGTCAGCGGTCTTAAGCGCCGAGGGAGCGAGCGGAGAAAAGCCTGGGGTGGAGCGTAGCGGCATAAGCGCTAACTTATTGCAGCAGCGGGAAGGCGCCATTACGCATTTATCCCGGAGGAATCAAAACGAAGGTCGCTCGACTCCGCAAAGCGGCTCGACTGAGCTCGCCGAAGTCCTACGGCGCGTCCGACTGCCAGGGTTTGCGCAACCACCCTGGCAGCGGTCGCGCCGTAGGACTTCGGCGAGCTCAGGCGAGCCGATTTGCGGAGTCGGGCAAATTTCATTTGGTCCTCTGGGACAGGATCCACTCTTTCGTTGAAAAAGTTTCCTTAAGTTAGCGCTTATGGAGCGTAGCGGCCCCCTGGCAGAGTCTACGAGATCGCCCCGCTCTCATGATGCGCTCCACCCGCGACCCCAGAGTGTTGATATGCCACTCGCATCTCCACTAACGTGTGCTCGGATGCGACTTGCCTCAATTCCGCTGCCGAATTCAAAAATAAAACAAATTGCGCCCGAAGTTCTGAAAGTTTGCCCACGGGATTGCTTTGTAATCAGTGCAACCCGGAATGCGCCGGCAAATCCGCGATACGGATTTGGGCGAAGTTCCGAGATTACTTGAAACAAAAAACAATCGTTAACATATGAAAAAGTTTCTTTTAGGTTTAAGCGCAGTTGTGGCGGTTTTATTACCGCTTAGCCAGAACGCGCAAGCGCACTGGGTCGTTTACCGTAAGGTTTATGTCTACCATCACGTTTACGTGCATCACCGCAGTTGGCATCAAGGCTATTGGTATGCCGGTTTCTGGCACCCGGGTTGCTGGTTTTAATAGAGCTGAATCGAAGATTCTACTATCGAAAGATCTCATGAAACATCGACAATTTTTACAGACTCTGGCCGTTATTTCGACGGCCCTATTTTGTTCTACATATCTTGAAGCTCAAGTTCTCAAAGCAGGCAATAACGTCTCACTTAGGTGTCTTGGGAACATTCCCGGGCCGCGATATCTAGATGGACGAACCGCAAATGGCACCGTTGGCTTAGCCCCGAATTTGAGCCCGCAATTCACTGGTACTGCGTGGCGGGTCGTTCGAGTTGGTGACGGGGTGATCGAATTGAGATGCCTTGGCGACATCGAAGGTCCCAGATGGCTGGATGGCAGAACGGCGGACGGCACGGTGGGGTTAGCGCCAAACACAAACAGACCTTTTACCGGCACAAGATGGCAGGTTCTTCAGGTCGACTACAATAATCCCAACATCGTCGCATTGAAATGCCTTGGCGACATCGCGGGTCCCAGATGGCTAAATGGTATGACGGCAGACGGCACGGTGGGAGTCGCCGCTACGACAGAACCGCCCTTTACAGGCACCAAATGGGAGGTGCGCCTATATCCGGACTAGTAGTTACCCGCAAAAATAAGCGGTATTGTCGTTCTCGTCCTCGTCGTCGTTCTCGTTCTTGGAACTGGGTGGTGGCTTCGATCTGCCGGACAGGGGCACAGCTAAAAACCGGAACCTGAACGTGAACCGAGATCAACGATCAAAGAGCGAGGTCGAGAACGACGACGAAGGACGAGGACGATTGGGGAAGGAAGGAAGCAAGAAGGCGCCCAGTTTCGCAGCAAAAAAGAACCCGATTGTCCCGGAAATATTCGATGTCATTTGGCCTGAATTTCAAATCTATTACCTTACAGCGCTCGCATTCTGCAATCCCCCATTACTCCATTACTCCAGCACTCCAGTGCTCCATTACTCCACGACTTCTGACTCCTCCATTAGAGCTCCTTGAACGGCAGGTCGTGCGCTTCGGCAACGGCTTTGTTGCGAACATAGCCGTCCATTACATTGATCCCGCTTGCAAGCCCCGGCTCCTTCTGGATCGCGCCCTCGACACCCCCCTCCGCAAGGAACTCAACGAAACGCGACGTCACGTTCGTCAACGCCTGAGTGGCGGTCCGCGCGTACGCCCCCGGCATGTTCGCAACGCAATAGTGCGTGATTCCTTCCTCCACATACACCGGATCATGGTGCGTAGTCGGACGTGAAGTTTCGCAGCAGCCCCCCTGGTCGATCGCAATGTCTACCAGCACACTCCCAGGCTTCATCAATCTCAACATAGAGCGAGTAATCAGGCGAGGCGCCCTTGCCCCAGGTACCAGCACCGCACCGATCAACAGATCGGTCCGAGGCAGCATTTCGAGCAAATGCGCTTCGCTTGAATAAAGGGTATGAGCCGTGTGCATCGTGATGTCGAGAAATCGCATCCGCTCGAAATCGACCTCCAAAATCGTCACGTTCGCTCCCAGACCGGCTGCCATCCGCGCAGCATTGACGCCCGAGGTGCCTCCACCGATTACCACGACGTTGCCCGGAAGAATGCCAGGAACCCCTCCAAGCAGGACTCCGGTCCCGCCACTATGCTTGGCCAGGAAATAGCCGCCAACAATAAGCGACATGCGTCCGGCGATTTCGCTCATTGGCTCCAACAGGGGAAGCCGGCGATTGATTTCCACCGTCTCGTAAGCAATTGCCGTGACGCCGGAATTCATTAAAGCCTCGGTCAAAGATTTACTGGCGGCCAGGTGCAGGTAGGTAAATAAGATCTGTCCCCGTCTCAAAAGTTTGTACTCGGAGGGCAACGGCTCCTTGACCTTCACGATCAGCTCGCCCTGATCGAAGATCTCAGCATGGTTGCTCGACATGATTGCGCCCGCATGCTCGTACTCCCTGTCCGGAAAGCCAGACCCATCCCCGGCACCTCGTTCAACGAAAACTTGGTGCCCCAGCTTTGTCAGCAGGTACACAACCGACGGTAAAACCGCGACTCTGTGCTCCTGTTCTTTGATCTCCTTTGGTACCCCAACTCTCATAAAATCCGAATTCGACGTCCGCAAACGACGCGGCAGATTGCGAAACTAGTTCAGAGTTGGGTCATCTGGGGCAATCGCAAGTAAATGATATGCAGGCCCAAGCGCCTTCATCAGGCCGAACCAGGTTTCATCAGTTGCCGTGCCGTCGACGATCGACTCCGTCGCTGGATGAACGATCCAGGCGCTTTGCCGCAGCTCGGATTCGAGTTGGCCTCCCACCCAGCCTGCGTAGCCGACAAACGCGCGTATCCGTTTCCAACTGTCGCCCGCTTCGGATTTAACCTGGTCCAACGACAATTGCGAATGAAAAGTGATCTTGGGTGCGCCGGCGACCCAACCGAATGAGACCAGGGTCAATTCTTGGGAGCCGACTGGTCCGCCAAGATAAACAGGGATCTCACCAAGCTCTTCAAGATCTCGGTCCGGGAGAAAATCGACCAGGTTTTTATTCGTAGGACGATTCAAAATCAGGCCGTGCGCGCCTTGTTCCGCATCGTGCGCGGAAAGTAACAATACTGTCCTGCGGAAATTCGAGTCGCGGAGACTCGGATGCGCAACCAAGAGCTGTCCGCTCAGATTTGGAGTTTCACTGCCAGTTCGGCGCATCTTTGAATCTAGGAAGCGATTACTTGCTGTTCAAGGACGGAGTCATTAATTGTCCTAAGGACTTACCGATATGTATAGCCAATCACCTAAGCTGGAAATTGCGGATCGCACATTCGACTCCCGACTTCTCCTCGGAACGGGAAAGTTTGCGAGCAACCTGGTGATGAGAAGTGCTCTGGAGGCGAGTGGTACTCAAATTGTGACGGTCGCATTGCGGCGCGCGGATCTATCCGGCAAACATGATCCGTTCGCAGACATTCTGGACTACATCGATGCGAATCGATATCTTCTGCTGCCTAACACTAGCGGCGCCATGACCGCTGAAGAGGCGGTACGAATGGCGCGTCTTGCCGCCTCTGCTGGTTTGCCCAAATGGGTGAAACTGGAGATTCATCCCGATCCGCAGCACTTATTACCTGATCCAATCGAAACGTTGAAGGCCGCTGAACAGCTGGTTCGCGAAGGATTCGTCGTGCTACCGTACATCAATGCCGACCCGGTATTGGCGAAACGGCTGCAGGAAGTTGGGACCGCGACGGTTATGCCGCTCGGCTCGCCGATCGGAAGCAGTCGCGGTATTCTGACTCGCGACCAGATCAGGATCATCATCGATCAGGCAACTGTTCCGGTAGTCGTGGATGCAGGGATCGGAGCGCCGAGCCACGCGGCCGAAGCGATGGAACTTGGCGCGGATGCGGTGTTGGTTAACACAGCGATCGCGATCGCAAATGATCCGGAACGAATGGCGACTGCATTCAGGCAGGCAGTTGAGGCAGGGCGCACAGCATATGAGATCGGCGTACATCAACCATCACTGCAAGCCGTTCCTACAAGTCCGCTTAGCGCATATTTTTCGCATTCCGCGTGAATATTCTGGAAATCCGTGATCTAACCGTCTGGTTCACCAGGCGCTCCATGCTGCTGCGCCGGACGACCGGCGAGGTTCGAGCCGTGACCAACGCGTCGTTCGATATCCCGCCTGGACAGACTGTTGGCCTCGTCGGCGAAAGCGGGAGCGGAAAGTCAACGATCGGGATGGCCATTTTGAAGCTCGTTCCGATCACCCGTGGCACAATCCGTTTTCGCGGGATGGACGTTACGAATTTGACCGAAAAAGCATTCAGACCATTTCGCCGGGAGATGCAGATGATCTTTCAGGATCCGTTCGGTTCGCTGAACCCGCGGTGGAAAATTTTGCAGAGTCTTTCCGAGCCTCTCGAAGTACATTTTCGGTCGCTCAACGCATCCGATAGAAAAGCGAGGGCTGCTGCCCTGCTCCAAAAAGTTGGTTTAAATCCTGATCATCTGGAACGGTATCCACACGAGTTCAGCGGCGGGCAGCGGCAGCGCATCGGGATCGCGCGAGCGCTAGCCGTTGAACCGGCATTGATTATCTGCGACGAACCGGTCAGCGCTCTTGACGTGAGCGTTCAAGCCCAGATTGTAAACCTGCTTTCCGAACTGCAGGAAGAATTAGGGATGGCTTACCTTTTTATTGGACATGACCTCGCCGTGGTCGAGCACATCAGCGACGAGATCGTCGTTCTTAGGCGCGGCGAGGTGGTTGAAGCGGGGCGGGCAGAAACTGTCTGCCGCGATCCGCAGCATGAATACACTCGAAACTTGCTGGCCAGCGTCCCGATTCTCGATTAGTAAGTCAGGAAGCTTGTGAATCTGCTTCTTCGAAAATTACTAGGCTTGAACTGGCTGCTGTTCGTCCTGGCAGTTTGTCTCGCGGTGTTTGGTATCATGGCGATCTATAGCGCCACCTACATGCGCGAGGAGGTCTATCTGACTGAGATGTGGCGCCGCCAAATCGTCTGGCTTGCAATTGGCATCGCCGTCTTCTTCGTTGCGGCGTTGATTGACTACCGGGCATGGCTCAACCATGTCTCTTTTCCGCTCATCATGTATCTCGGGGGCCTCGGATTCCTCGGCCTGACGCATTTTATTGGACGGACTACTTTCGGCGCAAAAAGCTGGCTCGATATTGGGCCGATCAGTTTTCAGCCGGCACAGCTTGCTGTAATTTCCACTCTGCTGCTCATTTCCTGGCTGCTTGCAAACACCGAAAACTGGGTCGGATTCTGGCCAACCGTCGGGCGAATCTTCAGTTGCGCGGCGATTATCGCCCCACCCTGGATCTTGATTCTGATCCAGCCCGATCTTGGGGAGTGCCTGGTTTGGATTCCCGCCGTGTTCGCGCTGCTTTATGTTGGCAGGGTCCCAAAACGGTACCTTCTTGTATTGATCATTGTCGGTCTCGCCGCCGTTCCGGTCGTAGCGAACTTCGGACTCAAACCGTACCAGCGCGAACGTCTAACCACATTTCTGAATCCGGATTATGACCCGCAGGGAGCGGGCTGGACGATCAACCAGTCGCTGATTGCAATCGGGTCGGGAGGCTTTTACGGAAAAGGTTTTACGGCGCCGAACACACAGGTGCAGCTCGGATTCCTGCCGTCCACGATCGTGCACACCGACTTTATCTTCGCTGCGATCGGCGAGCAGCTCGGGTTTGTCGGGACTGTCACCCTGATCGCAGCGTTCGGTGTCCTGTTATTATCGGGTCTGCTGATTGCGGCTTCTGCGACAGATGACCTGGGTCGTCTTGTGGCCGTCGGCTTCATCGCCCTGATTTTCACCCATGTTTATATGAATATCGGGATGACGATATCGATCACTCCAATCACCGGAGTGCCTCTGCCGCTGATCAGCTACGGCGGATCGTTCCTGGTGCTTATTCTGTTCGCGCTGGGCGTCCTCGAAAGCATCTGGATCCATCGCAATATCAACACTAACGGCCGCTCAGCCCGTCACCGCGTCTCATAGGTTGTCGTGGGTATTAGTTCCCTCCCCAATCGTCCTCGTCGTCGTTCTCGTTCTCGGTCTTTGATCTTCCGGACAGGTGTAGAACACGACCCGATGAGACCGAGGACGAGAACGAGAACGACGACGAAGGACGGGAACGATTGACATGAAATTACCCCCCTCAGCCCCCAACCGCCTGATAACGACTCAGCCCACGCTTCCATAGCGTATTCGCGAACAGCCCCATCAGAATCACCCAGACGAACTGGATCACCAATCCCTCCCAAAGCCGGCCGCCATGCACCTGGCCCATAAACACCGCAATCGGGAAGTATAATTCGTACGGGAACGGCAGGTATTTCAAAATCGCTTGGACCACCGGAGGCATAAACGCAAGCGGGAACATGTGGCCGCTCAGAAAGTACTCAAACGAAAATACGATAAAAACGACGGTCGATATTTCGAGCATCCAAAACGCGAACAGAGCCACGGAGTAGGAGATGAAAAACTGAATCAATGCGGCAAATGCGACGCTTACGACCGACAACAGCCAGACTGTCCAGGAAGCTGGCCAGATCAGATAGCGACCGAAGATCGCAAAAAGGATCAGGACAACCGGAAGGGTTACGAGCGAGTAGAGCAGCCGATTGCTGGCGAACAGGGCGAACCGATAAACGAGATAATTGATCGGTTTTATCAGAAACGCATTCATCTGGCCGTCCCGGATATCTGCAGCTACCTGCCACTCGTCTTCTCCCGGGGTTATGAGCCCGTCCAGGAAAAGCACCAGCAAGAAATAGTAGACGATCGAACCGTAATTGAAATTGTCTATCCCGCCCCCTCTTGCAGCGAATATTGCACCCCAGATAAATACTGTCCCAAGGAGCGGAATCAGCCCGAACAGCGCCCGGAAAAGAAAATTCCAGCGATACACAAAGGTGTTCTGCAGACCGATGTCGAAGACTTTCAGGTACTTTCCCATGCTCGGATGCGTAGTTTCCAGTCGACGAAATGGCATGACTTTCGTCCCG
>CAVVPV010000035.1:0-117945 GCA_963750185.1 uncultured Verrucomicrobiae bacterium
GTAGTGGCAATGCGCGGCAGAATAGCCCTTCGCGGGCGTGCGCCTCAATCAGGAATCTGGAGCAGAAATCAGCTCCGTGCCAATGTCTACCTGATTCAGCGCCTCACGGATCTCAGGATCGGTGAGAAGCGCAATCACTTTCGGATTCGTGAATACACCCAGCAGATCGCCCCGCCGCATCGCTTGCATGATTGCGGGATCCCGCTGGAGATCCAGAATCCGCGGGTTCTGGCTGATGCGGCGAATCGTTGGCGATTCCGATAGCCTTCGGATCGACCCGGAATCCAGGGAGATTCGAGAGAACTGATCAAGCTTGCGATACCAGCGATCCGGAATTGGATCGAGCGCACTGAGAACCGGGCCAATCCAACCGAGTTCCAACGAGTTTTTCAACTTCGCCAAGTTCAAAGCGACGTTTGGCGAAGTCTCATTTTTTACTGCCTGCATCTCAACCTGATCGACCGCCACGCGACCAGCAATCCGGACGGCGCCGCATAAGACCAATACAACAAGCACGCCGTAGCCGGCGCCGATGATGGCTCCGCCAGAGCCGTAAATCAGCTGAAACAATCCCGGGTCATAGTCCCTGGTTCGCTTGAAAAGCAGGCGACTGATCAGGGTGACCACGTTAAAGCTGACGACCCAGACCAACACCATTGAGACAACCGCCAATATTGAGCCTGGAAGATGAGGACGCAGGAACTCCTGCACCCGACCGGAAAAGTTCAAAGCACAGTGGCAGGCGACGCAGAACGCGATAATCCCGGTGATCTGTCGCATCAACCCGATCGCCCAGCCTCGAAGCGCACTCACCAAAATAAAGGATCCTGCTATGAGGAAGATTGCGGTCTGCCACTGAGACGATCCGTCGATGTAGCTTATACCAGCCATCAGGCACTGCCGGAGGAGGCCTGCGAACGTTGGCGCAAAAGATGATCGCACAAGACCAGGGCCGCCATTGCTTCGACCATCGGAACCGCCCTCGGCAAAACGCAGGGATCGTGCCGGCCACGAGCGGCGAGCTCGGTTGGTTCCCCGGAGACGGTCACGGTCTGCTGAGGTCGGAGAATCGTTGCCGTCGGCTTAAACGCCACCCTGAAAAAGATGTTCTCGCCATTGCTGATCCCACCCTGAATTCCGCCGGAAAAATTCGTCCGTGTCCGGATCTTGCCTTCCTGGATCTCAAACGGATCATTGTGCTCCGCGCCTGTTACCTGGCTTCCGCCAAATCCTGAGCCGATCTCGAACCCTTTTGTTGCCGGCAGGCTGAGCATCGCTTTCGCGAGGTCCGCCTCCAGTTTGTCAAACACCGGTTCGCCGAGGCCCGCGGGCACACCGCGCACGACACATTCGACTACACCGCCAACGGAGTTCCCCTCTTTGCGCATCGTCTTTATGAGCTCGATCATCTCCGCAGCTGCCCTCGGATCGGGGCATCGGACAATCGACTCCTCCACGGCCGCGAAACGGACATGGTCCGGGTCGACATCGGATTCGATCCGGTGGACGGATTTGACATAAGCGACGATTTCAAAACCAGGGCAGAATTTTTGCAGCACCTTTTTTGCAATGGCTGCGGCCGCAACACGGCCGACCGTCTCGCGGGCAGAAGCGCGCCCGCCCCCCTGCCAGTTGCGGATTCCGTACTTAACCTGGTAGGTGTAATCGGCATGGGATGGCCGAAAGGCAGACTCGATTTCGCGATAGGCTTCCGGTCGAGCGTCCTTGTTCCAGACCATAACGGAGATCGGTGTTCCAAGCGTAAGGCCTTCAAAAACACCCGAAAGGATCTGGCATTTGTCTTCCTCGTCGCGAGGCGAAACGATTTCGCTTTGTCCGGGCCGGCGCCGGTTAAGATCGACTTGAATCTCTTCGGCGCTCAACGGTATACGCGGGGGGCATCCGTCCACAACTGCCCCAACACCGCCCCCATGTGATTCGCCCCATGTTGTCACTCGAAACAAAACGCCGAAAGTAGAAGCCATGCCAAGCGAAGAATGTAACTCCAAGTGACGATGCCTATCAAGCGAGGATCGACATGAAATAGGGGGTAGAAGAGCTGCTCCATGGCCCTCATCCTTATTGTAACGGTCTCTGTGACGATACGCAGATAGTTTCTTTGACTAACGCAATTATGAGAACGAAACTTTCTTCGATGATCGCCAAAACAAAGCTGACGGTACCAGAATCCTTCCCGCCATTCAGCCTTTCCCGCTTGTTAAAAACGGTGTTCAACCCAACCGCACTGGAACGAGTGGCTATCTTGATCGATCTGGATGATCCACATGGAATAAAAGATTTTGGATTTTTGAAAGATCCGGACCTCACGATTCAACGGCATGCTTATGAAGTATTTTATCTAGGACTTAAGAATGGCGTTTCGCGCGAATTGGGTCTTACCGGCGGTGAGATGTTCGCCTACAAAGCGACGGGCGGCAGCAATCTCGACCTGCCGGATCTCGCCGTTGCGGTTGACGGAACGGAACTGAGCCTTGAGAAAGACATTTACCCGAATTACAAACTCATACTTTGTTGCTCGACATCTTCAGCAACAGCACCGCTCACCGCGTTCGCTAAAAAGTACGGGTTCAGAGGCGCTACACTGCATGGACTGAACCAGATCATCATTAACAGCGGTCTGTCGGTTAATTATGATGACGTGAGCAAAAACGCCGAAAAACTGCGTCTCGGCATGACGCACGCGGATTGGGTGGAAATCGATTTCACGCATGATACCGAGAAGTTTAGTCTGCATCTCGAACTCGGACGCCAGGAAGCGCAGAAAAGCCACGGTCTATGCCGTGGCGGACCAGATATCGCCAATCTGCCTGCCGGCGAAATCTATTATGTGCCGACCAGCGCATCAGGACAATTTCCGCTGAAGTTCGAAGACGGCACGATCGGCCTGATGACGGTAAATGCGGGCCGCATAGTGGATTCAAGACTGTTAAAAGGCAATCAGCGGACCATCGACGAACATCGACGCAAAATTAAATCAGATCCGGCGACCGGAGAACTTGGAGAACTCGGGTTCGGCACACAACTCCTGCCGGTATCCGGACGCGATATTCAAGACGAAAAAATCCTTGGAACACTGCACTTGGCAACCGGGCGGAGCGATCACTTGGGAGGGCACCTGACACCGGAGAAATTTCGCGATGCGAAGAATGCGACTCACGATGATATCCTCTTCGCTCCGCATAAAACACCGGAAATAAATGTGCCGCAGGTTCGCATGCGGAGAAACGGGCGGACGGATATACTGATCGAAAATTTCGAGCCTGCCGACTATATGCTCGACCTCCTGCGTTAGGCCCGAAAATTGGACGAGCCAAATTGCTCGCGCGATTTTCGCGCGATGGAGCCGCTTGGAAAGCGGCTCGGGGAGAAAACTTGAATTTAGAGAGGAAGGAAACGACATGAGGGCTCCTTCCCAGGTTTTGTGAGCGATGCGGGCAAGACCGAATTTGTGACCAGCGTTTACGAGAACGACCTGTTAGTAGAACAGTATCTTCTGTTCCACTACGGCACCGGTGAGGATCAGCTGCCGTATGCGCATGGCCCACGTGAAGCGCTGTTCTATCCGGTCCGCTGCGTGAGCGAGTTTCTCCCTGCGATCGGGGAGGTCGACCGCGCCCTGGATCTGGGCTGCGCAGTGGGGCGATCGACATTCGAGCTCTCGCGCTGGGCGAACGAAGTCATCGGGATCGATTTATCACGTGCATTCATTGCTGCGGCAAATCGCTTGCGAGAGTCTGGTCGGGTTACGATTCGACGTCAGGAAGAAGGTGATCTGGTAACTGAATTCACAAGAGAGTTGCCCGACTATTTGCACCGCGACAGATGCCTATTCGAAGTTGGCGATGCGACCGATCTGCGAGACGATATCGGCCAATTCGACCTTGTGCTGGCTGCCAACCTGATTGATCGCGTCAAATCGCCAATGAAACTGCTTGGCTCGTTTTCGACGCTGCTCCGATCCGGCGGCCATCTGGTTTTGTCCTCTCCGTACACCTGGCTCGAGGAGTTTACTCCGAAAACGAATTGGATCGGTGGCAGGTACAACGCGGAGGGCACCGCGGAATCGACGTTGGACGGCGTCAAAAAGATTCTGCTGCCGTTTTTCGACCATCTGCGGACGACAGATCTTCCATTCCTTATCCGGGAACATGCCCGGAAGTTCCAGTGGAGCGTCGCGCAAGCAACGGTCTGGCGGCGGAGGTGAGGGCGCGGCGGGGTATGGGTCGTATGGGTCGTATGGGTCGTATGGGTCGTATGGGTCGTATGGGTCGTATGGGTCGTATGGGTCGTATGAGTCGTATCGGCGTGTCGGTGTGTCGGTGTATCGGCGTGTCGGCGTTACCTGGTGAATCCTCTACTGCGCAGGCTGCAACAGGGAAGAAGGCGTTGGAGAAGGGGTCGGTGAGGCTTGGGCAGCAGGCTTCGGCCGAGGAGGCACCGGCGGAATCACGCGTTCGCCTGTGGGCACCAGCTGGGTCGCTACCTGCAACCTGTCGTAACCGACGACCAGCGATTCAAGGTTGTAGATCCGGCCTGCCACCATGTCACGAGTTGAAACGTTTCCGACAAACTCAGCCCTCTCCCGTGGATTGATGATGACGTAACCGGGTGTCTGAGTCACCGGCTGATCATCCGACCATTGGGCCAGTTTCTTTCCAGCAGCGTCTCTCAAAATGAAGTCGTATTTCCGGCTGTCGTTGAACGATAAATTGACCGATTTCTTCGAGCGATTAATGAGCTGCAGATGCACTTCCAGCGACCGGGTGTCGGAAAGCCGGACCTGTTCCGGTATTACTTTCACGCGCATCTCGAGTCCGTAATTAACCGGCCCGGTGATCGGCCCGTACGGATTGTTCTTGTCCACTTTTGCGAGCTTGGTCTGATTGCTTTTACCGTTTCCCATGAATGGAATCCATCGGTACACCCCGGTCGAAGAGGAACAGCCCGCGAGCGCAAACATCGCAGCAACACAGACCGTAACACGAAAATTCATTTTGACCGTTTAACGGATGGCGCAGAAGGTTGCAAACCATAACCGTTGCCAGCAGAATCGTTTATGCGCAGCGGTACAGCTTCGATATTTGCAGGACCATTCTGAAACCCGGCGTCATAGCTCACACAGCTTAGCTCCTCGATGGAGAACGGTATTCGGACCTGATTAGTCCAGCCGATTGATGGGCGATCAATACATACTTTTTTTCGACGGAGTTTGCGGATTGTGCAATCGAGCGATCGATTTTGTGCTCCGAGCGGATCGCGACCGAGTCTTTCTGTACGCGCCGCTCCAAGGCGAAACGTTCCGGGAGGCTGCACGTACCCACCCCGAATCGGCGAACGAAGACTCGATCTTCCTACTTCGGAGGGGACCGGGAAATGAGACGCTACTTTTGCGGAGCGACGCCGTTCTCTGCATCCTCGAAAAGTTGCCTGGATACCATTGGCTGGCACGGATGGGACGCCTCGCTCCGCGGCCGGTGCGTGACCTCGCTTACCGATTCATTGCCGCCACGAGATTCCGAATCTGGGGGAGACGCGATTCCTGCCGGCTACCCAGTCCGGAAGAAAAAACAAGATTTTTGCCGTGAACATAATCCGGAAGAATCAAAGCCTGGGTCCCGCCGCCGCGACGTGCCGCGGGACCCAAGCTGTTTTCCGGGGCTACAAAAGCAACTCGTCGGCGGAAAACGCCCCGATTGACAGCAACGTTCAAAGATCGAGAACGAGAACGACGACGAGGACGATTGGGGAGGCGGGGCGAAGAGGCCTTGCTCGCACTGGATGTCTGCGGCACCCTTCCGAACCAGATGCGCCGACAGAATCCTATCTTCCTCTTCCTGAGCCTTTGCGTCTTGTTTATGCTGTTTCCTATAGTTACTCGCGCAGTGGACCGCGTCAGCCCTTCGGTGACGCAGATCATTGTCGGGATCGCGCCGACGTGGGACAGCATGCACGGCCAACTGCAGCGGTTCGATAAGACGGCGGCCGGATGGCGCTCGGCCGGTCCACCGGTTCCGGTGCTGTTTGGGAAATCAGGTCTTGCGTGGGGAAGAGGACTGATCAGCGAACAAGGTCACGGACCGGAAAAAGTCGAGCATGATCACCGCGCGCCCGCGGGTGTCTTTCGCATCGGACTGATTTACACTTACGATCAAGCATTGCCGCCTGGTGCAAACTATCCGTTTCACACGGTCGGAATCTGGGACGCATGGGTCGACGACGTGCACAATCCGCACTACAACCAGCAAGTGACCGTGGATCCGGATAACCCTCCATCTTGGTTCGAAAAGCAAAAGATGCGCAGCGGAGACTTCGCGTATCGCTGGCTCGTTGAGATCCGGCACAACGCGGATCCACCCACACCCGGTTACGGAAGCGCAATTTTCTTTCACATCCGGCGCGGACCAAACCGTCCTTCGGCAGGATGCACGACGATGGCAGAAAACAATCTGATCGACATGATTCGCTGGCTCCGGGCGACCGAGAATCCAGTGTATGTATGCCTCCCGCGTTCTGAGTACCTGGCCCGTTGGAGAGAATGGGAACTGCCAGATCCGGCGGCGACCGGCTTGTTCTGATTTATCTAATCCATTCTAGAAGGAAGTGAGATTTGCGGCCAAGTCGCTGACCAAGTGCGAACAGATCAAACTAATCCGTTCGGGTGATAGTGATAATCCTCGGGCCGAATATGATACCGGACAAAACAACACCAACGGGCCAAATCGGCGCATCCACAACCACTACTTTTCCTATGTTCATTCCTGAAATTCTCGCTCATCTTCAAGGAGCCGATCTGGAAGATTGGCTGACAATGACTTTTATCGAACGTCAGCGCCAGCTTCCGCTCGAACAGCTTTGCTCAAATGGCGGATACCGGTCGACTAGCGTCGTCCCGGATATCTGGATGCTGGAGCTGACAAATCGAAGAGGAAAAGCGTGGAGCGGCAGATTCAACGTCGCGTTTTTCTGTGAACAGAAAAGCGGTGACAATGCGGAGCCGACGATCGAGCAGACAACAGGCGAAATGCATTTCACGCTCGACACAGAGACCGCAAAAGTGACTTTCAACGGCGACATTCCCGAATCTGCGGCGCGTCCCTAGTGCGCGTAAGATTGCAACGAGGTGAACGCTGATACGGTCCAATATCGGAAATGAAGCGGTGGGTTGTAGGGATGGACAGGCGAGACGCCTATCCTACTTTAGCTCGGTCTTTACCGGCGTGTGGCCAGCTGTGTCACGCGCTTAACAGAATACAGGCGGGACGCGTATGCTACGATTCGTCTGTAGTCGTCGCGTTTTCCATTTGAGGAACGCGGGCGGGACATCCAATTTAAGAGGATGCCCGACAAGCGCAAAAGTGCCCTGGTGTTGGTAGGTCACGGTTCCACATTGAATCCCGATTCAAGTGCCCCAACCTTCCAGCACGCAGACGAGATTGCGCGCCGGGAACTGTTTTCGGAAATCTATTGCGCCTTTTGGAAAGAAGAACCGAGTCTCCGAGAGATTCTGCGAATGGTGGAACTGGACGATGTTTACATCGTGCCGAATTTCATCAGCGAGGGTTACTTCACAGAAATCGTGATCCCGAGGGAACTCGAACTGGCGGGATCAATTACTCGTCGTTCAGGAAAAGTAATCAAATATTGCAAGCCGGTCGGGAACGACCCGCGCATGATCGATCTGCTATTGCATCGTGCGCAGGAGGTCGCACCCGGTGTTGCCCCTGAACAGACAAGCCTTCTGATTGTCGGGCATGGCACGCACCTCAATGAGAAGTCTGCAGAAGCGGCACGAACCCAGGCGAGCACAATTCGCGAAAGAGGGTTTTACGCCGAAGTCTCCGCAGCTTACATGGAAGAACCTCCGTTCATTGCAGACTGGCGCGAGAACACCTCTCAACCGAATGTGGTGGTCGTTCCCTTCTTTGTCGCGGATGGTTTGCACAGCTATCAGGACATCCCGGTGCTCCTTGGTATAGAATCGGCACGCACCGCTGCCGCGAGCCAGCAGGAGGTTTTCCGTCGAAATCCACGTCACCTCGATGGGCGCAGTCTCTACTACGCGAGCGCCGTCGGGACAGACCCTCTGATGGCAGACGTGATTCTCGACACGATCGATCGCTTTGACGAAAAACATGGGTACGAACTGGTCGCATGATCAGGGATGAATTAGCTCGCTTGATTAAGGACGGTTACAAAGCGTTAGGGGAACTCGAATTTGCGGAATCGCCCCCCGGATACCGTTTGTATCATTGGGCGGACAGAAACTCGTTAACCGGCGCGCGCAAATACTGCACGGTGAAAGATGCGCGCGAAATCGCAAAATACGACTCCGCCGGAGCATATCGTCCTTTGAAAGGATCGCCCAATCTGCCACGAGGCTGGGTCATCGAATTGGCAACGATCGATGAGCTTCGGCGGGCGCTCGATTATTTTTACCCGGGAGCCATCGCCGCTTGGGTTGCCCACAAAGCCGGCGACGCAACTCCTGTTGATTTGAGACAGACGTTGAACCGGCAGAGCGGCATGTATCGCCTCACTCGGAAGCTCACGAACGAACAGGCTCGCGATCTAGTAACGGAGGCGTGCAATTCCGAGAGTCATTGCCTGCGGACAATTCTCTGGGGAATCGAGGAAGGTGAGCGACCAGACTTTCTTCCTCTATCGAAATCGGATCCCAAAGTGGACCAGACTGGCCAAAACCGCGCGGCGATCCCGTTCATTTGCCTTGAGGCCTGCAATCTGTTGGTGGCGAAAGCGCGAAGCACTTTGAAAAGACCCTCTGAATGATCGCGTACCGCTGCCGCACGCTTGTGACAATGGAGGGCTCACCGATCGACAACGGTGCGTTTGTCGTCGATGGTCCGCGATTCGTGCACACCGGCAGCGCCTCGGATATCCTGAGAACTCACTCCGGCGAGGTCATTGACCTTGGAGAGGTCGTCGTGCTGCCGGGGCTGATCAACGCGCATTGTCATCTCGATTATACGCTTATGCGCGGAGCGATGTTGCCTTCGAGAAGCTTTTCCCGATGGGTTTCGCGGATTAACGCGCTCAAGCGGTCGCTGACCGACAAAGATTACTTGCTCGCGACCCAACTCGGTTTCGAAGAGCTACGGAAGAGCGGGGTCACTACAGTCCTGAACATAGTTGCGACCCCGCAAGTTTTTCCGCTGCTTCCGCCAGCACCAATCCGCGCTTGGAACTTCCTTGAGCTGATCGACGTGCGCCCGAGACCATGGATCGAAGAGCATGCGTTTGGTTCCTGGCTCTTTTTTTCCGATCAATTCAAGCGGCTCGGCGGTGTCGGATTGAGTCCACACGCTCCGTACACCGCGTCGGCGAAACTATATGAAGTCGCCCTGGAGTGCGCGCGCGCCTTTGATATGCCGATCACGACGCATGCCGCCGAGTCGAGTGAAGAATATGCGATGTTCGCCAAAGCATCGGGAGAGCTTTATGATTTTCTCAATAAACTGGGCCGGCCGATGGCCGATTGCGGGTCGACAACTCCGTTACGGCATCTGATTCAAAATCGATTGATCGACTCCGATTGTATCGTCGCGCATCTCAATGAATTGGACGATCGCGATCTCGAAATTCTCGGAAGAAGCGAATGGCGAAACTTGCAAGTCGTGCATTGCCCGAAGAGTCATCGCTTCCTGCACCACAAACGCTTTCCGCTTGAAGAACTCAGAGAACGCGGTCTCAATATTTCGCTCGGAACGGACAGCCTCGCGAGCAACGATTCGCTCGATATGTTTTCCGAAATGCGGATGGCAAAAAAAACGTATCCATCGCTGACGTCGTTGGATGTTCTGGAGATGGCAACGACGCGGCCGGCTCGCGCGCTGAAGCGGGAACGCGACCTTGGAAAAATTACGCCAGGCTATCTCGCCGATTCCATCGCGATACCGTTTAAAGGTCCCGTAAATGATGTCTTCGATTCAGTGATTCAAAATAGAGGAACGATCAAATGGATGATGGTAAATGGAAAAGTCTTGACGTGATCCGTGCAATTTCCGTTGTTGCCGGCCTGCTTTTCTTACTGTTGATGCCCGCGACCGGGGCTCAATCGAGAGTGCGAGTAAAGCCTTCCCCGGAAAAATTCGCTGCGAACGGCGACCCAATTGTTGTAGCCGCGAGCGCGGCTGTTATCGATTCGTTTACGGGCGAGTTTCTCTACTTGAAGAACGAGAACGCGCTCCAATATCCGGCGAGTTCAACAAAGATCTTAACGGCGCTTCTTGTGATTGAATCGGGTGACCTCGACAAGCTGGTGACGGTTGATATCTCTGACACGACAGTTGAGCCAACGAAGCTCGACCTTAAACCGGGTGAGCAGTACACCCGGCGACAACTGCTTTACGGGATGCTGCTCAAAAGCGCGAACGACGTCGCCATGGCGCTGGCTCGAGATAATGCGGGCTCCGTCGAAGCGTTTGCTGAAAAAATGAATCGCCGAGCGGCGGAACTTGGCGCGACAAACAGCCATTTTGCGAATCCAAACGGATTGCACGATCCCTCCCACTACACCACGGCGCATGATTTGGCTTTGATCGCGCGAGCAGCCATGGAGCAGCCCTTTTTTCGACAGATCGTGGGAACGATCTATTACACCTGGAGATCACCATCCGGGGTCGTGCAGCAGCTCCGGAATCATAATCGTCTGCTGCGGCATTTTGCCGGATGCAATGGGCTCAAAACCGGGTACACGCGGGCCGCACAACAGGTGTTGGTAAGCTCCGCGCTCAGAGACGGGCACGAAGTTATTTCGGTCGTTCTGCATACCGACAAGCCCGGGATCTGGGAAGACAGTAAAGCGCTCCTGACGTATGGACTGATAAAAGTCGGGTGTTCGCCGGAAGCACTCGCGAACAGCGCCGAAAAGGGCCCGCCAAAGGAGGACGAAGCAGGCGAAGGAGACGAGGCTCATTAATCAGACCGGAACCGTGTGCATTCTGGTAGTGTCAATACGATCAACATTTAGCAAAGCAAATGTTGATCGTATTGGCCGGACCCTGCATTGTCAGTTCCCTCATTTTGCATTGTTGCAGTCGGGGCACGGCTCTTTTAGAGTGAATGTTTGACGAGATAACGAAATTTGTATGGCTGGCCCGGGGATCCATCAGTTCCAGAATTTGTCGATGCAGCAGGTGCTCGCACCGCAGTTGCAGCAGAGTCTTCAGATACTTCAGGCTCCGGCACTGGAACTCAGGAACATCGTTCAGCAGGAGCTTCAAACCAATCCCGTACTGGAAGAAGAAATCGGTTCGGTCGAGAACGAGGATCGATCGAATGATGACACCGAGTTCCAGGAAGAATTCGAGCGGCTGGCCAAACTCGATGAGGAATGGCGAGACTATATGACGCAGAATGTCAGCTATTCCTCCAGAAACCTGGAAGACGAAGAGCGACGCCAATTTTTCTTGGACTCAATTGCGAGCCAGGAGACTCTGCAGCTACATCTTTGGGAACAGCTAAACACTGCGGATGTCACCAAACAACAGCGGCAGGCCGCCGAATTGATTATCGGCAATATCGACGACATCGGCTTTCTCCAGACACCGATCGAGGAAATTTCGGCCAATACCGGACGCTCTCTCGAAGAGCTTCAGGATGTTCTGAATCTCATCCAGTCGTTTCATCCTGTCGGGGTTGGAGCGCGTGACCTCAGAGAATGTTTGCTGATCCAGTTGCGTCGTCTGGGCAAGGAGGGAAGCCTTGAATACCAGATCGTCGACGAACATCTCGCGGACCTAGGTCGTAAACGATTGCCGGAGGTCGCACGGCGCCTCGGGGTAACGGTCGAACAAGTGCAGAGAGCCGCCAATTTCATTTCCACCCTCGATCCGAAACCAGGTCAGATCTTTACGCCGGACCCTAATAGCTACGTTCTTCCGGACGTAAGCGTCGACAAAGTTGGCGATGAATTCGCGATCTCGCTCAATGGAGATCAAGTGCCCCATCTGCGCATCAGCAAGACGTACAGGGACCTGATGACCCAAGGCTCAAATGGGACAGATGTCCGCGATTACATCCGCGAAAAGATTCGAAGCGGAAAATTCCTGATCAAGAGCATTCACCAGCGGCAGCAGACGATCCTGAATATTGCGAACGAGATCGTGAAGCGGCAGTACGAATTCCTGGAGAACGGAACAGCTTTTTTGAAGCCGATGACAATGGCGCAAATCGCGGAAACGGTCGGAGTCCACGAAACCACGGTAAGCCGCGCGATCTCCGGGAAGTATATGGCCACACCGCAAGGGGTGTTCGAAATGAAGTATTTTTTCACGCCGGGGTATCAGACCACTGGAGGCGCCGCACTGAGCAACACCAGCGTCAAGGAAGCGATATCGGAGCTCGTGCGAAACGAAGACACGCATAACCCACTCAGCGACAAGGAAATCGTGGAGATTCTTTTTGATCGCGGCATTCCGATTGCCCGAAGAACTGTTGCGAAGTACCGGGCAGAATTGAACATTTTACCAAGTAACCTTCGAAAGCAGTATTAAGGAGTGGAGCGCATACTTCTGTTTGTAACTGCGCTGATCATTTCCGGCGCAACTGCCTGGTCCAAACCATTCGATTTTCAATCGGACACGTTGGCGTTCAAAAACCAGACCTATTACGACTACAAACCGGTCTCCGATTCCCAGGTAGAAATCACCCGGCGACGGGGGGGAGATCCGCCTGATTTTTCCCGGCATTGCTTCCATATGTGCCGGGCGGTCGTCCAGTTCTACAGGTTCGCGGAATTCCGGCCCGACCTGCAAAAGGCCTCGGAAGCGGAATACGCGGAAACTGTCCGGAGAATCTCTCGGATTCCGGTCTGGAGTTCGGGTCCAAAGACGAAAATTATCGTGCCGGGTTATAAGGACTTGAGGAGCTTCTCACTGGGTGAAACGCTCGTCATCCAGAAGAACCTAGGGCTATGGTGGCCCTCTTACTGGCGAGTTGGAAACTGGCGGATTGTATTCCCCGTGCCCCGATCAGGCCAGGCACGAATGGCTAAATGGTTGCGAAACCAAATAGAACTTGGCGGAATCCAGACGGTCTACATTTCCCGGTTTAAGCCGATCAATCATTGCCTGGTCGCCTATCATTTCGCCGACGAACCGGGAGGGGACATCGTTTTTGACGTATACGACGCGAACCAGCCCGGTAAACTCGTGCATTTGACCTACCGGGCATCGGATCGGAGCTTTTATTTTGACAAAACCTGGTATTACCGGGGCGGCCTTGTATCGGTGATGAGGCTGTATGCCAACCCATTGTTCTAGTGCCGTGACAACGAGAGCAACAACGGAGTGCAACGAGCAAGGATATGCCATTTCTTCATTGGTTTAAGAAACCGGCTGCGAACGCAGCGACCGAAATTGAACCGGCCGAAAGGATCGTCACCGAACCGGTCGCCCATGCACCAGTTTCGCCGGATTCGTCTGTACCAGACTTACACCAGCCAATTGCGCCTCCTGGCCCACCCGAGCAACAGGTTCAAACAGAATCGGAACCAGTTCCAGAGGAGGCACTGAGAGACCAAGTCGCAATTCCGGGTTCGGCACAAAATGCACCGGCTGAACTTGTGACGGGTCGATACTTTTCTGTTTCCATCGGAGCCTTTTACGAGAAACTGCCGACACATTTGCGTGCCGCGAAGACGCCGAGTCTGACGCGGACCGTTCAAATCGCCGAAGAGGATGCAGTCATTAACCATGATACAAATGAGGCAACACTCCCGCTTTCGATCCTAAGTCTCTCTTGCCCGGAGATCTTTGCCCGGGCGGTTGAACCTTCGGACGACGTGCCGGTCACCTGCCCAATCGCGGCACCGAGCGATGGGACGCGGGCGCCCGGCGATCGCGACGATGTTCTGGACACGGAAAAAAACTCTCACCCGGAGGCACAGGATTCGGGTACCGAACCGAAAGCGGGCGAGGTTGCGGGGAGCGCCGCAAACGAGATCAGGGTCCGGCTTCAATCGATCCTTGCCGATTTCCCGCACGAACTTGCTCCGGACAGAATCCATTCCTTCGCCCAGACCGAAGCGGAGTTTTCGCTACCTTTGGATACGATCAAAGCGCAGCTTCCGAATGGTCGCGTTGCCGTTCCCGCGTCGACTTTTATCGCAGGTTTGCCCGACGATTTGAAGCCGCTCTTTGCGGGAATCGACCCGTCAGCCGAAATACCGATTCCGCTGCGGGAAATTTTTTTACGTCTACCGGCGGACGCAATCGAGATCAGAAAAGATCAGGAGTCTGATCATCCTGAGGAGAAGGTTGCTACGCCATTCAGCGAACCCGCGGAAGAAGATGCGAGACGGTTTGCTCAAGGGTCTGCCGGATCGAGCCCGCAACGAGAGACTGCCCCCCGGAACATCGAACAGCTCTCCGGTCAGGCAGCTGCTGCTTCGGACAAACTCCAGGCAATCTTCATGACCGAAGAGCCGCTTGATCTGGTGACAACACTTAAAAAGGTCGCCGAACTGCCTGGACTGCAATCGTGCGTTTTGACCACCACCGAGGGCCAAAAACTCGCGGGCGACCTGGGCGATCCGAACCAGGAAAAACTGGTCTCCACTCTGCTTCCGGATCTGTTCCAGCGGACCCACTCGGTATTAAGCGAACTGCGCACCGGTGCCCTCGAAGCGATCACGATTTACACCGACGCGCGCCAATTCAGTGCATTTGTCCGCGGGCAGCTTTGCCTGAGCGTTGTGCATGACAAGCGGCCATTCAAACCGGGAGTCCGAGAGAAAATCCAGGTCGTGCTTAACGAACTTGAAGGGATGACGTCCGGGGCAAAATCGAATTGACGCCAATGCCGACGATTAACTACGGCAGCAAAGAGGTTCAATTCAAGATCGTGTTTTATGGACCTGCGCTTGGTGGGAAGACCAGTAATCTGGTATATATCCATTCGCGCATCTCTCCGAGCCACCGGGGTGATCTGGTTTCACTGGCCACCTCAGCCGACCGAACGCTGTTTTTTGATTTTCTCCCGATCAACGCTCTGCTGCTTCACGGATTTAAAATGAAGTTTCAGCTCTACACCGTACCTGGGCAGGTAATCTATAATTCCACCCGGCAACTGGTTTTACGAAATGTCGACGGCGTGGTCTTCGTGGCAGATTCGCAGTGGGAGAAGATGGAGGAAAACGTCGGAAGCATTCGGAATCTGGAAGAGAATCTCCAGAAGCAGGGTCTCGCCCTGAAACAGATTGCGATCGTGTTGCAATTCAACAAGCGCGACCTTTCGAATGTGGCGCCGGTGAACTACCTCGAGTACTTGCTGAACAACCGAAAGAAGAGATTGCAAAGCTTCGAGGCTGTTGCCAATAGCGGTGCCAATGTGTTCGCAACGCTCGATGCGGTAACGCAGTTGCTTCTGCACCGTTTTACTAAAGAGAACCCCCAATTCATTCGCGGAGCCCAGCCGGGGCAGTAACAAGCCGCCGGTTTTTCTCCGGAGGGGGAGCACACGCGGCGCGGTTCCGAGTTCGGGGTTCGGAGTTCCGGGTTGTTTGGGAGCATAGATTTCCAGTCTCAGTGTGGCGTGCGAGCTTGATGTGCACCCGCTGTGGCTGTGAGCCGGCGTCCAAAGTAGCATAGGCGTCTCGCCTGTGTCGGACACCAGGGGTATCGATTGACCGGAGAGCTAACGGGTTCTCCGTCATGAAGCTCCTCGGATGAGGAAGACACAGGCGAGACGCCTATGCTACTTTGGACGCCGGCAACGTTCACCCTTCTCCACCACGCGAACGCAGAAACGGTCGGTGCAGGATTCCCCGCTTTTGGCGACGACCTTGCGGCGGGAGCATTGCTCATCTATTAGTCTCGGATGATCGACTACATGCAAAAGGGAGGGCCGCTGATGTGGCTCATCCTGCTTTGTAGCGTTGTATCCGTCGCCATTTTTACTGAGCGCGTTCTCTACTACCACCGCGCCACCATTGATCTGGGAGAATTTCTGCAGGGCCTTGCAAACTTGATCCGGAATCGGAATCTCGCAGAAGCGCGGGCGGAATGCCAGGCAACGCTCGTTCCGGTGACAAGGGTCATCCATGCGACACTCGTCCGTCACTATTTGCCGAGGAACGAACTTCGCGAAATCGCGCAGGAAGCCGGGCAACTTGAAGTGAGGCGTCTGGAGCGTAACCTCGGGCTCCTCGTTGCAATCGCCTATATTTGCCCGCTCATCGGGCTGCTCGGAACTGTCACCGGCCTCATCCAAGCGTTCGTCCAGCTCTCTGCGAATAACGGATATGCGACGCTGGCTGATGTGTCGGGAGGAATCTACGAGAGTTTGCTGACCACTGCCGCGGGCCTCGTCGTGACGATTCCCACAATCCTCGGCTATTGCTATCTTTCAGCCCGCCTAAATTCACTGATTCGTGACATGGAACGGGCTGGAATTGAGGTAATCAATCTTCTGTCCGAAAACACAACCGATTCGTCCATTATTGCGTTTGCTCCGAAGTCGCAGGCAGCAGGTGAGCACCGATGAAACTGACAAGATCAGTCCACCTGAATCCATTTCTGATTTTCCTTATCCCGCTGGTTGACATCTGTTTCTTGCTGTTATTGCTCTTCCTCGTCAGCTCCACGTTCCTGCTTCACCCCGGTATCAGCGTAAATTTGCCATTTTCGAGATTCACGCTCGGTCCGCAGAGAGACCCGATCATTGTCAGTATTACAGCCGGTCCCTACCCGCTGATCTACTATCGCGATCAGCAGATCAACCTCGAGGACCTTGGACAGCGCTTGAAAGAGGACCGTACCAGGGACCGGTCGATTATAATCCAGGCGGATCGACAGACGCCTCAAGGTTCGGTGATGGAAGTCATGAATCTCTGCCTTGAAAGTGGTTATTCGGTCGTGCTCGCGACGTCACCAAAAGAACAATGAGTCAGCCGGATGCGCGTTTTACATTCGATTGGCGAAAAAGCCGATGGAATTATCGGTTTCCTGTTTTGATCGGGATCTCACTTCTGGCGCACGTTTTTTGTTTTTATCTGTTTCGGGTTGTGTACCCGGCGACCACCGCCCTCCTTCCTCCATCCGCGCAGGTGACGGTTCTCGATTCCAACAGAGCCGAGGACAAGGAAATTCTGGACTGGGTCACAATGAATGATCCTGCCAGTGTGAGCGCACCGAAAATTGATTCCGGAGTAATCGCCCGCGTCGCTCCGCGCTACAGACCGATCTATTCCACAGTTGCGGTCCCGTTGCGAAGCCCAGACGTCGCAAAGCCGAAACAGGACGCTATCCCCTCAATATTTTCCATAGAAACGGTCCTTCCAATACGCCCCCTACTTCCCTCAGGAGGGGCGCCAAAGAGGTTTCCGACTAGTGTTGAGATGGCATCGACGCTTCAGACACAGATAGCGGCGCCGAAATTGCCGGCGAGCACCGCTGTTGCCGAGCCGACCTCACTTTTTGTTGGTGTTAACCCGGCAGGAGAGGTCGAATATCTTTTTTTGATGCAATCGAGCGGTAACAATGCGATTGACGAAGAGGCACAAGACTTTATCCGGAAAGTGAAGTTCAAACCGGCTCCAGACCGCACTTGGGGAGTCGTTAAGTTCCGCTGGGGAGGGACGCAGCCGTGATCCGTGTCGAGTTGCCCGTTCTGGTCTTTGTCTACCTGTTTGTTTTTCTTGCAGCGATTTTTTCGCTTTGGATAGTCTATGAATGGCTTAGTCAGCGTCGCGAGAAAGAGGCCTTGCGTTACCGCGTCCGATGCTCCATTTGTGCCTCTATTTTCGAAGATAAAACCAACAACCTGCTACCACAGTGCCCTCGCTGCGGCAGTTTGAATGAGAGATATAAGATGGGAGGATTTTAGCAGTATGGCAATGTTCATCGGGCGAAATCGAAAAGCCCGCACGACCTACGGTTTTGATGAGATTGCGCTCGTCCCCGGGAACGTAACCATCAACCCAAATGAAGTTGACATTGAATTCAGCGTGTTGCGTAAAGGCAAAGAACCGCTGAAGCTCGCGATCCCGATCATTGCGAGTGCGATGGACGGCGTCGTCGATGTCAATTTCGCAATTGAGATGGGCAAACTGGGGGGCTTGGCAGTCTTGAACTTGGAAGGAGTGCAGACCCGGTACAAAAATCCCGAAGAGGTTCTCCTGAAGGTCCTCGAAGCCGATAAAGAACAAGTGACCGGTCTTCTGCAGAAGATCTATCAAGAACCGGTGCAGGAGGATCTAATCGCTGCGCGCATTAAGGAAATTAAAGACGCCGGCGTGGTTGCCGCCGTCAGTTCGATCCCGCAAAAGGCTGACCGCTACGGTCGGATTGCTCAGGAAGCAGGAGTCGATCTGTTTGTCGTACAGAGCACGGTTTCGACAGTCAGGCACATTTCGACTGAGTATAATTCGCTTGATCTCAAGCAATTTTGCCGTGAGATGACCTGCCCGGTCGTTGTCGGCAACACAGTCGGATACGATGTCACGCTCGAGATCATCGAGTGCGGTGTGGCCGGGGTACTCGTCGGCGTGGGACCCGGCGCGGCATGCACGTCGAGAGGCGTTCTTGGACTTGGCGTTCCACAGGTCACGGCCACTGTCGATTGCGCGGCGGCGCGCGACTATCATTGCAAGAAAACGGGACATTATGTTCCGATTATAACCGATGGCGGAATGAGCAAAGGGGGCGACGTCTGCAAGGCGCTCGCATGCGGCGCGGACGGAGTCATGATCGGAAGCGCGTTCGCGAAGGCAATCGAAGCGCCCGGTAGAGGCTATCATTGGGGTATGGCAACGCCGCACGCTAATCTTCCGCGTGGGACACGAATCCGCGTCGGCACCACTGGTCCGCTGCGGCAAATACTGTTCGGTCCGGCAGACGTGGATGACGGGAGCCAGAACCTGGTTGGAGCCATCACGACCTGCATGGGTAATGTCGGCGCTGCGAATCTGCGCGAGTTTCAGGAGACGGAGATCATCATCGCTCCGTCAATCCGGACAGAAGGCAAGCTTTTCCAACAGGTTCAGATGGTTGGAATGGGTTCGAGAAACTCCTGACTCATCTGTCACAATACAGATTTCTGTTGCTTAACTGCGTTTTGCAGACTAACGGCCTATCCGAGTGTCATGACTAATCGACGAGTCGTTGTAACGGGCTTAGGCGTTGTTTCCCCGATCGGAAGCGATTTGAAAACGTTCTGGGAAAGTTTGGTGAATGGAAGATCCGGAATTCGTCAAATCACCGAGTTTGACTCCTCGACACTTGACTGCCGTATCGCGGGCGAAGTGCCTGACTTCATCCCGTCGCTCTATTTCAGCAGCCCGAAGGATGTCCGGCGCGCTGATCGATTTGCTCAGTTCGCGATGGCATCCGCGAAGTTGGCGATCGAAGACAGCGGACTCGATTTTGAAAAGGTCGACCGAACGCGGTTTGGGGTGCTACTCGGCAGCGGAATCGGCGGCCTTAAAACCCTCGAAGATCAGCACACCGTTCTCATGAACAAGGGTGCTTCGCGAGTCTCCCCGTTCATGGTGCCGATGATGATCGTGAACATGGCTAGCGGGCTGATCTCGATCGAGTATGACCTGCAGGGTCCTAATTTCTCAATCGTCACTGCATGTGCAACGGGCGCGAACTCAATCGGAGAGGCGTGGCGCATGATCCGGTACGGTGAAGCAGATGGATTTCTGGCCGGAGGGTCCGAAGCGGTCATATGCCCACTTGGGATTGCCGGGTTCTGCGCGATGCGCGCAATGAGCACGCGGAACGATGAGCCAGAGAAAGCCTCCCGACCGTTTGACCGAGACCGTGACGGCTTCGTCATGGGAGAAGGCGCCGGGATCCTTGTTCTAGAGGAGTACGAAAAGGCAAAGGCGCGCGGCGCTCGGATTTATTGTGAACTGGCCGGGTACGGGCTGACATCGGACGCATATCATGTGACTTCACCGCGCCCGGACGGCGGGCCAGTCGCTCGAGCAATGCAAACAGCTCTGGATTACGCCTGCGAAAACGCAACTGCTATCGACTACATTAATGCGCACGCAACTTCGACGCAGGTCGGGGATAAATGCGAGACCAATGCGATCAAACTCCTAGCTGGTGACTACGCGCGCAACGGGCTTCTGGTGAGTTCGACAAAGTCGATGACTGGGCATCTGCTCGGGGGCGCCGGTGGCGTTGAGAGCGCAGTGTGCGTCCTCGCGATCAAAAACGGAGTCGTCCCACCAACAATCAACCTCGACAACCCGGATCCGGAATGCGATCTCGATTACGTTCCGAATATGGCACGCGAAAAGAAGATTCGACTGGCGCTTAATAATTCGTTCGGGTTCGGCGGACATAACGCAACGCTGGCGTTTCGCGCGATGGATTAGCGTGCCGGACCAGGGCGCGGGCGGTGGGAGTCGGGTACCGCCTCGGGTCACCTCGTCCAGGCCTTTACGTACACTGCGAAGTCGTTCCCTGCGCTCCACATTGAACAGGTACGTTCTGCTTCTCCTCTCGACTGCGGTTCTTTGGTCGTTAGGCGGTGTTCTGGTCAAGTCGATCGATCTGACGCCGTTTACAATTGCCGGATCACGGAGTCTCATCGCGACGGTGATAATGGCTGTCGCGATGCGCCGGACTATTCGAAGAATATCCTGGCAGACCATCCCCGGAGCGATCGCTTATTCCTCTACCGTCTTTCTCTTTGTTGTCGCGACCAAGCTCACAACGGCCGCGAACGCAATCTTTCTCCAGTACACTGCACCTGTGTACATCGCTCTAATCAGCCCATGGTACCTGCGGGAGCGTACCGCGTGGCACGACTGGCTGCTGGTCATCATTGGGCTGTTCGGAATCGGACTTTTCTTCCTCGACCGCCTTAGTCTGCAAGGTCTCTCCGGGGTTATCGCGGCCCTCGCGAGCGGCGTCTCATTCGCGTGGCTCACCGTCTTGATGCGCCAGCAGAGAGAAGGCTCGCCCGAGGCTGTCGTCCTGTTGGGAAACGCGCTGACATTCCTGATAGCCCTTCCGTGGATGTTTCCGATAGCCGGACTTGCTCAAAACGGTCCTCGTCTTCTTTTGTTGGGCTGTGTACAACTCACGATTCCCTACCTACTTTACTCGGTGGCAATTCGCCACGTACGAGCTCTTGATGCGGCCGTCATAAGCATTATAGAGCCGATCCTGAATCCAATCTGGGTCATGCTCGCAACAAGCGAGCGTCCCTCGTTCTGGACGATCGTCGGTGGAACGATCGTTTTGAGCACTTCTCTCGCCAGGAGCGTCGTTGCCTCACAAACGGCGAGGGCTATGGAGACGTTTCCGCCGGAGCGGTGAAGAGAAGTAAAAAGTAAAAAGGCAGAAGGCAAAAGGCGGAAAACAATTTGTGTGTGCCTCAAACCTTGACGCGTTCGATTTGGGCTCCGAGATCGATGAGCTTTTCATCGATCATTTCGTATCCGCGATCGATATGATAAACGCGATTAATTTCCGTCATCCCATCCGCAATTAATCCGGCCAGCACCAAGGCGGCGGAAGCCCGCAGATCGCTTGCCATCACGGGCGCGCCACTCAGTCCGCCGACCCCTCGGATCCTAGCCGTCGAACCGTCCAACTCGATCGCTGCCCCCATCCGCTTCAACTCTGAAACATGCATGAAACGCTGCGGGAAGATGGTTTCCGTAACGGAGCTTTCCCCGGCAACTGTCGCGAGGAGAGCGCACATTTGTGCCTGCATGTCCGTCGGAAAGCCGGGATAGGGCTGCGTTTTCAAATCCAGTGGTTTCCTGTCACCGTTTGCACAGATCGACAGGGTGCCGTTTGACCCGTTCAAGGTAGATCCGCAGTCGCGCAATGCATCTGTGACAGCGGTCAAATGATCCGCCCGAACTCGATTCACGGTGACTGCTTTGCCTGCAATCGCCCCGGCAATCAGGAATGTACCGGCCTCAATTCGGTCAGGAATGACCTCATGTTCCGCGCCATGCAATTCCTTCACGCCTTCGATGACGATTCGGGAGGTGCCAGCACCTTCGATTTTGGCACCCATCTTTTGCAGGAAATTGGCGAGATCGACTACTTCGGGCTCGCGGGCTGCATCCTCAATGACGGTTATTCCTTCCGCGAGAACGGCGGCCATCATCACGTTGTCTGTGCCGAGAACGGTCGTACCGGATTTCCCCTTGAGAGAAACCGAAGTGCCGTGCAATTCAGGAGCAAACACCTTCACGTTGCCGGCATGAACCCGCACTGCGGCGCCCAACCCTGCAAATCCTCTCAGATGCAGATCGATCGGCCGGTCGCCAATGACACAACCGCCGGGCAGCGACACCGTTGCCTCCTTTTCACGGCCAAGAAGCGGTCCCAGAACACAGACCGATGCCCGCATCTTTCGCACGATCTCGTAAGGCGCAACGGTGTTCACTCGTTCAGCCTGCACCGTCACTGTCCCGCTTGCGCGCTCCACTTCAGCGCCGAGATGCGCCAGAATCTGGAGCATGTAATGCACATCACTCAGGTCTGGCACACGCTGGATTACGCAGCTCTCCCTGGTAAGTAGCGTTGCCGCCAGAATCGGCAATGCCGAATTTTTTGAACCGCTGATTCTGACCGATCCCGAAAGCTGCTGCCCCCCCCGGATGATGATTTTATCCATACCTTGCGATGAGAAGCCTTTCGATTCCTTGGTGATCCTTCTTAATTGATATGTCGTGATAATTCTGCTCAGCCAAATAGTCCCTCACCGGCTGAGCCTGCCCAAGTCCCAGTTCGAGGGCTACCGTTCCATTCGAATCTAATTTACCGGGTATCGATTCAATCAGCCTTTTAACAATCGTCAATCCATCTTTGCCTCCATCCAAAGCGAGCACCGGGTCGAACTTTACTTCGCGTTGCAGTGTCTCAAGGTCACCGGTAGGGATGTAGGGGAGGTTTGCCACGATCCAATCGAACGGACCCGCGACCTGACCGAGCAGATCCGACCGCAAAAATGCAATCCGGTCGGCGATTCTCAGGCGTTCGGCGTTTTCTCGCGCAAGTCCAAGCGCCTCCTCCGAAACATCCACCGCCGTGACGCGAAAAGCAGGCTGCTCCAGCGCTAGGGTAATCGCGAGGATTCCGCTTCCAGTTCCGACGTCCACCAAGCGAATTGCCGACTGATTGCCTCGCGAAAACTCTGTCAAAACCAGTTCAGCAAGAAGCTCAGTCTCGGGACGCGGAATCAAGGCTCGGCTATCCGTTCGGAACTCGCGTCCATAAAACTCCCAATGTCCCAGAATATGCTGCAACGGCACGCCGTCGGACCGCTTCCGGACCTTCTCCCGTAGCGGTTCCAGCTCTTGTTCAGAGAGAACTCTGTCGAACTCCAGATAAAGATCGATCCGCTTTTTCCCGAGCGTGTCCGCGAGGAGGTGTTCAATATTCAGACGAGGATGCTCCACGCCCTTTTTGTTGAAATAGGCCGTGGTGGATTGCAAAAGCTCGAGAACGGTCATGCCGCATCGAGTCCGGCTTCTTTCAGCCGTTGTTCCATATCGCTCGCTTGAAGCCCATTCACCATCTCGTCCAACTGCCCTTCCATGAAAAGATCCAGATTGTACAAGGTCAGCCCAATCCGATGATCGGTAACGCGGTTCTGCGGAAAATTGTAGGTGCGGATTTTCTCTTCGCGGCCTCCGGATCCGATGAGACTTCGCCGATGAGCTGAGTATTTTGCGGCTTCCTCGAGCTGCTTTTCTTCAAGCAACCGGGACCGAAGAATGGCCAGCGCCTTCTCTTTGTTCTTCTGTTGGCTGCGCCCATCCTGGCATCGCACAATTTTGCCTGTCGGAATATGCAATACCTGCACCGCAGAATCAGTGGTATTCACGCCCTGGCCGCCGGGACCTCCGGCACGACTGACTTCGATTCGGATATCCTCCGGCTTGATCTCGATATCGACCTCTTCGGCTTCAGGAAGGACCGCGACCGTCGCGGTAGAAGTGTGAATCCGGCCCTGGGCTTCGGTCACGGGAACCCGCTGAACGCGGTGCACCCCGCTTTCGTAGCGGAGCACCCGGAAGACAGACTGGCCGCTGACCTTAAAAATGATTTCTTTAAATCCACCGAGCTCGGAAGCGCTGCTTTCCAACTCCTCAATCTTGAACCCGTGCGATTCCGCAAACCGGCCATACATCCGGAAAAGATCTGCGGCAAACAGGGCCGCTTCGCTTCCGCCCGTTCCGGCGCGGATTTCCATGATCGCGTCGCGATCCTCGTGTGGTTCGGGTGGAAGAAGCGAAAATTGAATTGTGCGCTTCAGCGTTGCAATTCTTTCTTCGAGAACCGGGATTTCAACCTGGGCCAACTCCGCCAGTTCCGGATCGGCCTCCAGCGCCAAAGATCGGTTCTCTTCCAGCTCACGAACCGCTTTCAAGAGGCGATCCCAATCTTCCAGAAGCGTCTTCAGGTTTGCGTGTTCGCGCAGCACTTCCCTTGCACGCTTCGGATTCTCAAAAAGCGTTGCCGAAGCGACCTGCTTCTCTAACTCGCTGAATTGCCCGCGCTTTTGTTCGATTAAAGGCTGAAAGTCCATAAAAGGCAAAACGGTGAAAGCGCAGCACGCGCTTGTCACCGTTCCAAAGCCAAACTCAACGGTCTACTTCGACTTGCCCTTGCCGACCAGAGTCCTACCGTATCGCCGGGCGAATTTCTCAACTCTACCCGCGGTGTCGACAAACTTCTGTTCACCAGTGAAAAATGGATGGCAGGCGGCGCAAATGCCGATCTTGATATCACGACGTGTTGACCGCGTCCGGTAAGTAGCGCCGCAAGCGCAAGCGATCGTCGTCTCAACGTAATTGGGATGGATATCTGCCTTCATGTTAGTAAAAAGAAACAAAACTATCACACCGCCCAACTGAAGCAAGTGGAACGAAAACTCTTTGACAGTCAATGGACACGCGTTTTTCAACAGAGAAAACAACAAAGCGCCATATTTGCGGAGGATGGTTCCGTGCTGCGAACGTTCGAAGCGATCGAAGAAGAACGCGAACTCTGGAAAGAGCGGTTATCTGGATTCCTGCCCGGCGATTGTGTGGTCGCGGCCATCGGAAACGAACCGAGTTGGCCTGGTTTTCTTTTAGCGAGCTGGGACAGATCGCTGGTTGTCGTACCGGTCGAGCCGGAGATGCAACCGGTTCAGCTCGAGAGAATCCTGCGGTTGATCCAGGCCCAGGGTCTGGTACAGGCCAACCGGATCCGACGTTTCGATTTGGCGCCGATCCAGTGGACCACTCCCAGGCCGGACCTGTTGAAAATAACGTCCGGTACGACGGGCACGCCGAGAGCGGTGCGGGTCCGCCAATCCCATCTGCTCGCTGATTGCCGGAATATCTGTGACACGATGAGGATCCGCCCGGAGGACGTGAACTTCGGCGTCATCCCGTTTGCGCATTCATACGGATTCAGCAACCTGGTAACACCCCTCCTCGTTCAGGGAACCGCCTTGGTCTGTTCTACGGACCGCATGCCGCGAGCGATCTGCAAGCACCTGGATAGCAGCGGGGCGACAGTATTTCCCGCTACGCCAGCCCTTTTTCAGGCGCTTGGTTCGTTGTCAGACGCGCGAATGCCGAGTGCGATTCGTCTCTGCATTTCGGCCGGGGCGCCGCTTGCTCCCAGAATCTCGCGTCAATTCTACGGCCGATTCGAACAAAAGATCCACAGTTTTTACGGTTCATCGGAATGTGGCGGTATCGCTTACGATCGGAGCGACGAACGCAATCTTGCGCCCGGTTTCGTCGGCACTCCGATGCGCGGCGTGGAAGTAACCCGTTTCGAACAGGATCGCATCGCAGTCAGCGGGCCAAATGTAGCCGACGGCTATTTTCCTGAGCCAGACGCCGCCGTGCTGGGCGGAGGTCGGTTCGTTCCAGGAGACATCGTCGAGTGGTCAAAATCCGGGTTACGCTTGATCGGGCGCGTTTCCGACATTGTCAACATTGCCGGGAAGAAGGTTCACCCTTCGATCGTCGAAGAGCATCTGCGCAAGCTGCCGGGTGTCATTGACACGATTGTTTTTGGAATCCCGTCGGCGACACGCAACGAGGACCTGGTGGCATACGTTGTCGTCTCAAACAAACTCAGCAGACTGATGCTGGAAAACCATTGCCGCGACGGACTGGAGGGGTGGCAGGTCCCTCGGGAATTCCGAGTTGTCGAGGCACTGCCGTTTAACCAGCGAGGCAAGATCAATCGAGCCGAGCTCTCAAAAATCCATATCGAATCCAGTCGAAACAAAGAATTGTCGGAATGAACTACTTTTCCGTCACTTGAACATTGCTGAACGAGAATGACGCAGGATACGCGGACAGGCTCGAGATCGTCAATCGCCCTGGATTCGCCGGTTCTGTCGTGTTGAAAACAACCGTACAGTCGGTCCACTCACTGGAAAGATGAAGGAACGTTCCCTCAGCGACAGAGGCCTGATTCCCGTTCACCCTTTCCGGGACGACGTAAATGTACCGGGAAGGGACACTCTTTGCCTGAAACTTGATTTCGTAGGTTTTGCCCGGTTCAAAATTCACATCCGGCGCCCGCAATTCGACGCTCCAGAATTCCAAGCCGGTCTTCGTCACGACCGCAGTGACAGCCGGCTGGCTGGTGGGCCCATCGTTGTTAACGGACGCGGAAGCCTCGGCACCATCAATCACTTCCAGTTGAAAACGGTTCGGATCGATACTGCTCTGCTGCGCATTCAGAAAGCGCATGAAACCGAGAAAGAGAATCAGAAACGCCGCCGCAAAAGCCTTCATTGATTCGCCATTCTCGCCGGGAATGGTCCAGCGTTCAACTTTTCAAGCCAGACTGCCTGGCGGCTTACCGGGAATCGCCGATGACCAAATCGCAGCCAGCCCGCATTGGCCGCCATCTCACGCATTTCGGAAAACGAAAACGCGCGCCGAAACGACAACCGCGCGTCATAACGTGTCATCGGCTCCCGGCAGACGAAACGGGTCAGCAGGTCGATGCCGATTATTCCCAGGTCGCATCGCTCCAAATCAGCGATTAGAATACCGCGCGTTGCCAACGCTCTCACACGTTGCAGCAGCAGACGCGCGCGCTCATTGGCGAAATGATGAAGTGCGAGCGAACAAAACACAAAGTCGGAAGGAATAGGCTGCTTGAACTCGAAGACATCGGAGGCAACGAACGTTATCTCAGGGTACGAGCGGGACCGCTGCGCGGCCAGTTCCAGAGTTGCCCGCTGAAAATCAACGGCGGTAATTTGTACTTCGATTTCGTGAGTGCGGCACCAATCGACCGTGAACCTGGGGATATCTCCAAACCCCGTACACAAATCGATGACGCTAACCGATGTGCCGGTCCGAAACCAGCGACGGAGGAAATATCGTACGAGGGCGTAACTGCCAAAAAAGCGGTTTAATTTCCGAAGATTCTCAAGGTCAACTTCAAGTTCCGCTGAAACAGTTTGCGGACGATCCATCATCTCGAGGATCGCCTCGTCGAAGTCCCGCCTGGGAACCAGCCAGTTTGTGAACACGAAATCTTTTGGCCTACGAGCGCTTCAATGCGAGCAAAGCAAGCATCCGACCGGTTCGCCCTTTTTCCATCCGATACGAATAAAATCGGTCCAGATCTTTGGCAGTGTTTTCGCCGGAATCATAAACATGTTGCACGCCGGCGCGCTCAAGTTCGCGAACAATCTCGCTTGCAAAATCGACCTCATAATCCGGCGGACGGATACAGGCACTTAGTTGCGCCACGAGGTCGACAGGTTCCGATCCAAATTCTGTCGCCATTTTTTGGACAGCAGCGGCAACTACTTTTAATTCAGTTCCTTTTTTCCCCGAGTGCGCTAATCCGATCGCCTTTCGCTTGGGGTCGACCAGAAACACCGCGCAACAATCGGCAACGTGTATTCCCAGTAGAACGTTTGGGTCACGCGTTACCAAAGCATCCGCCTGTGCACTTTTCGCAGGAGAATCCACCGCGACCACGGCGACGGAGTTGCCATGAACCTGTTCGGCCAGACGGAGCTCCCGGGAACCGAAACTTCGCCTCGCCAAGTCGTGAAAGGATTCGAGCCGCCGCAGCGCGATTTCTCGATCTGTCCGGACATCAAGGCCGGGCACTCTCAGAACAAAGCCATGCAGAACGGTTCCAAGTGCATCCAGAGCAGGAAACCGTTCGACAGGCGGGCTAATCATTGATTGTTTGCACCTTCCCTTGGGGAGGAACGAGCGATTCGCGTTTCGCTTTCTGTGTTGAAGGCTTGCCCGGGTCGAGCGGCGAATCGCGCCGCGCCTGCGCTGCCTTGACGGCTTCATCCTTGGTCAGTGTGGCGGGACGCGTTAACGGATCATCAAACATGTCGTTGTACTTTGTCTCGGTGGCCGTTGCGAGCTGGTAGGAGGCGACCGCCGATACGTAAGAAAACTCCGCCTGCACCAGGTTCGAACGAGCAGTGGTAAGCTGTTCCTGGGCATTCAAAACATCGAGCTGTGTTCCGGTGCCCGCCGCGAGACGCTCATCCGAAAGGCGCAGCGCCTCCAGGTTCACGTTTACTCCGGTTTGCGCCGCGTCGACAGTGCCGGCGGCTTGTCGCAAATTGCTGACAGCCGTGGCCACTTCAAGTTCCACCTGGCGAACGGAATCATCGTATGTGACCTTTGACTGTTCCAATTGCGCCCTCGCCTGCTTCACCTTTCCGTACGTCAGCAGCCCATCGAAGATGTTCCAAGAACCCTGAACGCCCAGGAACCATCCCTGTAGCGTCTGACTGAGATTATTGGTCGTCGGATCGCTCCTCTGCTCGAATCCAACATCGGCAGTGAACGTGGGCTTATAGCCCGCCGCCTGGACTGTGATATTCTCGACGTTGGCAAGAATAGAGGACCGTTGGGCTTTCAGAAACGGCCGGTTTGCACGCGCAGCAATCAGCGCGGAGCCAAGATCGTACTCGATCGGATTGAACGAGAGGTCACCCGCAACCGGCAGAGGATTGTCGGTCGTGTACTGCCGATCTGCCGGGATCCCCAACGTCCGGGCAAGCGTAAGCTGCGAGATTCGATAATTGTTCCGGGCCGCAATGAGCTGCGGGATCTGGTTTTCCAACTGGCCTTCAGCCTGGAGCACATTGAATTGAGGGACTGTGCCGGCTTCATAACGGCTTTTCTGATCCTCGAGCTGGCTTTGGAGGAGGTTGACCGATTCCTCCTGAACCTGGACGAGCGCCTTATCGAGCTGGATTTGGTAAAACTGCGTCCGGACAGTGGAAACGATGTTATCGATTGTATCGCGCAAGGTGTAATACGCCGCATCTTCGTTGATACGTGCAGCCCGGCGAGAAGCGATCGTTGCACCACCGTCCCAGATAAGCTGTGAGGCGGTCAGCGTCACCTGCCAGGTCTGGTTCGAGGAGGACACCGCTGTAATCGGGATCGGGATGACGGTGCCATTCGGCCCGACATTGACATTGCCAGTCGGCCCGACAACGACATTCTGGCCGGGTCGCACGGCCAGAAAATCGAAAGGTGAGCTGGCGGAAGTGACAGCCAGCTCGTTGGCCTGCTGCGAGTAGTTGGTGGCGGCGGTCAGCTGAGGCAAAAGCCTGGCTTGAGCCTGAAAAACCAGGCCTTTCTGCACTTTGAGCTGCTGGATCTGCAGGAGGATTGAGGGGTTCTGCTTAAGCGCGAGCTGAACAGCTTCATCGATGGTTAACGGATGACTGCGGGTACCAGGGGCCAGACCAGCGATCGGCTCGCCGGCATTCAAAGTGCAGGTGAGCCCTGCAACGGCTAAAGCGCACAGCGTAAGTCTCATTATTTTTTTGGCAGTTTATCAGAACAATCCGCGATTTTGCGATAGAGCTGACGCCAAGCCCTATCAGACCCTTTTGACGTAATTTTGACCATCACCTTTCGAAGAAAGTCTCATTATTTTCTTGGCAGTTTATCAGAACAATCCGCGATTTTGCGATAGAGCTGACGCCAGGCCCTTCCCTCTTCGGCGGTCAGGTACTCGCGCATCAGGGTCATAATTTTGTTGACGACATCCTGACGGATTTCGGCGACCAAACCAGACCCTTTTGACGTAATTTTGACCATCACCTTTCGACGATCGTCCACTGCGTGTGAACGTTCGACATAACCGAGTTTTTCGAGTCGATCAACCAGCCCGGTGGCGGCGGCCGTAGTGTGGCCCATCTTCGAAGCGATCCCAGACATCGTGATCACTTCCTGTTTATCGAGGTAACCAAGCAAAAAGTACTGCGGAAAAGAGACGCTGCCCCGACCTAGTTTCTCCGATAGATTATGGAGAAACCTTCGCTGCATATGCATTACGATTTCGGCCAACTCCTCTGCAGCGGCCTGCATTTCTGCATCAGACGCCTCTGGAGTTGAGCGTTGCTCGGTCGCAAACATAGACGATATAAAATTTCAACAGCATTAAATTTCGCTCGCCATGATTAAAGCATACGGACTTTTGTTTGCAACTCCCCACGGCCCGCCTTCCCTGATTCTTCAATAAGCTCTGCAAGCTAATTCATGCACGCGAAAATCCTGTGCTCGAAACCGAAATCGCCATTTGCGTGAGGCCGGTTTTTGGGTGAGGGATCCTCTTCCAAAAAGATTCCGGACCCATCTAATTCCGGTACCCAGGGAAGCAATATGGTATATCAATCAGTTCAACCGCCCGCCGGTGAAAAAATTACGATTCAAAACGGAAAAATTCAGTGTCCTGACAACCCGGTGATCCCATTCATTCGTGGTGATGGCACGGGGCCGGACATTTGGGCCGCCAGTGTCCGCGTCTTTGATACTGCGGTTGAAAAGGCTTACAAAGGTTCAAAGAAGATCTCGTGGTTTGAAGTCTTTGCGGGCGAAACGGCAAAAAGTCGTTTCGACGACTGGTTGCCGGAAGACACTGTCACCGCATTCCGCGAATACCTCGTCGGGATCAAGGGCCCGCTCACCACGCCGGTTGGAGGAGGCATTCGTTCGCTGAATGTCGCTCTGCGCCAACTTCTGGATTTATACGTCTGCCTGCGCCCGGTCCAATATTTCGCCGGCGTCCCTTCGCCCGTAAAGAATCCGGAGAAAGTTAACATGGTGATTTTCCGGGAAAACACTGAGGATATCTATGCCGGAATCGAATTTCGCGCCGGCAGCCCGGAAGCCCAGCGTTTCCTGAAACTCTTTGAGCAGGAATTTCCAAAGGAATATTCAAAAATCCGTTTCGGAACCGAAAAGGCCGCTTCGGATTTCCTCGCCACGGAACCTGCGCTTGGGACCTCCCCAGTTGAAGTTGGGATCGGGATAAAGCCGGTAAGCCATCTCGGTTCGAACCGGTTGATCGCCGCTGCAATCCGGTACGCGATCGCCAATAAACGCAAATCGGTCACGTTCGTTCACAAGGGGAACATCATGAAGTTCACCGAGGGGAGCTTCCGGGACTGGGGTTACGATCTCGCCGACACTCTCTTTGCCAATGAGACCTACTCCTGGGCGATCTGGGAACGAACCAGGAAAGTGAAAGGTGACCAAGCGGCGAACGACGAAATGAAGTCGGCATTGGCACAAGGCAAAATACTTGTCAAAGACGCCATCGCGGACATCACGTTGCAACAGGTGCTGACGCGCCCGGAAGAATTCGATGTGATCGCGACGCTGAACCTGAACGGCGATTATCTCTCGGATGCATTAGCCGCGCAGGTTGGTGGGATCGGAATCGCGCCCGGTGGCAACATCAACTATCACACCGGACACGCGATCTTCGAAGCGACCCACGGAACGGCACCAAGGTATGCGAATCTGGACCGGGTAAATCCGGGATCCGTCATACTTTCGGGCGAGATGATGCTGAGGCATCTTGGCTGGACCGAGGCTGCGGATCTCGTGCTCAAAGGGCTGAACGATGCCATCGCGAGCAAGCGAGTCACCTACGATTTTGCGCGCCAGATGCAAGGCGGAACCGAAATCAAATGCTCCGAGTTCGGAGATAATATCATCGCCCACATGGGGTAGGGTATAGGACATATACGACTTATAGGACTTATAGTTTGCCGCCGCCGGGCGCCTCCTATGTTGCTATTTCGATTTCATCCTTCGTCGGGATATCGTCCTGGAAGAAAATATTCCTCTGGCGATCCCAAACATACCGTTGAAGAAGCACTTTCAGGGTAGCTGTCAGTGGAATTGCGAGAATGGCTCCGAGTAACCCTCCGAGGACAAGGGCCCAAAGGAAAACGGAGATGATGACTGTCATTGGATGAAGCCCGACGGAGTTGCCAACGATCCTTGGCGTCGTCACAAGCCCATCAATCTGCGCAATGATAAGAAAGAAAATGATCGTGACCCAGAGCGGGTGCACCCAATCGTTGAACTGTGCGAATGCGACGAGGAGCGCAGGAATATAGCAGATGATGTACCCGACGTACGGGATGATTCCGCAAAATGCGAAGACGAGGCCGATCAGAAAACCGAATTGCAGACCGAGGATCGAGAGTCCGATTGCCAACAGCATCCCGTTAATCAGCGCGACAACCAACTGGCCACGGAAGAAGTTGATAAGATAACCATTGATTTCAGTGAGAACGGTGACTACCTCGTCTTTGAATTCCGATCGTCTGAGCGGGAGGTAGTTGCTCCACGTCTGCGCGATCCGCGGGCTCTCTTTCAAAAAGAAAAACAGATAAATCGGAACGATCAGCAATCCCAACAAAAATCCGAAGGCGCCGAACACGCCGGTGAGGCTTGTCTGTACAAGCGTCCAGATTCTCTGAGACAGCGTCGGAAGCTGATCCTTCAGATACTGCAACGATTGCTGCACGTACGGGTTGTCCTGATAACGTTGTAACCGCCCTTTTACGGAATCAGTAGTCGATTCTTCCTGCGGGGGCGTACCGCCGAGTTGCGGAAGCTTCTGCAGGTTGTTCTCAAGGAACCCGTCGATTGCCACCCACCCCCTCTCGAGATAGCCGGGAAGGTCGGACGAAAATTTAACGCTCTCCGTGTAGATTGAAGGGACGACCCCGACAAACAACAAAACGCCGCCGAGCACAAACGCTCCAAACACAATTACGACAGCGAGAAGTCGCGGCATTTTGCGGCGGGCGAGCCAGCTCACAACCGGCTCCAGCAAGTAGGCGATCACCGCGGCAACTGCCACCGGTAACAAAAGCGGCTGAAGAAAAGCTAGTATCTGAGTCGCGACGTAAAGCGTGAAAACGAAGACTGCAGCGATCACCAGCAGTGACAGCGCAGTGATCGCGTTCCACAGCATCTTTTTCTGCCAGGGCGTCGGATACAAGGTTGGCAGAAACATGGAGAGCCGCCTCGCATGTTGCAATGAAAAAGCGCGATCACTCCCGGGGCTTGCGACGTCGCAGCCAGACTGGATTAAACAGATACCATGCTATTATGTCTGACCTTTAACATCGACTTATGACCATCTCGACTGAGGCAATCACAGAAGAAGTCAAGACCAACGGCCAATGGGCCCAGGCGGTACAAAACGAAATTTCTCGAGTGATCGTCGGCCAGAAATATCTGATCGACCGCCTGCTCGTCGGCCTTCTTGCAAATGGCCATGTTCTCCTGGAAGGGGTCCCCGGCCTGGCGAAAACTCTCGCTGTCAAAACGCTTGCCTCATGCGTGGACACCCATTTTCAACGGCTCCAGTTTACCCCGGATCTTCTGCCGGCTGACATCATCGGTACGATGATTTACAATCCGCGCGACGGCGAGTTTCGGCCCAGGCTCGGGCCGATCTTCTCGAACCTGGTTTTGGCCGACGAAATCAATCGCGCGCCTGCCAAAGTTCAGAGCGCTCTGCTGGAGGCAATGCAAGAGCGCAGGATCACAATCAGTGACCAGACTTACCCGTTGTCTGATCCGTTCCTGGTTCTGGCCACCCAGAATCCGCTGGATCAGGACGGGACCTACCATCTGCCGGAGGCACAATTGGATCGGTTCATGCTCAAGCTTAACATCGGGTACCCGACCAAGGTGGAGGAGCGCAAGATCCTGGATCTCATGGGAACCTCCGCACCGGATCTCACGGTTCAAAAGGTCGCTTCAGTGGCGGAGATTATTCGTTCACGCGACATCGTGAACAGAATCTTCATCGACGACCGGGTGAAAGATTACATCGTCGACGTCGTGTGGGCGACTCGCCGGCCGCAGGAATTCCAACTCGGCATGGAGGGGTTGATTCGTTACGGAGCGTCGCCGCGTGCGACAATTAGTCTGACTCTCGCAGCGCGCGCACATGCTTTTTTGAACGGAAGAGGGTATGTAACGCCTCAGGACATCAAATCGATCGGAGCCGACGTCCTCAGACATCGCGTGATCGTCAGTTATGAGGCGGAAGCCGAAGAGATAACAAGCGAGATTGTCGTCCAACGAATATTTGCCGGACTTCCGGTCCCCTGAATTTGCTCAATGCCGTCTGTCCCTGAGATCCTCAAGAAGATCCGCAAGCTGGAAATCCGAACCCGGCACTTTGCCGAGACCGCGTTCGCCGGGCAGTACCATAGCGTCTTCAAAGGTCGCGGAATGAACTTTGACGAGTTCCGCGAGTATGATTTTGGAGACGAGGTTCGCTCGATCGATTGGAACGTGACTGCGCGCATGGGTCACCCGTACGTCCGAAAATATGTCGAGGAACGCGAGCTCACGGTAATGCTCTTGATTGACCTCAGCGCGTCCGGTAGCTACGGAAGCATCAGCGCCAGCAAGAGAGAGCTCGCGGCGGAAGTTGCCTGCGCCCTTGCATTCTGCGCTTCTCGAAACAACGACAAGGTCGGACTGATTTTGTTTACCGACCGGGTCGAATTGTATATTGCCCCGGTGAAAGGCAGAGTGCATATCCTCCGGATTTTACGCGAAATCCTTTACTTCGAACCATATGGACGGAAAACCGATCTCAAACCACCTGTTGACTACCTGAACCGGGTGACGACGAGACGCGCCGTCGTATTCATACTTTCCGATTTTCACGCGGAGAACTTCGAAAAACCGCTGACTGTCTGCAGTCGCCGCCACGACGTAATTGCTGTCCCGATCGAAGACCGTGGCGAATATTCGTTGCCGGACGTGGGCTGGATTCGTGTCGAAAATCCTGAAACCGGAGCAGTATTCGAAATCGATTCATCCGACCAGCGAGTCCGGTCGCAGTTTGCTCAAATCGCAGCAAAAGAGAGACTTGACCGGGACGCTTTGTTCCGGCGGAAAAACATCGACTCGATCCCGCTGCGCACTGACAGAGATTACTTTCCGATTCTGCGGTCGTTCTTTATCCGGCGCGAAAAGCGCCTGAGGCGAAAATGACCTGGCTTTTGCTGATACATATCGCGGCTGACAATTCAGACGAGATCGAAGACATTCGACCTCCGCTCCCGGCACCCCCTTCCCTGACGATCGTCATCCTTTTGGCAATCCTGCTGCTGCTGGCAATCATTGCATATCTACTCTGGCCAAATGCGAAGAGGGCCATTGCACCACCCGTTCCCAAAGAAGTCGCCCTCAAACGCCTGGAGAACGCAAAACAACGCGTCTCGAGTGCCAGCTCCTACGACTTCGGCGTTGAAGTTTCCGATATTCTTAGAAATTTTATCGAACACCAATTCGGAATTAGAGCGGTGCGCCAAACCACCAGTGAGTTCTTGAATGAAGCTTCGCACGCCACGCATTTTGATCTCTCGCGCAGGGAAAAGCTGCGCCACTTCCTCGTCACGTGTGATGCGATCAAGTTTGCCCGGGTACCGGCGGGACCAGCCGAAAACGAGGCTCTGTTCGAACAGGCCTCAGCCTTCGTAGAGGAGGTCAATTGAACGCCAATTATTTTCGTTTCGAACAACCTTGGTTTTTATTGTTGGCGGTTCTTCCCCCGTTCTTCTGGCTGTTTGCGCGCCGGTTTCACAAACCACCTGTCGTCCGATTCGCGGCCGCGCGCATTTTCGAGAAAACGGCTACGATCCGGCGGTCCTGGAGGAAAGAGGTCGAAAACTCTCTGTATTACCTGGGATGCGCCGCGCTGATTGTCGCGCTCGCCCGCCCTCAACTTGGAACATCGACAAACCAGGTGAGAGCCGATGGGATCGACATCATGATCGCGCTCGACGTTTCGTTATCAATGCTGTCGGAAGACTATGAAATTGGCTCTCAACGAGCGAGCCGTCTCGAAGTCGTGAAACAGGTCACTGAGAAGTTTATAAATGCGCGGCCCAACGACCGGATCGGACTCATAATCTTTTCCGGACGAGCCTACATCGTCAGTCCGCTCACGCTCGATCATTCGTGGCTCATCGAAAATCTCGCACGGCTCAGCATTCGTCGAACGGGCGATCAGACCGTGATTGGTTCCAGCTTCGTCGAAGATGGAACAGCGATCGGCTCGGCCCTGGCGACCGCGGCTAGCCGCCTTCAGGATAAACATTCGAAAACCAGGGTCATCGTGTTGCTGACCGATGGCGATAATAATGCGGGTAAAATTCCCCCGCTGACAGCGGCTGAAGCCGCAGCAGCACTCGGCATCAAAATCTACACAATCGGGGCGGGAACGAACGGATTGGTGCCATTTCCGCACACTGACGGATTCGGCAACACGTACTATTCCCAGGAATATATGCCCTTCAGAGAGGATACCTGCCGGGAAATCGCGCGCATCGGGAGTGGGGTTTTCTTCAGAGCTGCCGACACTAAGACGATGACGGAGATCTTCGAGAAAATAGACCAGTACGAAAAAAGCGGTGTTCAGGTGGAGAAATACCAGAGCTACGAGGACTTTTTCCCGTGGTTTACAGGCGCCGGAATATGCCTGCTGGGTAGTATGTTTATTTTGACTGAATGGCTTTGGAGCAAGGTCCCATGACCTTTGGTGAACCAGCCTTATTGTGGTGTCTGCTGGCGCTACCGCTGGCAGCCGGCCTCGTCATTTACGAGCAGCGGCGGCGGCAAAAACGGCTCCAGCAACTCGTTGCCGGGCGATTATTGCCGCTGCTCACGGACTCTGCAGCCGGGACCCGCGTACTCATGAGGCGAGTTCTGTTCGTCGGGGCACTGGCCGCGTTCATCATCGCCATGGCAAGGCCTCAACTCGGTTCGGTCGACCAGGATTTCGAGCAGCGCGGACGCGACATCGTCGTGGCAATCGATACCTCGAAGAGCATGCTCTCGACCGACGAGTTGCCTAACCGATTGGAGCGAGCAAAACTTGCCGCCCAGGATATCCTGTCGGCTATGAAAGGGGATCGTTTTGGCTTGATCGCATTTGCGGGCGCCGCACAGGTCGAAGCACCGATGACAGTTGACTACCAGACGGTGGTCAACGCCATCGTCCAGCTCGACACCGACTCCGTCGAACGAGGCGGCACCGATATCACCTCGGCAATTCGGTCGGCCGAACTTGCCCTCGGTAAAGCGAACGGAGCGCACCGTGCAATGATCCTGATGACTGACGGCGAAGACCTGGAAGAAGACGCGGTCGCGGCCGCTAAGGAAGCCGGCACACAGGGCATTCGAATTTTTACTATTGGAATCGGGACTAAAGAAGGCTCCGAAATTCCGATGGACTCAAGTCAAAGCGGTTTCCTTCGTGACCGAAATGGAAACGTCGTGCGATCCCGCCTGGACGAAGACCGCCTTCGGACGATCGCCGACCAGACTGGCGGTTTTTATGTGCATCTCGACAACGAATCGATACCGTGGCTTGTCAACAACGGCCTGCGAAACCTTTCTCAAAGGAGCTTCGACGAACGTTCGACGCGTATCCCGATCGAAAGATACCGTTGGCCTTTAGCCATCGGTTTGATTTTGCTCCTCGCTTCAGCACTGTTCGGCACTCGACGAGCGGAACCAAAGAAGGGGCGGCCATCCGCTGCGAATGCGGTTTTCGTAGCAATGCTGGCTGTGGCTCTGGGTGCCAGAGCAGAATCGGGACTGGACGATTACAATCAAGGGGACTTTGAAGGAGCTCTCATGAAATTCCGCGAAGAACAAGCACGCGATCCGGATTCTCCGAGCGCCAACGTAAATCTTGGAAATGCCGCCTACCGCCTGCAAAAGTATGACGAGGCGTTTGAAGCCTACGCCAAGGTGCTCGAAAACAGTGATCCGGCGATCCAGGAGCTCGGTTATTACGATTCGGGCAACGCCCTGCTGATGGCCGGAGACCATGCTCAGGATCTCGAGCAACAATTGACCGACTATTACGATGCGCGTTACCAGTATCAGCAGGCGCTCGATAGGGACCCTCGCGACGACCAGGCAAAGAAGAATCTTCGGATATTGGAGGAACGCATCAAGCAGGCGGAACAGCAGAAAAAAGAGGCACAAAAAGCGCAACGGCAGCAACAGCAACAGAGTCAAGGTCAACAAAAGCAGCAAAATCGCAACAAGCAGCAACCAGGCCGGTCAGGAAGAAGACCGGACCAGCAGTCTGATCCATTGTCTGGAGATTCATCGGAGCCTGACGATCAACAGGCACCTGGAAGTCAGCATCAGGACTCGTCGGACCGGCCCGATACCGGCGGCGATGATCAAACAGAGGAAGACGCTGAGCCAACACCCAAAAAGGAGGGGCAACTCCGGGAGCTCACCCCATCGGGTGAAGGGAACGACAAGCTCGGGCAGCGAAACGATTCTGGTGCGAACGGGATTTCAGAAGACGAGGCCCGGCAGCTGCTCAACTCTCTGAAGAATGAGAGCGATAGGATCGACCTCATGCACCGAAAGACCGACCGGCCTGTTCTTCGGGATTGGTAACATGAAGCACTTCGTCACCCTATTTGTTGCGTTTGTCTGGAGTGGGCTTCTTAACGCCGCCGAACCATCGGTGAACGCCTCTCTCTCGGAATCGTCGACCGATGTGGATCATCCGGTTCAGCTGGAAATCAATGTTGCAAACGCTCGAGTCACGCGTCCGCCGAAAATTTCTGTTGATGGGCTCTCGATCAACTTTGAAGGCACTTCCAGCCAAACACAGATACTGAACTTCCAGGCCTCAAGCGTAACCACTTTTACATATGTAGTGACTCCGACCAAAACCGGGACTTTTCAGATCCCTCCGGTTGAGGTTATCGCTGGCGGAAAGGTCTACAAGACGTCGGCTCTTACGCTCACGGTTGTCGAAGAGAATGGAAATGACGCCGATGATTCCTCCAGTTCGGAAAAGCCTTTTTTTGCGGAACTGATCGTTCCAAAAGAGACGGCTTATGTCGGAGAAGAAATCCCTATCGAGCTTCGATTCTACTTTAGTCAGGGGATCCAGTATCAACCCTATCCGCAGGGACAGTATCCGATGATCGATGGCGAAGGTTTCGTGACCAAAAAATATCCGGAACCGACGGAAAAGCAGATAATTTCAAATGGCAAGACTTACAACGTCGTTGTCTATCGAACCGGCTTGACCGGAGTAAAGGCCGGAAAACTCGATCTGAATTCAGCCACGCAATCGTTTCTGATTGCGGCTTCGTTGGGCATGAGAAGCGCGCCCGGATTGATCGACCCGAACCAGAGCTTTCAACAGCAAATCGCCGATATCAAAACAAACGGTGCGTCAATCCTGATTAAACCGATTCCAACCGCCGGACGGCCTGCGAATTTCTCCGGGGCGGTCGGTGACTTCACGCTTTCATCAACCGCCGAGCCATTGAACGCGCATACAGGCGACCCTATCACCATGAGCGTTGAAATCAGGGGTCTAGGTAGTTTCGACCGGATGGAGCGGCCCGTCCTTTCAGACACGGATGGTTGGCGTGTTTATGAACCGTCCGAACAAGTGAAATCGCTTGATGAGATCGGCTTAAGCGGCGTAAAGCGCTATGACTACACACTCGTCGCCGCGAACCCTGTTAAGGCGCTACCAGAAGTCGAGTTTTCCTATTTCAATCCGACAACCGAGAAATTCGTCACGCTGAAATCTCCACCGACCAGCATTGAAATCGTGGGGGACCAGCTGCCGGCCATCACGACGGCTCCTGCGAACCGTCCAACTTTTCAACAGGCGAAGCCGACTCAGACGCCGGACGTTCTCGACATTCGACTCTCTCCCCCGGCCCGGGCTACGTTTGTTCCTCTGATTCGCCAGCGCCGGTTCTGGCTTGCACAGGCAATTCCGGCGACCGCCCTGTTACTGCTTGTGACTCTCACTGCGATCAAGAAAAACGTGATCGCGAGTCAACCGCAACGAATGGTGAATCGCGAAAAGCGACTTTTGTGGAAGAAAGTGGCCGCATCGAACAATCGCCCGGAGGTTCTGCAAGCTGCCGTGCGCCTCCTCGAACTAAACAGTTCGGGGAAGCAGCGAGCCGGGACAATTTCGAGTTATCCGACTCTCGACGAGAGGATCCAGAACGGATCCCTGCCAGATGATCTGCGACACGACGTAAGCGACCTCCTCGCGGTCAGCGAGGCGACGATTTACGGGCATGTGGGCTCCGATTCTTTGAGCGAAGATGAAAGATCAAAAATCAAAACGATCTTAACCCGCTGGAAAGCGATCGCATGATCCGTCTCAGAACATTTCTGGCGACCGTTGGCTGCTTCATATTAGCGGCGCCCTTTGCCTTTGCAGAAACAGACTGGGATGCGGCAAACAACGCGTATCACGCAGGCAAGTACGAAGAAGCCAAATTCGATTATCTGCGATTGGCGCAAGCCGGTCAGTACAGTCCCGATCTTTTCTACAACCTGGGCAATGCCTGGTTCAAATTAGGGGATCAGGGGCGAGCAATTCTGAACTACGAACGCGCCCTCGTCTTGAATCCCCGCCTCGACGAAGCGCAAGCCAACCGGCTGTCCGCGCTCAAGCTCGTCGGGAATGATGATGCGCCGACCGTTCGCGATCGTGCCGCCGGGTATGCGGACTATTTTGTACTGGCTGCTTCTATCGCGTTTTGGATATTCGCATTTGCTTTCGTTTTCTCTTTCGCGAAGCCTCGCGCCGTGGCCCGTTTATGCCGGATAATTTGCGTTTTGGCCGGACTCGCCTGGGTCGCCAGTGCCGGCGCCGCCATTTGGGTTGGCGAAGGACCTAAAGATCCCAGTCGCGCGCTTGTTGTTGACTCCAGGGCTGAACTGAAATACGGACCGGCGGTGAGCGCGCGCTCGGCAGAAAGCCTGCAAATTGGGAACCACGTCGAGATCCGTTCCGAAAGAGGCGACTGGACATTTTGCCGGGCGAGTAACGGAACCTTAGGATGGATACTCACTCGAAAGATCGAGCGTGTCGTACCATAGTGTCCTCTCCCTGGATGAGCATGGATTCCGTTGGGATCAAAGTGGGCCACCAGCGCAAGTTCGAGTATTTCGCGGGCAGGATACTTGTCTGTATTTTTGCGATCCTCCTGCTGCCGCTTGCGCAGCTGGTGCGTGCCGAGGAGAGTCTCGATTGGACACGGTCGATCACGACGGGGAAGGGCCCTGGTAATTTTGTCCAACCCCCGTCGATGCGCCTGACCTACGGATTTGGCTGGAGCGGAATCCGGGCGGCGACCTGCGATGTCCACTTTTATTCGCCTGCCGAGGACAAATTCGAAGTGGAAGCAACCGGTGCAACGTCCGGTTTTGCGCGCACGTTGTTTCGGCTCGACGTTTACCATCGCGCAACGGAAAGCAAAGCGACACTGACGCCGATTCATTTTTATCAGGAAGAGAAGTACCGATCCGAAATTGTCAAAACGAACGTCGATTTCAAGCCGGACCAGGTAACCGGTCTTCGTGAAAAGATCCCAAGCGATCACCCGCCGAAACCAAATATTTTCAAATTCAACTCAGTGTTTGACATGACCACCGCGCTGCTCTGGGTCAGGAGCCAGCCGCTGGCTGACGGAGAAACGGAATCACTTGTCGTCTGGGCATCGAATGCGCCATACCTCGCGACCGTCAAAGTCGTTGGCCGCGAGACACTCAAAATCGACGGGCAAAAGCGGAAGGCGATCAAACTCGATCTGAAACTCAAAGGGATCGACAAAAAGCTGCGGTTAAAGGAACACAGCTTGTTCAAATCCGGCCGCGGTTGGCTCTCGGACGACGACAACCGAGTTCCGCTCCGGATCGAAGCGGATATTTTCATCGGTTACGTTTTTGCGCAGCTCGAATCGTTGCGCGTCGAGTAAATTCAGGGGCCGCGACACTCCTATCCAAGACAGATTCTAAAAACTACTAAAGAAGGATTTACACAGAAGACCGCAAAGATTCGATTCTGGACAGATCAGTCCTCAAAATTCATCGACTCGAATTATAACCCATGGCGACTGGGTTCCACACCCGGTCCGCGCACGGTTTATCCCAGGGTTCCGCTACGCTCCATAAGCGCTAACTTAAGGATAATTTTACAACGAAAGAGCGTATCCTGTCCCGGAGGGACCAAATGAAAGTAGCCTGGCACGAAGTGCCTGGAAACAAGAGAAAAGCGGACCCGTCCCGGAGGGACGGTTGATCTGCTCACTAGTCCCAGAGATATTTTTCGTCGAACTTTACCTCGTGCGCTTTTAAAAACGCCAGATACTCCTCTTGAAAAGTTCGAGTCCGATGATGTTCGATATAACCAATCGTTTCTGGCAGCTGAGAAACGCTCACACTGAATGCACCGTACCCCTGCTGCCTCCCGAACTATAACACATTATTCTTATCTGTTTCTTTATTTCGCCTGAGACCGAGGAAAGGAGAAATGACACATTTGCAAGAAATCTGATCAACCGTCCCTACGGGACTGGACGGGTCTTTCTTCTTTTTCCAGGCACTTCGTGCCAGGCTACCCTCGTTTTAATCCCTCAGGGATAAGTGCGTAATGGAGTTCCCTCCCTGGGTCCATCTCGATTGCAGCAATGATCTTTTTCACCCTGAAATTACTGCCGATGGAACCGCAACTCGGACCGTAGCCGCTCAACTTCGGCAGTCAGCGTGATCACCAGTTTGATTCCCGCGAGGTTTAATCCGCATGTTAATCGAAGTTGCTCGATGCGGCGCACGACCCGGATCGCTTCGTCGTCGAAATACAACTCGTTTGCGGTCGGATCAGTCACAGGAGTGACCAAACCGTGTTTGTAATAAAGAAATACCAGCCGGCGTGGCACCTGCGCGAGTCGTGCTGCCACATCGATCGTATGCGCTGATTGCGCACCGAGATCGTAGGTTTCCTGGCCGGCTCCATAGCTCTCAACATTATCTTCTGTCGGCATCGATCGCAGTATCCTGATCAGGTTCTTCTCGGATTAAAATCCGAAATGCGCGCGAGTTCCTCCCAAAGTTTCCGTTGCTCGTCCGTCACTTTCTCCGGTAACGCGATATTGACTTCCACATACAGATCCCCGGATTTTGCTGAGCGCCCGATCGGCAAGCCGCGGCCGCGAACCCTTAATTGCCGCCCATTGGATGTGCCTGCGGGAATTCGCAACGCCACAGGATCTTTGAGCGTCGGTACGATCACCCTTGTTCCTAGCACTGCCTCCCATGGAGCCAGATCGAGCCCATAGTAGAGATCAGAACCGTGAACCCGGAAATCAGGATGCGCGGCAAAGCGGACCCGAAGAAAGAGGTCACCGGCACCCCCTTCCCCGATTCCGTCTTCGCCCATTCCGGCGACGCGGATCACCTGACCCTCATGCACGCCTGGTGGAATTTTTACTTTCAGTGTCTGCGTTCGCGTTTGGCCCGTCCGCCGGTCCGTTCGCTGCAATGAAATCGTCCGTTCCGACCCCGTCACGGCTTCTTCGAGCGTCACCAAGATATCGCTCTCGAAGTCGCTGCCGCGCGCAGAGAAACCTGCCTGTGGCCTGCGGCCTGAAGTTCCAAAGTCATTCGTGCCGTCGAACTGGCGTCCGCGCCCAAAGAACTGCTCGAAAAAATCGCTGAACCCCGTCCCATCAAAATGGAATTCGACATTCTCGTCGCCTGCCGGGCCGCGATCGCTTCTCCAGCTTCGACCTTGCGCACGTGCGAACTCGGTGGCTCTCGCTCCGTCCGGGCCGAGGTCATCGTACTTCGCCCGTTTTTGTGGATCACTGAGAACTTCGTATGCCTCATTGATCTCCTTGAATTTTTCTTCCGCGGTCTTTTTGTCTTTCGCGACATCAGGATGAAACTGCCGAGCCAGTTTTCGGAATGCCTTTTTAATGTCGTCCTGACTCGCAGTCCGCGAGACGCCGAGGGTCTTGTAATAATCTTTAAACTCAATCGGCATGTTGAACTAAGGTAATGCGTTCGCCTTTATGCGTACAATTCTCGCCGCTCGCACAAATTTGTCCAAATCGACTAATGCCCAATGACGCCGGGATTGGCCGCGGGCAGCGCCGGCCGTGTTTGGCCGATCAGTTTGTAAAAGGTCTCTCCGTCCATCGCCTCATTTTTCAGAAGCTCGCCCGCCAACCGGTCAAGGTCGGCGCGATGTGCCAATAAAACATCCTTCGCCTCGTCATAGGACTGGTCCAGTAGTTTCCGCACTTCCTCATCAATTTCGCGCGCGGTCTCTTCGCTGCAATCGCGCTGGATCTGCGTATCCGGGCTATTAAGGAAAGTCGGCTGCCGCTGCGCACAACTAGCAAGCCCAACGCGATCGCTCATCCCATACATCGCGACCATTTGCCGGGCGAGAGCGGTAGCGCGCTCCAGATCGTTCTGGGCGCCGGTGCTGACTTCCCCAAATACCAGATCTTCGGCGGCGCGTCCTCCCAACAGTCCGCGGATCCGATCGACCAGCTCGGTCCGGGTCATGAGAAATTGGTCCTCGGTGGGAAGTTGGAGGGTATATCCAAGCGCCGCCCGGCCCCGAGGTACAATGCTGATCTTTTGGACCGGGTCTGCGTGAAGAGTGTACGCCGCGATCAGCGCGTGCCCAAGTTCGTGATATGCCACCCTGCGTTTATCCGCGTCGCCGAGACGGCGGCTCTTCCGTTCTGGACCGGCGACGATCTTTTCAATGGCTTCTTCCAAATCTGCCTGCGATATCACCGTCACTTGGCGGCGAGCCGCCAATAAAGCGGCTTCGTTCAGCAAATTCGAAAGGTCCGCGCCAGAAAAGCCCGCAGTCGCAGCCGCAATCCGGCGCAAATCGACACCGGCCTCGAGATGCTTGCCCTTCGAATGCACCTTGAGGATCGCTTCGCGACCATCGAGGTCCGGTAAGTCGACAAGCACCTGGCGGTCGAACCGGCCCGGTCGCAGAAGCGCGCGATCCAGGACCTCGGGCCGATTTGTAGCCGCGAGAAGAATGACACCAATGTTGGCCTCGAACCCGTCCATCTCGACCAGCAGCGCGTTCAGAGTCTGTTCGCGTTCGTCATTGACTGCGCCGATGGCCACTCCTCGCTGCCGTCCAATCGCATCCAGTTCGTCGATGAAAATAATGCACGGCGCGTGGAGCTTCGCCTGCTGGAACAAGTCGCGCACACGCGCAGCGCCAACGCCGACAAACATTTCGACAAAATCACTTCCACTGATCAAAAAAAAAGGCACACGGGCCTGGCCGGCCACGGCGCGAGCAAGCAATGTTTTCCCTGTCCCGGGAGGTCCGACAAGGAGCACGCCCTTGGGGATCCGCGCACCAGCCTTCTCGTATTCATTCGGACTCTTAAGAAATTGGACAACTTCTTGGAGCTCAAATTTGGCTTCGTCGCATCCCGCCACATCGGCAAAGGTCACGCCAGTGTCGGGATCCGCCACAAGCCGAGCCCGACTCTTTCCAATCGAAAAGACTGATTGGCTGGCGGCTCCCATCCGGCGCATAATCAGGTTCCAGATCACTATCATCACGGCGATCGGCAGAACCCACGCCACGAGGAATTGAGAGATCACACCGGGCCGCGCCGCCGCGTATTGAACTCCAGCCGCCTGGAGGTCTTTTACGAGATTGGGATCCTCAATCCGTTCGGTCCGAAAGAAAAAAGGTTCTTTGCCGGCCGCTGGCGAACCACTCGGAGCTTGAGCCGGCGATCCGGTCGCGGGGGGGGACGCAGAAGGTGAAGCGCTCTCCGTTGGTTTTTCCTTCGATTCCGCCTCCTTCTTGGGGACGATGCGGCCATCGATCTCGTCCTGTTTGACAACCGCTTCTGCAACGATCCCCTGCGCCAGATAGGTCCTGAACTCGCTGTATGGAATCGTGCGGAATTCAACCTGATTCCCCAATTCCTGCCATACCCAAAGCACCAGTAGAGTGCCTAGAAAATACCAGAGCCATGGGCGCCATTGCGGTTCGAGCTTATCCACCTTGGCCGATTTCTTGATTGGCAGCGTGATCCGAGGTTCTCGTTTCATAGTCCGTTGGGGTTTTCGATTCCTTTTCGCGACAGCCGAACGCCCGGCTCAATGGTCGGCAGGGTCAATCTAACCGTATCGATTCTAAAATTCTGTCCCCGCCCGAAATAGCATCTATTTTGGGAATGGCAGAGTGTGGGTCAGGAACTTGGAAGAGCAACTGGCCTATATCCAAAAAGGCCTCGTTCCTTGATCACCGCGGCAGCTTCCTTCGGGATCATGTTTTCCCAACCGGATTCGCCCTTCTGGATCTTCGCGAACACATCCCTGGAAAAAATATCCATTACCGCCGGATTGCTGCCAAGGATCGGGACAAGATTGCCGCTATCGAGGAGATGAGCATAAAGATTTCGAAGATGCATCTCGACCTGGAGATTGATCGCGTTGATCCAGACATCGATCGCAAGCGGGTGCTCAGATTTTCCAAGACCAGTTGTCGGTGATTCAGAAGGATTCTGTGAGCAATACCGGTCATACGCATTGATCCTCATCGGGTAGATATAGAGTTTCACCAGATTGCGGAAAAGGCGTCCGAACGATTCCAGAATTCCTCCGTCGAGATCCTCGTAGTACTTTTCGTTGAACACTTCCAACAGGTTGTTAATGCCCATAACCACGCCGATCATCTCCTTGGTGTAACGCCGGAAGTATCCAATCAAGCGGTAGAACTCCTGGTAATCTGAAATGATCACATTGCTTCCGGTCGCTGCCAACGTGTCGATACGAGCAAGAAAGTCGTGATAATCGATGTTCCCAGCCGAGAGAAGGTTGTGCATCGTGATCTCCATCAGAACAATGATACTAACACCCTTTAGCGCCGGTTCGGCGGTGAACTGAGTCATCGCACAGCGCATCATATCCTCGTTCACCAGGGTAACTGGCCGGAAACTTCCGCGCTCAACAATAATGGCCTTCTTATGGAGAATCTCCGACGGCTGAATCACCTCACCTTTCGGACTGAACAGTACTGCGTTGGTAAACTTGTTCTCGACGAGCTTCAGACTCATGATCCGGTTGTCCACATCGGCGAAATGAGGACCGGCAAAATTGATCATATCGACCTCGATGCGACCCGCAACCAGGTCGTCAGCCAGGGAACGAACGAATGCATCCGGATCCGTGGCCAGATAAAAGGCGCCGTAGGCAAGATTGACGCCGATGATTCCCAGAGCCTGCTGCTGCAGGACATTCTCCCTGTCCAGCATCCGGACGTGGATAATGATCTCGCTGGTCGGACCCTTTGGCTCAGTCTGAAATCGCACGCCCATCCAACCGTGGCATTCATTGGTTCCTTTGAAACTGCGCGCGGCGACGGTATCGGCGAATACGAAATAGGTTGTCCGATCGCCTCTCAGGGCATCCAGACGCTGAACCAGTAGATCGTATTCACGGTTGATCATCAGCTCGAGACGTTCCCGGGAGACATAGCGCTGGCTTTTCCCGTAGAACGCGTCACTGAACTTCATGTCGTAAGCGGAGATTGATTTCGCGATCGTTCCGGCTGCGCCGCCCGCCTGGAAAAAATGTCGAGCGACTTCCTGGCCGGCACCAATTTCTGCGAAAGTGCCGTACTTCAGATCGTCCAGGTTAATAGCGAGCGCCTTGCGATTTGTCGTTAACTGTTGCGGAGTTTCCATAATCCAAGCGATGGGCAGGTCGATCCTGAGTTTGGTATATCAGTCTTGGGCGTGCATTCAATACCATAGCTTAGAGAGCAAACTTCTGCTTATTGTTGCAAAGTCGCCCGAGAAAATGTGGTGCGAACTCTCGGGAACGATTGGGGGTATCGTTGCTGAAGAAAGCAAAGAATATTTTCGCGAATTTCGCACCGGAGATCGAAAAGATCCCTCGCAGTCGCCGCGCTCGCCAGTATCCGAATCTCGACGCTATCAGGTTTGAAGTCGGTAACCTGGAGCACGAAAACGCGTTTATCCCAAAGGTTCGACGCCTCAACCACCCGACGCGATTCCGCACGAAGTTCATCAATCGGAATTTGAAAATCCGCGTAGAAGAATACCGTTCCGATCAAATCTGAACTGTTGCGGGTCCAGTTCTGAAATGACTTCTCCAGAAAGTAGGTGATCGGGACAATGAGCCGTCGTTGATCCCAGACGCGAATAACGGCGTAGGTCAATGTGATCTCTTCGATTGTACCCCACTCCCCTTCGACGATGACCACGTCATCGATTCGCATCGGCTGGGTGATCGCAATCTGCAATCCGGCAATCACCGTTGAAAGCGATTTCTGGGCTGCAAACCCGGCAATGATGCCCGCTAGCCCGGCGGATGCCAAAAGACCCGTCCCAATCTGGCGGACTTCCTGGAAATTCAAGAGGATTGCAGCAACGGCTCCGACCAATACCGCAAAAACAACTAACCGCCGCAGCATCTGCACCCGCGTTTGTACTCGGCGCTTTGTATATTCGTCGTATTGGAGTGTCTCGTATCGGTTTCCGACCATCGCCTCGACCGCAATCACGGCACGAATCAGCAGAACGGTATTCACAACGACGCTGGCTATGGAGACGGATCTGTACGCGGCATTTGCGATCGGCTCAGCGAGATCAAGGATATAGATCCCCGCAGAGACTGCGCAGAGCACGAGGTTGTAATAAAGCGCCTGCCCGAGGACCGGGAACGCACTGTAATACCAGCGGATCGAGGGGCTATAAACGAAATTATTCAGCCACCGCTCGACAAATCGCGCAATCCGCAGACAAAAGCCGACTCCGGTCGCGAAATAACCGACCTGAGCGATCTTCGCGGCAATGGCAAAGGTGGGAAATCCGCCAAGTGCCAGACCGATATGAGGCAGAATCGGCACGATGGCAAAAAATGCGCCTGTAAATATAAAGAAACCACTAAGAGCTCTGGAGAACGCATACAGGATCGCTTGTCGCCAGAACCGGCTGCTGCCTTTTTCGAGTTCGGCGATCACATCTTTCTTGACGATCAGAACGCGAGCAAGTGCTCCAATACCGATGCCGATTGCCAGAATCACAAGGACCAGCAGCGCTTTGGAGGGCGTGATGGCAAACAAAAGCGGTTGCCTGCTCCAGCCGCCCAGATGCGCACTCAGCTGCAGCGCGAGAACGTCGATGTAATTCGAGAATCGCTCGGCAAAATCCTGCAACCAGGACGACTTAAGCCACCCAAAATGCGCGGGCGCATACGGCAAATCGGGCGTGGCCTCCGGTTCGACCCCGCGTCCGGCGGCGATCGCGGCGCTCGACGAAAACAGCAGGAGCCAAATCAATCTCGATAAAGGGTTACGCATTGGAGCCTTACATTTTCGGCAAATGAGGGCGCGAAACAACAATGGAAGTTCAGCAGCCACAAACGATTTCTCGTTTAATCGATGGTACCAGAAAACAGAATCCAACACTCCTGACATAGGGTTGTCATCCCACCGTTTTACGCTGGTCACATCAAGCGGTTCACCGGCCGCCAGTAAATCGAAGCAGTCAAAATGACTAAGGAACAGGAGGCACCATGACGACCATCACACTCGAATCAATCAACCGACCGAAAGCGTTCCGTCCACCGAAAGCCGTGTCGTCGGCTCGCGTCGTTCCGTTCAGAACCGAGCCGGACCCCGCTCTCTACAGCGACTCGGTCGATCTTGAGGATGTCCACAAATCCTGGACCCATGTCCGGATTGCGGATGCCTATGCCGTGAATGATCCGCTTGAATACTTCTTCTATTCGGTGATCACGGGCGCGGCGGTTATTTCGGTGCTCATCGGGATTCTCAGCCTGCCGAGCATGGACCCGAGCAAGTCGGAGATTTCAAAAATCGGAAGATCGCAAGTATTAGAAACTTCTCTTGTAATCCCAAACCGAAGTTAAACTATGCAATGTGAATCGAATCGATCGACTCGTCGCCATCCTGATTCATCTGCAGGGCCGCAGGGTGACACGCGCCGAGGAAATTGCAGATGAATTCCAAACGAGCATCCGAACGGTTTACCGGGATATCGCCGCGCTTGCAGAAGCCGGCGTACCCGTCGTCGGGGAGGCAGGAGTCGGGTACAGCATCGTAAGAGGCTACCACCTTCCACCCGTGCATTTTACGACTCAGGAAGCGACCGCGCTGATAACAGCGAGCCTGTTGATGGATCGGTTCACCGACGACTCGCTCATGTCGTCGATGACGTCGGCTCTTGCGAAAATACGAGCGGTCCTGCCTGCGGATCACCAGGATCATATCGCCCGTCTCGAAAGCCGGATGTTGGTACGGAACGCGACACGACAGGCTCACACGGCAAATCTGTTTCTGATTCAAAAGGCACTCGCGGACCGTACTTTGTTACGGATTTCGTACCGCGGGCCAGGAAAAGCCGAGCCGGTACGCAGAGACATCGAACCCCTGGGCCTGACCTACTACGCAGACAGATGGCATCTTATCGCCTGGTGTCGTCTCCGACAGGATTACCGAGATTTCCGAACCGATCGAATCGAGGCGGTCATCCCTTCGGTCCTCCAATTTGAACCGCACCCGGATTTTTCCCTAAACGAGTATCTGGGACGCTGGGAGAATCCGCCGGAATCGTTTACGGGAACGATTCGCGCAGACCTGGTTGCGGCCGAGCGAATCCGCAAAGACGCGATGTTCAAGATATTGCGGGAAGAGCGGACGCCGGCGGGCACGACATTCGAGGTCCAAGTCGATAACTGGGCATGGTACGTCGGCTGGCTGCTCTCATTCGGGCAGCGGCTCGTCGTCATCGAACCGGAAGAACTCCGGACACTTCTTGCTGAATCAGCGAGAGCTACCGCGCAACACCACGAGGCGAGCGGTCACCGGGCCTAACCCATTGTTCGCCGTACGGGAATGGAACTCGCGGGTTTCAGTCCAACGTTCGCGCTTGATCCCGCCAAGAGTTGCTCTCCACTTTGTAAAAACTCATCGATCGGGCTCCCAGGCAATTCAGACTCTCGCTTCAGCCATTGCTCCGACAGGCAGCGAAACGACAAACTCGGACCCGGCGCCTTCGGCGCTCTGTACGGTGACACTTCCTCCGTGCGCCTCAACTACCGCTTTGACGAGGCTCAACCCCAGGCCGAGACCACGCTGTGTCCGGCTCTTGTCCCCACGATACAATCGGTCCCAAATCCGCGCCTGTTCGCTGGCCGGGATCCCAATACCGTCATCCTTGAACGTCACTCGGACTTGTTCGGCAGAAGAGTTGCAGTCGATGGAAATGTGACCGCCTTCCTGCGTGTATTTGACGGCATTATCGAGAAGGTTCGCAAGGGCTTGCTGGATGCGGTTCGGATCGATATCGGCAAAACAGGGACCATCCAACCGAGTGCTGATTTCGATCTTCTTTTCCTCTGCGACCATTCTGTAGACCTCAATCACGTTCTCCAGCAACTGCGAAACCGATCGGCGACTGCGATGCAGATGCATCATGCCGTACTCGGCTTCTGTGATATCCATGAGTGTGTTTAACATTGTCAGCACCCGATCCGATTCCTCAATGCAATCAGCCAGCGCTTCGCGTTTAGGGGCTTCTGAATCGGTCTGCAGAGCGAGTTCTGCGGATCCGCGCATTCGCGTCAACGGAGTGCGCAAATCGTGCCCAACATTGTCGAGCGCTTCGCGCATACCGCGGATTAGCGTCTGATTTTTTTCCAATACGCGATTGAATTGGCGCGCCAGTTCGGCCAATTCGCTCTGCGCATGACTTTCCGGCACCCGCTCCGCCAGATTGCCGGTGTTAATGATCGTACGGGCTGTTCGCATGATCTCACGAACCGGAGCTGTAGCCCGGTGAGCAAACAACGCCCCCCCAACCAGCCCGAGAAGGAACGTTGGCGCCATCACGAGAAGAAATGAACTGATGAAGGGACCAAGCAAGGTCTCACTCCGATTAATGCTTCTTCCTACCTGGAGGATCGAACCATCGCTCAACACGGCTTTAGCGATGATGAATTCGCTACGGTCATCCTTGGGGATCTGTTGCCACGCATGCTGATTCGGATCGTCCTCGTCGATCGGTGTTCCCGCTCCGCGAAGCCAGCCTTCAGGGGCTACAAGCAGCATTACGCTCCGTTGCGGGCCGGTAACCCGCACGAAAAACGGGCCTTCATTTTGATCGAAATCGGTGCGGTGTACCAACTCCCGAAGGGCCGGCAAACCTCTGGTCTCATAGACCGCCGCACACTCCTTCAGACGCGCCTCGATGATCTCGCGCTCACTTTGCTCAAAAAAGGATGTCAGCAGCAAGTAAAGCAGGGCGAAGAGAATGGCCGCGCTGACCGTGAAGGCAACCGCGAACCAGAGACTGAGCCGGACAGCGAAGCTTTGCCAGAGCCTGCTCATGCCCTGACAACATAGCCGACGCCTCGGACCGTATGAATCAACTTCTGGGTGAAGCCTTTGTCGACTTTGGAGCGCAGCCGATGCATCAATACATCCACCACATTCGTCTGAGGATCGAAACTGAAATCCCAAACGTGTTCCAGAATCATCGTCTTGGTGACCGGTCGTCCAGCGTGTCTCAGCAATAACTCCAGAAGCGCAAACTCGCGGGATTGAAGGTCGATTTTTTGGCCGTCGCGAACGACCTCGCGGGTAAACAAATCCAGCTTCAGATCGGAGATCGACAGATGGCTCGGCTCCGCAGATTGAGTCGACCGCCTAATGAGAGCCTGAACACGTGCCAGCAGTTCGGAGAAGGCAAACGGCTTTGTAAGGTAATCGTCCCCTCCGGACTGCAGTCCGAACACTCGGTCGTCGACTCCGGCCTTTGCGCTCAGAATCAATACCGGCACGGAAACCTTCTTCTGGCGCAGCTGCCTGAGGAGTGAAAGACCGTCAAGCTTGGGCAGCATCAAATCCAGCACCGCTGCGTCGTAGGAGATTGTCAATGCAAAATCGAGGCCCTGCTCGCCATCGCTAGCGCGGTCGACTGCGAACCCGCTCTGTTTGAGGCCGTTTACGACGAAGGAGGCAATTTTGTCGTCGTCTTCGACAACCAGTATGCGCATAGGAGAAACCGGACTATAAACGATATCCGTAACTCCAAGGTTTGCGAAACTCATTTTCAGGATCCGTCAAGCGTTGAAGCCTTCCCGGGAGGAATTGGGAGACTGCGAGGATTTGCAATGTGAATCGCCACTCAACGCAAAGTGGCTCCGTTTTAGGCCGGGCAGCTCGAGAAGCTCCGGCCCAGCGATGCTCTTCCGGCGAACCGAAAGAGCATCGTAGCTGATCTGGGAATTAGCCTTCGCTCGATTCGTCGACAGTCAGGTAGCGACTGGAACCTTTCGTCCAAACCTTTACCAAGGTTTGATTGCCGGCCGGCTTTTCGGTCAGGCTAACCGCGTCCTGGGCGTTCCGGACAGGCTTGTGATTGAGCTCGGTAATCACGTCTCCGACTCGCAGACCGGCCTGATAAGCCGGGGAATCAGGCGCAACTTCAGTAATCACCGCGCCCTGCACCCCATCCGGGATGTTCATTTCACTACGAACATTCTGGTCGAGATCGGCGACTCCGACGCCTGCGAGGCTCTCTTTATGGCTGCTTCCGCTCTCGTTGTTCGTTTTTGCCACTTTTTCATCGGGCAGGTTGCCGAGCGGAACATCTATGGTGCGGATGTCCCCATTTCGATTGACGGTGAAATGCACCGTCGCACCTGGACCGGTTTCGGCCACGCGGAGTTTGAGCTGGCTTGCATCTTCGATCGGCTGACCGTTCATCTCAGTGATCACGTCGCCGCTCTTGAATCCGGCTTTGTCGGCCGGGCTGCCTGGAGAAACATCTCCAACGAGCGCACCAGTTGTCTTGTCGAGCTTGAACGCGTTGGCCAGTTCAGGAGTCAGATTCTGGATCATAACCCCGAGGAACCCACGCTCGACATGGCCGTTCTTCACCAGGCCATCCATCACCCAGCGGCAAAGATTCGATGGAACCGCGAAACCGATTCCCTGGTTACCGCCGCTGTGCGTCAGAATTTCGGAATTGATCCCAACAAGACGCCCCTCCGTATCGACAAGCGCGCCGCCCGAGTTACCCGGGTTGATCGCCGCGTCGGTCTGGATGAAATCTTCGTCATTTTGACCCGAAGTAATTCGATCTTTCGCGCTGATAATCCCTTTCGTCACAGTCTGGCCAATTCCGAACGGGTTGCCGATTGCAAGAACGACGTCACCGACTTCGATCTTGTCGCTGTCGGCGAGGGGTAAAGCCGGCAAATTGTCCGCTTTAATCCGGATAAGAGCGACGTCTGTCTTCGGGTCTGTTCCGACAACCTTTGCGGTGAACTGGCGCCCGTCGTTCAACGCAACTTGAATATCAATGGCGTTGTTCACCACATGATTGTTCGTCAAAATGTAGCCATCCGGCGACACGATTACTCCAGAACCAAGACCATGCTCGGCAGGTGATTGCGAGCGCCCGTTATCGAGCGGATTTGCTCCATCCGGACCGAAGAACCGCCTAAAGAAATCGAGCTCAGAACTCGAAAGCTGATTGCTCTGTCCCTTGATCGTCACGAATATTTTGACGACGCTGGGAGCAACCTTCTTTACAATCGGCGCGAAGCTCGTTCCTTCCTTCACGTCGCGGGTGATCGGGTTGCTGTCCACCTGCACATTCAAAGGAGGGTTTTGTGTAGCCTGACTATTGTTTTCGCTGCCGCTCAGAGCGAGTCCAGTGGCCACAGAAAGGGCTGTCCCTCCGGCCAGGAGAACGCTTAATACGAGCGGCCTTAGTGATTTTCTCATCATAATTTTTGGATTGGTTTGCCGCACACTATCAATCAACAGGACTGGCAAAGCCCTTGCTCGAATATTACAAATTGGACATAAAGCGGTCTTGTACGTTCGAACCCACGTCTATCGCCCTGTCCCAGAATTAATATGTCTTTCGTTGCGAAAACGGCTGGCGGCGGCCCAGCGGAGGTTCAAAAGCGTCGTCTCGACATCTGGAACACAATAGAAGTGTTCCTCATCTTTCTGAGGTTGGGCGTCACGTCGTTTGGAGGCCCAATCGCCCATCTTGGGTTCTTTCAAAGGGAATTCGTTCAGCGGCGCGCCTGGGTCAGCGATAGCGCGTTCGGTGATCTCGTGGCCTTTTGTCAATTCCTTCCCGGGCCGGCGAGCAGCCAGGTTGCAATTGCGCTTGGATACTTGCGCGCAAAAATCCCCGGCGCCTTGGCGGCATGGACCGGGTTCGCAATGCCGTCGGCTATTTTAATGATCGCTGCCGGATACGGATTTCAGGCCATTCGCGCAGAATCCGGATTCCTTCACGGCTTGAAGATTGCCGCAGCAACGGTTGTCGCGCAGGCCCTCTGGAGCATGGGGCGCAAATTCTGTTCCGACTTGACCCGACTGGTTCTCGGTGCGATCGCGGCAGGCCTCATTCTCGTTTTACCTCCCGGATGGCTGCAAATCCCGGTCCTTGCGGCCGGCGCGCTATTTGGTTGGATCTTCTTGCGCGCGGATCAGGAGCCTGCAGAAAGACCCGATTCAGAAGGAGTATCCGGCGGAACCTGGATCGCCCGGTCAGCTCTCTCGCTGTTTTTTGTGCTCCTTTTGGTCGTGCCCGCGCTTTCGCGTCTCTGTCGGAACCATTGGCTGGAGCTGGCCGACGCATTTTACCGATCCGGTGCACTGGTCTTTGGCGGCGGACATGTCGTTCTTCCGCTGCTCGAGTCCGCAACCGTCGAAAAAGGGTGGCTGACTCAAAATGCCTTCATGGCCGGATACGGTGCCGCGCAGGCGGTTCCAGGACCGTTATTCAGTTTCGCAGCTTATCTTGGGACGGTCATTGGACCGACCTGGGTCGCAGGGATCTGGTGCCTTCTTTGGATCTATCTCCCTTCGTTCCTGCTTATCCTGGGTGCCCTGCCCTTCTGGGACCTCCTTCGGCGGAATACAGGCGTCCAGGCGGCATTGCGGGGTGCCAACGCAGTGGTTGTCGGGATTCTACTCGCCGCGTTTTACAACCCGGTCCTCAGTGTCGCTGTTAATTCACCCGCTGCGTTGGTCATCACGCTTGTCGCATTCGCGATGCTTCATTTTGGGAGATGTCCTCCGTGGCTGCTCGTAATTCTCTGCGGATTGGCAGGCGCGGTGATTCTGCGGGCGTAGCGGCAGCCATAAGACGCATAAGCCGTATAAGCCGTATAAGCCGTATAAGCCGTATAAGCCGTGTAAGCCGTATAAGACGTGTCGGCGGGTCCGCGAGAACTGACGAGAGAACAAGGCGATTGGGGCGGGACTCCCCTGGTTAATGGCCGGCCCCGTGGCAGTGGGTAAAGAATAGGGCTGCTCCGAACGCCAGGAGGGGGATCACCGCGGAGAGAACAACCAGCCGCGCTCCTTGCCAATGAGTTTTCCACGCCTTCGGAGATTTAAGCAGATGATGCCGCCCGGTGATCTTGACCGACTCTGGGTCGTCGAGCTCTTTTTTCATCGCGGCCGCCGATTGGTACCGGCGATGAGGCTCCCGCTCCATCGCGTGCAGAATAATCTCTTCCAGAGGCTCCGAAATCGCCGGATTAAGCTTGCGCGGTGCGACAGGGTCCCCGGTAATCCGGGAGTTCATGACGATAAATGGATTCGGCCCATCGAATGGGACTGACCCGGTCGTCATTTCATAGAGAACAGCGCCCAAACTGTAGATGTCGGTTCTCTCGTCGCCGCGCTTCCCTTTGACCTGCTCCGGTGCCATATAGTCTGGCGTACCCATCGCCGGCGTAAAACCAGCAAATGTCAGCCGTCGCATCTCGGTGGCTTTTGCGATGCCAAAATCGATGATCCGCAGCGTCCCATCATCACAGATCATGATGTTCTGCGGTTTGAGATCCCGATGCACGACGTTGTGCTCGTGCATGTGCGCGAGTGCGCCGCAGACGTAACTCGCGATCTGAACCGCATCTGGAATCGGCAACGGCCGCATTTCCTGGAGGATCGTACTCAAGGTTTTGCCCTCGAGGTACTCCATCACGATGTACTGCCGGCTCTTGTTCGGCACCTTGATGAACCTGAGGATATTCGGATGACGCAGCATCTCGCCGATCTCAGCCTCGCGTTGGAACCGGGAGAAAGCGGCAGGATCCGATTCGAGCTGCATGTACGGAATCTTGACCGCGACTGTCTCACCGGTTTCCCGATCCTTCGCCTTGTAGATCGAAGCCATGCCACTGCGGCTAATGACGCTATCAATTTCAAAACGGTCGTCGATGACGTCGCCTGCTTTAACCTCATTTGTCATAGTGGATGCATGCCCCGCGCCGGTTTTCTTTAGAATCGAGATTGGCTGGTCATACTTCGGCTCAACGAGCCGGTCAACTTGAACCACCTGGACCGAAAGATTGTCATCCGTGCCTCTTCGTTCGGCAAGCGCCACCAGATAGGGGCAGATCTCATCCATGTTCAGACGATCGACACCCTCGAGGAGCTCGCTGTCTCCCATATAACAATAAACTCCGTCCGTGCATTGCACGATCCGATCACGCGGCATCAGCTTCAGATGCTTATAGTCGAAATGGACGATCGGATCTTGCCCCACGCTTCGAGTGAGCATCGAACGAAGCCGGCTCGCCTTTGCTTCGTGCTCGCTTATCAGCCGAAGCTTGACCTGCATTGCCGTGTAGGAGTGGTCGTCGGTCAGACGCCGAATATTCTCACGGCGCACGAGATAGACGCGCGTATCACCGACGTGCCCAATAAAAAGTTCCTTATCCCGAAAAATGCAGACCGACAGAGTCGTCGCCATCCGTCCTCCGCGCGGGGAGTCCATCCCGGCTTCGTAGATCTCAAGGTTCGACGTGTCAAAAATCTGTTTAAGAATCTGTCTCGGCGGATTAACCGGATTCATCCTCTGGAACGTCGCAATCGCGGACTCGATTGCCATCTTGCTCGCCACCTCCCCGTTCCCTTGGCCGCCTACCCCATCCGCCACGACCGCAATCGCTCCGCGTTCAAGCCGTTCGGCATCGGATTCTGGTTGCCAATATCCGATGTAATCTTCGTTTACCTTCCGCACCGGCCCCACAGACGATTTCGATTCGCAACTTAATCGCATGCGGAAGGCTCATCGGCTCGTTCGCCGAGTGGGGATCGGGGTTCGCAGGAAAAGGATAAAAACATTGTAATCAACCAAAAAAGAATCAATGAGACTTCGAACGCGCAATTAGTGCTATGCGAATCTTGAATAAGGCATTCGCGCAAAGCGGAAGCCGAACCAGAGCATGAACGTATTCAGACATAGGGGTGCGGTCCAGCAACTCTTCCTTCCAAAGAAGCGCCGATCGAGCATCTGCTATGCCAACCGAATGTTTCTGGCTATGCCGGTCCCAACTCGACCGAATTCAAGTGCAAACCATGATTTCGCCGGGAGACCGCTCCGCATCATCGCTAACCCGGATTTATCACGGGCCGCGAGAAATGCGCAGGAGAGTTCCGATGGGCCGCGGGACAGTAAAACCGCAACTGGAGAAATTTAGCCAATCCATCCGGCTGGCGTACTCAAATTATACATTTCCTCAATCGCTGGGTGGCAGCGACGGAGACAAAAGCGACACCCATGCCGGTGCGCCTGTTGGATACTGGCTATTTCCCGGGAGAGTTGACCTGTAAGCGCTGAAATGATCACGCCCTCAGAATTTGGGCCCAAAACTTGCTCGATTTTGAGCGCTGGTGTTCGGGTAACCGAACCAACCAACCTTAACCTTGGCAATACGGAAATCTTGCCAATCACATGAAAATAAATAACGAATCAAAGCTCTTCCGATGGCTCGTTTCTGCAGGCATTGCTGCAGGATACGCTTTAACCTCAAGCTTCTGCTACGGGCAGCAAGCAACGCCGGCGCCAAGCCCGGCAGTTTCCGCCTCCACCGACGGCAAAGAAGCCAAGAAGCCGGTTGCGCAGCCCTCGCCGCCCGCACCACGTTTTAAAATCTACGGCTGGATTGAGGGTGGAATCACCGGCAACCCCGACGCACCAGTCGATAATCACAACTTCGGCCATTTGCTTACGGACCGATCCAACGAACCGCTGCTCAACCAAGCGTCAATCGTCGCCGAGCGTGCGCTCGACCCGAGCGTCACTGGGTTCGACTGGGGATTCAAAGCCTGGTTCATGTACGGCAGCGACGCGCGGTACTCGAAATCGGTTGGGTTTTTGGATTTCGTCACTGATGACCGCGTTCAGCCGGATTTTCCGGAACTTTACGTCAGCGGTCACGCGCCGATCCCTGGCACAAACGGAGTTGACCTGAAGCTCGGAAAATACCAGGACCCGATGTCGGCTGAAACCCTGGATCCGCGAGGCAACGTTTTCTATTCGCACAGCTACATCTACAATTTCGGTGTCCCCGGTAATGATCTTGGCGGTCTGGCAACATTCCATGTCGATCAATACCTGGATCTTTACGCAGGAATAAATCGCGGCGTGAACGTTGCCTGGACCGACAATAACTCGTCGATCGCATTCGAAGGCGGGGTCGGTCTGAATCTGCTCGGCGGAAATCTAACAACGGTTGCGTTAACGCACATTGGGCCTGAAAATCCGCACGACAATCACGATTGGCGTTATCTAAATGACATCACAACGACGTGGAAAATTACGAGCGCATTCACGTCCATCACCGATTTAAACCTGATCGTTGATAGCATAGACAACGGCAAATGGGGCGGGGGTGTCGCGCAGTATTTGACTTATTCCCTCAACGATTGGCTGCAATTAGGGGTTCGCGGTGAGATTTTCCGGGATTCAGGGGGATTCTATGTCGCGCAATTCCGGGCAAACAACGACTTCCTTCACATTCTGCGCGGTGACACAATACCGTTCGACCCGAGCAATCTGAGCGGCGGAGACACCACCTACTTTGAAATCACCGGGGGTGTTACAGTAAAGCCGCCAATGCCAAAGTCGATCCCGATTCTCCAGGGGGTGCTGCTGCGGCCCGAGGTTCGATATGACAGAGCGCTGACTGACAGTTTCAAACCATTCAATCAGAACACCAAGCAAGATCAGTGGACTCTCGGCGTCGACGTGATTCTCGAGTTCTAGCCCTTCGATCGAAAAGTCAGCTTCAACTTGTAATGAAAGGCGCTGGAGAATCTCCGGCGCCTTTTTTTTCGATAGCGGGTGCGGAACAGGCCCATGGGAAACTGGCAAGAGTTACGGGTTAGACCCATCTGAAGACGAGCATTCACGCTGCTCGCACGACCGTCGGCTTTTCGGGTTAGCGCTAAAGCGGTAAAGGTGCGATAGGATAACCAGTTAAACCGGGGGTACAGATCTGGGCGCCATGGCGCCGGTAATTCCAAAAATAAACTGGCTATGATGCGCTCATCGGTAAAGATCGCAACTATTTTTGGGATTGAAGTCCGGATTCACGTCACGTTCCTACTATTTTTGGCGTGGATCTGGATCAGCTATTACACGGTCGCAGGGTTCTCCGGGGCGATGCAGGGAGTCCTTTTCATCCTCGCCTTATTTGCCTGCGTACTCCTGCACGAGTTCGGTCACGCGTTCGCAGCGCGGGAATTCGGAATCAATACGCCGGACATCACCTTGCTGCCGATCGGCGGAGTAGCCCGGCTCAGCCGAATACCGGACAAGCCGTGGCAGGAACTCGTTGTGGCGATCGCAGGACCGCTGGTGAACGTCGTCATAGCAGGAGTTCTGATTTTCGTGATTCACGGGACCACCGAACTACTACAAATTGATCGCCTTGAAAATCCAAGGATCGAACTCTTAGGCAAGTTGGCTGCAATCAACGTGATGCTGGTGATCTTCAACATGATTCCAGCATTTCCAATGGACGGCGGCCGCGTGTTGCGAGCGTTGCTCGCAATGTTAATGCCTTACGCGCGAGCAACGCAAATCGCTGCTTGGATTGGCCAGGGGCTTGCCGTCCTGTTTGCTTTTGTCGGCGTGCTCAGTTACCAGGGATTCACGTTCTTCGGAGTCCGCGGCAGCCCCTTCCTGATCTTCATTGCGTTCTTCATTTTCGTCGGAGCGCAACAGGAAGTGATCATGTCAAAAGCGCATCGATCTTCGCAGCCATAATAAAATCGTTGCGATGGAGGCCCCGAATCTTGTGGGTCCAGAGCGTGACGGTGACACGTCCCCATTCTGTCAGTATCGCGGGATGATGCCCTTCCTCTTCTGCGATTGCGCCAACGCGGTTCGTGAAAGCGAGCGCCTCGGCGAAATTCGCGAAGCGATACGCTCTCTCAATCCTTTGGATGCCATCCCGTTCAACGAGTGTCCACTCAGGGATTTTAGGTTTCAATTCCTGGATCTCAGCCTCCGTTGCGACTGGGGAGTCGCGACGGCATGCAGTGCATTTTTCGTTAGTGAGCGCGTCCATAGTCGAATGATTTTGTTACTTTGCCAGGTACGGGCGAAGCAATGCCAGGTCTGCGGCACTAAGACGTTCTTTCGCGGTTTTCGCCTGATGCCAATATGGGTATAGCAAGCGCGGAAGACTCGCCGCGTCAAGGAGGCTTGTTTCTTCCGGGGAAAGGGCCACGTTTGCCGCCGCCAGATTATCGGTTAGCTGAGCTTCAGTCCGCGCGCCAACAACAAGCGAGGTCACCCCGGGGCGCCCAAGCATGTAAGCAAGTGCAATTTGTGCAGGGGACACCTTTCGACTCCCGGCGATTTCCACGAGAACATCAATGATATGGTAAAGTTGGTCTTCGTCATGGATCGGCGGTTCGCCCCAGTTGTTGAGGTGCCGCGAACCATCCGGCGCTTGCTGACCACGGCGGTACTTCCCGGACAAAAGCCCACCTGCGAGCGGGCTCCAGATAAGGATTCCGAGTCCCTGGTCGATTGTGATCGGAACCAGCTCGTACTCCGCGTCCCGGGCCTGAAGCGAATAGTAGATTTGTTGGCTCACGAAGCGGGCGTAGCCGCGACGATCGGAGATGGCAAGCGCTTTCATCAAATGCCAGCCCGAGTAATTTGAGGCACCGATGTAACGCACTTTTCCGGTCCGAACCAACGTGTCCAGGGCCTCAAGAGTCTCGTCCAAAGGCGTCTTTCCATCCCATTCGTGAATTTGATAAAGATCGATTCGATCTGTTCTGAGCCGCTTCAAGCTCTTTTCACATTCGCGAATGAGATGATAACGGGACGCTCCACCATCATTTGGTCCGGATCCGACAACCATTCTTGCTTTCGTCGCAAGCAGCAACTCCTCACGTCGCCCTTCCAGAACCTCGCCCAAAATTTCTTCGGACAGTCCATCCGAATAGCAGTTTGCCGTGTCAAACAGGTTCACGCCCGCCTCAATGCAAAGGTCCACCTGGCGCCGGGCGCCTGCAACGTCAGTCGCTCCTACTTTGCTAAAAAAGCTGCGGCCACCGAAAGTCATTGTGCCCAAGCTGAGCACGGAAACCATGAGGCCTGAATGGCCTAATTGACGATATTCCATACGCCACTTCATACATCAGGATTTAGCGAGCGGCGAACGGCTTTCGATCGCGCGGAGTAGTCTTTTTTTTTGAGTCCGCAATAAATCAGCGTCTGGCGACGCGATCGCACTCCCACCAGCTTGTACTCTCGCAGGAAAGCGGATAAAATCCTTACCCAACGCTTATCATTCAACATGGCATGAGGTCCTGCATCATAATCCTACTGACAATTGCGACGACAGGCACGGCTTTCTGCCGGTTGGGAGATACCGAACAGCAGCTAAAGGAACGGTATGGCAAGCCGGTTATGATACGGTCCGGCGAAAAATATAACCCTTATTTCGGCGAGCTGATCGATTTTAAAAAACAAGGAATCGCGATCTCCTGCGGACTCCGCGACGGACGATGCGTTACGATCGAGTACGAACGTGATAGCGGTTTCAATTCCATGGAAGTCGAAGGATTCACCATGCTTAACCGAAGTAAGGAGAGCGTGCTCGTTGAACGCAGCGCCTCGTCGTTGAAATACACTTTCGAAAAAGATTATCCGGGAATTGTAGCGGGCTCGAAAAAGGCCCTTCGACGGATGCGAAAAGATTTCGAATCGACAGTACCAAAGAGCTGACTGACTCTCCCCTACCGAGGTTGCTCCAATGAAACAGCTAGTTTTCGAAGTGGTTCAGCAGCATGATGGAGGCTGGACTGCCGTAGGAATCGGTGACGAGATATTTACCGAGGGATGCGATTTTGAGGACCTGAAGGTCAATGCAATCGAAGCTGTCCGGGCGCATTTCTTTGACGAAGAAGCCGACAAGTTTGAAATCCGTCTGGCCCAGGTTGTTTCTCAATTTGTTTTTGCCACTTGAGAACGCCGCCTGAAATATCCGGGAACGCTTTAGTTACCTGCCTCTGCAGGCACTGGGACTATCATATCATTAAACAGGTTGGGCACCACGTGCGCCTCGAGACCGGCAACCCCCGATTTCAGCGGCTCACTGTGCCGCTACGAGAGAAGATAACGGTTTACTTACTTGTTGCGATCTTGAGGTGTGTTGCTGCTCACAAGCGGGTGGAAGTCGATAACATCCTCGACACGCTCTGAATCGGCAGAGCGAGCTACCGATATCCCTTGGAAGTTGAAAGAGAATTCTGGGGGGAAGCCAGACGAGGCTTGCAAGCGTTCGTGCAGCCATCAAGCAGGGAGAGGATCCGATGCATTTCGACCTTCTCCTCCTGACGAACTCCGTACGCTCTCGTTCCCTTTCGGGAAATCCCTCAAGTACGAGAGATTGAACGGGACGAATTCAGCATCGGCGGCAACCGGCGCCTCTGCCGCATTATGATTGCGCGCGAGGCTATTCAGCATCGCGGTGATATAGTATGCATACGCATCCATAGGTAGTAGTGTTCAATGGTTGTGTGACTATGTAGCTCTGGTGGCCGGGACGTTCTTATCCCGGACTGTTTTTTCGTCAGAACTCGACCTGTTACTTCCGGCGCAATGTCAGAACCATCTCCAGGATCCTCGGAGTCAGCATGACCGCGGTCAGGCCGACTACAAACGCCAGATCCCCGATCGCTTTAGTGATTTCCATTTCTCTTCTCCTCAAGTTTCTTGTGTCAGCTTGAGAGATTCATCGTGAGAAACACTCGCTTGTCTCCCCTCAGTTTGTTTCTCTCAGCGTCCCAGACCTGACGTTCCTTAGCGGACCACAGCTCTGAAATGCCCAGAGAAACTGCCCAAAAACCTGCAACAAAAGTAACATAATTAACCGGTCGGTCAACCTATAAAGTGAATTTGGATATTTGTAATATAACTATCTTGTTATAATGTATTTACAGTTTTCATTAGAAATTCAATTCGACGGTTTTCTGGCCGCTTTTTCTGACTTTGGACCGAGGCAATGTGTCGGATCCGGGCACATTTGCTATCTCAAGCCCTTCCGTATTCAGACTGTGCGCGCCTGAAACGGTGACGAACTTTCAATGACAATATGCGAGACGAACGAGGCATTTTTTTGATAAGGCAACTCTCATGTATCGCGCCGCTCGATTTTTCCCTATCGCTTTCCCCGCAATCATGGCAGCGGTTCTCCTCGCCTTTGACGGGTGCGCGTCGCATCCAAAAACCGCACGACAGAGAAAGCAGGTCGAGATTACCTCGATCCCACCCGGCGCCAAAATCGAGATCAATGGTCGCTACGTCGGCGACGCACCGGTGAGAGTCGATATCGATTCGACGCCAACTGGCCGTTTTTGGAGAGATACAATCGTCAAGGCCTACCCGGCGGACAAAGGTTACACGCAAATTCGGGCATACAACGGCGCGGCACGCTGGAACATCAGCGACACTGTGCCATCCGAGATCGGCTTCGACACACGCGCGGAGCCAGGTGCAGGGCTCCAGCGGTCCCAATAGGGGAAGGCCGCGCAAGTATACCGGTTCAGCGCTTTCGTTTGGCAGCTTCCGCCATTGCTCTGTCAATCAGTAGCGTTGCAAGCTGCTGGGTTCCTTCGTCGAGATCGCTGTTCGCCTGCTTCAGGCGGCGCTGGTCGTGGCTTTTGAGGGCAGTTTCGACTTGAAGGACCAACGCATTGATTTTCCGCTGTTCGTCCGGTTCGATTTGATCGCCGACGAGCGTCAACGCACTTCGGACGGCCGGCAAAAGCTCGTTACTTTTCAAGACTGTTTCGGTCCAGAGCCGCTCTGACATGTCGTCGAACGCGTGATCGAGAGATTCCGCGATCATTTTTTCGACCGCCTCATCAGCGACATCGACGGCACTGTGCAAATCGACGACTTTCTCGCGACCGGTTTGAATGTCGCGCGCGAGAACGTTGAGAATGCCGTTGGAATCAATTTCAAACTGGACGCCAACCCTCGCGAGACCCTTCGATACGGGCTGAAACTCGAGCTCGAACCGGCCGAGCTCCCAATTGTCCTTGGCCAGTTCGCGTTCTCCCTGCAGGATAACAATTTGCATTGCGGTTTGATTCGTCACTGCATTCGTAAACATCTCTCCCGCCTTGCATGGGATCGTGGAGTTGCGAGGGATCAGGACATTCATCAAGCCTCCAAACGTCTCGATCCCCAGAGAAAGCGGGGTCACATCGAGCAGAACCACATTCTGGACCTGGCCCGAGAGAATGCCGGCCTGGATCGTTGCACCGACCGCGACCGCCTCATCGGGGTTTTGAGGGATGTTCGGTAGTCGTTGAAAAACTTCAGCCACAAACTGGCGCACGATCGGCATTCGTGTCACGCCGCCGACCAGGATCACCTCATCGAGTTTCAGTGGATCGATCTTTGCATCATCGAGCGATCGGAGGCAATGCGAGCGAGTCCGCCGAATGATTGGCCTGGCAACGGCTTCAAGTTCCTGACGAGTGAGGTTGTACGAGAAACTGTGGTTCCCTGAAAGGAACGGGACCTCGACTTGAACGACATCCTCTGTGGACAATTGCACTTTTGCCGAGTGTGCAATCTCCCGAAGTCTTGCAAGGAAAAGCTTGTTCTCGAGCTCAGGTCGCAGCTCCGGATGGCGCGCAGTGATACGTTCTTTCAGGAGCCGGACAAGTTCGCGGTCGATGTCGTCGCCGCCGAGTCGGGTATTCCCGTTTGTGGACAAGACCCGGAATACGCCGTCGTTAAGCTCCAGGATCGAGATATCGAATGTCCCGCCGCCGAGGTCGTACACGGCGATTCGCGAGCGATCACTGAGTCTGTCCAAACCGTAAGCCAGGGCTGCGGCAGTCGGTTCGTTGACGATCCGTTCGACCGTAAATCCAGCGAGTTCGCCGGCTCGCATGGTGGCTTGTCGTTGCAGATCATTAAAGTAAGCCGGAACAGTGATGACCGCACGGCTGACCGGGCACCCGATGCTCAGCTCGGCATCGCCTTTCAGCTTCTTGAGAACAAGACTCGAAAGCTCTTCGGGTTTGAGCAAGTTGTTACCGACCTCGACGAGCATTCGGCCGCCCTGCGATCTTAAGGCAAATGGAAAATCATCTTTCTCCGACTCACCCGGCCGGCGTCCGATCAATCGTTTGACGGAAAAAACCGTTCGATCCGGACTAAATGCTCGCATCCGATCTGCCGCGGCACCGACGATTGGTTCGCCCGATTCAGGGAAATAGACGACGGAGGGCGTCAACCGTTTACCGTCGCGATCAGCGATCAGGATCGGGAACCCAGAATCCATGACACCGATCAGAGAATTCGTTGTACCGAGGTCGATTCCGACGATTTCATTCATAAGGTGCTAAGATTATTAACCCAACGCATCCGAGCGGGACGCTAAGCGAGTTCTTCCAGGCGGATTATTCTTTCGCGTACCTCGCTAAGCCACTTTTGAACGAACGTGAGACTCAGCGCAACCTGTGCGAGCGGTGCCCTACACCGGGCGCGATTTTCACTCCAAGTTTCGTCGATGCTTCGAATATCTGCCAGCAAACTCTGTTCCCGACTAGACAATTCTGCCTCAGCGTCGTCCAACTTCCCGCGGACTGCGTCGATTCGTTGGAACGCCATAGCGCGCAACAAGGCTGAACTTTGCGCTGATAGCGATCCAATCTCCCCATCGACTGCCTGAAGCGCTTCGACGACTGTTCCGAACAACTCTCCCAGATCCGAGCCAAGTTGCCCGCCCCGGGCATCTCCGAATTCGACAGTGAGCAAATGTTGTACCCGGGTTGCCGGATTCGAAAGTATTCGGAACGCCATGTTTAAAGACGAGAGCGTATCCACGTCGCTCCTATTCGCACGAGATGACTCAGTCTTCAGGAGGTAGGCTTTCTTCAGATGTTCGTCTGCGATGAACGGTCGCCGTTCAATACCGAGAAGGGCGAAGTAATCGATCATGCAGAGAAACTTTCGCCGCAGGAACAATGCGCGACGGCGTTCGGATTGGTCACCTTGAATCCGCCTTTCTGGAGGTCCTCGCTGTAATCGAGCAATGAGCCGCTCACAAATAGTGCGCTCTTCGGATCAACAACTACTCGGACGCTGTTGGACTCCACGAGAATATCCCGGTTTGCCGGCCCATCGACTAGATCCATCTTATACTGCAGACCGGAACAACCGCCGCCGATCACGGCGACGCGAAGCGCACCCCGTGGGCGACCCTGCCGCTGCAACAACTGCGAAAGCTTCGCCGCTGCGCTGCTGGTTACCTTCACCAAACGCTCATTGCCGATCTTATACTTAATTTCCGTCGCTTCGGTCACTGGTGAATATCGAATCTGGATTGTGCAAAAGCAACCGTTCAGGAGTTCAGCAGTTTTAGAATGGGAGGGCGGCCTTCCGGCCTGTTCCCGCCTCTGGAGTTTGGACATTTCTGAGATCGCCTGAAAGGGACGGACGGAGCACCCCGGCGATAAATCGCCGGGCTACTGTCATTCGTCCCTCCGGGACGAAGCTCTCGAAAATGTGTAAACTGCAGGGCCTGTTCCCGGCTCCTGAACTTCTGCAACCCCTGAACTGCTGACTTCTTGGCAGATCCTGATATGCCGTTCAGCTATTGCTTCGACGTCTCCCACCGCGATCACTTGCTGCAACTCCGCTCGCAGTGGCCGGCTCCCGGGCATCCCTTTCGAATAAGCCATTAACTGTCCGCGCAGAGCCGCCATCGTGTGCCTCTCCGAATCGCTCTCGCGCACAGCAGTGCGGCAGTGCCGAATAATATGGGCCCAGCGCTCTTGGATCGAAGGGTCCGGCAAAGCCTCTCCGGTTCGCAGAAAGTGTTTTGCGCGCCGAAACAACCACGGCGAGCTCATCGCTGCGCGACCGATCATCAAGCCTCGCACCTTTGTCGACGTGAGCCGATAGGCAATCTCGTGAATTTCGCCCAGATCGCCGTTTCCGATTACCGGTATTGACACAGAATCCGCCACACGGGCGATCGCGTCCCAATCGGCAGCACCGGAGTATCCCTGCTGTTTGGTGCGGCCATGCACGGCAAGAGCCATCACGCCCGCCTGTTCGAGAATCCGCGCGGTGGTTGTGGCGTTGATTGTCTCGGAACACCATCCAAGTCGGATTTTGGCCGTGACCGGGAAAGGAGCGACCGCTTGCACCACGCTCGATGCCACTCGCTCCAAAAGAGGACAATCTTTTAGCAGAGCGGATCCACCCTGCTTGCATACGACCTTATTCACGGGACAGCCAAAATTAAGATCGATGAAATCTGGTTGCACCCATTCGATGACAGACTTGGCTGCCTCTGCCATATGCCCTGGGTCGGCTCCAAACAATTGAACGCCCAACGGCCGCTCCTCCGGGCGAAAACCGAGCATCTCGCGGGTGTGCCGGTTCCTATGCAATATCCCGTCAGCGGAAACGAATTCCGTGACCAGCACATCTGCACCCTGCTCCTTACACAGCCTTCGAAATACCGAATCCGTAACGCCCGCCATTGGCGCGAGGTAAAGCGGAAGAGTATATTCGAACCAGGGAAGCATCACTGTTCCGGCTGAACAGCCGGCCCCTGCGGCACCAGAAGTGCATACACTTCCTTTTGCACCGAATCAAGCTGATCCAGCTTCAATCGCGGGTCACCAACAATGAACGCTTCCCCGGTTCTGGCATGTTCGTAAATTAGAATCCGTTCCGCTCCGCGCTCGCGAACATCAACCTGTTTCAAAGTCTTTTTCCGCTCGAGCAAGACCGCCAGCACGTAGCGGACGTTCACGTGCTCCGGACGATCTTCGATGACTAATTTGCGCAGAAGCTCTTCCGCGGACTCCTTCGGCATCCGTTCCGGAGCAGGTGGTTCGGGTGCCTGATACTTCGATTTCCAAAATGAAAACGGCTCCGCATCTACTTTTGCTTCGTGCCAGGCCTTTTCGGAAACATCCTCCCGCCTGAACCCCGCTCGATCTTGAAACAAAAGCGTATAAATCGGATCACCGTCAGCAAAAGGCTCGTCCGTTCGCGCGCAATGGCGACTGCGCGCTTTGATCTCCCACTCTGGCAACATCGTGCCAATGAATAAGCACGAATAGGCCGCACCTTCAATGCACTTCACTAAAACGGGGAGTCACAGGTGGATGCGATTTTTCGTTGTGCATTCGGGCTTCGACTCTTCAGATTGAGGGCTATGGAAACGGTCATCCCGCCGGGGTCGACAATCGGCCTGCTGGGCGGCGGGCAATTGGGACGCATGTTCGGCATCGCCGCGCGACGGATGGGCTACCGAGTCCACACGTTTGAACCGTCACCGGACAGTCCTGCGGGACAAATCTCGGATCGGGAATTTAACGGTGCCTACACTGACCGGGGCTTGCTTGAAACGTTTGTGCGTTCGGTCGATGTCGTGACCTTCGAATTCGAAAACATCCCTGCCGAAGTTGTCGACCGGATTTCGCAATCCAAACCGGTCCATCCGCGGTCTGAAGTCCTGCACATTTGCCAAAACCGGGAGCGGGAAAAAACCTTTCTGCGCGCGCACCGCTATCCCCACGCGCCATTCGCAGTCGTCTCCAGCCAGACCGGACTGGAGTCGGCTCTCTCTTCGATTTGTACGCCCGCAGTACTAAAGAGTGCAGACTTTGGATACGACGGAAAGGGACAACAGAAGATTCTTCCCGGTGACCACCCCGATTATTCGCCATTTGACGGCGACCGGGCCGTCCTTGAAAAATGGATCGCTTTCGAGCGGGAGCTTTCCGTCATTTGCGCCCGCGGCTCCGATGGCAAGACCACCGTATTTCCTCCTTCGGAGAATGTGCATACCCGGCACATTCTGGACTATTCCATCGTTCCGGCGCGAATAGAGCCGGATGTCCAGCGCGTTGCGCAGGAGATCGCGACGAATATCGCGCACGACCTCGACGTTGTGGGTCTGATTGCAGTGGAATTTTTTCTGACCCGAGATAACCAGTTGATTGTGAATGAACTCGCTCCGCGGCCGCATAACTCCGGGCACTACACATTCGACGCCTGCGTCACGAGCCAGTTCGAACAGCAGCTGCGCGCCGTTTGCGGACTCCCTTTCGGTTCTCCGAAGCTGCTGAGCCCAGTTGTGATGGTGAATCTCCTGGGGGATCTTTGGAACCAAGGGACCCAACCGGATTGGCGCCAAGTGCTAAACGATCCGTATGCGAAGCTTCATCTCTACGGAAAAATGGAAGGCCGTCGTGGTCGGAAAATGGGCCATTTCTGCGTGCTGCGAGAGACCGTCGATGAAGCTCTCGCGGGAGCTTTAAAAATAAGGCAGGAACTGAGCAATGCGAATGAACGGCGTTAAAGAACTTTCGTTCCTTCGCCGGATTGCGCCGATTCTGATCGCCTGCTTCATTTTTTTCCTCTCAGCGTGCCAGCAGAAGGGCGCAGAAAGCGCATTCGGGCTGCGGACGGCGGACCTGAAAATTTCGAACGCTCCGCTCACAGCCGAGATTGCTGATACTCCCGAGGCGTCGGAAAACGGGCTCATGTTCCGCGATTCGCTGCCGGAAGATAGAGGGATGCTTTTCGTTTTTGACGCGCCTAAAAGGGCGACGTTCTGGATGAAAAACACGAAAATACCTCTTTCAATTGCTTTTGTTGATTCCGCCGGAACCATTCTTGAAGTCAAATCGATGTACCCGATGGACGAATCCATCGTTCCAAGCAGTTCCACCGAGGTCGCCTATGCGCTTGAGGTCAACCAGGGTTGGTTTGACCGCCACAAGATCTCTCCAGGCGATAAAATCGACGGAATCCCGCGAAGGTAGGCAGGATGAAAACAAAGGAAGAAACAATTGATCTGCTCGAAACAATCGCAAGGCTTCTGGAGCTAAAAGGGGAAAACCCTTTCAAGATCAGGGCGTACACGAATGCCGCAAGGGCTCTCGAAACCTTCTCAGCAAATTTTCAAGCAACCGTGGCCGAAGGCAAAATCGGCGACCTGGACGGAATTGGCGATGCAATCGCCAAGAAGATTTTCGAGTACGTCCAAACCGGGAAGCTCGACTATTTTGACAAGCTGCAGGCCGAGTTCCCGGAGACGATCTTTGAGCTATTTGAAATCACAGGACTTGGCGGAAAAAAGGTCAAGGCATTGTACGAACAACTCGGTATCAAGAATATCGAGGAGCTGGAAGCTGCGGCCAAGGATGGCCGTATTTCCGAGCTGCCCGGCTTCGGCCCAAAAACCGCCACCAACCTGCTGCAAGCGATAGAACAACGCCGCAAACATTCGGGTCGGTTCCTGCTTTCAGACGCAAAGATCTGGTCAGACGACCTGCTTGAACATTTTCAAGGGCACCCCGACGTTTCTCAGATCGCCTCAGGCGGAAGCTTTCGGAGAGGCAGGGAAACGATTGGCGATCTCGACGTGCTGATCGCGACCAAAGAGCCCCGGCGGATTATCGAACATTTTCTTTCACACCCCGCGATCGATCGGGTGCTTGCACAGGGCGACACAAAAGCGAGCGTGCTCCTGGAGTGCGGAATCCAGGCCGATTTACGAGTCGTTGCAAATCACGAATTCCCATTTGCACTCTGTTATTTTACAGGAAGCAAGGAACACAACGTCGCATTGCGAGGACGCGCGCTACAAAATGGCTGGACTCTCAATGAATACCGGCTCGGACCGGACCCAGGATCAAAAAAGAGCCCAAAACCGATCCCGGAGATCCGAACAGAAACGGAACTGTACCAAGCACTGGGCCTTTCCTTCATCGCGCCGGAGTTGCGGGAAAATCATGGAGAAATTGAGGGCGCCGAAAAAGGCGACCTCCCGAAACTGATCGAAATTCAGAATCTCCGCGGCACATTCCACAACCACACGAACGAAAGTGACGGCCACAATACGCTCGAGGAAATGGCGCAAGGTGCGCGAGATCTTGGCCTCGAGTACCTGGGCATTGCCGATCACAGCAAGAGCTCGTTCCAAGCGCATGGACTAGACGAAAAACGTTTGTTGGCTCAGGTCGACCAGATTCGCGAGCTAAACAAAACGCACGATGACGGTTTCCGAATCTTCAGTGGCGTGGAATGCGATATCCTTAAAGACGGTCGCCTGGATTTTCCGGACGAAATACTGGCTCAGCTCGACTACGTCGTCGCCAGCGTCCACGCTTCATTCACTCTCTCGGAGAAGGAGATGACAAAGCGGATCATTCGCGCAATGGAGAATCGATACGTCACAATCCTCGGGCATCCGACCGGACGGCTGCTGCTTGCCCGCGAACCTTATCAGGTCGACCTCATTGAAGTGATCAAAGGTGCGGCCGCCACTGGAACAATCATCGAGTTGAATGCAAATCCCCGGCGGTTGGATCTCGACTGGCGATACTGGAAAGTCGCCAAAGAACACGGAGTATCGTGCTCGATCAACCCGGACGCGCACACTGTCCGCGGGCTGCAGGACCTCTGGTTCGGGATTCTAATCGCACGCAAAGGGTGGCTGACACGCGAGGACGTCGTGAACTGTCTCCCATTGACGCAGATTCAGAAGCGGCTGACAGAAAAACGCAGCGGCGAACCATAGGCTTCCTATTTACGAGTTCCTTCGCGTTTGCGGATTCAACAACTTTGGGACGGTTTAAAAAGCGCTATATCCGCGCAACAAAAGCGGGGTTTATCTCGCTGAAGGGCCGTCCGATATACCATTCGTCAAGGCGATTCAGAAGTTCCGCCGCCAATGCGTTCCCCGCCACGCTACCCTGCGTGAACTGCTCGATTGCGGCGGTCGGAGAACCTTCAATGACCGGCGACCAACGGACATTCAGTCCAATTCCCAGGACTTGGAAATCCCACACATTGGAAGTCTCCAGAAGGAACCCGGCAAGTTTGCCGCCGTTCACAATTAAATCGTTGGGTGGCTTGATCCGGATTTCTTCGCCGATCCACTTTTCGACAGCTTCGGCACACGCGACCGCTGCCATCTTCACCAGCAAAGGCCAGTCTGTGGCAGGCACAACAGCGCGGAGGAGGATTGAAAACCAGAGACCCGCACCGGGGGAAGAAACCCATTTCCTTCCTTGTGTGCCCCGTCCGCTAGTCTGGCTCTCAGCAAAAATCACGAGCCCCTCTTCCGCCCCACCAGTACCGGCTTGTCGTGCTATGTCGTTTGTGGAAGACGTTTCTTTGAAAACAAGGACGTCACGCCCAATCCTCTTTGTGTGAAGCCCAGCCATGATCATCTCGGGAATCAGCGAATCCGGCTCCGTCACGAGCGAGATGGCAGTTTCCGTCCGGTGAAAGCCGAAGCCGCATTTTTCAAGACGCTCTACGAACCTCGGCACTTCCTCTCTTCGAATTTCAGCATGTTCGCACAATCCAGGAAGCGCTTTTACGCTCCCAACCGGCAATAGCTCGCGAAGAAATGCAACCTCTTTCGCGTCACGCATCCACGAGCTCCAGGGAAAAGTCCATCGCCCTTGCCGAGTGAGTAAGCTGACCAACCGAAATGAAATCGACTCCGGTTTTCGCGATCTGGCGCACCGTCGCGAGCGAGACTCCGCCGCTAGCCTCGAACTTCACGCCAGATCGCTTTAGCGCCACGCTCGCACGAAGTTGATCGGGAGACATGTTGTCGAGCAGGATGACGTCGATTCCCTCCAGATTCACAAACTCACGCACCTGTTCGACTGAATCAGCCTCCACTTCGATCAGGACCGAGGGATGGCTCCGCCGAAGCGAAAATATCGCTTTCTGGAGGTCCGGTCGGGCAAGCAGGTGGTTATCCTTCACCATGACTCCGTCGTAAAGGCCCATTCGATGGTTCCGCCCGCCACCAGCTTTCACCGCAGCCTTTTCCAACGCTCGTAGCCCGGGTGTCGTCTTTCTTGTGTCCAGAATCGTGGCGCCCGTATTGCGAACAGCTTCGACAAACTGCGCTGTAAGCGTCGCGACGCCAGAAAGGCGCTGGATAAAATTCAGGGCAACCCGTTCGCCAGTCAGGATCGTCCGGGTAAGTCCGGACAACTCGATCACGCCCTGGCCCGGCTCCACGGCCGAGCCATCCTGTCTCAGAATCGAAAATTCCAACTGCGCATCGAGTTTCTGAAAAATTCTCCGGACAACGTCGACTCCCGCGACAACACACGGCTCTTTCGCGAAGATTCGTGCTCGGGAAATGCTTGTTGCCGGGATAAAGAAAAGCGAAGTCAGGTCGCCTCCACCGATATCTTCCGCAAGCGCGGTATCCACCGGATCGATTAATGTCGTTTCCACTTCCAGACGCTAACGCGGTTCGAATCCGGTGCAATAGAAGGAAGGCGCTGATGCGGCAACATTCCAGCCCGTGAGCGTTGGCGCCGGACCCATCGGGCGTCAATTCTGGTGAATTGGCAGGGTCATGATGAAATTTGCACCGGCGCCGGGAACACTTTGAATTGAGATCGACCCGCCGTGAGCCTGAACGATATGTTTCACGATCGAGAGTCCAAGCCCGGTCCCACCGGCATCGCGGGACCTGTCTTTGTGGACCCGATAGAAGCGCTCGAAAATGTGCGGCTGGTCGCTCAGCGGGATGCCAACGCCATTGTCGGAAACGGTCACGACGACGGCGCTCTCTTCGGCCCGGGCCTCAACACAGACTTCTGCGCCGGATTTCGCACTATGTCTCAGGGCATTGTCCATGAGATTGTAAAGCGCCTGTTCGACTCGAAACGCATCGAACTCGATTATTGGCAAAGCCTCTGGGATGGTCAGTGTCACGGTCGACCGCGTCTCCCGGATACGCGCGTCGAGCTGTTCACGGACCCGGTGGATGCTCTCCCCTAGGTCCGCTGCTTGAAAATGAGGTATGGTCTTCTTGGATTCCAACTGAGAAAGCGCAAGGAGATCTTCAATCAGCATGTTCAGGCGTTGAGCGTGCTTGTGCATCGTCCGCAAAAACCGGGAATTTGTCTCCGGATCCCCTCCTCCATCGATCAGCGTCTCCAGGTATCCAGTTATGATCGACAATGGTGTCCGTAACTCATGCGAGACGTTCGCCACAAATTCCTTCCGAACGGCTTCCAGCGACCGGATCTGGCTGATGTCGTGGAAAATGACCAGTGCACCGGCAGCCGATTCCGGTCCGCTCGACCGAAGACTCACCGAAGTAACCTGGAAATGTTTGAGCTGAAACCGATCTCCGTCCCTTATCTCGGCCTGCAGCTCTGCCGATTGCGGTTTCCCGGTGTCGAGAGCTTCTCGGATGACCTGGTGAACGAGATGATTCCTGAAAACCTCCATGACCGTGCGATCCATCGGCGATTTCGGCAGCGAGAACATGTGCCGCAGACGCTCGTTTACCAGCCGGATCTGCATGTTGCCGTCCGCGATCAGGACTCCCTCAACCATGCTTGTCAGAATCGCCCGCAAACTAAAATCTTCTTCCGCAATTCGGCGCGCGATCTCCCGCTGGCGCCTCGCGATCTCCCTCAAATCGCGATGTATTTCCCGAACGATGCGCGGACCTGGGGGCGCGTGAGAAAGCGCCCCGTCACCAACCAAACGCCGGACTTCTCTTCGCAAAAACTGCATGTGCCGCCAAAGCGAGACCAGAAGCACTCCAAGGGTGCCCAAGCCAATTGCGCAGACAATCAACAGCCCTAAAATCACAGCGTTTGACTCACCAGAAACCTGTACCCTTCGCCACGCATCGTGACGATGCGATCCGCAGATTGACCGAGTTTCTCCCGCAAGCGTCGCACGTGGGTGTCGACAGTGCGAGTGTCGATCGCATTTTTGTACCCCCAGACGTCCTGCAAAAGAGTCTCTCTTGAAAGAGTTTTTCCGCGATGCTCGACCAGGGCGGCAAGAAGCTTGAACTCCGTGGTCGTAAGGTCAAGGCGGGCGCCCCGAACCTTCATCTCAAAATTCCCTTTGTCCAGACTGAACTCGTCGACAACAAGAACGGATGATTTTCGAACCACGCGCAGCCGCCGAAGAAGATTCTGCACACGCAGCACCAATTCCCGCGGACTGAACGGTTTCGTTATATAGTCGTCGACTCCCAATTCCAGACCGCTCAGGCGGTCGGAAAGTTCAGCCTTCGCGGTTAATATCACGATCGGAATGTCGGCGGTTTCGTCGGAGTTGCGCAACACTTTGAAAACTTCGATCCCGGTCATTTGCGGCAACATTATATCCAGGAGAATCGCGTCTGGGCGCGACTCGGTGGCGGTTGCCAGACCTGTCGGCCCATTAAACGCAGTCAAAACGTCGAATCCGGCCCGGTGGAGATGGTAACGTAGGAGGTCCGTAACATCGGGCTCGTCTTCGACAACTAGGATCGTGTCCGCCATTCGCAGTCGGAGCGTACATATTGGCTTCGACCCCATCAAGGCCGGAAAAAAAATGATCCGGGTTGCGCACGCCAAGGAGTAGAAGTCGAGAGATTCGTGCGCAAACCCGAATCGCCTTAACCGTAGAGAATAGACAGGGTACGTGGCGTGCTGTTCAAAACTTTCTCAGTTTCGTGAAATTTTTACGAATTGAACCAAAACCGATTTCTGGCAAACCCGGCGACTCCGCGGCCTGGACGACGTTAACTACTTCGTGCCGTTCTACTTGGAATAAATGGATAATTTTCCTAATACAACCGGCCAAAGAGCGAAATATTTTATTGGCCCGTGCCGTAATACTGCTCGAACGGAAAAGGAGCTGTTTGGACAATGCTCGCCTAGGAGATGCAAACGAACAGATATGCCCGCTCCGATTGCCAAACAATCGGGATGACATAGTTCCGACAGTCCGCAGGCAACGGGTAGGCGATATCGTGGTTGGTGGTCACAATTGGGACCGAGATTAAGAACTCACGGCCAAACTTCTCGCGCGCGTTGCCGCTCACCGTGTTAGCGATTTCGCCGACGAGATCGCAAATCAGCTCCCGGGTAATCGGGGTTTCATTCAACCGTTCCAGAATACTCTCCAGAATTTGCCCATTTGCAGTGAAGCAAACCACACCATGGGCTTTGCCGTCGATGGCGATGATTCCGGTGTAATCCAGAAACGGTATCTCGCGGTCCCGGAGATCTTTGATATAAGGAGGTTCGATAACGACCTTGAAATCCGTTTTAAGGGATTCAAAATATCGCCGGAAGCCGGTGATGAATACCTGGATATCTTGGTCGTTCATGCAACGTCAATCTTCAAGCAACAACTGAAACGCCTCCTTTAACTCAGACGGGTTGATCGGTTTGCAAAGAAAACCGCTTGCACCCCGCTTGATCGCGTCCACAGCCGTAGCCTTATCCCGCAGCGCCGAAATAATCAGGACACGCGCATTCGGGTTTATCTCCATTATTTTGTCCAGACACGTCAGGCCATCCATGCCCGGCATTGTTATATCCAACGTCACTACATCATGATTCTTGATCGAATACAGACTCACCGCATCCTCTCCGGTGGCTGCCTGGTCCACATCCGTTATGCCTACAGATTCCAGATCACGCTCAATTGCTCGGCGAACCACACTCGAGTCGTCCACTATAAGCAGTTTCATGGCACCGGGATTTCTAATCGAAACTCGCAATATTGACCTTGTTCGCAAGCGACGCTTACCGTACCACCCATCTTCGACGTCAGATCCCTCACAGCATCCAAGCCGACACCCCGACCTCCATCCATTGTGGGGCGCTCCATGGTTGTGAAGCCAGTCTCAAATAAAAGATTTTCCAACTGTTGATGCGTCCAGGCGGCAATTGTACTCACACTAGCATATCCAAACTGCACGGCACGGCGCCGTAGTACCTGATAGTTAATACCCCGGCCATCGTCGCGCACAGTCAAAATTATTCTTTCTTGATGCCCCCGCCGATACTGCGCGGATATTCGAATATTGCCAATCGGATGCTTTCGTTCAGCGAGTCGCTCCGTTGGAAGCTCGATTCCATGCAATATTGCGTTCCTCACAAGCTGCGTCATCATCATCTGAACCGGTTCCCGCAGCCGGCCCGGCAACCGGGCCAGATCATTCTCGACCTGAAGTTCGACTTTGACCTGTTTGCCGTTCCTCTCTGCAATTTCTTGCGCGAGGTCGACAAGCGGCGCGAAATCGGTCTCGTCAATCTCGCCAATCTCACCATGCCTTTTCCCGAAGACCTGTTGCATCGATAGCAGCCGTCCAATCAAATCGTGAGTCAACGCGATCTGGTCCAGAAGCGAAGCCAACCCGGATGTAATCGGCAGAAATTGTTCTCCACTTAGTCCGGAAGCAGCTCGGACAACGGCTATCTTCTCTTCCAACCCATTCGCCAGATCCTCGAAATAAGAGAGCCGCAGCATTGCCGCGTTCCCTTTGATCAAATGAATCGACCGTGAAATCTTCTGAAGCAATCGCAGGTATCGGGCAGAGCGATCACCACTCGATTCACCGGGACGACTTCCAAATTGCTCAGCCTCCAAAAGGTTCAGCATCGCCGTCACCTCGGATTTTGCGTGATTCATGAACTCTGCAAGGATTGGCGGATCCAGGTGCATGATTCCGAAAAGCATTTCGATCTGAGATTTGGATTTTGTCTCGTTTTCCTGGATCTGTCTCGCCAATGCGATCCGGGAGGTCGAATCCAGCACGGTAACCATGATCTGCGTTGTTCTGCCTCCTTCAACGATTCGATTGAATCGGAATTCGAGAAACTTTGTGAACACCGTCCCTTTCGGACGCAACACGCGATACTCAATTTCCCCCAACGGGTTGGTTTGCTGCACCAGGCGTTCTTTTATTCTAGGGTTTAATAGCAGGCCCAGATAATTTTCCGCCGCCACCCGCGTCTGCTCATTAACGACAGGCTCCAGTCCTCGATTCGCGTCCGGACGCAAAATATCCAGGAATGAAATCCCGTCAATCTTCCGTTCCAGGATCGACTCGGTGACTTTCGAATATCCGGGCTGGACGATGAAATCGGGCCCTAACAGAAAAAGACCTTCGTTAACGGTTTCGAGAATTTTGTGCACGTGGCGATTCCGATCCTGAACCTGGTCGATCATGTTGTTAAAACGCTCTGCCAGGAACCCGATCTCATCTTTCGTTAGCACCGGTGCGCGGGCCGTTAAATCACCCGAACCGATTTTCTCTGCCGTGTTTACCAACTGAACGATTGGCTTGGAGAGCAGGTGCCCAAATGCCAGGGCGGCAAGGATTGCGACAATCAGGATCACAAATCCGCCAAAGGCTATGAGCCGGGCAAGATGTACCGCCGGAGCAAACGCTTCATCGGTACTAATGGTTATGACTAGTCCCCAATCCAAACCCGCTGTTCCAAGTTGCTCATAGACCCCGAGTGATTCCCGGCCGATATCATCAAAAAATGTTACTTCGCCATCGTTCGAAAGTGCCTTGTCCGTGTAAATGTTTTCGACGGCTTTGTTATGCAACGGACTTGCAAGCACCGCCGTTAAAGGTCCGGGGAAGCCGTTTGGAGTGAAAGACAAAGTCTTCATCGACGGCCTCATTTCCTCAACGAACCGGGACTCAGTCCGCAGTCTCATATCCGGTCCGACGATATATGCCTCGCCGGTTTGTCCGAGGCCCACTGCGGACCAGCGGCCCTGAAAGGTCGCCAGATCCGTGAATGTGCTACTGGCGACCGCATGTATGATCACTCCCAATCGCCCCCCCAATCGGTTGTTAATTGGACTGCCCAAGAACAACATCGGCGCCCCGAAGGCGCCCGGGTACCGTTCGAGATCCGTTGTGACAACTTCGTCGGCGGCGGTGCGGTCCCCGGTCGGATTTGATCCGTACCAGGCTCCTAGAAACACCTTTTGCAGCTCCGAGTGAACACGCCAGCCGCTGAAGATATTGGTTCCGAAATCCCAGTTCTTTGCAAACGTGTAAACGACGTTCCCAAGATCATCGACTAGTATCAGGTCGAAATAACTGTTCCGCCGGACAACAGTTTGGAACAATCCGTGATACTGATCCATCGCTCGAGCAAACATCGTTTTGGCAAATGCAGCGCGAAAATCGCCCGGAAGATTCAGATTTTTCGAAATGTCGAGCGCCGAATTCTGCTGATACTTTTGCCCTGGCGGCGACGGATTCTTTAGAACGTAAACGTACTGCAGAATCATAGCCGTTGGAGTGAGGTCACTGAACTGCTCAAAGGTTCCAACCGATTCGCCAAGACTTCGCAGATCATTCATTGGCCCATGCTCATAGGCATCCCGTAGACTGGCCCGCACCTGGCTCAGGAATCCGGGTTCCACTTTGAAGCCCGCCGCATCGAGATCCTCAAGTAAATGGCCATAACCCGACGATAATTCGGTCACAGCGTAGCGCACCGTTTGCAAGTCGGCCTGGGCGGTGACGTCCCTGCGCTGCTCTTCAAAAAACGAATTGATCGATTGCGACAGCGACGTCTTCAAGGACTTGAATCCGTCCAACCTCGCCGTGCGCAGCGCGATGGCAGATAGGAAAAAGGCCATCATCGCAACCGCTGCGAGAATTAAAAAACCGATTCCCGTAGTAAACAGCAGTAGTTTCGAGCGGATAGTCAGACCGCGCAGGGCCAATGGTTCTTTGCTAGCCTTGGCTGGAGCGTCCGTTTCCATTGCAGTGTCGCGGCTCACTTACTTTCCGGGACGTGGCAGATCAAGCTTCGCGACTGATACCGCATGCCCGAGATCAACCTGCGTCAGAAACACCTTTTTGTTTCCTTGCCGGCTGTCTTGGGAAAAACGAATCGAAAACGCCTTAAAGTCGAGCGTCAGATGCTCAAGGGCACCAACCAAAGAGTCCTCCGTCAAATCTGCACCCACCGCTCGAAGTCCTGAGGCAAGGGCATCACAGTTCGTGTACGCTTCCAGCCCCATGTAGGTAAAATCCGTCGATCCGATCGCGCGCATGTCCGCCTGGTAATCGCGAACGAACGGCAACGAATCATCATTTGGAGAGGGCATCACCTGCGAGATAACGATTCCATCCGAATCTTTCCCAAGATACTTAATCAGAGGTTCCGTTCCGACAGTCGAAACAGTACAAAAAACCGTGCCTTTCAAGCCCAACTCTTTTGCATTGCGGATAAAGTCCGCGCACGGTTTGTAGCTCCCAGACATAATCACCGCATCTGGTTTGATTTTTGTGAGGAGGAAAAGCGCATCGGGTGCCTTCACAGAATTCCGAACATAGACGCATTCGCCAACAAGCGACAAGCCATGACGCCTTAACGAATCGAGAACCGCTCCCCGAACCGCATCACCGTCACTGTCGTCCTGGCGGAAGATAGCGACAGTTTTGCATCCAAGATCAGCACCGATGTGCTCTACGAGCAATTCGGCCTCTTCTGCATACGTGGCGCGAGTATTGAAAATCAATCGTTGCATAGGTTGCCGCAAGCTATTCGAACCGGAGATCGGACCGACCATGACGATGTTTGCGTCATTGATCATCGGGAGGATCGCTCTGCAAGTGGGCGTCCCATAAAAATCGAGCAGCGCAAAAACTCTGTCGCGGTCAATCAGTCGTTCCACGTTGCTAACTGTTTCGACCGGCTCATAGTGATCATCATAATCGACTAAAACCAACCGGCGCCCAGCAATACCTCCCCCTCGATTTACCTTCGCAATGTAAGCCTCGCATCCTTGTTGTATTTCCATCCCGATCGCGCCGGCGCGACCGGTCTGAGCGACCGACATCCCTAGTTTAATCTCGTTCGCGGAAACCGGGTGGTCGCGGGACAGAAACTGGGCGTCTGCCCGCTCGCTTAATATCGCAAGCGCTGCCAGGATTCCGATCAGCAGTCGAGCCGGGTATCCGGACGATTTACGCGACCCGTCCACACCTCGCTTATTCCCAGCCTCCAACGCGGGGCAGCTCTAAAAGTTGCTCTCTAGTCAAATCTACCCTGGACGATAGTTGATCAATGCGTGATTGCAATTCTTCAGAACCTACGCGACGCGCCCCTTGCTGGTTGATAAATCTGCTTGGCGGAATTCGAACTTGCGCTAATTTCCTTATCCGCGCACAAATGGTGGTCGTAGCTCAACGGTAGAGCCCCGGATTGTGGTTCCGGATGTTGCGGGTTCAAATCCCGTCGGCCACCCCAGCAGGTTTATTATTCGAACCCTGGAGGATGAAAGCGGTGAAAACCAGTTTCCTGTTGGTACGCAGACGCAAAGGCCAAGAGCGCGGAATCGTCGTAGAGACGGCCCAGAAACGTAAGGCTGACCGGCGTGCCCGGCCCGCCGATCCGGTCATCTTCCCCCGTATCAACCGGCGGAGACTTTGGTGCATCCTCGCCACGAAAGCCATTCGGCACGACGACTGCAGGATGCCCGGTGAGGTTAGTGAGGATGAGCTGAGAATCAGAGTTCGACGGCACGACAATCACGTTCACATCCGCAAACAACTCTGCCATCCGGCGCATCGCGAGCGTCCGCGCGCGATTTGCCTGGATATATTCGACAGCCGGATAGAATCGAGCCGCTCGAAAGACATTCGGCCAGTCGTCGGGACCCTGTTCTGTAAGAAGTTGATCCCGGCCGCTTAGCGTCAAATCATCGAATGCCGCCGCTGCCTCCGCATTCAGCAAAAGTGCGATTGCATCCAGCGGGAGGTCCGGCAATTCAATTTCATGCAATTCGACCCCCATCTTCCGGAGAGCGTCCAGTGCGGCTTGATCGTACGTCTGGTCGTACGCACTGCGCGCTTCGGCGGCGGCACGGTCATCCTTTTTCGATTCCCATACCTTCAATTCGTCGGTCGTCAGATAGTCCGGCGGATTGTCCGGCAGCGACTGAACCTCAAATAGGCTCTTGGCATACCCGATTTTGAGCCGCTTCCAATCGGCGCGGGCGTCCCATAGAAACGGCGCCGGATGCACCGTCAGATCAACGCCGTCCGGGCCGTAAATGGCTTGCATAACCAAGGCGCAATCTTCTGCTGAACGGCAAATTGGACCGATTTTGTCCATCGTCCATGCCAGCGCCATGGCTCCTGTTCGCGGCACAAACCCAAACGTCGGACGCAACCCGGTAGTTCCACAACGCGTTGATGGTGATGAGATCGACCCAAGCGTCTCGGTCCCAATCGCAAACGGGATGCAGCCGCTCGCCGTAGCCGAAGCTGAACCAGCAGAGGAACCGCTTGAGCCCTCGCTGGTATTCCAGGGATTTTTTGTCCGTCCACCGAACCATTTGTCGCCCATTGCGAGGGCGCCCAGCGACAGTTTCGCGATCAGGACCGCGCCGGCTTCATCCAAACGCTTCACAATCGTCGCGTCCTCATCGAACCTCTGTTGCTGAAACCCGCCCGCACCCCATGTGGTGGGATAACCGCTTACGGCCAGCAGATCCTTGGCTCCCCAGGGAATTCCATGAAGAGGCCCGCGATATTTGCCTGTGGCGAGCTCAGCATCCAGTTCCTTCGCTTGCTTCAAAGCCCGCTCCTCGGTGAGCGTCACTAGAAAGTTGAGCTTCACGTCGTATCGCTTTAACCGAGCCAGAAACATCTGCGTGATGGCAGCGATAGAGACTTTTCTGCTCCGAATTAGCGCCCCAAGCTCGCTAATGGTCGCGTACGCCAGCTTTTCCAGGTCTTTCGGGATCTCTGAGTCCGCGATCGCAAGTGAGCCACTGGCCGCGACTGGTTGTCGAACCGGCGCCGATTCCGCCGCCGGCGCAAAGCGAGGTGCCGTTACCGGATCGAAGCGATAGGCAGGCGGAATATCGTTCGCCAACTTGAGCTTTCGAATCGCGTCATAACCTCGACGTTGTTCATTTAGTTTAGAGAGTAGCGCCTCTTTTTTGTCCGGCGATATGTGGATCCCGGCAACATCCGCAGCTCCGTCAATCATTTCGATCGTTACCCGTTCTCCCGGTTTCTCGTCAGCCATTGCGCAAAGAGTATCCGCAAAAATGGCCGAACCAGCACCCGCCACTGCACAGAGTCCGAAAAATCGACGACGGCTCGTTAAAGATGAATTGTTTTGCATTTATCGAGCGTTGGTCACAGGAATCTCAATGAGTTGAGATTTGCCGGAAGCCAGAGCCGATTCGACGGCACCGCTGATTTCGGTTTTCGATCCGATCTTTTGCGCCGGGACCCCCATCGAGGCGGCGAGCAGTTGGAAGTCAATCCTCGGGTCGCGGATATCCATCGCCAGAAACCCATGCTTTTGCGCGTTGTACTGAGGCTGATTCAACATGAATTCTTTCAGTATTCCATATTCGCCGTTATTCAAGACTACGAAGACAACCGGAGTCTTCTCGTGCACTGCACTCCAAAGTGCCTGGGGCGAATAGAGAGCTGACCCATCGCCGACGACGCACAAGACAGGGGCCTTGTCGTTCGCCAGTGAAACACCGACCGCCGCCGGCATCCCCCATCCGAGCGTGCCGCCGCGATTGTGAAAGTATTGCCTCGCGGCTGTCGATCGATGCATCGGTTGGGTGAACGCATTGGCGCAAGGAGCCTCATCCACTACGAAAGTTCCATCGGCCAGACTCCGGAGGATCTCTCTCGCCGCAACAATTGGCCGGATCTCCGCTTCTTGAGCCGCTTTTTCGGCCTGATCTCTCAACGCACGTTGCAGGGCTTGCTTCGATTCGCGTGCGGAGCGGACGTTGGTCTCGACAATCTCCGGAGAAACCGTTCGCTCCAGTTCGGCGGCAAGCACCTCCAGAGTCGCTTTGACGTTCCCGACAATCCCCAGCTTCGGCGCGTCATTGTGGCAGAGATCGTTACCATCTTCCGAGATGTGATAGAAAGTGATGTTTTCCGGGATCGGGTCCCTGGCGGTGTAGACAATGGCAACAAGTGTTTTGCCACCCAGGCCGAGCATGCAATCGTACCGGCCGAGAATCTCCGAAATACCCCGGGCAGTCGTCGGCAGCGATCCTCGCCAGAAGGAATCTATGGAAGCATAATTGTTCACCGAAGGCCACGAAGACCCGTAGACAGGCGCTCCCAGCAAGCGCGCGACCTTCGCAATTGATTCATCCACGCCGGTCTCTGCAATATCGTTACCGGCAACAATTACAGTCCGGCCGGGTTTAAAGCGCAATAGCCCGGCGGCCAGTTCCGGAATCCCCGACCCGACGCTTGCACGCTCGACGTGACTTGACGGCAGCATCGGCGGCGACCCGAATTCATCGAGGATGTTCATCGGCAGCGAAAGAAAAACAGGGCCGCGCGGCGGAGTCATCGAATTGTAGAAGGCGCGCCTCAAAATCAATGGCAAGTCATCCAGCGAATTGGGCTCGAAACACCATTTGGCGACCGGTGCCGCCATCCCTACCAGATCAGCCGCTAGTAAAGGGTCAGCGAGAAAATGCCTGAGATCCTGCTGGCCGGCGGTAATGATCATCGGGACACGGGCGATCTTGGCGTTCATAATCGCGCCCATGCCATGGCCCAGGCCCCCCGCCGTATGCAAGTTCACAAAAGCTGTTTTTCCGGACGCCTGCGCATATCCGTCGGCCATGGAAACTGCGGATGCTTCCTGCAGGCCCCAGACATACTGGATTTTCGATTCGGTCACCAGCGAATCGATCAACGGCAATTCCGTCGTACCGGGGTTGCCAAAGATGTAGCGTGTTCCCTCCGATCGCAGGACATCAAGAAGGATGTCCGCCCCTCTTACGCCGGATTTTCCCGCGCCGGACCTGAAGTTTCGTTCGTACTGAGCTCCCATTACCTAAAATCTCACGCGGCACGTAGCTGGCAAATCGCTCGATTCCTTCTAAGTTATGCGGACCGGTTCCAATGAGAGAGGAAACGCAAAAAGTACTGCAACCGGAAGCCCGCCAGCTTCCGCACGCGATCAGTCTCTTTTTGAAGCACGCGTTGCCCGAGTTCACGGTCGAAAAGTGTGCGGATGCCGTTATTCTGACGCTCGTCGAATTTCTGCCTGTTGCCGATCTGCTCGGATTCCTCTGGGAGTCCGCCCGGCAGTCGACTCACCGGACGCGATTAACAATCGAGAACGGGCAGCTTCTCCGCGAGCGCCAGTCGGCGCCGCCCGCGGAGATTGTTCAGCGGGAAGCGACCGCTGAGTCGCAGGACGACTTGAAGCTGGTTCTCCACCGCTCGCTCAAGACGGTTCCAATTGAACCCGCCGAGCGAAAGGCGCTCGAGAGCCGCGGATGCCGCGCCGCAATCGAAATTCATTTCGCCTACTACACACGTCCAATTTTACGGGTCGTGCTCGGGCTAACGAATTCGAAAATGCTGCCGGCAAATGATGCTCAGGATTTTCTTCTGGCATTTTGCAGATGCTGTCAGGTTTCCTTGAATGGCGCCTACCTTGCAGAGCTCGATGAGCGGGAAGGGCGCCGGGAGCAACCGGAACTTCGGGAACGGTTTAATCTCACGCTACAGTGGTACCATTCGCTCGTACGACACTTGAACACGGCTGTGACCAGCCTCCAGAAAGGGAACAATTCCGAAGTCGAGGATGCGCTTGATCGAGCGTCGATTGTTGCTGGTATCTGCCTGGCCGAAATTCTGGCGATGATGGCCAAAGTCCAGCCCTGATCTGCCGTATTGCAAAGTTCCGTCCAGCAGTTCAGGTTTGGCGGATCATGTCAGATTCGGGCGGTTCCGGGACAGTTCTAGCAAGTGCTGGAGGCGGCACCGGCACGGCTTACCGCACGGCGCCGGACAGAAATTTTTCCCGGATGCCGCCCGGCATCCCTTTCATCGTTGGCAATGAAGCGGCCGAGCGTTTCAGCTTTTACGGGATGCGCTCGATCCTAGCCATCTTCATGACGACCTATCTGATGGGACCGGGTGGGAAGCTCGCTGTGATGAACGACAACGAGGCGGCCGGCTGGTTTCACGAGTTCGTTTTTGGAGTCTATTTTCTTCCGATCCTCGGAGCGATCATTTCGGACGGTTTTCTCGGCAAATACCGGACGATCGTCTCGTTGTCCGTTGTTTACTGTCTCGGTCATCTCGCATTGGCAATCGATGATACGCGACTCGGGCTCTTCGTTGGCCTGCTTCTAATCGCAATCGGCTCCGGCGGTATCAAACCATGCGTATCCGCGCATGTCGGGGACCAATTCGGGCTCGGGAACCAGCACCTTCTTTCGCGCGCCTTTGGTTGGTTTTACCTCTCGATCAATCTCGGATCGTCAATTTCGACCTATATCTGCCCGGTTCTGCTGAACGATAAAAAATTCGGTTCCCACTTTGCCTTTGGCTTGCCAGGCATCCTGATGGTGGTGGCAACTGTTCTCTTTTGGATGGGGCGCAAAAAGTATGTGCACATCCCTCCGGGCGGGCTCGGTTTTGTGCGCGAGTTTTTCAGCGGCGAAGGGCTGGGCGCAATCGGAAGACTCTTTCTGCTCTATATTTTTGTCGCAATTTTCTGGTCGCTCTGGGATCAGAGTTCGGGCGGCGAATGGACCTTGCAGGCACGTCACCTTAACCTGCATTTTTGGGGCATCAAGTTTCTGCCGGAACAGGTTCAGATTGCAAATCCGCTCCTAATCCTGGTCCTGGTTCCGATTTTTAACTACGGAGTGTATCCGGCGATCGACCGCGTCTTCCGGCTAACTCCGCTCCGGAAAATTGGTATTGGACTCTTTCTGATCGCGGCATCATTCGGTGTGATCTGGTGGCTCCAAGCCCGGATCGACGGCGGTGCGAAACCAAGCGTGAGCTGGCAATTGCTCGCGTATGTACTGTTAACCGCGAGTGAAGTGATGGTCTCGATCACCGGCCTCGAGTTTTCGTATACGCAAGCACCGAAAAAGATGAAGAGCATCGTCATGGCCGCGTGGCTTTTCGCGGTCGCATTGGGCAACCAGTTTACGGCGATCTTAAATTTTCTGATTCCGGCTCTCAGCAACATCGGAGTCGACCTGAAACATGCCGCTTACTTTCGGTTCTTCACTTTTCTGATGCTCTTGACAGCAATCGTCTTCGTATTTTTCGCGCGGTTTTATCGCGGCAAGACCTATATCCAGGGAGATGAGCCAAGTCCGACTAACAGATAAAGTCGCCATTATAACCGGCGCAAGCCGCGGAATCGGAAGTGCTGTCGCGCGCGTCCTCGCTCGAAACGGAGCGAAGGTCGTACTGGCTGCGCGCGACACCAACAGACTCAATGAAGTCGCCGCAAATATTCGGGAGACCGGCGGTGAGGCGCTCGTGCACGCCGCGGACCTTAGCAAGGTCGAGACGCCACCGGAATTGGTGACTGCGACGGTCGCTCATTTTGGCGGAATCGATATCGTGGTAAACAATGCTGGCGCGACCAAACGAGGAGCGTTCTTAGCGCTCGGCGAAGAAGACTGGCAAGCCGGTTATGCACTCAAACTTTTTGGTGCTGTCCGGCTGGTTCGAGCCTCATGGCCTCATTTGAAAGCTCGGTCCGGGTCGATCGTGAACATTGCCGGGGTTGGTGGACGTACTCCAGGAGCCGAGTTCACCATCGGCGGGTCGGTGAATGCTGCGATCTTGTCTTTCACCAAAGCGATCGCCGACCTTGGCATCGACGATGGGATTCAGGTGAACGCAATTAACCCTGGCTTCATCCGGACCGACCGCTTTAATAAGCGGATCGAAACCGCGGCGGCGGAACTCGGCGTTACAGTTCCTGAAGCCGAAGAATTGCTGATCAAAGAATCAAAGGTCACTCGAGTCGGTGAGCCTGACGATATTGCGCACCTCGTTGCATTCCTCGTCTCAGCCGAAAGCCGGTTCCTGCACGGTTCCCTCATCGACGTGGATGGAGGTCAGACAAAAAGTATCTGAACTAGCGACGCGGATAAACGCGCCCTTTCCACTCCGACCGTTTGCCTTGCCAGAAGCGGATGGCCGAGGCCCAAGTCATAACGAGATATAAGCAACCGATGAACGGAAGCATCGTGGCCCACAGAACTGATCTTCGGTAATAGCGTAAGGTTGGCAGGTAGGAGGTCATCATCGCGCACATGCCGATAACCGCGAAGGCCCGGACAGCAAAAGAACCGGTCAATAGACCCGCCACTGGGATCAAGAACATCAGCGACATCAGAAACGTCGTCCCGAGGAGCAGCCAGATGGAATAGTGCAACTGGGTGTAGGCAGTCCGTGCAACCATTTCCCAGAAATCCGCAAGGCGCGGATACGGGCGATGGCTTCGAACGGACCGACTCAAACCAATCCAGGTGCGGCCTCCAGAGGCCTTGATTCGGCTCGCGAGTGCGCAATCATCGATTATCGCATCCCGAATTGATTGAAACGCGCCCGCGTTCCGTAAAGCGTTCGCTCGAGCAAGAATGCAACCACCCGCCGCCACACCGAACTTTGAATCCGGTTTGTTTCCGTAAGCGAACGGATAGACGAGCTTGAAGAAATAAATGAAAGCGGGCGCAAGCAGCTTTTCCCAAAAGGTTTCCATGCGAAGCCAAGCCATGATCGACACAAGATCGAGCTGGTCACTAATCAATTTTTGCCTGAGCGCTCCGACAACCCCCAATTCGAGCTCGATGTCTGCGTCCAGCAACAGAACCAGTTCGGTCGCCGCATTTTGCAACCCCTGCTCGAGAGCCCAAAGCTTTCCCGTCCACTCCGGCGGAAGCCGAGCTCCGTTCACGACGGCGAGACCGGTTGCAAGCGTCGATTGAGCGATCGCTGCCGTTCCATCAGAAGATTGATCGTCCACCAGGATGATCTTCAAATCCGTCCCCTGTACGCCAAGAGCCGATAAAGTGCGCTGAACCGACGCGGCCTCATTCCGTGCGGGGATTAGCACTGTTACATTAGAGAGACTCAGGGCAATGTTGCCCTTATCGGGCTCCAGATTTTCCCGCGTGCTCCATGGTCGCCACGGAACCAGAAGGAGCCCAACCCAGAGTAACGCTCCGGCGGCGAGCAGATAAACCATCCACGCAAAACCGGACCGTCAATGTTCCTTCGGGGTCTCGGGCTCCGGATTGTGCTCGGAGTTGAGGTCCCCGCAAAGCAAAAACACGCCGATCAGGGCGGTCACGAAAAACGCGAGGCAGATTCCCAACCAGATGTTCCGCCAAAAAATCGACAAATCGAGCATGGTCGTAAACATCGCAGTGACGAACGCAAGGAATCCGGCCAGCGCAGATACCACCATTTTCATCATGACGACACGGTCTTGCATATACGAATGAATTTCTGGGTTACAATTTGGCCCTTTTCCCCCGCAATCTTTACGAGAAACCATAGTGCTTTTGTGATGAGCGGGAAATTAAAAAAAGAACGGGCTTTAGCCGGGTGCGAATTATTAATCCTTTGAGAAACTCCTGAACGCCGGAATAAATGAGTGCATGGGGAAAATTCGCCACGGGCGGAATTGGTTTCAATGAAATCTATGAAACGAATTGGAATTCTGACAGCGGGCGGTGATACACCGACGATGAATGCCACGATCCAAGGGGCAGTCGTCCGGGCAAACCAGCTGAAGATTGAGATCTTCGGTTTTATCAAAGGCTTCAACAGCCTTTTCAATCCACGTGTACCGCACGTCCATTTGAACCCGCTCTACCAGGAGATCCCGGAAATGGATCCGACGAAAGGGGGCACGTTGATCGGGTCATCGCGCGACTACGTCGATCCCGAAAAGACGGAGGAACTCGATCTCATCGCGCATCGGCTGCAACGGCTCGGGATCGAAGGACTCGTCTGCGTCGGTGGGGACGGTACCTTGAACGGTCTGCAGCCGCTCGCCGAGCGGCTGCAAACGGTCCTGGCGCCAAAAACTATCGATAACGATCTCGGACTCAACTATCCCGAAGAACCGAGTGAATGGATTCGTGTCGAAGACCCGAGTTCAAAAACCGGCTACCGATATGAACACAGCAAATGGCAGAGGATTTTTGACCTGGACTATCTGGTAAACTACGTGACACCCGGATACGCAACGGCCGTCTTTGTCTCGGCCGGCGGTGTGGAACGGATTCGGACAACAGCAGAAAGCCATCGACGGATCGCCATTATAGAAGTGATGGGACGGCACTCAGGATACATTGCTCTCGGCTCGGCATACGGACGGCCGGACATCATCCTGGTGCCCGAGCACGCGTTAAACATTGAGCACCTGGTCGAGCGGGTAAAAGATCTCTACGATTTGCAAAAGAACGTGGTGATCGTCTGCGGCGAAGGAATTGTTGACGAACAGGGCAACGAACTCGGTGCGGAAACCAGAACAACCGATCCGGCCGGCAACATCGCTCTGAGCGGCGCTGCAGAAGCGCTGCGCCACCGGTTAATCACCATGATCGGGGATCGCTATTTTCAAGCCTACCGGCGCGGGGACTCTGCTCGGGAAGCGATCTTTACCAGAAAAGTCGGACACACGCAGCGGGGAGGCCGCCCGATCGTTTTCGACAGGTTTTACGCTGCGCAGCTCGGCGCGAAGGCAGTGGAGTTACTGGTTGAGGGCCGGAACAACGCGGTTTCAATCCTCCAGTACACCGCCGCAAAGGGATTCCAGGTCAGCGGCTACGACGCAAATCGGTTCCGGGATCGCTGGGGTCACATCCATGCGCGCCGGATGTACCCGGAGTTTTATGATCCGATCCAGATGAAACCATCTCGCCTGGGGATTAACTACCTCCAGGCGATTTTCACAGACGCTATCGGCGATGACGACATGGAGCACATCCGGCGCACCCTTTTTGCGGCGGCTAACCTTGCCCAGCCGTACCACTCGATCAACACCGACGTCAACAAGCGGATCCGGTACCTGCAGGAGGAAAAACAGTGAACCGATCCGAGCGCGATTCAGAGCTCGCGGAGGCGTCAAAATGTAGGCGAACCGTCTCGGTTTGCGCCCCTTTGAAGAGCCGCAAAGCGGGGACGCTTCGCCTACTCAATGCGGGCTAAAGTTCACCAGCGTTGATGAACCAACGCGCTGATTTTGTCGTGGTACAATGCCGCCAGCGCCTTTTCCTGGTCCGGTGTTAATGATGGGAGATCGGAGGCCGAAACATTCTGGACGACTTGTTGCTCATTCCGTGCGCCGGGTATCACGCAGCTGACCGCTTTATGATCAAGTATCCAACGTAGTGCGAAGTTCGCCATCGTTACCCCCTCCGGAACCAATCGCCGAATCTCTTCGATCGCGTCGAGTGCGACATCGAAGTCGACCCCGGAGAACGTTTCGCCCCGATCGAATTGCTCGCCGTTCCGATTGAAATTCCGATGATCGTCCGGGGCAAATGCGGTCTCGCGTGTGATTTTCCCCGATAGCAGACCGCTCGAAAGCGGCAGACGGACGAGAACCCCGACATCGCGTTGCTGCGCGAGCGAAAAGAACAGATCTTTCGGCCGTTGCCGGAATATGTTGAAGATGATCTGCACCGTCGCGACTCCGGGAAATTCAGTCGCTTTAATCGCTTCCTCGACCTTTTCGACGCTCACGCCGTAATGACGGATTTTGCCGACCTTCTTCAGATCGTCGAGCACAGCGAAAACCTCCGGCCGATAATAAACTTCGGTTGGCGGGCAGTGCAATTGCACGAGGTCGAGAGTCTCGCGTTGCAGGTTCTTCAAGCTCCGTTCGACGAAGGCGGTCAAATTTTCACGATTGTATCCCTCGGCGACATGCGGCTGCAGCCTCCGGCCCGCTTTCGTCGCAACAATCACATCCGCGCGCGTCTCGACCAGGACTTTGGCGATGAATCGCTCGCTGCGGCCATCTCCATAGACATCGGCAGTATCAATGAAGTTTATTCCACGCTCTATCGCAGCGCGAAGCACCTGCTCCGCGCTCGCGTCCGATACATCCCCCCAGCCGCCCCCGATTTGCCATGCGCCAAGACTGACTTCAGAGACACTAAAATTCGTTTTTCCTAATTTCCGGTAGTGCATCGGATCAGCATTAATCCGAAAAACGCCGCGTGCTAGTCCCAGATTGCCGACTCTAATCGTAATCGTACCGTTCTACCGCTTCGCATATTGCTTATAGATAATCAAACAGCGCAATGCATCCACCGCGCGTTCGAGCTGCGTGTCAGATGTTTCCTGGACGAGCTTTTGTTCTTCCGGCGTAAACAATCCGCCCCGCTGCCTGAGCAGAAGCGCTCGTTCGCGGTCCGTGTCGACGGTCGATTCAATATCGGGTGCAATCCCTTTTTCCTGAATGACTTGCGTGCCGGGAGTGTAGTACTTCGCCGTCGTCAACCAAAGCGCGGAACCATCGGGAAGCGGCATCGGTGTTTGCACGACTCCCTTCCCGAACGTTGTCTCGCCGATAATGATCGCTCGCTTGAGATCCTTAAGTGCGCCGGTCACAATCTCGGCGCCGCTGGCGCTAAGACCGTTTGCCAGCACTGCCATCGGAAAAGCCGGTCTCTGCCGATTGCTGCTGTCCGTGTAGTAATCGCGGCGCTCCGCAGCGTCCCGGCCCTCGGTATAGGCAACCAACGTGCGAGGGGGCAAAAACAGCCCGCACACATCGACCGCACTCGTTAGAAGTCCGCCCGGGTTGAACCGAAGATCCATTATTAACGCTTGCATCCCATCCGCCTCCAGCGCATCCAGCTTGTCAGATAGCTCGTGCGCCGTCGGTTCGGTGAACTCGGTGATTCGCAGATACCCGATCTTTATTCCCCCGGTATCGCTCGGATTCAAAATTTTCGCATCCACGACGCTTGCGACTTTAATGATCTCCCGTCGCATTTCGTACGCTTTTGTCTCTTTTGTTGCCGGCCGGTAAATCGTCAAAGTGAGCCGCTGATTTGGCTGGCCGCGCAGCAATTGGTTAAGCTCCTCAATCGGCATGTTGAGCGTTGATTTCCCTTCGATCGCGACGATCTGGTCTCCAGGCAGGATTCCAGCCCGTGCGCTTGGGCTGTTTTCCATCGTGGACAAAATCGTAATCGCGTTGTCTTTGCCGGAAATCGTAAAGCCGAATCCACCAAATTCTCCGCGTGTCTCATCTTCCCGGTCCTTCAGATCGTCCGGCTCCAGGAACTGACTGTGCGGATCGAGGTGCGGCAACATCGCATGTAGCGCCGCGTAGGTTAGCTTCTTATACGACACCGCACCCGGGTCGACATAGTCCTGACGGATCACCTGGATTGCTCTGGTGAACCCGGCGATCGCGGCATAATCGATTCCGTGATCGTCGGAAGCCGCCGCACTTGAATCCAATATCCTCAGGCCGACGAGTACATTCAGTAAAATGCAGATGCAAAGAAAGCCGCAGAGAACCTTCCGCTTCATTCGAATGAAACCGTAGCACACCTGCGCTGTTCCGCGAGGGGGGAGCAAAAGTCGAACCTTGCGCTGATTGTTCCGCGATGGACCAAACAATTTTCGCCTTGACGACTACAGGAAAGGTGCGGATCTTGCGGGCCCTTCACCAGGAGAACTCAAAATGTCTAGAGAATGCAGCATCACTGGCGCCAAACCTGCAAAGGGTCACGTAATTCATCGGCGCGGTATGGCCAAGAAAAAGGGTGGCGTCGGTCAGCATGTTACCGCCAATACCCCACGGCGTTTCACGCCGAACCTTAAGACTCGGCGGATCTGGGTACCGGAGCTCAGTCGCTTTGTGACACTCAAGCTCACTGCACGCGCTCTCAAGACAATCTCTAAGAACGGCGCTTTCAAGACGTTGAAGAAGGCCGGGTTGGTGTAAGGCAACTTTTGCGTTATCTTTCCGAGCGATCCGGCCACGCCGGATCGCTCTTTTTTGTTTTATTCTATGATGCCGAACAAAGTCATCCCTGTCAGCGTCCTCACCGGGTTCCTCGGTGCGGGGAAAACTACACTCCTGAACTATATCTTAAAAGAGCAGACCGATTACCGGTTCGGGGTGATCATTAACGAAGTCGGCGAAGTCGGAATCGACGGGAAACTGGTTGAAACGCAGCCCGAAGATATGATCGAACTGAGCAACGGCTGCGTTTGCTGCACCGTCCGGAAAGATCTTGTCAAGGGCGTCCAGAAGCTGCTCAAACGCGACAAGCTCGACTATATCCTCATCGAAACCACCGGCGTGGCTGATCCGGGGCCGATTGCACAGACCTTCCTGAATATTCCGCAACTGCAGCAATATGCGCGGCTGGATTCAATCATCACAGTCGTCGACGCAGAACAGCTTCCAACCCAACTCGAGGAAGCCGAGGTCGCCCGCGAACAGGTGGCGCTCGCCGACTTTATCCTGATCAATAAGGTTGATCTCGTCACCGAGGAAACTCTGGCTGCTCTCGAGAATCAGATTCTCCGTCTCAATCCGCAAGCCCGCATCTTTCACACGCAAAATTCTCGCGTGAACTTGAAGGAACTACTGGATTTGAACGTTTTCGACCTGGACCGCAAACTGACCGTGACTCCCGATTTGCTTGATGAACTCAAGCAAAACAACCACTCGGATATTGGGTCTTTTTCTTTCAGCTTAGATCAACCGCTTGCAATCGAGCGTCTTGAAACCGAGCTCCAGGAACTCTCCGAAAAATCAAAAATCTACCGCTCTAAAGGGATCCTCTGGATCGAAGGAACACCGCGCCGGGCCGTTTTCCACGGGGTCAACAACCGTTTCACAATCTATTGGGACCGGCTCTGGGCGAAAGACGAGCCGCGTTTTAGCCAACTCGTCTTCATTGGCAAAAACCTGGACCGCACTGAGATCGAACGGATCCTGAGACGCTGTATCGGCTGACGGACGCATGCAAATCACCGACTTGGAAACCCCTGTCCCAGTCGTGGACGTCGAAATTGCTCGGCGCAATATCCGACGGCTCCAGGGTTATTGTGACGCACACCGAATCAAACTTCGGCCTCACATCAAGACGCACAAGCTCCCACTCTTTGCACATGAACAGATACGGGCCGGTGCCATCGGAATCACGGTCCAGAAGCTCGGGGAAGCGGAAGCAATGGCGGAATCGGGGATTACGGACATCTTGCTGACGTACAACGTGATCGGGCAGCCGAAAGCAGAACGCCTGGCGCACCTGACGAATTTTGCACGAATGACGGTTGCTATCGATAACAGGAATGCGTTGGAAGCTGTCGCTTCGGCCGCGCAGCACGCAGCCAGTCCGATCGGTCTTCTCATTGAATTCGAATCCGGCGCCAAACGCCAGGGAGTCCAGACACCGGAGCAGGCGCTCGAACTCGCAAAGGAGGCCGTGAAATATTTGAATATCGAATTCAAGGGTCTGCTCACCTTTCCGACCACGTCAAAAACAACCGAGTTCCTCGGCATCGCGTTGCCGCTGTTCAGGAACGCCGGGATCGGCGTCCCAATTATTTCCGGTGGCGGATCGCAACCCGCCTTTTTCACGCACAAGCTCGCACCAGGTGTGACAGAAATGCGTGCCGGGACCTACATCTATAACGATCGCATGATGATCGATGCCGGAGCCGCCACCGAAGAAGCGTGCGCGTTCAAAATTCTTGCAACGGTCGTGAGCCGGCCCACGGCCGACCGCGCGATCATCGACGCCGGCAGCAAGACGCTTTCCAGCGACCTCCTCCCATCGAAACCTCAAGAGGGATACGGCCTGCTCCCCGACTACCCGGACGCTTCGATCGCACGGCTCAGCGAAGAACACGGCGTTCTCGATTTAGGGCGCTCCGCACAAAAACCAGAAATCGGCGAACGCGTTTGCATCATCCCGAATCACGTTTGCGTGGTCACAAATCTTCACGATCACATTCACCTCCACAAACACGGCGAACTCATTGCTCGCCTCCCGATCCACCTTCGCGGATTGACAGTGTAGGGAAGGCAAACGGAATATATGCAGGACGCGTATGTTACCGTCTCTGTGCTCAAAAATCGCTATCCTCAAAAATCCGGCAGATTGCTCACAGTCGACTTTAACAACTCGCGCTGTCTAACAATTAGCTGTTCGATTCCGCATTCCCCGAGGGAGAGCATCTGATCGAGCTCTGACCTTGAAAAAGTAGCTTCCTCGCCGGCACCTTGGAGTTCGACGAACGCCCCCTTGCTCGTCATGACAAGGTTCAAATCGACCGTCGCGTTTTTGTCTTCTTCGTAATTGAGATCGAGCAGCGAGTGTCCACCAACCGCCCCGACGCTCACCGCGGCGACTAGACAAGTCAACGGCCAGCGCGCGACTTCGCCTCGGTCCAAGAGCGCTCCGCACGCGAGGGCGGCTGCAACGCATGCACCGGTAATCGATGCAGTTCTTGTCCCGCCGTCCGCCTGCAGAACATCGCAATCGATCCAGAGCGTTCGCTCGCCCAGAGCATCGAGATCGACTGCCGCTCGCAGGGCGCGCCCTATCAGGCGCTGGATCTCGATACTTCTGCCATCCAATTTCCCTCTCGAAACGTCGCGCGGGCGCCGCGTCAGTGTCGAATACGGCAGCATCGAATATTCGGCTGTGATCCACCCGCCGCCAACTCCTTGTTCCTTCATCCATCTCGGCACCGCCGGCTCAATTGTCGCCGCGCAGACTACCCGTGTATTGCCGGTAGCGATCAGTACTGACCCGTCCGCGTTCGGTGCGATACCCGGGGTAAAACTGAGGGCTCTAAGTTCGCTACTGACGCGCCCATCGGACCTCAATGGGATTGATTGTTCGTCGGGTTGATTTGTCATGTCCGTCAATAGTTTACAAGGGTCGCGCCTCAACAAACAAATTTTTTGAGCGATAGGGGTAGGGACGACGGATGAGGTCGCCCCTCCCTCCGAACCGAGCAGGCCAATCTCTGGCACTCGGCTCTCCAGTCGGTGGTTAACTTTCAAAAGATCAGCCGACGCATCCATTGCTCATTCAGGTTTGAGCAATAATTGACTCTCGTTTCCAAGGCGGCCAACAGACTTCGAGCAAAAAGTTAAAGGTTTGCGTACTTGGGTTGCTCTTCACCTATTGAGTCCACAGGACATTTGCGGTGCGGTTTCCTTCATTCTTTTATTCGTCGTCTCCACCTTCCTGCCTTCCTTTGCTCCACAGGCATTACCCCGCTTCCTCGCTCTTACGAAGGCTCTGTCACTTTCGGGCACGGTTCTTCGGTCCGCTCGTCGGTCATGAACGCCGTTCCTTTCCCGAATTGTGATCCCTGATTCATGTCGCCCCAACTTCCGACCATTCTATCTCCACCCACCCCATGCATTCCTGTCCCTGCGCTCACTGTCTCGCCGCAGGTCAGGTCGCGAAGTTGCCGCTTTCCCTTTCGGGGCGGCTTCCGTCCTGGGCTTCGCCTTTCCTACGCAGGCTCGCCAATGCATCAGGCCGTATCGAGTTCATCATTTTCTTAATTATGGACTGGTCGTTCGCTTCCGCTTGCTCCCCACCCCGCCCCTCGGCGACGCAGTTACCTTCCGCTACGGACAGCCAGTGTTCTGTCCGATGGGGACTTTCACCCCACTGTTGGTGCGCACTCTCAGGCGCACATAGGAACCTGCTCCCGCAGGTCAGGCTGCTGCGGGTTCGAAAATTTGCAGGTGGCACGAAGTGCCTGGAAAAAGAAGAAAGGCCACGTCCAGTCCCGTAGGGACGGTTGATCAGATTTCTTGCAAATGTGTCATTTCTCCTTTCCTCGGACTCGAACTTTTCAAGAGGAGTATCTGGCGTTTTTAAAAGCACACGAGGTAGAGTTCGACGAAAAATATTTCTGGGACTAGTAGTTACCCGCAAAAATAAGCGGTATTGTCGTTCTCGTCCTCGTCGTCGTTCTCGTTCTCGATCTTGGAACTGGGTGGTGGCTTCGATCTGCCGGACAGGGCACAGCTAAAAACCGGAACCTGAACGTGAACCGGAATCAACGATCAAAGAGCGAGGTCGAGAACGACGACGAAGGACGAGGACGATTGGGGAAGGAAGGAAGCAAGAAGGCGCCCAGTTTCGCAGCAAAAAGAACCCGATTGTCCCGGAAGATATCCTATTCCCTTATTCTGATCGTCAAACAATCAGGATTTTTGAGGCCAGCGGCGAGGACAATTATCCCGCTTATTTTTGCAAGGAACCACTAGCGAGCAGATCAACCGTCCCTCCGGGACGGTCCGCTTTTCTCTTGTTTCCAGGCACTTCGTACCTGGCTACTTTCATTTGGTCCCTCCGGGACAGGATACGCTCTTTCGTTGTAGGATAATTTAGCCTTAAGTTAGCGCTTATGGTGCAGGAGCGGAACCCTGGGTACATACGTATTAATATCAGCGCCGCGCTGAAAGAGCGGAAGAAACCTATTTTGGACACCAATGTCCGGTGTTGATTCAGGATTCGGTGTGGTTCATTTTCGCGCTTCTACTTCGCATGATGGTCAACGTTCAAGTTCCGGCCTCAACGACAAATCTGGGCCCCGGCTTCGATTGCCTGGGAACTTCTTTGCAACTTTGGAATTGGATCAAGATCGAGCCGGACCACAACCCGGGCCCCGTGCCGGAAATCGCAGAGCAAGCAGCAGAGCTGTTCTTTACTCATACCGGTGAAACCCGGTTTCCGTTTAGCTTTTCGATCGCTGGAGAGGTTCCACAAGCTCGTGGACTCGGCAGCAGCGTGACGCTTCGCCTCGGGGTATTGCTGGCGTTGGACAGGATTACGAAAAGCGGTCTGTCGAAGGAGGAAATTTGCAATCTTTGCGCGCAGCTTGAGGGCCATCCCGACAATGCAGCGGCGGCGCTCTACGGAGGATTCACGATCGTTTCGAAGACGAGTAAGAGCGTGGTGCGCTTCGATGTCGATCCGCGTCTCCGGTTCGTGCTGTTCATCCCAAATTTTGAAGTAAAAACGGCCGACGCAAGATCGGTGGTCCCAACCGATTTCTCACAACATGATGTGGTCGAGAATCTTGGGAACGCCTCGCTGATTGCCGCTGCGTTCGCGTCCGGTAGATACGAATATTTGCGAAACGCATTTGTCGACCGGTTACACCAGCCTTACCGCGAAAAGTTTGTTCCGTTCCTTCCCCGGCTTCTCCGCGCCGCAGTCGACGCAGGCGCATTGGGCGGATTCCTGAGCGGCTCAGGGTCGACGGTCGCCTGTGTGACGCTGTCGGACCCCGAGAAGGTAGGAGCCGCGCTCGACAGGGCTGCACCGGGAGAACAGGCGAAGATCGTGATCGTGGCCGCAGACAACACCGGGGCACGGATCATATAAGTGTCCGGAAAGGTCGTGCGAGAAGGAGGGAAGGGGGGGAGAGAAATTGGCGCCTGAAGGATTCGGCCGCGGTAAAACAACTCTCTGAGTTGATTCAGGGAGGCGGAGATTGCATGACGTCGAAACGTCATGGAATCTCCGGGCTAAAGCATGCCGCGCCGACTTGATGAACTGGAGCAGTACGCGATCGAAGTCATCCTCGAAAAGAGGCAAGGATTCCGCGCGGGGCTGTTGCGCGTCGTATTGCGCCTTCTTTCATTCCTGTACCTTGCGATCGTCCAATTCCGCCTCTATCTCTATCGGAATCGGATTCTGAAAGACCGGCAGCTCGGGTGCCCCGTGATCAGTATCGGTAACCTCACGGTCGGGGGAACTGGTAAGACGCCGGTTGTCGAGAAGTTTGCCAAAGCTCTCCAAAATGGCGGACGCCGGGTTGCGATTTTAAGTCGCGGTTACAAGAGCGTCGACCGTCGCCACAAGACCACCTGGTGGGAGAAACTCCTCGCTCAAGGATCGGAAAATCCGCCCCGAATCGTCTCGGACGGCAAGAGCGTCCTTCTCGACTCCGCCACTGCGGGCGACGAACCATACATGCTCGCGTCAAACCTCAAAGGTGTCGCGGTCGTCGTCGACAAGGACCGGGTCAAAGGGGGCTTGCACGCCATTAAACATCTCGACGTCGACACGCTGTTGCTCGACGACGGTCTGCAGTATCTCCATTTGAAGCATCGTATCGACATTGTGCTCGTTGACCGCCAGGCACCCTTCGGCAATGAGCACCTCTTGCCACGCGGCACGTTGCGCGAGCCGCCACGAAACCTGAGACGCGCCAGTTACATTCTTATTACGAAATGCGACGGCGAGTCGAATGACGACCTGATCCGCCGGATCAGGCGCTACAATCGGACTGCCGAAATTATCGAGTGCCGCCACAGGCCGCTCTATTTGAAGCATGTCTACAAAGACGAACGGTTGCCGCTCGAATATTTGAACGGGCTTTACATTGGTTCGTTTTGCGGGATTGCCGCGCCGGAAAGTTTCGAGTCGGGCCTCCGGGGGCTCGGAGCAAATATCGAATTGTCGCGGCACTTTGCAGATCACCACCGCTACACGGAACGCGAACTGACCCAATTTCTGCAGCGATGCGTTCGGCGGGACGTCAGCGCCGTGATCACGACCGAAAAGGATGCGGTTCGCTTCCCGCTGATCGACCTGCTGGAGGTCCCTATCTATTATTTGCGCGTCGAAATCGAGATCGTCAAAGGCCAGAAAACCTGGGAACTATGCCTGCAACGGATCTGCACGCCGCCTTCTGCGATGGTGCTCGAAGATTATTACCGATGAGATAAGAAACTCATTGGCACCCGGGGCCAAAAGTTGGATGCTCATCCCCCACAGCTTCCTTTTAAACGATGGGGTCCTCAGAATGTCTGACTGAAGAGCTAAGCTATGCCAACACGGCAACCCAAAATTAAAATCGGCATCGTCGGCGCCGGGACCGTCGTGAAGGCGCGCCACTTACCTGCACTGCGAAAAATATCGGATGTCGAAATTGTCGCCGTCTGCAATTCGTCCTACGAGAGCTCTGAGGACTGTTGTCGCAAATACATTCCAGAGGCGACCCCTTTCGCGAACTGGGCGGAACTCGTTGCGGATCCGGACATCGACATCGTTTGGATTGGAACCCCACCTTATCTCCACTCGACCATTGCCGTCTCTGCGCTCGAGGCCGGTAAACATGTTTTCACTCAGGCAAGAATGGCTTTGAATCTTTCGGAAGCCGAGGAGATGTACGCGGCTTCTCTGCGAAACCCCCACCTGGTCACAATGGTCTGCCCCGCTCCCCACGGAATGCGTGGCAACCTTTTCGTGCAGAAAATGCTCGCGGACAGATTCCTCGGGGAACCGCATCACCTTCGCCTTCAGAGTCTCTCCGGGAAATACATCGATCCGGAAGCGCCGCCTCACTGGAGACAGCGCGACGAGTTGTCTGGATTGAACGTACTGACGCTGGGAATTCACGCCGAAGTGGTTCAGCGCTGGTTTGGTCGTATTACCCACGTTTTCGCTCACCAGAAAACCATCAATCCTGTCCGGCACGGGTATGAAATCCGTATCCCTGACCTGGTGATCGTTCTGTGCAAATTTGAGAACGGCATGGAAGGCGTGATGGAGTTCAGCGGCGTTGCGCCGTTCGAGGATTCTGAACGTTTGCAGGCATTCGGCAGCGAAGGGATGCTCACCTACGACTTCACAGCAGATCGAATTTATGGCGGGCGCCTCGGAGAAAAGCGCGCAGGCGAAATCGAAGTACCGCATGAGCTCGAACAGCATTGGCGAGTCGAAGAGGATTTTATTGCAGCGGTTCGCTCCCCGGCCTCCATTCAGCCACAACCTGGGTTCGCCCAGGGTGTCCAATATATGCGGGTAGTCCAAGCGGTCGCGGACTCTGTCGCGAAGGAACGCGAGATCGAGCTCAAGCGCTAACGTAGGATAGGCGTCTCGCCTGTCTCTCTGTCCAACGGCTCCCCCTCCGGTGACAGCTTGGCTCTTTTCCAACGGTAGTTAGTTAGCCACGCTTATGATAGCTCATGTTTAACACGCGTGTTAAACATGGGCTGGAGAGAGACAGGCGAGACGCCTATCCTTTATGCGAGAGAGACAGGCGAGACGCCTATCCTACATTGCCGTCACGGTATTCCGGAGCCAGCTGCCCTCAGCTCTTCCATTGCCCAGATCGACTGCGGTCGGTACCATTACTGCGTCGCGCATGCCATGTACGATCTTTTTGTCGGCCGGCGCAATCGTTGCGAGCGCTCCGCCGAGACGAACTTCGTTATCCGAGATCACAAAATAATACGGAGAAAGTCGAACTCGTCCGACGAGTGTTTCGAGCGAATCTGTCGCCGGATTGAAGAACGGCTGTCTGACGAGCCTACCCTTGAAAAAGCGCTGAAGGATAAAGGGCCCGTCGTGAAATGAAGCTATGGCCTGTTCAACGCTTTCGGCCCATTCTCGCTGGGGCAAATCCTGTCCGACGTAGACGCCGCGGCTTCCCCACGCCAGCTCTGAAAATCCGCTCACCTTCAAAACGAATTCCCGCTGCTTTTGGCTGAATTTCTTCAGTTCGCGCCAGTCTTGAATCTCAAGCGAAGGGATCACGGCATGATGCGGGACGGGTGTTGTGTCGATCACCCAGGTCTGCGGAATCGAGCGCTTCAGCTTTGTCCAATGGTTTGCCCGCAATTCGCGCCGCCAAAAATTCTGGAGCGGTCTTGACCAGAAAAGACCAAACCAGAGCTTTTCCTCCAGGTACGGTTTGAGCGGCGGCGTAATACGCAACCCACCCGATTGAGCCGCTTCGACTAGCGAACCAACCGAGGGCAGATTCACTAGATCGAACATCTCAAAGAATCGGTAAACCGGCTCAGGCGATCGATAATCCCATCTCTCCGCCTCTTCGACCCGCCAATGCCGTCCGTATCGGGCTGTCAGTTGGTCGCGGAGCCACTCCATTTCCGGACGATATGTGTCCGACTCCTTCGAGACGGCAATCACCCCTTCGGGCAAGATTGAATGAAATCCGTCGATCATCCCATCCGCGCCGCCAAGGATATCGAAACCAAGATCGCGATAAGTCTGATTTAGCCACCCGGTAAGTCCAATCCCGCCCGGCACCGAATCCAGTTCCGAAATCGCGTACCCGTTGTCGGTGAGAATGAGGTCAGGGCGAATGACCTGAGGAATTTCGTAGCGATACCGCCTCGAAATAGCCACAAGCTCGGGCGGTTTTCCGGCGTCCAGGTATTCGGCGATCCAGGGCGGCTTCTTGCCTGCGACACTCAGTCGGTAAAGCAGGTTCGACGCCTTGACGAATTTGAGCAGCCAATGCCCGAGCCGCTCAAGTTCGCCCGCAAACTGTGGACTGATCAGGAACGGTTCCGGCGAAATCAGCCACTCCTTCTGCGCGAACAATCCCTTTTCAGGGAATCGTTCGCGCACGCGTTGAATGCGCTCTAGAGCGACCGATTGATCCATGTTATTTCGGGGACAGGAGACTATGCTAGCAATTTAAGCGCCCGCCGAACGAGTTCTTCGGTGTCCATTGCTTTCTCCCGCGACAGAATCTCGCGGACGGCCCGTTGCGCCTCGACTTGTTTAAAGCCCAAAGAGAGAAGGGCCAAGACTGCATCGTTCGCCTTGGCCTGCTGGTCGTTCTGTCCGGAAGCGGCATGCTCCCAAGCAGCCGCAACGCCAATTTTGTCTTTCAATTCCAAAACAATTCTTTCCGCGGTCTTCTTGCCAAGCCCGCTGATCTTCGACAATGCGCCGATATCCCCGTTAACAACGGCCGCCTTGAACTGGCCGACGCTCATCCCGCTCAGAACCGCCAATGCAATCTTCGGTCCCACCCCGGTAACATGCTGCACGAGGAGTCTGAAAAGATCTCGCTCGGCGGGAGTGACAAATCCGAAGAGAAGATGCGCATCCTCCCGGACTACGAGTTGAGTCAACAATTTCAAGCGCGCGCCGATCTGCGGCAAATGATCGAAACTCGAGAGAGGAATCTGGACGAGGTACCCGACGCCATGGACCGAGATGACGATCTGCGTAGGCAGCGCCTCAACAAGTTCGCCGTCGAGAAAGGATATCATGATGCTGAATAGAAAGAAGTACGCGACAGGGCGGAAACTGCAAATTGATAGGCTGCCCGGCGCACTACGCGAAAGTCGATGCGCGAACAAAGAGCCGGTAGGGACCGGCTCAAAGTAGGATAGGCGACTCGCCTGTCAAATCCGTTGACCGAGGGATACATTTCTGATCTTGGCTCGCGGACATTCTTCATGTCCTTGCTATCTCTCGCGCGCTAATGGACAGGCGAGACGCCTATCCTACTTTGGTTCGGTCCCTACCGGCGTGCGGCCAACCCGAACCCGTATGCTACAGCGCTACATGTCGCTTACCAGATCCCAGTTTTTTGCGAAGTACGATATCCCGGACCAAAGCGTTAGCACCACTGTGAACAGGACGAGCCCAAGTCCAACGATGTTTAGAGAAGTCACGATCGGTGGCGCAATCGCGGAGCCGAACTGCTCCAAAACCGCCACCAAAAGCAGCCAATAAAGTATCGTAGCAATCTGCGAGACGGTTTTGAGCTTCCCCAATCGTTCGGCCGGGAGCACTTTCCCGCGACTCGCTGCGATCAGGCGAAGTCCGGTAATCAAAAATTCCCGGCTCAAAATAACGATCACCGCCCAGGCAGGAATGCTTCCGAGCGATATCAAGCAGATGAATGCGGACATCGTCATAATCTTGTCCACAAGCGGGTCCATCAACTTGCCGAAATCGGTGATCTGGTTGAACCGGCGCGCGATGTATCCATCGGCGAAATCGGTGATGCTGCTGAAAACGAACAACCCGACCGCCAATATTTTGGCCCCCGGAAACTGCAGGCTGAGCGCGGCCACGAACGGCAGAGTCAGGATAAGGCGAAGAATCGTCAACTGGTTAGGGACTGTCATGCAATCTGAACCGTCGCGTACACTGGATGCTTCCAAATAGGCACCGATTCTTTAAGCCTCTCAATAATCTGGCTGCTTCCCTCAAACGCTGCACGCCGATGGCGTGCCGAAACCCGCACATATAGCGAAGCATCTCCGGCCCTCACAAAGCCGATACGATGATGAATGACTACGAGCGGCAATCCGTACCGTTCGCTCGCGTCGTCCGCAATCAGGGTTAGTTGTCGCTCTGCCATCGCCTCGAACGCTTCGTACTCGATTCCGTCGATCACTCTGTCATTTTCAATTGTTCGAACGACACCAAAGAAATCGACCACGGCGCCTTCAGTGGACGAAAAATGCGCGCGCGCCAAATCGAGAGGCTCTTTAGTTATTCGGACCTCGCAAAACTCCATTGCCAACCTCCCTGGTTGTTAGATACTGCGAAACAGCTAAAGTCATTTCAACCTTTGTTTCCCAACGCATGAACTCATCTGATATCGGCCTGATCGGCCTCGCTGTCATGGGCGAAAATCTCGTCCTAAACATGGAGAGTAAGGGCTTCCAGGTCTCAGTTTTCAACCGGACGACGGAGGTCACCCAAAAGTTTGCGGCCAATCGCGGGGCTGGCAAAAACATCGTGGCCACGAAGACGATCGAGGAGTTTGTCGCAAGTCTCGCCAAACCTCGCAAGATAATGATCATGGTGAAGGCGGGCGCAGCCGTCGACGCGGTCATTGACCAACTGCTGCCTCACCTTGACAAAGGCGACGTGGTGATTGACGGCGGCAATTCTCTTTATAGCGACACTCAGCGTCGCGAAGAAACCTTGTCCGCAAAAGGTCTGAACTACCTCGGGATCGGAGTCTCGGGCGGCGAAGAAGGCGCCTTGAAAGGGCCCTCTCTTATGCCCGGCGGGACAAAGAACGCCTGGGAAATTGTTTCACCGATTTACCGCAAGATCGCTGCGCAAGTTGAAGGCGAACCGTGTTGCCGCTACATGGGGCCAGGGGGCGCCGGACACTACGTCAAGATGGTCCATAACGGCATCGAGTACGGCGATATGCAGCTCATCTGCGAGGCATACGCCATTCTCCACGATGTCCTCAGCCTGGACGCCGGCGAACTACACGAGGTGTTCGACACCTGGAACAAAGGGGATCTCGACAGTTTTCTAATAGAGATCACGGCGAACATCTTTCGTCGGAGAGATCCGGACACCGGCAAACCGCTGGTCGATGTCATCCTCGACAAAGCAGGCCAGAAAGGGACAGGAAAGTGGACGCTTCAATCGGCGATCGACCAGGCCGTGGTAGTTTCGACAATTAACGCAGCGGTCGAAGCGCGCGTACTCTCCTCAATGAAAGATCAGCGAGTGCGCGCTTCAAAGATCCTGCCCAAACCGCAATCGTTCAAATACGAGGGGAACAAGGCAAAACTGATCGACGCAGTTCGTGACGCGCTCTACGCCTCGAAAATTATTTCCTACGCGCAGGGGTTCACGTTATTCGCAGCCGCCGGCAAACAGTACAGCTGGGATCTCCATTTTGGCGATATCGCAACGATCTGGCGCGGCGGGTGCATCATTCGCGCAAAATTCCTGAATCGCATCAAGGAAGCGTTCGATCGTAATCCGCAGCTTGAAAATCTGATGTTGGATCCATTCTTCAGCGCATTGCTGGAGAAGAGCCAGGCAAATTGGCGGCACGCGGTTGCCACCGCGATCCAGGCGGGGGTCGCCGTTCCCGCGTTCGCGGCTTCGCTCTCCTACTTCGACAGTTATCGACAGGAACGTTTGCCGGCAAATCTCCTCCAGGCACAGCGCGACTATTTCGGCGCGCATACCTACGAGCGAGTCGACAAGCCAGGGACATTCCACACAGAGTGGCTCCAGTAACCGGAACCAGCATTGGCCTTTTGCGCCCTGTCCCCGTTTTCAGACGCGCAGCGGCGATGACTCTATTTGCTCAATTGCGGGAAAATTACCTTTTGGTGCAATCGGAGACTAGATGAACTTGATCGACGGAAAAGCTGTAGCAGAGCGGATGAACAAGGAGACCCGCGAAAAAACCGAGCGATTGAAGCGGCTTGGAATCACGCCCGGACTGGCCGTCGTCCTAGTCGGAGATAATCCCGCCTCCCTTGCGTACGTCCGGAACAAGGACAAGACTTCGCAGAAGCTCGGATTCTACTCCCGGAAAATTGAGCTTCCGAAAGAGACAACACAAGCTGAGCTATTGAACATCGTGCTGGACCTGAACGCCGATCCGTTGATCCACGGGATCCTCGTGCAGTCCCCGCCGCCGCCGCAGATTGATGAAGAGAAAATCGTGATCGCAATCGATCCTGCAAAAGATGTCGATGGGCTTCATCCCATGAATGTTGGGAAACTGGCAATAGGTAATCTTACAGCGCTTGTCCCCTGCACACCTCTAGGGTGCCATCGCCTTCTGATAGAGAGCGGTGTCGAGACATGCGGCGCTCATGTGGTAATCATCGGGCGAAGTATGCTCGTGGGAAAACCGCTTGGCCTTTTGCTGATGCGAAAAGGTAAAGGCGGGGACGCGACCGTTACCATTGCGCACTCACGCAGCAGAGATCTTCCTGGCATCGCTCGAACTGCGGATATTCTGGTCGCAGCGATTGGGCGACCGGGATTCGTCCGGAGCGAATACGTCAAGGAAGGTGCGGTCGTAATCGACGTCGGGATCAATCGCGTCGACGATCCGACCGTTCCAAAAGGGTATCGAATCACGGGTGACGTAGCGTTTGAAGAGGTTGCTCCCAGAACGAGAGCAATAACCCCTGTCCCGGGCGGCGTCGGGCCTATGACTGTCGCGACGCTGATGGCAAATACTGTGACCGCTTGTGAGAACCAGACGAAATCAGCGGCTTAACCATGCATTCATTTCATTACCAGAGCGGGAAACTCTCCTGCGAATCCTATCCACTCGATAAAGCAGCGGAGAGGTTTGGCACACCTCTCTACGTCTATAGCTCGCAAACGATCGTCGACCATTATCAACGGCTCGACCAGGCATTGCACGAGCTTAACCACGATGTCTGCTACGCTGTGAAGGCGAACTCGAACCTCGCCGTGATCCGCCTTCTCGCGGAACTGGGGGCCGGGTTCGACATCGTTTCCGGCGGCGAGCTCTATCGCGTTATTAAAGGCGGAGGAAATCCGTCAAAGTGCACATTTGCAGGAGTCGGCAAAAGCCGCGAGGAAATCGAGTACGCGTTGCGTTGCGAGGTTCTGAGCTTCAACGTCGAATCGGAGGAAGAACTGGACGCGATCAACGAGACGGCCAGGTCGATTGGGAAGCGCGCTCCAATTGCAATTAGAGTAAATCCCGGCGTCGCGGCGAACACCCACAAGTACATCAGCACCGGGAAAACGGAGGATAAATTCGGAATCGCCGTTGACCGCGTTGCGGAACTCTACAATCGGGGCAAGAGGATGAGCAATATCGCGATTCGTGGCGTGCAGATGCACATCGGATCGCAGATCACCGAGACCAAGCCGTTTGTTCAGGCAATTGAAAAGATGCTGCCATTAGTAAAACAGTTGAAGTCCGACTGCGGCATCGAGTTTTTCAGCATCGGCGGCGGAATCGGCATCGTCTACAAAGGTTCGCTTGAAAGCGGCGACAAAGTCTGGTGGAAAGAGGAGGAACCAAAACATGCCCTGACTATCGCCGAGTACGCTAAAGCCATCGTCCCGCTCCTGAAAAACCTTCCCGTCCGCGTGCTTCTCGAGCCGGGCAGATTCCTCGTTGGCAATGCCGGTGTTCTCCTGACGCGCGTTCGCTATGTGAAAAAGACGCCCGTGAAGAAGTTTGTAATTGTGGATGCCGGCATGAACGATCTCATTCGTCCCGCTTTATACCAGGGATACCACGAAATTGTCCCAGTTCGTGAACCGAAGGATCTACCGGTCGCCAACGTCGATGTCGTCGGCCCTATTTGCGAAAGCGGCGATTTCTTCGCGCAGGATCGCCCTCTTGCGGACGTAAAAGCCGGTGATGTTCTGGCCCTCATGAGCGCCGGCGCTTACGGATTCACGATGGCCTCGAATTACAATTCCAGACCGCTTCCCGCAGAGATCCTTGTTTCCGGCAACGATGCGAAAATCGTCCGCCGCCGGCAAACGTATGCAGACTTAATCAGTCTCGAGACTCCTGATTGAAGACTGCCGCAAAGCCGCAACGGGACTTAGCCCCTAAACACATACAGGGTTTTAACCCTGGGAAGAAATGTTTTAGACAATAAACCCCCAAGGGGTCTGAACACCTCCCGCCGCCAGGATCGCACCTGCTAATAACACCAGCTCGATAATGACATGCACCCCAATCATATTAATATTATTCGCGTGTGCACAACGCTCGGCTTCTGCCTGGCGTCGCCGATCATCTATGGCCAGGAGGAATCCCTGGTTCAAACTGGACCAAACCCAAACGCTGAAATTGCGCCCTATGTTACTGACGCCGGTCAGGAGCAACTCAGCAGTGCCTCGGAAATCAGAGGGCTTCTGCGTCAGAATATTAAGTACGTGTTTGTTATCTTTCAGGAGAATCGGTCCTTTGATTCATACTTCGGGACCTTCCCTGGAGCACGAGGCCTATTTTCGCAGCCCGAAAAAGAAACTCCTGGGTTTCACCAGTACATTTTGAATACTGACGGGACCTACTCGCAGTTCTCCCCTTTCCGTCTCGGCCAGGAGTATGGGCCCTGGGATCTGGACGATGTGAGTCATGCTCACAACCCGATGGTCGAGAAAATGGACATCGTCAATGGCAAGCCACTGATGGATCAGTTCGCCTTGATTGAGGAAGGCCTCCATTTCGACACCCAGTTTCCAACGTTAGCCGCTAAACAATATGGCGAGCTCGAGATGGCTTACGTCGATGGTGACATCATTCCCTTCCTGTGGAACTACGCCAATAAGTTTGCCCTCTTCGACAACATCTTCCAGACGATCATCGGTCCTTCGAGTCCAAATGCTATCGCGATGATTGCCGGACAGTCGGGTTCAACCCAATGGGTGAAACACCCTAATTCCGCCGCGATCAACGTCGCGGCGAACGCCGCCGCGTCTATCGGCGTTCCGGTCGAAGACGACCCGGATCCGCTCTGGGGTTCAGCCAAAGACCCGCTGAAGTGTACAGACAAACAGCCGATCAACCCGCGCGATAATGCCAATAAGGCCCAGATTAACCTGACATTCGCCAGCCTCCCTTTCACCCTTACGGGCGGCGCATTCGAGTTGCTGAGTCGGCAGGATCTCAACGCAACGGCTGACCTTGCTGATCTACAGAATGACATCCCTTACCTTACGACGCTGAATCAGGCATCCGTCAAATGGGGCTGGTATGAGGAGGGATACGACGCAGAACCAACTGACAAGAACGGTGTGGAACACACCAGCTACATCGGTCACCACAACGGGCCGCATTATTTCGGTTACGTCGCTGCTAACCCGGCGATCAGCGTCAACCTCCATGGCTTGAATGACTTCTTTACGGATATCGCCGCGGACAAACTCGGCACTGCCGGCGGCGTATTTTACATTCGGGGAGGTTTCCAGAACCAGGCCGGCCTGGCGCCTCTCAACAGTGATCCCAAGGTCCAAGCACAGTTCCAAGGCGACGATGACCACCCCGGGTACTCGGATTCGCAGTTGAGCGAAGCTCTGGTGGCGCGCGAGGTCAATGCCATCGCCGGCAGTCCTTACTGGAATCAATGCGCCATCATCATCACCTACGACGAGTCCGAGGGTGACTACGATCACGTTCCGCCGCAGATCATCGCCTACGATCCAAACGCCTTGGCGCTTAGCCGCGGTCCACGCATTCCGCTGCTGGTGATCTCCCCTTACGCGAGGGCGCACGCTATCTCTCACGAACTCGGCGATCACAATTCGGTCATCAAATTCATCAACCTGATTTGCGGCTTGACACCGCTGCAAGATTTACCGGACGAAAAAGAGGCTCAAAAGCTGGGTGAAACACTTTATCACCAATCGAATCTCGGCCCGGAAGATGATCCAAACACGCCGGTGGGAGATTTGACGTCCGCGTTCAGTGTCGCTCGCTTGAAGGGTGCAATCCCGCCGCTATCGGCGAGTTACGCCGAGATTCCTGCCGCTGACATCACTTCTCTCCCGCACTGGGGGACCAGCCCTTTGACCACTCATTTGCACATCACGCCCACAGACTATGGGAGAAAAAATAACATCCCAGGCGACTTCAATCCTCGCCCCTCCTCTCAGCCCGGATTTACCCCGCCACCACGTTAAGGCAAGCAGAAGGTCGGCCTTCCCCCGAAGGGGGAAAACAGCCCAGGTGCTTTAGCCCTGGGTGCGATCCGCAAGCGAAAGCCCCGCACTGAAAGGGCGGAGTTTGCTGGCGATAACACAAGTGTAGGATGTTATTATCCATATGGGGCAATCCCTCTCTCATCTCCTGTGAGCTGCTGAAGCGGCATCGCATTACGTTCGATGAACGATACGTTTGGGATTGAAATCAGCAATTTCGGCCGCCCATTCAGGGTGGGTCTGGGGGTGGCCGCACCACCCAGGGCTAAAGCCCATAAACGCTGACCTAAGGAAAATCCTACAACGAAAGAGTGTATCCTGTCCCGGAGGGACCAAACGAAAGTAGCCTGGCACGAAGTGCCTGGAAACAAGATAAAAGTGGACTCGTCCCGGAGGGACGGTTGATCTGCTCACTAGTCCCAGAGATATTTTTCGTCGAACTCTACCTCGTGCGCTCTTAGAAACGCCAGATAAGGCCAGAGGCGCTCTCGGACTTCTGGGTTCAAGATAGGAACCCGTTCCTTGGTACTAAAGACACAGTGGACGTTTAGACATGAAAAGGTATTGCCCATGGCAGTGATTGTACTCGAATCTCTCGAATCATAAAACATTATTCTTTTCTGTTTTTTTTCCGCCCCGAGACCGAGGAAAGGAGAATGACACATTTGCAAGAAACCTTGATCAACCGTCCCTACGGGACTGGAAGCGTCTTTTTTTCTTTTTCCCGGCACTTCGTGCCGGGCTACCTTCGTTTTAATCCCTCCGGGATAAATGCGTAATGGCACTTCTCCGCCGCTGCAATAAGTTAGCGCTTATGGGCTAAAGCCCTGGGCCCTTCTGTGCTCCCCCTCCGGGGAAAAACCGGCGGCCTGTTCTCTCAACGCGCATGGGCAGCTGCGACGTTAGTGTGCGCTAACCAGCGGTAATCTCCTCAACTCGCCCAGATGCCCGATTGGTGCGCTGCACGCCATGAAGGCCGCTCAGCGACCGGTCATTTTCTCCAGCCATTCTATTGTCCGGGCCTGAGCTGACACCGATATGTCATCGAATTGGGCCAGAATACAGCAAACCCCCACGGTTCCAGAGTTCATTGAGGCCGCGTGGGATCGCCAAGGCAGAATCGATGCCAAGGTCGCGTTTAAATACTTGGCCGTAGTTTCCCACGGCCTTGATCACGCGCTCTCCCCAGCGATCGTCCAGGCCCACAACAATTCCAATTCCCGGCGTGACGCCAAGCAGATATCGGATCTCAGGGTCGTTGCCGGTCTTCATCACCTCAAGGTTGTCACTGGAGATACCCAGGTACTCCGCATCAATCAGCAACGAGATTGTCGCGTTCAGCAACGCCAACCAGTTCGAATCTCCCGATCGCACCACTGCACTGACCGGTTCCATGCAGATCACTTCAGGCAGAATCAGAGCGTTGCCGACTTGTTCGCGGTTAGCCGCCCGCAGTCGAGCCAACTCCGTTTCTTCCGCGCTCACTGCGCTAACCCTTCCCGACAAAAACGCCGATTCCATTTCGTCCCACTCCTCAAAAGGAAAGACCAGCAATTGCCAGCCAGCGCGCCGGAAATAATCCCGCAGGTGGTCTTCGTTGGCCATCTCGACATTCTGTTCGTCTACATCACCGGGTTGGACAGCGATCGATTTGTTCCGCAACTGAGCCACCGCCGTGATCCCTGAATCCTCCGATACCATGACCTTCTGCACATTGAAAAAGAAGGGTTGTGATGCAGCCAGGCCGAGGCGCGCGAGCTTTGACAGGGCCATCGGTTCAACCGGCAAATACACATTCGTTTCGCCCTTTAGCAGCTTCTCCGGGCCGCTCTTACGGTCTGTACTAACGAAGCTAACTTTACTGGGGTCTCCAAGGACCGCAGCCGCCAGTGCCTTTGTCAAATCTACCGATAGCCCTTCCCAAGTCGTGCCGGTTGGAAGATCAGCTAACCCAGCCCGAACGTTAACACCGCTCACTACTCGATCGGCGTTTTTGATTCGATTCACCGTGTCCTGCGCGCCGGCGATGCTAGCAAGACCTCCCGCCGCCAGGATCGCACCCGCCAATAACACCAACTCGATTCTATTCTCGCCGCGCCGTTCAGCTCTCATAGGATGGCAGATCACCGAGCGCATAAACGCTGCGGGGAGAACCTGTCAGGCTCTCCCCGCTTGTTGAACAATTTCAACGAATCGTCTATTGCGAATCTTCCCAGGCGCATCGTTGCGCGGGTTCACCGGTATTAGGGTCAAGAATCAATCGGTGAGCCCGTTGCCGGGAGTTAAAGTCGAACATAGTGACCAAGGAACCCGCAAGTGTATCAAAGGAGCTATCCCCGATTCGGCCTAAGTTCCAGTTGTCTTCGATGAACCGCAAAATGGAGGACTGATCACTAATGCTGTGATCAACGAAGTTCTGCTTTGCGTACGGCGAAATCACGAGAAGCGGCAAGCGCGGACCATACGCAAAGCGACCTTGATAACCACCCAATGGCATATTGGCTCCTGATTGGCCCGTTCCGGTGAAGACATCATACTGAGTCTGAGACTGATTCACGTTGGGAGGCATCGCGTGATCGTACCAGCCATCTGAATCGTCATAGGAAATGATGATCGCAAGGTGGTCCCAATAGGGCGATTTCATTAGCCGGTTGATCGTCTCAACCAAAAATGGCTGTTCAAACACTGGGCTGGAATATCCGGCATGACCATCCTGATAGGCAGGCGCTTTTAGGTAAGAGACCGCTGGTAAATTGTTCGCGTCCAATGCGTTCCAAAAATCCGTGATATCATATTGATGATTTGCTTGGTCCGTGTACCCGATCATTTTGACGGAGGTCGGTGGCTTATGGGTCGGGTTAGCCGTCTGCGAATAGTACTGGAATGGCTCGTGGTGCGGGATGTAATCGGCCTTCGGAGCGCCATTTGCACCAATGTGCGTCTGAGCAGGATTATCGAATCCGCCTTCGAACCAACCCCACGTGAGCCCTTTGGCGTTAAGCAAGTCGCCAACGTTTTTGCCCGTCATCGCGAAAGTCGGAGTGCCTGAAGCGATATCGCCCGTCGGGTCGGCATCAGATATATCAGTACCAACACCACCAGGACCAGGAGCAACATCGATAACCGTGTCAGTGATTGCAGGGGACGCGCCGTGCGTCTGTCCGGAAATCAGATTTAGTGCGCCCGGTGTCGAGGGGCCAGTCACTGTTCCGTACGAATTATCGCTCATCGAAAAGTTCTGAGCGTAGTTCCAAAGAGCGGTAACCGTGTTGCCGTCGAAGTAGTCCATGACGACCGACGGACCACCTGGTGGTGTCCCAGTGAATTCAACAAATTGGTCCATCAGCCCATGGTCAAACGCTTGTTGCTCCGCCATGTACTCATGATCTTGATCTGCGGTTGCTGCCTGGGAGGGAGCCAGGCGCATCGGCTGTAACGAGTTCTGATTACTGGTCAGTAGTGCCTCGTCCAGACCGTTCACTGTTGGCGTACCTGGTTTGGCTTCAAATTTAGATTCGCCAGCCAAATTCAGTGCTATCGGATATGTGGCGAAGTAGTGATCGAAGGAGACGTTCTCCTGAAAAATGATGACGACATGGCTAATTGGGTAAGTTGTTCCACTACCGGCGGGATCGGTAGCTGGATCCGCAAAACCCATACTTATGAATGGGATAGTTGCCGTTAAGGCAACCAGACATCGTATGTTAAACGTTTTCATTTAATTCGTATCGCTTTTTAAACCTCACGTCGGGGAACAAGGCTGCACGGGCCACTTGGCCAGTCACAATCCTTTGCAAAAGAGGGTCGGACGTTTCTCGGGTACGAGAACCTACGAGACAACAGTGAGAAAGTGACGTTTTCGTCACAAATGGCGATCGGGCAGACCAACCGGGGATGGTTGGATTTCAATGTATTCAAAAGCCGGCGACTGGCAGCACCTGGACCTAGCCTGCATCGCCCAGCCGGCACGGCGGAAGTGCGTTGCAGGTTGTGGCAGCACCCCGAATGCCATCGGCGCCGCCGGTATTCGGCCGGTAGAGGGACGCGCTCCCGCGCGATCCGACGTCGCACGTCTAATGAAGGCGCGAACGTGCGAAAAGGCGGAGGCTAATTGAAAAGAGCCTCAGCCCTGAGAGCACAACCGCGCGTATGCAGAAGAACCAGCACAAAGAAGCCTCGAGACATGCAGCGCCGGACGCGCGGAAGCGCGTCCCTACCGACGCTGGGCTGCAAAAACCACGAATAAAGTTCCGGGTTACCTTTTTTGATCGCAACAAAAGTACATGCAATTTCGGGGACAGGACACTAGCTCGCCACCACCACACGCCCTGGTTCATAGTTCAGGTTCGGACCGAGCCAACGTTCGATCTCCTCGAGTGACATTCCCTTCCTCCGGTGGTAGTCCTCAACTTGATCCTTACCGATTTTTCCGACCCCGAAATACTTTGAATCCGGATGACCGAAATAGAGGCCGCTGACCGATGCTCCCGGCCACATGGCAAAACTTTCGGTTAGATGAATCCCCGCGCTCTCTTCCACCCCAAGGAGATCAAACAGGAGACGTTTTTCGGTATGATCCGGACACGCCGGATAACCAGCCGCAGGCCGGATCCCTCGATACGCTTCCCGAATCAGGTCTTCCTTTTGAAGACGCTCCTCTTTCCCGTATCCCCATTCCCGGCGCACACGTTCGTGAAGCATCTCCGCGAATGCTTCGGCTAAACGGTCCGCGAGCGCTTTTGCCATGATGCTGTTGTAGTCGTCATGGTCCGCTTCGAACTGTTTCGCCAGTTCATCCGCGCCATGCCCGGCCGTTACTGCAAACCCCCCAAGATAATCCGGCCGGCCCGAATCCCGCGGAGCTATGTAGTCGGCAAGTGAATAATTGAACTGATCCGCTGGTTTCGCCATCTGCTGGCGCAGCATGTGAAACGTAGTCAGTACCTCGTCACGAGATTCATCAGTGTACAATTCGATATCGTCGCCCACGCTGTTGGCCGGCCAGAGTCCAAAGACGCCGCGAGCGGTGATCAGCTTCCCTTTTACGATGTCCTGAAGAAGCTTCTGCGCATCCTCGTAGAGTTGCCGCGCTTGTTCGCCAACCTCAGGATCGTCAAATATTTTTGGGAAACGCCCGCGCAATTCCCATGTATGAAAGAATGGGGACCAATCGATGTACGGAACGATCTCTTCGAGCGTCTGTGTCCGGATCACACGGCGACCGATAAACTCAGGGACATCAATCCGGGTCGTTGCCCAGTCGATGGGTGTCCGGCGCTTGCGCGCTTCGTCGATCGAAATCAGGCGCTTGTCCGCGGTTCGATTGGCGTAATCCTCACGCAGACGCTGTTGGTCATCGCTGTTCTTGCGGACAAACCCGGCGTTCAACTCATCACTAATCAACGAGCTGACGACACCCACCGCGCGTGAAGCGTCCAGCACATGCACCGTCGGCCCATGATAGTGGGGGGCAATCTTCACTGCTGTGTGGGCCCGGCTGGTTGTGGCTCCGCCAATTAACAACGGCAGATCGAAACCGAGCCGCTCCATTTCCTGAGCCAGATGTACCATCTCATCCAGCGACGGTGT
>CAVVPV010000036.1:0-33383 GCA_963750185.1 uncultured Verrucomicrobiae bacterium
TAGGGGGGCAGCTTCGAACTGGCAAAGACTACATAAGTCTCGTTGAGACCCATTGGTTCTATGAGATAAGGTCCCGTACCGGATGTCTTGTAGACGCGAGGATAGCTGCACGTGCTAATCATTGGAACTTTACCGGAGCCAACGTGAGCGCAGTGACCTTCGAATACCACAACATCGTTCACAAGAACAGTAGCGTCAGCATCGCCGTTTAAAGTATCCCACCAGAACCAGATATGCTGTTCGGGGGTACCCATATCCCAAGTCTGCTCAAAAGCCTCAGTATCTGGTCCGATTCTGCCGCTGGATTGTGTACACATTTGATCGGACGCGGCTTTCCACTCGATAAAGCCGGAAGTCGTGATGTTTCGCAAAATCAGGGTCATCCGCACCGACGAAGCTTCGGGTTGCGTTATTGCTTCCGGACCGATTTCATGAAAAGCCAAATACCGCTTTACTGAACAACAAGACGAAGCACCACTTGCGACGGCGATGGCGATAAGAGCAATCCCAAGGAGGCGTGTTATTTTCATTTCGCGTCTCGGGTATTGAAAAACTTTTCTCCGTTTAAAGGCGATACAGTTTTTAAAAGAATCCGGCACCGTAAGTGTTCGGCCAGGGAGAGTTCGCCGCTGGTCAACGACGGTTTGAGCGGCGGCCATGTCAAAGGCTGGATGGATCCCTGGGCCTCCGTCCGGCGGGCGCCAGGCGGGCGCCGGACTCCAGCCCAGGCTGTAATCCAGTCGCACCTTCGGTGCTTAAGACACCGCATCTTTACCGTCCGCCATCGCTCAAAGCGTTACACAATCATGTCTATGAGCGTTGGTCGGCGTTTTGCACGTCAGGAGCCCGAAGCAAACGCAGGCGAGCCAATTCAAGCTTGGCTCCATCAGGAAAGACGCGACAGAATATCTTGCTTGTCAAATCCTGCGACCAGGTTCATATATTTGAACTCTAGAACGTGATGATAGTTGATGTGGTGGACGTTCTTCTCATCGACATAGTCCAGGTAGTCCAACCCATCTATCGCATAAACGTACGGAAATATTTGCATGAGCCGCTCCCGAAAATCCGGAAGAGAGATCCGCCGGTAAATATTCAGGCACCAATGGTTCATCTCCAAAAATACGATGGGTCGATAGGTATTCAGAATTTCTCTTGCCCCGGCGAAGACCTCTAGCTCGAAGCCTTCCACATCCACCTTCATGAAGTCCACGCGATCGAGCGGCAGATCCGGGAACATATCGTCCAACCGCTTAATCGGGACCCGTTTGGAAAAATGATCCCTCGCAGGGATTCTGTAGTTATCTGCAACAAACGAACACGCGAAATTGCTCGGGTGTCCCTGCATCAGGACGGAGCCCTCGTTACTACCCACCGCGCAATTAAAGATCTGGACGTTGCGTGCTCGGCCCTTAGACACGTTCTGTCTGAGGTATCGAAACGTCCTCGGAACCGGCTCAATGGCGACGATCTGGCCGTCCGTGCAAATCCGTGACAAAGCAAGCGCCGTCATCCCAATGTTCGCCCCAATATCGAGAACACGTGCGTCTTTGGCGCAAAGCTGCGCAAAGAGGGTAACCGTATCCGGTTCGAATTCCTCCCCTAGATCACGCAGGTAATCATCATCCCCGCGGATCGAGAAAGTCTCCCCGCAAATCCTGATAGAGGCAGCGTTCGCGTTTCTATTCGATGTTCTGGTCTCAGCAGTTTCCACGGTTGATCGAATTGGTAAATCGTTTCTGTGCTCAGAAACTTCGGCACCGATTTGCGGATGATCCAGATTATACTACCGGACTGACAGAACACTATATCGTTCCTCCCGGCTCACCGCGTCATTAGACTGCGTGCGCTACACACGACTCTTCTGGAGCAGAGGGAGGGTTCGGCGCCTTGTAATCGGCGTTGTACTGGTGTCCCAGTGCTCGGAGATCAAAGGGCTGAAAAGTGTCCGGTTCAGGGACAACAGACTCCCGCCTTCTGTAAGCCGCGCGGACGATAAGTAGTGCGAGAATTAACGCTTCCATTGTGTCTCTTTTTCCCAAGTTCAGGTTAAACATTGAGAGCCAGTAAAAGAGACTCCCCTGCGGGATTTCCTTTTCTGCTTCTCTCAGCATCCTGGATTTGTCGCCCCTAGTCGGAACGCTGTCCCGGATGCCCAGAGAAAATCACTTACCGCCAACAACATGACAGCTTGATACAACATGTCCAGTTATTTTTGAGGCGCTCTGAAATTCATTCAGCCAGATATTCAAGATAAGTTGCTTATTGTAAGAAGCTTAACTTGTTATATCATGTTTTGAAGAACCGACAAGTACTCCTGTGCCGGTTCCCTAGCGGCCTGTGGAGTCATCCAACGAGACACGGACACAGGCGAGACGCCTATGATACAAAGCTTCGTAGGGCAGGCCGACACGCCGACAACGTTTATGCCGTCTTCCTGGACGGCGCTTTTGACTTTTCGGCTACCGGACGGATGAATTGTTGAAATGCTACCCAGTCGGTACGGGTCTTGTCCCATTCCTGGATAGCGAGACCATAGGACTCGAAGGCCTCGCGGATCTGCGCGGAATTCCAGTTAAGAATATCTTCAAAGATCGGAACCAGCACACTTAACGCGCTATCGCTTAGCACTGTCCGTCGAGCAATCCGACCAAGAAACTTCGCCTCCGAGACTGCGATCGTATAACCCTCGCGGCTGTTCACGTGCAGCATCACGAACAGGTCTGAACTGCCGTCGCCCACGTAGATCGTGTGATCCGGCGCTATCTGCAGCCTGGTTTCCAACTCCTGGAGGACCGCAATTTTGCCATAGCCCGCCGAAACTCGTTTTATCGCGCAGATTTCGCCGGTCGCATCATCGTATTCGAGCTGAGTACCGAAAATGTGATCGGCCGGAACGATTCCTTCCAGGGCTGACTGAACGACGTCCTGCGGAGAAGCCGAGATTACGTAAAACTGGAAGCTATATGGATCAAGCCCCCTTTGTAAAAAGTCTGCCAGGATATCGACGTTATTTTTCAGGCGGACGTGCTTCCCAGCCTCAATCAGATCATTTTTGCGGACGCTCCGGAATTCCGGGTCGTGCCTCAAAAGGTAAGCGAGCTCAGCACCTTGTTGAACGAGATTGGCTTTCGCCAGTCCGCTCACTTTTTCGTCGAACCCGGAGATACCCAGGATTTCACTCAGAACCCGCCCTGAATCGTTGAAGCTCAACGTCTGGTCGAAGTCGCTCGCCACGAGGTAACGCTTTGTATTTGCTGAACCGTTTGCCATAAGTCCCCCACTCTTGCTGAACGCCGCAACGGGTATAACAGGAAAGAGCTTAGGTCCAATGAATTTTGGATACGGCCGGGCGCTTTCAGGTTATCATATCTATTTAATATCTTGCAATTGAAGCTATTATCTTGTTATGTCAAGTTTTTGAAATGTCTGACTCAATTGCCCCGGTCAAGCTTCCCAAATATCAGCATGTCCTGGAGAGCATCAAAAATGATATCCTCGGCGGTCGATATCAGCCGGGCCAGAAGCTGCCGAGCGAAGCCGCCTTGGTGAAGCGGTTTGGAACATCGAGGATTACGGTTGGACGAGCACTTCGCGAATTGCGCCAGGCGGGCTTGATTAAAAGCCACGCAGGGTCAGGCAACTTCGTCGACGCCGGAGTTTCCAGTGATGAAGGGCTCTTGTTCGGATTGCTGATTCCAAACCTTGGGGATACCGAGATATTCGGTCCCATCTGCCAGGGAATGTTAGAGGCTCCACAGGCGCGCAAGAATGCTCTTCTTTGGGGTAACAGCGTGTCAGACACCAGGACGAAGGAGGAGCAAGCATGGCAGCTTTGCCAACAATACATCTCCAAAAAGGTTGCTGGCGTTTTCTTTGCGCCCCTGGAGCGGGTTGCCGGAAGCGATCAAGCCAACCATCGCGTCATTTCCGAGCTGGACCGAGCCCGCATCCCGGTCGTGCTGCTCGATCGCTGTATACTGCCGTATCCAAGGCGCACCGCTCACGACTTGATCGCGATCGATCACCGTCGGGCCGGATACATCGTTACGGAACACCTTCTCAAGCTCGGCTGCCGGCGCATTGCCTTTGTCGCTTATTCGCAATCTGCGGCCACCGTCACAGCGCGAATCGACGGCTACTTCCACGCCGTTTTCGCCTCCGGCGCTCCCGCGGAACTGAATTGGATTAAATATCTGAACAGCGAGCTTGAGAGCGAAGTGCAACAGGTCATGGAAACGCTAAAGCCCGAGGCGATCGTCTGCGCGAACGACCGGATTGCAGGCCACCTGATGCACAGCCTGATCCGCCTCAATTATCGGATTCCGGAAGATATCAGGATCGTGGGAATCGATGATGTTGAATACGCCAAACTGTTGCCTATTCCGCTAACGACGGTTCGCCAGCCGTGCAGAGAGATTGGGGTGGCTGCAATGGCCGCGATGCTGGAACGGGTGACTAACCCGGATATGCCCGTTCGCGATATCCTGTTGGACTGTAAACTGGTCATACGCGATTCTTGCGGAGCAAACCTATCGTCGTCCAAAACTGCCGAAGCATAGTCATATTTTCGGGGTAGTTCGCTGGGAGGCTCTCGGAGAATTGCAGCGGGCAGGTTGAGCAAGGCCGGTAGAAATAATCCGGGCGTCGCGTTCGCTCATTGATACTCATCCAATTTGCACTCCCTCACAGTCCAAAGAGGCGTTCCGCATTGCGATGTGCGATCCGTTCTCTGTCAACGGCACTGACAGGCAGTTGATCCAGGAAAGCACGCGCTTGTGCCATTGACGAATAAGGATAGTCGGCCGAAAACATGATGCGATCGACGCCGATTTGGAGCAACAGGTCGAGGAAGTTTGGGATGAAGTTAAACCCGCTGAATGTGTAGTAAACATTGCTGCAAAGATAGGTACTGATCGGGTAGTTCAGCTTCGTCATGGCTGCAGGCATTACATCGAGCCGCTGCAACATGAATGGAAGGGCCTCACCCATATGGCCGATAACGAGCTGAAGTTTCGGATACTTGTCGAAGGCTCCACCGAGAATAAGTCGGATGACGTGGATAGCGGTTTCGATGTGCCATCCCCACGCCGCACTTGAGAGCATATCCGTTACTACTGGCGCAAAGCCTCCATAGGATGCATCGATCACGGCCTGCGGGGGTCGAGTTGGATGGAGATAGATCGGAACATTGAGCGCTTCGGCACATTCAAGAATCGGCCAGAAGAACTTATCGTCCAAGTAGCGCCCTCGATTGTGACCATTGATGATCGCTCCTTTAAAGCCGCGCTCACGAACCATGCGCTCCAACTCTTCGGCGGCCTTATCTGGGGCAGCGGTCGGCAAAGCCGCGAATCCAGCAAAACGCGTTGGATATTTCGTTATCGCATCCGCTAGATAGTCGTTCGTTTCACGGGCAAGTGCCATCGCCTCCGCCGCTTCCAGCTGTTCTGTACCTGGAGATGTAAGCGACAATATCTGTAAATCGACGCCTGCGGCATCCATTTCAGCAATCCTTTTGTCGCCAAGATCGCATAACTGTTCAAAAAGCTTGTCAGCATTACCTCTGAAATTATTGGCTTGTTCCTTCAGCTTCCGTCCTGGACCGTCAAGAAAGCCTGGGCTTGCGTAGTGCTCTTCAAGGGAAATCGTGCGCATGGAGGAAAGGTCAACGGCAACGAAATCACACTTTCTGCGCTCGCGGCAAAATTACCAGGTCCCGGATCGTGACGTTCTGCGGTCGCGTTAACATGAAGACGATGGCCTCTGCCACGTCTTCCGAAAGCAGTCCATCGCCGGCTTCAGCCTTTTTTCTGATCTCCGCCGGGTCAGTGATTCCCCAGAGCTCATTCAGAACCATGCCAGGGGCGACGGATCCCACCCTGATGCCGGTGGTCAGCAACTGCCTGCGCAAACCGTGCACGAACGATTGGATGGCATGTTTTGATGCGCTGTAGATCGGCTCCCAATGAAGCGCCTGGTGACCCGATATCGAGCTCGTCACAAGAATGTCCCCCTGCCCCTGCGACTTCATATGCGGAAGGACTGCGTGGACGAGCCGAAACACACCGGTCACGTTCGTCGCAATCAATTTGTCCCAGGCGTCCGGCTCTCCGTCGATCACATCGCCGGAAATATAGATTCCCGCATTTGCCAGGAGAATATCAATCCGGCCAAACTTTGAGACGGTCTGTTCCACGATTTGATTGACATCGCTCGGTCTGGTCATGTCCGCCGGCACAACAATCGCCTCGGATTGTAGTTCCTTGGCGAGCGCCGAAAGCCGATCCACAGAGCGGGCGGAGAGAACCTGTTTGACGTGCTGTCTGGCGAATTCAATCGCAACAGCGCGCCCGATGCCGGAACTGGCACCAGTAACGATGGCAACTTTACCGCTAAGAGATTGTGGCATGGTCGGCGGGTCGGCGGGTCGGCTGTGACCAAATCCCCACCCGTACTTTATGTCAATAGCTTTTCTTTATCTTCAACCTTCCCGCCCTCTTTACGTCTGTAGGTGAAAATTAAATGCAAGAGGCTTTCCCTCTCGAGTCTCGCCGACACGCCGATACGCCGACACGCTTCCTTCCCTGTCCTCAGGCTTTGGTGGAACGTTCGCTGTCGAGCGAGGACATTTGTTCGGCTGGATAACGTTCACCGGCGATCGCGCCTCGCGGAGCGATCCGATCGATTTCGGCAAGGTCATCAGGGGAGAGCACTACACCGATGCCGTCGAGTGATTCATCGAGCCGTTCACGCGTGCGGGCACCAATGAGCGGAATAATGTCGGTACCGCGGGCAAGGACCCAGGCCACGGCGAGCTGAGCAAGCGTGCAGTTTTTGCTTGCTGCGACCGCGCGCAATCCATCAAGCAGGCTTTGGTTCCGATCGAGGTTCGCGGGTTGGAAGCGGGGATAATGGCCGCGGAAATCTCCTTTGGCCGCGTCCGGCGTTTTTGGCGTTGTGCTCAAAAGCCCGCGCGAGAAAACACCGTACGCCGTAATCCCGATGCCGAGTTCGCGCGTAGTGGGTAGGATTGCCTCCTCAATGAAGCGGGTGACGACGCCGTACTCAATTTGGAGAGCAGCAATCGGATGCGCGGCGTGTGCGCGCCGAATCGTTTCAGGGCCGGCTTCGGAGAGACCCAGGTGGCGGATGTACCCTTTTTGCTTTAACTCTGCCATTGCACCGATGGTCTCCTCGATCGGGATACTCGGATCCACCCGGCAGGGCTGATACAGATCGATGTAATTGGTCCCCAATCGCCTCAGGGAATAAGCCAAAAAGTTCTTTACCGCCGCAGGGCGCACGTCCAAGCCAAGAAAACCCCGGTCCGGGCTTCGAAGCGCCCCGAACTTGACGCAGACAAACGCTTCGCGGCGCCGCTCTTTCAAAACTTTCGAGAGCAGCATTTCATTGTGGCCCATCCCATAAAAGTCGCCGGTATCAAGCAGCGTAATTCCGGCGTCCAACGCAGCATGGATAGTCGCCAAACTCTCGCTTTCGTCGGCCGGTCCGTAGAAATCGGACATGCCCATACAGCCCAGCCCAAGCGCCGAGACCTGAGGGCCGCCGGTTCCGAGGGTGCGTAGCAAAATAGGGGAATGAGTATGATCGATGCTCACGGGACAAACCATCCCTGCCAAAATTACAAATGTCCAACGAATCAACGATCGGCTTCACACAAATGCGTCCGCAGGGAATCCAACGTTCCGACGGCATATTGCTTTTAATAATCCAATCCAGGCAGGATGAGACCGTATCGAGCACTATCAAAGGTGGTCGGCCCATGTTAAGACCTATCGCGACACCATGACGATAATGTCGATCCAGTCCAGCGTAGCGTACGGACACGTTGGAAACAGCGCCGCTGTTTTCCCGCTTCAGCGAATCGGAGTCGATGTCTGGCCTGTGAACACTGTCCATTTCTCAAATCATACCGGGTATGGATCCTGGCGCGGCATGGTTTTGCCGGCGGAAACGGTGAACGCAGTCATCCAGGGAATCGAGGAACGCGGAGTGCTGGGAGAATGCGACGGGGTGTTGAGCGGCTATATGGGGGACGCATCTATCGGGGAAGTGGTTCTTAATGCGTTTGCACGGGTAAAGAAAGCGAATCGTCGCGCTGTGTACTGCTGCGATCCGGTCATGGGCGACGCCGGTCGCGGATTTTACGTTCGGCCGGGCATTCCCGAATTCATGCGGGACCGGGCAGTGCCGGCTGCCACGGTCATCGCGCCGAATCAATTTGAGCTCGAATACCTTTCCAGCCAGGTGGTGACAGACATCACCTCCGCGCTCGCTGCGGTGGATGCAGTTATGGCGCGCGGACCACGCGTAGTCTTGGTAACCAGTTTACGGCGGAACGACGCAAAACCCGATACCATTGAAATGCTCGCTGCGGATTCGACCGGCGCATTCACAATCGAGACCCCCATTTTGCCGATCAGCGTCAACGGAGCCGGCGACATGACTACCGCCCTCTTCTTTGCGCACTGGCTGAAGTCTGGATCAATTCCAGGCGCCCTCGAGGTCACAACTGCCGCCGTCTTTGGTGTGCTCGAAGTGACCGCGATCTCCGGTGCGCACGAAATTCAGCTAATCGCGGCCCAGGAGGCGATCGCAAAGCCCCCACTTCGATTCAGGGTAAAACGGGTTCGATAGAAGAGAGAGAGCGGAGGGCCAGGAGCACACGGAGAAGAGAATTCACCACAGAGGCACGGAGATTTAGGAGAAGAATTTAAAATGGGCTTGCAATTGTGCGCCCTTTTTCACGATCAGTCCCAAACGCCAAACGCCAAACGCCAAACGCCAAACGCCAAACGCCAAACGCCAAACGCCAAACGCCGCTGACACCTCGTTCGCAACGATCTTCGTCCTTTGTGACGTATTTGTCATAAGTATCACGATGGAGCTCTCGGACGGGCTCGGTGCCGGATAACACAACCGAGGCAGTTTCCATCGGCACCCTAGCGGTTGGCAGTGCGACGCGATGCAATCGGATTTTCTCCTCGTGAAGGCAGTTATACGGACTGCAAATTCTTTTTTTTGACTTTTCCGTCACACTGTATACCATCCGGCCAATTATCGATATTTTGCAAGCGAATGAGTGACGCTGTAATCTCGTTGCGGGACCGGCAGAGGCAGTTGCGTGAGGAAGCTATCCTCGAAGCTGCGAACCGGCTCCTTTCTGAAAAAGGGTATCAGGGAATGACGATGGACGACTTGGCAAACCGAGTCGGTATCGCAAAAGGCAGTTTATACCAGCACTTCCGATCGAAAGACGAACTGGTCGGCGTTGCGCTCGTGGAGTTCATGAATCGGATTTCCGACCATATCGGCACGCTGCCACCCAGTCAGCCCGCGATCGAACGGCTCAAGCTGACGTTTCGAAACGCCTTCACGCTCCGGTTTCGGGAAGGGTTTCCGGACATCCTCAGCATGAAACAGCTGATCAAGGACTCGCTGAAAAATCATCCGCAATACGTCGAGTCAGCGAACCGTTTCGGGAGTGCCTTGGCCGGGTTATTCGAGATGGCCAAAAAACAGGGTGACATTGCACAGGATATCCCGACGGATGTGCTCGTCTTCGCTGCAATCGGACGCATGCGAGACCCAGAGCTCGACGCGCTGATTGCGGAAGGACGCATACAGGCTGACGACATCGTGGAGTTACAGGTTCAACTATTCCTGGGAGGTGTCGTCACGGACTGGCAGCGGGCCAAAATGCGCCGCACGCACAAGGTCTATGAAGGACGCGGAGGGCCGGGGGGACACGGAGAAGAGGATTCACCACAAAGGCACGGAGAACACAGAGATTAAGAGAAGAAAACGAAATAAGCTTGCAATTGGACACCGGCTCCATATTAGGGCACGCCCTGCTACGCCCCATGAGTGCTAACTTATCGCAGCGGCGGGAAGGTGTCATTACGCATTTATCCCGCAGGGATTAAAACGAGGGTAGCCTGGCACGAAGTGCCTGGAAAAAGAAGAAAGACCCGTCCAGTCCCGTAGGGACGCTTGATCAGATTTCTTGCAAATGTGTCATTTCTCCTTTCCTCTCAGGCGAAATATCATCGGACTCGAACTTTTCAAGAGGAGCATCTGGCGTTTTTGAAAGCGCACGAATGTAAAGTTCGACGAAAAATATCTCTGGGACTAGTGAGCAGATCAACCGTCCCTCCGGGACGGGTCCGCTTTTCTCTTGTTTCCAGGCACTTCGTGCCAGGCTACTTTCATTTAGTCCCTCCGGGACAGGATACGCTCTTTCGTTATAGGATTTTACTGAAGTTAGCGCTTATGCTGCTACGCCAAGGCTTCGTAGGGCAAGCCGACACGTCTTAGCCGCCTGCCCGGAATCGGACGACGATTTGGCCGTTTTCGACGTGGACCGAATCAAGCCGCGAGAGAATGACATCCCCATGCGGGAGTCGGGCACGGATCCCCTGGTCGATCGTTTGCTGGACGGTATTACGGTACCCCTGGCCGGTGAAAAGCCACGGCAACCGATGATCGTTCCCTTCAATATCGAGACCTGCAATTTTCAGCTCGTTTTTCTCGACCGAAAGCCTCGCGGCGATTTTGCCGTTGAAAAAGCGGTTCTTAAAAGTGGGCATCAACGGAACGTCTGCCATGAAGGTCAGAGGGACACTGACTTCTGCAACGATCCAGTCTTCGGTGGTGCTGAACCGAAGATGATCGACAAGATCGGCGTTTTTTCCGCCCCCAAAAAACCAGGCATTTAACTGCTCGGCTGTGAACGTAAACTCGGCCGCCTGGCCTTGTTGCAAAGTCTCCAGGAGCGTGTCGAGTTTCTCACGCGCGGCGTTCTGTTCCGCCACAGGCGGGATCGGTCCGAACGTACTCGGGCTCGGTGAAGTCATCAGATAAGCGCCGTGATAGGTCGAAACGGCTCCCCACAGTACGGCACCAACGAGCATCACGAAAACCACAGCCAACAGGATGCAGCCGCCTGCGCAAAACCCCGATTGAGATCGCGATCTTCGAAGACTCATCCTCGGGTCGGATTTTTGAAATACTTGTTGTGGACAAAATCCCGAACAGCCTCCCGCCACGGCCTCGGTGTCAGCCCTGTGAGCCTCGAAAATTTATCCGTGGCCATGATTGTATAAACCGGACGCGACGCGACGAACGACTTCATCGAGGCAAGTGTGCTTGGCTGAATCTCCTGAGCGACCATGGGAACCCCTGCTTCACGCGCCGAGTCAACTGCAAATTGTGCATATTGGCGCCATGTACATCCGCCGGAGTTGCAGAGATGGAGAATCCCTCCGATCGGCAGTTCAAACAGAAGCGGGCGAATCCACTCGGCAAAGTCGAGCGTGTAGGTGGGCGTAGAAAATTTGTCATCGATCGCGGAGACCGTGCTGCGGGTCGCAGCCTGGTCCAGCGCCCAGTCAATGAAGCTTGGTTTGTCCGGTCCAAAGACCCATGAGACCCGAACTACTAGATGCCTGGAATCCGCCTCCAGCAACGATTCTTCTCCAAGTCGCTTCGTTCTTCCATAAACGCTGATCGGCGCGGCGGGATCCTCTTCGGTACGGGGCCGTGAGTTCAAGCCATCGAAAACGTAGTCTGTGCTCACGTGCAGGCAACGAACACCTCTTTTGCTACAGATTCTGCCAAGCGACGCTGCCGCTCGCGCATTGACCTGTTCCGCCTCGGGTTCATGCAGTTCGCACCAATCGACGTTCGTTGCGGCAGCCGCGTTAATCATCAAATCGAAGTCGGTCCTCTCTAACGGTTTTTCGAGTGGCTTGGTAAGATCCAATTCGTCGCGTCCGAATGACAGAACATCGTCGTCGTCAGACAAAATGCGACAGAGAGCAGCACCCAGACGGCCGTTTTTGCCGACGACGGCTATTCGCCGTTTCATTGAGATTTCTGAACCTCCCGCCACCAAGTTCCGTTTTCCCGATACCAGTCGATCGTCTCAGCAAGGCCGCGCTCCAGATTGTGCAGCGGCTTCCAGCCGATTTCGGACCGAATTTTGGTTGAATCGATCGCGTACCGCCGATCATGCCCGGGGCGATCCCGAACGAACTCGATCAGTTCCTCCCCTTTGCCCAAATGAGCGAGGATGGTCCGGACCAGATCCAGGTTCTTGCGCTCGGAATCCGCACCAACATTGTAAACTTCGCCGGCCCGTCCCTGCATCAACACGTCAAAAACCGCCGCGCAATGATCCTCGACATAGATCCAATCCCTTACATTCAATCCGTCGCCGTAGACTGGCACCGGTTTGCCAGCGAGCACGCGCAGAATAGCGAGTGGGATAAGCTTCTCAGGGTACTGGTATGGACCGAAATTGTTCGAGCACCGGGTCACAACGACATCCTGGCCGTAGGTCTTATGCGCCGCCAGCACGAGCAAATCGGCTGCGGCCTTGCTGGCGGAATATGGAGAACTCGGATTAATGGGACTCTGCTCCGTAAATTGCCCATTCTGCCCCAGCGAACCATAGACTTCGTCCGTCGACACCTGGACGAATCTTTTCACTCCGTGCCTCCTTGCCGCATCCAGCAAATTGCACGTTCCGACAATGTTCGTGTGAATGAAATTTTCTGGGGAAGTGATGCTTCGGTCCACATGGGTTTCGGCTGCGAAATTTACAACTGCGTAGTAACTATGCCTCGATAGCACCTCCTCGATTGCGACGGCGTTCGCGATGTCGACACGGAAAAATTCATAACGATCGGCGAATTCAGACCGAAACCCGGCCGTAGATGACAGCGAACCAGCGTAGGTCAAGGCGTCAAGATTCGTGATCATCTCGGGTTGATAATGCCCCAAGACGTAACGAATGAAATTGCTCCCGATAAACCCGCATCCCCCGGTAACTAAAAGGCGCATTTTCCGGGTTCTATCACGGCAGCGAGATCTTGCAAGGCTGTTGTCCGCAACACACGCGTCCCGCGAGTACGCTTTTTTCCACCTCAATGCCTGCGAGCAAGGAAGGAATACACGCGCGATGCGTACGCTATTTCATTACCATTCGCTCCGTCATCCGACCGTAGACCTCTTTCAATTTTGCGTTGAAAGCCGTATCGGAGGTGCTGGCGTCAACTTCGACCAATGGGAGCAATGTGAGAGTTACTACCGAAAATGGTTTAGGAACAGCGAACCCATCCCACGAATTAAATCGCCAATATGCCGAGTATTCGACATTCACCGGCAACAAGGGTACCTGGCATCGTTCCGCGAGCAAGAGAGCGCCCGGCCCAAGATTGTAACGGGGACCTCTGGGGCCATCCGGAGTGATACAAATATCAAACCCTGCTTCCACACTTCGAACGAGATCCAGCAGGGCGGCGGCGCCTCGACGCGAACTTGATCCACGGACCGCGCCCATCCCAAAGCAACGAACAAATTCCGACAGGTAGGCGCCGTCCCGGCTGGCACTGGTGAGTACCTGAATGCCTTTGCGGTTCCGATAATATCGCCGGAAAGCGTCAGGCATCGCCAGGATCCGATTGTGCCAGATTAAGACAATGACGGGCCGCCCAGATTGTTTCTCAAAAAATCGGGCTTCGTCCACAAGTTGATAGCGGAGTGTCACGCACAACAACCTCACAAGGATCGAGGCGAGCCAAATCAGCCCGCGCGTAAGGATCGGCAATTGGTGGATCCTGGATATGCCGGCCAGATCGGACATGCCGCCCCTATCGTCGCGCCCCGAAATGAGGTCAAATTCAAATCGTAACACCTTCCCCTGGGGCGTCCTCTCCCGAATCGACAGGAGCAACGGAATCTGTCATCCAGCAGTTCGCAAATTCACCCTCGATCTGTTTGGAGAGAATAAACACATACGCCACTTTGCGACCGCTCGAAGTCACGATCCTTACATAGACCGCCGCCGTCTCCGGACTCGCAGTGGATCCGACGACCGAAGAGGAGAGACAATTCAACAGCGAAGAATAGGCAGGGCCCTTAACGATTTGCGCGAACCTCGCCAGCGTTCCGGTGAATTCCTTATTCTTCGGCGAGGCAAACCGGAATGCCCGTTCGATTCCGGCATCCGGCGCCGGTTCATCGTTGTGTTGAAGCGCCGTGATCTGGTATTGAACAACCTGTTCCGGGCTCATGCCAGGGCCCGGATTCAAGTCCGGAATCTGTGCCTGAGCGACCCTTGATACCAAGGCGACTGCAAGCACGATAAACAGTGGGTTCAGGTGCACTTTTCCGTCCGATTCAGATGCGCGGACCCAAACATAGCGCAAATCAGGGGCCGCTGCGCAAGTCTAGCCTTTGCGGGAGTAGGCGAAGCGTCCCCGCTTTGCAGCTCTTCGAAGGCGCGCAATCCGAGACGGTTCGCTTACATCTTAACGCCTCCGCGCGCTCTGAATCGCTTAAGGAAAGGCTACGCGCGGCCGCCGGATCGGCTCTTCGTACGCGTTCCCTATCGGCCGCGAGAAATCCGGCTAGCAGCGTCACATGATTGTAACAATTGAGAGATTGCTGAATCCATAGAAATTGGTGAGTGGAGATGGGAAGCACACCGCTTATGAAAATCTTCAACATCCCCTTTTTTTTGGCTCTTCTGGCAACCAGTGCCGTTGTCTCGACGGCTTCGGCTGCCATGCAATTGCAGGGTGCCGGCGCAACGTTTCCTGCCCCTCTCTATCAGCGCTGGATTGCTGAGTACACCAAGGGAAACCCAAACATACAGATTAACTACCAAGGCGTCGGGAGCGGAGCAGGCATTAAACAGTTCACACAAAATCTGGTCTCGTTCGGCGCGAGCGATGCCGCGATGAAGGATGATGAAATCGCGGCTGTCAAACAAGGCGTCGTGCTGATTCCGGCCACGGCAGGCAGCATCGTGCTGGCGTACAACTTGCCCGGTGTGACAAGCCTCAAGCTTTCGAGAGAGGCGTACGTTGGAATTTTCCTCGGTAAGATCACCGCTTGGAACGATCCGGCGATCGCGAAGACCAACGAAGGGGTCAAACTTCCGTCGACGGGAATCACGGTCTGCACGCGCTCTGACGGCAGCGGAACGAATTTCGTATTCACCAAGCATCTGTCCGCGATCAGCCCTGAATTCAAAGATGCGGTCGGAGAAGGCACCAGCGTCACATGGCCAACCGGTGTCGCGGGCAAGGGGAATGACGGAGTCACCGCTTTGATCAAGCAGGCCCCGGGAGCAATCGGGTATGTCGAATACGGCTACGCGGTGCACAACAAGCTCCCGTTCGCAGCGCTCCAGAATAAGGCGGGCGAATTTGTAACCGCAAACACAGCTTCCGGAGAAGCGACTTTGGCAACGACTCAATTCCCGCCGAATCTGCTTCGAGCGTGGCCTTCGGACCCGGATGCCAAGGACGCCTACCCGATCGCGACGTTTACATGGCTTTTGCTCTACAAGAACTATACCAACGCTCAGGTTGGTGACGAGGTGAAGAAGTTTGTCACCTTCGGTCTCACGGACGGGCAGAAGTTCTCCGAGGACCTCGGTTACATTCCGGTGCCGAAGGAAGTCGCCGACAAAGCCCTGGATGCGTTGAAGACCGTACAGTAATGTCTTGGAATTCGCTCTCGAATGCGGCAGAGAATTAAATGACCGCCGCCCGATGCTGCGTCACGATCGCATGTTAAAGACCAAACGTAGACTGGACTTGTTTCTGGCATTGACGTGGCTGGCGTCGGCGCTAACCGTTGCACTCTTGCTCTGGATTCTGGTAAGCATTATCGAGCCTGCGCTTCCCGCGATTCAGAAGACCGGTCTCACATTTTTTACGAGCGCGATCTGGGATGTGAACCGGGATCGCTACGGCGCGATGCCGTTTTTGGTCGGAACGGCGATGAGCTCGCTGATCGCCTTGTTGTTTGCCCTTCCTCTCGGCGTGTTTATTGCGCTGTTTCTGAGCGAGAACTACTTGCCTGTCGCGATCAGACAAGTGGTCCGGTTCGTCGTCGAATTGCTGGCGGCAATCCCGAGTGTTGTGTACGGACTCTGGGGCATCGCGGTGGTCATACCGATAGTCCAGCAGTTTGGCGGTGTTCTCGCGCAATCGTTTGGGTTTATTCCACTGTTTAAGGGGCCCGCTTTTGGTAACAGTACGTTGACCGCCAGCCTGGTGTTGGCCCTCATGGTTCTGCCGACGATCACTGCGATTTCCCGAACGACTCTTGTCTCCCTCCCGAGTTCATTGCGCGAAGGATCTTATGCGATCGGCGCGACCCGCTGGGAAACCATCTTCAGAGTCCTGCTTCCCAGCGCGGCGCCGGGAATTGTTGCCGCGACGATTCTGGCTTTTGGCCGAGCGATGGGTGAAACGATGGCGGTCGCGATGTTGATAGGAAATAGCCCGCGCCTGAATTGGTCCCTGCTCTCACCAGGCGGCACCCTGGCCGGGCTGCTGGCCAATCAGTTCGGAGAGGCGAAAGGACTCCAGATTAGTGCGCTGATGTACGCTGCGCTGGCGCTCGTACTTCTCACCCTCGTCGTGAACATCATCGGAGAAGTTGTTCTCCGCCGGGTTCAAGCATCTACAGCCGGATTGCGCTGACCGTATGACAACCGCTTCCGCTACAGTCGAATCGAGTGCCGGCGCTCTTGCAGCCACCGACCCGCACTCAAAGGCCCGACTGTTCGGGAACAGTGCATGGAGCGTAATTTGCGCAGCCCTGTCATTCCTTACGCTCATACCGCTATTTTCAATTGTATTTTTAGTCTTCCAAAAGGGTTTGCCGCTTCTTACGCCTTTTGTATTTACTCATTTGCCGCCGGCTCCCGGTCTGACAGGTGGGGGATTCGGGAACGCCCTTCAGGGAACCGTCGTCATGGTCCTGTTAGGGCTTGTGATTTCGACGCCGCTCGGAGTCCTTTCGGCTGTCTACATCAATGAATACAGCCCGAAATCGCGCCTTGCCGGCACGGTCCGGTTCGTCGCAAAGCTATTGACCGGCATTCCGTCGATTATCTGCGGTGTGTTCGCGTTTTCGATCATTGTCCTTTCAACTGGCTCACCTTCGGCACTTGCCGGGGGAGTCGCGCTTGCAGTGCTGACATTGCCTACCATTCTTTTGACGACTGAACAGGCCCTTATAGGTGTCCCAAAATCGTTGCGTGAAGCTTCGTACGGATTGGGAGCGACGAAGTTCCAGACGATCTTTCGGATTGTGTTGCCAAATGCGCTGTCGGCGATCATGACGGGCGTCATGCTGGCAACGGCGCGCGCCGCCGGAGAAACAGCTCCGGTGCTTTTCACCGCGCAATGGAGCAGCTACTGGATGAGAACCCTCATGGAGCCGGCCGGATCGCTCGCTGTTCTGATCTACAATTTTGCGACTCTGCCTTACGATTACCAGATTCACATGGCGTGGACCGCGTCGCTGGTGCTGCTCATAATCGTCACCATTACGAATATCACCGCTCAAACTGTATTCGGCCGGCGCAAAAAATAGCTACTTCCTGTAGCCGGCAGCTTCTTTACCGGTAGGCTCCGGCAACGGTCGCGGGGTCTCCCGCGGCCCACCCCAGCGGAATGTCACCGACGCACTGACGATATCGACCGCAGAATCAAAATATCCCCGAAGCTCGTGTCCCTGACTGTCAGTGAAGTCCACTGTTGGTTCCTGAATAAACAGGTGCGCGTAACCGACATCGAAATCCATAAATCGTGTCGGCGACCATCGCAGACCTGCGGACAAAAAATAGCGGTTATTATCAGGTATTCGCGGCGTGCGGAAATTTGCGCCCGCAATCGGTGTTTCATCGTACGCGAACCCAAGGCGGAGTGTCAGATTTTTTGTCGCATACCACTCCATTCCAATAGCGTAACGAACCGCATCTTTGTAATTTAGCTGGAGCACGTTCGAGGGTGTGACCGAGCTCTGGAACGTGATCGGAACACTCTGCAGACGACTCCAACGAGTCCAGGAGATATCCCCCATCAGCGCAAACTGGCGAGCGAACCCCTGGTAGAGGCTGAAATGATAAATCTCCGGCAGGTCCAATTGAGCGCTCGCGCTTTGGTCAAAAAAGATGTCCTGAAACGCATTGGGCTGCGGGAACGGGACAGGCGCGCCGGAAGCAGCAATCGTCGGCACGTCACGGAAACTGACGTTCCCGCTCAGAGTATGACTTATTCCTGACCGGTAACTGAAGCCGAACCGGCCATCTTGTAAGATCGACTGGTCATCTCCTTTCCAATACTCGAAAATAGCGCCCAGCGTGAATCCGAGGCTCCAATCGTCTCCTGTCACCTCGGAGATTCCATCGTGACCGCCCGGCACGAACCCGGCGTTATTGTAGGCCTGCTGTGTCGCCTTGATAACGGACGGTATTGCAGCGACTGGGACCCCTTGTGCCGCCAGCAGTGCCGGCAACGCTTGTTCGAACTGTCCGAGGACCTGTTCGCCAGCGAGTCCAAAGTCAATAGCCTGGGTCAAACGCGCCGACGCATACTGAGCATCAAGGCTCGCACCGAGCGATAGTCTTCCATACCGGTACGCGACGGTTGGCTGAATATCGAATGTTGTAAGCTTGGTCCGCAACGCGACATATCGGCCGACCCAGCCAGGGCTATAATCGGTTTCGAGCCCAAATGGAACACTCAGCCCGACGCCAACCGATAGATCTCCATATTGCGAACTGCGAAAGACCGGCTGCGACAGGTAGATATTCGGTAACAAATGATCAACGCCGCCGCCGCCGCCATTTCCACCGCTGATCTGTTCCCCGTTGAGCGGGGTATTCGGCAGATTGTAGCGTGACCCCAGGTTGGTGAATGTCGCCTGAGGAAAAAGATATTGTCCTCCAACCTGAAACTCACCTTGTTCCAGGAGCGCAATTCCCGCCGGGTTAAAGAAGATGGTGGAAGCATCTTCGGCTTGCGCGGCGCCACCGGCGTATGCGGTGCCAAGGCCGCTGACGCTCTGCTCGTTCAATGCGAAACTGCCCGCATTGGCCGTGGCAGGAAGCAGAAAGCTAAGAGCACCTAGCACAGTTACAATTACCCCACGAAAAAATCGATGCGCGTCGAGTTTATGCATAGGGGATATGTGATTGGGCACGGATAGCGCCCGAAAGAATATGACCTTGTCTCCGGACCGTACAGACCCCGAAACCAGAACACAATCCTAAAACCTCTTGAAATTCATTGTTTCGGCCAGAGTGTTCACTAACAAGCAGCCACCCCTCCTAATAATGCTGTTAAGTCGCTTGTTCGCACTGTGATGTTATGGAGACTCCTGAACGTGTCTTTGATTTCATTCGGTACCAACTGGCTCATCATCCGAAGCCTGATACGTTCGCTCAAAAAGTGGATGGGAAGTGGATAACGGTATCAACTTCTGACTGCGTTGATACGGTCGCAGGGCTGGCGTGGGGCTTGCATCTTGCCGGGATCCACGCCGGTGACCGGATTGCGAACATTTCGGAGACAAATCGGTTTGAATGGTATTTTATCGATACCGCAGTGATGTCCCTTGGCGCGGTTCATCTCCCCATCTATCCGAACATCAGTGCAAAAGAATTCGAGTTCATCTTAAGCGACTCGGAAGCCTGTTTGGTTTTTGTATCCAGCGAGCGTCTTTATCAGACCATTGCGCCGCTGCGGGCACGGTTACCCGCGCTGCGTCAAATGTTCAGTTACGACCCAGTCAGCGGTGTCAAACAATGGAAGCAGCTTCAAGTCGCCGGCAAGAAGGGACTTGAGGATCCGGAGAGCAAGAGTTGTCTCGCAAAAATCAAGGCAAATGTCCGTCCAACCGACTTGGCGACACTCATTTACACGTCGGGAACCACCGGCACCCCTAAAGGGGTGATGCTGTCGCACGCAAACCTGGTGTCGAATTGTCTCTCTTGTGCTCCGTTAATCCGATCCAATCCTCAGGAGCGCGCTCTCTCTTTTCTGCCGCTTTGCCACATCTACGAACGAACACTGATCAACGTTTACGTTTACGTTGGGACCTCGGTCTACTTCGCTCAGAAACTCAATACGATTGGCGAAGATCTCCGCGAGGTTCGCCCGCAGGTTTTTGCGACCGTTCCCCGGCTGCTGGAGAAGATCTACGAAAAGATTGTATCAAGAGGGCACGAACTCCGCGGACTGAAGCGAGCAATTTATTTTTGGGCGCTGAAATTCGGCTTCCGATTTAACCCAAATGCGCCTCTGACCTGGCTCCAAAGACTGCAACTAGTCCTAGCGGACATGCTCGTTTATTCGCATTGGCGCCAATCTGTCGGGGGACGCATCCGAGCGATCGTCTGTGGATCGGCTGCGTTGCAACCGCGGCTCGGGCGTCTCTTCTGGGCTGCGCGCATCCCTGTCTATGAAGGATATGGGCCAACAGAAGCGTCGCCCGCTATCGCCACAAACCATCCGGGTAAACACGGTTTCAAGCTTGGCACTGTCGGACCAGTGATTCCCGGAGGTCAGCTCAATATCGCACCAGACGGAGAGATCCTTTATCGCGGGCCGAACGTAATGACAGGCTATTACCACCAGCCGGAATTGACGGACGAAACGGTTGACTCCGACGGCTGGCTTCACACAGGGGACGTCGGAGCGCTCGACGGAGCATTCCTGAAAGTCACAGATCGCAAAAAGGAAATGTTCAAAACTTCCGGCGGTAAATACATTGCGCCGCAACAGGTCGAGAACAAGCTGAAGGAATCCGCATTTATTTCCCAGATCATGGTCGTTGGCGAAAACCGCAAATTCCCCGCGGCACTCGTGGTCCCGAACTTTGAAGCTGTCTCAGACTTTTTTCACCAACTAGGCGTCAAATTTCGCTCAAATCGCGAGCTCGTCACAAATTCGGAAGTCAATCAACTGATTGCATCTGACATCCGGATACTCAACGAACACTTCGGCCAGTATTCGCAAATTAAAAAATTTATCCTTCTCGCCGAAGAATGGAGTTTGGCGGGCGGAGAGCTCACACCGACAATGAAGCTTAAACGCCGGCAACTCCTGAGCAAATACGCGAATGAGATCGAGTCGCTTTATAACGAAATCGGACAAGGAGCCGTCCTTTTGCAAGCACCAGATAGCGAACTGCGTTCAAGCGTGACGACCGTCGCATCAACCTAATTTCCAACCGCTATGAAAGAACCGATTTATATCGTCGACGGTGTTCGAACGCCGTTCGCAAAAGCAGGGACGACGTTTTTTGACAGCGACGCGGCGGAGCTCGGCAGGGCCGCTGTCGCGCTTTTAGTGGCGCGCACCGGGATTGACCCGTCCAGGATCGAAGAAGTCATCATCGGATGCGCCGGCCAGCCAGCGGATTCTGCAAATGTCGGGCGAGTTATCGCGCTGCGCGCTGGAATCCCCGAGTCGGTTCCGGCAATCACTGTTCACCGCAACTGCGCTTCGGGGTTCGAAGCAGTCACGCATGCAGCGGAGAAGATGCTGGCCGGTCGCGGTGACATTTTTATCGTTGGCGGCGTCGAAAGCATGTCACAGTTCCCCCTGCTCTATTCGCATGAAGCGGCGAAAAAATTCACAGCGTTCGCTCGAGCCAAAAACATCTCGCAGAAGCTCACTGCACTTAGCAGCTTCAGGCCGGCAGATTTTCAACCTCGAATCGGTCTGCAACTCGGACTCTCGGATCCCGTGTGCGGATTCAGCATGGGGCAAACGGCAGAAAATCTGACCCGCGACTTTAACATCACCCGTGAGCAGCAGGATTTCTTTGCAATGAAATCCCACCAGAAAGCGGTTGCGGCCCGCGAGAAACTAAAAGCGGAAATCACACCTGTTTATCTGCCGAAGGCGAAAAACGGCAAGACTTCGATGGAAGAGGACAACGGCCCTCGGGAAAATCAGTCGATGGAAGCGTTGGCCAAGCTTAAGCCGGCCTTCGAACCGGAGACCGGCACAGTGACGGCGGGCAATTCCTCGCAGGTCACCGACGGAGCGGCTGCGCTGTTGCTGATGACCGAGCGCGCGTTGAAAGAGTCGGGACTGACACCGCTTGGCCGGCTCGAGGAGTACGCGTATGCCGGACTCGATCCCTCCCGGATGGGGCTCGGTCCGGTCTACGCAATTCACCGAGCGCAACAGCGAACCGGGTTGGGGCTGAGAGATGCCGAAATCATCGAAATCAACGAAGCGTTCGCGGCCCAGGTAATTGCCTGCCAGCAAGCATCTACATCCGCGACTTATTGCCGCGAACATCTTCAGCGTGACACGCCGCTCGGAGAAATTCCGGACGAAATTCTGAATGTTAACGGGGGCGCTATCGCGCTCGGACATCCGGTCGGAGTCACCGGATCCCGGCTGGTTTTAACCGCACTGAAAGAGCTCCAACGCCGGAATGGAAATCGAGCGCTTGTATCACTTTGTGTCGGCGGCGGGCAAGGTGGAGCTCTTTGGCTGAGCCGGAACTAGTCAATAGGAGGACCACAGGTGGATCAAAGCATTCGACGGGAAGTCTCAGACGCCAGCATCGCGACGCTGACATTCGACCGGCCAGATTCTACGGCAAACGTTTTCGACTCATCGGCGCTCGATGAGTTGAATCAGCATCTCGACTTTCTTGAAATGGAAAAGAGCCTGAAAGGTCTCATTATCCGAAGTGCGAAACAAAAAGTCTTTGTCGCGGGCGCGGATCTTAACAGCTTCACGAAGGAGATGAGTGCCGAGCGAATCGAGGCGGTGATCGATCGCGGTCAAAAAACGTTCGAGCGAATCGCACACCTCCCATACCCGACCGTCGCCGCGATTCATGGCGTTGCACTGGGCGGCGGTTTCGAACTTGCATTGGCTTGCGATTACCGGATCGCCTCATCTGACGGAGCAACAAAACTCGGTCTGCCGGAGACGACCCTCGGGATCCTGCCGACCTGGGGAGGGTTGACGCGCCTGCCAAAATTGATTGGACTTCCCAACGCCCTGGAAGCGATCATGACCGGGCGCCACTACCCGGCTGAACAAGCGCTCAAGCTCGGCATGGTCGATGCCGTCGTTTTCCCGGAAAAATTGGTGGCCGTCGCCGTGGCGAAAATTCAGCGGAGCGCCGGCGCAAAGCGTAAGTCAAGCACGCATCTGTCGAATCGGCCACCGCTCTCCCGGCTTATCAAGTCGCAGGCGGAAAAAAGAGCGATTGCCCGCACACGGGGCCATTATCCGGCGCCTCTCAAGGCATTGGAAGTCGCCTGCGCAAGCTTGGACGTTCCACACGAACAATCGCTCGCCAACGAGAAGGCCGGCTTTATCGAACTTGCTCTCAGTGAAACGGCAGAAAATCTGATAGGCGTCTTCTACCTCCAAGAGCGCGCCAAAAAACTCAAGTTACCGAAGGATCTTGATGCAGCGTCTCCTCCTCCGCCAAAATCCGTCGACAAGGCCTTGGTGATTGGGGCAGGGCTCATGGGTGCCGCGATCGCCCAGTGGTTGAGTAGCCGCGGAATTCGTATCATCCTCAAGGACGTGGGCCCGGGTCCGCTGGGAAATGGGATGCAGTCGATCGCGAAGCTCTATTCCGACGCGGTGAAACGGCATCTGTTCTCGGAAACGGAGGCCCGCAAAGGGATGGATCGGATTTTGCCCGTTTACGAGGAGATTCCACTTCGGGGAGTCGACCTCGTCATCGAGGCAGCCGTGGAGCAACTGGAGCTGAAACAGCAGATATTCGCCGGACTCGAATCCAAGGTGTCCGCTGACACGGTTCTCGCTTCCAATACGTCAAGCCTGTCGATCGATGCGATAGCGGCCTCGCTGCAACATCCCGAACGCGTCGTTGGCATTCATTTCTTTAACCCAGTTCATCGGATGCAATTGGCGGAAATTGTGCGCGGCTCAAAAACAAACGCCACAACGCTGAATGCGGCTATTCAATTCGCGAAACGGATTGGGAAATTGCCGGTACTGGTCAACGACAGCCCGGGATTCCTGGTGAATCGCATTCTTCGCCCATATATTGGCGAAGCGGTCCGTTTATTTGCGGACGGTTACCGGTTGGACAACATCGACCGCGTGATGTTGGAATTCGGGATGCCGATGGGTCCGTTACGGCTGGCGGACGAGATCGGGCTCGATGTCTGTGAGCATGTGGCGAAAGATCTTGACGCCCGGATCCGGCACCTCGGGTCACTCGACGGGATAATCGGGAAAATGATTGGAAAAGGGTGGCTCGGACGGAAATCGGGCAGAGGGTTCTACGATTACCGCGGGACCGGCGACGAAAATGTCAATTCGCAGGTGGGCGACCTCCAGCCTCCTGAACCGGCAAACGTCAACGAGGAAGAACTGCGCGACCGGCTTGTGCTTTCTATGGTCAATGAGGCCGCCCGCACGATCGAGGAAAAAGTCGTGAGTGCGCCCGAAGATGTGGATTTTGGAATGATATTGGGCACAGGTTGGGCACCGTTCCGCGGTGGCCCGTTGCGGTATGCAGATCACATCGGGATCGCGACGGTGGTCAGCCGTTTAAACGCACTGCGGGACCGATTGGGCCAGTATTTCGAACCTTGCACGCTGCTGACCGCCATGACGAACCGCGGCGCAACATTTTACGCAAAGCGCGAACTTGTTTCATCGAGTCCCGGCGTCCTCTCACCGAAAGAATAAATTAGGACACTAGCCCTGGATTCGGGACTCGCGACCCTTCCACTCGCGCTCGCGCAGCTGAAACTTCTGGATCTTTCCGGTGGCCGTTCTCGGAATCTCGACTATGAAGTCGACGTACGCGGGAAGCTTGTATCGGGCGATCTGCCCCCGCGCGTGCCCTATGATCTCTTCCGCCGTCGCGGTGGCGCCGGGGTGCAACACCACGAAAGCCTTGGGTCGCTCACCCCATTTTGCGTCCGGCACCCCAACGACCGCCACCTCCAGCACCGCCGGGTGGGAGACGATGGCGTCCTCCACCTCGATCGTGGAGATGTTCTCACCGCCGGAGACGATGATGTCCTTGGACCGGTCACGTAGCTCGATGTAACCATCTGGATGCCACACGGCGAGGTCTCCTGAGTGAAACCAGCCGCCCCGGAAAGCCTCCTTAGTAGCCTCGGGATCGTTGTAGTAGCCCGACATTACACTGTTCCCGCGCATCACAACTTCGCCCATCGTGGAGCCGTCGCGCGGGACGTCGACCATATCTACGGTGACCACTCGTACCCCGTCGGTTACAATATTCCCGACGCCCTGATGCGCCATCTTCTTGTTGCGCGCCTGAGAGTCCAGCCGTGTCCAGGCGTCCTGGATTTCGCAAACTGTATACGGACCGTAGGTCTCTGTAAGGCCGTAGACATGTACGATCCGAGCGCCAAGTTCCGACATCCGCCCGATAATCGTCGGGCTGGGTGCCGCACCCGCAGTCGTTACGATAACCTTGCGGTCCAGGCGGTGCGCCTGTTCAGCGTTCGCGATGCTGACCAGCACCGTCGGAGCGGCATCGAGGTGGGTGATGCCCTCGTTGTCCAGTAGTCGCCAGATCTCCGCGGCGTTCACCCCGCGTAGGCAGATGTGAGTGCCGCCAATCGCGGTTACCGCCCACGGTGTGCACCAACCGTTGCAGTGGAACATCGGCAACGTCCACAGGTATCGCGACTCGGGGCTGAACTGAGAATGGATAATCTGGGAGAGCGAGTTCAGGTAGGCGCCCCGGTTGTGGTACATAACCCCCTTGGCTTTACCGGTGGTGCCGGACGTGTAGTCGATGGCGATCGTCACCCGCTCGTCCTCGATGCGCCATGGCAACGGATCGTCCCCGCCACGGGCGAGCAGATCCTCGTATGAGAGTCCGCCGATGCTCGGGTCCGCGGCGGCACGGGCAGCGGGGTCGGTCACAGTAACAATTTCGACATTCAGATCGCCCACGACCGGCGCGATGGCCGGGTGCAGAGCCGAATCTACGACCAACACCTTGGCACCGGAGTTGGCACAGATGTAGCGGATCTCTGCGGCCGCCAGCCGGGTGTTAATCGCGACCAGCACTCCGCCCGCCAGCGGCACCCCGAAATGTGCGATCAACAATTCTGGAATGTTGGGCAGCAGGTAGGCCACCCGATCGCCCGGTTTGACGCCAATTGCCCGCAACGCATGAGCGAGCCTCGTCGCGGCCGCTGCGAACTCGGTGTAACTGATGCGGCGGTCGCCGTAAACAATAGCGGTCTTTTCCGGGTAGACCTGCGCCGAGCGTTCGAGAAATACCAGCGGCGTAAGTGGGGTAAACCAGGCGTCGAGAAGGGGTGCCATAGTCCGCATCTTGGCGCGCAGGGCCCCGCCCATCAAGACATTTTGTCAGGTTGCTGCGGTAGGGTCACGCTTCCGCGTGACCGGCGTGGCGATACCCCAAATGCAGACTTGATCAACGTTGCCAGTCGATCTTTCGCTGCTATGCAGTGCGACTGACCCTACCGAGGCTAGGTGTTCAAACCGGGGTTTCTGGTGGTAGACCTTTTTTGAGGTATCGCCACACGGTCACGCTGGAGCGTGACCCTACCATGACCACACCGGTCAAGTGGCGGCGTGACCTTTCGAAATGTCAAACTCAAGGGGTGAAAGATTTCGCAGCTAACCCCGGTCCGCCAATGGCGAATCGGCACTTTGTGCGCATTTCTCACAGGGCTGTGAGAAATGCGCGTCAGTAACGACCTTCGTCGCAAGAACCTGCCGCACAGCCAGATAGCACTCCACAAACGCCGGCGCAAAATCCGCCGGGCGGACCTTGATCCACCTGTCGATCATTTCCAGTGCGAAGAATCCGCCGGTTTCGATCTCGTGCGAATTCCAATGAAATGGTCCGTCGTGACTCCCTCCATAGATCTGAATAAACTCGTAGCCCGTCCCCGATGAAGCTGGGACTCTTGCCAGCTCGACAAGGTCCGCTGTGGCTCCGATTTCCTCTTCCAACTCGCGCGCCGCGGAAACCGCGTACGACTCGCCGGCGTCAACGTGACCGGATGCGCTCGAATCCCAGCAACCCGGAAATCGATCCTTGCGGTAGGATCGCTTTTGCAACAGGAGTTCCCCCCGGCTATTGAAGAGCAGGATGTGCACTGCACGGTGAAGCAGGTTATCTCGGTGAATTGTTGCCCGATTCCGCGGCACAACCGGTTCATCGTTCTCGTCAACCACAGCCAGTAACTCGTTGGGATCGCTCCCGTACACAACGACCGGTTGAAGAATGTTAGCGATCCGTATCCATTGGTTCAGCGAAATATCTTCCGCTCGCACGGTCAACGGCAAACCCGAATCGCCCAGCGCAAAACCAATCCGATCAGCAGTTCCGAAGCGGGTCAGGAGTTTCCTTACCTGTTTGCGACGCTCCGAAAATCCGGCTTTCACAATTTCCGAGAATTTTGTCGCATCCGTCTCCTCAAGTTCACGAGGTTTGCGCCGATCCAGCAAGACGACTGCGGAGTCAACCTGGGGCCGTGGAAGAAATACGGATGGAGGCAAGGTCTTTAGCCGGGCCACTCGCCACCTTCGTTGAACTATGGCGCTTAGACTGCCGTACTCCTTCGTTCCCGGACCTGCACTTAATCGATCTGCCATCTCGCGCTGCACGGTAAACAGCATGCGCTCGTATGGGCACGGGTCCGATGTGAAATGGAACAGTATCGCCGATGATACATAATAAGGCAGGTTTCCGATTACCTTGATCGGTTGTCGCACAAAATCGACACGCGTATCGTAATCAAGGGCATCTCCTTCAATTACTTCGACCTTGGGGGCATCAAACTTTTCCCGAAGGTATTTTGCGAACGCACGGTCTTTTTCGAGCAAAGTTGCCGACACCCCGAAAAGCAATATTTGTTCAGTCAAAGCGCCGAGTCCCGGCCCGACTTCCAACACATGATCCTGCGGATCAATATCAAGTTTTTCAACAATCCAAGCTGCCAGATTTTTGTCATGTAAGAAATTCTGTCCCAACGATTTACGAGGAGAAGCTCCAAGTGAATCCAGCAATGACATGATTTCAGTGATTTTCACTTGGCAAATATTCTGCTGTTCGAAACGGAGCCGGAAATGTTTTCGAGTATCCCGGATTTCTTCACAGGTTATTCACAACCGCTGCTTAATAATATTAAGCACTGTTTCAGACATCGTTTTCAGCGTATTATTTCACCCTCGGGGGCCTCGGACCGAGAAATATCCGGCGTGCCTCACCTATCGAAATCCCTTCCACAAAATACCCGATCGCAGACCGGCCGACGGAGTACGTCCCAGCCGCTGCAACCCCTCCGGAGATCGCATTCCCCCATCCCGGCAAGAGCTTGACAGCGGCACGCGCGGTTTCACGGAATACCAGGCCTACCCCGATATTGGCCCCAAGCGCCGCGAAAAACTCGGCGGCAGATTTCAAGCCGAGTTCCCGCCCGCTCACGTGCATGATGCCGGAGACCATCGCGAACTGAAGCGCTGTCAGAATCGGAAAATCCGCGAATGGGATCGGCTGGACACCGATAGCGGCGCAAACAGTTGTCATCGAGCGCACCAGATGGTTGGAAATCTCTAACTGTATCTTTTTTGCTCGGACAAGGCGTGCCATTTCAACCTGCGCCTCGCCCGGCAATTCGCGTGTCAAAATCTCGCCGAACAGGTCGATGTTCTGACGCTCATCGCGATCCGTATCGATTGATCCGTCGACTCGAAAGCGTACAAAGGAACTGACCGCAATGCTTTTGACAAAATGTGAAGACAATTTCCCGGGCCCGCTCAGCCATGCCTGCAATTCGAGCCGGCGCGCCTCGACGACATCGGGAGCGGTGGCGCTTGGAAAATCGACTACGCCAATCAAGCCGGCCTTCGACTGATGGCGCAATTCCGCTAAATCGAGCAAACGGACCGCCTGTTCGCATTCAAGCCCGAGATCGAGCGGCTGACTGCCGTCGACAAGGAAAACGAATAGATCCGGACATTCCTCGTTGATCGCCGCCGTCAGAGCACTCCAAGCAAGACTCGTCTCATTCAGCCGCCGGGCATCGAGAACTTTGAATCCTCCCCGGCCTCGCAGTTCGTAAGTAACCCATCCGCCGGCCGACTTGACGTCAATCATTGCAAGGTTGCTTCCAACAAGTGCGGAAAACAGAGCGGAAGCGTCAGCGCCCGGTTTGCCGACCAGAACTATTCTCGCCAGCCTTTGTGCCAGGAAGATCTGCTTGATCGGTCTCAATTCGCCGGACACCGCATTCTGAAGCGGGCCGGGCAATTTCGAAATGATGGCTTCCAGCTTTTCGTAGATGGAAAGAAGCGATTGGCGGTTCATCAGCCTCTTATCTCGAACCGTACCGATAAAAACGTCGTTTTCAGCGTTCACCGGGTGATTCACGCGGCAAGGGCCTCCAACACTTTCGCGACATGCCCAGTTGCTTTCACATTCTTTAAGACCGCCTTAATTTTCTGGTCCGGCCCAATCAGGTAGGTCGTGCGCTGTGTGCCCATGTACTTCTTGCCGTACATGCTTTTCTCGACCCAAACGTGGTAGGCGTTCACGATCTTTTTGTCCGGATCGCTCAATAATGGAAACGGCAGACCATGTTTTTTGATGAAATCGACATGGCTCTCGGTACTATCGACGCTCACGCCGAAAAGTTCCGCCTTGGATTGAAGCTCACGCCAATTGTCGCGTAATTCGCAGGCCTGAGCGGTACAACCAGGAGTATCATCCTTCGGGTAAAAATAAAGGACCAAAGGAGAGCCCTTAAAATTTGACAGCTTCACCTCCTGGCCACCGCCGTAAATGCCGCCAACCGCCGTGGCTTTGAAGTCGGGAGCCGGATCACCAATCTGGAGTTCGGTACTCATGTTCTAGTCGCCCAAGCTGTCACGCCTGATGAGCCTTCGCAATCCACTTCGCAGCGCCGGCCCCCGCAATTGTGCCTGTAACGAAGCAACCCTGCAAAAGGTAGCCACCGGTTGGAGCTTCCCAATCGATCATTTCCCCTGCACAAAAGATCCCGGGCAACGACTGCAACATCAAATCATTGGTCATTTGGTCCCACGTCACGCCGCCTGCCGTTGATATGGCTTCCGAAATCGGCCGAGGACGCTCCAACTCAACTCGACATCGTTTTGCGGCGAAGATCCAATCCTCAAGATTCTGCGGGCGCGCGACCTCTTCAATTAATGCGACAGCCGCTGGGCTCAATCGCAAAGTTCTGACGATTTTGTCTTGCGATGATACAGCGGCCCGGAACCGGCTTCGGAGATCCTCCAACGAACAGTCGGGTTTGAAATCGATCTCGATTTTCCGACTTGCACGCAGTTCACGCGTTAGAGAGTAGATCGCTCCACCTTCCAAGCCGTACCTGGTAATCATCAGTTCGCCCTTTACCGATTTGTCGCCGGAGGCGACCCGGAGATTCTTAAGCGGCCTTCCGTCGGCCGCAGCCAGGAACTTTTCGGACCAGGTTCGCTCCCACCCGACGTTTGCCGGTAAGAAATCGTTCACCTGCACTCCAAGTCGCCGAAACTCTTCGATCCACAGTGCATCCGAGCCAGTCTGAGGCCAGGATGCGCCCCCTAATGCAAACACTACCGCATCCGCAGCCACCGCCTCAAACGTTGTCCCATGCTGAAACAGAACTTCGTACCTACCGCCAGGCCGCAACCGGTGGAATCGACGCCCTGCCTGAACATCGACTCCAAGAGAAGCCAGCCGCTCCAACCAGAGCCTGAGAATATCCGGCGTTCTCGTGTTTCGAGGAAACACCCGGCCGCTCGTCCCGACAAATGTGTCGACGCCAAGCCCCGCAAACCACTTTCGAAGGTCGTCTGGGGAAAAATGGGCTAGCAACGCCTCCCAGCGCTCAGGGAGATCATACCGCGACGCAAAGTCCTCGATCGGCTCACTGTGCGTGATATTCAACCCACCACGTCCGGCGACGAGGAGTTTTCGGCCAGGTGAAGCCTTCTGGTCAAAGATTGTGGTGCGAATTCCCTGTTCAGCGATAACTTCCGCCGCGCGTAGCCCTGCAGGCCCGCCACCAACAACAACAGCAGAGACCCCACTGTTGTCTCCCCGAAATAACATGGCTCTGGTTGCGATTTCAGGAACAGGAGACTGGTCAACGACTGAGCTGTAACATTCGGATAATTGGAAGTTCTGCCCTGCGCCGGACCGCCTCAGGGAGCACGATCTCAGGCTCCAGATCCGCGAGACAGTCACGCAGCTTCTCTAATGTGTTTTTCTTCATGAACCGGCAGTCCGCGCAGGCGCACCTCTCTGTCGGGCCAGCAATAAATGTTTTCCCGGGGATCTCTTTCTTCAGCCGGTGAAGCATACCCGATTCCGTCACAATAATGAACGCATCCGCGTCCGATTCGCGGCAGAAGGTGACCATCTTTTCCGTCGAACAAACCTCGTCAGCCAGCATTCTGACAGCCAACGTGCATTCCGGATGCGCCACGACAGGCGCCGCAGGATACCGATCTCGAATTGTGGCAATACTGTTTTTCGTAAATTCTACGTGCACGTAACAGGTCCCTCTCCAGAGATCCATCTTGCGGCCCGTCTTTTCCATCACCCAACTCCCCAGATTCTGGTCCGGGACAAAAAGAATGTTTCGATCGGCCGGAGCATTCGCGACGACTTTCACCGCGTTGCCACTCGTGCAGATTATGTCTGAAAGCGCTTTGACCCCTGCACTGCAGTTGATATAGGCAATCACGTAGTAATTCTTCTCCGCGTTTTGCCGGAGAAATCTTTCAAGGCTTTCCGCCGGACACGATTCAGAAAGTGAACAGCCGGCATCCAGATCCGGTAATATGACTTTCTTCGTCGGGTTCACAATCTTTGCCGTCTCCGCCATGAAATGCACCCCGCAGAAAACAATAACGTCTGCATTCGTATCCCTGGCTTTGTAACTGAGACCCAACGAATCCCCGACGAAGTCGGCAAGATCCTGAATTTCAGGGACTTGATAGTTATGGGCGAGGATAATGGCATTACGTTGGTTTTTAAGTTCCAGAACCTCAGCTGCCAAATCGTATCCTGTCTTAAGTGCAACCATTCTTGCGAACTATCCTTCCGCCACGGATCGTTAGCAACCCATATTCGGGCGAGACATGTTGCTTACGTCAACATGAGACTGGAATCACCTCCACGATGGATTCTGCAGCGATCGCCTGGTCCGGTTCGACGCGGCAAAGTGCGTTTGACCGAGACAACCCGAATAGGGCGTGCGACTCCTGCGGCCCGACAGGACTGAAAGTTCCTTCCTTATAGATGCCGCGAATGTAAAGCGGCCGGTCACCAGGGTTGACCAGTTTCTCAATTAGACGCGCAGCCGCGCGCGGCAACTCCCATGCGGTTCGCCCGCCGAGTTTCCAAAGTGCCGGGCGGGCAAACAGGAGAAATGTGACAAAGGCGGAGACTGGATTACCCGGCAATCCGAAGATGAGAGTTTCTCCGATTCTGCCGAACATGAACGGCTTGCCCGGCTTGATAAAAATTCGCCAGAGATCCAGCGTTGCACCAAGGTTCTGGAGAGTCGGCTTGACAAGGTCTTTGGCGCCGACCGACATACCACCCGCAACCACAATGGCATCGTAAGCCCGCGCCCTTTCAAAGCTCAGGATGTGCGCTTCCTCCGTATCTGGAACGATATCGAAGACATCGGCCATTGCGCCAGATGCCTCGACAAGCTGCGCAAGCAACAGTCGATTCGTCTCATAAATTTCACCGGGTCCGAGCGATTCTCCTTGTAAGCGGAGCTCGCTGCCGGTCGCAATTACGGCGACGCGAGGACGCTTAAAGACGGATATCTCACGCAGTCCCTGCGAAGCAATAGCGGCCAGAACCGGTGCTCCAAGAAGCGCGCCCCTTCCTGCAACCTTCTGCCCTTCGCAAAGGTCGCCGCCACGTACCCGGACATTCTCACCACGATTGACGGCCTCGCGCACAAGAATCGATTTTTCGACTAAATCGACATCCTCTTGCATCACAACGGCGTCCGCATTTTTGGGAATCAGACCACCGGTAAAAATCCGGATCGCCTCACCACGGCCGACGCTCAATCCGAGGTCGGGCCCGGCAACCTGCTCGGCCACGACCGTCAGCGTTGCTCCAGTGACCGCTTCCTCAGCACGCACCGCATAGCCATCGACCGCCGAGTTATCGAAGCGCGGCAATGCCACTGTCGCGACGATCTCCTCCGCGAGCACCCTATTTCCGGCTTGCCAGATCGAAACGTTCTCAGTTGCGAGGTGTCCGACCGAATCCAGGACCCGCTCCAAAGTCTCGCGCTCACTCAAAAGCATCGGTAACAGAAACCCACGGATCGCAAAGAATCAAAGGTTTCATAAGCGCGAGCCTCTTTGTGGCAGCATGGCAGCTCCTGTGACCGCCGGATCAGGGTTCGGAGTTCCGGGTTGTTTGGGTGGAGCATAGATTTCCAGTCTCAGTGTGGCGTGCGAGCTTGATCTGCACCCGCTGTGGCTGTGAGCCGGCGTCCAAAGTAG
>CAVVPV010000037.1:0-150000 GCA_963750185.1 uncultured Verrucomicrobiae bacterium
AAATTGGGGCCTGCGTCGGGGCAAGAATACGCGCAGCACGCGTATGCTACTCTGCGCCTCTGTGGTGAATCCTCTTTTGCTTCCATTGCTCGATCGCCTCGCCGTAAGCCGATTCGAGCGCTTCGATCTGGCGGGGTTGAGCAAATTCTGAAGCGACGGTTTGGGAGGCGGAGGCGCCCATGGTCTTCCAACGGACCGGATCTTTTGCGATTGTGACGAGAGAGGCTGTGAGTCCGTTTATATCGCGTTCGGATACGAGGAGCCCGTTCAGGTTGTCGGTTACCGCTTCGGGGATGCCGCCGTGGCAGGTGGCGACAACCGGAAGCCCGGTGGCCATGGCTTCAAGAATCGAGTTGGGGACACCTTCCTGGTTCGAGTCGGGCGGGAGTTCACTCGGGTGCAGGAAGATGTGAGCTTTTTCGTAGAGACTTCGTAGGTCGACCTGACTTAGGAAGCCGAGAAAGGTGACAGAGTTTTGGAGATTAAGCCGGCCGGCCAGAGTTTGGAGTTCGGCCAGCATCGGGCCGTCACCTGCGATCTGAAAATTTGCGTTGGGAAAAGTTTTCAGGAACGCGGCAAATGCGTGCAGAGCAGTGCCAAGGCCTTTTTTCGGGACGAGGCGGCAGGCCTGAACAATCGTCCAGGCGCCGTCTGAAGGGGGCGCCCTGTCAAAATATGGATAGCCGTCCAATGGAATGCCGGTGCGGTTCAGCCGGATTTTTCCGGAATCGCATCCGAGGGCGATCAACCGGTCTGCGATGGAGCGGCTCCGGACAAGGACCAGCGGGATGATGCGCAGGAGCTTGCGGAGATTGGCTTCGTAGCCGCGTTCGGTTTCACGGCGTTGAACATCCATTCCGTGGAACGAGACAACACACGGCCGATCCCAGCGTTCGATCAGCGGCAGTAGATGCACGCCGGTATTCCCGAAATAGATGTGCATGAGATCCGGATCGCGCCGGAGGAGGATGCGCCGGACAAGATCAAATTCGCCGCGGTAGATGATTGCGGGCGCGCGGGAAAGATATTTCAGCCGGGCACGTTCGAGCGGGTGGATGCCTGGTTTGTCGAGGAGTTCAATATCCGGAAAAGGATAACGATCGACGTTTTCGCGAAACCTTGTAATGACAAACGTGTCGGTCCGGCGCAGCGCAGTGATCTGCCGATAGATGTGGAGCATCTCTGCCTTCAGGAAATAGGTGCAGAAACTAGCGACGAGAGCGCGGAGGTTTGTGGAGGACACGGAGGAAGAATTATTACCACAGAGGCACAGAGGACACGGAGTTTAAGAGAAAAATACTAAATTCAGGATTGCAAAAGCCCGATGTTTTCAGAATTGACTCGAACGCCGAACGCCGAACGCCGAACGCCGAACGCCGAACGCCGAACGCCGAACGCCGAACGCCGAACGCCGAACGCCGAACGCCGACACTGCGATCCAGCAAAATCACAGCCCGAGAAACACCCTCAGGGCGGCCTTGAACTCCTCGATGCCCCGGGCTTCAGCGGCAGCAATCGGGATGATGGTCTTGTCGGAGAATCGCGTTCGGAGGATTGCGAGATTTTCTTCGGCACCTGGCAGATCCATTTTGTTGGCAGCGATCATCCAGGGGCGCTGACTGAGCGTCGGGTCGTAGAGGTCGAGTTCACGGCGCAGGGAGCCGAGGTCTTGGATTGGGTTCCGCCCTTCGCTTCCGGCAATGTCGAGAACGAAGATAAGTAGTTTGCACCGAACGATGTGACGGAGAAAATCGTGCCCTAGTCCGACGTTTCGGTGCGCTCCGTCGACAAGGCCCGGAATGTCGGCAACCGCGGCACGTTTGTAACCATCAAACTCGACGACGCCGATCACAGGGTTCAGCGTCGTGAAGGGGTACGGCGCGACTTTTGGGTGGGCGGCTGAGAGTTTGCCTAAAAGGGTCGATTTTCCGGCATTCGGGTAACCAACCAGACCGACATCGGCGATCTTTCGGAGTTCGAGAAGGAAGAAGCCCTCTTCGCCCGGTTCGCCCTCGGTGAATTGGCGCGGGGCCCGATTCACGGAGCTTTTGAAGTGGGTGTTCCCTTTGCCGCCACTGCCGCCGTGGCAAAGGATGAAATCCTGACTTTCCTGGTCGAGATCGGCGACCAGCTGACAGTCCGCGAGTAAGATGATGGGCTTGGTGGGCGGCTCGCCGTCCGCTGCCCGGTCTTCAGCCGGGGGTTCAACAACTTGGGGTGGGATCCGGTAAATGACCGTTCCAACTGGGACTTTGTAGATCATATCGGCCCCGGCTTTGCCGTACATATTTTTGCCGAGCCCGTGCTCGCCACGGCTCGACTTCAGGAGCGGCCGATAATAGAAGTCGACGAGATTGTCAGTGTGAATATCGGTCCGCAGGATAATGTCCCCCCCTTTCCCGCCGTCCCCACCGTTCGGGCCGCCGCGTGGCACGAATTTTTCGCGTCTGAAACTCACACAACCATTCCCGCCGTCACCGGCTTTTGCGTGGATTCTGATGCGGTCTACGAACACTGGAGTGGGTAAAGGTTCAGGGTTCCGAGTTCGAGAGTTCATTTGAACTCGGAACTTTGAACATTGAACCTCGAACTTACCTAACTAGCGATTCGTACATTTTTTTGGTTTCCGCGGCAATGGCGGCCCAGCTGAATTTTTCGACGGCGCGTTTTCGGCCGGCGGCGCCAAATTTTTCCCGTAACGATTTATCCGCCATGAGCTGGTTGATCTTTTCGGCAAGGTCACGCGAGAATTTGTCGGGATTGATCGGTTCAAACGGACTGGATTTCATTTGTTCGAGCGGGACGAGGAACCCTGTCTCGCCATCCACGACGACTTCTTTAATTCCACCCACCGCGGAGGCCACCACAGCGGATTCGCACGCCATCGCTTCAAGGTTGATGATCCCGAATGGTTCGTAAATCGAGGGACAACAGAAAACGGCGGCGTGACTGTAAAGCTGGTAGACGACCGGCTTCGGGACCATTTTTTCGATCCAGATGACTCCTCCCCGTTTGCTTTGCGAGTCCGCGACAGCAATTTTCATTTCTTCCGCGATTTCAGGGGTATCCGGTGCGCCGGCACATAAGACGACCTGGAATCCGGGATCAAAATATTTGATGGCGTTGACGAGGTGAATGATCCCTTTCTGCCGGGCAATTCGGCCGACAAAGAGGACGAATGGTTTACCCGGATCGATCCCATTCTCGACTAGCAAATTCGTCTCTTTGCACGGGTGATATTCTTCGGGATCAATGCCGTTGTAGATATTGCGAATCCGCGCCGGATCGATGTTGAAAAGTTGTTCAATATCCCGCTTTGTTTCCTGCGAAACGGCAACGACGGCGTCGGCCATTTCGATAGCAGTTTTTTCGAGCCAGCTTGAGCAGTCGTAGCCATACCCGAGCTGTTCGCGTTTCCATGGACGAAGCGGTTCGAGCGAATGAACCGTCAGAACCATCGGGATGTGGTAGTTGAGCTTGGCCAGAATTCCGCCGAAGTGAGAGTACCAGGTGTGACAATGCACGACGTCCGCGTCGATGCCGGCCGTGTTGAAGTCAGTGCAGCGGCGGATCGCGCCAAAGACCGAGTTTAGATTCTTCGGGGCGTGAAACGTGGAGGTGTCGAGTCCGAACCCTTTGACCGTCAGGTGCGGGTCTTTGACTTCCTGTGAGCCAAAACAGCGTACCTCGACATCCATAATCTTTGCGAGTTCATGGCTCAAGTAATCCACGTGAACACCTGCACCCCCGTAAATGCTTGGGGGGTACTCATTCGTCAGAAAGAGAACCTTCATAGAGCAATTAAGGAGAGAAGCATGGCGTAAGGCAAGTGCGGAGAGAGAAGAAGGTTGAAGGATAAATGATGAATTGAGAATGAAGAAGTAATCGCACTCGGATCCCGGAACTTCGAACCTGGAACCTCGAACTCAGCTTGCCCTACGAAGCGGCTCGACTGAGCTCGCCGAAGTCCTTGGCGCACTTGGGTCCCGGCTTACCGGAACACGATCGGGATAATCAAAATTGCAAGTATATTGGCAACTTTGATCATTGGATTGATCGCCGGACCGGAGGTGTCCTTATAGGGGTCGCCGACGGTATCGCCGGTGACTGATGCCTGGTGCGCAAAAGATCCTTTGCCGCCGTAGTGCCCTTCTTCGATGTATTTTTTGGCGTTGTCCCAAGCGCCGCCACCGGAGGTCATTGAAATTGCAACAAATAGACCGGTGACAATCGTCCCGACCAGAACCGCACCGAGCGTGACGTAACCGAAAAAGGAGGAAACAATGACGAAAATGACCGGAAGCAAGGCCGGAACAATCATTTCCTTGAGGGCAGCCTTGGTGACAATGTCCACACAAGTGCCGTACTCAGGTGTCTCGGTGCCTTTCAGAATTCCGGGCTTGCTCTGGAGCTGGCGCCGGACCTCTTTAACTACCGCCCCGGCCGCATTGCCGACCGCCCGCATGCTGAAAGAGCTGAAAAGGAATGGCAAAAGCCCGCCGATAAACAGCCCGATGATCACTTGCGGCTGTTCGAGCGAGTAGTCGGATGAATCGGTCGCATGACCAGCGAGCGTCGAAAAATGTGCTCGCACTTCGGAGACATACGATCCAAACAGGACAAGGGCGGCCAGACCCGCAGAAGCAATCGCGTAACCTTTGGTCACCGCTTTCATCGTATTACCCACCGCGTCCAGTTCGTCGGTCACGACGCGGATCGATTTGGGCATATCGCTCATCACGGCAACGCCTCCAGCGTTGTCGGTGATTGGGCCGAATGCATCGAGCGAGATAATGGTGCCGGCCATCGAAAGCATGCTCATCACGGCGATCGCAATGCCGTACAACCCGACAAACGAGTAGCTGAGGAAAATCGCGAGCGCGATAAAAATAACCGGCAGCGCGGTAGCCTGCTGCCCCATCGCGAGGCCGGCGATGATGTTGGTCGCGTGACCGGTCTCGGATGCGAGCGCGATTCTTCTGACCGGTTTAAAGGACATGGAGGTGTAATAATTCGTGATCGCTACGATGACGCCAGTCATCGCGAGCCCAACCAATGCTGCTAGGTAGAGGCGTCCGGGCTGGTAAGTGACTTGTCCGATCTGGATCGCGGACGGGAAGAGCAACGTGGTCGCGGGCCAGTAGAGAACGGCTGAAACAAGCGCGTTAACCCCGACCGCTTCGATGAGGACCTGGGTCGGACCTGTCTTGCGGAAGTTAACCCACCAAATCGCGACGATTGCCCCGATGACTGAGATTCCACCGAGAAGAAACGGGTAGATGACCGCTTCCGGACAATTTTTAATCGTCAACGATCCAATCAGCATCGCACCGATAACGCTTACGGCATAGGTTTCGAATACGTCTGCGGCCATCCCTGCGCAGTCGCCCACATTGTCGCCGACGTTGTCGGCGATCGTCGCCGGATTCCGGGGATCGTCTTCATCGAAGTGACTTTCGATTTTGCCAACGAGATCCGCGCCAACATCCGCCGCCTTTGTATAGATACCGCCCCCCAACCGGGCGAAGACACTGATTAAACTCGCTCCGAGCGCCAACCCGACCAGACCGCTGACGGCGCGCTCAGCGCTGCCAAGAACCGCTTCGCCGATTTTGAAATAGATTCCGACCGAGAGCAGAGCAAGACCGACCACTAACAGACCCGTGACGGCTCCCCCATTAAATGCGACTCGAAGCGCTGCGGTTTTCGAAGTCGTCGCGGCTTGCGCCGTGCGGCTGTTAGAGATGACCGCGATGCGCATTCCGATATAGCCGGCAGCCATCGAGCAAGCGGCTCCGACCAGGAACCCGAAGGAAGTGTAAATCCCTCGCGCGAAAATCAGGATTACGAAGATAACCGCTGCGATCATTCCTACAGTAATCAATTGCCGGTTGAGATAAGCCTTTGCCCCTTCCTGAACGGCGTTCGCAATTTGAATCATTCGTTCGTTACCTCGCGAGCAGGATAACACCGACCGAACCAGGTAATAGGCGAACCCTAGACCTACGAGCGCACATATCAGTGCCAGCCAGACACCGGATCCCAAAAGGAAGGTAGACAAGACGGGGAACATCATAAGTGGATGCGAGAATGCAACTAGTGACCGACCATCCGGATATTTGCAACCTGCAACTGAATCATTTTCTCACGTCGCTCAGGATCGCCTTCTGCGCGTGGAGCCGATTTTCGGCCTGGTCGAAGATAGTCATGGCATGTTTTTCCAGAGTTTCCTCCGTTATTTCTTTTCCGCGGTAAGCGGGCAAACAATGCAGCACAAGAGCGTCGGGGGCGGCTTTTGCAACAAGCGATTCGTTGATTTGATACGATTCAAATTCGACGAGACGTTGAACGCTTTCTTTTTCGAAGCCCATGCTGACCCAGACGTCGGTATACAACACATCCGCGCCGTCCGCGCCTTCGGCCGGATCGCCGGTTACGATGATTTTCTTATTGGTCAACCGCTCAATCAAAGAGGACGATGGCCGGTAATTCTCAGGCGCGGCAATCCGGAGCTCGAAACCGAGCCGTTCGGCGGCCCAGATCCAGGAGTTTGCAACGTTATTGTTGCCGTCACCGACAAAGCAGACTTTCAGGTCATCCAGCGTCTTTCGCTTTTCGAAGATGGTGAGCAGATCCGCCAGAATCTGGCAGGGATGCTCGGTGTCGGTGAGGGCATTAATCGTCGGGATCCCGCCATATTTAGCGAAAGTCTCAACATCGGACTGTGCAAAGGTCCGGACCACTGCTCCGTGAAGCAAGCGCCCAAGCACTCGCGCGGTGTCGATGATCGGCTCCCCTCGTCCAAGCTGGATTTCGCCCGCGGAAAGGAAAATTACACTGCCTCCCATTTCCCGGATCCCAACCTCAAAACTGACCCGGGTCCGAGTCGACGGCTTGCTGAACAACATGGCCCAGGTCTGGCCTGCCAGGAGGCGCTCGGACGGGTTACCGCGATTTGCCTTGAACTGAATCGCCAAGTCCAGCAACGCGCGCAATCGATCGGCGGTCTGTGATTCAATGGAAAGGAAATGCTTCATACGATGGGAAAGATCGGTATCGGAATATGAAGCGATCAGCGCGGACGGATTTCGTCCAGAGTCTCAGCCAGAATCGATACCGCCTCGTCGATTTCAGCTCGAGAGACGATCATCGGTGGCAGCCAGCGAATCACCGACGGACCGGCCGGAACAGCTAAAAGCCCATTCTTCATGGCGGCGATTGCAGCGACATTTGCCGGTGTTTTGCCGTCCAAGCCCAGAGCCGCGAATCCTTCGCTCAATTCGATCCCGAGCATCAGGCCTTTCCCTCGCACCTCGGCCACGCCTGAAAGTGCTGAAAGTCGCTGGATCGCATAGCTCCCGGATTCGCGGGCATTTTGGATCAACCCATCCTGGTCAATCGCGTCCAGCACTGCCAGAGAAGTCGCGCACGCCAGAGGGGTACCTCCGTAGGTTGTTCCGTGACTGCCTGGTTTCAGCAGGTCGCATAGATCGATCGCGGCGCCATCCAGCGTCTGGACCGGTTTTTTGCGGATCCAAGTGGCGCCCAACGGGAATCCGCCGCCAATCCCTTTCGCCCAGCTGATCGTATCCGGGACCAGTTCATCCCCTGTGATTTCTTTCCAGCCGCACCAATTTCCCAGCCGGCCAAGTCCGCACTGGATTTCGTCCAGCATCAGCAGGAGCCCGTGCTGATCGCAAACGCGCCGGAGCCCTAGCAGGAATTCGCGGGTCGCAGGGTGGATTCCCCCCTCTCCCTGGACCGGTTCCACGAGAATCCCAACGGTCTCGGCGCCGATTGCGTCCTCGACCGACTTCAGATCGTTGAACGGTAAATGCTTAAACCCGGTAAGAAGCGGGCCGAAGCCCTGCTTGACCTTCTCCTGCGCGGTTGCCGATATGCCGGCCATTGTTCTCCCGTGGAAAGAGCGAGCGAACGTCAGAATTTCAAATCGCGGGTTTCCGGCTCCTGGCACCGGTCCGGCACATTCGTTGCCAAATTTCCGGGCAAGTTTGATTGCGGCTTCGTTCGCTTCCGCACCGCTGTTCGAAAAAAAGACTTTGCCGGCGGTTCCGGCAATGCCGACGAGTCGCCGCGCGAGTTCGCCCTGTGGACGCGTATAATAGAGATTGGAAGTGTGAATCAGTTCGCGCGCCTGTTTCTCGATCGCCTCGATCATCCGTGGGTGCGCGTGACCGAGCGTCGAGACGGCGATCCCAGCGCCGAAATCGAGGTACTCTTTTCCTGCTTCATCCCAGACGCGTGCACCGCGCCCGCGAACCAAGACCACGTCGTATCGTCCGTAATTCGGGACGACGAATTCGTCGAAAAGTTGTTTGGTGCCGGTTTCTGACGCGGAGCGTGTCATGGGAAACGCGAAAAATAGCCTGTCCCAGCCGATCGCACAAGGAGAAGGCAGAAGAGAAGGCAAAAGTAAAAAGGCAAAATGCAGAAGTTTTCGCGCTAAGGCTCATCTTTGCTGCAGCCTCGACAGTATAGACGCTCGTACTTCTGCATTTTGCCTTTTTACTTTTGCCTTCTCCTTGACACGTTGCCAGCGCAAATTCTAATAAGAGCCCGGGCCTGATTTTTTGCTTTTCGAAATAAACCGGCTGCAGGTCTAGCTTTTTGCCTGATGTGCGCCGGGCTTTTTTTGAGAAAGTGCCGGGCCCTTACCGTCCCCCAAAAACATCACCTGACCTCCGAGTTGTCATCTGCTGGAAGGAGTTACAACGATCATGCGCACTAAGTTCCCCTATCTATTACCGCTGGCCGCCGCGCTCGTGGCAACAACCATTTCATCGACCGCGTTCGCCACAGAGCTCGATCTATGGTTCACACCGCTTTCATCCGAAGGGCCAATGAAAGCCCCTATGACCCAATGGATCAAGGAACAGCTCCCAAAAATGCTTCCGGGCATAACAGTGGGCAGTAACTTTGGTCCGCCCGTCTATCAGGATGGTCAGCAGAAGTTCGTCGTTCAGGGCCGCAAAGGGAAACCGGACGTAATCGAATCGGTGCTCGAAGGAATGATTGCCTATCAGAGAGCCGGTTTGCTCGCCCCGGTTGACGATCTTTTCGATAAATGGCCGGACAAAGACCAGTTTATCCCCAGCACGATCAAAGCGCTGACGATCAATGGGAAACTGTATGGGGTTCCGTACAACACCAACGTGCGCGTACTGTTGTACCGCAAAGATTTGTTTCAGAAATACGCTCTTACTCCGCCAAAGACATGGGACGATATGCTTCAGGACGGCGCAACGATTTCTTCCAAGGAATCAGGTGTTGCCGGCGTCGGGTTGACCACGAAAAACGGAAGTGTGCGAACCTTCCAGGAATTCATTTCGTTCTTCTTCGAGGCGAACAACGGCGAGAATCCTTACAAGTACGATGAAGCCACTAAGAAATGGGTGATGAACACAACCCCGGAGAAGCTGGGCGAAGTGCTGAAGCTCTACACCGATTTATTTTTCGCCGCGACTCCTTCGGCTGCGAACCAGAACTCGCGGGGGAATGACTACCAGGCAACGGACAGCGACTATTATTCCGGCAAGAGCGCCATGGTTCCGATGGGCCCTTGGATATACCAATACGCGTCTACCGGTGACGTTGCCAAAAAGATTCTCGAAGAAGAAACCGGCGTAGTTCCGCTTCCGCTGCCGCCAGGCGGCGTGCAAGCAACCTATCTCGAGGTTAAGCCGGTCTCGATCAACGCATTCAGCAAAAACAAGGAAGAGGCCTGGAAACTCGTCAAGTTTCTGACCAGCAAGGAATTTGTCGCCAAAGCGAACCGGATCGAAGGGGTCAACCCGCCGAGAAAAGATGTTGCCGACCTGCCGGAATTCAAGAACGACTGGTGGGAACAAGCGTTCATCGCGCAACTGCCAACCGGAGTTGCGCTGGCTCCGATCAACTGGGGTCTCGTGATCAACGATATTACCGAGGCGCTCCAGAAGGCGATCTACAAGAGCGCTACGCCTGAAGACGCCGGCAAGGAGTTGTACAACACGCTCGAACAACGGGCAAACAGCGGTCAGCTCTAAGCGGTTTCACACTGACCGGGAGCCTTGTTCTAGTGTCCTGTCCCCGAAAAAAACATGTGCGATGTAGGCGAAGCGTCCTCGCTTTGCACTCTCGGGAAGAAGCAAAGCGGGGACGCTTCGCCTACGCCATTTTGATCGCAACAAAGTAAACGCTATTTCGGGGACAGGACACTCGCTCCCGGTCTCTTTTTTCCTATCATCGAACATTACGAATGAGCGCAGACACGATGTCACGGCATAGTCCGGCCGCGTTTTGGCGAGGTCTGAGCAAAAAGAGCTTCGGCTACGCGCTCCTCTTCCCTGCCCTGTTCGTCATCCTTGGATTGAATCTTTATCCGACGATTCAGGGCATCGTAACCTCGTTCACGAACCAGTCGCTCATCGATCCGGGTAAATCCGCCTGGGTCGGACTGGATAACTACTTCAAACTCCTGAAAGATCCCGTTTTTCAGGTCGCGCTCTGGCATTCGCTGGAACTGACATTTTCTGCCGTGGTCCTCCAGGTTCTGCTTGGCCTTATACTGGCGCATCTCCTGATTCAAAAGGTCCCCGGCATTCACCTCTTTCGCAGTGTCGCGATGATTACCTGGGTGCTGCCAATTATCGCTTCGGTCGTCATGTTCCGGTTCATGACGCTACCGAACTACGGCTTCATTAATATCCTACTGACGAACGTCGGAGCGGGGCAATTGGCCCGGAACTGGTTTGGTGACGAACGATTCGCGTTTCCGCTGATTCTGATCATGCATCTGTGGCGAAACGTGCCGTTCTATGCAATTGCATTCATGGCGGCGATGCAGGCGATTTCCGCCGACCTGTACGAAGCTGCGAGAATCGATGGTGCCGGCGAATGGCGCCAATTCTGGAACATTACACTTCCGAACCTGCGATACATCATCCTCGTGATGGTTGTCCTGCATGTCACCTTCACATTCAACAATTTCGATTTCGTCTTTCTTTCGACCGGAGGTGGCCCGGTAAACGTAACCGAGGTCCTGCCCTCTTATATCTACAAGCAGGCATGGAATGGATACGCGCTCGGGTACGCGAGCGCAGGGGGTGTGATCATGCTAGTTATTCTGGTCGTTCTTGTGACGATCTGTAACCGGTTCATCAAAGGTTTGTCCGAACAATGAGTAGACGCATTCCCGCGCGGTGGATCGTGACTTATTGCGGACTCGCAGCCTTCTATCTTTTTCTGCTTCTCCCCATTGTCTGGCTGGTCCTCTCAAGTTTCCGCAATAGCGATTCCATTCAATCAGGCCGGCTTCTTCCTGCATGGTCGGAGCTGACATTCCACAATTATGTTGAGACGTTTCAAATCAGCAACTTTAGCACCTATCTGATCAATTCGTTCGGGATTGCCTGTTGTGTGACCGTGTTGACTGTTTTGTTTGGCAGCCTAGGTGCGTACGCGCTCAGCCGGTTCACGCTAAAGGGAAAGCGCCTCTTTATGATGGCGGCGCTTCTACCTCAGTTTTTCCCGTACGTGCTCGTGCTGATTCCGTTCTACATACTCATGTCCAACTTGAATCTCGTCGACACTCACATCGGCTTGATCCTGACGCACACCTCCCTCACTCTCCCGTTTGGGCTCTGGATGTTAACCGGGTATTTCAATGCGATCCCGAAAGAACTCGACCAGGCCGCCCTCATCGATGGTTGCTCCAGGCTCGGCGTGCTTTTTCGAATTCTCTATCCGGTCGCAGTTCCGGGACTCGTGGTAGCCGGCTTCTTTGCGTTTGTCGTTTCCTGGGGCGATTACCTGTTCGTTTCGATTCTCTCGCAGACGAATGAAACGCAAACTTTGCCGATCGGTTTGCAGACTTTCATGAGCAGCCTCGAAGTGAAGTGGGGATTGATCACAGCGGGAACAGTGCTCGCCATCGTGCCGACGGTAATTTTCTTTTCGATTGTGCAGCGCCGCCTGGTCTCCGGCCTCACTGCTGGGGCCGTCAAGACCTAGCCGTGAGCGCGCGGCCCGGTTCCGAGTTCGGGGTTCGGAGTTCCGGGTTGTTTGGGAGGAGCATAGATTTCCAGTCTCAGTGTGCCGTGCGAGTTTGATGTGCACCCGCCGTGGCTCTGAGCCGGCGTCCAAAGTAGCATAGGCGTCTCGCCTGTGTCGGACACCAAGGGTATCGATTGACCGGAGAGCCAACGGGTTCTCCGTTACGAAGCTCCTCGGATGAGGAAGACACAGGCGAGACGCCTATGCTACCTTGGACGCCGGCAACGTTCACTCTATCTTCGCCCGAGATTTTCTTCACGCCGCGAAAAAAAAATTTGGAGATCCGCCGGTTGATTTGGGCTGGAGTTCCTCGATGCTGCTTTGGTCCACCCTCTACCCTATTAGAATCAGTTATGCCGAAGATCACATTCATTGGCGCCGGAAGCGTCGTATTCACCCGAAATTTGTGTAGCGATATTCTGATCGTGCCTTGCCTGCAGGATTCAACGATCAGCCTGATGGACGTTGATCCGGAGCGGCTAGAGCAGAGCCGCAGAATCGTCCAATCAATCGTCGATCGGAGAAAGCTTCCCGCAAAAATCGAGGCTACGACGGATCGGCGTGCCGCACTTCGGGACGCGGATTACGTGATCACCACCTTTCAACAGGGTGGCCTGGACGCTTACAAACTGGACATCGAGATCCCGCAGAAATATGGCGTTGAACAGTGTGTCGGTGATACGCTCGGCCCAGGCGGCGTGTTTCGAGCGCTTCGCACGATCCCTGTGCTCTGGGATATCTGCATGGACATGAATCACGTCGCGCCGAATGCGCTGCTCCTGAATTACGTCAACCCAATGGCGGCCAACTGCTGGGCTGTCCACGCCGGCGCGGTCCAGGAGTATGTAGGGCTATGTCACAGTGTCCAAGGGACAAGCGAAATGCTGGCCGAATGGATTGAGGTCCCGTATAGCGAAATCACTTTCCTCTGTGCCGGGATTAATCATCAATCATTCTTCCTCGAATTTCGTCGCGGTGACGAGGATCTCTATCCGGAAATCAAAGAAGCGGTCGATCGGCCGGAAATCTATGCCAAGGAGCCGGTTCGGATCGATCTCATGAAGCATTTTGGCTATTTCGTCACCGAATCGAGCGGACACGCGAGCGAGTACGTCCCCTATTTCCGCAAAACGGCGAAGATGGTGAACGAACAACTCGTCCCGAAGTTCGCAGACAAGGTCAATTCCTGGTTCGATTATGGGCGAACCGGAGGATATCTGCGGCATTGTCTTGAGCGCATCCAGAAATTCCAAAACGAATTTGACGAAATTCTGGCGGCAGCCCCGGCAACGACGCGTAGCCACGAATACGGTTCCTACATTATCGAGGCGATGGAATCGAACACGCCGATCTGCATTAACGGTAACGTACCGAATACAGGGTTGATCGACAATCTGCCGGAAGGCTGCTGCGTCGAGGTCCCATGCCTGGTCAACGGAAACGGCATTCAACCGACAAAGATCGGTTCACTTCCAGCCCAGTTGGCGGCGCTGAATCGCACAAATATCAATGTACAGGAACTCATCGTTGAAGCGGCGATTCAGGAGGATTTGGAGTCTGTTCACCAGGCGGTGATGCTCGATCCGCTGACATCGGCGGTCTGCACCCTGGATCAGGTCCGGAGCATGGTGGATGAGATGGCGGAAGCGCAGGCACGGTGGCTGCCGAAGTGGATGGCGTGAGAAGGGCGTTCACCACGCATCGAACTCCAGCGCCCTACGGTACGATTTCGGTGCCGACGCCATCGGCAGTAAAAATCTCAAGCAGCAGCGCGTGCGGGATCCGGCCATCGATGAGATGCACTTTTCCCACACCATCGTTGAGCGCTTCGACAGCGGAAAGAACCTTTGGGATCATTCCACCCTCGATGATGTGGTGCTCGATGAGTTGGGCCACATTTTCGCGGTTCACCGTCGGGATCAGCGAGTTCGGATCTTTGACGTCGCGCATTACGCCCATCACGTCGCTGACGTAAATCATCTTTGAAGCTTTCAGCGCTCCTGCCATCGCGCCCGCGGCGACGTCCGCATTGACGTTTAGAATTACGCCTTCGTCCGTCTGCGCGATCGGTGAGATCACCGGCACAATCCCGCGATCGATCGCTTCGCTGATGCCGCTGAGTTCAAGCGACGTCACCTCGCCGACAAATCCAACGTCGACCATGTTTTTGCCGTCGAATTGAGGCGCCAAGCGTTTGGCCTTAAAAACGTCACGCCCAGAGTATCCCTCGGCACTCCCGCCAAACTGTTGCATCGTTTCGACAATCCGAGGCCGGATAACCGTGTCGAGTATATCCTCGACGATTTTGATCGTTTGCTCGTCGGTGATCCGCAACCCGTTGACGAAACGCGGCGCTTTTCCGGCCTCACGCATCCGTTGAGTGATCGTTTTCCCGCCGCCATGCACCAGCACCTGTTTGATGCCGACCGCCTCAAGAAAAACGACATCGCGAAGAAGGCGCTCGATCAGATGGTCGTCTTCCATGGCGCTGCCGCCGTACTTGATGACGAATGTCTGACCGCGGAAACGCTGGATAAACGGCAGCGCTTCAAGGAGCGCTTCCGCTTTTCGTACCTGAAGTTGATTCAGCATGCCTGAATTACCTTCTTTCCTCGATTTACTCGCTCATGTTAAACCTGACGTATTCGGGCGTCAGATCGCTCGTAAACACCTTGTACTCCGCTGAGCCCAGATGGAGGTCAATAGTGACTTTGAACTTTTTGTTACTCAGCACTTCTTTGAGCGTTTCCGCTGGGGTGCTGCTTGCCAGGCCGTGTTGGGCAGCCACAACGCCGTTATAGAAGATGTCGATCATCTCCTCCCGAACTTTGGCGGATGAATCGCCTACCGCACTCATCACCCGTCCCCAGTTCGGATCTTCCCCAGCCCAGGAACACTTCACAAGAGGCGAATTTGCAACTGATTCGGCCGCCTTCCGGGCGTCCTGATAGGTCGCAGCCCCCTTAACGTGGACCTCGACAAACTTTGAGACTCCTTCGCCGTCTTCGACGATCATCCGGGCGAGTTGCCGGGTGACAAAATTAATCCCGTCGGCGAACCGCGAGTAGCTAACTGTATCCGGGTCGACCGGCGGAGTACCGGCCTGACCATTTGCCAGACAGATCGTCGTGTCGTTCGTGCTCATGTCGCCGTCGACTGTGATGCAGTTGAACGACTGCTCGACACTTTCGGAGATCAGCTTCTGCAGGTCCCGCTTGGAAATCGCGGCGTCGGTCGTGAGGAAGCAAAGCATCGTGGCCAGGTCAGGATTGATCATCCCGGCCCCTTTCGCGATCCCGCCGATTCGAACGGTCTTATCGAGCAGTTCGAGTTCAACCGCGATTTGTTTATGGAAAGTGTCGGAGGTCATGATCGCCTTGGCTACTTCCTCGCTTTTGGTCGCGCTCAAACCTGCAACCAATTCGGGCACCGCTCCTTCGATTTTTTCGATCGGCAGATCGCGTCCGATCCGACCCGTCGAGCAAACCAGAACCTGTCGCTCCTTCACTCCTAATTGATGCGCGACGGCTTGCGCCATTCGCTTTGCGTTCTGGATTCCAGTGGACCCGGTGCAAGCATTAGCGTTTCCGCTGTTTGCAATAATGGCTCGAGCACTCGGCGTTCGCAAATGAGCGGCAGAAACGCGCACAGGTGCGGCTTTAATTTTGTTCGTTGTGAACGCGCCGGCCGCGACCGCTGGACAATCAGACATGATGAGTCCGAGATCTGTTTTATCCGATTTGCCATCCTTGATCCCGCAACGGACAGCTCCAGCCTTAAAACCCTTTGGCGCTGTAACACCTCCATCAATCTCAGAAAATGTAGGTTCCATGGTTGAAAGCGGGTCCCCCCCTGATACAACAGAATCAGACGCCTGCCGAGCATTATCCGCTAAGTTCCGAGCCCCAAAGCTTCTTCCCAGCCATTCATGATATTGAAACACTGAATGGCTTGGCCGGCAGCCCCTTTGACGAGGTTGTCCTCTGCGGACATCAGTATGATTCGCCCTGTTCGCGGATCGATTCGCCAGGCGATTTCTACCCGGTTTGTACCGGATACGTTTTTGACGTCCGGATACCGATTCGATCCCAACAAATGAATAAACCACTCGGCGCCATAGGCTTGCTCGAACAGATCGTCGAGTGCATCAGGCGTGAGCGGGCTCACAGGGTCGGCGTGGATCGTGGTAATAATTCCTCTGTTTAACGGGATCAGATGTGGCGCGAACTGAATGGTCACCGGTTCGCCGGCCGCATTGGAGAGTTCCTGTTCAATTTCTGATAAATGACGATGCAGCGGCAAACCGTACGGGCGCGCGCTTTCGTTGCATTCGACAAACAGCAGATCCGAATCGGTTTTCCGACCGGCGCCGCTGACACCGCTCATGCTATTCACGATGATACTTGAAACCCGTACCAACTTTGCGCGGAGCAGCGGGATCAATGGGAGAAGAATACTCGTTGGATAGCAACCGGGGCAGGCCACGAGATCGGCTCCCCGGATTTCAGCGCGATAGATTTCCGGGAGCCCGTAGACCGATTTTTGCAGGAGATCAGGCGATGGATGCTCGTGTTTATAGAAAAACTTGTACGTTGCCGGGTCCTTCACCCGGAAATCGGCGCTCAGATCGAGTACCTTCATACCTGCGGAGAGCAAGGCCGTTGCGTATTCCGATGCCACTCCGTGTGGAAGCGCCAAAAATACGTACTCCACGCCAAAGGGCGCCAACCCTCCCGAATCCGGCACGACAAATCTCACGTTCGCAATTGACGAACGCGGGCCGATCCAGCCAAATACTTCGGATGCCTTCTTACCTGCGTACTGCCTCGAAGTGAGACAAGTAAGATCGACCAGCGGATGTTCGGAAAGGCGCTTCACCAGCTCTTCGCCTGAATAACCGCTTGCTCCGAATATCGCAACCTTCGCTTTCTTCATTTTGTTCTGGGTGTCACTCCGCGGGAAACCAACTCAGTATAGCCCTTGGTTGAGCTGTGGAAAATGCAAAACCCAAAATTTGGGCCGGTGAATCTTTCCCTCTGGCCAGCCCCGTATGGCGCATGTAATTTCCAGCCCTTTCATCTTATGGCAGAAGACCGAAAATCGCCGGAAGCAAGACAGCAAATGACTGAACTCGAACGGATACGCCATTCCGGCGCGCACGTTCTTGCGACGGCTATTCTTCGGATCTGGCCGGATGCACAGTTCGCCGCAGGGCCACCAGTCGAGAACGGTTTTTACTATGACGTCGAGTTGGACCATCACATTTCTCCTGCCGATTTTGAGAAAATCGAGGCAGAAATGAAAAAGGTGGTCAAGGAGAACCAGCTATTCGAGCGGGTTGTCGTTTCCCGGGACGAAGCTTTCCGATTGGCCGAACAAGGAGCTCTCGGCGCTCTTGGACCAAGAGACAAGCCAAGTAAATTCAAGCTCGATATCCTTCACGGCATACCGGAAGGAGAAGAGATTTCGTTGTATCGGAACGGAAACTTTACCGACCTGTGTGCCGGGCCTCACGTGATGCGAACCGGGAACATTGGGGTGTTCAAACTCACCTCGATCGCGAGCGCGTACTACAAAGGGGATTCGAATAATCCGCAGCTTCAGCGAGTCTACGGGACCGCGTTCAAAACCAGAGCCGAGCTCGATCAATACTTTCAGCAGATCGAAGAAGCGAAGAAACGTGACCATCGGAAGCTCGGTCGCGAGCTTGAATTGTTCCACGTCGACGACGAAGTGGGACCCGGCCTAGTCCTTTGGAAACCGAAAGGGGCGGTCGTCCGCAAAGAGCTCCAGGCATTCATTTCCGAAGAACTGCGCCGGCAAGGGTACACCGAAGTGTTTACGCCTCACATCGGGAAGCTGGCGCTGTTCCGAACCTCCGGGCACTATCCGTACTACAGTGATTCACAGTTCCCGCCGTTGATCGAGCCGGACACATTGGCACATCTAGCGCAGGAGGGATGCACCTGCGCCGAGCTTTCCAACCGTCTCAAGACTGGGGATATCGACGGGTACCTTCTGAAGCCGATGAATTGCCCGATGCATATTAAGATTTATGCGTCGAGCATGCACTCGTACCGCGATCTCCCAATCCGCCTTGCGGAGTTCGGCACCGTCTATCGATGGGAGCAATCCGGCGAATTGGGTGGGATGACCCGGGTCCGCGGGTTCACCCAGGATGACGCTCATATTTTTTGCACCGAGGAACAGGTACTCACCGAAGTCCAGGGGTGTCTGCAACTCGTCCTCAAAGTGCTGGGAACGCTCGGTTTGGATTCGTACCGGGTTCGGATCGGACTTCGCGATCCCGCTTCCGACAAGTATGTCGGAAGCGCAGAGCAATGGGAACGGGCAGAATCGGCCCTCCGCGAAAGCGCCGGGACCCTTGGAGTTCCGTTCAGTGAGGAACGGGGCGAAGCAGCATTTTACGGGCCAAAGATCGATTTTGTCGTGAAAGATGTGATCGGGCGCGACTGGCAACTCGGGACCGTCCAGATGGATTACAATTTGCCGGAGCGGTTCGGCCTCACCTATGTCGCACCGGACAACTCAGCCAAGAGACCGGTGATGATTCACCGTGCTCCTTTCGGGTCGCTTGAACGATTCTGCGGAGTTTTGATTGAGCATTTCGCCGGGAGTTTTCCGGTCTGGCTGGCACCGGAGCAAGTGCGCGTTCTGCCCATTTCCGAGAAGCACCTCGATTACGGTCGATCTGTCCTGAAACGCCTTTTGGATGAGCAAATCAGGACCACAATGGACGAATCTTCCGACAAAATCGGAGCTAAGATTCGCCTTGCCCAGCTGGAGAAGGTCTCCTATATGTTGGTGCTCGGCGCACGAGAAGAAGAAGCCGGCGAAGTTGCCGTGCGCAGCCGCAAAGGCGGTGATCAGGGTGCCTTTAGTGTGTCGAATTTCGTGGAACAAATTCAGAAGGAAATCAAGGAACGTAAACGTGATTGAGTCGGCCGCAAGGCACCCCGGCTGCACTCAGAGGAGACAGTTTTATTCAGCAACAGCAGATCCGAGTCAACGGTCGCATTCGCGCTCGTGAAGTGCGAGTGATATTAGGTACGACCAACGAACAGTTGGGAATAATGAAGCTGCAGGACGCTCTGCGAAGAGCTCAAAGCATCGGGCTCGACCTCGTCGAAGTCGCCCCAACCGCAAATCCCCCTGTTTGCAAAATTGTCGATTTTGGAAAGTATCGATACGATTTGTCCAAGCAGGACAAAGATCGGAAGTCGACCACTTCCAAACTCAAAGAGATCAAGTTTAGGGTTAATATTGATCCACACGATTACGGGATCAAAGTGCGTCACGCCGAGCAATTCCTCGACAAAGGGAACAAAGTAAAGTTCCAGCTCCAGTTTCGCGGTCGGGAAATGAGCCACAAGGAACTCGGTGACCAGTTGATGCGCCGATTGAAAGACGACCTATCGACGATGGGCCAAGTCGAAATGGAGCCGAAGCTCATGGGCAAAAGCATCAACATGACGATGTCACCATTGCCGGTGAACAAGCGCAAACGCCGGTTCACGGTCGAGGACGAAGAACTCGAACCAGAGCCCGAAGATACCGAGGAGTGAGGCGAACAAGCCGAGTCGCCCCGGTTCAGATTCCGGGCTCGAGTTTCAAAGATCAGGCTTCCGAGGAACCTATAGAATCGTAAAAAAATCCTCCGTGTCTCTGCACTGCTAAGTAGGTGCCGGACTTGCCCGGCCGTTAAACAGTCACGCCACCAGGTTCCTAATGGGTGCTGAAGTTCAGCACTTCCGCCTTTCCGTCGGCAAAGCCCACAACTGCGTCAGTCGCGATTCCGATGAACAAACCATGTTCAACGACACCTGGAATCTGGTTCAATTTATCTGCAAGCGCTTCGGGATTGGCTATCGCTTCGAGATGGCAATCGAGAAGATAGTGACCGCTATCGGTAATCAGCGGTTTTTCCAGGCCACCTCTCACGTCGATCTTTGGAGATCCGAGGCCCTGCGCTTCGAAGAGCTTGATTAGGTGACGCTCGGTGCTGCGCCAGGCGAAAGGAACCACTTCGACCGGGAGCGGGAACCGGCCGAGCCGCTCGACTCGCTTTGATCCGTCTACAATGCAGACCATCTTGTTCGAGGCGGAAGCGACAATCTTTTCCCACAGCAAGTTAGCGCCGCCTCCTTTGATCATCCGGCCTTTGCCATCGATCTCGTCTGCACCATCAATGGTCATATCCAGCTGATCGATTTCATTGAGGTCGGCGAGCGGGACGCCTACCTCCTGCGCGAGTTCTGCTGTGGATTTCGAGCTTGACACCCCGACGACTCGCAGTCCTTGCGAAACGCGTTCGCCGAGAATGCGCACAAACCATCGGGAAGTCGTTCCTGATCCAAGTCCTATCGTCATTCCATCTTTGAGAAATCGTTCGATAGCCCGGGCTGCCGCCACTTTTTTTGCCTCGTCCTGTGCCGACGTTGGTTCCATAAGCTGTTCTGGTTTGAATCTTACTTCCTAAGCGTTCTGCGGGGCACTTTACGCCCGGACGCGTTTCATGGCCAGTCAGCAAACTCTTTGCGTCTGCTGAAACAGCCTGCATGGCGCATTCGGCCCAGGCCGGGTCAGCCATGCAGGTTAGGGTGTCGGGGTGGGACTGCCTGCAGCTTCTTGGTCGGACAACGAACGCAAGACCGGTTCGACCCCTGTTGCGGTGTCCGATTTTGAAGCCGAATCAGTTGACTTGATGGCTATCGGCGGCGGCGGTGTCGGTTGTTCGCTGGATGAATTTGGTGTGGCACCCGGACCGGCAATGTTCTGGGAATTGGTGACTGCAGGGGTTGGCGCCGGCGTCGAAGCCGGCAAAACAACAACACGAGGCGTCGCAGACTGGCTCGGTGGAAGCACGACCTCCCGTGCGGTGGTAACGGAGGCTGAAGGCGAACCTTGTGGAGACTCTTCGGTTTTCTCGTGGTTCGGCACGTGTTTGACGTGGTGATGAGTGGTCGGCGTTGGGCTGCTTCCCGATTTGCCGGTAAAGAAATGCTTCAGACTGTGATAAACGTTGTGCCAGGTGTCGTCGCCTCTTGCGGGCACGCTGACCGCGGTTACCAGCGCAAGGCCCAGAATCACACGTGTCAACCGAAAGTTGCCTCGATCAATTTTCATCTATTTATCTCTTTCGTCCGTTTGTTGCCCGCCGTTGATCGGAAAAGCGTCGTCGTTTCGCACAAAACGTCATTTTACCCGCCTGTCAGGCGTTTTTTCTCATTGAGCGAATCATATCACCCGAACGGGTAATCTCAATGTGAGCCAGAAGCCCCCCCGGTCGGAACCGGCATCCAGATAAAATGAAAAAACGGCAATCGTTCTTCGTAGTCACCCGACTACGGCCACCTGATCTTGTCCAGGAGCTGCGCTAGTCGAACGGCCGCTTTTGTTAATTGATGCGCTGCCACGACTCGATTTTTCTCCTCGTAATCGGCGGGCAGCGATATCCCAATCCAAAGCGATTTCGGGTCGCCCATCGTTTCAACGGAATTGAACCGAATCCCGGCATAGGCCAGGTTGGCGGCTTTGACCGATTCGATCGCCCATGCTTCAGCCCAGCGATGATAGTCTCCCGGCGTCGCCGGCCATGACCCATGTTGATACTCATGTCTTAGAAACGCGGTAAGCAAACGAAAATCAAAGGTGCACGCAATATCCTCAACCAAATCAAAGTCCCAAAACGCATGGAGTACATCCTTCGGTCCGTAAAAGAGATCGTTGCCACCGCGATCATTGGCCAGGCCTGCGACCTCATTCGGATCGGTTACCAGAATCGGGGGTCCGGTATCGGAAATCTTGTAAAATCCCGTGCCGCAATGCAACGGCTGATGGATATCGCCGACAAAGTGAACCAGGAGCCGGAGCGCGTCCGGCCTGCTGATTTCGTTCGCCGTGGGCTCGGATGTTTCTAGGACTGCGATACAGCGCTCGATTGCGTCTACCACATCGCTCTTGCCGGTGATAAAGCGTGCCGCTTCCGCAAACGAACTCGTCCCGAGCGGCAAGTTGATGAAATGCCAGTTCGCATTATCTGGAAACTGCCTGTTAAAAGCATCAGCGTCCTGCGGTCGCGGCCTATCCGAGTGCGCGTGCGGGCGAATTTCGTCTGCCCAGGTCGATGCGCTCGCCAAGTCGCGCTCCCCACACTGACTCAAGAGCGCCTGGACCTTGTTGCGCGTCTCGGCGGTGATCAACTCCTGGGCCAGCGCCGCAACCGCCCGATGTCCTTCCGCGCCCCAGCCAAAAAGGACTTGGACGGAAGTGCAAATCATTATTGAGATCACGATCCCCAAGGGCATACATCGTGTGGGATACAGACGGTACATAACGTACCCGGCATTTTGCCAGGAATTACGCGGAGTCAACTCATTCAATTCGAGAGGAGGTCAATACAGGAAAGTAAAAAAGCGGCAGTTCCAACTTTTTAATAGAATCTCTCCGGCGATGCGCGTCAATCATCCGGCCAGCCGGCGCGACTTCGCGAAGGTATCAAAGGCGACAGCAAGTACGATGATGATGCCGATAATGATCTGTTGGATGTAGGCAGACACGTTCATTAGTACGAGGCCGTTGAGTAGAACCCCGATGAGAATCGTGCCAATTACCGTACCAAAGATCGTGCCAACGCCGCCAAACAGGCTGGTCCCGCCAATGACCACCGAAGCTATCACAGTGAGCTCGTAACCGGTTCCTGCAACCGCCTCGGCCGAATCCAGCCGCGCGTCTAATACGAAAGCACCAAGTCCAGCGAAGAAGCCCATGATCACGTAGACACTGGTGGTCACGGTGCGCACGTTCAAACCCGATAGCCGTGCAGCCTCCGGGTTTCCGCCAACAGCATAGACTTGGCGGCCATAACGTGTATACCGGAGCACGAAATGGGCGAGCACCGCAAACGTTAGGAAAATGAGAACCGGCACCGGCACCTGACCGAATATGCGTCCCTGCCCCATCCAGACGAAATTTGACTCGAAGCCGCTGATAGGTCCACCGGCGGCAAATAGAAGCGCCGCGCCCCGGAAAGCGGACATGCCTCCGAGCGTAACCACAAACGGCGGCACCTTCAGCCGCGTAATCGCAAGCCCTTGCAGGAACCCTCCGGCGACGCCGACCCCAATCGCGGCGAGCGCGGCGAGATACCAACCGTAACTTGCCGCCTCCTGGCCCGCGCCGACCGCAAAGCGATTGGAAATACCGCCCTTCGACACCGCCGCGGCGACCAGGCCGGCAAAAGCAACTAGCGAACCGATCGAGAGATCGATGCCAGCAGTCAGGATGACGAAGGTCATGCCAACCGCGAGCAAGCCGTATATCGAGACTTGGCGTAAGATGTTGAACAGGTTAAGCGGCGTAAGGAACCGCGGCTCGCCGATGGCAAAGGCGGCCATGAGTACGATCAGGAATATGAGTGGCGCGAATCGCGCCAGGAACCCGACGACATCAGTCTTTGCAGGCGCCTGCACGTCTGAGAGCGCGTTTTGGATCATTGCTTTCCCTTTGCGTCTAGTCTCCTGTCCCCGAAGTAACATGAACTTTGTTGCGATGTAGGCGAAGCGTCCGCGCTTTGCACTCTCGGGAAGAAGCAAAGCGGGGACGCTTCGCCTACGCCGCCTTGCCGGCGGCCCATTTTGATCGCAACAAAGTGCATTCTATTTCGAAGACAGGACACTAGGCTGCTTTCCCGCTCAAGGTCATCATTGACAGCAGAATTTCCTCGTTAGCGTCCTCGCCATTGATCTCGCCGGTCACACGGCCTTCGCGCATGGTGACGATGCGATCGCTGATCGCGAGCACTTCGGGAAGTTCTGAAGAGATGGCGATCACTGATATGCCGGAACTCGCCATTTCGAAAAGTAGGTTGTGAACCTCGACTTTAGCCCCAATATCGATGCCGCGCGTCGGCTCGTCGACGATGAGCACCTTCGGCCGTAGCGCAAGCCAGCGGGCGAGTGTGACTTTCTGCTGATTGCCGCCCGAAAGACTGGCAATTAACTGCTCCGGGCTCGCCATGCGGATATTGAGCTTCTTGCGGTACTCCTCGACCATGGCACGTTCGGCCTCTTCGTCCATGAACATGCCCCAGCGGCTGATGCGATCGTGTGACGCCATGGTGAGATTGATGCGCACTGCAAGAGCTAGAAACAGCGCCTGCTGTTTCCGGTCCTCCGGCACGAGCCCGATCCCGTAACGAATCGCATCCCGAGGGGAGCCGATATGAACCTGGCGTCCGTCGATGCTGACGCGACCGCTATCAAACGGATCTGCTCCGAAAACCGCTCGTGCCATTTCCGTGCGGCCGGCGCCTACCAAACCGGCGATGCCGAGGACTTCGCCACGACGCGCCTTGAAACAGACCTCCGCAAGCACACTCGCATTCCGGTCTTGGGCGTTGCCTCTGCGTGTGAGACCCTCAACGCTGAGTACGACTTCACCGGGATCCGTTTTTTCGCGACGCGCAAAAAGTGCATTCACTTGGCGGCCGACCATAAGCCGGATGATGTTATCGATGGAAGTGTCGGCGATGGAGCCGCTACCAACCAGGCGGCCGTCGCGGAGGACGGTGTAACGGTCACAGATCTGCATGACCTCTTCCACGCGATGGGTGACGAAAATGATACTGAGACCCTGCGCCTTGAGATCGCGGATGATCCGAAAGAGTTTCGCTACCTCATTCGAGGACAGTGCCGATGTTGGCTCATCCATGACAATCAGCCGCGACTTCATCGACAGCGCACGGGCGATCTCCACCATCTGCTGCTCGGCAATGTTCAAGTTGCGAACGATGGACATCGGACGCAACTGGAGGCCGAGCTGCGTAGTGATCGAGCGCGTCTCCTCCGCCATTTTTCGCCAGTTCACGAAAACGCCCGTGCCGGGTTCGCGCCCGATGAATACGTTCTCGGCGATTGTCATGTTGGGCGCCAGCGTGAACTCCTGGTAGATGGTGACGATCCCGCGGCGCTGGGCGTCATGAGGTGAAGTCATCGTCAACCTCTGTCCGCCGAATTCGATAGTGCCGCTGTCCGGTTGCTGCGCGCCGGAAAGGACCTTGAGGAGTGTCGATTTGCCGGCTCCGTTCTCGCCAAGCAGCGCGTGGACTTCGCCCGGCAGCACTTCCAAGCCGACATTGTCGAGCGCTTGAACGCCAGGAAATCGCTTGCTGATCAAGGTCATCCGTAGCAGGGGTTCGGTCATTGGATCGCAGCGAGCAGCCGATAAAAAGGGCGCAGGCGGAACTCGTCCGACTGCACCCAGGATCACGAAGAGCGTCGCCGCTCCGTGTCCGAAACCCGAAGACTATTTCACCTCGTTAAGTCGTTCGGCCTGATTGAGGTTGTCGCTAGTGATGGCAATAGGAGTGAGCAGTGTCACTTGCTGGTCCGGCTTCTTGCCATCGCGGAGAAACGCGACCAAAATCTGAAGCGCACCTCGCACCTGGCCACCGGGCAACTGCTCGATTGTGGCCGTCATATTGCCGGCTTTGATCTGTCCAAGCGCCTCGGGCAAAGCGTCAAAGCCGATTAGCTTCACTTTTCCGAGCAGATTGCGCGCCTTGAGTGCTTCAAGCGCGCCTAGTGCCATGTCGTCGTTCGCGGCGACAATGACGTCCGGTGGCTTCGCCATGCCCGCCAGTGCCGACTCGGTCATCGCGAGCCCCTTCGCTCGATCGAAACCGGCCGTGTCTTCGAAGACGATTTTGTATTTGTCCTTTGCCTGATCGAGGATGTTGTGAAGGCCCTTGTTGCGGTCAATGGCAGGGCTCGAGCCGGACTGACCCTGAAGATTCATGACAGTGGCGCCGTCGGGAAACAGCTTCTCGATGAGCTGCCCCTGTGCTTCGCCGCCTTTAACGTTGTCGGCGCCGACATGCCCAAGGATGCCTGGGACCTTGTTGACGCGGCGGTCGATGGTAGCAACCGGAATTTTGGCATCGACTGCTTCCTGAATCGCGGGCGCAAGAGCATCGACGTCGTTCGGGCTGATCATGATACCGTCGACGCCTTTGGTGATCGCTGCCTCGACGTCCGCGGTCTCCTTGGGCGAACTGCGCTGGCCATCGCTCACGATGAGGTCGATATCGCCGATCTTACCCGCTTCGTCTTTGGCTTGGTCCGCCATGTGCACAAAAAACGGGAATGCCAGATCGGGAATTGCGAACAAAATGGTCAGATGTTTTTCTGCTGCCTGCGCCTGCGCGCCAGTTCTTCCTTGCTCGGCGTGGCGCTGATCGACGGACTGGGAATCGCCACTGCGACCGGCGCGGTTGGTTGCGCGGACGGCTGGACCGCCACCTCTGGCAAGTGCGCGAGCGCTTCCTTCGCATCCGCGTTGCCAGCATCAGCGGCCTTTTGGTACCACTCGCGCGCCTTGCTGTAGTCCTGGGTGACGCCCATGCCCTTCTCGTACAGCCAGCCCAAGTTGGTCATAGCAGACACGTTGCCGGCATCGGCGGCCTTTTGGTACCATTCACGGGCCCTGCCGTACTCCTGGGGGACGCCCCTACCATCATAGTACAGATCGCCCAAGATATTCATGGCGCGCGTGTTGCCGACGTCGGCGGCCTGTTCTAAGAGCGGCAAGGCTTTTGCGAAATCTTTCGCATCGAGGTAGCGTTGCGCTTGGGAAAGCAATTCCGCAGTGGAAGGTGTGGGGATCGGCGTGGCGCTGATCGACGGACCGGGAATCGCCACTGCGACCGGCGCGGTTGGTTGCGCGGACGGTTGCACCGCCACCTCTGGTGTCGGCGGAGCCTTTTCTTCAACGGTCGGAATGGCAATTACCGGTGGACTTGGAGTCACGGCTGCGACTGGCGCGGGTTGTGGAGGTGGCGACTGGGACGCTCTGATAGCGAGGTAAATGAGTCCACCGACCACCAGGACCGCCCCGATGGCCAAGAACGCGATTACCTGCTTCGACGGCCTCTTTCCTCCAGTTCCCCCTGACGAGGATGTTGGAGGCTTCTCACGGTCCGGCTCAACAGGCTCTGGCGGCAGTGGATAGACCACCTTGGGGAGGATCTCGACGGGAGGTTTGTCCGTTTCTGGTTTCGCAGGGGGCGGGGCCGCCGGACGGATGCGATCTGAAACGCTCTCCTTAAACACCCTCCAGAACTCCTCGCAATTGCGGTAAGGCGTGGCCGCACCAGCAGGCGCCCAAGCTTTCCACAATGCTTGGTTCCCTGCCTCGTTTAATAGAGGCAGCGGCGAGGGCCGTTCGTTGGCTCGCAATGACGGCGCCTGCCCCCTGATCAACTCGTAAACCAGACGTCCCAGAAGCCGCACCGCTTTGGTTCCCCGGATGCCCGCTTCGGCCTGTGTCATCGAGAGCACTCGGCTCGAGGGCACAAGCGTCTGGCTGGACCAGTCGGATCGCTGGCGGAAAAGCAGCGGCGCGAGACTTAACGGATTTAGCTTGAGCGTGCACTTTGCCCAGGCCCGAGCGTCTCCCTTGGCCAAACTTGCAAATTCATCGGGCCGCACATCGACCGGACACGAAACAAAGAGTTTCCTGATCGACACGTCCACGAGCCCCAAACCTCGCTCCGAGATTAAATCAAGCGTCGCCGGAAGCGGTTCGAGAACCGCCACGACTTCCTGCGGCTTGAGTGAGCGCCGCAGCCGGAGCAGATCGTAGAGCAAGAACCCGTGCACCCATTCACGCACGATAAAGAGCCCAGAGGCGGCGCTTTCAAGGCCCAAATACACAAGCAGATTGGGATACGAAGCGCCCTTAATCACATCCATCTCGTCCCTTAGCAATTCCAAAAACTCCGACGCGATTTCGGGATGGACGAGTTTGAGAGCAACCTGCGCCGCATGGGCGCTGCCAGCCTTTTCGTCGTACGCCAGGAAAAGCCTGCCGCCGTTTCCTTCAGGTTGCTCCTCGATCAAGCGGTAGCGCTCTGCGACCAGAACGCCGGCCTCAACACGCTGGTATACATCCAATGAGGGCGAGACGAGGGGTTCCGGTACGTCGCTATCAGCACTCGCCGAGCTCTCAACCGGGGCGCCAGACGATTCGGCCGAGGCCTTTTCTGGCGTTCTCCACGAATCCCCTGCAAGCTGCGCTTCGATTGCCTCGATTGCCTCTTGCAACGCCTGCGGATCTTTCGGCCGACCGTCGGGACTCTTCGCCAGCATCTGGCGCAAGAGCCCGACCACCGGCTCCGGAACCCCCTGCAACTGCTCGAAGGGCGGGGGCTTTACGACGTGGGCGATCAAGACCTGGTTAACATTCCCCACAAACGGCGGTTTGCCGGTCAGCAGATACCAAAGAGTCGCGCCGAGCGAATAGATGTCACTCCGGGTCTCGAGATCGCCCATCTCGCACTGTTCGGGGCTGGCATAGGCGGGGCTCCCGACAAAGCTCATCGTGTGGGTGACCCGCGATAAATCCTGGCTGCCCGGCCCGGCCCCTTTGGCCAAGCCGAAATCAATCAATTTGACATCCAGCTTTCCGGCTCGGTTCACCCGTGCCATGATGTTGGCGGGCTTGATGTCCCGGTGGATGAGCTTGTGGACCTGCGCCGCTTCCAGGGCTTCGGCCACCTGCAGGACCACCCGCAGTGCCGCCGCAGGCGAGAGCGGCCCGCGCGCTTGCACATAATGCTCCATGTCCTCCCCGTCCACCAATTCCATCGTGTAGAAGTAGTCTTCGCCCTCCTGCCCGAGGTGATGGATAGCGGCTACATGCGGGTGCTGGATCTTGGCCGCGGCACGCGCTTCACGCAGAAACCGGCGGCGCGCCTCGTCGCTGCCCAGCAGATCGGCGGCAATCACTTTGAGGGCCACATGCCGATCGAGTGAGGTGTCGAACGCCTTGTAGGTGACCCCCATCGCTCCTGGCCCAAGCCGGAAGAGCGTCCCATCCGGACGCTTGAGAATATGGTAATTGGCAAATTTTTCTGTCCCGGCGGGCTCGACGCCGGGCCCTGCCTTGATTTGTTCTCCTTCCGCAACGGAACGGCTTTCCCGCACCAGCGCCGAGGTGTGCTGCAGAAGTTCGGGAAAATGCGTCTCGGGCGAATCGCCCTCAAAGGCGTTAAGCCAGTGCTCCACGGAGAGAAAATAGCCAAGATCATCGCTAGGCTCGAAATCCTCGATCCGGAACGCGATGAGGTGCAGCTGGCTATGAGCGGCCCGTTCCACTTCCCGCAAGACCTGCCGGGACTGGTCCGATTTTCGGCTCAAGACGAGCACAAACGCCCGTGCTCTGCGGATTGCTTCACTGATTTGCCCGCTGTAGGGACGTCCCGCCATCACATCGCGCGGTGCTATCCAACATGTCACGCCGCTAGCTTCCAAGGCCTTGCAGGCGCCAAAAGCGACGGCCTTGTCCTCAGACGAATAAGAAATGAAAGCCGTGTGCATCGGGCTTTTTTGGGCAGGCTGCTTTCCATCAAATCTCTAGCCATCCGTGGACTGGCTCGCCGTCCAATCAAGTCTCTTTTTAGTCGGGTAAGCTCATCTTGCCAAACCTATTATGCACGTCATGGGTCTGCGAACCGGTACTCCGGAGGACATCGAGGCCTGGAAAACTACGCACTCTGTCTGCGAGCCATGAAGCTTCTGAGAAAGCCGAACCGCTGGAAGCTCGCGCGCGAGCAATTCGAGCTAAAAGCGCCTGATTAGAAATCCGGGTGGCGAACCTAGCAGAACCCGCACTTCCTCACTGCTCCGCACCTGAACGTCAAGTGCCTTGTTCAATTGAATCAGCAAATGCGGAAATTTCCCGTCCTTCGTGTTTTCACCGAAATATGGTCTCAATGCCGTCGTCGCTCGTACAAATCTTCCAGATCCTGGTTTAGTCCCGTCAGGATCCGCACCAAATTCTCGCTCAATATTTCTCCTTCTTCGCTGAAAGACCGGGCCGCTTCGCGGCTGTTTCAAAAGGTAAAAGAGCAAAAGCAAAAAGGCCAGCCTCACCGCGAAGACTCTACCGCTACAACACAACGAAACCCGACATAATCGTAACGATAATCAGGGGTGATGAAGTCGCGAGACGAAGCAAGCAGAGCGTCGGGGGTACCTAAAGAGCCACGACGCACCGCGCAACACACGGTATTGCGCTTGAGCATCGTACCAATCTTCGCCAGGGCGAAGCCCTTGTCCAGTTGGTGATGACCGCAATCCCGTTATGAGAGAGAGAAAGTAAAGTGAAAGAAGACGAGAACGGAATTGGGATCGCGGATGCAAGAGGTTTTAAGTTCGGAAGGGAGGGGCGAGGTAGCAAATAAACACGGAGTTCAACGCCAGCACAACACGCCCCTCTCGAGAGTGACAAGCGAGAGGAATATAGGCGTCCGCCTATGTTCTTCCTTATCCCGCAGCGATATTTGACCTGTCTACTAGCACATTCAGTTGGAAGATTTAATTTAAGAGAATAAATGACGGGGCCGAGCGCGGTAAATGCCAGACCCAGGGCCGCAACCAACCTGATTAATTTTGAGTTTCTCATAGCTTTCTCCTTCGGAATTCCCCTGCGTTGAAGGGATTTCGGGGACGAACTTTTTTTTTGGGGGGATGAAGTACAGAACCGGCGAAACCTTATGCGGATCAGGCCCCGGGTGAAAGTACAAAGTAACAAATTCTATTTAAAAACTGACAGAATCTGCATGTGTTCTGGTACCGATGTTCAAATCAGCTTCGTTCCTGTCAAACGCCAGATCAGCTTTTGTCCGCCTCGGAATCGCCGTTCTGGCCGTGGGTCTTGGTCCACTGGCCAAGTCACTGTTCGCAACTACACCTGAATCGTCGCTCCCTGCTCTCGGGGTGGAAAGCAATCCTCTGTGGCTGCGATATCCGGCAATTTCGCCGGATGGAAGAACAATCGCATTCAGTTTTCGCGGGCACCTGTTCACCGTTCCCGCAACGGGCGGCTTGGCCACTGCACTCACCGCAGGTCCAGCGCATGATTCCTCCCCGGTCTGGTCCCCGGATGGAAAATTGATCGCATTTTCATCCGACCGATACGGGCACGACGACGTCTTCGTGATCAGTTCACAAGGCGGTCCATCCCGGCGGCTAACGACCTACTCGACGAACAGTGTGCCAACAAGCTTCACTCCCGACGGACAGTACGTCTTGTTCAACGAAAACCGGATCGGTTCGGCGGACAGTTCGTTGTTTCCCGAGAAGATTTTCACCCAGCTTTACAAGGTCTCGATCCATGGTGGTCTGGCTCCAGAAATGATTCTGACGACACCGGCGTTGCACGCGCGGTACGACCAAGATCAAACCCGGATTCTCTACGAAGACATGAAAGGATACGAAGATCCATGGCGGAAACATGAGACCTTCTCTGTCGCGCACGATGTCCGGGTGTATGACTCCAAGACAGGTGACCACACCCAAATCTCAACGTACAGGGGTGAGAACCGCGAACCGGTCTGGTCTCCGGATGAAAGCGCAATCTATTACCTGAGCGAGCAGAGCGGGTCATTTAATGTTTGGCGGGTCCAGTTGACGAACGGCCAGCCTGGAACAGAGCGCCAGATTACCAGTTTCCAGCGCAATCCGGTCCGATTCCTTAGCGTTGCCAACAATGGCAACCTCTGTTTCGGGTACGACGGGGAAATCTACATCCTTCCAACCGGAGCATCACAGCCGGAGAAGGTTAGCATCCAGGTCGGATTAAGCGACAGCGTCGCCGAGACCCAAATCAAAAACTACACGGACGGCGTCACCGAAATGAACGTGAGCCCGAATGGCAAGGAATTCGCTTTTGTCGTTCGAGGGGATATTTACGTCGCCTCCACCGATGAGGGTGAGACCAAGCGTATCACCAATACGCCGGGACAGAAGCGCAACATATCGTTTAGTCCCGACGGACGCCGGATCGTTTTCGCGGCGGAGTACGGAAAACCGTGGGGAATCTATGAAGCGTCCATTACCCAGCCAAAAGAAAAGGAACCCTACTTCTTCAATTCGACCGTAGTCGACATCCACCCGATCCTTGAGAACGACCAGGAGAACTTCCAGCCCAAGTATTCGCCGGACGGCAAAGAGATCGCGTACCTCGAGAACCGCACAACGCTGAAGGTCATCAACCTGGAGACGAAACAGTCACGCCTGATTCTCCCTGGTGACAAGAATTATTCGTACGAAGATGGCGACCAATGGTACGACTGGTCTCCGGACGGCAAATGGTTTCTCGTGAACTTCCTCACACCGGAGCGGTGGGGTTCTGAAGCCGGGTTGGTCGATGCGAGCGGCCAGAACCAGCTCACCAACCTGACCAACAGCGGCTACGACAGCATGCATCCGCGCTGGATGATGGATGGAAAGTCGATGATCTGGCTTTCGGACAAATATGGTCTCCACGGCGACGGCGGCTCCGCAAATAGCGAGGAAGATATTTACGAAATGTACTTCACGCAGGAGGCGTACGACCGGTCCAAGCTGTCGAAAGCGGAATACGACATTCTGACCGAATCGGAAGCTGAAGCGAAAAAGAAGAAGGAAGGCGAGAAAAAGGAGGAGAACAAGGAGCCGGATGTGAATGCGCCGAAGAAGGTCGAACCGATTACTATCGACCTTAACAATATCGAGGACCGCATCGTTCGGCTTACTCTCGGTTCAGCCCAAATCAAAGATGGCCTCCTGACCAAGGACGGTGAGACTCTCCTTTATCTCGTCCGAACGGAAAAAGGATACGAACTCTGGTCGTTGAAGCTGCGCGAACGCGAACTGAAACGGTTATGGGAATTCGAAGCGCCAAAGGGTTCGCGTACCGAGATTCCGTTTGCCTCGACTATTCAACTCGATAAGGAAGAGAAGAATGTCTTCGTGCTTGCGTCAGGGAGAATAACAAAGGTCGCGGTTGCAGACGGCAAAGCTGAACCCGCAAAATTTAATGCGGTGAAAGACCTCAACGGTTCCGCAGAACGCACCCTTTTGTTCGAACATATCTGGCGCGAAGTCCGGGAAAAATTTTACCTCAAAGACATGAACGGCGTTGACTGGGACTACTATAAGTCGGTCTACGCGAAGTTCTTGCCTTACATTGCAGACGATCGCGATTTCTCCGAGATGGCGAGCGAGATGTTGGGCGAATTGAATGCGAGCCATACCGGATGCAAGCTTTTGCCCGAAACGCAGAATGTGGATGCGACCGCGGTTCTCGGAGCATTCTTCGACGGAAGCTATAAAGGTGCAGGGCTTAAAATTCAGGAAGTAATCGAGAAAGGGCCTCTCGTCACTGCTTCGGCACCAATCCAGGCCGGAATGATTATCGAAAAGATTAACGGCGTCACGATCACGCCGGGAATGGAGTACGATTCGCTGTTGAATCATCAGGCCGGCAAACCGACGCTCGTCGGGATTTTTGATCCTGCAAAAAACAGCCGGTTTGATGTTACGGTGAAACCGATCAGCACCGGAGAACAGGATGAACTTCTCTACGAACGATGGGTAAAACGCCGCCGCGATCTCGTTAACAGACTGAGCAACGGCACCATTGGTTATGTGCACGTCCGCGGAATGGATGATGAGAGCTATCGCGACACCTATTCAGAGGCGCTAGGACGCGACAGCAGCAAAAAGGCGCTGATCGTCGACACGCGCGGAAACGGCGGCGGAAACTTGCACGACACACTCGCGACCTTTCTGAGCGGCCAGCCATACCTGGAGTTTCTGCCCCGCGGACAAAGCATCGGCTGGGAACCGAATGAAAAGTGGCACCGAAAGAGTGTCGTGCTCGTCGGCGAGAACAATTACTCCGATGCGCACCTGTTCCCATGGCTCTACCAGCATTTCCACATCGGCAAACTGATCGGGATGCCGGTGCCAGGGACCGGAACCTCGGTATGGTGGGAGGTTCTGCAGGATCCGAGACTGATTCTCGGCATCCCGGAGGTCGGTTTCCGTGATGAGCAAGGCCGTTTCATGGAACAGACCCAGATCGAGCCGGATATCAAAGTTCGCAACGATCCGAAAAGTGTCGCCGAAGGAAAAGACCTCCAGCTGGAAAAAGCGGTCGAGGTCCTGATGCAGGAAGGGGGTTAACCCTCGTTCCTTTTTGGGTCGCGTTTATAACCCAAATTCCGAAGTTTGGCCTGGTCCTCGATGAGTCGCCGTTTTCTGCAGCGAAAAGAGCCCGATTGTCCCGCAAATATTTTGTTTCGTTATTCTGATTGTGAAACATCAGGTTTTCGAGGACGACGACGAGCACGAGGACGAGGTCTCAATTTTCGAGTTTAGATTCTTGCCTCCGAAATCATCAACATAATTGGTTGAAGATTTGCAGGCAGCGGTATCAGGCAGCATCGAGGAGATTGACAATGTCTTGGATGGCTCGGTCAGCCTTATAATAGGCAGCTTCAAGTTTACTCTTGGGCCGATGGTCGGCGTCTGGTTGGTGGTGAAAGCGACTGTTAGCAAGCGGGCCGCACAGACGTTTGTGGAAGAATAAGAACAGCAGACCGACTTGGAAGCCTTTGCTGGTCAGGCGGTAGGCGTATCGTGAGCCGTCACGTTCGAGCAATGTTGCGCAGGTCGTAGCGGAGTTGGTTGAGACCGTAGGCCTTTTCGGACAGTTGGAAGCTTTGGAGAATGACTTGATGAATTTGCCTGGAGCTCGAGCCGCCGAGATTGTTGCCGGCATGCAGAAGAACCTCCAAGAGCCGGATGATGCGGGACGGATGGATCTTTATACCCGCGTAATAGACCGAGCCGGTGATGATCGGCAAGGCCATGCGCTGCAGCAGAGGAAAGTCCACGTGGACGTTTAACCACTGGGCCTGGAGTCGGGCGAAGCGATCCGTGATCGCCAGGAACTTGGTGCGCACCGCGTTCAAATTCTGCAGGCCTTTCTTAAGGGCAAAGTCGGAGAGGTTATTTGAGCAAAGTTCATTGCGCAGCAAGGTGGAGAACTTTTCGTACTGCTTCAAAAATGCATTCTTCCAGTAAGCACGGAAGACATGATGAGCATGTTCAATCTGATCGATGACGTGCTGAGTTTTACCGCCAGTTGCTTATGGAGTCGCAGGCCGAAGAGTTCCGAGATCCGGTTGGCAGTCAGTTCGCCAAAGCCCGATCTCGCAGCTGCGCTCGAAAATCTTATGGATCGGGAAGTTGCGCTTGAAGATGAAGTTGCGGCAGTACTCTATCTGCCCGATGGCGTAAAAGCGCGAAAGGTTGATTCTGATTGCGCTCAGCGCGGGAGAACTTCGGTCCCAGGATCAGTGTCCAGTAGTCAATCTGCTTTTGAATGATCTGGGGACTAAGCCGATCGGCGGCAGCTTGGAGCGCCGCGACATCGTCGATGGCTAGAAATGCGTTATCGTTCTTGCGGAAGGCGACCTGGGCTTTCTTGAGCTCCTGTTCGATAAAGGAGTGGCCGTTTAGAAAATAGGTGGCCTGAAAGGGCAAGAATGACGCTAAGCGCATGACTGATCGGTCCAAGCACTTGATCGTAAATGTAGAAGTAGTAGTGCGTGAAGCGGCTGCGTTGAGGCGCCAGTATTTGTGGGTCTGGTCGGATACTTCGGCAAGCTGATCCGGAAGGTGGGCCCTTGTTCCATGCTCTTGAAAATGAAATAAACTCCGTAGGCGTTCTTCTTGCGCATTCGGCGCAACCAAGGCAGCACATAATCCTCTTTACGGACACCTTTTTGGCCGACTGGATGGGGATCTGGTGGTTGGCGGCAAAGGCTTCCACCCAGTTCTGGTAGTCACTGGTCCGCTGTGCGAGCACCTCCTTGTTCAGGATGGGAACTCCGATCACCTGGCGAAAGAAATGAACGACTCGCTCGGGCCGAGACAATCCGCTCAAATAGCCGTTGATGACGATCCGGTCGAAGCAGTGATATACAAAGAGCAGAAGCTCACCAAAGAGCTTTTGGAACAGGTCCATGGACTGATTCTAATCCGAAACTGGAGGACGCGCGTGAACCCTAAAAAGATCAAGAGTGGACCAGCAAAACAATGGATGAAGGGCAAGGATTTTCGCCTGGCTAAGGAGATAAAATACATTCAGCGTCAGGCGGCTGAACACGATGGACGCTTTGTCACCATCGGTCCGTTGGTATTCTTTTCGACCGAAACCGGGGATGCATGGAGGCTGGACCCCTCATGTCAACTCGCTGCCCGACTTGCCCGTGATGGGGATCCGGAACCCATCGACTTCGAGGAAACAGACACTAACTACGCCATCGGCTGGAAAGGTAACTACCGCATTGAGGGCCGCGCATTTGTCTACATCGATCGCAAGTCCGGCCGGATCATCACGGTCCTTGCTATCCCACTGCCAAAATTGCACAATTGGGCTAAAAAGAAAAAACTGGTCCGCCGCCTGTCCGGCAAAACGCAAATCCCCGGGTCGCCTTCCGAACAAAGTCCCAAAAGCTTTTGCAGGTTGACAGCCGCAGCGAGGAACGAGCGAAGTGCTGTCGAACGCAAAATACCGTTGCCTCCCAGCGCGGAGCGAAGCCTGATCAAGAGAGAAACGAAATAAATGTGCAGGGGCCCGCTTCCAGCGGGAAGGATGCCGTTTATGTCGGATTCGACCTTGAGCAGGAGTAGCGCAGCGCTACGAGGGCTGGAGCGCTAACCAAGCTACCAAGGGAGGAGAGAGAGAAAAGGGTAGGTTTAATGCGGGAAGGTGCGATCGAACTGAAGCCTGGGTCCCGCCCCTACGGGACGAAGCGGAGGCCCAGGGATCGTATTTGTATGCGGCCGAGCGCTCAAGGCGCAGTCAGAAAGAGCGTTTTTCGGTTGAAGGTCACAGGAATTGGTTCTAGCTTCGCGTTCCCTGAACCTGGAGTTATAGCTCAACTGGTTAGAGCGCTGCCCTGTCACGGCAGAGGTTGCGGGTTCGAGCCCCGTTAACTCCGGATGCCATAAAGCACTCGCACCGAACCACTTAAATCGTTTTAAGCATCTTCAGCTGAGCGATCGTTGCCAGCATTCTGACACTAAGGCAGGTTGCATACGAATAATTGCGCACGGTTTCTCATTGAACCACAGCCCGGATCTAGATCACGTTGGCCCTCTGATGAGGCCGCTGGTTCCCGATCTTGTGAGGCTGCCAAAAGACGAAGACCTTCCACTTACCAATTGGGTAATTGACGGCTTGCCGAGAGTGAACGGCAGGCGCGAGCGAAAATTCTTCAGGATCAAGGAAGACGCAGAGCGCGAGCTTGGCAAGATCGTAAAAAAGCTGCGCAAGGAGGGCGAACGAGCGCTTCTAATCTCAGACGCTCAACGCATTGAGGCTATCGAGGCAGCTGATCGACTGAAACCATTCGGCGTATCGCTGATCGTGTCGCTATGAGCGCCGAAGCCACCGACACAAAGCCAGCGGCCACCACGCAGGAGGGGCATCGCTGGTGGCTTTTTACCGCTTGCGTACTGGTCAGCCTCACGAACGAGGTGAGCACAGCAGTGACGAACCTCTCTCTGGGCCCGATGCGCCGCGACCTAGGGGCATCTTCCGCGGTCATGCAAATGGCCGTCACCCTTGGCAAGCTGATGCTCGGCGCCTTTATGCTCGCCGGCGGCGTTGCGGGTGACGTCTATGGCCGGCGGCGCGTGCTCGTGCTCGGCGCCCTCGGCATGGTGGGGGCATCCTTACTCGCAGCGGTCGCGCAGACGGGTGGAATGCTCCTGGCAGCGCGCGCCCTCGACGGATTGGCCAGCGCGGCCATCGCGCCGATGGCGCTCGCGCTTATCGCCAGCGCGTTCAGCCAAGCAGAACAAGCGCGAGTCATCGGGCTCTTTCTCGGGTTGTCGGGGCTCGGTGCGGCACTCGGACCGCTCGGCGCGGGCCTCGTAGTGCAAGCGCAGGGTTGGCGTGCCGGCTTTCTAATGCCTGCGGCGGTGGCCGCCCTGGGTGGCTTGGGGGTGTTCCTGTTTGCCTCCGGAAACCGCGCAAAAACCGAAGGGCGGAGGCTGGATGGCATCGGCGCGCTCACCTGTGCTGCCGGTCTGCTCGGGCTAGTATTCGGGATCATTCAGATCAACCACGTCGGCTTGCTGCATCCGCGGGTGTTGGAATCTTTCGCCGTTGGCATTGGAGCCTTGCTTGCCTTCGTCTGGTGGGAACGCCGAGCCAGGGATCCACTACTGGATCTCACGCTCTTTCGCAATCGCACCGTCTCTGTGGCCGTCACGGCCGGATTACTGGCCGCGCTGGTCATCGGCGGCGCCGTTTTACCGCTGCTCTATTTCCTGCAAACCGTGCAAAAAGTGAGCCCAATCTCAGCGATTCTGCGGCTCATGCCGCTGATGGTTGCCGCCGCGGCGTTCGCGCCCGTGGCGGGGGTACTGACGACCAGAATCGGACCGAGAAAGGTCATTGCGGCGGGGCTGGTGCTTATAGCCGCCGGCACAGTTTGCTGATTTTGCTGGCCCCGGAAACGCCCTACGGCCAAGTGCTGCTGGCGCTGGTCCTGTTGGGTGCCGGCGACATCGCTGTCATAACGCCGGTAGCCGACGTCATCCTCAGTGCCGTACCGAGGGAGCGGACTGGCAGCGCCGCGGCTGTCAACGGAGCGGCAATGCAGATCGGCGGCGCCCTTGGGACGGCCGTGTTGACCGCGTCCTTCTGGCCGTCGCGCGTCCGGCGTATTACCAACGCCTGGAACCGAGCGGGCTATCACGCCAGGAGATTACCGCCGCGACAGAAGCCTTGCGCCGATCCATCCAGATGGGGGCAGAGAGCGGGGGCCAAGCCATCCCTCAGCCGGTGCTCGCCCAACTTGCCCATGCCTACCGGCACGCGTTCTCGGTGGGCGCAGGAGCGGTGTTCACCTGCTCCGTCCTTGTTTGCCTCCTTTGTGCAGCGCTCGTTTGGTTCGGGATAAAGAACATCAGTCGAACGGGTTCATGGCTCTTATAATCACACAGAGGTTTTCAATCACACAGAGGTTTTCTTACCTAACCTCCCCGCGCCCTCCTCAAAAGTTACGAAAGCGGGCGAGGTCTATGTCTACGATGCGAATACGGGTTTCGTCTCGGAATTTTCCCGAGGTCCACTCTGGCGCTCGGGATATCAAGCACGGGCTTCTGTTTACTTTCAGTCATCACTTACAACCCCGCCGCTTTGGCTTGCGCCGGGTACACGACGCGAACCTTTGCCGCCAGCATCAAGGCGAGCTTGAGCGTGGTCTCATCGTGAGACGCCCGGGCGAGTTCAACGCATTCCCGGGCGATCATCCCAAGCTCGGCGGGCCGCCTTTGTAAAGGCAACCGAATTCGAAGGCGCATTGGTCGACGATGCGGCCAAGGCCTTGACCTGACGACCAGCTTGACGGCGAGGCGTTGAAACGTGTTAACATTGTTCTCGCCAACAACTCCGTCAGACCGGTACGTTGACTCCCTCCAGCACCCTATGAAATTCCAATCTGTCATTGCCATTTTCGCCGCGCTCGTCGCCACTTCCTTCGCGATGGAACAGCCATCATTCCACACCAAAGGCGTGCCAACAAGCAAGCCGACCGGCCCGCTCAAGCCGGGCGAGTACTGGTGGAAACCAGTACTTTCACCGCGCGGACCGGTCGTTGTGCTGGTTAGCCTACCGCAGCAGACGATGTATGTGTATCGTAACGGCATTCTCATCGGCCGCTCGAGCATCAGCAGCGGCAGCAAGGGCAACTCCACACCACCGGGGGTATTCGATATTCTCGAGAAGAAGGAAACGCATTATTCGAAAACGTATAATAACGCTCCGATGCCCAACATGCAGCGCCTCACATGGACCGGCATAGCCATGCACTCTGGCCAGTTGCCTGGTTATCCGGCCAGCCACGGTTGCATCCGGCTGCCATATGACTTTTCGGCGCTGCTTTTTGATGCCACTTCGAAAGGCGGTACGGTGGTGATTGGCGATGGCAAAACGCCACAGCCGCATCTTGCCTCCAACCCCGGACTGATGCTGGCACCGAAAGATTTCACGCGGTCGATGCTGCGTCCTCTCGCGGCGAATGATTACGATTGGCATCCGGAACGCAGCTCGCGAGGTCCGATTACCATCGTCATCAGCTCGGCTGACAAGGCGCTTTACGTTTATCGCAACGGCAATCCAATCGGTCGCGCTGCGCTTGAGGTCAAGGGCCGGCTTGGCGAACACGTGTTTACCTTACTCGAAGGCACGACCGGCAAACCCAGTCAGCTTGCGCCCGGGCGGCAAGCTGGCCGGTGGATGCGAGTGGACGGTAAAGGTCGCGGTGTTGATGCGGACAAACTTGCGTCGCGCTTGCGGTTCAGTACGGAGTTTGCGCACAAGGTAGCCGATGAAATGGCGCCGGGCACAACCGTGATTGTGACCGACGCGCCAGTGGTGCGGAAGCCGGTCATTGATTCGACTTACTTCGCTAGCAACTAGCTACCAATATGCGCTGGGATCTCTGCGTTCTCGGTAACGCGCTCATCCTAGCTGGTTGTGCGAGTCCGTACGCACGGGTCTCGCACGTCCATCCGCACCTGACTGGCGCGCCGGGCGCCAGCTCGCTGGCCGCGGTTGAGCGGACCTTGACAAAGGCATTGCACGAAGAACACGCAAAGCCGCTCGTTGCGCTCGCCGACTGTCTGACTGCGTTGCAGGCCGCATCGCGCGAACTCGAGCGCGACCCAACAAACGCGACCGCTGTCCGCGATTACAACTTTGGGATCGCGCGCATTTTCCAGATCGTTCATGAAGCGAAACTTGATCCATGGAGCGCACCGCTAACGATTCCTAGCCCGGTTGGCGATTTCGCGCTCACCTACAAACCCGATCCGCGGCCCGAGTGGAACCCCGCGCTGTATGAATTTACCCCAGCCGACGAGTTCGATGTCGGCGGAAAATATGTGACCGAGCGCACAACGCGCTTTGGCATCGGGGCGCCGATCGTCGCCGTCGAACGAGAGCCGAAAAATCGACGGGCAGACTTTGCGCCCTCTCGGATCTTTTACAGCGTAACCGTCGTAGCGCATTTTGAGGGACGCCGCTGCGTCCTCTCTTTCGAAGATCCGCTCGCGACAGAGAGGGTTACCTCTAATGGACGCACGGTTCCGCTGGCAGCCGACTTCACTGTGCCACTAGCCATGATGCTCCAGGAGAGCGATCCCAAAAAGCACGAGTTCTCCCGTCTCTTGAACCCGGAGAAATATGCACGCACTGCTGCCATTGAGCGGCTCCAGCCTTATGATCCTGGCAAAACCGTCGTGCTGGTGATTCATGGGCTGATGGATTCCCAGGCTACGTGGACGCCGATGATCAACAAGCTGCGCGGTGACCCGGTGATCCGAAAGCATTACCAGTTCTGGTTCTATAGTTACCCTACGGGCTACCCGTTCCCGTACTCAGCCGCAATTTTACGCAAAGAACTCGATGCCGTGGAAAAGCGGTTTCCGAAAATGAAACCAATGGTTGTGATCGGCCACAGCATGGGAGGATGTATCAGCCGCCTGATGTTGACCGACAGCGGGAACAAACTTTGGATGAACATCTTCGGTCGCCCGCCGGATGAAGTGCCGTTGTCGCCACGCGTGCGGGAATATTTTCGGGAGGAACTTTTCTTTCGACACCGACCAGAAATTGGACGCGTCATCTTCATCGCCTCGCCGCTGCGCGGCAGTAACATGGCAACTGGACTGATCGGGAGTCTCGCAGCCGTGATTATTCGGGAAGCGACCGTGAGCAGTCAAGCCAGTCAGGAAATGTTGCGCCTGACACGAATCGAGACGTCTGAGTTGAAACCGATGCGCCGATCCAACAGCGTCGATTCTCTTTCGCCGAAAAGCCGCTTTCTCAACGCGATGAACACGATTCCGATGACATCGGGGGTACCGTACAATACAATCATCGGCGATCGCGGGCGCGGCGACTCACCGAATTCCAGTGACGGAGTGGTGCCGTATTGGAGCTCACACATGAACGGCTCGGAGAGCGAGCGCATCGTCCCTTCGGGCCACAGCGCGCATCAGAACCCCCAGGCGATCGCAGAAGTCCTGCGGATCCTGAAAGCCAACGCCCCGCTAGTACCCCGAGCAAAGCCCTTGGCCGGATCATAAAGCTGCAAGGATCGCCAAGTTTCAGCCGGATGCGCGTTGAGAGTTCGTCAATCTCCGGCGGTTGATTTGCAAGATCCTAGGCAGCAGGTGATTAATATAGCTGACGCGCATGGCGAAACAGCGTACGCGACGCTCGACCCGATTGTTCTTCGGCACGGTTCCCGACGATCAGATAAACCGGGCCTATCGAGTCCGAATAGCCCTCTTTTTTGTTCTGGTTGTTGTAATAGTGGTAGCGCTGTTCCTGATCTACCAATTCACTCAAACCCTCAATCAATTATACCTGGCGGAGAGTGAGCGGGACCGCTGGCAACGGCCGGACGGCGTGATCGAGTCCCTGAAACTGAAAGACGGCAACGTGGTCGCGGACGTGGGTTGTGGAGTAGGATACTTCTCCCTAAAGCTTGCGCCGAAGGTTGCCGAGTACGGCAACGTTCTGGCGGAGGACATTCTCGATGAGTCGCTGACGTTCTTGCGGATCAGAGCGTTCTTTCACCATCTTTCCAACATTCGCGTTATTCACGGTAGTCCCGACGACTCTCATCTCCCCAAGGGAGGTGTTGACGCCGTGCTTATCGCGAACAGCTATCACGAGTTCACGAAACCTCTAGCCATGTTGGACCAGACGTTTCGCGCACTTCGCTCAGGCGGACGACTCGTTATCTTGGATCGTGGACCTCGATCGTACCACGGAGAGTCCCGTGAAATCCAGATGCAGCGATACCAAATCGCCGCTTCGATAGCAGAAGACGAGATTCGCCAAAGCGGTTTTGAAGTAGTCAGTCGGGACGACCATTTTATCGATCGTCCGGCTGCTGAGCGCCCGGGCGACCGGCCGGATGATCACGTTTGGTGGCTAATCGTTGCTCGCAAACCGTAAATCGATTCCGTAAGCAGCAGTAGATAACGCGCCAGCCAATAACCCAACGTCGGACCCGCCATGCCGGATTTGGGTCCGTTCGGTTTGTCATTCCTTCCGCTTTGTCAGTTTAATATTTGCTTCGTGAAACCTTCTTTATGGGAGGCTCCTACTCCGCCACTAGCCTAAGCAGGATTTCCACCGCGAAAAGCGACGGTAACTCAGATTGCGCGTTGGCCGGGAACATCCCATGGTTGAGAGCACCTGGAGGAATTGATTTGCCGAACTTGTTTGCTGATTACATCCGAAAACTCCCAATTGATCTTCGAACGTATCTCCTCCCGTTTATTTACGGACTATTCGGCGGTCTTGCTGCAGTTGCCTTCCAAAAAGGAGCCAGCATCATCTTCTCAATGTTTTGGGAGAAGCCGTCCCAACAGATGCCACCGGGGGCTTTTGCGTTCTTCAGCTTGGCGACGATTCTTGCCGCGTCAATCTTCGCCGGTCTGATTCTCACTTTTGTCAGCCGCGACGCCTCCGGAAGCGGTATTCCCCAAGTGAAAGTCGCGTTTTGGAGAGATTTTGGATTTATGCCGGCCAAGGTGGTGATCGCGAAATTCTTTGCCGGCGTGATCTCGATCGGAGGGGGTTGCAGCCTCGGACGAGAAGGTCCGACGGTTCATATCGCGGGTGCGCTCGCATCGAACATTGCGGGATGGCTCGGCATCGCCAAACAGGGACGGCGCCCGGCACTGCTATCAGGCGCTGCTGCAGGATTAGCAGCGGCATTCAATACCCCGTTGTCGGCGATTACCTTCGTTCTTGAGGAGATCATTGAAGATCTGAATAACCGAGGTTTCCTGGCCCAAGTGCTGATCGCATCAGTGACAGCTACTTTTGTCTGTCATATTTTTTTAGGAGACGACCCGGCGTTTGTGATCCCATCGATCGGACACTTTTCCGGTATTCTGTATCTGCTGGTGATTCCTACCGCAGGGCTTGCAGCGTTGGCTGGCGTCGCTTTCCAAAAAGGCACTCTGATCTGGCGAGACAAAATTAAACGGATCAAACGCATTCCCTTTTTTCTGAAACCAGCGGTTGGCGCAACAATGAACTGGATTCTTGGAATCTGGGTTTTCCTCAGTATTGCCAAAATCGGCGTGTTCGGCCTCGGCTACGGAGATCTGGAAAAGATGTTCTACGGTGACATTAGCGGCCCACAAGCGGGAATCCTGGTGATTGCAAAGTTAGCTGCGACGACTGCAGTCTATGCTTGGGGCGGCGCTGGTGGGATCTTCTCACCCACGCTTTTCTTTGGCGCCGCAATCGGTCTTGTCTTCACTGACTTTTGTGGACTCGTGCTGCACCTGCAGGTGAACGATCGGATCGCTCTCACAGTAGCTGGAATGAGTGCATGTCTGGGAGCCGTGGTGCGGGCGCCGATTACTTCGATTCTTATTGTGTTCGAGATGACCCACCAGTTCTCGTTCGTCCCTCTCCTCATGATCGGCACGATCGCGAGTCAAGCGGTTAGCCGTGCCTTTTGCGACATTAATTTCTACAGCGAAATCATTGAGCGAGATGGGATCGAGCTTGAGCGCCACATGCCACCTCGCTCGCTCGCCTCGCTGCAGGGCCGACCAGTCTCAACGCTCGCAAATTTCTCTCCGGTCTTTGCCAGCAGCACTGATCGCGATGAATTGGAGCGACTGTGCGCCGAATATCCTTACCAGCAATTCCCTCTGGTAATGGACGGCCGGCTCGTTGGACTGCTCGGCCGAAGTATGATTCTGAGCAGTCAATCGCCCACGATCGCGCCGGAGCCGGCGGAGGCCATTCCCGCGCACTCAACAATTAGGGAAGCGGTCGCTAAGATGGTCGAAAATTCTCTGAGTTTACTCGTGATTTTGTCTACAGCTGAAAACACTCCGATCGGCATCGTAACGCTTCACGATGTCATTCGATTGCAAAACCAGCTATCGGATGCGGTTTCACTTTAGGGGGGCGCCAAAGCCACGGTGGATCGGGCAGTCGTGACTAAAGTTCGCCAGAGCGCTTTTACAGTTGGATAGGAGTCACTGCTGTCCAAGATAAATTGTAGCTGGAGATAGGAGTGCTGATTTTAGGCGGTTTGGCGTGCGTTGGAGGTTGTTGCTCGAGAAAAACCCCGCTCAGGCTCTTGTTGGCATCCGGCTCGATGGGCAACGAAAAGCCAATTGCACAAAAGACCGCAAAGATCACAAAGAGTTTAGGGATAAACCGTGCACGGACCGGGTGTGAAACCCAGCTAAGTCAAGCTCAATAACTTTTGCTGGCGTCGCCATGGGTTATAATTCGAGTCGATGAATGTTGAGGATTGATTCTGTCCAGAATCGAATCTTTGCGGTCTTTGCGGTCTTCTGTGTAAATTCTTCTCTAGTAGTTTCTTCGAATCTGTCTTGGACAGGAGTGGATAGGAGTAAAAGCCGTCTCAATTCACACGAAGGCGGGAACTTGTGAGTTGAAGCTCGAATTTTCGGAGTCTTGTTAACTGGCCTCTCCTAGCTGACCAAATGCCTGACAGTCCGCCCTTTCTATCTGTCGGCCAAGCTGACCGTCTGCATGAACTGGGATTACAATCGAGCGCAGCTTTCCTGAATGATCGAGGCTAATCACTACTAACCAAAAACCTTCAAAAGGAGCTCCTGCTGGACTGCTTCAACCGGCTGATCGCCATTAAGTTCGACAAAATTATACTTTGAACATTTCCTGAAGTATTCCACTGCCGGAATCACATCAGTTTCAAACCAATTAAGCCGTCGCTCAATTTCTTCCTCATTGATATCATCCATGCGTCGCCTAGCTATCATTCTAGCCTTAGAAGTCTCTCGCGAGATGTTGAAGTAGATGACATGCGGACGATGTCGATTATAAAAGCTGATAGCCGTATCAATGATCTGTGCTTCATGAAGAGAACGAGGAGTCCCATCAAAAATTACGTGCTCTTCTCCGGTCATCCTCTCTATAAGAAGGTGTGACCACATCCACACAGCTATAAAATCCGGCTGGCGATTTCCGGACTTATAAATTTCGTCGGCCAATCTACTAGATAGACTATGCTCTTTAATAAATTGCCGGAAACGTTCACCTGTCTCAATATAGAAAATATGCCGCTCGTGATCTTGCTTCTTAATATACTCCTGAAGCAACGCTACCTGCGTACCCTTGCCGCACCCCGACCGGCCGATAAATATAAAAGTGTGTAGCTTCATGGCCTCATTGTACATTAACTCGGCTTACCGTTCGCCCTGGTACTACTACGGGCCCGCGGAAGCAGATTTGGAGAGGGCTGAGATCAGCGTTTTGTTTGCAACTAGTTGGCTTTCGGCTCCTCGAAGGTAAGGCTTACTTTGTTAGCGCGTGCTGATCTGCTTCTGAGGAGTGTACAGCCGTTGGGGGAGCTTCCACGGGTACCGTTTGGGAGGGCTTTTTCCTGAACTCGGCCAAGCCCTGTACGAAAACGTAGCAGACCGGGATGAGAAAGATGCCGACAAAAGTCGCGATAGTCATGCCGAACACAACCGCAGTTCCCATGACGCCGCGCGATGCGGCACCTGAACCCTTCGCAAGCATCAATGGCACGCAACCGAGGATGAACGCGAAGGAAGTCATCAGGATCGGGCGCAGGCGTAGCTTGGCGCCTTCGAGCGCAGCTTCAACAATCGATTTGCCTTCCTCGTGTTTGAGCTTGGCGAACTCTACAATCAGGATAGCGTTTTTTGCTGCCAGGGCGATCAGCATGACAAGGCCGATCTGAGCGTAGACATTGTTATCGAAGTTGCCCGCTACCAGCCCGACGAAGGTTCCCAGCACAACAAGCGGCGTGCATAGCAGAACCGCGAATGGCAACGCCCAGCTCTCATATTGCGCCGCGAGCAGCAGAAACACGAACAAAATGGCCATGCCGAAGATGAGGCCGGCTTCGCCTTCGGATTTCTTCTGCTGGAGCGTAAGGCCCGACCATTCGTAGCCGAACTCCCGTGGCATGCCCTTGGCCACTTCTTCTATCGCGCTAAGCGCCTGTGCCGAGCTGTAGCCCGGTGCGGGCGCGCCCATGATCTCGGCGGCAAGATAAAGATTGAAGCGTGAAAGGAAATTAGGTCCTGAAATTTGCCGGACGTCCACCAACGTGTCGAGCGGCACCATCTTACCGTCCTGGTTGCGGACGTAGAACTTGCCGATCTGGTCTGGCTGGTGCGTAAACTCGGGTTCAGCCTGGAGGAAAACTTTGAACACGCGACCGAAGCGGACGAAGTCGTTCACATAGAGCCCGCTCAGGTAGGCCTGTAGCGTCTCGTAAACGCTGTCCACCTTAACGCCGAGGGTTCGCGCCTTCTCGCGGTCCAGCTCCACACTGACCTGAGGCGTACCCGGCTCGAACGTGGTCGACAAGCGACCGAGTTCCGGCCGCTTGGCGGCTTCGGCAAAAAATTGCTGCAGCTGTGCCGCCAGCTGGTCGACCGATCCGCCGGAGCGATTCTGCAGCTGGATAGTAAATCCCGAGACGTTCCCATAGCCAGGCAGTGGCGGCGGACCAAAGGCGATAATGCGCGCTTCGGGCAACGCAGAGAATTTCCGATTCCACGCGCGCGCGATCGCCGCGGCGTGCAGTTCAGGCTCTGCGCGTTTTTTCCAGTCCTCAAGGCCGATGAATATCAGCGCCGCGTTCGGCATGTTCAGACCCGTCAGGATGTTATAACCCGAAACCGCACAGGCTGAACGCACGCCTTTCGTTTCAGCAACGATCTGTTCCACCTTTTTAAGTACCGCGTCGGAGCGCTGAAGCGAGGCGCCCTCAGGCAATTGGACGGAGACAAAGAGTACCCCTTTATCCTCATCAGGAATGAAGCCGCCGGGAACCTCCTTCGACAGCAGCCAGATTCCGCCCAGGACCACCACAAGCAGCAGCATCGAGCGCGCCGCTTTGCGAATCAAGAAGTTGACCACGGCGCCATAGCCACCGGTTACCCGATCAAATCCAAAATTGAATGCTCGGAAAAACCATCCCAGCGGACCGCGAGCCGGAGTTGGCTTTTTAAGAAGGATTGCGCAGAGTGCAGGGCTCAATGTGAGTGCGTTGATCGCCGAGAAAACGACTGCCACTGCGATGGTCAGGGCGAACTGCTGGTAAAGCTGCCCCGTGACGCCGCTCATGAAGGCCACGGGCACAAACACGGCGCATAGAACCAGGGCGATCATAATGATCGGCCCGGAGACTTCCTTCATCGCTTGCGCAGTCGCCTCGCGCGGGCTGAGGCCGTGCTCGAGGTGATGTTGCACGGCTTCAACGACGACGATAGCGTCGTCCACGACAATGCCGATTGCCAGTACAAGGCCAAACAGCGTGAGGGTGTTGACGCTGAAACCCAGGATCGGAAAAGCGATAAAGGCCCCAGCAGCGACACCGGAACGGTGAGCATCGGGATGATCGTCGCGCGGAAGCTCTGGAGAAAAAGGAAGACCACCAGAAAACCAGTATGATCGCCTCAATCAGCGTGTGCTCGATTTCGTGCAACGAAGCCTTGATCGGTGCCGTGAAATCGAGCGTGACCTCGTACTTCATGTCAGGGGGGAACTGTTCTGGCGCTCTTTGAGGATTCGTTTGATCTGGTCGGCAGTCGCGAGGGCGTTTGCTCCCGGGGCCAGATAGATGCCAAGTGCTGCGGCGGGCGACTGGTTAAGCCGCGCGCGCAACGCATAGGTCTGCGCACCTAGCTCGACACGGGCCACGTCTTTGATTTTCACCTGGGAACCGTCCGGATTGGAGCGCACGATAATTTGCTCGAATTGTTTCGGGTCGGTTAGCAGACCCAGCGCGCGCACGTTGTATTGTTTTTCCTGGCCGCTTGGGGCAGGCTCGGCGCCAATTACGCCTGCCGGCGTTTGTGCGTTCTGCTCGCGGATGGCGTTTGCGATGTCCTCTGGGGTGATCCCGAGTGCGGCCATTTTGTTGGGTTGCAGCCAGATGCGCATGGAATAGTCCTGCGCGGTAAAGTTCTTTACGTCGCCGACGCCGGAGACCCGCTTGATCGCATCCACCAGATTGATGTCCGCATAGTTGCCAAGGAAGACGGCGTCGTAGCTACCCTTAGGCGAGTAGAGGCCGAGTACCATCAGCAGGTCGGGGCTGGAGCGATTAACTGTGACCCCTTCACGCTTGACCGCATCGGGGAGCTGGGCGGTGGCCAGCGAGACGCGGTTCTGCGTATTGACCTGCATAATGTCCACATTCGTACCAACATCGAACGTGACTTTAAGAACCATCTTGCCGTCGTTAGCGCTAAACGACTGCATGTAGAGCATCTTGTCCACGCCATTGACCTTCGACTCGATAGGCGTGGCGACAGAATCCATCACCGCTTCCGCGGCTGCGCCCCGGTAGTTGGCGGTGACTTCGATGAGAGTCGGGCTCACTTGTGGGTATTCTGCAATCGGTAGTCGTGACAGGGTAATTATTCCGACAATGACTGTGACGATGGCGATTACCATCGCGACGATAGGACGGCGGATAAAGAACTCGGCCATGGCACGCTACTCCTTAGCAGTTTGTGGATCGGCTGCAGCCGCCTCGGCGGTGCCGTGGAAGGCTGGACCGTGGCGCCGTCGCGAACTTTTTGTAGGCCCTCGACGACGATGCGTTCGCCCGGCTTCAGCCCATCCTCGATTAGCCAGTCGCTGCCAAAGCGCGACCACCGTGACTTTTGCTGGAAACCTTATTCGCATCGTCCAGCATCCAGACAAAGTTTCTGCCTTGCAACTCCAGCACCGCTCGTTGCGGGATGAGCAGTGCGGCAGCGCGCTCATCGATTTTGACCCGTACCCGCGCGTACTGGCCCGGTCGGAGGATATTGCCAGGATTCGGGAAGATCATGCTGATCCGAATGGTGCCCGTTTTTGGATCAATATTCCGATCAGCGGCCAGGAAGCGTCCCTTGTAGGGATGGACCTTGCCGTCGGCGCGGATCAGTTCGCCGGTCGCTTCACGCTGATCCAGGGGTTTGGCAAGCATCGCCCCGATGCGATCAGCGGCCTCAAGGTAGTCTTTTTCGCTGACCGAAAAAACAAGTTTGATCGGGTCCACTGTCGAGACGGTTGTAACCGGGGCACCGTGCTCCCTGCCAACATAATCGCCGACACTCAGATCAGTGCGCCCGACAATACCTGTGAGCGGCGAATTGATGGTGGCAAAGTCAAGATTCAACTGCGCCTGATCTAGTGCCGCGCGGGCAGCCTCGACTTTAGCCTTCGCAGCAAGATTGGCCTGTACCGCATTGGCGTAGTCCTGTTGGCTGGCGATTTTCTTGTCGAAAAGTTCCGTCTGGCGTTGCGCGTCTGCTGGGCTGCTTTTTTGCTCGGCAATTGCCTGGCCGAGCTCGGCTTTCGCTTGCTCAGCAGGCGGCCTCATATGGTCGTGAATCAATTCGTAAGAGCAGATCGCCTTCTTTCACCATTGAACCTTCTTGGAATGTGATTTCCTGGATATAGCCTTGTACGCGAGCGCGGTATCCACATTGGCCGGGCCATCGAGCCGGCCGATCCATTCTCGAATGACCGGCACATCACGCGGCTCGACTGCATGAAACTACGACCTGTGGCGGTCTCGCCGCAGCAGGGGGTGGCGTAATCGCTCCTCGCTTGCAGCCGCTGAGTACAAGGGCGGCAACGATTAAACCCCAGAGGAACTTCGACCGCTTCATGGTAATAGCCTAATGCGCATCACCGGGTGCCGGCGCAAAATGATCTTTTCCGATCATCTTTTCGAACCCGTGCTTCAACATTAGGTGTTTTTGTCTTTCAAGGATTTCAGGCTTTTCCGAAACTTTTACTTGCAGTCAACAGGCTCTTCCAATAGTCGCGAAACAGCAACATGTATCGCGAAGAGTTTTCGCAAGGACCTGCTAAATTCTGATATTCGTCCTAACCGCAGCGCTATGGGACCAAAGTGCCATACCGAACCGCGTGCATTCGGCAATTCGACTGCACCCTAGCAAAGAAGAGATACAGGACGATCGATCTGCTCGTTCGATGACCCTCGTTTTCGCGTTGCGGTGGAAATCAAATTCTTCGCGAGCGCTATCGACCCTTCTCCCAATTGGTTTTGAGGGTCGAACATCAACCAACGCGGTCGTGAGGTGCTCGATCAAATCATTCCCAAACGTGGCTCTTTGGCCCAGATCCTCTGGACACAAACTCCTCCGGGGCGCAGCAGCACTGAGCCTTACTGCGCGACGTGCTCAAGGCCGCTGCTAACCGTGCGCTAGGAGCCGATGCGATGCTCGCCCCAGCGAGTCGCTGAACTCACGCCCAGCGTTTGGGCCGCCCGGAACTAGCCGCCGATGCATCATTGTTACCTCTTGGAGATTTTCCCATGCTCTCTTCCGCGAAGATCTCGATGCCTCCAATTCGTCGAGCATCTTTTGAAGTTCTTGCGGAGTCATTTACCCAAAAGTGTTCAGGCGAACATATTGCGTGTCAAGCGCTGAACCGCACCGTCACTGGATCGAGACAATCCGACTCGCTCTTTAAAGTGTCTTTACCTCGCCAATCCGAATCTAGATAAATTCAAAATCAGCGTGTGATCGCGAAGCGCTCGCCAGTGTCGCGGCTTTTGGCTAAAGCTGGCACCGTAATTCCGGTAGCCCTGCCGCTAGACGGTTAATTCTTGTATGGTTCCCAACTTCCGAATTTGCTCATTCGCAAATCGAAATTCTCTTTGCAGAGTTGCCACAATTGACCGGAGTTACAGGCTTTGAAAATATTGGCATCGACCGACCAATCGGCAACGGTAAGATCAATTGTGAAGCAAAAAGTGGTTAACTCTCTCCGAGAGAAAAAGTAATTGACTATATGTGTCGAATATTCAGATAGAGACATTGATCGTCGTTTTGGCCGTTGTCGCCGCTGTGAGGGCGTTTAATAAGGAGACCTCGGTCGCAGGCGCCGCCATACGACAGAGCAACCGTAACCCGTCGAAAAGAGTATGGGTGCAAAGAGCAGGAGCCGAACGACTTTGCGTCGTTTATGAAATACCTCTTAATCTTCCTCGCCTTCTCGGCCACCACTCTTTACGCCGATACTTATCAAGGGAAAAACGGTAAAGCAGCTCATAATCGTTATGGCACGGCAGTTCAGACTAGTAATGGCACGGCGGTCCACGCCAGGGGCAGCTCGACTGTTCGTAGCACCAATGGTGCTTATCATGCCAACGGGACCAACGGGGCTGCTATCCATACGAACAATGGCACGGCAGTTCACACCAATGCCAATTGGAATAACGCCTACTGGCACTCGAACAAGTACGGCTACTGGAACGGGCAGCGCGGCTATTGGAATGTGGTCAGCGGTAGGCACGTCTTTGTCGTCGTAAATTAGGGAAGATAGGTTGGGGTGCAGGTGGGGCGCTCGGATTAATTCTTTTGGTCCTTACCCTCTAAGGGCTCGTCCGAGGCGGCCATTGCACTCAGTTCTGTTGAAAACTAATAAAACGCCCCAGTTTATTGTCGAACGCTTCTGGTGGAGTAATGCCTTTATATTGTTCAGAGGAAACGATCATGGAGCTGATTAGCGCATTGGCTGACCTGGAAGTCAGTGAAGATCTTCATTGTGCGCGGCTGCTCGTTCTGGTTTACGCTTTTGCTGGAGCGAGTGGAAGATTAGAGGGTTTATCTAAACTGGCGAAACTAGACTTTCTATTGCGTTACCCTGTCCTTCTAGAGCGGGCGGTGGCCGCAAGAGGTCGTTCTCCTAAAGATATTAAGGTGGAGGACCATGAGCGAAATAGTGTCGAATCTCGAATGGTGCGATTCCGCTATGGCCCTTGGGATCATCGCTACTACCGCCTATTAACTGTTTTAGTTGCGAAGGGTTTGATCTCACTACACGCGGATGGTCGGCGTGTTAATATTGCCCTAACTTCTGTTGGTACGACCGTGGCGGAAAACATTTCAAATTCGAAAGAATTCGAAGATTGGACGAGACGCTCTCGCATTCTCAAGAGCACCCTAGATCTGACAGCGTCGAACCTTATTAGGTTTATTTACAAAACGTTTCCAGAGATCGTTTCCTTGAAACTAAACGAGGAGATAGGACTTGAACATCCGCTTTCAGAGTCTTCGGATCATAACTAAAGAGGCAGTCGTTGATCTGGACGAGCAAGCTCAAGGATATGCGGCAAGGAGGTTTTGTTCTTCGTAATGTGAAACACGTGATTGGTACAGAGCGAAAATTGCTCAAAAAAATTCCCGAACTCATTTTCAAGCTTCGCAAACTTCGAAATGGCTTTCAGCACTTCATCGTCGTTCGCCTTGAAAGGGTCGCCGCCTGAATGTCGAGTCTTTATTTGTACGCCGCAAAATTTCCCTGAGCGAAGCTTAATCAGGATGTCTTCGTGGTGTTCGCAGAACACCTCCTGTACTTGGGAATTTTCGTCCAAGGCTCCGCAAGCCATAATCGCCGCGTACGACCACTGATACGCAAAACGGCGTCCGATTTCGTCGCCAGGGTCGTCGATGGCAGGAACGTATTCTGGTGACAGATCCGAATGTTTTTCCTGAAAGCGGGACGCCATTAGAGTAAAGTCCGGTCGACACGATATTGGCAAACATTGTCTCCCAAGAAAAGGCGCCAATTTCGTAGATTAAGTATGAGGGCTTGGAAGGTTCTGTGCGGCTTTCTCACGATTCTACGCGAACCGGGGTCGCTCCGGCGAAGCCAAACACCAGGCAGATGACCAGCGATACCTCGCGGGCGCGTCCCTGTCGCGGTCTATCACCTGTGCAACCACTCAAAGGACTGGTCACGTCCTGTGCGAAAACAAGATTCCGGGTTTTTAACCCGTTAACCCTGCCGTTACCTCTCCCCTTGATGCCCTCTCGCCAAACTTGCTGACTTTCTGCTGACCCAGACCTCATTTACCTCGCAAAAACTACGTCCTGTCACGGCAGAGGTTGCGGGTTCGAGCCCCGTTAATCCGCGATCCCAATTCCATTCTCGTCTTCTTCCAGCTTCTCTCTTATCTGACCTGTCCCTTGCCGTGAGGAAACGAAGAAAAAGAAAAGAAATCTGTCAGCTGGCTACAGATCCGGCTTATCGCGTATTAACGTACGATTTGTCGACCTTCGGCGACCCTCCCTGTGCTATCGTCCTCAAAATAAGGAGCTTTCAACATGACGATCGATCCGAAGAAGAGTGGCGCATCCCCCTCAGCGCCGACGTGGGGCAATTGGACCGGGAACATTGTCCACGAGCCTCCAACCAACGGCGCGAACTACTATTTCAGGCCGACCAACCTGGTCGAGCTGAAGTCTGTGATGGCTGACGCCGTAACCAAGGGAGTGACCGTCCGTGTGTCTGGACAGCGGCATTCACAGCCGCCGCTGGTTACTAATGACAATCGTGGCACAGTGCCGCCGCTGCCCATGACCTATCTGGTGGACATGTCGTGCTATGCGGATCTGGTACCGGGCAGCAAGGATCTTATGGTTCTGGGGCCCGGACCAAACCAGGTCACGGTGAACCCAGGCGTGCGAGAGGACGAGCTCGACGCCTTTCTCACCCGGAACAACCTGATGCTGGAGACGGTAACGGCTGGTGTGGTTCCTTCAGCATCGGCGGCATGACGGCGGTCGACGTTCACGGCGGCACGGTGGACGCGCCGATCTTCGCCGAGGCAGTATCCGCGTTCACGATCCTGGGCGCCGACGGCAACGAAACCATCATCAACGAACAATCGAAGGACGGGGAGGGCAACTCGCTCCTGGCGTTCGCGCGCGTGTCGCTGGGCGCACTCGGCATCGTGACCAGGATGACGCTCGACGTCCTGCCCCGGCCCTATGCGAACACGCTCCATGGAGAGACGGAGTGGTACCTGACCACACCGCTTTTCCCGCCCGGAGAAAAGGAGAAAAAGGAGAAATTCGTTGCAGCGTTCAGAGACCTGTTGACGAAACATACCCGGCTGGAGTGTTTTTTCACGCCCTACGCCGCGAAGTGGCCGGGTACGTCCAGCGCTCTTGTGCTGTGGTGGGACGTTGAGAAAAATCCGAATCCGCCCATTGAGAATTCGGCCGTAGAACCCAAACCGAAAACCGCCTGTGAGCTCTCCAATGAGAACCAGTTTGGCGCGCCCCTCATTGGTGGTATTGCGAAGTACGCTTTACCGGTGATACTGGATGCACAGGGGACAGGCGACGACCTGTTGGCGTCTATCATTGCCAGGGCTGCCCTCGGTGAGATTGAGAGTCAGGTTGGAAAAGCGAATCAAGCCTTTTCCGATCTATGGCTGGCAGAGTCGTCGCGCGTCATCTTCATGTCCTACTTCATCGAATTGCCTAGCCTCGACGACGCGGGCCTTGGGAAAACGTGGGAGGGATTGGACGTCGTTAACACTTATGTCACGCAAACGAATAACTTCCACATCGCCGCTCCGATGGAGTTCCGTTTTGTGAAGGGTGGCGACTCCGCGATGTCTGGGACATTTTCGAAAAACCGCGACGCCTACTTCGTGAACCTGGACCTCATCGCCTGGGTGGAGCCAACGAAGAGCTCCGAGTATCCCGACAAACTGTTGAAGTTCTTCGCGCATGTCGAGCGGGAATGGGTCCGATTGGGCGGCCTGCCGCACAACGGCAAGATGTTCGGTTTCTACGACCCGACCGACCCCGCCCTGGATTCCCATACGCCGCCGTTCAACAAGAAGTTCTTGAGCTATATCACCAAGCAGCGCATTGACACGCGCCAGGCACCCGTAGATGCGTTCAAGAAATACCGCAAGACCTGCGATCCGAATGGCCTGTTCTACACCCAGTATCTTCGCGACTTGCTGGAAGGTTAGGTCGCTTTTTTACGCCGTGGCCTGGGCATGCCCCTCCGGGAAACGTCGAATAAGCCCCTGAGCGGCAAACGATCGGTTGCGAAACGAATCTGGAGCGATCAGGGACAGGTCAAATATCGAAGCGGGCGTAGCAATTTTCAATACATTTTTCTATTGTGTTATGTACAATCTGCTTCACTCCCATGAGATTCCCGCGCGTGGCAGAGGCTAGGCTGTAGGTTCAGAGTTTTTACCGCTCGCGTTTCCAGGATCAGCCGTGCGGCCAACGCTGTGTTACGACCTTTGTACGCGTGAAGAAGCGGATGCTGTCCTCGCCATATTGGTTAAGGTCGCCGAAAGCTGAGTCCTTCCAGCCGCCATGGCTGTAGTAACCGACCGGCGTTGGCATCGGAAAATTGACGCCCACCATACCTACCGCGACTTCGGCAACGAAACGCTGGGCCGCATCTCCACTGCGCGTGAAGACCGTAACCGCGTTGCCTTGGTGATGGACGTTCGGGTAACTCAACGCCTCCTCGAACGTCTCCGCACGTACGATCTGCAGCACGGGGCCGAAGATCTCGTCCTGGTAGCTCTTCATTGAAGGCGTGGCGTAATCGATCAGGGTCGGCCACAAGAAAAACCCCTCCTCATGGCCCGGCAAGCTCCGGCCCCGCCCGTCGATGACCAGCTCAGCGCCCTCGTCGGCAGACAGCTGGATATAGCCTTCGATCTTCTTCTTGTGTTCGGCGGTGACGACCGGACCCATTTGTGCGTCGGGATCAGTGGCGACGCCGATCCGCAGCTTGGGAATCTCCTGCAGCAGGCACTAGCGAACCGCCTCGGCCGTCTTCTGGCCAACGGGCACGATCACCGGCATGGACATGCACCGCTCGCCGGCGGAGCCAAAGGCCCCGGCGAGGACGCTCTCGACGACTTGGTCAAGATCAGCGTCGGGCAGGATCACGCCGTGGTTCTTCGCTCCGCCCATGCATTGCACGCGCTTGCCGTTGCCCGCGCCGCGCGCGTAGACCAACTTCGCCACAGCCGTCGAGCCGATAAAGCTCACGGCCTTGATGTCCGGATGATCAGTGATCGCTTGGCCGACATCCTTGTCACCATGCACGACGTTGAGGATCCCCGGCGGCACGCCCGCTTCGTGGGCGAGTTCCGCGAGACGAACGGCAGCGGAAGGGGTGCGCTCCGACGGTTTCAGGATGAAGGCGTTGCCGACGGCGATGGCCGGGGCCAGCATCCAGAGCGGGATCATGGCGGGGAAGTTGAAGGGCGGAATTCCGGCGACGACCCCTAATGGTTCGCGGATCGAATAGACATTGATGCCTGGGTCGGCGCCCTGGGTGAACTCGCCCTTCTGCAAATGTGGGACGCCGCAGACAAACTCCACCACGTCCAAGCCGCGCTGCAACTCGCCGACGGAGTCGTCCAGCAATTTGCCGTGTTCGGAGGACATCAGGTGGACGAGTTCCTGCCTGTGCTCTTCGATCAATGCCTTGAACTTGAACATCACCCGGGCCCGGCGCTGGGGGTTGATCGCGGCCCAGGCGGGTTGCGCCGCCCGGGCGACCGCAACAGCCTCCGCCAGGATTGCGGCGTCACCGTGCTCCAGACGGGCCTGCACCTGCCCGGTGCTCGGATCGTAGACCGGGCTGGTGACGGCACCGTGCGGGTGACGCTTTGGCCGTTGATGAAATGGCTGATTGTGCACATGGGGTCTTCCCTTCCTCACTGCTGACTCCGAAATAGGCAATTCGCCCACGGAGTGAATACCTACGTCACGGCAGACACTCTCGCGCCCGAGCGGGAGAATTCGCACCCAGCCCTGGGACACCTCTCGAACAGGGATCATGGTGCTCTGCTCCCTTGGAGCTTACCGCAATCGCGCGTTCGATCAAGCGCATTTGGATTCTTCCAATCGCGTTGCAAGTCCGGGTTTCGGTTTGCGAGAACGCGTGGTTTGATGTTGCTTATGCGGATCCAACCCTCTCGCAGGGACTCCGCGGTCTGTTGTCCAAGCTCGCAAAGCTGCGGAAGACCCGACATTTCGCGTCCGACGAAGCTTGCAAACCAAGGATTAGTGTTTCTCCCCGTTTGCCACCTAAATATCAGCAACATCCCCTACGCCAAAACGCTGTGGCAGGTGAACGAAGAAGATAGCTCCGAGCATGACTACGATGATGCACGCCGCTCCAAGTCGAATGAGAGCGCCGCTCAGAATTGCCAACCCGCTTCCAACCTGTGCCAGCCCCACGAGAGGCATGTGCATAAAGGCGGAGAATTTCTGTGCTCCAGGACCTCCGAAGGCACCAAACAGAAAATGCCGCTGCGGATGGTAGAGGAAAGCGAGAGAGCTGGCGATCCGGAGGTTCAGAGCGCTGCATTGATCTGCGCCGGCCTTGGCGTGTTTGGTTGGGGGAAGCAAGTCCATTTTTCAACTATCGTTAGCCCTCGTAGTTTTACAAATGGACTCCCCTAAGGCAAGTGCTTGGCGCGCTGTCGTCAGAGCTTGATAGGAGGTGAGATCCTGAACGATAAAGCAATTGCGCCACCGTTCTGCCCATCCTTGGCTGAATCGCACTGTGCTCGGAATAGCGATGGCCTCGCTTTTCAGTGACTGGGAGCCGTGAAATTGCAACAGCCGTGTTCCCGGCATTTCTTGGCTCTTTAGGTGCCGGAGCTGCGTTTTTGAGGGAATCTCCGACGGTCTGTTCAGTTTTGCCAAACTCGGCAGCGGCTTCTACGCCGATAGTCTGCCTTGCGCATGCTCAGGAGGTATAGCATACTTCGGCGTTATGTTGGAAGAAGGAGAGTTTTATGTTGTGGTCTGTGAGGGACGCTTCCGAGGGCTCGTCGGTCGGTATCAGAGCGATGAGAACGGTCGGCGACATGGCATGAGTTTTCCCGGTCGTGAATATGTGAGCTTTTTACCGAGATATTTACGACCCGCTACAAATGCATAGGTAGGGCGACTTATTCGTGAATGCGATCTTGAGGTTTTAATTCCGTAGGACAGAATATGACTGAAATAGAATCTAAGGTGGAATTTTTTCAGCGAGCATATCTTGCTGTCTTGCCTGCTGTCACGCAGGACTATCTTTCCAAGCATGCGGCTTTAAAATTGCCAAATCTCAGAATCCAGATGACATGGATTCTGAGGACGAAGCGACGACGATTTGCCGAGGCGCTGCCAAGATTGCCGCTACTGCGGTATACAGTCGCGAAGCTTGGTTAGAGTTTTTTGTCTGGAAGGCAAAGGAAGAAGAGAGATCAACGCAGGAAGCCAAAGCTATCACCGCACATTAGCGGAAACGTTACGACCACTAATTCGGTCGTACCCGTTCTCTTGCCGTTCTACAGTAGCGGGGGGGGGGGGGGGGGGGGGGGGGGGGGGGGGGGGGGGGGGGGGGGGGGGGGGGGGGGGGGGGGGGGGGGGGGGGGGGGGGGGGGGGGGGGGGGGGGGGGGGGGGGGGGGATTCCGAGTGGGGAAGTGGAGGCTTGCGGACCTGCAGCGGGAAGGCGAGGAGAAAAACTGATACCGTAACCAAAAAGACTGGCGACCTGAATATGCCCTCCACTGACATTTACGCCCGATGTAACTTTACCCGGTCGGGTCACCCGAATATTCGGTTTAACGTCATTATTAGAGTTGCCGAAGGCCAAGCTCGAAGAATTACGTCAACTGCCTGCAAACAGGGATCAAAACGATAACCAGCTTTTTGGTAGTCTTGCCGGGAAGGTGATCACCGTCGTTTACCCCGAGCCTGGTGCGACGTTCGCGGTCGGCTGTGAGCGCTACCCCGAGGGTGCAATCCCAACCGAGATCAAAGAGCGCCCTGAGGGCACAAAAATCGACGAACTGACTTTCTGGAGCATCTAAAGAAAAAAACGTCAGATCCCTATTCCCTTATACCCAGAATCGAGCTATAGACCCCGTGGTCGTAACGTGCTTTCATGCCGAACCAGGCGATCAAATTATTGACCTAATCATTTTTTCGAAAACCTTTTTTCGGACGCTACTGATAGGATTTCTATTGAAATGCACGTTTTTCGTGCGTACTCTTATGGAGTATTACGAACGTTTGTCGTTCGATATCCTTGTCCACCCAACGCGGTCGTCTTTGGCGTAGCTCGGTCCAGGGGTCGCTCGATTTATAGGTGGCATCGGAGGTCTTCACAGGACTCTGCCACCAAAATATCAAGATCTGCAGAACGCCGAACAACAAGCCACAAAAAGTTGAACACTAGGAGGTCCAGATGCCGCATTATCTAATACAGGTTGCGTATTCAATTGAAGGTTGGAAGGCGTTAGTCAAGAAGCCGCAGAATCGCATTGAAGCGGTGCGACCAGCTATTGAAAGGCTTGGCGGAAAGATCGAGAGCGCTTGGTACGCGTTTGGGGACTACGATGTTGTGCTAATCGTTCAGATGCCCAGCAACGTGGACGCGGGTGCGATTGCCATAGCCTTTGCAGCGGGTGGCGGTTGTAAGGCCGTTAAAACCGCACCTCTACTAACCATTGATGAGGCGGTTGAAGCGATGCACAAGGCGGCAGGGTCCGAAATCACCCTGCAACAGAACCCTGGGGCAGTGAATTGTGTGACAATAACGATTCGAACTACCGGAGAGAGGATTTACTTCCACATCGCGCTGATGCTTAGGCAGCTGGGGGCATTGCCTCCGCAACAAAGCGCTTGACTGTCCACAATCCAAAAAGCTCGAATCGGAGTCCGGACTGAAAGCGGGAGAGCCATTTCCGTTGTGGACGATTCAGTAAACTTCCCTCTAGCGACCTTCGAACAACGCCTGGACAGCGCAGACATCAGCTTCGCCATTGCTTTCGCTCATCCGCTTCCCGCAAGGCAAAGAGCGCCATACATTTAGGAGAATTTCTGCAACCAGATTGGTTTGCGACCGTCTCAAATAAAGAGGACAAGCAAGGTTGTCACCCCGTATTCGGAGAGAGCTCGGGTACGGAACTTGAGGCGCTGGAATCCCTGCTGAATCCAAACGGAATGCGAGACGGAATCTATTATATAGTCTCCCAGGGCTTGCTCAGACTTCCGGCAACGGCGTCGTCGTGGTCGAGAACGGTATGATGAAGGGATTTGACGATCAATATTTCTACGCGGGACACCCCGAGACAGAGCATGAATGGCGTATCGTTATCAAGTACGCCGACGTAAATGTAGGTAGTTTTCTACGGCGAGGCACGACACTCAAGCTCAATGAAACTGACTACGGAAATGGATTCACGCTCGAGGGGGAGATCGAGGGATGGACGACGATCGAGATCGCAATTAATGGCACATGGATTGGCGATGCCGTGGCCTTCTAACGTCTTATCTGACCTGTCCCTCAGTCGAACCTCATTTGCCAGAATTGATCAATAAAGCAAGTTTGTAGCGTGGCAGGGATTGTTCGGGCCCAGCACTTTCTCTCGGACCTCGAGCACGGCGCGATACTCCGTTTCTGCCTGGGTCTACTTGCCCTCGTGGTCGAGTACTTCCGCCAGATTATTACGTGTTTCTAACGTGTTAGGGTGTTTCGGACCGTGCACTTTTTCTTCGAGCTTAACAACTTGGCGATCCTCCGCTTCAGTCTCGGTTAGTTGCCTCATGCAGCAGCTTACTGATGCCAGATTGCTGCGTGTGTCCAGGCTGTCCGGATGCTCTGGACCCAGTACTTTCTCGAGTAGTTTGAGCTCCTTGCGATCCTCAGTCTCTGCCTCGTTGTATTTCCCTTCTTTGTCGAGCGCCAGCGCCAGATTGCATCGAGTGTCCAAGGTGAAGGGATCTCCGGACCGAACACTTTCTCCGCCAGTGTGACGACGGCGCGAAACTCAGCTTCAGCTTCTGCGTACTTGCCCTCCATCCCAAGTACGGCCGCCAGATCGTTGCGCGAGCGAAGCGTATTGGGGTCTTCCGGACCAAACACTTTTTCTTTGAGTCTGATTAGATCCCGAAACTTCGACTCAGCCCCGGCATACTTACCTTGGGCAGACAAGGTGCTGGCGAGATTATTGCGTGCCTTTAGTGTGTCAGGATGCTCGGGACCGTGTACTTTTTCCTGGATTGCAAGCAGGGCGCGAGCTTCCGCTTCGGACTCGGCATATTTGCCTTCGTAAAAGAGCGCGCTTTCCAGATCCCTGCGAGTCGCCAGAGTGTCGGGGTGCTCAGAGCCCAGAACACGTTCTCGTTCCTGTAGCACTGTGCGAAAGGTGCGCTCCGCGTCCGCATATAGACCTTGATCGTAAAGGACGAACGCGATAGCGAACTGGACCCGCGCCCACGCCAACGGATCACGGGTGCGATCGGTAAGCTTTTCAGCGTCGCGCAGCCGCGCTAACGCCCGGCGTACTCGAGGCGCTTCTCTGCGGACCATCCGGCCAGCCAAGGGTTTGATCGCTTCCTCATTCTTCGATGGCCCAGCCCGTTGAGCTTCATCGGCTGCGGTCAGCGCCAGTCGCTCCGCTTCATCGTAATCTTTGGCTGTGTAAGCCGCGTTGGCTCGTTCGTAGGTAGTAGCGTTTGGTGCTTTCTTCAGCTCCTCAGCGAAGCGTGGAAGCTGTTCCCGAAGCGAAACGGGGTCGACTCCGAGTTCTTTGCCCAGTTGCTCGTAAGTATGCTGCTCGAGCTCATCCGGCTTCTCGCCGGGTTGCTCCTGGCGCACTTTGTTCTGCACTTCGGCGAATGAATTGACGCCCCGCAGCAGTTTGTCGAATTTCTCCTGGAGTGCCTGGATTTGTTCATTCGAATGTTGCTGGCTCTGCAATAGCCAGACGCTCAGAGCGGCGCTCAAGACGAGCAACAAAGCAACGAAGGCGCCCAGCAACGAGCGAAACCCATGCTTTCCTGGATCTTTTTTTGGCGATTGCTTTGCAATTTGACCGCCAACCGCGGCAAGGTCCCTCGTGGTTAGGCATAACCCGGAAGCAAGCGCTTCTTTCACTTTAATCAGAGCATTCTGAAGTCGAACCGGGTCTTGAAAACGTTCGCCAGGATCTTTTGCCAGCAAATCTCAAGTAGCGCGATAACGGGTGCCGGAACGCTCTGTAATTTTTGGATGGGCAGTGTGGCATGCTGATGCTGGTACATCAAATCGACGGCAGTGCCTTGGAACGAAAGCTTACCCGAAAGCATTTCCCAAAGCGTTATCCCTAATGAATAGAGGTCAGAACGAATGTCCGTTGCCACACCGGCAAATTGTTCGGGACTAGCGTACTCAGGTGTTCCGGTGAAACTTCCGACAGTCGAAATCGATTCCTCCGCGATACCCTTTACCAAGCCAAGATCGATGATCTTGACCGTCTCTAATCGGTCTTCCTCGAAATTGACCATGATGTTGCTTGGTTTGATGTCCCGATGGAACAAATGCTGTTTCTGGATCGCCGTTAATCCAGCACCGATTTGCGCCGTTACTTCGAGAGCTACCTCTGTCTCCAGCCTGCCGGAACTTCGGATGACCTTTTCCAGTGTTTCGCCATCCACAAACTCCATCGCATAAAAGTAGTTGCCGTCGGTCTCGCCCAAATGAAACACGGAGGCCACGTTCGGGTGACGAACACTGCCTGCTGCCCGAGCCTCCCGCACAAACCGAAGCCGGGCTCAGGCGTCACTGATCAATTTGGCGTTGATGATTTTCAAGGCCACAGGGCGCTGCAGATGAACGTCGACGGCTTTGTAGGTGATACCCATCGCCCCCCGACCCAGTTCGACCGGTGTCCATTTCGCCCGTCAACAGCTCATAGTGCTCAAATCGTCGCACTGCCTGTTCCGATATCGGGTTGACCGTATCCTCGGAAGCGGAAGACGCACCCAACTCAATCCCGCCGACAAGACCCTTGCGAAGCATACAGACCGGACAGAATTCCATCGATTCGGGAAGCTCGTTACCGCAGCTCCGGCAGGTGCGTTGGCGCTCCGTGCTCATTGTCCTAACCGCCCTTCGGCCAAAAGCAACAGCAGGCTCGACCGAGTGGTGAGCAATCGGTCAGCACTGGCTCTGGCAAACTGTCGTACCGTTTCACAAGCAATTGCCCGTTACGTGATACTACTGCGTCAAATGAGCTTCGGAAGACAATTCCTGCCGTGGGAATTGGCGACCAACACGACGCGTCCTGAAAGGACGCCACATTGTGGGTTACTGCTAGCCATTGTAATGACATTCTCAACACAGCTGAAAAAAAGGTTTGTTTGCCGCTCTCTTCTCAAACCCTTCAGGGTTCTATTGTCTAAAACATTTCTTCCCAGGGTTAAAACCCTGGGCTTCGATGAGGCCGGTTGCCGCTTCGCGGCAGTCATCGTCCCAATTAATTCGGTAACTCGCGCCACGTCGCGTTCGGAATTTTCCTGGAACTTAACCAGCATGTCAGTATTTTGCCGCAACAATCCTGCATAGGTCTCGAGATGACAGAAGCAGCAATGGCCCAATTCAATGCCGCACTGATTAAAAGCGGCTACGATGCATTCGCTCGCGGCGATATTCAAGGTGCGCTTGCGATCTTCGCCGAAGACATTCTGTGGCATGTTCCGGGGCGTGGACCGCTCTCACGCGACTATCGCGGCCGCGACGAAGTGCTGGGATTTTTCCAGCATTTCATGGAGCTTTCGCACGGCACCTTCGGCATACAAATTGACGACATCTTGGCCAAGGGTGATCGAGTTGTCGTGCTATGCACAGAGAGTGCGCAGCGCGGAGATCGAGGTTGGTCATCACCGCAAGTCCACGTCTGGACGATCAAGGATGGGCGAGCCAGCGTCTTCTGGCAGTACCAAGGCGATCAGCAGACCGAAGACGAGTTCTGGTCGATGCCAATCTAGCCAGAGAGGTTGAAGCCTCAAAGCAGAGCCAGTTGCGTGCCTGGAAAAGGCTGTGTTCCCCGGTGCGTGGATGAGACTACTATTGTGACTCACGACCATGAACATGTATTGGGTATACGACCTTCCGAATTGGCTGTTTGGAGTGCTGACAATCGCGGTGACGGCGGCGGTCGGAGTGGGTGGGTTGTACGGGACACGGAGATGGGTGCGGCGTGTTCATGGCGACAGGCATTCGCATAACGAGGTCGTCGGCTATTACTTGGGCGCGGTCTGTGTGTTTTACGGGATCACGTTGGGCTTACTCGCGGTCGCGACATGGCAGAGCTACTCGGATGTGGAAACCAGGGTCGGCGAAGAAGCGGCGGCGGTTGGTGCTCTGTACAGGGACGTCAGCAGTTTTCCCGACCCGAACCGCACGGAGCTTCAGTCAGATCTGCGCCAGTACGCGCGCCAGGTCATTGACGTAGCATGGCCCCAACAGCGGCGAGGGATCATCCCTCAGGAAGAAGGCGTCACCCTGGGCGCTCTTCAGACGCACCTGAGCCAATTTGAACCGGCGACCGACGGCCAGAAAGTGATCTATGCTGAGGCCTACCACGGGTTTAACCAGATCGCGGAACTGCGGGGAAGACGGTTGCAAAGTGTGCACGGGGGTTTAGCCGGGCCACTATGGGCCGTCGTGTTTGCTGGAGCCTTTCTCAATATAGCGGTGACCTGGTTTTTCGACATGCGAAGCCAGAGCATGCACTTCTGGATGACGCTATTGCTTTCCGCGCTTCTGGGCCTCCTGATTTATATGCTGGGCGCTTTAGACAATCCCTTCCGAGGGCAGATCAGCGTCAATCCGGAACCGTTCGAAATTATGTACACAAGGCGGATGCTTTTAGGGAAATGATTCCAAATATCATTCGCAATCAGCTTTTTTTCAAGGCGTTTGCAGCTTTGATCGCTACCTCGAGTGTCGGACTCAGACGGTCTGCTGATCGCCGCTGAGATCGCCCGCATGCTTTCAATCCACAAGCGATTGCATGTTACGTTATAGTAACGCGTCAAATCGCGTTTCGGAACAAAATTTCTACCAGAGCGCATCCAGGGTGCGCTGGCTGGTTTCAGGATTGCACCGGATCGCCAACACGGCGTAGGCTAGTGCGATGTTGTAGCTGAAGGGTTTCAGAAAACGAAAACCTTGAACGTGGACAATTAGAATGGCCAAATCAACGTCATCTAGCGGCGAAACCCGGAGAAAAGAAGATGAATAAACTTCATTTTAATTTCGCGTCAGCAGCGTTCGCGATTGTAGCGCTTTGGGGTGGTTCGGTAGTTGATGCACAGGAAATTCGTGCAGAGCAAGCAGCACTGAAAGCCGATGCTCCAGAGGCCGCACAGGTGAGCGAAAGCCCACTGCTAGGTACATGGAAATTGCAATCATTGGTCTATGAGGTGATCGCAACGGGGGTGCGTTCCATGCCGTTTGGCGAGCATCCTATTGGCTATCTCAGTTACTCTCGAGATGGCCGAATGTATTTGATTCTCGTTATGGAAGATCGGTCAAAGCCACGCGACCTGGTTCCAACGGACGAGGAGAAAGTACAACTCGAAGGGAGCATGGTCGCCTACGCAGGGACGTATACGGTAGACGGTGAAAAAGTAATCCATCACGTGGATATTTCTTGGAACGAATCCTGGACCGGGACGAACCAGGTTCGATTCTACAAGGTGGATGGTGACACCCTGACGATTACGACCGCTCCTGGCAGAAGCCCGTTTACTGGAGAGGAACGTAGGGCGGTTCTGGTTTGGAAGAAAGTACAGTAGACCTTCTTTCCACTCATATATAGTAAAGACGTCAACTAACGTGCTGGCAAGGGATTGGGATTTATAGGGTTCTCGCAGTTGGCTTCGAATGACTTCGTTGCAATTTGCTATTTCGCCCCGGAATCAACATGTGTTCAAGCGACGAACTGAAAAGAATCAAAACAACGAGACTATCCATTGATTGCCTCGCGTCCTAACGGAGAAGTCTCTCTTCATCTTTATGAAGACCCCTGAACGCACCACCGCCGAGGTCTTTCCCCAGTACCTTGGCGGCGAGGTGCTCGCGGACAGTGCAACGCTAAAATGGCCGGGACTTTTCGCGCGGCTCTACCGCTTTCCTCGCGTGGTGGACGGGTTTCTGGTGCCGGCCACGGCGGAGCCACTGATCACGTGCCACTTAAACGGCTCGGCCGAGTTTCAAGAACGTGACATCGGCGGCGCATGGGTGCCTCGAAAAGTCCGGCGCGGAGACATCTTCGTAACGGGCTCAAAGACCCCTTACGAGTTGCGCTGGCGCTCCCCTTTTGGGGGCGGAAATAGACGTCATCCACATCCATCTTGCCGTGGACCAGTGCTTCGCAGCGTTTGAAATGGTCTACCAAGACGAGGCTGGCGTTGTTGAGGTGACAGACTTCTTCGGCCGGGATGAAACGCTTGCCCATCTGAGTTTTGCCTGCGCCGAGATGCTATCCGTTCGAACTGCGGGCAACTCGAAGCGTGTCGCTGCCTTCGCGCATCTTCTGGCGATTCACCTCGCCGAGAAATACACGAACGTCGCTTTGCAGAGACCTGAATGTCGCGGTGGTTTACCGATCGCACGGCTCCGCAAGATCGAGGACTATGTGCGTGCGCACTTCGCAGAAAGCATCTCTATCGAGACGCTGGCTGAATTGGCTGAGCTGAGCCCTTTCCATTTCTCGCGCGTGTTCAAGCAGACCACGGGGATAACGCCTCTGCAGTTCGTGATCCGAGAGCGCATGCTGCAAGCTCAGCAACTGATCCGCGAAACGCCCCGCAGCCTAATCGAAATCGCGCTCGAAGTCGGCTACACGAGTCCAAGCCATTTCGCGCAGGTGTTTCGACGGACAGTCGGCATGGCTCCCACACGTTTCCGCAATGCCCTCTAGAGTAGAGATGAGCGCACCGCTTTTCGGCAAGAATACGACAGGTGCCGCACGATCCCGAGAGCAGCCACCTGGTCGATGGGCGATAGTCTCGCCATCAGCCAGCCGGAACAGGTGGACGCCAATGCAATCCTATTCCGGCCGACACGCCAGGATCCGTACGCTCGCTAACAATGGAATCCAAATAAAAAACAGTGAAAGACGTTAAAAATGGAAATTAAAAGAAGTGGCTCACAGCCTTCCAACAAAGGACCGGCCGATTGGTTTACCGGCGCGGTGCGCATTGACCCTCTGTTTCAGGCAAACACTCCGGCACGGGCGGCCGGAGCCAGTGTCACGTTCGAGGCCGGCGCTCGAACAGCATGGCACACCCACCCTCTCGGTCAGACCTTAATTGTCACAGCCGGTTGCGGGTGGGCGCAGCGCGAGGGCGGTCCGATCGAAGAGATTCATCCCGGCGATGTGATCTGGTTCCCGCCAGGCGAGAAGCATTGGCATGGCGCGACGCCAACCATAGCCATGACGCATATCGCCATTCAGGAATATCTCAACGGTAAGGTCGTCGAATGGATGGAAAAGGTCACCGACGATCAATATCGGGAGTGATCTCAGCAGGTGGCCGTCACTGCCCAAACCAAGTTTGAAGGAGAACGCACAATGACCACATGGTCAAAAGACCAACTGCGCAAGATCGCTGAAGGCAATGACTTGCACATCTCACCTTTCCGTGAGGACGGGGTGACGTACGGCACACCGACGTGGATTTGGTCCGTCTCGGTTGATGACGCCCTCTACGTGCGGGGCTACAATGGGCGGAATTCTCGTTGGTATCAGGCCGCGGTGCGCCAGAAAGCCGGGCGGATCATCGCAGCCGGCATAACGAAGGAGGTTACCTTTGAGCCGGTGGACGGACCAATCAACAACCGCATCGACGACGCCTACCGGGCGAAGTACCATGGCAGCCCATACCTCAGGCCGATGATCGGCGCGCACGCACGCTCCGCGACAGTCAAGGTCATGCCGCGCGAGACCAATGCATGATCATCGATGACACCCCTGAGTATGCCGGACAGAGCCATTGAGACCAATACCGCAGGTCCCGAGAGCAGCCACTTGGTCTACGGCCTATGGTCTCGCCAAGCCTCTATGTCACAAGAGTTTACCATCTCCGCCAATTCCTCCCGATCGTCACAGGGGTGTTCAGCTGGGGCTTGCGCTCGTGGGGCCGCAGAACACGGGCAAGATCATGGCCTGGGTCGGCACGGCGATGTACGCCGCCTTCGCGCTCGGCGCACCGGTCGGCACCGCGCTGTATGCCGCCTACGGCCTTGCGGCGATCACGCTCGCGACGACGCTGGTCCCGCTCAGCACCCTGCTGCTCGTTGGACCGCGCCGCCGCCCCACGCCCGCGCTTCGTTCACCTGATAGGGGTAGGGACGACGGATGAGGTCGCCCCTCCCTCCGAACCGAGCAGGCCAATTTCTGGCACTCGGCTCTCCAGTTGGTGGTTAGCTTTCAAGAAGATCGGCAAGCCACAGCATGCGCTTGTTTTAAGGAGAACAAGCCAGCCGCGGTGAAGTAGGCATTTGGCCATCGTTGATGATCGGTTCGACGTCCGCGTCCTTTCTTTTTCCGACGCTTTCGAAGGATGCTGCGCAGCCGACCGCGCGTGTAGGCATCGATGGGCCCAAAGACATTCGCTTGACTGTGTTTAAAGTACTCAAACCATCCTCGCAAGGTCCGGCTCAGATCCTCACAAATCGCACACAAGCTCCGCCCATCTGTTCTCCGGGTCTTGCGACGAATCGTGTCTTTGAGTTTGTCCATGCTTTTCTTGCGCGGCCATTTCATTCCCCGTTCAAAATGATAGCCTAGAAAGTGGAACCCTCCGGCTCGACTGGCGTCTACCAGCCGTGTTTTGATCGGGTGCAGAGTCAGGCCGTTTTCTTCCACCCAGCGGCGAACTTGCTCTAAGGCCTCTTGGGCTTGTTCCTGGCTGCGGCACAGCACGATGAAGTCATCGGCATAGCGCACCATTTCAAAGCCATTTCGGGCCATCTGCCAATCCAGTCCGTCCAGGTAGATATTTGATAACAATGGACTAACCACTGCTCCTTGCGGGGTCCCTTGTTCGGTCGCTTGCCATCCTTTAGCGCTGTCCATTACCCCTGCATGGAGCATCTGTTCCACCAGATCCAACACTCTTCCGTCCGCAATTTTCTCCCTGATGCGATCCATCAGTCTTTCCTGCGGTATGGTGTCAAAGTAGGACTTTAAGTCCGCATCTACTACCCAGTGATGTCCGCCCTTGAGCAGTTCATCGACTCGGCGCAGTGCATCCTTACATCCTTTGCCAGGACGGAACCCGTAGCTCTGGGGCGCAAAATCGCGTTCAAAGATCGGCTCGATGACTTGGAGCAGTGCTCCTTGCACGATTCGATCTCTCAGAGTGGGTACTCCTAACGGACGCTTTTCCTTACTCCCTGCCTTGGGTATCCAGACCCGCTTGACTGCCTGCGGTTGGTATTGATTGCTTCGCAGCTCCTGCTCCAGCTTCGCTATTGTTTGGTCTTTGTGTACTTCAATTTGTCGCGCGCTTTGTTTGTCGATTCCCGCGCTTCCGCCTTTGACTACTACCTTCTCTAGCGAGAGTCCAAGATTCTTCGGACTCCAGACTTTATCGATCAACCTAAACCATTTTCCTCCTTCAATCCCCGTTTCCAGGGTTGCCAACATGCGCTCCGTCCAGACGACCGATTCTACCCATGCCCATCGGGCACGGATCTCTCCATCTTGTGGAGCCCTCTCGGGCACTGCCGACGGTGTTTGTTCCGCTCTTCTGTCTTTCACGCTTCCACCTTCCTGCCTTCCTTTGCTCGACGGGCATTACCCCGTTTCTTCGCTCTTACGAAGGCTCTGTCACCTTTCGGGCACGGTTCTTCGGACCCTCTGGCGGTCATGAACGCCGTTCCTTTCCCGAATAGCGATCCCTGATTCATGTCGCTCCAACTTCCTGCCATTCTATCACCACCCACCCCATGCATTCCTTCTCCTGCGCTCACTGTCTCGCCGCTGGAAGAGGTCGCCGAAGTTGCCTTGCCCTTCACGGGTCGGCGTCCGGTTCTGGGCTTCGCTTTTCCTACGCAAGCTCGCCAACGCATCAGGCCGTATCGTGTTCAACATTGTTTTATTTATGGACTGGCAGTTCGTCTCCGGTTGCCTCCCACCCCGTCTCTCGACGACGCAGTTACCTTCGACTACGGACAGCCAGTGTTCTGTCCGATGGGGACTTCCACCCCATTGTTGGTGCGCACTTTCAGGCGCACGTAGGGACGCGCTCTCGCGCGTCCGGCGCCATAAGTCTCGACGCTCTTTTTTGGTGTCTCCGCGAAACGCGCACTTAGTTAGGGTGTCGGAGCTAAGGCTCTTTCCCACCTACCGGTTGCAACTTCTCGAGGGGCGCAAAGTCGGATCGCGCTGGAGCGCGTCCCTACCGGTTGCAACTTCTCGAGGGGTTGTAAAGTCGGATCGCGCTGGAGCGCGTCCCTACCGGTTGCAACTTCTCGAGGGGTTGTAAAGTCGGATCGCGCTGGAGCGCGTCCCTACCGGTTGCAACTCCTCGAGGGGCGCAAAGTCGGATCGCGCTGGAGCACGTCCCTACCGGTTGCAACTCCTCGAGGGGCGCAAAGTCGGATCGCGCTGGAGCGCGTCCCTACCGGTTGCAACTCCTCGAGGGGCGCAAAGTCGGATCGCGCTGGAGCGCGTCCCTACCGAAAATTATTCTGATCATAGGAACTTCTCTCGCTTGATTCGGTACCTGGACAGGAGCAATTTTCTGCGTGAAATCTGAACGCCTGTCGCGATGGCGATTAATTCGTAAGAGTGAGTTGCGCATTTCGAAAGGGGTAGCTCAAACATGACTATCGTATTGCTCATGATGCTCCTCGCGCAATTTGAACCTGACGTGGCGTCTTGGATCGCTACGCTTCAAGCGCGACAGCATGCTCGCGACACTCTTGTTAGTGCTCTCCTCTCAAATGATCTTCCTCAGGCTCAGGCGGCTCTGAACGAGAACTTCGATCCCAACTATTGCATCATTCTCTCAACAGCCGAAAGCACAATGCTTCGATCGCGCAGCGCAAGAGCGTATCACTACTATAGCAATGGATCGGATTTCCTTCCGTTACACTTGGCCGCCGCATTAGGCGAAACGGAGATCTGCCGGTTATTGATTGCTGACGGTGCGAAACAATTCGCCCGCAGTAAAGGATACGACTGGGTACCGGCTCAATTCGCAGCCAGGTGCGGTTACCCGGAACTAGCAAAAGTCCTGCTCGGGATCCAACCGAGCGACGATCGATTCAGGATACATGTCTCAATTCGTAGCCAGAAACTTGTCGTTTTTCGGGACGACATAGAGTTCCTGACAGCGAAGATCTCGACCGGCCGCAACGATAAGCCGACACCCCCCGGCAACTATCTCGTCACAGACAAAATCAGGCTGGAGCGTTCGACTCTGTACAAGGTGAATATGCCGTATTTTCTGCGGTTATCATTCTCGGAGTATGGCATCCACTACGGCGTCAACCCGGGGCATCCGGCTAGCCACGGATGTATCCGGGTTGGCTCAGAGCAGCTCGCGCAGAAAATCTTTGAGTCCTGCCCGATCGGAACATTTGTGCAAATAGAATAGGATCGAGAGTGCCGCGCGGGTCTGCGCTGGATTTTGCTTGTCCAGCGTGACCAAATCAACGCTAGATTCAAATAAGCCGCTTTCGAATAACGCTCCAGATATCAACACATTTGATGAAAGTCTGTATGCCGGATTTGCTCCGGTCGAAACCCAAAAAAGGAACGAAAGAAAGATTATGCCAGGAGAAAAAGAGGGAAGGAAACCAGATACCGAAGGCGGCGTCGCCAAGCAGGAGGCAGAAGCCGGTGGACGTTCCGTCTGGATCTGCTGGAATTGCCAAGCCGTAAATTACGCGCCGGACAGCTGGGACTACTTTGTTTGTTGGCGCTGCGGGAGCCTGGTCTACATAAACTAGCGAGGCGCGGATAATTGGTTTTGATCTCGCCTCACTTCCAGGCAAGAATCAGCGCACCGGCTGCGATACAGAATCCACCAATTCCTAGCCGAGGCGTCAGGCGTTCGTGCAGGAACAGGACGCCGAATGCCATCGCGATGACGACACTTAGCTTGTCGACAGGCGCAACCTTCGAAAGTTCACCGATCTGGAGCGCACGAAAATAGCAGAGCCACGAGAGCCCTGTCGTAATGCCGGACAACACCAGGAAGAGCCAGGTCTTTCGGCTGATGCCTCGCACGTCGAGACCCCCTGTCGTGACGAACACGATCGCCCAGCTGAACACAAGAATGACAGTTGTCCGGATCGCCGTAGCGAGATTGGAGTTTAGACCCGACACACCGATCTTGGCCAGAAACGCGGTGACTCCAGCAAAAAATGCAGATGAGAATGCCCAAAAGAACCATTTCATAGGTCAAATTTTCTCCAAGGAGAGGTTTCGATTTTGCAGGCGCTTACTCTCGCCTGCGCTTTTTCGGTTTAGTTATCCTTTAAATCGAACTAAAACAACCCGCCAGTCGGTCGTTTTCTGGTAGGGTGGCGCGAACGTATTCTTGCTTCTGAAATGACTCGCTGGACCGTGAGAATGCTTGACAGAGCGAGCCACTCTTCAATTTGATCAATTTTACTAAGTTAACTAAGTTACGCATTGGCTCACCGAATTCTCAAAGGTAACCAGGAAACCAGCCGCGCCCTCAATCGCCGGCTGATCGTGAATCATTTACGCCGCTTCGGCCAAACAAGCCGAAGCGAGCTGGTCCGGGCAACAGGACTTAGTGGCGCCGCCGTGACATTCGTGACCGCTGAGCTCATCGACGAGGGTCTTGTTGCCGAAAGTCCAACCAAGCGACCCGGCGCACGCCTCCGGCCAATTGATCTTAATTACACAGCGCACTTCGCTGTCGGTTTGAAGTTGATGGAGCACCAGCTCCGAGCAGTGTTAACCGATCTATCGACCCGGGTGCTCAAGCATCTTACGCTCCCCGTCCATTCTTTAGATCCGGATGCAGTCGCTGACACGGCCGCGGCGGCAACCGATTCGATCCTGAAAGGAACCGGGATCGCTCGCGATCGAATCGCGGGAATCGGGCTGGGGTTGCCAGGATTTATTGATGTCGTGCGTGGTGTCTGTACCCGTTGCCATCGCCTCGGATGGACCGAAGTTCCAATCGCCAGGTTAATCACGGAACGAACCAGAATTCCGGTCTGGGCCGATAACGATGTGAATGCGTTCGCGCTTGCAGAGCACCTTTTCGGCCACGGCCGTCGCGCCGCAAGTCTTGTGGCTGTTACGATCGGTAGGGGCGTCGGGGCCGGGATAGTGCTCGATGGACTTCTCTATCATGGTTATTCCGGTTGTGCCGGGGAGTTTGGCCATGTGCCGATCGTAGAAGGCGGACGCATCTGCGAATGCGGCCGGCGCGGGTGCCTCGAAGCGTACGTTGCCGAGCCATCCCTGCTTGCCAGGATGGCCGAGCTCGTCCCGGAACGCACGGGCCTGAAAGTGGAAGATCTTGCCGAACTAGGTCTTGCTGGCGACGCATCGGCGTGCGCAATCCTCGGAGAGGCCGGTCATTTTCTTGGGCGCGGTCTCGCCATGCTCGTCAATCTTTTTAATCCGGAAGTCCTTGTGATCGCAGGGGAAGGGGTACGCTTTGGCAACCCGCTTTTTTCGCCGATGCACAAGGAACTTGACGATCTTGCTGTCGCACGTCCGTCCGTCATTGCAATCGACGATTGGGACGACGATGCCTGGGCCCGCGGCGCCGCAGGCTTGGCAATTCAACGGTTTTTCGATTTCGAAGCGGTGCAGGCCTCCTCCGATCGGATCCGGTCGGGACCAAAAGGGCCACTCGCAAGCGCACCCTAACCCGCATTTCTCACGGCCCCGCGAGAAAATCGCACAAAGTGCCGCTGCGGCAGTCGCCCATCAGCGTTAACTTTAGCAGGAGTAGGCGAAGCGTCCCGCTTTGCTCGGTTCCAAAGAAGCAAAGCGGGCGCACAAGCATTTACTTAAGCGATTCAGAGCTCGCGGAGGCGTCAAAATGTAGGCGAACCGTCTCGGTTTGCGCGCCTTTGAGGAGGTGCAAAGCGGAGACGCTTCGACTACTCCCGCTTAAGCAAATGCTTATGCGCGGTAGCGGGATCGTTTTGGTTTGCATTTTCGCTTTGCTGAGGTACGTATTCCACCCTGCCACTGCCACACAGTCGGGAGGATCGCATGAACATCATTCAGAAGATTGAACAGGAGCAGTTAAAGCCGAATATCTCGTCTTTCAAGGTTGGCGACACTATTAAAGTTCACACGCGAGTCGTTGAAGGGGACAAGGAGAGAATTCAGATTTTTACTGGCATTGTGATCGGCAAGCGTGGCACCGGCATCAATTCGACATTCACGGTCCGTCGAATCTCTTACGGTGAAGGCGTCGAGCGTGTCTTTCCGCTGCATTCGCCGCGTATCGCCAAAATCGAAGTCGAACGTGCCGGAGATGTGCGCCGATCCAAGCTGAACTACCTGCGCAATCGCAAAGGCAAGCAGGCGATGGCGGTAAAGGAAAAATCGCAGAACTGATATCCAACCGCCGAGCATATGCCCTGCGGCCTAGGATTTGAAAAACATCTCTGGTCAAAAGGCACGACACTTGTAGCCGGAATCGATGAAGCTGGGCGCGGTCCGCTGGCGGGTCCCGTCGTTGCCGCCGCGGCGATCCTTCCTATCAACTTTTCGCTCCCAGGCCTCAACGACTCGAAACAGCTTTCTGAAAAAGTGCGAGAGGCGTTCTTTGAAGCGCTAGCCACTCCCGGAACTCTCGTCTGCTACGCCATTGGCCTTGCGGACCCAGCAGAGATCGACAGGTTGAATATATTGCGTGCCACTATCCTGGCAATGCAGCGAGCGGTCACGGCACTTTCTACGCAGCCGGAACATCTCTTGATTGATGGTTTGCCGGTCTCTGGTTTCTCTCAATCGCAAACCGCTATCGTGGGTGGAGACGCAAAATCGATGAGTATTGCGGCCGCAAGCGTGATTGCGAAGGTCACGCGCGACCGTATGATGGAAAATTGGCACTGCGTATATCCAAATTACAAATTTGATCAGAACAAAGGGTATGGGACGCCCGCCCACCTCGAGAGCTTGCAGATACATGGACCTTGTCCGATCCATCGCCGCTCATTTGAACCGGTCGCTCAGACCTCTTTTCTTTTCGGTTAGGTTCTGGCCGGCTCGGATCCGCCGCAACGTCGCAGCACCGCGGCTCAAGCTCGGCCGCACCGGTGAAAAACTAGCGGCAGCTTATCTGCGCCGTAACGGCTTCCGCATCCTTTATAAAAACTTCCGGGCACGGCGCGGCGGAGAGATCGATTTGGTTTGCCGCGATCGTTATGCAGCGACCCTGGTGTTTGTCGAAGTCAAAACGCGCACAACCGACGCGTTCGGCGCGCCGCATCTCGGCGTGACCCTAGCGCAGCAGCAACGAATCATTCGAGGCGCAAAAGAATGGCTGAGGCTGCTCAACGATCCGAGGGTCCCTTATCGATTCGATGTAGTGGAGGTGCTCATGAAGCCTGCACCGCAATTCAACCTTATCCGCGGCGCGTTTCAAATGCCGGACGACATCTATCTTTGAGCCCCGCATTCTTTCAGAACTGGCACCGGGAAACCTGGTGGTATTAACTGGTGTGCAGTGCGCGAAGTCGACTATCTGATCGTTGGACAAGGGCTCGCCGGCTCTGTTCTGGCCTGCATGCTGCGAATGGCGCGCAAAAAGGTCCTCGTGATCGACAACGCTCATCGCACAGCCGCTTCGCTCGCCGCCGCAGGGATTATTAACCCAATTACCGGAAAACGTCTGAACAGACCGTTCCTGGTCGATCAACTCCTGGCGGATGCGTTCTCGATCTACCCGTCGATCGAGCAATTTCTTGGCACAACGTTCTTCCGACGGAGAAAAGTGCTGCGCCTTCTTCAATCGGCCGAGGAACAGAAACAGTGGACGGAACGCTTATCGACCACCGATTATGCCAAATATCTCGGTTCAATTGAATGCCCGTACTTTGCTTCCGATTGTCCCTGGTTCGGCGGATTCGAAATCGAAATGGCTGGTCAGGTCGATGTCCCGACGTTCGTGGGTCGCACCAGAGATGCCCTGGCAACCGCCGATTCACTCGTTGAAAGCGACTTCGATTACAATGAGATCCGCGTCTCCGATGTCTCAGTCCAATGGCGGCAATACACCGCCGAGGCCGTGATTTTCTGCGAAGGTTATAAGCTCGCGGAAAATCCTTTTTTCAAGGAGATCCAGCTTAATCCTGCCAAAGGCGAAATACTGACGCTGCGAGCACCGGATTTTACGGACGATCGAATCATTCAACGCGGAAAATGGTTTTTTCGCACTTCAACCGGTCAGGTCAAAACAGGGACTACCTATCGCTGGGACCGGTTGGACGAATCTCCCACCCAGGCTGCACGAGAGGAAATCGAACGGTCAATTCGCGGATTTACCTGCTTCAATTTCGAAGTGATCGCCCAGTCCGCCGGCGTTCGGCCCGTGATTCGAGTCGACAATCGCCCGGTGATTGGCAGCCATCCACTATCCAAGCGCATCGCTATCTTCAACGGGCTTGGCTCCAAGGGCGCGCTTCAAGCCCCTTTTGCATCAAGGCAACTGATCGATAACTTGGAGAGGAGCCTACCGATTCATCCTGAGTTTGACGTATGCCGAAAATCCTTGTGGTAACAACGACAGAACGCCTGACCGCAGAGGCGGCGAATTGGATCGACGCAGAGTCGTTGGACGGCGCACTGGCGGTTGATGCCACGGTAGGGAATGGGTATGACACGCTTTTCCTCGCACATCGGGTCGGCCCGCGCGGTAAAGTCCTCGGCTTCGACGTCCAGAAGGCAGCGCTTGCCGGAGCCAGGGAACTTTTGAAATTTGTGGGATCGCTCGATCGCGTTTCGCTGATTCACGACTCCCATTCCCGGCTTGAAGACCATCTGCCACCCGGAGCGACGATCCAGGCTGCGATGTTCAATCTCGGTTATCTCCCTCGGGGAAATCGCCAGATCATCACCCGGGGCGATACCACCGTAGCCGCTTTGCACGCCATCCTCGACCACCTCGCGGCTCGCGGCTGCGTGACCCTCCTTGCCTATCGCGGACACGCAGGAGGGCCCGAGGAGTACACCGAGCTTCGCCTGTTCCTGGAACAACTACCAGGCGACGCGTGGCACATTGAAGAACTGATCAGCAGCAGCGATTCCCCAACCGCTCCAAGATTGTTTCGGATCAGGAAGAAATAACTCCACATTCAACCTACGCCAAGGAACGGAGCGGAATTCCCAATTCAACGTGGAAAGAACGTTCATTGGGATTACGAGAAAAACAGCCGCGCGCCAGTTGAAGTAGCTGTAAGGGCGACCTGTTCCGGGCCTGCCCAGGCAATCAAAACACGGCGCTTCCGGGCGGTCAAACAACCATCATCAGCAAACAAATAAAGTATATTACTTCAGTATTGTTTGTCGAATTTGATACACTTGCTCTGCAAGATTCCTCGTGAGGCGGCCGCACATCGAGCGCTGCTGCACGCCAAGCCCGAAAAACAGATTCTTCAGAATCTCTCCACCGGTACCAGGCTGTTAGCACATATGCGGTCTCTATGATCGAATCAGCTCTGGATCCTGACCTCCCAGGCTTCGCATCGACAATTTGTATTTCCACAAGAACGCGCGACTCGTGCCAATCGCGCATTCTGCTCGATCCTCCGCCGAATTCCAGTGCTCATCTCCAGGAATTTTCAACACAACACGAACAAAAATAATCGGAGCACAGGAACAGACGTTTCGACTCATCATCAAACCGGACCTGTGGCAGAACGAAGCGCGTCTCCGCTTAACCAACCTTTTTGGCACGCAACCAGTCACGTTCGGCTCAGTCACCGTCGCATGGCAAAGCAGTCCCGGAAACATCATTCCAGGTTCCCTTCGCGCAGTGACATTCAGCGGCCGAACCAGCGTTACGATACCGGCCGGCCAGGAGCTTTATAGTGACCCCTTTGAATTGGTCGCGCCTGGCGAAGCGAACAACTCGCTGCCCTTGAACGATCACGGTCAGCCGGGAGCGAATGCGACCGATCAGGACCTGAACGGCCAAAAATTGGCGGTCAATCTCTACGTTAAAGGGACCAGCGGTCCGATCACGTATCACCAGGAAGCGTTACAGACCTCGTACCTATCGGCGCCGAACGCCGGAGATCGAACACACGATACGGATGACAACAATCTGCCCTATACGACGACAAGCTGGTTTTTTCTCGGCGCCCTGGAAGTAAAGGCACCGGCTGATACGAAGGTCGTCATTGCCACCGGAGCATCTGTGGTCGACGGCACGTTATCGACCTTGAACGGCAATGACCGTTGGTCGGATGACCTGTCTCGGCGAGTGCACGAGGCATACGGCCGAAATGTCTCGGTCGTCAACACCGGCCTCTCCGGCGATACCGCGGCGCTGCCGCCGGCGGGAACAGGCGGTTTGGCGCAATATTTCCAACAACGACTCAATCGGGACGTGATTAACGTTGCAGGGGCGACAGATGTTATTCTGTATGACGGCCCGAACGACTACGGCACCTACGGGATTCTGGCACCTGCGACGATCGCCGCCTACCAGACGATTGTCGGACGTGTCCATGCAGCCGGTTTGAAGATCTACGGTGCGACACTCACGTCGCCGAAAGGAGACCCAAGTGGCGGCTACGGCACTCCGGCAGGACTGGCGAATCGGGTGGTGATCAACACCTACATCCGCACGAGCGGTCTATTTGACGGTGTCGAAGACTTTGACGCCGCAACCTACGACCCGGCGACCGGCGGAATTTGGCCACAATTTGTTCCAAACAGCACCACCGGCGGAACGACCGGCGATTATCTGCACCCGAATCGTGCCGGATACCAAGCCGAAGCGAACTCGATCGATATCACTCCATTTGCGCCGGGCAAACCTTAAATAGCGGCCGCAAATCGGGTCAGCTGGAAAAATTCCACACCGACCAGAGTCCGTGCTGGACGATTGGAGCTGAGCGGCGGCTAACCCTCCCGGGTGAGCCGCCGCTTTCCATGTCGATTTTCGGATGCCGGACACTTGTTGCCCGGGGCGCCAATTGCGCATTATAATGCTCCTTTTCCAGATTATGCGCCTGTTCCGCCTTTTCCTTACCCTCTTCGTTATTTCCATCAGCAACACTTTAGCGGGGCAAATCCTCGAAGGTTACAGCGAGGTCCAAGGCAACGGTTACGCTTTTGAAATCAAGGCCCCTCGGAGCTGGGTGCTCGACAATGATGCCGCAAAAGCACAAGGGCTAAATCTTGTCCTCTACCCGACCGGCAATAATTGGCAGGAAAGCAGCGCAGTCATTTACGTCAGGGTGCGGTCGATCGGATCAACTATTCAGAATATACCGGATCAGGTGAATGATACTCTCCGGAATTTGCGGGAATCGGGCAGTCCCAACGTGAAAGCGAAATACGTCCGAACCCTTACCACACAGGATGCAAACAAGGCGGAGATCTACTACTATACCGGAGACCAGTTCGGCAACTTCGAGGCAGCCGCCTATATCCAAACAAAGGGGTCGATCCACTTCTTCACGTTGTCTGCCCGCAATGAAGAAGCTTTCAAACAGGCTATCTCCGCCTTTGATTCGGTTGTGGCTTCTTACGAAGATTTGACGAAACCACGGGCAGAGGGCTCGCAACCGTAGGAAAACGCGATGTCGAAAATTCAGTGGGATTCCCAACTCTATTTGCGCTACGAGCAGGAAAGAACCCAGCCATCGATCGATCTGGCCTCAAGGATCGACCTGGACTCCCCCGCAGCGATTATCGATCTCGGATGCGGACCTGGGAATAGCACGCGCGTTCTGCGAGAACGGTGGCCGGCAGCCCAGATCACAGGCCTCGATTCGTCGACAGCGATGATCGAAAAGGCTCAGCAAAGCTCTGACTCAATTGTGTGGAAAATCGGTGATATTCAGACCTGGTACGAACCGAATCGCTTTGACCTGATCTTTGCGAACGCTTCTCTGCATTGGCTCGACGATCACGAATCGCTGACGAAACGACTGCTTGAGGCAGTCAAGCCGTCCGGGATTTTCGCGTTTCAGATGCCTGCCCTCTACAATCAACCAGTAGCACAGGCCATCCACAACGTGTCCGAATCGCCGGAATGGAAATCACACCGGCTTTCCGACCGATACAGGCTCCGGACGCACACACCGGGCGAATATTACAATTGGCTCGCTCCGCGATCCAAGCAGCTTCAGATCTGGGAGACGGTCTATTTTCATGAGCTGACGAATCACGAAGCCGTCGTCGAGTTTTACTCCAGCACCGGGCTCAAACCGTATCTGGAGGGATTGCCATCGGCCGAACTCAGGGAGCAATTTAAGGCTTCCGTCTTAGAAGCCTTTTGTAAACTGTTGCCGGCTCAGTGGAACGGCAAAGTTCTGTTTCCGTTCCGCAGAATCTTCCTGATCGCTGTTCGGTGAGAATTACTTCAGGACCGCATCGTGGAAACACTTCCAGTCGTCAATACGATTGAGCGTCACCGCATCGCGAATCCCGATGTCCGCAGGTAATCCATTTTCACCGAGCATAGATTGTACGGTTCCTGCGTCGTGGTTATACCCTCGGATCGCCTCGTTGAGTTTGTCGATCGATGCTGTATCAAGCCGCGCACCGGGTTGTTGTTTGATCCAGGTTTCGAATTCGCAGTAGGTCGGCCGGCTGTTCGTGATGTAATCGACCACGGATTTCTTGTTCAAATTCAATCCGTCGAGCACCATCTGGTCGAAGCCGGTACCGACAGCGGGATACCCGTCCGCTAGCAGTCCTTTGGCGTCGAGCGAGACTTTCAGCCAGAGCCGGGGCAGATGCAGAACACCAAGCGGGCCAACTTCTGCCGAACCGATGAGGGGAACGATTTTGCTCATAGTAATTTGGGGGTTTGAACCCCAGACTCTAACAGCAGATCGGCTTCCCGCAATGAAGACTAATCTTCGGATCACGATCTCTTAGCCCGGAGATTCCTGGAGTTTGTTTCTCCGAAGAATTTCTCGCAGGTGCACGACTGCTTCTTCTCGAGTATTCAATTTGCCGTCGAGTTGCAGCTCGTAGAGTTCGTTGAGAATTTTGCCGAGGGTCGGTCCTGACTTAATACCGATGGCCATGAGTTCGGTTGCCTGGATCAGCTTCTTTGGAGCCAATTTGGCATTTTCGAGGATATGCCGACGGCTTTTGACGAACCATTCTATGGCTTGTTCCTTTGTTGAGATAGTTCCTTGAATTTGGGCTTGGTAAGCGGCATTAAAAATCACTCCGACGACTCTTCCTTCCGGGATGTTACGATCCACGATCATTTGCCCTGTAAGGAGAGGCGGTTGAGGTCCGTGCAGGCAACCCAAGCTTTCGGCGGTGTGGAGTATTCCCTCCATTTCTTCCGGCTGCCGGCACGGGAGGGGTGGTCGGCCCGAGTGGTCTGCCTCGATTACATACCCCAACTCGTGGATCGACATTGGCTTCAACTGTACGGCGAGATCGCGGATCTCGCTTGGAGTCGACACCGTCAGGTGATCCATGTGATGCAGCACCAGCGGTATTACATCGTTGACGATGGCTTGAGGTATCCCGATCCTGTTCAGGAAATTCTCCGTTGGTTCTTTTCCTGCCTGGTCGTGACCTGGGGAAACGATCGCGACTCGGTTGACCTTTGGCTTGAATTCTTCCTTTGTACAACTGGGCTTGCCAAAGTCATGGCAAAGAATTGCGAGCATGAGCTCAAGTTTCTTTTCTTTTGAAAACCCGCTCGTTTCCGGCCGGCGCAGGAGCCGCGCCATGGCATTGCAGGTATAACCGGTGTGTTGCAGCACGTCACCTTCGGGGTGCCACTCCGGATCTTGCGGGCATCGATCCAATGCCTGCAGCTCTGGGAAATGCTCGATCCACTGGGTATCTTTGAGGAAATTGAGCCCTCGGCGAATATTAACGCCTTTAAGGAGCATTTTGGTGAACTCTTCGTTTACGCGTTCTTTTGCAAGTGAGTTGTACGTTTCCTTAATGGATCTTGAGAGTTCAATGGTTTCCGGGGCGATGTCGAAGTCGAACCTGGCGGCGAACTGCATCACTCGTAAGACTCGTAGAGGATCCTCGGTGAATGCAGGAGAAGTGTGTCTTAATATTTTCCCTTCGAGATCCTTTAGTCCTCCATGAAAATCCAAAATCTCATTCGTTTTTGGGTTATAGGCCAAGCTGTTAATGGTTAGGTCTCGCCGGGACGCCGCTTCCTGTGGGGTGATGCACTCCTGAATTTCAATAGAGAAACCCTTGTGACCTCCCTGTGGCAATTTGCTGTCGCGCCGGGGTAGGGAGAAGTCGAAAATCTGGCCCTCAAGTGTCAACTTGATAACTCCGAAAGACCTTCCGACTTGGTCGACCTTGCCCGCTTTTTCCAGGATTTTCACCAGATCATCCAGGTTGGTTTGGTAAACTTCGATATCCAGATCTTTGGGGATATTCCCAAGCAGTGCATCGCGGACAGAACCGCCGACCAGGTAGGCCAAAGGTAATTCTTGTAATACGCACGCTAGCTTTTGCGGTATATCGATAAGAAATTTGAGGCCCATATTGGCGTCATTTCTTTGAAAATTTTTGAGGTTTTGCCCTACTTGTGCAGATCTGAGTCGTCGCGTATGATTCGGCTTCGTGCGACTCTTTTGCGCGCAAGCTTGATCCGATCTGCCAGAAACGCGAGTGCATTTCTGTTGCTTCTTAGCAACGCAATGAGTTTCGTTCGCGCCGCCTCATCAGCACTGCCGAAAGCAAGTTGCGATAAAGCGACTTTTTCCTCTGGCAATAATTCTTCGCTGGCGCGGCCTTCAACTTCTGCACCATGCTTAGCAAAAAACTCCCAGAGAATCTTGAATTGTTGTGATTGTGTCAGGCTAGTTTTCATAAAAAAAATCTGGTGGCGATTTGCAAATCGCAAGTAGGTCGGACCATTCGACTCGGCCTGCGTCGGGGTACCTCTTTTGGAAAGCTTCGGTCTTCATGCGCACGGTCTTGACACCCTTGTTCAGCTTGCGACCGACATTTGAAGGGTGACAGCCGAATGCTTTTGCGACTTCCTTTTTGCTGACATCCTCGAGAAAGACCAGCCGGAGATAGATCAGCTGGATCGGATCAATTTCGGAGAATGCATACTCAAGAGCCGCCCAGGCCTTTGATTCTGCATCCGGTTCGATCGACCCGCAATCAGAGTGCACATGCGAACTGTTATCTTTTTCGCTCCGATCCGTGAGCGCGCACTGGGGCAATTGTGTTCGCGGTGTCGAGAAACTTGCCGGTTCATCTCCGGCCAATGCCAGTTTAGCAAGTGTCAGGTCATCGTGATTATCTTTCATGGTCCATATTCGATCGATCGTCTCTTAAAATGGCAGACATATTCGGACGCGGCTTCCAGTTTGCCCGCCTTCGCCTTTGCTGATAAAACGCTCGACTCTCGAGAAATTGCGAACAGACGTTACTTTAATTACAAAACTTTTGTTTCCATTGGTCGTTTGAGGGGAAAGGGCGGCGATGCTTGGTAGAGAAAACCGAATGAATCAGGAGATGAGAGAGGGATTACCCCTATAGATAATAACATCGTACACTTGTGTTGTCGCTAACAAACTCGGCCGCCCTTTCAGCTTTCAGGGCGGGACTTTCGCTTGCGGATCGCACCCAGGGCTAAAGCACCATAAGCGCTAACTTAGCGCTTATGGTGCTTTAGCCCTGGGCCGGTCATTTTCTCCAGCTTTTCTGGGAACCGAGCCCCTTAGTACCGTCATCTTTGAGGCGGCCCTATCGATCTCACGGAGATCGTCTGAGGTGAGTTCAGAGCAGCTGTTCCGGATACAGTACTCCTTGCACCCGCATGGCCCTGAAACATTACGTATATGCTTATGGGAGCGCGTCCCTACCGGTCGCAACGGAATCGGCTAACCAAATCGGCAAGACCAGGGCTTGTTCGCCGAGATGCAGTCTATACGACCCGCGTAACAGCTCCAGTCCAAGACTAAGCCGTCTGACCAACGTTTATTTTGGATAGCAGTTAAAGCTTCATGCAGGCCCGATCGAACTGCACGGCAAACGGAATTTCCCTGCAAATTTTGCCGGCTCGAACGTTTTACTGACAAAAACCGATAGCGAGGCCTTAAAAAATTAAAAAACTTATAACAGAAAATGAAAGCATACGAAGTGTTAAGAAAGTCATTAATCGGCGTGATCATCCAGGGTTCGATGATCGGCTGCGGCCTGGTAGCTGTGGTAAGCGCATTAAGCCCTGCGACTGCGATGGCTGAAAGCCGAGAGGATTTTGACTTCACAAACAATACCGGAACGACCATTACAGGGCTGTATGTGGCCGCTCACGGCACCACTCAGACTTGGGGTCGGAATTGTCTCTCCTCCCCGTTGTATCCGGGCCAGACGAGACATATATCGTGGCCCGAAGAATCGGGAATACCGAATTGGGATATCCGCATCACCTATTCAACCGGAGTAGAGGTTCGATTCAATCAGGGCGTCGATCTATCGCAGTACACCCGCCTGGCGGCGAGTTTGCGTGACGATGGCACGGTAACTCACTTAGACGAATACGAATCATAATCCGGCTAAACGCCTCTGGCTGATCGGCCTGTCTAGCTTGCGGAGGAACTCATCCCCCGCAAGCTATTGCGTTTCGTTGCTTCAGCCATTTTCTGACTAACCGCCGCTTGAGAACATGATTATGCCAGGTAATCGCTCGCGGTAAATCGAGCGAAATCGCCCAATTAATTAAATATTTCTGCAAGTCTTCTTCGTTCAATCGTCCTCCCTACAAATATTGACGACTCATTCTAATCAATTCAGCGTCAGTAAATATAATAGCGTTTAATTTTATGATTATTGACTTTGCCGGAAATGAAACCGACGACTTGTATAAAAAATCTTGCCACTGGTATTAGTCTGTTAGTTTTGGCAGTTGGATTTTCGCTCCTGGGATATCTCTCGTTCATAAGCACGTATAATAATAGCTTGGCTGCGAGCCGTTCGCTGGAGTGCGGCGTTTCCCTCGCAGGAAGCGTTGCGAGCTTTGGAATCGGCGTGGTATTTCTGGTTGCAGCTCTGCTCTATCGCCGCTACTGCACGATGAATCGCGCGGCAGGGTCTCCACATCTTATTTAGAATGCGGTCGACACTCGAAAGCAGATAGCGGACTGTGTGTTGGCATGCAGCGCACCAATCGGGCATCTGGGCGAGCCGAGGAGAGATTACGGCTGGTTAGCGCACACTAACGTCGCAACTGCCCATGCGCGTTGAGAGAACAGGCCGCCGGTTTTCCCCCGGAGGGGGAGCACAGAACAGCCCAGAACTTTAGCCCATAAGCGCTAACTTAATTTGGCGGCGGTCTTAAGCGCCGAAGGCGCGAGCAGATCAAGAGCCTGGGCAGAAGCGAAGCGGAGGCCCAGGAATCGTTTCTGGATGCGAGCGAGCGCTGAAGGCGCGACCAGAACGATGAACCAGATTCCTGATTGAGGCGACACGCCCGCGAAGGGCTATTCTGCGCGCTTTCAGCGCTTTGCCACTACTTTAATTGATTCCTGGGCTCCGCTGCGCTCCATAAGCGCTAACTTATTGCCTGGCACGAAGTGCCGGGAAAAAGAAGAAAGGCGCGTCCAGTCCCGTAGGGACGGTTGATCAGGTTTCTTGCAAATATGTCATTCTCCTTTCCTCGGTCTTCGCGAAACAAAAACACATCAAATAATAATGTTTCTCTCATTCGGGAGGTTTGAGTACGATTATTACCACGGGCAATACCTTTTCATGTCTAAACGTCCACTGTGTCTTTAGCATCAGGGAACGGGTTCCGATTTTGAACCCAGAGATCCGAGAGCGCCTCTGGCCTTATTTAGTGAGGCGGTTCAACCGTCCCTCCGGGACGGGTCTACTTTTATCTTGTTTCCAGGCACTTCGTGCCAGGCTACTTTCATTTGGTCCCTCCGGGACAGGATCCACTCTTTCGTTGTAAAAATTTCCTTAAGTTAGCGCTTATGCCGCTGCGCTCCACCCCAGGCTTTTCTCCACTCGCGCCTTCGGCGCTTAAGATCGCTGCCATTTTAAGTTAGCGCTTATGGGGAGATGCAGTCTATACGACCCGCGTAACAGCTTCAGTCCAAGACTAAGCCGTCTGACCAATGTTTATTTTGGATAGCAGTTAAAGCTTCATGCAGGCCCGATCGAACTGCACGGCAAACGGAATTTCCCTGCAAATTTTGCCTGCTCGAACGTTTTACTGACAAAGGCCGATAACGAGGCCTTAAACAATTAAAAAACTTATAACAGAAAATGAAAGCATACGAAGTGTTAAGAAAGTCATTAATCGGCGTGATCATCCAGGGTTCGATGATCGGCTGCGGCCTGGTAGCTGTGGCAAGCGCATTAAGTCCTGCGACTGCTATGGCTGAAAGCCGAGAGGATTTTGACTTCACAAACAATACCGGAACGACCATTACAGGGCTGTATGTGGCCGCTCACGGCACCACTCAGAGTTGGGGTCGGAATTGTCTCTCCTCCCCGTTGTATCCGGGCCAGACGAGACATATATCGTGGCCCGAAGAATCGGGAATACCGAATTGGGATATTCGCATCACCTATTCAACCGGAGTAGAAGTTCGATTCAATCAAGGCGTCGATCTATCGCAGTACGCCCGCCTGGCTGCGAGTTTGCGTGACGATGGCACGGTAACTCACTTAGACGAATACGAATCATAATCCGGCCAAAACAGCTCTGGCTGATCGGTCTGTCTAGCTTGCGGAGGAACTCATCCCCCGCAAGCTTTTGCGTTTCGTTCACTTGTTTTCGAGCCTGAAAACCCCGTCCCAATTCTCAGGGGGGCTCACACGCAGCAATCCGCAACGATCTTTCAGGACGACGCTCGGCAAATCACCTTCTGATTCCGCCAATGCTGCGAACAACCGTTCTGCATTCTCAAACCGCCCCGCTCGATAGCATTCAAACGCTTCAGCGTACTTTTGCGCTACCAAACCAAAGTTTGGTCTGCCAGGAGGATGTTCGATCTCAAGAATTTCGATTGGCGCATTTTTCCCTTTCACGATTACGTGATCGAGCAGGCGTGACCGGGGGGGAGCCGTCAGTTTGGCAAAGGTATCCCGCGTTACTAACAAACGAACGCCATAAAATTTGGTCAGTGACTCGACGCGGGCGGCAGTATTTACCAGGTCTCCGACGATGCCGTAATCCATCCGAAGTCGGGATCCCTTGTTCCCGACAAGCGCAGAACCGGAGTGTAACGCCACGCCATACCCGAACAACCGGCGAATTTCACCCTCCAAACTCTCATGACAACTTTCCATCTCCGCGAGTAACAAAAGAGCGGCACGCAACGCCCGGTCTGCACCGTCCGGCTGAGGATTCGGAGCTCCCCAGTAACTCAAAAACTGGTCACCTAGAAAATGCTCCAGGTTACCGTCTTCGGCGCTAACCGCGCGGGTTTGAATCTCGAAGACACGGTTCAGAAGGTTAAAAAAATCTTTGGCGCCAAGCCGCTCGGCCAGCGGTGTCGAGTTTCGAAGATCAGATAGGAGCAACGTAAGTTGCGCCTCTTGCGGTTCGGTTGATCCCGGATTCTTGAGAACCCGTTCCAACACCCGCGGCGAAAAATAGAGACTCATCGTCGCGCGTAGTTTCAACCGCTCGACGAACTCACGAATGTAGCGGCGCGCGACTTCCGCAACGTTTATCGAAGTCCACAAACCGGCTATATAGAAAACGCTGTAAACGGAATTTGTTGCAATCAGAAGGCAAGCACCGAACACGATGATAACGAGGACACCACAAATCCAAACAGACACCAAAGAGATTATCCCCCCACACCGACTCGTGACGTAAACAAGAACAAGCAGCCCCATGAGGAAGAGCGCGTCCGAAAATTTCGAGACACGATGGAGAAAGCTGTTCTGAATTAAATCTTCAAGCGCCTGCATATGCGCGACAACGCCGGGCTCGTTTTTTCCCATCGGCGTCGTGCCAACGTCACCGACACCCGTGGCAATGTATGAAACAATCAACACACAATCGTCCAGCGTTCTATCGATGCTCCGGATCGGGCTCTGCGGTTTCTGCGCATCGGCATACGCATGATGAAGTTGATCGAGCCGGTAGTGAACGAATACGCTCTTCAGCGCATTCAAGTTCTCCGTTCGAAAACTCCACGGGGCACGAAAATTCAATAAAACCGGATCCACTTCGATCCGACGCGAAACCAGCGTTTTGTCGTCCGGACCCAACTCCGGCCACTGGACAATTCCCGAACTCAAAAACTCAACGTCCTTCCAATTGAGGCCGCGCCACGAGAGATATGCCGCCAGTGCAAGAGACGGTTCGAACCCCTGCGGTCCGCGTTGAACCAGTGCGTAGCGACGCAGAACGCCGTCGCCATCCGATTGAGTATTGATCAGCCCGGTTGGGTCGGCGAGTCGCTCCGCAAATGGAAAGGATCTGATCCGTTCCGGGACGCTATCGCCGGCCGAGCGCGGTTCCAGCGCTTCTGCCAGCACAACATGCGTTCCGCTCTTCCTTGCGTTGTTGATCGCGTCGAGAACCGGTTGCGATTCCGCTTCAGAACCACGGCTGAAAATAATGTCAAAGACCACAACTTTTGCTCGGAGTGCAGCGGCCTCGCGGATGATCGTCGCGGCGTTGTCATATTCCAGCCCGATGGTCGCAAGCTTCTCGATATCATGCTGATCGATATCCAAATGGACGATACGCGAGTCGACGGCCGGCGCGATTCCTGCCGCCGCACGCCAACGAAGCAGTTGTCCGAGCCACCGTAGTTCAACAATCTCGAGCGGATTGCCGAACAGAAAAAGCCAGAGCACGGATGTTGCAATCAAGGTGAATGCGATTGGCCAGATAGTCGCAAGATAGTCAGGAGAGCGAAACCCGCGGCTCATCATATTCAGTCGGCCGCTTGTGATCCGAACCTAGGAACCACCGCGAAATACAACCAACCCGGAATTGCGATCATCGAAATAGACCGTTGAAGCAAAATTTCTCCACAAGAACTCTTTCGATCCTCGGGTGACTCCGCGAATTTCGGTTAGGGTCGCGGTGGCCTGATGTTTTTTCGGATCCGAGTCTCCGGCAGCTTGCGTGATCAAGTCATGAAGTTTATCGGTCTGCAGTTTCAAAACTCCTGTTACTTCCCCGGTGCCCTGCATCGCATCAACAAGCCGTTCGATTTCCGGGACCAGGGCCGCGTCCGTAGGCAACACGAGAACATAGAAATCGAATGGCTCAGCTCGCTTGTCCCAGTGCCATAGGCCGGCGCTTTCGGGAAACGCGGCTTCTTCCCACGCTTCACTCATCTTCCGAAAATGCGGACGCCAATCGTATGCGAGTTGCCCGTCGCCTTGGTTCAACGCGACAACAAGCAGGAAACACGGAGCGCTCGAAACGGCGTGTGCAACCACCGATTTACCGGGAGCCGGTGTCTGTTGCGGTCCAAAGGCAACTTCCACGCCGTTCCGATCATCTAGAATCGAAATGCACACCCTGGCGTAAGGTCTTGCCTGGTCTGTCTCCCCTCCAACCGCATATTCACCGATATTGACGGAGATCATGCAGATCGTGACAAAGAGCCGGCACAAATCCGCGAACGCCGACAGCCTATTGGGCCTCATCTTCACTCTTTGCACCAATCTCAAACCAAATCGTCAATTCCAAGTTCGAAATGCGAGAGGCGTCCAGTCTGGTAATTCAAAATTACCATGGCGGCGGTCTTGAGCGCAGAATACGCCCCGGCAGCGTAGCATACACGTCCCGCGTGTATTCCGTTGGCTTACCAGCGGAGAAAAAGAATACACGCGGGACGCGTATGCTACGTTGCCGGCGAGACAATATCTGGGTAACCCCGCGAGACACCAGCCACTCGAACAACTGCGTAAGTTCGCTTGTGGAACAGCGAACTTGTCGGATACCTTTGCCAGCTGGTGTGAGTCCGTGCGCAAAACGCCTTTTCTGCTTAGTGCTGGTCCTTGGATTATTCGCGACATCTCTTTGGGCCGGAAATCCTGATGGCGACGCTCTGGCCGGACAGGGATCCGCCGCGGTGGGCAAGGGTGATTACGCGGGCGCCATCGGATTTTTCCAGAGAGCCGTCAAGGCAGATCCTAATGAAGTGGCTTACGTCATCGGCCTCGCGAATGCATACGCTCAGGCAGGAGAGTTTCCTGAGGGTCAGAGGACACTTGAATCGGGTTTGACGCAGTTTCCGGCCACGGCTCTTCAATCGCAACTCTTCGCGGCCCTCGCTGACCTCCATGTGAGCTGGGCAAAAAGTCTTAAACGCGCGAATTCGCTCAATGAAGCCATTCAACAATATTTCGAGGCATACAAAATCGATCGAGTCCACCGGCCGCAGTCAGCGGGCTCTGATCTTAACAACATCGGAGTGGTCTATCGGCAGGGTGGCGACATCGATCGCGCCATCCAATTCTACGACCAGGCCCTGGACTCGCATCGCACTTCCCACAATCGTTTTGGGGAAGCTCAAAGCTTGGACAATCTCGGTCAGGCCTTCACCGGTCTCGGGCAGTTCGACAAGGCACTCGCTTATCTGAATCAAGCTCTGCCGATTCGGCGCGAGGTAGCAGACGTCCGCGGAGAAGGGGTAACGCTCGGGAACATCGGAAATCTGTACATGGCCAAAGGAGAATACAACAGTGCAATCCAATTTTTCTCGGAAGCGATTCCAATTCTCCAGAAGGCGGGTGCTGAGAGTGACGAGGCCAATGCGCTCACTGGACTTGGGGGCGCTTATACGATGCTCAGCCGTTACGATCAAGCCGCAGAGACCCTGGAACAAGCTCTTGTACTCGCTCGAAAGAGCCAAAACCGGCAAGCCGAAGGCGCCATTCTAAATAATCTCGGCCAGACCTACGAAAACCAGGGCAAATACGACAAAGCGGCCGGCGCGCTTAAAGAAGCGTTCGCCATCGATCAGGAAATTAACGATCTTCCAGGCCAAAGCGCATGTCTGAACAATCTCGGTGCTGTCTTCATGGATACAGGACAGTTCGCCCAAGCCGCAAAAGTCTACGAAGCCTCTCTCTCGATTTCTCGAAACATCAAAGATGCTGCCGGTGAAGCGAGCGGGCTCGCCCAGTTAGGTGTTGCATTGCTTTCTCAAAACGACGTGCGGGGCGCAATTGGGTACTTGGAAAAATCGCTGGCGCTGTTTCAGACACTTGGCAACCTGGGCGCGCAGGCGTCTGTCCTGAACAATCTCAGCGGAGCCTACGACAAACTGGGCCAGACCGAAAAGAGTTTCATGGCGCTCGAGCGTGCTGTCACTCTTTCAAATCAGTCAGGTGATCTCTCCGGTGAGAGTGTCGCACTCGACAACCTCGGATCCGCCTATCTATCGAAGGGGAAATTTTCGCAGGCGATATTCAGGCACCAGCAAGCGCTGGCAATTGCTCGCGCGGTCAAGGATCCAAGAGCCGAGGCCGGAGCTTTGGCCAGCCTCATGACCGACTTTCGACTTTCGCGCCGGCCAAACCAGGCCATCTTTTACGGCAAGCTCTCCGTTGCGGTTTGGGAGCGCATCCGCGTCGCCGCGCGAAATCTCGGGGCGGAATCCGGGAAAAGTTTCATCGGAGCGCAGGCAGATATCTATCGCGAGTTAGCTGATCTGCTGATTTCCCAGGGGCGGATTTCAGAAGGGACCGAGATTCTGGGCCTTCTTAAAGAAGAGGAGTATTCACAATTCGTTCCACGTGGCGGCCCGGGACCGACCCAGCCGTCTCCGTCAGTACTCACCGGCGAAGAAGCGGATCGCGAACACCGCTACGAAGAAAGTGCCGATCGTGTGGCCGCAGCCGCCGCAAGGCGCACGCAACTTCGCTCGAAGTCCGTGCTGACCCAGGCGGAGACGCAGGAACTTAAACAACTCGACACGGAATCAGAGCAGGCAATGGCCGCTTTCCAAAAGACACTTTCCGAACTTGAACAAGAGGCCCAGCAGACTCCGTCTGCTACCGGCAAAGTCGATGAATTGCGTGAATCCGAAGGGCTGATGCAAGATGTGCGCGACCTCGGCTCAGGCGTCGTTGCCGTCTGTGCGCTCGCATCAGAAACGAAATTGCATATCGTTCTAATCACCCCCGACATTGTTGTCGCTCGCGAATGTTCAATTCGGCGCGCAGATCTCGAGAAAAAAATCGCGCAGTTTCGCGCCAGCCTGCAGGACCCGCAAACAGATCCCCGACCGCAGGCGCATGACCTGTACAATATCCTCGTCGGGCCGATCGCGAATGATTTGAACGATGCGCACGCTCAAATCGTCATGTGGTCCCTTGACGGCATGCTCCGTTATCTGCCGATTGGCGCGCTCAACGATGGCCAGGAGTACCTCATTGAGCGTTATTCCAATGTTGAGTTCACGCTCGCCAGCCGCACGCGCCTTGCACAAACGCCTTCCGCAGACTGGAAAGTCCTCGGAGTCGGCGTTTCCAAGGCGGAACCGGGGTTTGATGCACTTCCGTCCGTACCGGGCGAACTGCACAACATTGTTCAAACGGGAAACAACAGCGCCGGCGTGCTACCCGGGACTCTTCTCCTCGATGAAGCGTTCACGGAGGCGCAGCTGAAGGAGTCCCTGCGCGGCGGCTACTCGGTCGTCCATATTGCAAGCCATTTTGACCTCGAACCTGAGAACTCCGATAAGTCGTTCTTATTGCTCGGCGACGGAACGCACCTTACACTTACTCAACTGAGCTTGATTCCCAACTTATTTGCCAACGTCGACCTCCTTACGTTGTCCGCATGCAACACAGCGGTCGGGCTTAATAAAGCGTCCGGAGCAGAGTGGGAAAGCCTCGGAATGATCGCCCAACGAAAAGGCGCAAAAGCTATCATCGCCACCTTGTGGCCGGTCGCCGACGACAGTACGACGCTTCTCATGCAACAGTTTTACCGGTTGCACACAACCCATCCCGGTATCTCCAAAGCCGAGGCGCTTCGCAAAGCACAACTGACTCTGCTCGAAGGCACTGGCGACCCCTCACGAACCCGATTTGCGCACCCGTTTTTCTGGGCACCTTTTGTCCTCATTGGGAATTGGAAATGAAAACCTGGATGCCGTGCGCCGTGCCTGCATGCAGGAGTCAGGAGTCAGGAGTCAGGAGTCAGGAGTCAGGAGTCAGGAGTCAGGAGCCAGGAGTTGCAGAATAAGACGGCAGCCTTCGGGTCTGCGGATGATTATTAATTGGTCTCCATGCGATGAAGATTTCGAATCGGCCAGTAGTCGATTTGCAGTCAGTATCTGTTCAGGCCAACGAAATCTGGATCCTGGAACTCCTGACTTCTGACTTCTGACTTCTGACTTCTGACTTCTGACTTCTGACTCCTGACTCCTGACTCCTGACTCCTGACTCCTGACTCCTCACCTCATGCCCGCCTGCGCTCTTCAATGTTTTTATTAAGCAGCTCAAAATAGTCGCTGTTTCGGCGCATCAGCTCCAAATGGGGTCCGATATCGGCGATCGCGCCGTTCCTGATAAACAGATTATAATCGGTCTGAAAAATATCCGGATCATGGGTAATGATCAATGTGGTCCGCCCACGAACCGCTTCCCGCAGGTTAGCAGCAACAGTAGACATCGTTGCGGGATCGAGGCTTGCGCCCGGTTCGTCAAAAACCAGGATCCGCTGTTTTCCACAGAGAAGCTGGGCGATGCCGACCCGTCTGCGCTGCCCGAAGGATAATGAACCTTCGCCGCTCAAACTTCGGATAGGATGCTGGAGAGTCAGACCCTCCTCGTCGAGAAATTTTGCGACTCCGGAGAGCCGTAGAGCATCGTCAAAATGCTCAACATCACGGCGCTCTCGCCCGATCAGAATATTCTCTTCAAGTGTCCCATTCAGGAACTCGAACCCTGTCGGAAGAAATCCGACCAGCTCGCGCTTCCAGACGAGATGCCAATGCGCTATGTCCACCCCATCGACATAGATCGAGCCGTTGACCGGCGACAGATCCCCGTTCAGGAGCTTCCCTAATGTGCTTTTTCCGCACCCCGATCGTCCGGTAATCCCGACCACCCTTCCGGCAGGAATCTCAACAGTGAGTCCCGTGAGAACCGGCTTTGATGCGCCCGAATAGTTAAATGTGACATCTGTCAGCCGCAGCGAAGCCGGAACAGAGCGTGCCGCAAGCTCCGCCAGTTCGGCCGGCGCAGGGCCCGGTTTGGGAATATCGAGAACTTTCCGGATCTGGCGCATTGCAGGGCTTGACCCGGCAATCACTAGCGGCGTCGCAGCCAGACTGGAGATGCTCATTAATAATAGGGCGAGCAAATTCTGCGTCTGCACAATCGTACCCGGTGTGACCGGGACCACTCCCTGGGCGAGCAAGATGACGATCAGTGGAAGTGAAAGCGTTGTGACGATTCCCGCGGCCGCCGCCCTGGTTGAACTGATCAGGGCGAACTTGCGATTCGCGTTTCCGGCCTCGGACGCGACATGGAGCAGTTCAGTCGATTCTTTGCGCTCGCCGCCAAAGTAAACCAGGCGTCCGACGAGTTCGAAGAAACGGGCGGTCCGCGCGGAAGATTGCCGGCTCAGTTGGTCGCTTCGTTCGCTCGCACGCCGTTCCGCGCCAGAAAAAGCTCGATTCACGAACACTTGAACGGCCACCGCGAGCGGCACAAGCAGAAATAGTATCTTCCATCCATCGGGGATCCGATATAACCCAGCGGAATAGGTTATTGCTTTCGCTCCATTTTCAAATACTCCCAACACCCCAAATATCAGGAGCGCACTGAGACCTGCGGCATCCGACATGAATATTTTGATCGTCTCGCCGGTCTGGCGTTGAGCGCGCGTCTCGCCCGGTTCCAGCGTCAGCGCTTGCAGTAATTCGCGCTGAATTCGCAGTCGAAACCTCTGGCTGAGCCCGATCCGGAGCTGTTCGGCGAAGATTCCGATTGCTGCTGATGCTACGAGGAGAGACGTCATCAGCAGAGCCAGCGAGATTGGTGTACCTGCATCGACAGCGAATCCCAAGATGCGGGTCGGCGCCCGAATAGCCACTCCACCCAGCCCGGAAGTCAACGAGTCGATGACGCGCTGGCTCGCGGTCGTCGATCCAAACAGCAGAGTCGCCTGCACGAAAGCCATCAGAAGCAGGCAGGTCGCAGGCAAAAGAAACGGTAGAAAGAACGAGCGAAAACTCCACGCCAGCCGAAGATCCTCCCAGAACGTCGCAGGCTTAATCTTCGGACCGTCCATTCAATCTTGATCAACTGCTCCGCTTCACGCCCGATTCGACCGGTTTCGTCCTCTCCGAACCCTTGCTCTCAGACTTCCCGGCCAGCGCCCACGGTTCTGCGATCAGCCGCAAGAGTTCTTTCGCAGCCAGAGGCGACAGCGCCGGATAAACCGACAGCAGCCTGGCAAGAAGAGCGCTCGCAACCGGCGCAGCGAAACTCGTACCGAACCCGTTCTTTTTGGTGCCACCGAGCCAAAGCAGGTCAGAATACTGACCCTTAGCGACAAACTCGATCAGGTTGCCCGGTCGATAAAAAAATCGGTCGAGACGGTCGACATCCATTTTATCGACGGAAACGACCGTCGGAAAGTGTGCCGGCCATTCGCGATCGGTAAAATCCCTGTTGCTCCCCGCACTGACAATGTGGACCCCTTTTACATACGCTTCGTCGACCCACTCTTTGAATTCCATAATGAATTCCCTTTCGCCTCTACAACCGAAGCTGCAATTCAATATCTGATAACCTCTATCGATCGCCTCAAACGCCGCTCGTTGGATTATGTCACGCTTCGAGGTAAGATCGAAGAGCCCCATTCGGAGAACACGAAAACTGCCGAGCTGAGCCTCCGGCGCGAGTGTTCGAATGATTCCGGTGATTCCTGTGCCATGCCCGTTCACGTCGCGGCCGCCGCCAGGTTCCATGAGTAAGGTGTTTCCATCCGATACGAACGCAAGGTCGTCCACAAGGCGTAACCCGCCCAGATCCGGGTGCGCCTCTTCAATGCCACTGTCCAGCAGAGCGATCCGAACCCCTTTCCCGGTTCCGGACACAATGGCTGATCGAGCCTCTTCCAATGATACCCAGTTTCTCACCGGTCTGCTCCACTCGCCTAGTTATAACCGATAATCCGGGAGACCAGCTTGAAATCAAACAGCCTCGTCAACAGCGAGGCTGCCCGTCTGATTTCCCCCATCGATGCCATATCGAACGGAGCCCGTTTTTTTCCGGCCCGCCGATTGGTATCCAGTTGAACACACGAGACGATTCCCCGACACTGTTGAGCAAAATAGAATGGTACGGCAATCATCGCGCCAGTCGGTGAGGTCGTTTTGCGGTCGACGCTCTTGTCATGTTCAGGGTTTTTGCCGACTTCGTTGTCACAAAATGGTTGCCCTGTTGAAAACACCATACTGATTAATCCACTGCTGAGAGGCTGGCTGTGTCTTAGGATAGCATCAGCCGCCGGACCGTTGTTATACACAGCATCCAGCTCCGGCTTAGTCGGGTTAACCAGCCAAAGCGTGCCTTCATCGCCGCCAGCTGCTTCAAAACTCTCTTCCAGAACGGACTTCATCAGATCATCCGCGAAGTCGTCGAAGGTTTCTCGCGTGATAAGCCGGGCAGCTTTATCTAGCCGATCCGCCAGAATCGATGCATGCTCCCGAAAGCGGGGATCAGGTAACAGAGTGAATCGCATAGTTTACTTTTCGGGTTTCTTTAAGCGTTGTAGCCCATTTCATACGGAAGACCGTTTATTGCGCGCCACTTCGTCTCCGGTTCTTCCAGTTAAGACGATCGTGAACCGGTCTTTTGCAAAATTTCTGATGCGTTCGGCAAACATCGAAAATACTCCGCAAGAATGACAGATCACTTCGTCATCCTCAGTAACAATCGATTTTACTGCAATGAGCATCAAACTATATCCTGAGCCCCTCGGCTCAATCTTTCTAACTGGTCTGGATGGATTCGTGTATGAATTGCCGGAAGAAATCGCGAAGCAACATCGGATCTCACCGGAGAGAATCAAAGAACTTGGTCATCTACCGATCATTCCCTACACAAGCCTGGTGCTTGACAAGTCGAAGGCAGGGGACGAAGTCTCTGCCCGCCATTACGTCCTGCGAGACGATGGGCAATTCGGACCGCATTCAGAGGTCTTATACGGCACTGCGGTCGCGCAGGATGACGGATATTGTTACACCGGATACCATTTCCATCCCGATGGAAGCCCGACCGCAAGATTTGTTGACTGGCAACCCGGACGATCCGGTCATCACCTCGTCTAGCCCAATCTCGCCATTCATTATGAGACTCGCGTCAGGACTTGCACAGTTCGCCACAATAAAAATAGTGACCGCATTTGCGATTCTCGGCTTCGCCGAGCTCGGTTTCGCTGAAGTGACGAACCCGAAGCAGTCGCCAGGGGTTGCTGATCTAGTTGCCAAAGTTGCGCCCGCAGTCGTCTCGATCACGACGACAAATCCATACTCTCGGCCGAGCGTTGATCCAATTCGAGGAAATGATGACTCTCGAAAATCGACTAACATCAGCGGTGGATTTGGATCCGGCGTCATTGTCTCGCCAGACGGTTATATCCTTACCAACAACCATGTTGTGGAAGGAGCAGCCGGAATAATCGTGACCAGGGAGGATGTCCAAAAAGACTATCAAGCGACGGTGATTGGAACCGACCCAATCGCGGACCTTGCCCTGATCAAGATACAGGAGACAGGTCTGCCGTATCTACAATTCGCAGAAGCTGGATCCTACAGGGTTGGCGATGGCGTCCTCGCAATCGGCAATCCGTGGGGTTTCGGCCAATCGGTCTCAATGGGAATAATTAGCGCGATTGATCGAGCCCTATCCCCGAGCAGGTTCGAGGACTACATTCAAATGGACGCAGCCATCAATCATGGCAACTCCGGCGGGGCTCTCGTTAATCTAAACGGGGAGCTGGTCGGAATTAACACGTGGTTCTACCAACAAAATAAAACCGACGTACCGTCGGGAGTTAATTTCGCCATCGCCGCGCCGCTCGCGAAGGCGGTCATGGAAGAGTTGAAAGAGAATGGGAAAGTCAAACGTTCCTATATTGGCGCTGAGCTGGAACAACTGACCCCAGGGTTCGCAGCAAATGTCGGGATACAGAGTAACGTCCGAGGTGCCGTCGTGGCTTTAGTTATGCAGAATTCTCCCGCAGAGAGAGCGGGCTTGAGGTCGGGCGATGTGATCACGGAACTGGATGGTAAACCCGTCCGGTCGAGTCTTGAACTTGAACGCTCGATCATCTTTTCCCCTCCGGGAAACTCGGTCGAGATGACTATCTATCGGGACGGAAAGCAACTTACCGTTAAGGTCGTTCTGGAGGAAAAGCCTCCGGATAAAAATCAACAGGAATCCCGCGACCAGTAAAACCGGAGAACGATTGAAACAGGGAACGCAGCGTTTGCGCTCCCGCCAAAATCCGATCGAATTCTGTGCCCAAGACGGAGCAAAAGACTAAAAACCCGCCCGGGCCAGAATCACCTGCGGAGGCTCCGTTCCGGTTTTCAGTGATTTGTGCGCTGGGCAAGCGCTACCTAGGGAGTTTCAAGTGGTTGATCGCCTTTTACATTCTCCTGACCGTCGTATGCCGCCCTGTGCTGCCAATCGCAGTCGGACTGAACCTTAGCCAGCTCACCAACTTCTTTCAGCAGGAGCAGATCACTTCGTCTAGAAGCTCTGCGCAGGATCAGCCCGGCCCTTTCGCTAAACAGGCCGGAACTTTGGACGGGTCGCAGACGGCAAAACCGGTAAAGAGCGACCTGTTGACGACCTACCTATCCTGGCTAGTGCTTTCGATCGCGTTTGTCGCGATCACAGCTTTGCTTCGCTACGTGACGGGCCTTCTTGACGGAAAAATGGGAAATGCCATGCGTCTCGACACATTCAACTCGATCCTGCGTCAATCTCCGGAGTTCTTCTTCCAGTACGATCAGAATCGTCTTACAACGGTCGTTAATCAGTTTTGCGTACAGGCGCAACTGGGGGTAAGACAGCTTCTGGTCGATCCTGTACTGCAAATTTTGGGGATCGTTATCGCCGGGTGGACCCTTTTTGAACAGTTGTTGAATTTGCAGGGGACCGGCGGCGGACCGGCGTGGATTTCGTTCCTTTGCATTTCTCTTTTTGCACTGATCTCACCTTTGCTCGTCAACTCGCTCGGTCAATTTCTGCAACGCGAAACGACTGCTGTCCAAACACGCAACCTCCGCCTCGCGAGCCTGATTGGCGGCGCCATCACCTCGTACGAAGAAGTCCAGGCAACTCGGGCTGAACCTATTTTCGATAAGAAACACGAAGCGCTTCTCGATGAGTTGCTGCGCGCGAAACTGAATCAGAGTCTTACAATTGAGAAACTGAACGCCCTGAATTCTGCCCCGGGCACACTGGTGCTCGCCGCGTTATTAGGAACCGCAGTTTATCTGGTGGTCTCTGGCAAGGGCGGAAGCCCGGGCAGTGTTGTTGCCCTCGCGTTGATTACTCCTCAGTTCATGAATTCGATCCAGGCCCTTTCCGGTCTCGCCGTGACTGCGCGGACCACCTGGCCGGGACTGATGCTTGTCGCTTCGATTCTGGCGCGCCAATCCCCGGCACAAAAGGAACAGGACTCGACGGAGAGCCCTCCTTTGGAGGGAACCCTGGAAGCGGTTGGCGTCGTCTTTCGATATCCCGGCGCAAATGCTCACAACGTTCTCGACGGGCTCTCGTTCAAGATAACGGCCGGCCGAAGAGTCGGTTTCGTTGCAAGACCCGGCCAGGGAAAAACAACCTTTTTCCGGCTAGCCCTCCGGTTTTACGACCCGCAGCAGGGGGAAATTCTGCTGGGAGGCCAGTCGGTCCGCGATCTTAGTCTGGCGACGCTCCGCACGAATATTGGAATGATGTCGCAGTTCCCCGGGTTTTTTCACGACACTGTTCGGGATAACTTTCGCATCGCTCGGCCAACCGCGTCCGATGATGAAATTATTGCTCTTTGCGAAAAGACCGGTCTTTGGAAAATCCTTGAAGCCTCTTTTGGCAGAGGCGCGCTGGACGAACCGTTCGATGCGGGCGGCCGGTTTTCGGGCGGTCAAAGAAAGTTGTTTGCGCTGACGCGCTGCTTGTTGCGCGACCCACAGGTCCTGTTCCTCGACGAGCCGACGACCGGGATGGGACCGCTTGAAAAATATCCATTGATCGAAGTGATGCAGCAGGCGTGCGCCGGCAGAACGGTCGTGCTCGTCGACCACGACATTGTGTGGCAATCCCGATTCTGCGAACAGATTGTCGTACTTCAGGCTGGTAAAGTGATCCAGGAGGGCACACCGCAAGAGTTACGGGCGCAGGATGGTCTGTTTCAAAGACTTTACACGGAAGCTTCCCAGCAATCGCAGCCGCATTCCACCGGGTGATCTACCGAACCCTTCCAACCCGCACAATTGCGACCGAACAGTGCAGCAGTTCATTTGAATTAACTCCCCTTTTCGCGCAAATTCGTTCCACGGGATCGTCTTCTATTTTGAACACAACTTGGGAAGCAAGATATTCCAACACAAAAACCAACCAATTATTTAGCAAATTATGAAAGTTGAAAAAGTCAAAGCTGGAGAAGAGTATGACGCAAGCAAGCTGGGACGCGTCGCAAAAACAAGCGATGCGACCGGAACCGATGAAGTGTCGGCACACGGGATGAGAGTGGACTTCACTTGCGCAGGGTGCGGTGCTGCACTGACAGCATGGATGGAGGTTGACCCGCAAAGGTTTGTCTGCCCAGATTGCGGTACGGTAAATATAGTGTGGATGTAATGAACTTCGTTCGCTAACAGCGCAGAGGGCGACAGTCTGGTATGTCGCCCGCTTTTTCGCGTCAATTTCGAGCTTGGCAACACCCGAAAATCCTCTCTTGCCGGAATCCGCGATCGGCAGCATTTCAATACATGAGCACCAATGACGAAGATCTCGCACTCGCAACGCGCGCTTTGTCGGGAGACGAACAGGCAGCCAACGCAATCTACAGTCTCCGCCCTCAGCTTGTAAGTTATCTCATTAGCAAAGGCGCTCCTTCAGGAAGCGTCGCCGAGGATGTGGTAGCCGATTTTCTTGGAGAATGCTTCGGCGCTTACGAACGTTCGGAAAGAGCCACAACGAATCGGCGGCTCGAAATGTACAAAGGGAAGGGACCGCTTATTGCCTGGCTAAAGAGATCCTGCTGGCACAAGTTCATCGAATTTACAAGAGAGCCGGAAAAAGGTCCGCTTCCACCCGATGGCGATGAGTTCGACAGCATTGATATCCGTCCTGATCCGGTTACCGCAGAGCCGGAGCTGATCGCGCGAATCGTTGCAGCGCTGGAATACGCCTTTTCCGAACTTGAGCCACTCACGCTCATCTTTCTCCGGCTTGTCTATTTGGAAGGTGTGAGCCAGTCCGACGTTGCCGCCGTCTTCAACTGCAACGATTCCACCGTCAGTCGGCGTTTGGATCAGGGCCTGGCAGCCCTCCGCCGAAGCGCGGAATCTTTTCAACAACGTGACCCCGCCTCAACCGAAATCGAATGGTCGGATTTATTGGTTATCTGCCAGACTCCGCCCGACTTTATTTATGAAAACTAACCCGACCCAAGCCGAAGAATTCAAAATTGTTTGGGAATTCTTCGCCAGGCACTCCGTAGAAGTCGAAGCCCGGGGGTCTGAAGAATTACTTCCGGAACAGAAGATTGCCCTTGCTCTGCTGGCAAGCGGCAAGGCTGACAACGACACAAGGACCAATCTGATACCGCTTTTGCGGAGAAACAGAAATGCACTGAACTTCTTGGCGGAGCAGATCAAAATTGCGCGTCCAGGTACGACTCGGAAGCAGTCATCGACACCAAGCAATCGCGGCTAGCCCCGGTTAGCCCAGTTCCCGCGGCCGCGCGTAGGCGTTAACTTAATATGGCGCAGAATCCTAAGCGCCGAATGCGCGAGCGGAGAAGGAGCCTGGTGGAATTACGGTGTGGCGTGGTTGAAGATGCTCGAAAAGTCGTCCGGCGGCAAGCTCATGCATATGACACGGATGATCGATGATCTGCTTGATGTCTCTAGAATTACGCAAGACAAGATTGAGTTGCGAAAGAACCGGATAGAGCTGGTATCCGTCCAAACGGTGCCGCTGAGTCGAGCCGTAGGCACATGCAAGACTGTCGGCAAGCTCGATCCTCACGGCGAGTAGAGTTCCACGTCGCGGTCTTTCAATCCAAAGTAGTCCCACTGGTTCAAGCGAGCCTCATCGATCTTTCGAATAGTTTCTTCAACTTCATTGAGCACTTCCGCGAGGGCAGGGCTCAGCCGGATCAACCGAGGAACCGCCTTGCGCAGGGCTTTGCCCATGGATCTTAAGAGGGTTCCGCTCGTGCCGAAGTTCTCGACATTGAATACGCGATGCCTATCCCATGCTTCGCCTTTGGCTTCTTCGCTAGTGAGTTCTCCAGACCGGATTTGAACCAATTGACGGATGAGCTCGATGGCGAAGTACCCATCTCGCCCGTATAGCGCTTTGTCCGTCTCTCTAAGCTTCTCCATCGACGTGATGGTCCAATCTTCGTAATAGAGCTGGGCGGCTGTCAAAACCGCCAACTGGGCCTCATTTGTAAAGCTCAATTCGTCGACGATTGTGTCGAGAAGATGCTCGTAAAAGGTTTCGGCGGTTTTATATCGGCATCTGGCCCAGGAAGACTGCTCGTATTTCTCTTTTATCTTTATGATCTGAACTGCATGGATCAATTCCTCACGCATGGCTGACCGAATTCTTCGGCGGTATGCCTCGGAATCTTCATGCAGCAAGTGCCAATCGTCGAGAAGAAAACAATAAAACGCAACGACATTAACGTTGCTCATGTCTCCGGCATCGTAGCGGCACGAAAGGTACGGTGGCTTCCTCGCTGTACCGTGCCACCACTCCCGCCGTACATGCGACAGCGAGAATCCGATTCCTAGCTGATTGAACGCAACTTCGAACCTGGCGAGTTCTTCGCCAAGAATCGTTTTTGCCGTCGACACGTCGTCGTTCACCGGATTGACAAGGTTTTGGGTTTATCGATTGCAAAATCTTTCCTACTGCCACTGACCTGCTGTCGACAACGACTCTTTTGGCCTAAGGCGAGTGCTTGTTATTGCAGTTTCTGGCTGCCGCGACTTCCAGCGATCTCTTCATACTGGGGCGCTTTAAAGAAGGGCGAGAGATCGGTGCTGAATCGATCTCGTCTGTGATGACACGGAAGACTTCCAGAGATTGGTTCCCAAATGACATTGTGATAGGCACGTCAGCGGCGTCGCGCCCGAGTCCGATTAACACGCGTCCAATGCGACGACGATTGTGACGGGCATCAAAGGTGTACCATCGCCCTTGCAGATAAACTTCGAACCAGGCACTGAAGTCCATTGGATCAGGAGCTGCAGGGACTCCTATGTCCCCTAAATAACCGGTCGCGTATCTGGCCGGGATATTCAGACACCGGCAGAGTGTAATCGCCAGATGCGTGAAGTCTCGGCAAACCCCGACTTGTTCCCTGAAGGCTTCGAGTGCAGTACGATCAGCGCGCGCTTTCAGATAATCGAATTGAAGATGTCCATGGACAAAGTCGCAAATCGCCTGAACTCGGTCCCATCCGGGCGTCGTTTTGGCAAAGGTGTTCCAAGCGAAGTCCATCAGTTGGCTGTCGACCTCGCAATATCGACTCGGCAGTAAGAACGGCAAAGCTCGGGTAGGAATCTCAGAGACATCCAACTGAGCCGCGTTCGGAGCGTACGCATCTGGCGCACCGCTGTCGCGAATAACTCCTTCGCTCAAGAGGCGGAGAGTGCCGGCCGGGGCACTGACACGCCCCAGGTGGTTACCGAAACCGTCATAAAATTGCTCCATCGGAACGGCGGGTTCAGTCAAAAACCGTTCGGGTTCAATAAGATCAGACCGACGCGACGGATGGACGTGAAGCAAATGGACGAGTGCGGTCGGAACCGGAAACCTCAGCGAAATATCATAACCAATCTTGATAAGCATTGTGTCAGCTTAGCGAATCGAATGTTTTGCGTATTTGCAGTCTAACTTGCTGGGCGAGCCATTCGGCGAAAGCTGAACGCAACTTGCCCAGAGGTCGAAATCCACCATCTAAGTGGATGGTTTATTTTGCCGCAATATGCAAGGGGAGGGTGGAGAATGGGAGGCAGCTCGCGAGTAGGATAATAAGGATGTATCCCCGGACCATGGCGCGCATTTATGGACGTCTTAGCATATTCCGTTTGTTAAAGGCCGCAGCTCTTACGTTCATGAGGACCGACAGGACTGTTCAGTCTTGCTACTCCTTCCGGAGTGGATGCCCTCGCCAAATTCTTCGATCATCTTCTTATTAAACGCCGGAATGTCGTCCGGTTTTCGGCTAGTGACGATTCCTTCATCGGTGACGACTTTTTCGTCGACCCAGATCGCTCCGGCGTTCTTCAAGTCGGTTTGTATCGACGGAAATGATGTTAATCGCCGGCTCTGGACGATGCCCGCCTCGATCAATAGAGCGGGTCCATGGCATATGGCTGCAATCGGTTTGCCTTCTTCGGCCATCGACCGAATGAACTGGATTGCAGCTTTGTCAATTCGCAGGGAGTCTGGATTCATTTGTCCACCGGGCAGGAGCAACGCATCGTAGTCGTCCGGATTTGCATCCGAGAGTGGTCGATCAACCGGGAATTCGTCTCCCCAGTCTGTGTATTTCCACCCTTTGACCCAGTGAGGCTTGGGCGAAACAATCTCTGTAAATGCTCCCGCCGTCTCAAGGCCTTCCCTTGGTCCGACTAGTTCATCTTGCTCGAATCCGTCCGTTACTAATATTGCGACACGCTTTCCATTTAGACTTTTGGCCATAATCTTGTGGGATAGTTTCCAGATCAACTCGGCTACTTTATTCCAAAGGAGTCGGTTTCTCAGCGTTCGTCACAAAAGCGCGAAATGGATCTGCTAAGTTTCGGCAGACCAAATAATTACGTCCCGCGAGCTTCCTGAAAGCGAATATTGGGAAATGAGTTTTGCGCCGAGCGGAAGTGAACCTCCTGATTTCGCGGCCCGTGGCCCGATTGGGGCAGGATCGAGAATCGGAGAACCGCCGAGCGCAGCGTGTTGTGGCGCCTTCCTTCCGAGTCATTGAGTGGTTACGAAAAATGCTTAAGTTTTTCGGGCCCGGATTGATTACTGGAGCGGCTGATGACGATCCAAGCGGGATTGCTACCTATGCGAGCGTAGGCGCTCAGTTCGGCGCGAGCATGCTCTGGACGATGCCGCTTATCTACCCTTTCATGGCGGCTATTCAGGAAATCAGTGCGCGACTTGGACGCGTGACCGGACGGGGAATCGCGGGGAACATGCGGCACTTTTATCCAGTCTGGATGCTGTATGTTGTCGTGACGTTGCTCATCGTCGCGAATGTCATCAATATAGGGGCAGACATCGGGGCGATGGGGGCGGCAATCAACTTGCTAATCGGAGGTCCGGCACAGCTCTATTGTGTGCTATTGGCTGTGATGTCGGTGGTTTTGCAGACATTTGTCCCATACAAGACTTACGCAGGTATTTTGAAATGGCTGACTCTCTCCTTGTTCGCTTATGTTGGCACGATATTCGTGGTTCAGATTAATTGGGCCGAAATTGCACGGGGAACATTTATCCCGACTATTTCTTTCAATGGAGAATATTTGGCCGGTCTGATTGCGGTTCTGGGTACGACGATTAGCCCGTATTTATTGTTCTGGCAATCCGGCGAAGAAGTCGAGGAAATGAATAGTCAGCCAAAGGAAAATCCGCTTAAGAAGGCTCCCGAAAAAGCGCCAGAGGAATTCCATCGGATCAAGGTCGACACTTACATCGGAATGGCGTTTTCCAATCTCATTGCTTATTGTATCATCCTGACTGCGGCTGCAACGCTTCATGCGCATGGCAAGACCGACATCAACACTGCTGCTGAGGCAGCTGAGGCGCTCCGGCCGATTGCGGGACCGTTTGCAGGCTTGCTTTTCAGTCTGGGAATAATTGGCACCGGTCTACTAGCATTGCCCGTTCTCGGGGGATCGGCCGCTTACGCAGTCGGCGAGAGTTTCAAGTGGCCTGTAGGATTGGAACGCAAAGCGAAAGAAGCAAAGGCATATTACGCGGTACTGGTGGTGGCAACATTGATCGGCCTTACACTAAACTTTACAAAAATAGATCCTATTAAAGCCCTTGTTTGGTCGGCTATCATCAATGGAGTTACCGCTGCTCCGGCGATGGCATTTACGATGTTGTTGGCCAGCCGGCGTAAGATAATGGGCACGCTAACCTTGCCTCTTTACCTTAAATTGTTGGGGTGGTTGGCTACTGCCATCATGGGATTGACAGCTTTCGGTATGCTACAGACTTCTGGCAAATAAATCTCCGCGCAGCAGGATGGTAGGGGTGGTCCGATCTCACAATTAAGGTAACACTTTTGACTCAAGATTGGGTGACACCCCAGAGTGGAGAAAACCCTGGTCACCCAAATTTGAGCTCCCACGGGGTCACGCTCCTGCGTGACCGGTGTGGCGATACCCAAAAGTCCTGCCACCAGAACCCTGTTTGGGCGGATTTAGAGCGGCATCTGCCCGCCGGTGACGCCGTAGACTTCTCCCGTCACGTAGGAGGCAAGAGGGCTGGCTAAAAAGACGAATACCGGTGCCAGTTCCACAGGTTGAGCGGCTCTACCGAAGAACGTATCAGATCCAAATTTTTCAACTTTCTCCGCAGGAAGTGTAGAAGGGATCAGCGGGGTCCATACCGGTCCTGGCGCTACTGCATTAACGCGCACCCCCGACCTGATTGCGTAACTTGCCAAGGAGCGGGTAAGACTGGCTATAGCAGCTTTTGACGACGCGTACGCGATCAGATTCGGACTCGGATCGTAAGATTGAATAGATGCAGAATTAATGATTGACCCGCCGGCTTTCATTTGCGGCAAAAGTCTTTTGGTCAGATAAAAGAGTGCAAAAACATTCACGCGAAACGTCTCTTCAAACTCGTCATCAGGAATGTTTTCGATACTATCGTAGCTACGCTGGAATGCTGCGTTGTTAACGAGAATATCGATTCCACCCAGATCGCTGACGGCCTCGTGGGCGATGGTTTCACACACCTTTTTTTGTGCGAGATCGCCTGGAAGAAGTAGTGCTCTACGGCCGCATTCTTTAACTATTCGCGCGGTCTCTACTGCGTCATCAAATTCTGAAAGAAATGAAATCGCGACATCGGCCCCTTCCCGAGCAAATGCAATCGCGACGGCTCTCCCGATTCCGCTATCGGCGCCGGTAATAAGAGCGCGCTTCCCTTCGAGGAGCCCGCCACCTGCATAAGTCATTTCTCCATACTCCGGGCTGGGCAGCATTAAGCCAGTCAGGCCCGGTGGTTCCTGCTTATCGCGCGAATAGGGCGGCTTTGGATACAATTCTCTCGGATCAACATCGGTTCTGTTCACAATAAACGTTCGAATACCGTTTACGAGTTGGTTGCTTGCAACGCGGACTTGTATTACTGAGGTTAACCTTCGCGCAAGAATGAAGAAGTTCGGAGACGCTTTGTCCACGAGTGCGCGAACGTCGCCGAGCACTGTAGGAGGATGTCGGAGACGGCTTTTGCGTGATCTTTTGGGGCCACGTCAGTCTTGTTTCTCAACCTTCACCGCCCACTTGGTCCGAGTCTGCTTGTCCAGGTAAACTTCCTCGTTTTCCTTTTTCTCAAGCAACTGATATCGGGAACTATCGAGGTTGTAAAACCCTGACCATGTTTGAAATCCCAGAGGGCGCCCATAGATCCGTGAGCGCGTCCCCTAGCGAAGGGATTGAGGAACAATCGGGCGCGACGCTCAGCAAACATATCGAGCAGCGATAGAAAGAAATCAGGGGATCGCATCCGTACCACCCGAACAGATATGGAAACCAAAGTCAGTGATTTTCTTGTTAAGCGTCTTTCGGAATGGGGCATTAAACGTATCTATGGATTTCCCGGGGATGGGATTAACGGGATCATGGGAGCGCTCGATCGGGCCGGAGATACGCTAAAGTTTGTCCAGGTTCGCCACGAAGAAATGGCGGCTTTCATGGCTTGTGCACACGCAAAATTTACAGGCGAAGTGGGTGTCTGCCTGGCGACATCCGGCCCCGGCGCGATCCACCTCCTGAATGGCCTCTACGACGCCAAATTGGATCATCAACCGGTCGTGGCGATTGTCGGACAGCAGGCGCGGGCTTCACTAGGAGGAAACTATCAACAGGAGGTCGATCTGATCTCCCTCTTTAAGGACGTTGCCCATGAATATGTTCAAATGGCCGTGGAGCCGGCTCAAATACGCCATTTGATCGACCGCGCCATCCGGATTGCAAAAGTCGAGCGGACGGTTACATGCATCGTTATCCCCAATGATGTCCAGGAATTGAATGCAGTCGAGATGCCTCCGCGCGCCCATGGAACAATCCACTCGGGGGTGGGTTTCTCGAAGCCGTCAGTCGTGCCGAAACAGGAGGAGCTCCTGCGGGCTGCCGAAGTGCTGAACACCGGCGAACGCGTCGCGATGCTTGTAGGTGCAGGGGCATTAGGAGCAACCGACGAGGTGCTTGAAATCGCTGATGTACTGGGCGCCGGCATCGCTAAGGCGTTGCTAGGCAAAGCAGCGTTGCCCGATGACCTCCCATTCGTAACGGGGTCGATTGGGTTGCTTGGCACTAAACCGAGTTGGGAGATGATGAAAAAATGCGATACGCTGTTCATGATAGGATCAAGCTTTCCGTATTCGGAATTCCTGCCGAAAGAAGGGCAGGCCCGTGGCGTCCAGATCGACATTGACGGACGGATGTTAAGTATCCGTTACCCGATGGAAGTGAGTCTGATAGGCGACAGCGCGGAGACACTCAAAGCGCTGCGTCCGTTTCTCGAACGAAAACAGAACCGGACCTGGCGCAAAGAGATTGAAAAAGACCTCTTCAAATGGTGGAAAGTCCTCGAAGCCCGCGCGATGGAGGGGGCCAATCCCATCAATCCGCAACGGGTATTTTGGGAATTGTCGCCGCGGCTCCCGGACAATTGCATTCTTAGCAGCGATTCTGGTTCAGCTGCGAACTGGTTCGCACGCGACTTGAAGATTCGGCGTGGTATGATGGCATCCCTTTCTGGAACACTTGCGACAATGTGTCCGGGAGTACCGTACGCCATTGCTGCAAAATTCGCCTTTCCGGATCGCGTGGCAATCGCACTGGTGGGAGATGGCGCAATGCAGATGTCGGGCAACAGTGAACTCATCACCATTAGCAAATACTGGAAAGAATGGAGTGACCCTCGCCTGATCGTGCTCGTCTTAAATAACAGGGACCTTAACCAGGTAACCTGGGAGCAACGGGCTCTATCCGGTAATCCAAAATATGAGACGTCCCAGGATGTGCCGGATTTTCCATTTGCCCGGTATGCGGAGCTGCTTGGCCTCCGCGGCATTCGAGTCGACAAGCCGGGAGAGGTCGGCCCAGCCTGGGACGAGGCGTTATCGGCAGACCGTCCGGTGGTGTACGAGGCGTACACCGATCCGAACGTTCCGACATTGCCTCCGCATATCACATTCAAAATGGCAGCAGCGTATGCCTCTGCTTTAACGAAGGGCGATCCGGAACAGGAAGGCATTATAAGGCAGACCATCTCCGATGCGGCGGCGACCATCTTGCCGCACAAGGGGAAAAGGTAGTAACGGGCTTGTCGTGCCGCACGTTTGAAGCCGAATGAAAATTGAGGAGATTTCAGTCTCCGCGTACACGGTTCCCACTGACGCTCCGGAATCGAACGGAACATTAGCAGGGACCGAAACCACGATGGTCCTGGTCGAGGCGCTGCGCCGGGGATGAGGTCGGTCTTGGCTATAGTTATGCGGATGTTAGCACGGCATTGCTCATTCGAGAGACTTTGGCACGTTTGCCGGAATGTAGCTCGGGTTTTTCCCCTCAGTTGGCGGCTTGCGCCTGAGGACCCTGATAACAATTCCGTCATCGCGACTATTAGAGAAGAACTGCTGCTCTAATAACCCCACCAATCCTTGAGGACGACGAACTTGTCCTTCCTTCAGGCCGCCTTCGAGATGGGTGTTATGTTCTTGCCTCGTCCACTTCCGGACCAGAGTTCTTCATAGATCCTAATATAATCCGCAGTCATCCGGCGTGCAGTAAATCTCCTCTCAAATTCTCTTCTGCACGAGACTCTGTCGATCAAAGCGAGCCGATCAACTGCCGCGACCGCGTCGTCCTGATTATCGACAATGAAGCCGGTTTTCCCGTCCTCAATGATTTCTGGAACGGCTCCTTGCCTGTAGGCAATGACCGGGGTGCCACAGGCCATTGCTTCGATTGTAACCAACCCGAACGGTTCGGGCCAATCTATCGGAAATAAGAGGGCGAGCGCGTTCCCAAGAAATTCCCCTTTTTCGTCCTCTCCGATCTCCCCTATGAGCTCGACCAACGGATGCTCTAACATCGGCTTTATATGGTCAGAGAAATACTCCCGATCAACCGGGTCCACCTTCGCGGCAATCTTGAGCTTCCGCCCGGATCGCTTCGCAATTTCGATCGCGCGATCGAGACGCTTTTCCGGGCAGATGCGTCCCAGAAATGCAAGATAATCCCCCGATTTTTTCCGAAGATGATAGAGATGCTCCGGGATCCCGTGGTAGACTGTGCCGCGCCACTGGATCCACGGCAACGGCAGCCGCTGCGCATCGGAAATCGAGACGACGTGCATATCTTCGAACTCTTTATAGAGCGGGACCAGATCAGGAATATCAAGCTTGCCATGAAGCGTGGTAACAGCAGGGACTAGCTGGCGCCTTGTCCACGGAAAGTGGAGATAGTCGATATGGAAGTGCAAAATGTCGAATTGATCGGCTTCCCGAAAAACCAGTTCGAGCAAGCGGATGTAATGCGCGACCGAGTCGACAATCGGGGTCGCGCTCAGTCGCAGGGCAGTCTCCGAGGCTGGAACGAGACGCGCTCGGGTTACAGAATCTGCGCTGGCGAAAAGCGTAACATCGTGCTTTGCGGCGACGAGTTCCTCGGTCAGATATGAAACAATTCTTTCCGTGCCACCGTAAAGTTTTGGCGGCACGCTCTCGTAAAGCGGAGCAATTTGGGCAATTTTCATTGTGGTGATCCGCTTTTCTTTCGTTTCTCCGTTCGAGCACCCGTTTCAGGGACGACACCTTTTACGGCATAAGGGAAAACGCTGACTATCGAGATCTGCTGCGATGCCAGAGATCGCGGGAAAGCCAAAATACGAGCTCGGCGGTTTAGAAGGACCACGCGAGTGCTCCCAGGCGAACGAAGGGGGAATTAGCTTACGATCAACTTCAGGTCCGATGTCAGAAGACAAACACGCTAGAAAAGCCGTATTAACGACCGAGTCAGCGGTCTTTCTGAACGTATTTGTATACGCTGTCTCTGCCTGGATCTTCCTGAAGCTGGCGGCAAAGATTCGAAGTGGTGGAACCGATGAGGTTGACAACAAGATACTACGGGCGTTTCGCAGGCCGGAGAATCCTGCGATCCCGATCGGCCCGAACTGGCTTCTGGAGGTGGCCCGGGATGTCACTGCGCTCGGAAGCGCAACTTGTCTTACCTTGACTTCGACTATTCTTATCGGATTTCTGTGCCTCTATCGGCGGTTCCGTGCTGCGGGGTACGTCATCGCTTCAACCGGCAGCGGGATGTTCTTGTGCCAATTGCTGAAAGGCTTCTTCGTCCGCCGGCGGCCGACGGCGGTGACACATTTGACTCATTTTGATCCCGAAAGCTTTCCGAGTGGCCATTCTATGGGTTCAGCATTGGTTTACTTGACGCTCGGCGGTATCATTTCGCGCCAGGTGCGGGGACGCATCGCCAAGCTCTATTTCCTTTCGGTAGCCCTGCTAACAACGGTTCTGGTCGGTGCCAGCCGGCTTTATCTCGGTGTTCACCATCCGACTGATGTGCTCGCTGGGTGGGCAGCCGGTTCACTTTGGTCAAGCGGCTGTACACAGTTGGCTCGCTGGCTCCAGCGGGAAGGCGTCGTCGAGGCACCCGCACCGTCAATCTCGCTTCAATCCGTGAGCGAGTCTCCGAGCTGAATGCACGGATCTGTCAGACCTCTCTCATTGTCACAGCTAATTCTTGGTGATTTGCAGAAAAACTCCCCTATTTCTCCAGGACCTCTGTCGCGAAGCGGCCAAAAAATGTGATGAATCGTGCACCTCCCTCTTTAAGTATTTTCATGGCGGTCCTTCGCATTTCATCATCGTTGGCGTCCACAGCGATGACCGCGCTGCCCTTCAAGAGAGCTCTGCGATACTCACGTATGTAGTCGGTGTCTCTGTCACCAGCGTCTACCCCGGTGGTCGCAAGTTTCGAGAAAAGTCCTAACGCCAGTTGGTTATCGCGCGCTTGCAAGAGATTCAGAGACTCGGACCTCAAATGCGTCCGATTCCTTTGAGAATGGCGAACTCTGCTTTATGAAACTCAACACCCTTAAAGATCTTTATTTTCATGAACTCAAGGATCTCTTCAGTGCAGAGCAGCAAATCGTAAAGGCATTACCCAAGATGATGAAGGCAGCGGCCAGTAAAGAATTGGCAGCTGGTTTCCAAGAACACCTTGTTCAAACAAGAGAACACGTTCAACGATTGGAGGAAATCATGTCCCGTCACGAGCAAACGACTCGTGGGCCCAAATGCAAGGGAATGGAAGGCCTTCTTGAAGAAGGTGCGGAAATGATTGAGCAAGAAGCCGACGATGAAGTCAAAGATGCAGGATTGATTGCGGCCGCGCAACGGGTTGAGCACTATGAAATAGCCGGCTATGGCACTGCGCGAACCTATGCCGGGCTTCTAGACGACCAAGAAGGCGAGAAGCTGCTTGGGCTTACGCTTGAAGAAGAAAAGCAAACTGACCAAAAACTGTCGAAATTGGCGAAGTCGAGCATCAATCTCGCCGCCGCCAAATAGGCTTCGCAACTGCAACTTAAACTGCTGCGGCGTGCGATCCAGGAGGAAGATCGTGCGCCGCGATTGTCAAACTGGTTAACCTTATGAGCCGCGCGCCCCTGGCGTTAATGCATATTTTAGAGGCGCGGTTTGCAGCTCCACTACTAAGGGAAACGCCGGACTCGTAATCATTTCGCTGTCGATGTGGACAGGTGCGATGCTGCTCGCACGTGCTTCCACTCGACGACAACGGCGGCGTTCGAAATCTGCGGCGGCTTTAAGTCCAGGCGATTGCCCGTGGAGCCAGCGGGAGAACGCGTCGCGGTGCATCTCGCGAACACAAATGAGGTCGAGATAACCGTCGCTCGGATCAGCCTCCGGCGCCAGGTGAAGTCGCGGGCCAATCAACTCCATATTCATCACCGCAATTAAAATGAAACGATCGCAAATGATGCTGTCGTCCGCTTTCAGCTCCCACTCGATCGCGCTGTACCTGCGACAGATAGCCTGAAGACGTTCGATTGCGAAGCCCAACTTCTGATTTCGCGACTCCGCGCCCTGCATCTCATTTCTTTTCGCCGGTTTATGTAACTCAACGATCAGTTCCGCGAAAACTCCCGCACCAACGGCCTCCAGAAAAGTTTTGCTCTCGCTGCCAAACGTCAATTTTCCAAGATCCAGGCGGTTTATTTCAGCACGCTCCAGATGAGTAGCCAACAGCTCGGGATCCGATGTCTGACGGAGGCAATCCGCGATATTGTTGGCCGTGCCGTATGGAAGAATGTTGAAAGGGGTAATTCCAAGATGCGGTGCAACCAACTGGACTGTGCCGTGGCAGCGAAATTCGGCGAGGTGCGAATCGTTGCGCCGGATGTTGAGCAGTCTTCGATGGGCGCCGCTATTACATCCACCCGGCCGCTGTTGTTCCGAAAAACGGCGGTCAAAGATTTCGACGCTTATCGTGTCAATGGAACGCCTTCCGATTGTGTTGCCTTAGGGTTGCACCTCTGGGGCGGGGCAGACCTCGTACTTTCGGGCGTTAATTTGGGTTTGAATCTTGGAAACTCGACTTGGCATTCCGGCACTTTGGCGGCAACCAGGCAGGCGGTTTTGTTGGGCACTCGCGGAATCGCCGTGAGTACTCCCGCCGATGAAAATGATTTGGAGTTCACAACTCTGGATCCGTCAGTGACGGTTGTGCTCGATCTTTTGATTCACCGTAGCGAAGCGCAATTGCTGAATGTCAATATACCGCGCAATTCGCGGGGCGTGAAATGGACGCGTCAGTCTGTGCGACACTACGACGGCAAAATAATTCCCGGGAAGGACCCAAGGGGACGGGAGCATTTCTGGTTCACGGTGATTCCGTTGCAAAAGGCGGATGTCGGTACAGATCGTTGGGCGATAGAGAACGGCTGGACATCAATCACACCGCTCCGGCTCGATTTGACAGACGACTCCGCGCTAAGCGCAGTGCTGGAAAACCCAAGCGTGTAGGATAGGCTTCCAGCCTGTCGGGTACGCGAATGAATCGATCCGACCGCAAGCAGACGCCTGAATCCCGACAATAATCGAGAACCGAGCCTTCAAATGGAAAACCAGACAGGCCGGAAGCCTATCCTACTTTGGCGACAAGACAGGCTGGAAGCCTACCCTACAGTTCGTACACAAACAGCGGCAGACCTTCCCCTGTTAGTTTCGAAATGACCGGCAATGCGACATTAAACACGGGAATCTGCGCCGAGGTCTTTCCGGCGGGAGTTCCATTGTGCGCGTGCCCATGGAAAACGACCGACACATTAAATTGGTTGATTGGGTTCTCCAAGCGGCTCGAACCGACGAATGGAAATATCTCAGGATTTTCGCCGACAACCGTCTCCCGGATCGGGGAGTAGTGCAGCAGTACGACACGCCGCTCCATCGGAAGGCGCGTAAGCGCTTTTTCCAGACGAAGAGAGTGGGCTACCGTCTCCTGAACGAACGCTTTGATTATCGGCTCTCCCCATGGATTCAACATCTGGCGGTCAAAACCGCCCCCAAATCCGCAGACACCCGCAAAACCCACACCGAGGATCTCGATCGCATCTCCATCAAGGAATTGCATCCCGGTTCCCGCCAGCGCGCTTTGAACCTCTTCACCTGCTTCGTAGACGTCATCTTCAATTCAGGCAACGGACTTTGCGTTGTGGATGACGATTGGTTTGCCCGCTCACAGACAAGCCTTATCCTCGACATGCCTGTGAAAATCGCGCCACTCGAAGAAATGATCTGGCAAAAGGCCTATATCATGGAGCGCGAGAGATTTGACGGTGCGGACATTGCGCATCTTCTCTTTACCTCAGGCGATCGAATTGATTGGGAACACCTTATCGCGAGGTTCGGTCCAGACTGGCGCGTCCTCCTCAGCCATTTGGTCTATTTGGGTTCATCTACCCCTCAAAAAGAGATACAATTCCGGCAAAGGTCATCGATGGGCTCCTGCAGCTCCTTGAATCGGAGAGAAAAACGCCCTCACCGACTACAAATCTTTGTAATGGCACCCTTCTTTCCAGGAATCAGTTCATTAGCGATATTGAGTTGGCCTCATTGCTGGACGCTCGATTGAGCGGGCGAAGCGTAATGACGCCAGAGGAGGTAAAAGCATGGACTCTCGCCGGCGAGATCGAACAGCACAAGTCAGGCAGAATCGTGGCATAGGCTAAGTCATTGGAATTCCTGAACAAGACTCGTCAACCGAGGTTCCCATTCGACCGTTCATGATCGGGTTTGTAGTTGAGAGTCGGTTCGACGATGTTAAAAACATCAATCCCGCTTCCAAACAATGAACACCTCCATCGCGAAAGTCCTTCTCAATCAACGTAATGAGATTCTCCAGGAATGGGTCCGCCAAGAGCTCGCTTCGGAGAATCTGCGTGCCGACCTGATCAATGAAACCGAGCTACGTAAGGACTCGGATCGGTTCTTGAAAGTCCTTTCCGGGGCGGTGCAGTCCGGCAATTTCACTGAAATCAGAGATCCCGAGTACAAGCCTGTTTTGGAAGTCCTGGAACAGGTATCGCGCTCACGTGGAAACCAGGGATTTACCCCTTCGGAAACGGCAAATTTCGTGTTCTCGTTAAAGCCGCCGCTTTTTGCTGCACTCCGCAGGTCCGACGGGCAGAATCCCGGCGAACTGCTAGACAACATGGGTGCTGCAGACGTACTTCTTGACAAGCTCGGTCTTTACACGATGGAGGTTTACCAGCAGTCGCGTGAGGACGTGATCCGTCGCCAGCAGGAGGAAATGCTTGAGCTGTCGACTCCCGTAGTGCAGCTATGGGAGGGCATTGTTGCCTTGCCCCTCATTGGCACTCTAGACAGTTCGCGGACGAGTGTGGTGATGGAAACTTTGCTCCAGACGATCGTCTCGACTCGTTCTGAGCTCGCTATTATCGACATCACCGGCGTGCCAACAGTCGACACGTTGGTAGCACAACATCTCCTCAAGACCGTCGCTGCTGCGAGGCTGATGGGCGCAGACTGCATCATTTCGGGAATCCGGCCGCAAATCGCACAGACAATGGTGCATTTGCAGATAGATCTGAGCGCCGTCACGACGAAAGCCACCATGGCCGAAGCGCTGCGCTTTGCGTTGAAAAGCAAGGGTAGCTCAGGCCTGGACAGCCTGAAGAATACCTCGACGCGGCAGTAAACGTCTTTTCAATAATTCGCATCATGGATCGGATTCCAATCCTCAAAATGGGGGAATTCCTGCTGGTGACTATCCAGGTCGACATGCACGACCAATTGGCGTCGGCACTGCAGGATGACCTAACGAGTATGATTTCCAAGCTAAATGCCAAAGGCGTGCTCATCGACATCTCATCTCTGGACATCGTCGACTCCTTTATCGGGCGGATGCTAGCCAACACCTCGGCAATGGCGCGGGTTCTGGATGCTCAGACAGTCGTCGTAGGGATGCAACCCGCGGTTGCAATTACACTGGTTGAGCTCGGGCTCACTTTGCATGGGGTGCATACGGCGCTTGATGTAGAGAAAGGGATGGAATTGTTGCGTCGCTATATCGGCGTCGCGAAACTGGACGGGGACACCGGTGCAAACGACTGAGTCTATTTCCGTTGCCGATTCGGCAGATATCGTTGCGGTGCGCCACGCAGTTCGTCGACAAGCGGTGAAGATCAACCTGTCACTGGTTGATCAGACGAAGATTGTCACTGCTGCAAGCGAGTTAGCGCGCAACATGCTTGTATACGGCGGCGGCGGCGAGGTCACTCTCGAAATCCTTCAGGAAGGCGTTCGAAATGGGCTGCGAGCGCATTTCGTGGACGCTGGTCCAGGAATCCCAAATCTCGATCTCGCACTACGCGACGGGTTCACGACGGGCAGTGGAATGGGCCTTGGTCTTGGAGGTGCAAAACGCCTCGTCAACGAGTTTAATATTGAGTCTGCACCCGGCAAAGGCACCCACGTTACAATTACTCGCTGGAGATAGATCGCCGTGACTTCTAGCTCCCAGATCACCGTCGTCGACGAAAGCCAGGTAGGGTTTGCGAGACGCCGCGTGGCCGAAATATCCCAGCGGATAAGCAGTGACGAATCCTTCTGCGGAAAAGCTACAATTGTCGCTACAGAGATGGCCCGCAATATCGTGCGACACGGCAACGGAGGTCAAATTGTTATACGTGAGTTCGCAACTCCCGCCGGCGCAAGCCTGGAGTTGCTGGCTTTAGATCGAGGGCCGGGGATCCGTAACACCGCTGGGTGCCTTCGAGACGGTTTCTCCACCGGTGGTACTGCGGGTACGGGCCTTGGCTCGATCAAACGTCTTTCGGACCGGTTCGAGGTGTTTAGTCAGCCGGGGCATGGGACCGCGGTTTGGGCAAAGTTGTGCATCCTTAACGATTGCTCCACTGCGCATGCTTTTGAGAGCAGCGGGATCAGCATTGCTGTTGAGCGCGAGGAAGTCTGTGGAGACGCGTGGGAAGTTATCGAGACGGCGCAAAGTTTGCGCGCGATCGTCGTCGACGGTCTGGGTCACGGCCCGTTCGCTGAACAAGCTGCGCGTGAAGCCGTCGCCGTGTTTCGAAGCCAGGTGACCACTAGCGCGGCAGACACACTTAAGCTGATCGATCAAGCTCTTACCAAGACCCGAGGCGCTGCGGGGGCCATTGTAGAGCTTTGCCCAGGGAAAAGGCGGGTAACAGCAGTCGGAGTCGGAAATATTTCGATGCGTCTCATAAACAATGGCGAGTCGAAAAGCTTCGGTTGCGACAATGGCACACTCGGGACCGGCGTGCCAAGGATCCGAGAGTTTTCGCAGCCATGGACCGATGGGAGCGTCCTTGTGATGCATTCCGATGGTGTAAAGGCACATTGGAATCTTGATGATTATCCCGGACTTTTGCGGCGACATCCGGGTCTCGTGGCTGGGTTGCTTTACCGCGATTTCCAGCGAGGACGCGACGATGCAACCGTGATTGTCGTCCGGCACAACCTATGAATCCTGATGCACCTGAGAAAAGCACTCGACTGCTGTTGATGGCCCTCCGGCGGGAACAGGATGTCGTGCTCTGCCGGAACCGGGTGCGCACCATCGCCGCCGCTTTGCACTTCGATCGACAGCAGCAGGTTCGCATCGCGACGGCAGTCTCGGAAATTGCCCGAAACGCCTTTCGCTACGCACGGGATGCGACGGCGGAGTTTTCTCTGGCTCGGGGTCGAACAGGAGCCAACCCGAGGATCGCTCATCGCCTGGTCACTATCGTGCGCGACCGAGGCCCCGGGATCGGCGATCTGCCGTCTATTCTCGCTGGGACCTTTCGATCCGCGAGCGGCATAGGCATGGGCATTCTTGCTGCAAAGCGTTTGATGGACAGCGTGGATATCGAGACCGGAACGAGTGGTACAACTGTCCGATTGGCGTGTGGGGTGCCGGTAGGCGTGAATCTCAGCGCAATCGATCTAGAGAAGATTGCCGGAGAGATCAGTAGGGCATCTCACGCTGAGCTGCTTGACGAGCTGGCGGCGCAAAACCAAGAAATCATAACGACGCTCGACCAGCTAAACTTGCACCGCATCGAGCTGGAAAAGATCAATGAGGAACTCGGCGAGACAAACCGCGGTGTCGTCGCGCTTTACGACGAGCTGGACACGGTTCAGCGGGTCGGCCAAGTTGTCGCAAGCAAGTTGGATCTTACCGCGCTTCTTCAAGCGATCACGGATGCTACGGTCGACATCAGTGGCGCGGAATGTGGCGGCTTCTTTCGAAAAGTGCCGCAGAGCGCAAATTTTATTTGTCAAACCGTTGCCGGACCGCTCGGGATCGCCCTGCAAAATTGCTCCCTCGTCAATATCGACGAACTAATCGGGTCCGGAGCGGAGCGGCAAATCTATCGTGTCGACGATCTCGCCGTTCTCGAAAGTCCTCTACCTTTCAGTACGGAGTTGCCCATGCGCAGCTTTCTCGCACTCAGCGTTCGCAATTCGGCAGGCGGCATAGCCGGTGCGCTCGCTTTTGCGCATCGCTCGCCGGGTGTTTTCACGGAGCGCACCGAGAGAATTTTGGCTATTGTTGCGGTGCAGCTTTCGATCGGACTCGAAAATGCACAGCTTTACCGAAGCGCACGCGCGGCAAGCGCGGCGAAGGATCAATTTCTTGCGATTTTGAGTCACGAATTGCGTACACCGCTCACCCCGATTTTTGCGATTCTTGCCGGTATTGAGCAACATCCTGACCTGCCGGAATCAATCCGATCGGACTTACTTGCCGTAAGCCGCAATTTACAACTCGAAGCCCGACTGATCGATGATCTACTCGACCTCACACGGATCGGCCATGGCAAGATTTCCCTGCAGCGTCAAAACACTGACGTCCACACCCTTATCCGGTCCGTGCAGCAGTTGTGCCAAGCGGCGATCGAGGAGCAGCATGTTCGGTTCGAAATGCACCTGGAAGCCCCACACTATTGTGTTCTTGGAGATGCCGGTCGGCTTCAACAAGTGTTGTGGAACCTTTTGACTAACGCAGTCAAATTCACGCCTGCCGGAGGCAAGATTGAGTTACGGACTTCGGTAGTTGAGGAAACGAAATTTCGCGTCACACTCACAGATACCGGGCGAGGCATCGACCGGGAATTGCTTGAAAGGATCTTTCAGCCGTTTGAGCAAGGCGACTTTGCCGTGCCCCTTCAGTTCGGCGGCCTCGGTCTCGGACTGGCGATTTCCAAGGGCATAGTCGATGCTCACGAAGGTCAGATTCAAGCTGAGAGCCCCGGTCTTGGTAGCGGCGCAACCTTTACGGTGACCCTGCCATTGGCGGAATCACAGCAAATCCCTCACGCACCGACTCTGAATTCGGACAAGCCGGCCGCTAAAAAAGCTTTTCAAATTCTGTTCGTGGACGATCACGAGGACACTCTGGAGTTTATGGCTCGTTTTCTCGCGCACATTGGCCACAAGGTCGTCACCGCGTCCACCTACAGGAAAGCGCTGAGCATCGGACAGCAGCAGAAATTTGACATTTTGATTAGCGACATCGGCCTACCAGATGGGAGCGGGTATGATCTGATATCCGCTCTGCAAGGCTTATCACCGATCAAGGGAATTGCACTTAGCGGCTACGGAATGAAAGCAGATATTGACCGCAGCGTGGCTGCAGGATTCTCTGCGCACTTGACTAAGCCATGCGAACTATCCGTTTTGAATGCTACTATCGAAAAGGTTCTTTCTTAATCTGCCCTCGTCCAATTGCTTGGTCACACGAACTAGTGTTCTGTCCCCGAAATAGCATGTACTTTGTTGCGATCAAAGATCACACCCGCGCCCGGCAGCGTGAACCTTGAATTGGTAACGTTTTCGCTTGCGAAAACGTCTTCAGCATAGACACCTTTAACGCCGGCGCTAACAAGCTCGCACGATTGTTCTACCGCATGCTCAAGTTCGGCGCGGCCTACGTCGAGCAGGGCCAAACCTACTATGAAGACAAGTACAAAGAGCGCTTACTACACAATCTCAGCAAACGAGCCAAAGAATTGGGCTTCCAACTCACGCCTTTTGAGCCGGCAACGGTTTCAGTTTCTTAGGAGATGCTGTTGCGAAATGTCAGCAAGCGCGTCCCGTAGGGACAACACCGATCGTAGCCTGGCACGAAGTGCCTGGGAAAGCGTCCCTCGAAAGAACCGTCCCGTAGGGTACGGTATGATCGGGCGCAGCCAAAGGCGTTCTCGAATATCAGGATTCAGGACCCGAACACGTTCCTTTGTGCTGAAAACGCAATGAATGTTCAGGCACGAGAAAGTGTTTGCTATGGAAAGAATTGTATCGTAGGCCAGAAATTATACAACATAAATGTTTTCAGTTTTTGCATTCAAAATTCTGTCACTCCAATCATCGAATCGGTGCGCACACCTGCACGAATCACACCGTACCCTACGGGACGGCTCTTTGGGGTGGCGCTCTCCCGGGCACTTCGTGCCAGGCTACGATCGCACCGTCCCTCCGGGACATTTCGCAACAGCATTTAGCTAGGTCCGGAATGCCTTTATTTCCGAAGCTAAAGTCTCAATTGCCGCGTTGTTCGAGATAATCCGGGCCGATAGATCCACCAATTCGTTCCTGGACAGTTTACCCATGGCACACAATCGCAGTTCGTTGACCAATCCGACTGGCAACCGGCTCACGGCTTCGCCACGGATCTCGGTCGACCCCGGAAAGGCGAGCCGCATTATCGCCACAACCTGCCGGCTTTTTATCTCTCCCGATTCCGACTTGAAACCACCAGGCACATTATATTGGACGAATCTTTAGCGGTACTCTTGCGGGAGTTTTTACAATAGCGGCCTTTTTCTATCCACTGCTTAAGTCCAGAGCCTTTGTCGGGAAAGGTCACGAATGCTGCGAATGCGCAGCCAACCGAATCGAATCAGGTCTTTCTGGCGCCCCGCCGTCCAGTGTTGCACCGCTCAGCATCGCCTGATGTTGATCGCATATTGCCTGGCAATCTTCCCATCGAAGTTCAATCGCAGGATCCAGAATTTTTACATATTGGAGCGTAAGCCTTCGGATTTTTTGGATCGCCGCTCGCGTATCACGCGTGATCTTCGCCGGGTGGCAACCCCAGGACCTTGCAACCTGATCCCGTCTCACCTCGTACAGATACACAAGACGCAAAAAAAGTAACTGGTAAGGCTCAATCTGCCGGAACGCGTTTTCGAGCGCGATGCGAAGGATTTTCACAACCTCCGCGTCGGCCGGTGGATGCTGCCGTTCCTGGCCGACTTCAGCTTCCGGCAATGGCACCGTGCCGCCAAATTCTCTGGAAGCCCACCAACTCTTTAGACGTGCATAAGCGACGCCTCGAAGCCAGACATTGAGCGGCCCCTGTCCGTGATAAAGTTTAAGGAGAACCGCCTCGCCTCGGGGCCGATTATTTGCGCCGAAGCAGTCAGAAATCACATCTGCGGAGATCTCCTTGGCCTTTTCAATCGACCTCGCATCGCCGCACCGGCAGCGCTTTACGAGATGACGTTCCAGGTCCGGCCAGAAGCGCCGAACAAAAACGCCGGCAGCGAGTTCATCGCCCGACAAAGCCTCCCTCGCCAAGGTCAAGTCGCCAAGATGGTGAACTGTGGACGTATGCATTGAATTTCCGAGAGCACCTCGCATATTGCACGTTCCGAACCGCAGTTTCGTCGTATTGCCGGCGAAGTTTAATCCCAGTCTCCAGAATCGTCAGCCAAACGATTAACCTTACCGGTTTTTTTTGTTCCGGTTTCTTTGCGCAAAGCTGCAATTTTTCCCGGTAGCTTCGTCTTGCTAGAGAAGCAGCTAGTGAATCGGGGCCGATCGAGCCGTTCGCTCTGCTCAGGTTTCAATGAAAATATTTGAAGAGGGACAGATGATCGGGCGCCGCTACCAAATGGAGCGATTTCTAGGCGAGGGTGCGTTTGGTGAAGTCTATCGCGTCCGGAACCTTCATCTCGGGCGTCTCGAGGCCTTAAAGATCTTCAAACTTCGAGGGATGAATAAGGAAGAGGTGGATGAGTGCCTCACGGAACCGCGCCTTCTTGCGGACGAACGCATGCAGCACCCGAATATCGTGCGGATCTGGGACGCCGACTATCTCGAGCAACCGGATGGGTTGATTTGCTATTTCACGATGGAATACGTCGGTGGCGGAAGTCTTCATAGCTACTGGAGTTCGTTCGGGAACCGGCTTGTTCCGTTAGAAGACACCCTGCGCATCGTTAAACAAATTGCCAGCGGCCTGGCATTGGCGCACCGGCAAAATCCCCCTATCGTGCACAGGGACATTAAGCCACAAAACATCTTAATCGGCTACGATGAAGATGGTCCCCGTCCCAGGATCAGCGACTTCGGACTCGCCAAACGAGTCAACCCGTTGACTCTTCTCGCGAGCGCGCGCGGAACTCGCGATTTCAAGGCGCCTGAAGTCTTTTCGGTCGGTGACTCTTGCGCCAGTGACGTATGGGCGTTGGGCACTACCATGTACTTGCTGCTGACCGACCGGTTTCCTTACGCGAACATCGAAGAGCTTCACGCATCGCAAGGCGCTGCAACAGCGGACTATTCGCCGGCCGGACGGTTTAACCCGAAGGTTGACTCCGGACTCGAACGAATACTTGAACGCTGCCTCGCAAAGAAAAAAGAGGACCGGTACACATCGGCGTCGGAACTCTTTGCCGATCTGAATCTCTGGCGCCCCAGGAAGAAAACTCAAGTGCCCGACGTCGACAAGTCCGGGACATCGACTTTCGGCAAAACCGCCATGGGCAAACCGGTTACGATCAACGAGACAAAGGCCCGCGAACTGGCCATGCAGGCGATCGAACTTGGCCGTGATATTCGCAAAATTCAGGAAGCCGCCGATCTCATGGAGCAGGCATTCAATCAGGCCGGAGATCTTCGAAGCGAGTACGATTGGATGGTCACGCTTTGGCGAAGAGGAATGATGGTGACCTAGCCGATAATTAAATTTTCGGAGCCTGAACCAACATGGAGACAAGCGAGTATCCAGCGTCGAACGGTGCCAGCCGTTCTCCAATTCCAGACGACACATCCACACTTGAGCTGTACGCGAGAAATCCTTTCCGTTTGATCGGCGTCAGAGCCGATGCGACGACCGGCGAGATTGACCGCCAATTCCAGCGAGCACAGATGATCGCTGAGTTTGATGGCGGCCGAAAGGCCGGCAGCAGTCTTCTCGATCCAAACCCTCCGCCGACCGCCGACGATTTACGCGAGGCCAGGCAGAAATTGAGTGATCCACGGCGCAGAATCGTCTCCGAGTTCTTCTGGCTTTGGCCTGTCGCGCCCAGCGATACCGCGGATCCCGCGCTGTCGTCGATTGCCGCGGGTAAAGTGCAGGAGGCAATCAATCGCTGGCACAGCGAAGAGGGAGGCGCGAACTCCGCAGCTCGCCACAACCTCGCCGTTCTGTATTCGTTACTCGCCCTCGACCTCGAACGAGCGCATCTATCCAAACCACTCTCCACGGAACAGACGAACCTGTTGGCTCGTTATTGGCAAACCGCGGTCCATCACTGGTACTCTCTGTTTCAAAACGAGTCACTTTGGACCCGGCTCACTGCACGGATCAAAGAACTCGATGACCCGCAATTGACCGAACAATTTGTCGAGCGATTTCGTGAGGCATTGCCGAAAGCCCTGATTCGCGTCCACGCACAATTGGCAATTAAAGCGGCGGAACGGAACGACACCGCTGAGTTGCGCCGGCAGAAAGAGCTCATCCAAGCGTACGAACAGCCGTCTGAGGTTGCGAACGGAGTATTCGAGGAAATCCTGCATCCGTTCCGCGAGCGGATCAAGACTCTGAGCGCCGCGGCGCTCAACGCGATCTCAGATCCCTCCCGTGCAGTTGAGGCGGCGAAAACACTTCTCGCCGAATCGGGACCGGTTTTGCGGATCATTGACTCGTTTCTTCCTCTCGGGAACGCAACGCGCGATTACGCGAGCGACGAAGTCGCGTTGCAATGCCTTAACTGCGGTATCGCTTACATGAACAAGACCAACGATTGGGCAAGCGGAATCGTGTTGCTACAATCCCTCAGTCCAATCGTCGCCACGGACGGGGCAAGGGAGAGACTGAATTCAAATCTCAACCAGGCCCTTGTGAATCAAAAATCAGCCCTGGAAGCTGCAGAGGCCGCTAAACTCCAGAATACGTGCTGGTACTGCGGCGCCCGTGAGAAAAATGCGGTTAGCACCCGAACACTTAAGTTCTTCGGAGACGTGACGCGCAGCGGAAAAAGGACTCAATGGAAGACGCTTTCCGTGAGTGTTCCCAGATGCAAGTCCTGCAATACCAAGCATCAGCTCGCGAATCTGATTACAGTCCCCCTCGCCATCTGCATGGTTGTCGTGCCTGCGTGCGTCATTGGCTTCCTCGGAATCGCCATCCTGGGCGGACTTTTGGAGGGGATTCGCGACTCCCAGATCGGAGGATGGATCGTTATCGCTGCAATTGGGATTGCTTTCGCATTTCTCGGTGCGCTTCCGCGGATCCTTCAAACCGCATACCGCAAAGCCGCTTCGATCGTCCCTCTTCGCGGCACAAAGCACGAATTCGATGTTACAAGCTTTCCGAGCGTAAACAACGCGCTGCGATCCGGCTTTAAATTCGGGACCCGGCCCTGACTCCGGAGAACTCCTCAACTAGAAAACTATGAGCTTCATTGCATCCATCCGCCAATTGTTCTACCCGGCTGAGTTCAGGATTGCCCCGCCTGGCATGCCTTTGAAATTTTATTCCATCCTGGAGCGGTACTTCGGTTCTGAAGAGGAGGACGACTCCAGGGAACAACATCGGATTCGCGTATTTGAACGCAGCGGTCCACCGGGCGAATTCCCGCAGTTTCTGGCGAAGCTCTCGACCGGACTATGGCGACTGAAACAGAACATGGTTAAACCAGGCACAGACGAACCACTCGATGAGATGCGCCGTGCCTGGCGTCACTTCGCGTCGCTTTGGGATTTGTTGGCGGAAAATGAGATCGAAATCCGGGATCACACCGGTTCCCTGTACCAGGCAGGCATGGTGGTTGGCGTTGTTGCATTTCAGCCGACCGAAGGGGTGACCCATGAGCAAATCGTCGAAACGATCCGCCCAACGGTGTATTACAAAAAGCAGATCCTGCAGGTTGGCGAAGTGATCGTCGCTTCACCGCCGGCGACCTCTGGCGATCGGTAGTTTAAGCGATCTAACCCACTATAATTGTTCGCAACCACCAAACTTAGCCATGGCCAGAGCAACCATCGATTTTGGCATCGACCTCGGAACGACCAATAGCAGCATTGCGGTAATCAAGGGGCGCGACACCGAAGTATTCAAGAACAACGAAAACTTCGAATTCACGCCCTCAGCCGTCTGGATCGATAAGAACGAACGGCTTTACGTCGGACGCCGCGCCAAAGAGAGACTGGAAGACGACCCGGAGAACGCGAAGGCTGAATTCAAGCTTCAGATGGGTACCGATGCGAAGCTCGAATTCAAGCGAAGCGGACGCTTGTTGAGCCCCGAAGAACTTTCGGCCGAAGTACTGAAATCGCTTCGGGCGGACGTCAAACAACGAATTGGTGAAGAGATCGCAAGCGCCGTCATCACGGTTCCGGCGGCATTTGAGCTTCCGCAAACCGAGGCCACACAAAGAGCGGCACGGCTGGCAGGGTTGGCGTTATCTCCGTTGCTGCAGGAGCCTGTTGCCGCCGCATTGGCGTACGGATTCCAACAGGAGAATAACAAAGTTTATTGGCTTGTTTACGATTTTGGCGGCGGAACGTTCGATGCCGCTTTGATCCAGGTACGTGACGGCCACATTCAGGTCGTGAACCATGACGGCGACAATCATCTCGGTGGAAAGCTGATCGATTGGGCCATCGTCGAGAAACTTCTTATCCCTGCAGTTGTTCGCGAGCATAATCTGCCTGATTTTCGGCGAGGAAATGTGCGTTGGCGCGCTGCAGTTGCGAAGCTGAAGCTTTACGCAGAGCAGGCAAAGATCCGGGTTTCACGCGACGAGTCTGCCGAGGTGATGATCGAATTCCTTTGTGTGGACGAGGACAACCAACCTGTCCGATTCGAATATGAACTCCTCCGGCGCGACGTCGAAAACGTCATCGAACCGTTCATTCGTCGCTCGATCACAAAGTGCAAGCAGGTTATTTCTGAGCGGAACCTCGACCCGAGTCAGGTTCAAAAGCTTGTCCTGGTCGGGGGGCCGACACTTACACCCCATCTACGCGAAATGCTGGCCGATCCAAAAGAGGGCCTCGGAATCCCTCTCGACTTCAGCGTCGACCCGCTAACTATTGTTGCGCGCGGGGCCGCATACGCCGCCGCCACCCAATTGAACGCCGCTCAAAAAGTTGCCGCCGGCAATTTTGGACTCGAGCTCAGCGCCAGTTTCCGGCCGATCGGGACCGAAACCGAGCCATTGGTCGCCGGCAAAATCGTCGCGCCCGGCCGTCCGGCTCTAGCCGGATACACAATCGAATTCATCAACGCGCCCCAGTGGCGCAGTGGCAAGCTCAACTTGAAAGCCGACGGTGCGTTTATGACCCAACTCTGGGCGGAACGTGACATCACCAATACCTATCGGGTCGAAGTCACTGACGCCAGCGGCTCGACTTACCCGACCGATCCGGAAACCTTCAATTACACGATCGGGCTCATTCCGGGCGGAATAATTCTTATGCATTCCATCGGTTTGGCGCTCGCGAACAACGAAGTCAGCTGGGTCCTGACGAAGGGGACCGCCTTGCCTGCCACAAAAACCGACCGCAACCGGCGCACTTCCAAGGCTGCGCGTGCCGGACAGGCTGGTGACGCAATACGGATTGTTGTCGTCGAAGGCACCAATAATCGCGCGGACAGAAACACCTACATTGGCGAGCTCTCCATCGATGCAACGAAGCTGCGCCGCGATCTTCCAGCCGGCTCCGAAGTCGAGGTGTCGCTGCATATCGATGCTTCCCGGCTCATTAAGGCCAAGGCCTTTGTTCCGCTCCTGAACGAGGAATTTGAAGGTGTCATCAAGCTCGAAATGAAAGCGCCTGACGCGACGATTCTGGCAGCGGAGTTTCAGTCTGCAAAGGCTCGCATGGAAGCCCTGAAGGCTGCCGTGGATCGAACAAAAGTATCGCGTGCCGGCCAGGTTTTTGAGCAGATCGCCCAGGAAAAGATTGTTGAGGATATCACCACTGCACTCGATTCCGCAAAGATCGACCGGGATGCAGCGGACAACTGTCAAAAACGACTGCTCGAGTTGCGAAGGCTGATCGATGAAATCGAAGACGCTGTCGACGTGCCGATGCTGATCATCGAAATTCGCGACGAGATCAGCGAAGCCCGGAGGCTGATGCAGCAAGTCAAGGATCAAAACGAAGGGCGGCAACTTGAAGCGCTCGCACGCGAAGCCGAGGAAGCAATCCGTACCCGGAACGCGGACGCCATTCGCAGCAAATTGAAGGCACTTCGTGGAGTCGTCTGGCGGTTGGTGTGCCAGCTTCCTGAGTTCTGGATCGAGAGCTTTCAAAATCTGGAGAGGCGACGCGATTCGATGGAAGACCAGGAGTCGGCCGCGGCTCTCTTTGCCCAGGGAACGCGCAGCATCAACAATGGCGACGTGCCAGCGCTGAGTGCTGCCGTGCAACAGCTCTGGGGATTACTTCCGAATCAGGTTCAGGAATTACTAAAAGGACGCAGAATTGGAACAATTCTTTGATGTATGGACAAACGCCGCCCCTGCTCCGTCCAACAGCCGTCGGAATCTCGGGAGCCTGAGACAGCCTTTCCCAACTGGAGGTCCGAGAAAATTGAAGCAACCTGTCGGGTGCTCGCGCGCGAAGGCAACTACCGCGAAGCCGACCATCGGCTCCGTGATTGGGTCCGACAGTACGGGGCAACTGCGCCCTTGATGGATCTACTTGCCCGAATCGCTGCTCAACAGGGGAAACTCGATGAAGCGAAGCATCTCTGGCAAACAGCCGCGAATCTCGATCCAGGAAACGCTGTTTATCGGGTGGGGTTACGAAAGTTAAACACCGTTGAAGGCCGGGAGGGGCGTAGGTCATTCGTTCCGTCTCCTGCTGCGGTCATCATCGTTGCTCTCTGTGCGATCATCGTGGCACTGGTCCTGTTCATCGGTTACTCCCAGCTCCACAGGCATCACCGCCCAAAAGCTCCAAAGGCCATAGCGACAGCCCACACTTTAGCCTGACCTTCTCATCCGGCCTGGGCCGGATGAGAAGGTCATCCGTTGCAAGCTGCTCGGGAATCACCGTGCAGAGTGTGAGAAATGCCGGCTAGTGGTTCCTTGCAAAAATAAGCGGAATAATTGTCCTCGCCGCTGGCCTCAAAACTCCTGATTGTTTGACGATCAGAATAAGGGAATAGAATATTTCCGGGACAATCGGGTTCTTTTTGCTGCGAAACTGGGCGCCTTCTTGCTTCCTTCCTTCCCCAATCGTCCTCGTCCTTCGTCCTCGTTCTCGACCTCGCTCTTTGATCGTTGATCTCGGTTCACGTTCAGGTTCCGGTTTTTAGCTGTGCCCCTGTCCGGCAGATCGGAGCCACCACCCAGTTCCAAGAACGAGAACGAGAACGACGACGAGGACGAGAACGACAATACCGCTTATTTTTGCGGGTAACTACTAGCCCATGTTAGACAGTGTTAAACGTGGGCTAGCCTTTCGGGTGAATTGAGATCGTGTCGTTGCTAAGCCCTTTCACGACGTACGCGGTGAGGTTGAGCTCGTGTTTGCCGATAATCTCCCTCGACTCCGAGTCGACAAGCTTCCAGACGAGCGAGTGAACATTCCGGCTGATCAGAACTTCACCCGCCTCTGCCCCGGAACAGTAGCGCGACGCGTAGTTGGCCGCATCACCAACGACTGCAAACTCTAGCCGTTCGGCATTGCCGATAAAACCGTTCAGCACTTCTCCGCAATCGATCCCAATCCCGATTCCAATTCCAACCCTCGATGTCTGACTTCGTCGCCTTTCACGAATCTCGTTCAATTCGTTCACGGTTCGTTGCATTTCAAGCGCTGCCCGCACCGCCCGTTCCTGCTGCGCATCGTCAGGCCCCGGGGTTCCGAAAACAGCAAAAATCCCGTCCCCGACAAATCGTTCCACCGTGCCTCCAAAGGCGAAAATCGCCTCGATCAGGGGCGGGAAATACTCATTCAACAAATCCCCCATCCGCCGCGGTCCCAACTCTTCGCTCAGTTTTGTGAACTGGCGGATGTCCGAATTCAGAACTGTCACCAGGGATCGGCGTGTGCCCACCGGCAGGCTGTCATCCGCTGCCTGGCGCATGAGATCTTCACGCACCGACGGCGGAAACCGGCTGCTGAATAGACGGTTTGTAAATTCGATCTGCCGGGTCAATGCCAGTCGCGCACGATTTTGGGCGATAGCCATACCTGCATATTGAGCCACAACTTCCATCCGACGCAGATCAAATAAACTAAACGGATTTCGCCGCGTGGCGTTTTCCGCGCAGATCACTCCAATCGGCTTGTTATCCCAGGTGAGCGGCGCGTACATACCGCTTCCAACAGGATGATACTTGGCCACATGCTCATCGGTGGTATCAGGCCAGATGAATCCCTTCCCTGTCGAAAGCGCGCGATTGGCGAGGTGCTCGCTGACGGAGGGTTGTTGCCCTTTATTCGGAACAAATGCCTGCAGAGAAAGATTGCCGCGACCGGGGTCCTTCAGTAAAAGCGCGCAACGCTGCACTCCCGAAATCAGCTCCGCCACAGTGTCGACGGTTACCTGGCATACGTGATCGATTTTTGCTTCAACAGCCAAACGCATCGGCAATTTGCATAGAGCTTCCAACAAACCTTCGGTGCCGGTTTGCCCTCCATCCGAATCGTTCCCGCTCCGTTTCGGATCGTGAATGCCGGCGCTGGTTGTCGTTGAACAAGATTGAGTCGCTTCAGCTGCAACCGGGTCGAATCGAATCGTCGTGTCTCCCACGAGAATTGCGTCGGCGACCTCAAATGGATGTTTGCCGGTGCCTTTAATCTCGCGCCCGTTGAGTTCGGTCCCGTGACGACTCCCGAGATCCTCGATCCAGAATCTTTCATTTTCCCAGCTAATTCGCGCGTGGCGGCGCGAAACACGGATATCATTGCTTAGATCGAGATCGACGGGGTCCGTGCCTCCCGACCGTCCGATTACAATGGATGCTGTTTGGAACCGGCTCTGGAACGTCTTGCCTTCGAAAGTGATAGAAAGCGAAATATCCATCTCAATCTGCCGTCGCACCTGAATCTTTGTGAAAACTCAGCGACCCGTTTCGTACACCGACGATCAACGCATCGCCCGGGAGGAGCCGTTCGGCTAAAAGCAACTTCGAAATGCCTCCTTCCATTTGCTGCTCGATTGCGCGCCGCAGTGAGCGGGTGCCGGACATCCGGTCGTCTCCTGCGCCGACTAGGAATTCGATCGTCTCGTCGCGGATGCGCAACAAAATGCCTTTGGCTTTGAGTTGAGATTTAAGTGGGTCGAGCAGCAACACCAATATTCGTTTGAGGTCGTCCCGTTTGAGAGAATGAAATGGAATGATGGAGTCAAAGCGATTCCATAGTTCCGGCCGAAACGTAACCCGAACAGAAGCCAAAAATTCTTGATCGCCCGCCTGTTGATTCAGAAACCCGACAGGTCCATGGCTACTTGCTGCGTTCGATGTCAAAATGAAGATTGCGTTCGATCCTGTCGCAGTCCGTCCCCGGGAATCCGTGATTCGGCCTTCATCAAAAAGCTGAATGAACAGGTTCAGGACATCGGGATGCGCCTTCTCAACCTCATCGATCAACACGACGCTATAAGGCCTCCTCCGAAGTGCGCCGGTGAGCTGTGGTTCTTCGTCATGACCGATAAAACCTGGCGGCGCACCAATGAGTCGCGAAATCGAGTGCTTCTCCATGTATTCGCTCATATCAAGACGAATCATAGCTGCCGGGTCGCCAAACAGGAACTCTGCGGTCGCTTTTGCCAGTTCCGTTTTGCCGACCCCAGTCGGGCCGACAAAAAGGAGCACCGCAATCGGACGGTGAGGCGGCTTCAAATCGGCATGAGCCCGCTGGACCATTTGGGCCACTTTCTCACAAGCCGCATCCTGACCAATTACGCGGCTGCGCAGAGCGTCCGCCATTCCGAGCAACCGTTGTCGATCAGCGCCGGTTAACGTAGCGATGGGAAGCTTCGTCCGATCACCCAATACCCGCGCGACTATTTCTGCGGTAACCAGACGATTTGAATGATCGGGCTCGCTTGGGCCAAGCTGCGGCACCGCAACACGCGCGCACGATTCATCGAGCAGGTCGATCGCCTTGTCAGGCAACCGCCGATCCGGTAGGAAACGCATTGAAAGAGTGACGGCCGCGAGCAAGGAATCCCTTTCGATCGTAACACGATGTTTTTCTGTCAAACGGGGCGCGTATGCTCTTTCCAGAATCTGCACCGTTGTTTCCGCGGTCGGTTCGTCGATCTGGATCGGCTGAAAACGCCGTTCCAGAGCCGGATCCCTTTCGATGTAGCGGCTATAACTCTCCCAGGTCGTTGCGCCAATACATCGCATCTGGCCACGGGCAAGTGCCGGTTTTAGTAGGTTCGCGATTTCGAGCGATCCGTGTCCGCTTGCAATGGCGTCAATCTCGTCGATAAACAGAATTACATCAGGAGATCGTGCGGACTCGTCGATCAACCGGTCGATTCGCTCTTCCAGTTCGCCACGGTATTTCGTACCCGCCATGAGGGTCGCGAGATTGATCTGGATTAAACGTTTCCCCTGAAGCGCAGGATCCTTCTTGAGCGCCAATCGCCATGCAAGACCTTCGACAATGGCCGTCTTCCCAACTCCCGGATCCCCGATCAGTAGCGGGTTATTTTTTGTCTCGCGGCTCAACGCCTGCACAATTCGCAAAAGCTCCTCATCCCGGCCGATGCATTCGCCGATTTTCCCTTGGAGCGACAACGCGGTCAGATCCTTTCCGATTTTCTCCAGCATTGACTGCCGCCGTTCGATCACGGTGGCAGTTCCAGCGGATTCTGCGGGCCGGGAATGAATCCCTGCGGCGATCGAAAGTACCCGCTTTTCCGCATCGCTGAGGTTCACTCCCGATTCTGTTAGAAACGTCGCTGCAATTCCCTGGTCGTCATGGAGCAAAGCAGCCAGAAGATGGAGGCTGTTCACCACTGGCGAACCGTCCGAAATCAGATGTTCGGCTCGCATGAATGCAGCCTTCACCGCCACCGACCGACTCACCTTTTCTGCTTCCGCGCGAGAATACCCGCCGTTGCCGAGTCGTTGACGAATTTCACGTCGCAGAACGAGAGGCGACAACTCCATCTCCTGGAACGTGGACGTAATCCCAGCTACTTCGGCGATGACTTCCGATTCCATCTCCTGGCCAAGATGGCCGATGTATTTTTCGAGACTGCAGATGCCGATACAAATGTGTCCGGTTTCGATAAACTGGTGCTGCGACCGTGCAGTTTCAGCCGCAGCAACCTGCCACGCCAATCTGAACCCGTTAGAGATTGCGGCCATCGAGAGAACCTTTTATCGGTTCTAACTGAATCCCGATAGAAATCAAACTCCTAGAAATCCTCTTTGGAAGCTCGTGGGAATTCATCATTCCTCCCTCACGCAGCAACCTGCAGCCGAGCGCGAATTTTCATCAATCGCGAACAGAATTCCCGCTGGGTAAGGACCGTGTCCGCTTCCCTGTTTTTGCCGATCGAATGAGTGAGCACTGCGTTCTGGGTCGCAAGGAGCGCATTTCGGAACGATTCGCATTGATCAGTCATCGCACCGAAAACTCGATCCAGAAAATCCTGGTATTCCTGGCTTTCTCGCCCCATCGGCGTGCCCTGCCACCACAATTTCTGATGCCGCTGCCACGCAGAATTCCGAGGCGCACCCCGATATTTCGCCGTTTTGCCGACCAACTTGCACACTTCCACCTGGATATGCACGTCGTCGAATTTGAGCGATTGAAGCAATCCCTCCATCGACGCGCATTCGACTCCGTCGACCACAAAGCGATGCGGCGCAAAATTGGAGAGCGCTGACGCCGGATAATTGCTGCCCGATCGAATATCCACTCTGTTTCCTCCTCTGCCCATGAATTGTTAGGTTCTGGCCGTTGGACCTCTTGCCGGGACGCACGGCTCTATCTCCCTAACGAGGTGGAAGGCGATTTTTGCGGGAGAACGCTAAGGAAAAGCGCTCACCACAGAGGCACGGTGGCGTACGCGTCCCGCGTGTATTCTGTTTTCCACGTCAATGCCTGCGTGCAAAGAGGGAATACACGCGGGACGCGTATGCTACTATGCCTCTGTGGTGAGTCCTCTTATCTAAAAGGCTTTCTCTAAAATTCTCTACGGTGTAGTCTGTAGTTGGCTAGTCTGGAGGTTTTGAAAGGTTTGCAAAAGAGTTCGTACCAATCGCAGGCTTACCGGGTTGATTCCGAATACGCAACAGCCTGGAGTTCTTACCGCAGGCTCCGTCGCGTAGTGTTTTGGTTCTTCGTCGCTTCGATGCTCGAAATCCGATTCGCGTTCTTTGTTCCGGGCTTCTTTTTCGCTTTAACCTTCGTTGGTTACTTCTTCCTCGCCGCCTGTCTGGCGAATTGGAAATGCCCGCGGTGCGGAGAACCGTTTTTCAGAGCTGCATTCTATCGCAGCCTGTTTGGCGGCTACTGCTTTCACTGTCGCCTTCCCAAATGGTCAGTGTCGGAGAGCGGAACTGTCATTTCCCATCCGAATTTTCCCTCTGGATGGACGATAACGGATCAGTGCCGAGAACGGCCGCGCTTCTCGTGTTCCCAGGGCCAATGGAAAAACCGGTGACGACGGGTCGCAGTTAGGTGGCGATAGGAATGCGTGTGGTGGTAAGTTCTGACGTTAGCGCTACGGGTCGTATGCTCTGAACCAGTCTGTTCGGAAACTCGCGCCGGTCGCTCGGTGTGACTCTCGCTATGATGCGAGACCGTCGGTGGGGGATCGTAGGGCGGGAGCGGAACATCCACATGCTCCTGAGCGGTAGCTCGAAAAGCCGGCACAGAAGCGATGAAAAGGAGCGCGACGAAAAACGTGACAGCCTTCGAAGAAGATCGACCTGATCGCAATCCGATCAGGCGACAAAAATAAGCGAAGAAAACAATAAAAAATTTTACCACACAGACACGAAGCTCAGAGAGAATGTTTCGATACCAACTCAAGATTGACGAATTGGACGTACATTATCGTTTGTGAATTCGCGAAAATTTTTCCTCAATGCTTGTCTGAGCCCCTCGATAACGGAGCATAAATCTCAGGAACCGAAGGAATCCCAGCGTCTCCGAGTCTGTACTGTTCCAGAATTCCCTGGGCGATCCCATGCGCGATCAGCTGACGGTAGCTATCCTTGGAAGCCTTGACCGCTTCTGCCGGATTTGTAATGTACGCACACTCACAAAGCACGCATGGAATGTCTGGATTGCGGGTTAGCCGTAGCCGGCGGCGAATGACACCTATATTTGTCTCGCCGGTCGCATTAACGAGATGCCGTTGAATCCGCGTCGCCAATCCGTGGCTGTCCGCCCGCCAGTAAAAGGTCTTTGCTCCATTCATCGCTCGATCGGAGACGGCGTCGTAGTGAATGCTGATCAGGACTGTCCCGGGACCCTTAGCGTCCGCCATCCGAACACGATCATCGAGCTCAATAAATCGATCGTCTTCCCGTGTCAGCAGCGTTCGGATACCAGCATTTCTCAAGTCGTTCCGAACCAGCTTGGCTGTATCAAGGGTCAGATCTTTCTCGCGCAGATAGATCGGAACTCCTCGTCCGCTGACGCCGCCGCTGTCCTTGCCGCCATGCCCCGGGTCAATCAGAACGGTCGAGAAATGCCCACGGCCGGCCCGCATATTTGCGCTCGGCGTTTGGGCGCATCCACCCAGAAAAAGACTGATCGAAACTACAACCGCAGCCGACCAACAACAAAAACGAATAGCGCTCAATTCAAACATTAGAAATGCCGCAATTTTAGTCTGAAATCGAGAAAGACAAGCGAAACCATCACCGGAGGACGCGGAGGTCACGGAGAAAAGGATTCACCACAGAGGCACGGAGAACAAAGAGGTTAAGAGAAGAAATTAAAATAGCCTTGCAATTGCGGCCGTTTCCATGAGACGCCGAACGCCGAACGCCGAACGCCGAACCCCGAACCCCGAACGCCGAACCCCGAACCCCGAACGCTCAATCCCCGTACGCACCGATCGGCTCCCTAATGGTCGTTTGGGGTGTTGGACTTGGCGTTGGACTCGGGCCCGGAGTCGGCGCAGGCGCTTTGTAAAGAAACTGATACCAGTACTCAACCAGCTGCCCCGGGGTGTTCGGGAGATTGTTTTTGCTTGCCGCGAACCAACATCCGACGACCAGGTTTGCCCCTTTGTCGGCAGCCAGTTTCCTCATTTCGAATGGATCGACAAAGTATCGATGTCGAACCGTAAGCAGCCCTATCTTTCTATAGCCCTGCTTCAGGATGATTTGAAGCGTCTTCTGAAAATCGGCCCTCTGCGTTCGCGTAAATTGTACTTGGTCCAGCCAGACCATTGCGGGACGAGTTCCGTGGGTCTGGTCCCGATACAGGCCCGTCAGATCCCCATAATAGTTCCATGGCTCTCCCGCTTTTCTGTTGTTGACATTCGGCGTCATCTCGCACCCGAGAATAAGAGACAATATCAGACACAGGTAGAAGAGCTTCATTGCGACAGGATCACCGGAACGGAGAGAATCTTGATGTCGGACTACAAGTAACCGGCATTGCATCCCCATGTAAATTTGAAAGGTACGGAGGTGAGGGACCTCACCGGCGACGATGTTGCTTTGCTTGCTCGATGCGAAGGTTCAGCTTTACTTCTTCCTCTTGCAGCTTGCGTCTAATAAATGCTCTCGATTCGTCGTCCCTGCACACAGCGAGTTCAGATTTCAATCGGCCAATCTCGCTGAGTTGCTCTACTTCAACAGGGGCGAAACCGGAATTCTTCAGGATTGAAAATCCGAGACGTTCATCCTCCGGCCAGCGAAAGTAGTCATCCAGATTCAGCGGTTTCCCGGCTCCCGGCAACAGCTTGCAATCGGATTCAGACAGCCATTCCTCGATCATTTTATCGATTGAATGTGACATGCGTTCAGGCTCAAAAAATTCACGAAATAATCTGATAAGTCAAAGGCTTGGCAGGTTTGTTTGAGTTTTATCGAGGCAGAGAATGCGGTCGCTGCAAACAATGCAACCGAACGGCAACTGCGCCGTGTCATCGATTCGGCGGACAAATGTGCGGCAATCCAATCCGAATCTAACACTGCCGCACGACCCGCAAGGACTGTTGAGCATGCCAACTCACAGCGCGGATTCACAGTTCAACCGCGACTTTATTTCGGGACACGGCCGCCTAACATTGAGCTTGGACGAACAGATCAAGGCTTTGGAATCGAAGTTAGACACGCTGGAGCTTAAAGCCAAAGGCTGACGACGAAACGGCGTATGGCTGTCCCTAAATCACTTGTTCTGACTCGCTGCTTCGTTGATTATCGCCGGACGACACCGCTCCGCGAAAATTTTCGCGGCTAACCCGACCCTCTTCGCTCATCCACCTGCCCGACTTCGCCCGTTCGCAACCGCGACCGCTGCGGAACCCTCGGCTTTGCGGCCTGCGACCTCTGCGCCTGCATCTTCCGGCAACCGGGCGAAACTCACAAACGAGATCGCTCCAATAACCCCAACGACAAGAAATGCAGGCACAAAATCCGATGCGATTAACGTATGGCTGTGACGGAACGTCAACGCCAATTGGAGCATCGATGCGGCGACCGTCACGCCAAGGCTCAAGGCGATCTGTTGAAACGCGCTGGTGAAGCTGGTCGCCTGGCTCATATCCGCTTGCTCGATATCTGCCACGCCGATCGCGTTGATGCACGTAAACTGCAGTGACCGAAAAAAGCCGCCGACAAAAAGGATCGCAAGCATGACGCTCACCGGTGTCGTCTCAGTAAAAACCGCCGGCGCAGCGATCATAATGGCGCTGATTATCGAGTTCACCACCAGGACGTTGCGAAATCCAAATCGCTTCAGAATCGTTCCGGCTGCCGTCTTCATGCCGAACGCGCCAACCGCCGTAACAAAGGTCAACAGCCCGGAATGGAGCGGTGTCATACCAAACCCAAGCTGAAGCAGAAGGGGCAAAAGCAATGGCATCGCGCCGACCCCGATACGGAAAAACGATCCACCTACAATTCCTGACCTGAATGTCGGAATCCCCAGCAGCCGCAAATCCAGAATCGGCGCCTCGGCGTGGCGAGCGTGGACGACGTAAAAGCAGACCGCCACTGAGCCGACCACAAATAGCACCACTGCAGTCCAGAGGGGAATTCCAAAGGCGTCGAGAGCGGCGGAAGCTGACACCAGTCCGCCAAGTCCGATTCCCGACAGCAAAAACCCGGGAAAATCGAACTTATGCATCGTTTCACCGTGGACGTTCGGAATGAACAGCGTGGCAAGAATGATTCCTAAGGCAGCCACTGGCAAGTTGATCCAAAAGATCCAGCGCCAATGAAAGTACGTCGTAATAAACCCGCCAACCGGCGGACCGAGCACGGGCCCGATCAGCGCGGGCATCGTCAGCCAGGCGAGCGCACCGACAAACTCCGATCTGGGAATAGTCCGTAAAATGACGAGGCGGCCCACCGGCACCATCATCGCTCCGCCAATCCCTTGAAGCGCTCTCGCCGCCACCAGTTCGCCGATCGAATTCGCGAACCCGCACAGTGCCGATCCAGCTGCAAAAATGAGTATCGCAAGTCGAAAAATGATTCGTGTACCGAATCGATCCGCGACCCATCCAGAGGCAGGGATGAAGATCGCCAGCGTCATCAAATAGGAGGTCAGTGCCAACTTGAGTTGGATCGGGCTCTGGTGAAGATCCCGCGCGATCGCAGGAAGTGCGGTTGATAAAACCGTCGCGTCGAGGTTCTCCATGAACAGCGCGCAAGCAACAATCAAAGGGACCAGAATTCGAAGCGGGATCACAGTTGTTGTCGGACCGCTCGGACTTAGGTTCCCATTTCTTGCATTTTGCGCTGGTTGATGCATTGGAGGGTGAAGCAGGAAGATTCTAAATCAACTTCCGTGTCCTTTGTATCACTGACGCTGAACAGCGCGCATTTCGCGAGGATTTTTAGCCAGCATTTGTTCAACATCAGCGCGACAAGACACTCTCAGAGTCGGGTGCACACAATCGACATTTGTCAGGCAATCGCCGGAGGTGCGATGGATTTCCTGCGCAAGCCATTCGGCAAAGAGGAGAGACAGCAACTCGGAAACGTGAAAGGAGTACGAATTCACGCCTGCGGCGGCCCCAAAGTCCTTGTTTGGGGCCTCAGATCAAGATTTCGCGACCTCAAATGCTAGCAAGCGGTCGCAGTTCGCCGAGCATGGTCGGGATGAGTTCCGAAACGGTTGGGTGAATGTGCACTGCCCTCTGCATCACCGTGTAAGGCGCCTTAGCATACATTAAATCAAGGATCGAGTGAACGACCTCATCGCCACCGGTCCCCAAAATGGCGGCGCCCAAGATTTGTTTCGTATCCGCGGCGATCACTATCTTCATGAAACCTTGAGTCTCGCCTTTTTCGATCGCGCGATTCACTTTCGTCATCGGCCGTTTTCCGACTAACGCGGGCTTGCCCGCGCTCCGGACCTCCGTCTCGCTCATCCCTGCTCTCCCTAACGGCGGATCGATATAAAGTGCATAGGCAGGGATCCGGTCGCTCACCCGCCGGGGATCCTTATCGAGAAGATTCGCGGCGACGATTTCATAGTCATTGTAGGCCGTATGGGTAAAGGCGCCCTTCCCGTTGCAGTCTCCCATGGCCCAGATACCCGGGACGTTCGTTCGCAGCTCATCATCGACCACGATGTAGCCATGCTGATCGACAGAAACGCCGGCCTTATCGAGCCCGAGGTCATCGGTATTGGGACGACGTCCTACTGCGAGCAAGAGATGGGACCCGCTAACCTCGGGACTGCCGTGTGTGCAATCGAGCGTCACTACCACTTCGTTGCCCTGTTTCCTTACGGTCAGGCACTTTGCATTAAGGCGCAGGTTGATGCCTTCGCGCTCCAGTATCTCGCTCACCGCGGTGGAGACATCTTCGTCTTCGCCATGAATCAAGCGCGATTTCATTTCGACGATTGTGACTTCACTGCCAAAACGCCGATACATTTGGCCGAATTCAAGGCCTATGTAGCTGCCGCCTATGACCACCAAATGCCGAGGAAGAAAGTCGACATCCATCATCGAGCTATTGGTAAGGTATTTGACCTGATCAAGCCCGGGCATTGGAGGCGTTTGAGCGCGTCCCCCAACATTGATGAATATACGCGGCGCCGATAGCTGCGTTGTTCCTACGCTGATCTCGGTGGGAGAGGTGAAACGGGCGTGGCCTTGGTAAACCGTACAGTTCTGCATCTGCTTTAGCCACGACTCGACACTTTTTTGCGAATGGCCCGACACGGCATCTTTCCTGGCCTTCACTTTCTTCATGTCCACTCCCACTTGGCCATTGATCACTACACCAAAGTCGGCAGCCCGACGCGCCAAATGGGCCGCGTAGGCACTTGCCACCATGGTTTTAGTGGGTGTGCATCCCGTATTCACACACGTGCCGCCGAATAGTTTGCGCTCAACGATAGCAACCTTCATCCCGGCCTCACTCAAACGCCCCGCCAGAGACGGTCCGGCTTGTCCCGTTCCCACTATGATCGCGTCATATGCATTCGACATAAAAGGTCCTTTCTGATACCCAGACAATTCGCTCGTTTTCCGCCAGCATTTCGTCGTTGTGCTCGCTCTCGATCGAGGCGCCAACGAAAACAAAATAACAGAAACGATTTGGAAGCCACGAGCTTTCTTAAGCAGGATCGAATCCTGCTGTTGGAGTTTGGACATTTTGTGTCGCCCGAAGGGCGAAAACAGAATAGCCCATGGGCTTTCAGGGCGATTTCCTTGTGCGTGTCGTTCCCAGGGCTTTGGCCCATAAGCGCTCACTTATCGCAGCGGCGGGAAGGTGTCATTACGCATTTATCCCGGAGGGATTAAAACGAGGGCAGCCTGACTCCGCAAAGCTGCTCGACTGAGCTCGCCGAAGTCCTACGTCGCGATCGCAGAGGGTGGTTGCGCAAACCCTGGCTGTCGGGCGCGCCGTAGGACTTCGGCGAGCTCAGTCGAGTCGCTGCGAAGGCGGCCTGGCACGAAGTGCCTGGAAAAAGAAGAAAGACCCGTCCAGTCCCGTAGGGACGGTTGATCAGATTTCTTGCAAATGTGTCATTTCTCCTTTCCTCGGTTCAGGCGAAAAAGAAACAGATAAGAATAATGTGTTATAGTTCGGGAGGCAGCAGGGATACGGTGCATTCAGTGTGAGCGTTTCTCAGCTGCCAGAAACGGTCGGTTACATCGACCATCAGGTCGGACAGTCATGTCTCGAATTTTTCAATCGATAATCTCGTTTTTAAACGCCCTCGATGTAAAGATCGACGAAAAATATATCTGGGACTAGTGAGCAGATCAAACGTCCCTCCGGGACGGGTCCGCTTTTCTCTTGTTCCCAGGCACTTCGTGCCGGGCTTCTGTCATTTGGTCCCTGCCGAGTCGAGAATCTGGGCTTGAGGTAGAATTTGATAAGTTAGCGCTTATGGGTTGAAACCCTGGACTGAGTCCTCAAGCCCCTTCGGGCAATTCTCCGACCTGACCTCCTTCAAATGTCCAAACCCCAGAAGCAGGATCGAATCCTGCTCGGTAGGCTACAACCATCATCGAGGCCAAGCCCGACCAAGAGGGAACGACTTGGATCGGGTAGGCGGAGCCGATTTTATCTCTGGCATAGTCCCTCTTTTCTCCTAAAGTCTTGGTCGTGCCTACCCTTCCAGTAGCTTCGACGGGGACTGCGACCAGAACATCCCGGAATCAACCACGCAAAGGGTCGGATGACCTGGTCGCGGCCTATGGTCGCGTTCGAGAGCTGAGCGTAAGCCTTTGCGAAACCCTTCAGCCTGAGGATTGTGTCGTCCAGACTGTTCCCGAGGTGAGTCCGACGAAATGGCATCTCGCGCACACCAGTTGGTTTTTTGAAACTTTCGTCCTCAAAGAAGCTCTGTCGGATTACACGATGATCAATCCGCAGTACGCTTATTTGTTCAATTCCTACTACAATGCCGCTGGTAAGATGCACTGCCGGCCTAAGCGCGGCCTTATTTCCCGCCCCACTTTGAGCGAGACTTTGGAATACCGACATGGAGTAGATGCGCTGATGGAAGGCATTTTGGAAAATGAGGATCTCCGCAGGCAGTTCGCGCCAACTATTGTCCTGGGCATCAATCACGAACAGCAACATCAGGAGCTGATGTTGACCGACATAAAACACGTGTTCTCCGAAAACCCTTTGCGCCCCATCTTTCGCGAGCGCGCAGAAACAATGGGGTCCACAGTTCCTCCGATAGGGTGGGTGCAATTCCAGGCCGGAGTTTATCAGATCGGGCACGCTGGCGCCGGATTTTTTTACGACAACGAGGAGCCGCGGCACCGGCAGTTTGTTGAGGATTTCCATCTCGCGTCTCGCCTCGTTACGAACGGAGAATACATTGAATTTATCGAAGACGGCGGTTATCACCGGCCAGAATTTTGGTTGTCACTCGGGTGGTACACCGTTGGTGAACAGCGCTGGGAAGCGCCACTCTATTGGGAAGGCGGTGACGGGAATTGGTCGATTTTCACCCTCAACGGCCTACGCGAATTAGACAAGAATGAACCGGTTTGCCATGTGAGCTATTTCGAGGCCGATGCGTTTGCGCGGTGGGCGGGGGCACGTTTGCCAACCGAGTTTGAATGGGAGGTCGCGGCGGCGGATTCGCCGTACGCAGGAAACTTCGTGGATCAGGAAAGTTTCCATCCCAGGCCGCTGGATTATACCGCCGACGTCCAGGCGCCTGCGCAAATGTTTGGCGATGTTTGGGAATGGACAAGTAGTTCTTATTCGCCCTACCCGGCGTACGTGCCGGCAGGCGGCGCGCTCGGCGAATACAACGGCAAATTCATGTGCAATCAGTACGTCCTGCGCGGCGGCTCATGCGCCACCTCGCAGTCACACATACGCAAGACCTACCGCAATTTTTTTCCGCCAAACGCACGCTGGCAATTCATGGGGATCCGCCTGGCCAAAGGGGCGGCTTAACTCGGTCCGTTGTAGCCGCGTCAAGAATTGTTTTAAGTGATGAAAGTCCGCAGCGACGCACCTGCCCTGCATGACTTGGAACCTTCGGTTGGCGCGTTGCTCGCCGAGCTTTTACGCGGCCTCTCGCAACGCCCAAAGTCTATCGCGGCGAAATTTTTCTATGACGAGATGGGCTCCCAGCTTTTTGATGAGATTTGCTCCCTCGACGAATATTATCTTACGCGCACCGAGACGGGCATCTTGCGGGAAAAAGCCGCCGAGATTTGCGCCCTCTTCGGCCCGGAGTGTCGCTTGGTTGAGCTCGGCAGTGGCAGCAGCGCTAAGACACGGATTTTGCTAGATCACCTGCAGGCGCCGGCCGCCTACGTGCCCGTCGATATTGCGTTGGAACAATTATTACAAAGCTCCGCCAGACTTGCACGCGTCTATCCGGAACTCCGCATCACACCAGTATGCGCCGACTTTACCACAGCATTTACGTTGCCGGAAATGCCCAGCCCGGTGCGACGAACGGTTGCTTTTTTTCCAGGTTCAACGATTGGCAACCTCGAACCGGCTGAAGCCGAGAATTTTTTCCGCAAGATTTCGCTCCTCTGCGGCGCGGACGGCGGACTCTTAATTGGAGTGGACTTGAAAAAAGACCGGCTCACGCTTGAGCGCGCCTACAATGACGCGCGTGGCGTCACCGCCAGATTCAATCTCAATCTGCTGACCCGGATCAATCGCTCATTCGGTGCCGGGATTCGGCAGGACAGGTTCCAGCATCATGCGTTTTACAACGAAGAATTTGGCCGGATCGAGATGCACTTGGTGAGCTTGGTTGAGCAGAACATCCAACTCAACGGGACCACCTTTTCCTTCCAGGAGGGAGAACACATTGTCACAGAACACTCGTACAAATACAGCCTGGACGAGTTCGCCAAGCTCGCGGAACGGTCGGGATGGGCCGTCAAAGGGCTCTGGACCGACGCCGCAAACCTGTTCAGCGTGCATTATCTCGCGGTGGTATGATTGAACTGGAATCCGTCAGCAAGAAATTTGGCGCAACGATCGCCCTTCACGAAACGGATTTGCGCATTGAGGCGGGACGAACAACCGTTCTCATCGGGGCCAGTGTCATGTTCCTGAAATGCATGTAATTAATGATCATTTTGCACCGCTTCTTTGGCTCGCTGAATCTTGGCCACTGGATCGCCGGCTTCGATAGCTCCACGGATCGTCAATGACCAACACAATCGTTTCAGCCGTTGCCATAATGCGCTTCAGGTCTGCACCGGCACAATGAACTGGAAGGTTGCGCCAAGATCGGCATTTGGTGTCGCCCATAGTCGTCCACGTGCGCTTCGACGATTGAACGACTGATGGCCAAACCCATGCCCATGCCTTCCGCTTTTGTTGTGAAAAAGGTTTCGAAAAGTTTTGGCATCTCCTCAGCCTTCAAGCCGATCCCCGAGTCGGCCACGGTGATCAGGACAAACGACTTGCCCTCCGAGACGTGCGACTGCGCCTCGATAACGAGCTGTCGCCGGTCTTCTGGAACTTTGTTCATAGCCTGGATGCTGTTTACTACCAGGTTCAATAACACCTGCTGGAGCTGGATGCGGTCCCCCAGGATCGGGGACAGATCTCCGGGTAAAACGGTTTTGAGTGCTATCCGACGTCCAGTCAACTCATGTCGAACCAATGCCAGGATGTCAGTGACCACATCCCTGACCTGCAAGGCCGCCATTTGCGAAGGGGCTTTCTTCGAAAGCGCGCGAACCCGCGCAATGATGGCGCTCGCTCGATTGGCATCGTTTACTATCGCTGACAACGCGGCCGCTATCTCTGCTGAGTTAGCCGACTCACTTTTGAGGAGTCTGAGACAGGCGCTCCCATAGTTAACAATTGCCCCGAGTGGCTGATTAATTTCATGGGCGATCGAGCTGGCGACTTCGCCCATCGTCATAACTCGAGTTGTATGGGCCAGTTCTGCCTGCACTTTCTGCAACGCTTCTTCGGCCAGCTTGCGTTCGGTCCGGTCTACGATAACCGCCGAAAAAAACGCGGAGTTGCTTCCACTTGCAGGTACGAAGACATGCTGACGTCGGCCCACACTATACTGCCATCTTTGCGCAGGTAGCGCTTATCGACACGATGAACTCGTCGCTGGCCTTCGTTTGCCTCCGCTATACGGGCTTCGGTGGCGGCACGATCCTCTTCATGAGTGATGTCCGAAAGGGTACGTCCTGGAGTTCGCCTCTGTATAGCCGAGCATTTTCTGAAGAGCTAGGTTTGCCGCGATGAACGGCCGTCCGGATCAATCAGTGCAATGCCGGCCGATGAGTTCTCAGCCAGCCGGCTCCACCGCTCCTCGCTTGCACGCAGATCCCGGTAAAGACGGGTATTCCCAGTGACATCGCGGCCTGCGATGCAAGCAGTTTCAGCACCGCGTTCCGGGTCGGAGTGAAAACGTGGGGGGCCAGGTTATTTTAGAGGTAGAGCACACAGATCAGCTTGGCCTGGTTAATCAACGGCAAGCAGAGAATAGACAGGGAGTGATGCAGATGAAGGTACGGATAGGCCAAAAAACGAATGCTCGGCTGAGGCATCGTCGAGAATCAGCTCTCCTGGGTACGCACGACTAATAGATGATAGATAACGGCACCGCCGCCTCGGTAGAAGGGAGCTTCTACCAAACGGACCATGACAGTGTCGCTGCTGGTGGTAGCTTCCGCCTCTATTCGCTGCTCTTCGCTCCGCGGAAGAATCAACAGGCAGCGCTCAGCAACGGCGTGCTCAATCGCTGTAGCGCATAAGCGTATAGATCAGTTTCTACAAGAAGATCTCGCCAGAAACAGCTAGCGAGACTTTGATAACGGTAGCCAGATATAGGTGTAAGACAGGTGCGCTGATAGTGCTCATAGGATCTAGGCATTGGTTCTCTCTCTCTGAGGTAGAGGATATAACTAGTAGAGTTGCCGCACCTTACCGGCGGCTCCCAAAGCAGGTAGCAGTACAGAGCTTTCTAGCAAGTATGCGTGAGAGATCATATAGAAATATAGTGCTGCGTAGAAGAGAGCAGACAGCTCGTTGGCAAGCAGCCTCATAGTGGACAAAGATGTTAGCATGTGAGGAGCGGATGGCCTGTTCGTAAAGACGCTCGGCATCGAGCTCGCGGCCTTCGACCCGCGCGATATCGGCGCTTATATAGAGAGAAGAGATAATAGAAATACTCAGGGATATACTACTATCATACTAAGAGATGTATGTGAAGAGAAGATAAAGTATAGAAATGCTGAAGGTACTGATAGAGAAAAGAGAAATAGAAGCAGGATGAGAGAGAAAGAGAAGCATAGAAGTGATACTAAGAAGATAAAAAAAGAGATGATAATGTATAAAGAAGATTATGAGATTACAATGAAGCAAAGAAGAAAGAAGGATAGGACATAGAGAAAAAGAGAGATAGCAGCTATAGGATATAATAAAAGCACTATGTAATAGGCAAAAGGTAACTAGATAAATGGTGCTAGAACTGAAGCTCAACAAACTGTACATCGTCAAAGGAGAAGAATATAGGAGTAGAAAAACGGAGAGAAAGGATAAGATAGAGCTGTGAGATGATGAAGTCAGTGACGACTACAAACAGAGCCTTTTGAGCAAACTCGAGGCCATTCTCGTTACACGTAGCACCTCAACAAGCGAGTCTACTGCCGCAGAAAATAAGTGTACAGGTAGTAGCAGCTGTATGAAGAAAAAGAGAGATAGATGATATAGTAAGAGACTAAGAAAGATTGGAGTATCAGGTAAAGAAAGGAGAGGACATGTATAGTATATGGAGTGAAGAAACTCCTAAAAATAAATAGGTATTGGATTGGAAGAGTTTCAATCTGAGTTTTTCGAAAAGGTAATAGATAAGAAGATAGAATATAAATATATATTAGTAGTAGAAGAAGTAAGATAAGGATATAAAGATAAGGTGTACATAGGAGAAGAAAGAAAAGTAGAAGTAGATATGATAGAGGCTGAGATAGAAAGATATGCAAAAGAAAAGGGAAATAAGGTAAGGATAAGAAAACATAGAAGGAGAACTGAATTAAGACAGAACATATAGAGAAGAGAGGGAAGTAGAGTAGCTCATCAAGGGCAGCTCAATGAGCTCCTAGATAGTGCGACTTCCGAGATTTATACAGATCTGATAGTATAAGAGTAGAGCTACTTCTACTGTAGGATGGGGAGATAATAAGAAGATAAAATGTAGAAGATAGAAAAGAAAGAAGACAACAGAGAGATAGCTGCTGTGACTGAGAGAAGAGAACAGATAGAAGCACAAACACGTGAAAGAAGATAGTAAGATAGTATATACGAAGAGAGATAAAAGCATAGACAGGAGCTAGTCCGCAGCTGCCGCCTGTACGATCAGGAATTCGCATTCGGCTCGTACACTTATAGGGAGAAAGAGAGATAAAGAAGGAGTTAAAAAGAGTAGTATATAAACAGTGCTATAAAGGAGATGAAATAATAGAGAGAAGAGGTGTAGGATGTGGAGGAATAGGAGAGATAGAAAGAGATAAGGTAGAGATAGGAGATATGGAAGAGTAAGACTAGTGAAGAGATAAAGGAGAAGAAGAGATAGATATGGTAGAAGATCTCAAAGAAAGATTCTAAGAGAAGCTATGGAGGAGTGAGAGATATAAGCAATCTCCATAAGAAAATGGGCTAAGGAGAGTAATAGTAAAGGGATCAGAGAATAGGCTGCTAATTGGAAGAGATAGAGAACAAACTTATAGGAGATTAAAGAAAGAACAATGAACTACTGAAGCAGAGATTAACACAGATAAGAGAGGAACTACTACTAAGATGTATAGAGAAAGATGCAAAGAGAGGAGATCTAGGCACTGTTTCCCAAGAAGGAAAACTCTAGTAGAGATTTCTGGGTTTAGATGGGAAGGAGATTCAACTTTAACAAGATGAGATATAACACATAATAGGTGTAAATATAGGACTGAATGAGACTAAGGTATCAAAAACATCTAACATAGCTATGATAGAAGGAGACTAACGACTCCTCGGCCAGCGCAGAAAGAAACTGAATGGAGAAAAATGGATAGACAGCAGTCTTTTCGTGGACCAGTAGTGACAGAGGAGTAAAAAGCTAAGGCTAGATGTGAAGAGCAAAGGAAATAAATAGGAAAAAGTAAGAAAGAGATAAAGGAGAAAGAATGAACTATTTCAATATAGCTACAGCTAGGCGGATGGCTTAGAGATAGAGAATCAGAGAGAGGAAGCAATTAACTTCGTTGTAAAGATAGGAGATAAATAACATAAAGTGCTGTAAGTATGGCTGGCTCAACAGATCTAAGAGCAAAAAGAGAGTAGAAGAGTAGAGATATAGCAGATAGAAAAGGAACAGGGAAAGAGGATGTAAAGGAAGAGAGAATAAGAAGATAAATAGAAGGAACAAGAGTAGGAAGAGAAGAAGGGAGAATAGAGGAGGAAGAGAAGGAACTGGTGGATGTACTATTGTGATGAGCTACAATAAGAGAAACAGATATACAATAAGAGATAAGTTAGGAAATAAAGATAAATGAAGGGAGAAAAGATAAGAGAGAAGATAGGCTAAGATATAAAAAAGAAGAGAAAGGATAAGGATATGAAAGGATAGAGATAAAGAGGAATAAGGGATGTAGAGATAGTACTGGAAGAATATGAAAGATGAAAAAAGGAAAAGAGAAGAAATCAGCACTTTGTGGAGCTCATAGACAAAGAGGAATAGAAGATAAAAGAATATAAGGAGAAGAGAAATAACTAAGAGGAGAAGATAGATAAGAAGAGAAAAAAGGAGAAGAGAAAAGAATAGATATAGAGA
>CAVVPV010000037.1:155000-176854 GCA_963750185.1 uncultured Verrucomicrobiae bacterium
CGGATTTGCGCATTGAGGCGGGACGAACAACCGTTCTCATCGGGGCCAGCGGCTGCGGCAAGTCGACGATTTTGAGGCTGATCATTGGCTTGCTCGAGCCGACGACTGGCACAGTCAGAATCGAGGGTCAGCGCGTCTCGGCCAGCAGCGTTCTGGCCCTGCGGCGGCAGATCGGTTACGTGATTCAGGAAGGCGGCCTGTTCGCCCATTTGACTGCCGCACAGAATGTGTTGCTGATGGCGAAGCATTTGAAGCTGCCGGCCCAGCAAATGCAGACCCGACTGCACGAGCTGAGCGAGCTAACTCATTTACCCGAAAATGCACTGTCTCGCTATCCTGTCGAGCTCTCCGGTGGGCAACGTCAGCGCGTGAGCCTGATGCGGGCGTTGATGCTGCAGCCGAAGGTGCTGCTGCTCGACGAGCCGCTCGGCGCACTTGATCCAATGGTCCGAGCACGCCTCCAGGATGAGCTGAAGGAAATTTTTCAACGCCTGCAACAGACGACCGTGTTGGTCACCCACGACATGGCAGAGGCCGGCTTTTTTGCGGACCTCATCGTGTTGCTGAACGAAGGCCGTGTTGTCCAATCCGGAACGCTCGACGACCTGCGGAACAGGCCGGCCTCGACATTCGTCAGTGACTTTCTGCACGCGCAGCGCGGACTTGCAGCGATATGAAATCGGCAGCCATACTTTTCGCGATTTTCGCCTTCTGTTCGGTAGCGCAGCCGAAACAAATTGTGGTCGGCTCAAAGAGATTCACCGAGTCCTACGTGTTGGGCGAGATTGCCAAGATCGCTTTGCAAAAAGCCGGTTTCACGGTCGAACACAAACAGGGCATGGGCGGCACGATCATTTTGTGGCAAGCATTGCGCGGCGGCGATATTCAGCTCTATCCCGAGTACACCGGCACAATGACCGAGGAGATTTTAAAAACAAAGCAACCGTTGAGCACAGATGGATTGCGCGCGCTGCTTCGCCAGCAGGGCGTTGGCATGACCGGGGAGCTTGGTTTCAACAACACCTACGCGCTCGTTATGCGGCGGGATCGTGCTGCCAAACTCGGTATCCGCAAGATCAGCGACCTGCGGAACCACCCTGACCTGAACATTGGGTTGACACTCGAATTCCTTGACCGCCGGGATGGCTGGGCGCCGCTCAGTACACGTTACGGCTTACAGATGCTCAACGTGCGTGGGATCGACCACGCCCTTGGCTACGCTGCGCTAGCGACTGGCTCGATAGACCTCAAAGACGCCTACTCGACGGACGCCAAGATCGAGGAAAACAACCTCATCGTCCTCGATGATGATCTTGATTTTTTTCCGCAGTACAAAGCGGTGTTTCTTTACCGGCTCGATATGGACAGTCGCGCCGTGGCCGCGTTGGAAAAACTCGCGGGCACGATCGATGAAGCGCGCATGAGGCACTTAAACTCTGAAGCTGAGCGGACGAAAGATTACACTTTCGCCGCGGCGCTTTACTTTGGCCAAAAGTCGGTCTCCCCTTCCAATAACATCATCGGAAAAATCGGGCGCTGGACATTGCGACACCTGGAATTGGTTGGGGCCTCGCTTTTCCTGGGAATTATTGTCGGCGTACCGCTTGGCATTCGGGCGAGTCGCCCCGGACCGGTCAGCAACTTCATTCTCTCCACCACCAGCGTGATCCAAACTATCCCGTCTCTTGCCTTACTCGCTTTGCTGGTGCCACTCCCATTCTTCGGGATCAGCCCGGTAACGGCGATTTTCGCTCTGTTTTTATACAGTCTGCTGCCGATCGTTCGGAATACCGCCACCGGTCTGCAGGAAATCCCAACGGCGGTCCGTGAGTCCGCTGCGGCGCTGGGATTAGAGCCACAGGCACAGCTTTGGAAAGTTTTCTTTCCACTTGCCTCACGCACGATTCTAGCGGGGGTAAAAACCAGCGCGATCATTGATGTCGGTACCGCTACGCTGGCCGCGCTCATCGGGGTCGGTGGACTGGGAGAACCAATTATCAGCGGGCTCAATCTGAACGACTCCGGCACGATTTTGCAGGGCGCAATTCCCGCTGCCTTGCTCGCATTGTTGGTGCAGTTCTTCTTCGACGGACTGGACCGCGTCTTCGTCCCGAAAGGTCTGCGGCTCAAACAATGAAAAATTGCTTACGCCGATGACATGCCCTCTGGTGTCCTGTCCCCTAAATAACACGCGCATCTCGAAGCGTCGCGCAAAGGCCCGGCCCAGAGGGTTGCGGGCGCCGTAAGCAGGCCTCGCGCAAAGGCACGCAGAGGTACGCAAAGGGAAAGATTTCAAACAGATGAAAAGTTTCAACGGGAACGCCCTATCGAAAGTCATTTTCGACTCCGGCCTTCGCGTTCACGCCGCATAGCCAAAAATTTTTAGATCCCTTACCTTTGCGTACCTCCGCGTCCCTTTGCGCGAGGCCTGCTTACGGACGCAGAATTCGAGAAGTTTTCGTGCGGCGCTCCGAACGGTTTGTGGTACGCTGGCAAAGCGTCGGGAGGAGAAATGGCAGCGCGGCTCGTGTCCGTTAACATCGGTTTGCCACGCGATATCAACTGGCACGGCAAAACCGTCCATACGGGCATCTGGAAAAGTCCAGTGCCGGGCCGCCTCATGGTCCGAAAGCTTAATATCGATGGTGATGGCCAAGGAGACTTGGGCGGCCATGGAGGCGTGAACCGCGCCGTCATGGTTTACCAGCTGGATTCCTACCGATATTGGGAGCGCGAACTCAGCCGCACTAATTTTTCGTACGGACAATTTGGGGAAAACTTCACCGTCGACGGCTTGCCTGACGTCGAAGTGTGTATCGGCGACCGCTACCGGATCGGCACTGCTTTATTCGAGGTATCACAGCCGCGCGTCACGTGTTACCGCGTCGGCATCCGGATGGACGAACCGCAAATGGCAGCCCTGTTGGTCGCGCATCGTCGACCGGGTTTTTACTTTCGTGTACTGGAAGAGGGGGAAGTCGGAGCCGGCGACGAAATTGTAAAGGTCGCAGATGGCCCGGAGCAGATGAGCGTCGCCGAGATGAACGCACTGCTTTATCTGCCCGGGCATACCCCCGAGCAACTAGAGCGCGCGCTGCGCATTCCGGCACTAAGCGAGGGTTGGCAGAGTTCGCTTCAAGCGATCCTGCAACAGAAGACGAGCGGAAGCCCAGAGGCAGGGAACCCAGGACTCGCGCCGCCGAGCGGTCCGCCGCCTGCGTGGCCGGGATTCCAACCACTGAGAGTGTCACGTATCGAGCGGGAGAGCGTCAGCGTGGTATCACTGACGTTGATCTCTGCGAACGGCCGCCCACTCGTTGCTGCTCAGCCCGGCCAGTTCATTATTTTGCGTATGCAACCGGAGCCCAAAGGTCCAGTTCTGTTGCGCAACTACTCGCTTTCCGATTTGCCCAGTCCGGACCACTACCGGGTGAGCATCAAGCTGGAGGTGAACGGCGCCGCCAGCACCTATTTGCACAATCAAGTTAGGGTGGGCGATTTGCTCGATGTGACAGCGCCGAGGGGGAATTTCACGCTGCAACCGGGCGACAAGCCAGTGGTGCTACTCAGCGCAGGTGTCGGAGCAACTCCGGTGCTGGCGATGCTGCATTCGCTAGCTGCCGAAATTTCGCCACGCGAAGTCTGGTGGCTGTTCGGAGCCCGCAACGGCGATGATCACCCGTTTGCGGAGGAGTCACGCAACTTGGTTAAAGCGCTACCGCGCGGCAAAAGCTTCATTGCCTACAGCCGCCCGGGTCCCCGAGATCGTCCGGGCGTGGACTTCGATGCTTCAGGACGTATCGCTGTCGAAGTGCTCGAAAAACTTGGTGTGCAGCGCGATGCCGATTTCTATATGTGCGGGCCTGCTCCGTTCTTGCGGGATTTGAGTAACGGACTGATAGCTTGGGGCGTTTCAGACGACCGGGTGCACACGGAGATTTTCGGCCCAGGCAAACCGATGACGCCCGGTGTCGTCGATCCGTCGCATGCAGCTCCGCACCCGCCGGAGGGGCCTTTGGGTTCGGGCCCACGAGTGTCGTTTGTGCGCAGCGGCCTCAATGTGTTCTGGGACGCAAAGTTTTCCAGCCTTCTCGATTTCGCGGAAGCCTGTGATGTGCCGGTGCGCTGGGCGTGCCGTACGGGGGTCTGCCACACTTGCGAAACCGGCTTAATCTCGGGCAGTGTCAACTACCAACCCGAACCGCTCGAGGCGCCCGCCCAGGGCAATCTGCTAATCTGTTGCTCCCAACCTAGGGGCGACGTCGTAATCGACTTATAATGCGGGAAATGCTTGGGCCCCAAATGCTTCCTATTACGCGGTTCACGCGAGCGCGGCAGATGATTTTCACCAAAGACCCCCCTTCTGTTTGGTTTTGTCACGCAAGATGCTGTCCAAATCACTGCTGTCCAAGATAAATTGTAGCTGGAGATAGGAGGCGAATTTGGCGGTGAATGGCGTCACCGTCCTGGAGCACGCTGCTTGAAACCTCCTGGATCAGCCAGCCGTTGCCATCCGGGTCGCTGAACGAAAAGCAAATTGCACAAAAGACCGCAAAGATCACAAAGAGTTTAGGGATAAACCGTGCACAGACCGGGTGTGAAACCCAGCTAAGTCAAGCTCAATAACTTTTGCTGGCGTCGCCATGGGTTATAATTCGAGTCGATGAACGTTGAGGATCGATTCTGTCCAGAATCGAATCTTTGTGGTCTTTGCGGTCTTCTGTGTAAATCCTTCTCTAGTAGTTTTTTAGAATCTGTCTTGGACAGCACTGGCGGGAAATACTAGCTGGTGGTGGTTCGATAACATCAACGCTCTGGCCCGCCATTATTTATGGTGACGATTGCGGCTCGGCGTTCGCAGTCGGCCATAACTGCGCGGCAAGCAGGGATTTCCGACCTTATGACATTCCGTGAGTTCGGATTTTTCTGTTGGGTCTAAGGACCTATTGCAACCTCTGGATGACTGCGGTTTGAATTCTCGAAAAAAGATTATTGTTTTGATTCGCTGACGGAAACTGGATAACTGCTCCATCCGCCTTTGGCATTAGACCAGAGTTTTCTGGCGTCTCTATAATTCCATAAGTGTCTTCGACCGGATGTTTACTGAGGAATCTGCTGTAGGTCCATAGAGACCTAGAGACGCCTCCTAACCGGACCTCCGACATACCGTTAGCTGGAACTTCCTTGATCACCTGCACGATAGTTCCCGGTATGAGATAGTAGCACCGGATATCTTCCACCATGTGCAGTTCTGTCTCTCGGTATCGTGAGCGACAATTCGTTGAACGTCTTGGTCAGTGCCGCAAGCATAGGGCCCATTGACGGTGATCCACCGGTACCCTTGTGCTGCCAAGTCGCCGTAGTTGTCGGCGAGAGCCGTGCTGCTCAGGCCCAGGCCGACTGCGGTCATAACGGAAATCCAAAGTTTAATAAGCTCCTCAATAGCTTAATTTCGGCACTTCCTGCTTCTGCACATAGGATGCCAACTTTTATTATTTGCTGCTTGTGCTTGTCCTTCAGACGGTTATACATGGAAGAGATACTGGTGGACATCGGCTCGAAATCTTGTACTTACAATTTTCGACTCCGCCGATCGAGAGCTGTTTCGTTGCATCGGCGTGGTGACCGACGACTCGTTGAATGTCTTGTTCAGTAGTGCAGGCATAGCTATTTCGGGGACAGGTCACGAGATTAGTCCTGTTCGCCCAGGGTTTGGGCGTACGTTTTGCCGTAAGGATAAAAGAGTTCCTTTTGGCCTTGTTGCCACGCAGCTCTGAGTACGGGCGTTGTAATGTCCCAGTCCGGCCGGCATTTCTTGGTAACGGCCCGTAAATCCTGGCGGAGATCTTCCATCGTGGGCCGACCGAAGAACCAGTAGCCCATGTAGATCTTATAAATCACAAGACCGGGCTCGAGGACAATCACGTGGGGGATCATCGGATTGTGAAGAGGATCTGTGTACTCGGCGATGTCAAGGTCCTTTTGGACTTTACGCCCCGGGTCAGAAAGGAAAGGCCAGTGGGCACCAACTCCGCTGCGATATTCATTCGTCTCAGTGATATTGTCGGTGCTAATCGTGACCAGCCGGCAATAGCCAACCTCTAGCTCAAGATGGAGTTGAACTAGCCCTTCAGCGTGCCGGCGGTCCTTGGGGCAGAAACCTCCGCGGCTGAGGATGAGAACCATTGGATGTTGTCCTTGCAGTTCGGAGAGCTTCCGACGTTTCGCGGCGTGATCGGAAAGCTCATAGTCGGGGAAGATCGCCCCGGGAATAATGTCAAATCGCATATGCAGCTACCTTTCTTGTTAGAACATGACCACTCAGCCGCCGATCGGGGTTCAATCTCGCCCGAGCGCGGCGTCACGCGATCTGCTGGACCCATTGGCTCCGCCAGGCCGGCGCCTCGAAGGGATCCGCGAAATACTGCGTCTCGCGCACGACCTTTCCGTTCCGGAACTCCATAATACTCACTGTGTATGCTGGTCGCCCCTGGTACGTGATTGTGTATTCCGTGATCCAGAGATCGCCGTTTCCGAGAATTCGCCTGACGTTGAAGCCTGACGGTTTGCCGGGATGATGACTTCGCAAGGCCTGCAAATTGCTTCGCCCGAGGATTCGCTCGCCTGACTGGGGATAATCACAGATGGCATCGTCATCGTAAATATCGTGTTCCGCGTTTGCATCGCCGGCTGCCGACGCCTCCCAGTGCTTATTCAGGGCTTCACGTATTTGTTCCTCTTGCATAGACTGCTCCAGTGCTGCTTGGCTTTCAGTTCAGCTACCTTGTGGGATGAAACCCGGGCTGCCGGTCTTTACCACTTGATTTAACCTCTGCCTAGTCTGAATTCGATTGATTTCGTCAAGCGCGTCTTCCGGAAGAGCGGAGATGTTAAAATTCTCTCTCGCGCGGGCCGCAGTCCTGGGCGTGGTAAGCAAAGCCGTGCCGCGCTGCACCGCCCAAGCCAGCATCACCTGTGCTGGCGTCTTTCCAACTCGCGCGGCGATTGCCGAAATGACTGGATCTTCGAGGGGCCCCGGCCTCATTCCGTGTCCCAATGGCGCAAAAGCCAAAAACACGATGCCCTTCTCCTTGCAGTATTCCAGAAGCTCTGTTTCCGGCAGATACGGATGTGCTTCGACTTGGACGACGGCTGGCTTGATTCGCGCAGATTCATAGATGGGCAACAATTCGTTCAAGCTGATGTCCGACAGTCCGATGGCCCGGCACTTGCCATGGTCCACGAGACTTTCCATCGCCCTCCAGGTGTCGAGCAAAGTCACGCCGTGGTCGTACAGGACATTGCCGTTTTGATCCCGCGGATCCTGCTCGTCCCCGGGTTGAAATGCAAACGGAGTGTGAATGAGGTAGAGATCCAGATAGTTGAGCCCAAGTCTGTTCAGACTCGCCCCGAAAGCCGGTTCGACGCGCTCGGGCCGGTGATTGGAGTTCCACAACTTTGTGGTAACAAAGATGTCTTCGCGCGCGATCCCTCCAGCGGCAAGTCCTGCCTGTAACGCCTCGCCTACCTCGCGCTCGTTCCGGTATCGTTCCGCACAATCGAAGTGTCGAAATCCGGCTTCCAGCGCGTCTCTGGTAGCACTTATCGTCGCGGCTGCATCGGGAATCAGGGTGCCAAAACCGAGCGCGGGAATCGTGCCGGATCCGTGGTTCAGGGCTAGCTTGGTGAAAGCTAAAGTGTCGGTTTCTGTCGCTGGGTCGACCGCAGATTTGTTCATTTTATTGTCCGTAGAATATTCTTTAGTTTGGCTAATATTCATATGAAACGATGCCTCACGCGACCAGGAAAGCTCTTGGACCTTGGTCCAAGAACCATACAACTTTAGTACCAAGAAGAGTCTCGGGTGAAAGCCGGTAAAATGCTGGCTGCAAATGTCGGTGCGCTATGGCAAGGGTATTTACCTTCTGTGGGAAGAAGGATACAGAGCGATTAGTCGCCTCTTCCTTACGCTCGCCGTAGCAGTCGAACGATCTCCCGTCCTTCGCGCCCCGGATATGCCGATTGAGGCCGCAACTCTTCAACAAGCACAAAGTCTCTCCCGAACAACGCATCCAGTTCCTCTCGCGTGATTCCAAATGGAGGGCCTCCACCCTCCGGCGCCTCGCCCGGATCCCATGGGTTCAAAAAAAATATTGCAAGCAACGCCCCTTCAGCGGTCAAAGCGCGTTTAATCACTCGGACATACTCCGGCCGTCGCTCCGGATCGACCGCGCAAAAGCAGGTGTGCTCAAAAACCCAATCAAATCGATTCGTCAATTCTATCGGCAAATCGAAAAGATCCGCCAATCGATACTTCTCATTTCCAGCGAGGGGAAATCGGCGCGCTTGATCAAGAGCCGTCTCGGCAATATCCAGACCAATAACCGCGGCCTCGGGTGATGCAGCCGCGATGGCTCGGACATCGCGTCCCGTCCCGCACCCGGGAACGAGGACTGACCCATCCAATGCTCCTCGAGTTCGAATCCACTCCAGGAGCGGCGGAGCGGGCGCTCCCTTGTCCCAGGGAGTATCTCCGGCTCGGTATCTTGTCTCCCAATCCATTTTTCAGCGTCGTCAGCGATTCCGAATGAAATGACGGGAACGTTAGTGCGGTCCGGCGGTAACGATTGCCTCGATCAGAAACCCGATGCCGACAAATCCAACTACGATGCTCGTATACCAAAACGTGCGCCGTCGCACTAACACCGAAATCGCTCCGAGCGAAATTGCGATCTGGAACATCGTGACGCTGCCTGCCAGCTTCTGATAGGTCCACATGTGATGCCGGCCTGTTTTCTCCAGGTCCTCCGCCCGTTTCTCGATCATCTCTTTATCGTGCTGGTACGCGGCGACCTTGGCTTTATCGGCGACGGGAGCTGGCCTCCCAAGCGCATCGAGAATTCCTGCTTTGCTCGTCAACTCCGTTTCCTTGATACTCTTTGACTGGTAGTAGCTCCACTGATCGGAGGATTGGATCTGGTGTATCATCGCTTCATTCGCGTGGTGTCCCGCCATAAGCGAAGCCACAGCCGCGAAGCCGGCAAGGAGCGCCGAGCTCAGCGCCACCCCAAGGGTCCAGGTTTCCCGGGAATGCTCGGCGCGCTCATGGATTACTTCGTGAAGCTGCTCGGTCGGAACTTCGGGATCTTCCATCGGTATTAACTCATGTTCTTTCGCGGACCGGACGGCAGTGACGCGCTCCCGCGCGATCCGGCGTTGCAGGTCTCGACGGCGTTTTTCGCGCACGATCGGCGGAATTGTAGGTTTTGCAATCTTAATTGGACGTGTGACCCCGGTTCGCGCAGGAGCGCGTCCCTGCCCTCCTGTCCCCGAACTGCCACCACAAACATTCTCGCCCTGTTCGGATTCCGCGTGAAAATCCCTACCCATGCGTCTAGACTCTGAAGGAGCACGTGGAACCCTCCGATCTTTCAGACCTCGACGCTCTCAAGTTAGGGCAAGACCTTTTCAGTTTCCTGCTCGAGAATATGCCGGATCAGGTCTATTTCAAGGACACTCAGGGACGCTTCATTGTGGTTAGCCGCGCCGTTGCAAACTTTATGGGCGTTGCAAATCCGGAGGATTTAATCGGGAAGAGCGACTTCGATTTCTGGTCCAGGCAGACGGCGCAGGAGACGTTCGCCGACGAACTGCGAATCATGCAGACCGGTCAACCTTTAATCGGAAAAATCGAAAAGCTAACCCATCCCAGTGGGCAAATCTCATGGGACTACACGTCGAAACTACCGCTCAAAGATTCCAAAGGAAAAATCATTGGCATTTGCGGGATCAATAAGGATTTCACTGCCATTAAGGGGATGGAGGATGCGCTCGCCGAAGAGCGGAACCGGCTGCGGATTACGACCGCGGAACTCGAAGCGAAGAACGCCCAGCTCGAAGCCGATCTTCGAATGGCGAGAGAAGTCCAACTAGCACTGCTACCCCGAGATTATCCAAAACTTTCGCACTTTGGCAGTTCCGGGCACACCTCGCTCACCTTCGCACACCTCTACCGTCCCGCAGAAGCGGTCGGCGGCGACTTTTTCGATATCTTTCCGCTCTCGCCTAACCGCGCTGGCATATTTATTTGCGACGTGATGGGGCACGGATTGCGTGCGGCTCTGATCACAGCGGTGATCCGAACTTTGTTGGAAGAGCTCCGGCACTTGATGGATAACCCCGGCCGCTTTCTCAGTGCACTGAACCTACAACTGCGGGCGATTCTCGAACGGGTTGACGAACCGTTCATAGCAACAGCGTTTTATCTGATCGCCGATTCGGCGACCAGGCAAGCCGAGTTTGCAAATGCAGGGCACCCCGCTCCCATCCGAGTCCGGCGGAATGACAACCTTGTCGAGCAGATCCCCGAATGCGACGGGAATCATGGTCCAGGGCTGGGGTTATTCGATGAGATCAATTATTCCACTTCTCATTCCGCTTTCGGGCGCAACGACTGCATCCTGCTGTTCACTGACGGCCTCTATGAGGTCGACTCCCCTTCAGGCGAACAGTTTGGATTGAACTCGGTCCTTGCGAGCCTTCGGTCCCATTCCGAATTGCCGGCGGAAGCGATGTTCGATGCGCTATTGACCGACGCCTGCGAATTCTCCTGCAAACAAGAGTTCGACGACGACGTATGCATCGTTTCAGTTGAGCAGTCCTGAGCCGGCGCCTGCGGCTTGCCCTACGAAGCCTTGGCGTAGTGGGGCGTTCGGCGTTCAAAGTTCAAAGTTCAAAGTTCAAAGTTCCGGGATCGCAGTCCCCTCATATCGTCCAGGTCCTCGTGCTCAGCTTGCCCAACGAAGCCTTGCCGAAGTTGGGTCCTCGATCACTCATCGCGGCTCGTACTCGTGGTCGTCATCGTCAGTTAGCGGGGAATTTGGCGCGCATGGAGTCACAGGAGTCCAAAACGAAATCCACGCGGGACGCGTATGCTACGATATCCAGCGACGTTCGGGCGTTCGTAACATCGCCTCTCTAAAATCGAGCACGAGCTGGAGCCGCGATTCCGAGGAGCAGCTCAAGGACAGTTACAATGGGCTCATCCTTTTGCCTTTTGCCTTTCGCCTTTCGCCTTTTGCCTTCTTACTTCTCTCCATCTCTATGGCTATGTGGTAAAATTTTTCTCTGTGCCTTCCGGGCCCTTACTCCGCGACCGTGCCGCGCCGGTAAAGCCAACCTATTGGCTGACGCGATTTGTTCTGTTGCGGCTACTCGGTATTGTCTATGCCGTCGCGTTCCTTACGGCTGCGAATCAGATCCTCCCATTAATCGGTTCCGATGGATTGCTCCCGATCGGATCATTCATAGACCGGGCTCGTCCCTATTTCGGCTCGCCGCTTGCCGCCTTTTTCCGGTTACCGTCGATCTTCTGGATTGACCATTCGGACGCTATGCTCGTTGGCACAGCATGGCTGGGTTTCGGGCTTTCCTGCGTCGTTGTTGCCGGTTTTGCCAATTCCATTCTCCTCGCGCTGCTCTGGGCGCTCTACATGTCGTTCGTCCACCTTGGACAGGATTGGTATGGCTATGGTTGGGAGGTTCAACTCCTCGAGACCGGTTTCCTTGCAATCTTCCTCTGCCCGCTTTTTGATCTCCGGCCGTTTCCGCGCCGTCCGCCTCCGTTGCCGGTTATCTGGCTGTTCAGGTGGCTGATCTTCCGAATGATGTTAGGTGCGGGACTGATCAAACTGAGAGGCGATCCAGCCTGGCGCGATTTCACAGCGCTTTACTATCATTTTGAGACGCAGCCGTTGCCAAACCCATTTAGCCGCTGGTTCCATTTTCTGCCCAAGCTGATGTTGCGAGCCGGAGTCGGATTCAATCATCTTGCCGAACTTGTCGCCCCATGGTTTGTGTTCTGGCCTCGGCTTGCACGCCACATCAGCGGCTCGATCATCATCGCGTTTCAGTTCGTATTGATCCTTAGTGGTAACCTGTCGTTCTTGAACTGGCTGACAATCATACCGGCGATCGCCTGTTTTGATGACAGTTTCTGGAAAAGGGTTTTACCCAAAACGCTCATTCGTCTGGCAGAACGCGCATCAGAGTCTGCTGTGCCCAGCAGACCGATGCGGGTCATTGCATGGTCTCTGGCCGGACTGGTCGCAATCCTGAGTATCCAACCCGTTGCGAACATGTTATCGCCGAACCAGATCATGAACACATCATTCGATCCATTTGATCTCGTCAATACGTACGGCGCTTTCGGGACCGTTGGCCGGCAGCGGTTGAGTGTTGTGTTCGAAGGCACCGACTCCGATAACCCGGATGATAACGCTGAATGGAAACCGTACCATTATAAAGGATTACCGGTAGATCTGGATAAAATGCCACCGCAGGTCGCCCCTTACCAGCTTCGGCTGGATTGGCAAATGTGGTTCGCTGCGATGGCAACACCGGACGAATATCCCTGGACAGTCCATCTGATCTGGAAGCTTCTGCACAGCGACTCTGGCGCGCTGAGCCTGTTTGCGGACAATCCATTCCCTCGAAATCCACCCCATTACATTCGTGCTGTCCTTTACCAATACGAGTTTGTTAACCCTTCGCATTCGAATGGGCAATGGTGGAGTCGCAAACAACTTGGTCTATGGCTCCCTCCCCTGGACCAGAACGATCCCCGCCTTCTCCAATGGCTCCAACAATTCGGCTGGCTGAAAGACCCGACGACTAGTAATTAGAGTAATTAGGATTCCTCGAGTCCTGTTTAATCGTCCTCGTCCTCAAACTCGGCTTGCCCAACGAAGCCTTGGCGAAGTTGGGTCCTCGGGCACTAATCGAACGTTATACTCGTGCTCGTAATCGTGCTTCGAAAATGCTCTTAATCCGCGAACGCGCGAACGTCGGCGACTAATTGTACGATACGAGTCTCGCATGTAATTCCATCAGCCGGCGAATACGATCACGAACACGATTATGATGGACAATTACGATTCATTTGTCCTTCACCATTCTGCATTCTCACTTTTGCCTTTTGCCTTTTGCCTTTTGCCTTTTGCCTTGCCTTTGCCTTTTGCCTTTTGCCTTCTGCCTTCTGCCTTCTGCCTTCCGCCTTCCCTAACCAGCCAGCTTATTTGCGAGATCGACAAAGTCGGTCGCAATAACATCCCACGCCTGTTCGGCCTTCAGATCGGTAGTCTGGCTTGGTCCATGTTCGACGAGACGCGGAATAAATGCGGTCCGCAGACCTAGCTTTCTTGCTGCCGCAAGATCATAGTTGTGAGCAGCCCCCATCATCACCTGATCGGGGCGCAAGCTCAGGTAGTTGCACACACCCAGATAGGTCTCCGGATCCGGTTTATAGTGACGAAACAGATCGCACCCGAATACGACATCCCATGGCAAACCCGCGAACTTCGCGAGATTAACCATCAGCGAGAGGTTCCCGTTGGAGAGAGGGCCAATAATGAATTTCTTTCGCAGCAGATGCAGCCCTTCCACAGCGTCCGGCCACGGCGACAGACGGTGCCAGCACTCCGTCAAGAAACGGATGTCGCTCTCCGGTAATGCAGGGACTTTGAACTCTTCCAGGACCTCAACCAGGCCAAGGCGATGAATTTCGTCGAGGATCGTCCACTCCATCTCGCCGCTCCGGACGAGGTCCAACTTCGGCCGATACTTCGCGCGCCAGCGATCGGCAACGCGATCCCAAGCCAAATCCAGACCGCGCTCCGCTCCGAATCGCTTCAAAGAATCAATCACGCTTCCGCGCCAATCGACGACTGTCCCGAACGTGTCGAAGAGAATCGCGCGTAAATCGCCCAAAGAATTGTCAGCCAAATGATTTGGCGGGAGGTTTGACATAATGACAACCTTAGGCTCCCTGGTTCACCTGGTCCAGTGGGTTGACCGCCAAATCGGAGGACGATTGCATTGACGTCATCGCGCTTTCCGAATAAGATCGGTCCGGTTCATTTCCCCCCAGAATCGGTCTATGGCTTATCAAAGCGACTCCGCAGAATCGAAACGAAACGACCAACGAATGCTTCTACGCGCCGTGATCGCAAGCACCGTTGGTACCTCGATCGAATGGTATGATTTTTTCCTCTACGGCACCGTTGCTGGATTGGTGTTCGCGAAGGAGTTTTTCCCGAAGTCAGATCCGCTTGTCGGCACTTTGGCAGCCTTCGCAACTTACGCCGTAGGCTTTATTGCACGCCCGATTGGAGCTATGATTTTTGGCCACTACGGCGACCGGCTCGGTCGAAAGGCGGCTCTAGTCGCAACATTGCTTCTAATGGGCATTGCAACGGTTCTCGTTGGATTCGTTCCCAATTATTCGCAAATCGGTATTTGGGGCGCTATCATCTTAACCGCGTTGCGATTCATCCAGGGAATCGGCGTCGGAGGGGAATGGGGAGGTTCCGTGCTGCTCGCGATGGAATGGTCGAAGAGTCACGGCAACCGCGGATTTATTGCGTCGTGGCCACAATTCGGTGTGCCTGCCGGACTCATCCTCTCGAATCTCGCCGTACTCGCGTTCAACTCCATAGCCGGAGACCAATTTTCGACGTGGGGATGGCGCGTGCCGTTCATTCTCAGCGCGATTCTGATCGTTGTCGGTCTCTGGATCCGGCTCGGGATTCTGGAGACTCCCGTCTTCTCAAAGCTGGTGGCTGAAAACAAACGCGAAAGGGCGCCAGTACCTGAAGTCATCAAAAGGCAGCCGGGACCGATCCTCCGTTCGGCTCTGATTCGGCTTGCTGAGCAAACCCCGTTTTACGTCTTCACTGTCTTCGTATTGGCTTACGGAACGCAGCACCTGAAATTGAGCAATTCGCTGCTCCTTAACGCCGTACTCATGTTTGCAGTACTCGAGCTTTTCGCGATCCCGTTCTCCGGGTATCTCTCGGATAAGATTGGCCGAAAACGGACCTACCTGTTCGGCGCAGGGCTGATGGTCGTCACAGGGTTCGCATTCTTCGATTTGATCGACACAACCAATCCGATGCTGGTAATTCTCGGCGTTGTGTTAGGAGCGATTCCTCACTCTCTGGTTTATGGCACGCAGGCGGCGCTTATCGCGGAACAATTCACCCCGCGCATGCGCTACAGTGGCGCCTCAATTGGTTACCAGCTCGCGTCGATTATCGCCGGTGGCCCGGCCCCCTTGATCGCCACCTGGCTGTTCGCCGTTTATAAATCCGCCACCCCGATCGCCATCTATATAAGCATATGCGCGCTGATCGGATTTATCGCTACGCTCTTCATGCACGAGTATTCTCACAAGGATATCTCTCAGGAGTACGCACACGTCGGCGGCGCCTCCTCGAATCCGACCGCTAGCTCGCCCTGAGGCGGGATAGGCTTGCCCTACGAAGCCTTGGCGAAGTAGGGCGTTTGGGGCGAAATCGGTTCAAGGTTCAAAGGTTCGAGTTTGAAGTTTGAGGTTCCGGAATCCGCAGATTTCAGCAACTTGCTATTGTTACACAGTTATTTTGTGTAATTATATTCGGTTCATGGATGATTTTCAGCAATTTGAGGCCTTGAAGAAATGCAGAATGATGGTCTGTGCAGTCGCGGTTCTGTTAAATCGAGGGGCATTTTCGAAGGATTTTGCGCTGGCCGCGCAGTTGCGAAAAACGATGCTTTCTATCTATTCGAACTTTGGGGAAGGTTTTGAACGCGACGGCAACCGCGAATTCATTCAGTTTGTTTCCATTTCGAAGGGGTCGGTCGGCGAACTCAGGGCGCAATTGCTTTATGCTCTTGATTTAGGTTACTTAAAGCGGGAGGAGTTAGACCAACTTAACGAACTAGCGAAAGAAGCTGCGAGGTACTTAGGACGACTGATGCGGTATCTAACTCAGTCTCCGTTCCGCGGCCGCAAATTCAGTCAAAATGAATCATTACAACCGCCTCCCAATTGCGCTTGAGGGCCTTTACTCGCACAATCCGGAACCCGGAACATCGAACTCGGAACTTCGAACTCTAACCGCTCCAAAATGTGCGGCATAGCAGGCTTCCTAGGCGCCGGGGAGCGTTCGGTGCTCCACCAGATGACCACCGCGCTGGCCCATCGGGGTCCGGACGGTGAAGGGTATTGGATCGACAAGAATACGCCGGTTTTTCTCGGGCACCGGCGACTATCGATCGTCGATATCGCCGCAGGTTCACAGCCGATGACGACGGTGGACGATCAGTTGGTGATCACTTTCAACGGCGAAATCTATAATCACGCAGAACTGCGCGCGGAACTCGAGAAACGGGGGCACCGTTTCAAGACGGATCATTCCGATACAGAGGTTCTCCTGTACGGATACCGGGAATGGGGGCACGGCCTCCTGGAGAGGCTCAACGGGATGTGGGCCTTCGCGATTTATGACCGGGGCAGGCGCGAACTTTTTCTGTCACGTGATCGGTTTGGAAAAAAGCCGCTCTTCTATTATTCGGATGACCACACGTTTGCCTTTGCCTCAGAATTGACCGCACTGCGCCTGCATCCGGCAGTGCCAGGCGATCTCGACCCGGAAGCGTTGCAGAAATATTTCGCCTACGGGTTTATTCCGGCCCCATGGACGTTGTTGGCGGGCGCCAAAAAATTACCGGGCGGTCACTGGATGAAGGTCTCCGTGGGGACGCTTCGATACGAGATCCAGGATTTTTGGCAATTCGAACTCGATCCGTTCGAAACGATTCCCAAAGACCCTGAGCGAGCCTGGAGCGAAGAACTCGTCCACCGACTTAACGAAGCAGTGCGATGCCGTTTGCAGGCAGATGTTCCGGTTGGCGTGTTTCTCAGCGGCGGAATCGATTCAACAACGATTGCGACGCTAGCCGCAAAACATCATCCCGCGATTGAAACGTTCAGCATCGGTTTTGAGGATAAATCGTTTGACGAACGGGAGTTTGCCCGTCTCGGCGCGGAGACTGCCGGGACTACGCACCATGAGCAGATTCTCTCGCCCGAAAGCTTTTTGAACGAGGCGCTCCCGACCGCCACAAACCTCGATGAGGTGATGGGAGACAGCTCGATCGTTCCAACGTCGCTCGTTTCCAGGTTGGCCCGCCAGAATGTCACCGTGGTGCTCGGAGGTGACGGGTGCGACGAGCTGTTTGCAGGATACGATCCTTTTCGGGCGCTTCGACCGGCTCGGCTTTACAGTGCGGTGGCGGGGGAAAAAATCAATCAAGTCGTCCGGTCAGCAGCGGAACGGCTACCTGTGTCGCACGCAAACATGAGTCTCGATTTCAAACTCAAGCGAACACTCCGGGGCTTGAGTTTTCCGAAGCAATACTGGCTGCCAACCTGGATGGGGCCTCTCGACCCTCAGGAAATTGGAGAACTCTTCGACAAAAAGCCGGATCCGGAAGCGCTCTACTCGGAAGCGATCGCCGCATGGAATCATCCGTCCGCAAAAAACGACGTTGATCGGGCAATTCAATTCTTTGTCCGCCTCTATCTGCAAGATGACATCCTTGTCAAGATTGATCGCGCAAGCATGTTCCACGGCCTCGAGGCGCGGTCTCCGTTCCTGGACATCAATGTCGTCAATCTCGCGCGCCGAATCCCGGCAAGCTACAAACTGCGCGGCGGAATCACCAAATTTCTCTTCAAACGAGCGGTTCGGGGTCTGATCCCGGATCAGGTGATTGACCGGCCAAAAAAGGGATTTGGCAGTCCGATTGGCAACTGGTTCAAAGCGGGCGACCTGAGCCTCAATGGTGCTGCAGCGCCGGCTGGGATCGATTGGGGCTGGATCAAACGCCGGCTGGACGATCATCGCACGGGAAAACGGGACGACCGCGGGATGCTCTGGTGCGCATGGCTACTGCAGCATTCCCCACTGTTAGCGGCTTTGTCTGCGGCCTGACCGACTTTCCTTGATTCCTAACCCGGATTTCTCACGACCCCGTGAGAAATGCGCACGGAGTGCCGACATTCGTCGGGGTTAGCCGCGAAGGCTGATATCAGTCCCGGAGGGACCAAATGAAAGTAGCCTGGCACGAAGTGCCTGGAAACAAAAGAAAAGCGGATCCGTCCCGTAGGGACGGTTGATCTGCTCACTAGTCCCAGAGATATTTTTCGTCGAACTTTACATCGTGCGCTTTTAAATCTGATCAACCGTCCCTACGGGACTGGACGGGTCTTCTTTTTTCCAGGCACTTCGTGCCAGGCTACCCTCGTTTTAATCCCTCCGGGATAAATGCGTAACGACACCTTCCAGCCGCTGCGATAAGTTAGCGCTTATGGGGTGGAGCGGAGCCCCAGGAATCAATTAAAGTAGTGGCAAAGCGCTGAAAGCGCGGCAGAATAGACCTTCGCGGGGGCGTGCCGCCTCAATCAGGAATCTGATTCATCGTTCTGGCCGCGCCTTCAACACTCGCATCCAAAAATGATTCCTGGGCCACATTAGGAACAGACGTGCGACAAACGGAGAATTCGACAACCAAACTCCTTCAGCCGGAAAAGGCCCTGAAAATATTAACCCTCTGCTACGAGTGGCCCCCGGTCGGTGGCGGCGGGGGACGCGCGGCGAAGGAGATCGCCGAAGCCATCGCGGCTCGTGGGCATTACGTCCGTGTCCAGACAATCCGATTTAACGGGACGCCCGCTTACGAGGTGGCAGACAGCGTCGACATCTATCGCACCTGGGGGTTCCGGAAACGGGCCGATCAGTGCACCCCTTTCGAAATGGCTGGGTACCTGGTCTCAAGCGCAATCCCTACCCTGCAGCATATTGCCAAATTCAAGCCGGACTTGATACACGCACATTTTGCCGTTCCGACCGGGATGCTAGCGCTTGCATGCACTCGGCTCTTTGACCGGCCCTACGTGATCACAGCGCACCTCGGCGATGTTCCAGGCGCAATCCCGGAACAAACAGACAATCTGTTCCGATGGCTGAATCCATTGATCCGGCCGATCTGGCGAAAGGCAGCCCAAACTGTCGCCGTAAGCAAATTCGTCGGGGATCTCGCTCAGAAAGCGTACGGATGTAGTCCGGCAATCATCCCAAACGGCATTTCGCTCGTGGGCCGGCCCCCTCTCCCTCAACCGGCCAATCGAACTCCGCGCATGATTTTTGTCGGCCGGCTGAACTCTCAAAAGAATCTTCTCTACCTGCCGTCAATCCTCGCAAAAATACGCACGCTCGATTGGGAACTCGATATCGTTGGTGACGGAGCAGAAAGACACGCACTGGAAACGGCCATCGACGAATTCAATCTCTCAGCCAAAGTCCATTTTCATGGCTGGCTCGATCGCCGCCTGGTCGAAAAGAAACTGACGGAAGCCGACATTTTTGTTTTACCCTCTCGCGCAGAAGGACTTTCCGTGGCGGTGCTCGAAGCGTTGAAATTTGGGCTGGTTCTGGTCGGGTCCGATCTCCCAACTCTTCACGATTGTGTGACACAAAACGTCAACGGCTATCTCATTCCGCTTGAGTCGCCGAACCTTTGGATACTGCATCTGAAAACGGTTTTAACCGAACCGAATCTTCGAAATTCGATGCGGCAAAAGAGCTGGGAAATGGCGCCCCTGTTCGATCTGAACCGCGTCGCGGATCAATACGAAGCGCTCTACGCAGAGATCGCAAGAAAAGGCAAAAGGCAAAAGGCAGAAGGCAAAATGAAGAAGTGAAGAACGGACGCGCCTGCGTTCTGACCGTGCCCAGTACTTCCGCCTTTTAACTTTTTACTTTTTACTTAATGAACAGGCGTCTCGCCTGTGAGTTCTGACCCTGCCCCAGTACTTCTGCCTTTTTACTTTTTACTTTTTACTTCTTCCTGCATCGCTTCGATTTCGAGAATCAAGGCACTATGGTCGAGCTCCCCTTTCCCGGAGTTGGCAAGTGACTGAAACATCTTGCAAACCCGCTCGGTAAGCGGCAGCTGAACCCCTATATCGGCCGCCACTTTGAGAGCAGCGTTCAAGTCTTTGAGCTGATGTTTGACAAAACCGCCTGGAACGAAATTCCGATCAACCATCCGCTGGCCGTGAAGTTCCAGAATTCGGCTCTGACAAAAGCCGCCCATGATTGCTTCCCGGACTTTGGCCGGATTTGCGCCCCCCATCTTTGCGAGCGTCAGACCTTCCGCCACTGCGCCAATGGTTATCGCCACAATGCACTGATTCACGAGCTTGCAAAGTTGTCCGCGCCCGTGAGGACCGACATGCGTCAACTTTCCAAGCGCCGCAAAAAGCGGCCTCGCATTCGCGACATCATCTTCATCGCCACCGGCCATGATCGCAAGGGTCGCCTGGTCCGCGCCAATGGTTCCACCCGAGACTGGGGCGTCAATGTGGCGCAATCCCTTCTTGTGAAGCAGCCGCGCGTGATCCTCTGCAACCGAAGGCGAAATGGAGCTCATATCGATCACCAAGGCTCCGTCTCTGCAGGCGTCCGCCACGCCGTGAGCAAACAAAAGCTGGGTGACGACCACGCCGTTTTCGACCATCAGAATCACGGCCTCCGCCTGACGCACCGCATCGGCCGGCGATTTGGCAAGTCTGGCGCCGGCACTGACGAGGTCAGCTGCCTTGCTAACCGTTCGGTTCCAGACGGTCACCTGGTAACCGGTCTTGACGAGATTCATTGCCATTGGCCTGCCCATCAAGCCAATGCCCAAAAAGCTGATTGGAACCGGGGGGTATAACAACATCTCGCACGCTGCACGTCTTTTGCACTCAGGTCCAGCTTGAAAGCCTGGGCTGCGGGCCCAGTGCTCGCGAATAGTCTAGAAACTTGGGTGATATTAGGGTTAATTGAATCAGAATGCGGATTTCCCGGAGAGCGGAGTACGCGCTCAGAGCACTTTTGCTCATCGCCAAAGATCAGAAAGAAAAGGTCCATCAGATACAGGAATTGTCTGAGCGGGGAAACATTCCCGTAAAATTTCTCGAGCAGATCCTGCTAAGCCTCAGAAACGAGGGGCTCTTGTCGAGCAAGCGAGGCGTAGGGGGTGGTTACACGCTGCGCAAACGGCCGTCGGAAATTGTAATCCTGGAGATTGTTGAACTTTTGGACGGCCCGATCGCTCCGCTCCCGTGCGCGTCCGAACCGCCCGGCGAGCTGTGTGGATGCCCCGACCCGATCCGTTGCCCGTTACGGCCCTTGATGCGGCAGGCACGCGATGCGATTCGTGATGTGCTCAGTGCGAAAACGGTACAAGATCTCCTGGACGAAAGCAGGGACAACCAGGTACTTGCGTTCGAAATCTGAGCAGCATTTGCCTCGGACCGCGCTGTAGGCTATTTTGAAAAACCCACTGAAATGGGGGCGTACTGGTTTCGACTTAAGGTTTGAGATCCAGGCGGCATGCCGAGGATGACTCGTTGGCCTCGTAAAAATATCGAGTCAAAAAAATAACTGCTGAGACTAACGATCTCGCTCTCGCGGCCTAATTAATCCGTGACGTGTCCCGCCGGACGCCTGCTAAGGCTGGACGCGACGACAGCAGGCTGGTCCGATGGCGGGGTGACCGCGCCGGAAGACGAGTGTTATTTCGTGGACACAAGAGCAAGCGACGCGCGCCGATCCGCAAACTTGCTCCCTATATTGACCGGCTAAGCATGTAGAAGTTTGGAACGACAGTCTTAAGGACAGGGGTTCAACTCCCCTCGCCTCCAAGTGCTTTATCATTAGGTATTTACATAAGTTGGATTGGCGGACCTAGTAACAGGTCCGCCGATATCCGAGGATTTCTCCTAGTATCCAGGAAAACCTTGACGGACGTTGAAAGCGGTATGGACAATGGCTTTCCTGGACATTGCCGGACATAGCAGGCAGGAAACAGGTTCGACTCCCCTCGTATCCAGGTTGCACACATAAAATCAAGGCTCTGACAAAGAGTGGCGCAAGCGCCATCCCGGCTACGCAGAAACCGTCTTATTCGAAGGCTCCAGCTAC
>CAVVPV010000038.1:0-12485 GCA_963750185.1 uncultured Verrucomicrobiae bacterium
TCCCGCCACGCAAGAAATTCGGTTTCTTCAATCCGAGTTGACCGATAACCCCTGCTCTCCAAACAACTTGCACAACTTAGCGGTTGGCTAGCCAACTATCTAGCTGCACGATAGCTATTATGATAGATCGTATAACGATATTATTAGGTAGTTGGAAAATGCCTCAAATGACGAGTGAGACCGGATTTTATTCAATTATTAATTTTCATTTTTTAGCATCCGGGCAAGTCCTGGAGCGGCTCGACAAGCGAAGCCTCAGGTGAAGTTTTTTGTAATATGTCCCTTTACAAGAAAAAATTTTGAAACCAACTTACGAAGCACTCGTCAAATGGATTACGAGATTAACCTAGACATACTATGAAAAGAATCAACGCCTTAACCGTTGTCATTTTTGCGTCGCTCGCAGTATCTGCGTCTGCAGGGGAGGCGGTCACCAGTTCCAAGGAGGTCGTTGCGCCACCAGCACCGCCACCGGTAAGCTACTTCCGAAGCAACGAATTCAGCCTCGGCGCTTTCGGTTCGTACGGCTGGACCTACAACAACAATGTTCGGGCAATTGGAAATCACGCCTGGGGAGGTGGTGTTGACGGTCAGTACTTCCCTCTTCAGTTCCTGGGCTTCGCCATCGAAGGAAATTTCTTCAACGAAATCCCGGGCGATAACTTTGGACAAACTGTAACAGCGAACGCAATACTGCGTTATCCATTGGACAACAACTTCCCCGGCCTGCATCTCGCGCCGTATGCGTTTGGCGGAGTCGGCGGAATATTCAATAACAATGACAGATTCAGCAGTCAGTTTGCACCTTTTAGAAACAGACATAGTTCGTCGGATGAAGTGTTGGGCGATGTCGGGGGCGGACTCGAGTACCGGTTTACACCGCACATCGGATTGTTCTCTGACGTTCGTTACAATGTTGTCAACGAATCGAAAAACAACTTCCTCTTGACGCGTTTCGGCCTCCGGTACGCGTTCTGAGCACGGTCAGTTTCGCTTCGTCGGCATTTCCAAATCAATATGAGCCCTGACGCGGCTTAGGTAGATCAACCTGCAGGTAATGCAGAAGAGGCCAGACATTTTCTGGCCTCTTCTTTTTTCTTGAAGAGCGAGCGGGTTGAGCTACGCGCTGTTAAGCACCGAAGGTGCTTTTTCGGATTAAAATTGAGACACTTTGGTTAGAGAAAGACGGGCCTAGAACGCTCGCAAAAGTCTCGCATTACTTCAGGACCAGTTGCCCCGCACTCGCGTCGTAATAAAACTTGCCTTCGCTCGGCCTTGTCCCGGTCAATGCGCAATCCAGCGACGCCAGGTTAAACTGTCTATCCACTTCTTGACGCAAGCGACGGGCGCCCTGAGACCGATTGTATCCGACGCGCAGAAGAAATGCCGTAACGGGTCCGGTATCGACAGAAAGGTCCATTGCGAAGTAACGCGAAAGGACGTCCAGTTTCGATCGGATTAACCCGTCGATGATGCTTTTCTGCACCTCGAGACCTAGAGGCTTGAAGACGATTCGCTCTGTGATGCGTGCGAACAGTTCAGGCCTCAACGCCTGGCTTGCGCTGTCCAGAGCCACGCGTTCCATCATAGCGTACCGCGCGTTTTCCATTTTCGCGAGATCGCCACTTCCGAGGTTACTCGTCAGGGCCAGATAAAACTTGGAAATAGAAATTCGTTTCCCGGAAAAAGTCGTCAACTCCCCTTCTTCGAGCAGCGACAAAAAGATGTCGATTAATCGCGCGTGCGCCTTCTCGATCTCGTCGAACAGGAGAGTTCCACCATCGGGATGTCGACGAATCGCGACTTCCGTATTTTGCAAAAATTGAGGCAATCGCGCGTCAGATGAATACTCGTTCATGAAAAGCATCTCCAACGCAGCGCGTGATCCGAAAAGGTACTCGGTGAAACACTTTGCCGACTCTGTCTTTCCGACACCGGTCGGCCCAAGAAGAAGGAAACTGCACCTTGGCCGGTTGCCGCTCTCATTCAGGCCGAGCTCAGCCGCCTGGACGGCTCGAGCGATCCGGTCGATCGCCCCTTCTTGGCCGGCAATTCGGGACTTCATGTAACCAGCCAATCCTGAGATATAAAAGCGCCATTCCGAATCAAGATCTGGTTTCAACCATCTCTCTTTCGGATCGGTCCTTTCGTCGAGCCGATACATCTGGTCTCCTGTCCCTGAAATAGCATCTCTTTTGTCCGACAGCCGCGCATAAGCATATACTTAAGCGGGAGTAAGCGAAGCGTCCCCGCTTTGCACCTCTCCTAAGGCGCGCAGACCGAGACGGTTCGCCCACATATTGACGCCTCCGCGAGCTCTGAATCGCTGAAGTAAATGCATATGCGCTGCCGCCGGATCAGTTGACTGTTTATCAAGACGCAAGCGACATGAAGGAGAAAATATTCGCACGAGTGCGTCTTTACGGATTCGGGCTACGAACAACAACAGCGTCATCTCCCGTCCCTGTCGACTGCCTGGCGGTCTGTTCATCGGCGGAGGCCGCGTTATCGCCTTCGAGACGTTTAACCCGCTGGTTCAACGCGGAAAGAACCGCCGTCAGTTTTCGTTCGGCATCAGTCGTCTCCTTCGCAAAAGAGGCGACGCTGCCCGCAAGCTTCTCCTGATTCTCTCGCAAAGCATTCATGCCATCATTTGCCTCCTGAATACCACGGCGAGCTTGAATAAGCTCTCTTGCCGTCTCCCCAGGCATTGGCTCAGGAGCATATTCCGGCCTGCGAAGACCAACGATTGGACCGAGAATCACTTCATTGTGACTTTTTGGCGACCGAGTCACCCACGTTGGTTGCGGTTCCAGGCGATAAATGGCATGCCGTTCGTGCACCACGCGTGGATCTCCCGCATCGACGTATCGGTTTACTCCGTAGACCTTAATCATTTCGGAGTGCCGCATACCTGCTGTTGGATCTGTGCGAATCGCAACCGTAGACAAAACCTCGCGCGGTATTGTCTGCCCCGCTCTTTGCGCGGGCACGATCAAAACGGACTGCTCGGAGTGGCAACCGGCCATTGCAACAATTGCGAAGATATAAACAGAATATCGCATACACTACTTGTTTGTGTTATTTATTACTTGACCAAGCGCAGGAAGCAGCTGGTTGGTTAATTCATTCGGGATTACCGGCAACGCCCGGCGAACTTCAGAACGTTCCTCGCGTTTCGAGAAGTCCGCATTTTCGCGTGCTGTCCGTACGTCGTCTGCCGCGACCACTGCTTTGGAGAGATCGATGGCTTCAGTGCAGTACACGTAAAACTGCTTTCCCGCCGGGACGCGCACAAAAAAGCCGTCCCGTTCGATGCTTGACTCAATTTGTTCGGCGTACCGGTCCAGAACACTTTGCGCGGCGCCCACCGTCGGGTTCACCGCAAGGCCTTGGAGTGCGCTCAGACCAAGCGCGCTGTTGTTCGTGTAGACTCGATTCCCGAGTACCCCATTCGCGTTGGAAGAAAACGCTCCGGCAATTCCACTGATCAGCGAGGCTGCATAGAGCTTGATCACGTCGCTGTTCGCAGTGCGGATGACATCCCCACGCAACCCGGCGCTTCCGTCTGTGATCCCGTAGCTGTCGAGGCTGTCATCTTTCTCCATATCAAGTACCATTCCGCGGACAACCAGCTCGCGTCCGGCACCGTCCGGCTCATTGAGGACAAAGGTAAATTCGCCATCGCCGGCGATTCGTTCCCGGACACGGTCAACGTTTGCGACTCCATGAACTTCAGAATTGGCGCGGACGATTATCTTGCCATTCCACCAGAGGTCATCGGTTACAAGACCGATAATTGGTGTTGTGATATTGCTTGAGTCAACCGTGTTCACAAGCTGACATTTCACGAGCCGGAATGCTGGCGCGTAGTCTCCCTTTGGCTCGCGGGATTGGACCGTCGGCGGCTGCGGGTCAGCCGCATAAATCGTCAGTGGAGCCGCTGCAGCGCTCTTAGTGGCATCCTGAGGTTCCGGTCGATCCTCCGCGAACACAGGTTCTCCGCGCAAAGCATGCCGCTTCGGCTTCGCCAACACGACCGGATTGAAATTCCGAATCGAAGATGTCATTGGATCCGTCAATTTCTCCGCGTCCTGCTCCAACTCTTTCTCGCGCCGAGCAATTTTCTGCGGACCTCGCTGTTGCGTGAGCGCCATCCAGACAACGGCGCCCGCAAGACTCACCACAAGGCCGAGCGGCAAGAATATCCGTTTACTCATCCAGCTGTCCCACATTCCTGGTGCTTTTCTCTCTTTTGGTCGCCTGAGCGGTGCCATTCGCCCTAGAAGTTGTCGACTGTCTGGTTCGGCGCCGGCCCGCCAGCTTCGATTGTTTTTCTTCAGCAACCGCCGCCGGAACCGGCGCGCGAGTTGTGTCGCCAGACGACGATGGTTGCTGCGGATTACCGATTGCCGCCGGCACGGCATCCGGAGGCTCCTGCCATTCGGTCGATAGTCTGGATTCCGGCTCGCCAACGATCTGCCGCAACACGATGTCGAATTTGTTATTCACCGCCAGATCGTTTCGCTCCCCTGTCGCTGATCCGGAGACCACGAAGAACGCCGGCAGCGTCTTGCCCGCACCCACAGCGCCTCCCGCATCGGAAATCGCCTGCGGATAGACCTCGTCGCCTACACGAATGCCAAGGCTTTCCGGATCGTACAAAAAATCCTTTCCAGATTGATTATTAAACTCAACCTCGAAACCGACTGAATCGAGGGAGTCATCCCGGATAACACGCCGCAATGTGACCTTGAGTCCGTCGACACTCGATTCGGAGTTCGGCTCCGCGACCTGCATGTTCTTGAACATTTCCGGCGCGCTTGCCTTAAGCGTCGGATACGCCTTCACCTTGTCCAGGAAACCGAGCAGTCGCCCTGGCGAGGCCGGTTTATTCCTGGCAAGAACTTCGCGCGGATTCGAAACCGGTCTCGCCGCATTATCCTCGAAAATTACGACAAAACTGGGATTGGGATCGGCCTTGCAAAAAAGGCTATAGACTTTCCCATCAACGACTACCGTCAGATTTCCTTCCACCCCTTCCCGCATCGCTTTTAGTGAAAGAAAGTTTGTTCCTTTGTTGAAAGAGATCTGAAAAAGGTCTGGACCGTCCGGAGAAGGGTTGAGACTGAATCCGAACCCATCCAGCGCCTCGATTTTGTAAGGGAATTCGAGCGTTGTGATTCCGTTCGTTCCGGTCTTCACAATCGCCGGTTCATCCTGGTTCAGAGGGATGCGGACGACTTTGGAAGCAAGGTTCTGATTCGCAGCCGCCAGGACCGGGAGAGCGCCAGCCAGGAATATCTTTATGAAGCGCATCGGACTTTACTCTCGTTTTTGGGTTGAAAGCTGCTCGGGCTGACCAAACGCGTAGTCCGCAACCGCGAACGGATACCGCTTGTTCCGCCCGAGAAAAGGATTTCGTACAAGCTTTAGGTTCAGGGTCATCGGCTGCGGCTCGTTTACCTGTTCATCGCCGATCTGAGCTTGAGTCAGCAGTTGCCCAACCACATGACTTATCACAACGCCCTGTTCGAGCCGTTGCAGGTCGACCCGGGCAACTTCGAATTTTTGATGGATATTCTTCTTCAAAAACTCCGCCGCGACACCTTTGAATTCCGACTCCGCTTTTTTGGCTGCCTCCGGCAGGAAGATCCGTTCGAGCGTTTCGGGCGTGTCGAATCCTTGTGGGCCTCTATCCATAAACGATTTGGCAGCCCAAAGAGAAACAGTCTCCAGGATCTCGTTGCTTTCCTCGATGGGCACCAAGGGCGCGATGATGAGCGACTCCGTTCCATCCATCAGCGCGACTTTCTCGGGACGAACCATTGCCATCACGATGCAGACCGGAATTACCAGATTGCCGAAAAGCGAAACGATCAAAGCAATCCAGAGGAGCCGAACCGTCCGCCGGCCTGCGGCTAACGCGTATGCGGCACTGCCGGATCGCCTGTCCAGCTCCGCGACCGGATCGCGAAAGACCGGCGTATGGACCAAATGTACCTCGGCTGCCCAGGGCTCCTCCGTATCGATCTCACTTGAGGTATGTTTTTCATCCATGAGGCCTGTTCCTTAGTTGCGCTCGTTTATGAGGCATCTACATCTCACCTGGATTCAGTGGCTATATCTTCTCTATATAACGCCTTGCCTGGAGCGAAGATCGGTTGGCTCGGCGACTGCCGTCGTCAATCAGCCGAATTGCGCGGGATTCCATCCCGCTCGTTTCCCCAGCGCCTTCGGCCGCTGCATGGCCGATAAATTGAGCGGCACTGCCGAATCGCCTCGCGACCGGCCCTCCGGCCGCCATCACCGCAGCTACAGGCTTTGCCACGGCTGCGCCGGCCCCGATAACCCCTGCGCTGATGCCCAACACACCTCCCGCTCCACGCCGCCGCTCGGCCGGCGCAGCGTAGGCATCGCTTGAGTCGCCCAAGCCATAGTCGGTTCCACCGCCTGATTCGCCGAATATCCTTTCAGATCTGGGACTGCGCCCCTCCGATCGAGTCTTTCGAGCTCCCCCGCCACTATTTAATTGTCCGACGCTCAGAACCGCTGCAGGCGCTCCCAGCGCCCCGGCGACTGCCGCCGCCGAGCTCTGCCCAACGGTGGAAATCATTGTGCCAACAAAGCCCTGGATCGCTGCCCCACCGCGAGCCACAACTTTCTGCACATAGATCGGCGCCACGACATAACCAATCAGGATCCAGAGGAACACCGGAATCGCTGCGACGATTGCCACTAAAAGCGTGACAAAATTCTGGCCCCCAGGCGCAGGCACCGATTTTAAAATCCCCATCGTCACCGCGTTGACCAGGCTCCATCCGACCGGCCAGACGAGCACTCCCACAAACGTCAGGAAGAAACTGACGGCCTTGCTCTTCAGAGACCGATGCGCGTATTCACCGATTGCAATCGGCAGGTACAGAGTAAACCCGATTACGATCACTTTCTGAATAAACAGCATCAATATGATCACGACCTTGCATAGCAACAGCCACAGCAGAAAAATGGCAAAGAGCACTTCCCAGGCGATATGCTGCGCGCCCGACAGCATGCCTTGCAAAGCCTTTCCGGAGCTGCCTAACCAGTCGAGAGGACTCCAGGAAGAGCTACTGGTTGCAGCGCCGCCAGTCCCCGTGCTCCCAAGTTGCACCTTCGACTGCAACGCATTTTCCAATTGGGTCAGGGTAGGAGCCTGCGAGCCGCCCAGGTAGTAGGCAGTATCATTTATAGAAAACGACACGCCAGACGGCATTTCAGCGAGCGCATTGGCGGCGCTTTTAAACCAACCAACCAGCGTCGGAGCGCCACTCATGCACGCGACGAGCACCAGGGTCCGCAACAATGTCCCAAAGAAACGGCGCGTCTCCGGGTATAAAAACTCTCGCATCGTACCCGAAGTGAGGAGTACAAACGCAATCGCATAGGCGGCCGGCATATAGACGCTCACCGCGCTCTGAATCGTATTCACCAACGAATCCGGATTGATGTATTTATCCAGCCCGCTCGCCGCTTGACTATACAAGTCGGCTGATGGAAGTAGAGCCCCCATAAGTCAGTGAATCAGTTGTTCAATTCCCGCTCGGAGGCCCTAGCAATTCGCTGCCCAGACTGCTCAACTGCTGATCCTCCGTTGACATTTCCTGGATCCGCCGTTGGCGCCCCGCCTCCTGCAGGCGCGCTTGATCGTTTCGATTTACTTCGCTCTGCACGAGTACCTTGAGAGCCGCCACTGATGCGCGATTCATATTGCTATCCAGGTTTCCCTGGAGCGCCTGCAATTTCGCCTTCAGCTTTTCTGTCTCGACCAAAGAACCGGCGCTGTTGATTTGACTCGCGGTGTTCCGGACATCGTTCTCAAGCTGGTTAAACGCTTGATTCACGGCGGCCAACTGCCGGTTGTAATCGTCGTTCATATCCTGGAGCACTCCGAATTTTTTGAAGCTCGCAGTTTCGTAATTCATCGGCTGTCCATATTTGTCCGTCAGAGTGCTAAGATCCTGGTAAAGACCTTGACCGGTGTATTTCAATGCCGACAGACCATTTGCGACCGAGCTGAAATCGGAGACCGTTTTGCCAACTCCCGCTTTGATGCTGTTAATCTCCTGAAAGAGTTGGTCCAGACCTAGCATATTAACGTAGGTATCCGGGTTGCCGAACCGTTGCAGCTGTTCGATATCCTGGTTAATGATATTGGTCAGTTGATTGATCTGCTCCAACTGCTTCTGGATCATCGTCGCGTATTTGCTGATATCTTCCGCATGCTGCATCTCCTGCTTGACCTGCCCGTAGACCTGTTGCGCGATGTTCATCACCGTATGAATCGGATCGTGCATGACGACAGTCGCGCGCGCGGTAGCAAAGAAACTCCACAGCAAGATCGTAGATCCGACGATTCGCTTGATTTTCATGATTACTCCACAATCGGGATGATGACCTCTCGTTGAACCCGGACGACTCCGTTTGAGTCCTGGCGCTCCGGAATCGTGGCGTTGTAATAGCGGACTCGGCCCTCGAGGTCGTCATCCGCCGTCTTCTGGGCGTCCTGCCGCGCCCAATAGGTCCGTTTTACCTGGTCGGAAACTCCCTTTGTGTAACCCTTCGCAAACTCGATCGGTACCTTGCGCGCGTCCAATCCGCTGTTCAAAAGCGGGTCCCCATCATTGGTCAGCGCCTCGGAGCCTTTCCCCTGAACGGTCAACTCCCCTTTCGGCACCGTTGGTCCGACGGTGCAACCCGCGAGGATTAAGCTGATTGGAATACCGATCATTTTCATAGTATTGGCTTGGTTGCGGACTCTTCACTGGCAGCGAGCAATTTTTCCGATTCCTCGATGATTCCGGTAACAATGTTTTGATAATTACCGAGCGACGCAGTTCGACGATCGAATGTTTCATTGTCGCTCGCCGCTGCGTAGAGAAGCTCCCGCGATGCGACGTTTTTGACGGTTCCGACCAACCGCCTGATTTTGTCGTTCGCGACGTAAGTAAACGCACTGAATCGTTCCCTCGGATCCATCAATTCGGGAAGCGGGTAGGAATTGATCGTATCCACCGTTTTCTCGGAAAGACTGAGCGCCTCACCGATCTCTTTTGCGTCTTCCCGGCTTTGCTGAGATGTGACCAGAAACATCTTTGAATTCCCGATGATCGCACCCCGCGCCTCGGAGTTTCTGAGAACGTCGTACTGCTGGACGACAGCCAGAATGTTGCACCCGAACTTGCGCATCTGCCGATAGTATTCCTGGATCATTCGCACACCCCCGGGGATTTCGAGGGTTCGAGCAGCCTCTTCGAATATCGCAATCTTCGGAACGGACCGCGGCATCGTGATGATTTTTTGCCGGCCATAGTTCGCCACAAGAAAGTTGGCGGCTGCACGCATTTCAGTTGCGTGCTCCGGGATCTGCCCTAGCTCGAAGTGTGCGACTCTGTCATCGATGCGGATGTTGCTGACGCCGTCAAAAAGCCTCCCCTTCTCTCCGTCTCGACTCCAGGCACGAAGAAGCTTTCCGACGCGGTCACACTCTTCCCGTTCCTTCGCTCCGCCGCGGGGATTGAACAGAAGCTGTTCGATCAGTCCGCTGTGGGTCGGAAATTGATCCGGCTGAAAGCAGGCAAACGCGAGATCGCGAACGTAGTTGGCTGTCCCGGGACTCTTCGCGAAATCAACAACCATCTCCTCCGTCAACTCCTGAACAAAACTGACCGCTTCATCCGGATTCTGCATTTCCCAATCGCGAAACGCGGCAAACGCATCGACGAAATTCGAGTGCGAGCTACGCATCCGAACCTTGAGATACCGGTCAATCGCTGCGGCACGCCACCGGAGTTCCTCTGCCCTCTGTTCGTTCGCAACAACCCAGTCATTAAAAACGTCGGTGTAAAGTTGTTGCAGGTTTTCGACGATCATGGCGTGCCGCATCGCCTTTCGTTCTCCATCGAGCCCTTCGTTCCCGCAAAAAAGCATGCAAAGTCCGGCACTGAATGCCAGGTGCGTCGGCGACAGCGGCGTGTTGCACGTGTCGAGGTAGTTGACGGTGAGATGCCCGTCTGGGTTCACGATGATCGGCTGGCATCCTTGAGTCTGGGTGAGCACTGCGTGCGAAAGCCCTTCCTCTACAATCAGGCGGAATCCGAAACGATGTCCGATCTGGGCCAGAAGATCGGCGACAATAACCGACTTTCCGGCCCCGGTCATGCCGAACAGAACCCCGTGCTGTGGAGTGTTCCCCAGCCTTGTACGGATTCCGACGAGATTCCCTTTAGCTCCGTTGTAAATCGCTTCGGCTTCGTCCAAATGCCCGGTGAACGTCGCCGACCATGGAATTAAATCAGCGAGGTAAACATCTTCAGCCGGCAAATCGAATGCTCGATAGGTGCCATAGGTCCAACCGGGCCAGGTCTGATAGAATAGCTGCCGAGCGTTCTCAGGAATTGTCGCATGATGAACCACTGCGCCGCCCATCGAGATAAATGCGTTCTTCAAAGAGGCGCATCTCGCCGCCAATTGCTCTGGCTTTCTGTGCCAGAGACGAACCACGAACAGCGCGTTGAGCGGGATCACCTTTCCTTGCTGCAGTTCGGCGACTTTCTCCTGTTTCGCGACCATGTCCGTAACCAGGGATTGTTTGCGTTCCGAGACCGCATCGATCTGTAACCGCTGAATATATTGCTCTTCTTTCTCGATGACTTTATCAACGCGCTTCGGGTAGACATTCATCGTGATCGAATACTCCTGGAACCCCATCCCGGTCAGGGCGGCCACAATTCCGGGAAATGTGCGGCGCGGCCATTGCCGAACAGCGAAAATCGCGTGGTGATAACAGTCGAGTTTGAAGGAGACTCCAGCGTCGGCCGATTCAGCAATGCCTTCACCATGCAGACAGTTTTGCTGGATTGAATAGCCGGGATCCAGCAGTTCCGTTGGGTCAATCGCGGTCGACTCCAGGTTCGTATTCAAAAACCGATAGTACATCAGGAAGTGATCCCGATCGCGCATCGGGGTGATCCGGCAATCTGGAAAAAGGCGCGACAACGCACCCATCGCGAATTCGCACAATGCCCGGCTCTCTTTGCGCGAGAGTGCTTCAAAATATTGCGCACCCGCTCCCTCTCCGGTGACAGGAACCTTGGTCTCGATCACCCGCGCAAAAAAGAGTGCAAGCCGTTCCCGGCGGAGGCGCCCTTCTTCCATTGCCGTTTTGTAGCGTTCGTAGCGTTCCGCCCGAATCAATACGCCGAACTGACCATGGAGCGGATCCTGGCGGCGCAGGTTCAATGTCTCGCGGTGATATTGTTCCAACTCCTGGCGATAGTCGTTGTCGATGGTCCACTGGATCTGCAGCGCGAACTCTTCCCCGAGGATGCCAAGCAGGATTCGCAACCGCTCATGCAGATCGTTTAGCTGCGTCACGCTAAAGGCACTGATCTCTCCCGGCTCAACCATGAACCCGCGTGAAATCGCTGTCTTCTTTGAGGAACCGTCACCGAACCAGATCAGATCATTCAGAAAAAAACCGTTTGGCATTCCGACCCGCGAGACGCGCGATGGCCGAGCGGATTTTTGCCCAGTGAACAGACTGGCCACGGTCTCGCACGCACCTATGAGAGAAGCAATCATCTGTTTGGAACAAACGGATGCCGCGGTTGGATCCGCGCAGGTTGAAACGATCGTCCTTTGATCCAGGAAGCGAACAGATCGACATCGAATCGCGGCGGCTTGCGGCTCCGTAATGTCACGATGTAGGCAATCGTCAGAACAGTCGGAAGCAGCGCCACGACAAACTTTACGAATAACGGCATCCCGTTATCGCCGTTCATAAGCATCGTCAAGATAAAGACTGAACCCATGCCTGAAATAATCACCGGAAATCCAAGGTTTCCTTCAAACCCGAAGGCGTGCCCGGTCGAACGCGCGCGTGGCCGCGTATCCGTGTAAATGAGGTTATCGTTCATCGTCAATTCTGCTCCAGGAGATCAGGTAAACGCCGTCAGAAACCGGTCACCGCGCTATTCGCCGCACCGCCAAACATGGCGAAGAGGGCCTTCATCAAAGCCACGGTACCGGCGACGCCGATCCCGTAGATGACCGTCATTTTCCAGTTTTCATCCCGTTTAGCATTAAGGAACCCGGACATCACCATCACGCAGCCGGCAATGAATCCGAAAACCATGATGAGGTTCAGTCCATTTTTGAGCGGAGAAATAAAACTGTCCAGCGATCCAGTGGATTGAGCGAGTGCACCATGCGCCGGCGCCACGCTCAGCAAGAGAACCGCCATGAACCTTCGCCAGACACGGGCAACCGGATCTGGCTCAAAGTGGGTGAAAGTCGCTGCTTCATTTAATAACATCGTTACACTGTGTTATCGAAGACGGCAACCATAAAAGAACAGTTTTTTTGATTGTACTCTAGTTGCTGAAAATCGCGCGATTTCGCGCGGATTTTTGGAACAGCCATTTTGCTCAGTTTTGCTGTTCTCA